>CAVQUQ010000012.1:0-111104 GCA_963716835.1 uncultured Alphaproteobacteria bacterium | reverse complement strand
GACGCGAGCGACGAGAACGCCCGACGAATTGCGGCGAAAGTAGTCGAGATCCATTTTTAGGAGATGATCGAATTGGCGCTTTCTCAAATCGGATACGATTTGGCGTCCCGCGTGCGCGAGCGTGATCTCCTGAAAATAGGTAATGATGCCCTTGGCAATGAATATCCCCGATACGATCGCGGGGAAATACATCATTGCCGAAGCATCGCGAGCGACAAAGATGGTGTTGATGAGATCCTTCATGAGCCAGGCGCTGAGCGATGTGCACCCAGCGATGCCAGCCCATGAGCAGCAAGGAGAGCGCGTATTGCGGCGCGTGCTTGCGGCCGTAGTCGTGCATCAAGCGAAGTATCAGGTTCTTGCTCGCTTCCGCTTGCTTGTCCTTCATTCGACTCCCCGTAGAGCGAGCATCGAGCATCTCGTGCCGCGGCGCCGGCAGTGTGCGCAGGCGAGCGGCCATGTCAAGGTTCGCGCCTGCTCATTTCTGATGTGCGCCGTCGCTGCGGCATTGTTACGCCATTCGGTCATGAGGCTAGATATCGCTCCACTCATAGCCATTCATCGGGCCGTCGAAAACGAAGTCCATAACGTAGCGTGCGACCCGCGTTTCATTGAACAGCAATCTGTACCGTTCCTGTCCGGCTTGCGCTATTTCCGTCCATTCGGGCGTCGACGTCGTGCGGCGGACTTTCGAGACGAGTTCGTCGGCATCCGCGAAAAACACCGCCTCCTTGTCACTCAGAAATTGATCGAACCCGCTTTGGCGCGGCATGCAAACGCACGCACCTGCTCCGAAGAGCTGTGCGATGCGATCGGACGAGTAGAGATACAAGTCGTTTACGGCCGACCAATTCAGTGCGCACCGGGATTGCTTCAGCACGTTGAAATAGTCCTGGCCGAATACGCGCTGCTTGTCGGCGCCAAACGAGCCGATCTTGAGCTCGGGCGCCCGCTGAACAACAGAGGTGAGTAGATCCCACCGGGGCGATGATCTTGAGTGCCCCGCTGATATAGATGAGATCGAAGAATTTGTCGGGGTCTGCGTAGACGTTCGCGTTCTCGACCGAGGCATCTGTGGGATTGGGAACAAAGCCTGCACGAAACCCGTCCCGCCTTAGGTGTTCGAGTGGAAAGCCTCCCGACGTGATCAGGGTGGCATCGACAATGCCTCTGCGGTTTCGAATCCGGGCCTGTCGCTTGTCCGAGTTGATGAGATCACAGTCGATGTTGACGACGCGGCAATTCGGATATTGCTTCTTGATTTCGATGAGCGCGCTGTTTGGGACCTGATCCGCCTGTAGCAGAAGATATGGCGTCCGGAGCGTAGGAGTAGGCGAGGTTCATGAGCTGCCGTTCGACGGCGATCTTCCCCAACGCCTTAACGCCGCCCATCGAGCGCGTGATCTGCCGGTCGCTGAACGGAATGACGGAATGGCCAATACGGATCAGGCCGTTGATGATCTTCTTGTCGAACGAGTAGTAGAGGTCACGGTACTTGCCATGATAGCCGGGGCCGCAGGCGATAACTCTCATGGCTGCTACGCTGTTACTCGACGCTACACACAAATGGCGACGGCGGCGCTGGCGTGCCGTGCACGCGCGGCGACCCAGAGCCACCGAACACCCGGACTATGCCGATCGGGCGCTGATGACCGACGACGTGGAGACCCCACGGACACTCATTGCAAAGTCCCCCATCCGGCGGCTCTCGGAGGCGGCCGGTGAACAAGTTATCTTTACGGTGATTTTAAATGCGGCGAAAGAACGGCACGACCGGAACTGGCATTATGGCTAACCGCGCCTCACGTTATTTTTTGGCCCCGCATGGCGACCCGTGAATTCGCCGTTTGGAGGATGTCAATCGGCCCAAGAGCGGTCCGGAACGGCCAGGAGCACTCGCGGTGCGCCAGAGCGTCGCGAACAGTCCGACCGCACCAGGCTTTGAGCACAGACCATTCCCGTCACGCTCGCGCCAATCTCGCTGGCTAGGGATGACTGCCCGCAGCCCGCGGAAAGTCGGAGGGGTTCATGCGACGAGCCTTGGCGCACCTGCTGGCCGCGGTCTTGATCGCGGCCCTCCCTTGGCACATGCCCCACGCCCTGGCGCAGCAGCCGGGCGCCGAGCAAGCCGCCGCCAGATTTCGCGAGCCTCTATCAGCGCTGGCAGGAGACGCAGGATCCCGAGCAGAAGATTGCGCTCGGCGAGAAGCTAGTCGCCGCCGAGCCTTCGCTCGCGACCTGGCCGCTTGAGGCGGCGCGCGAGCAGGCGATCGCCGCCATCCGCTCGGACCTCGGGGTCGCTTATCTCGCACGCGCCAACGGAGTCCGCGCCGACGACATAGAGACAGCCATCGCCCACTTCGAGGCCGCCCTCAAGGCGTGGAGCCGCGAGGCGGCCCCGGAGGCCTGGGGCCAGGCCCACAACAACCTGGCCATCGCCTACACAAATCGCATCCGCGGCGGCCGCGCCGACAACGAGGAGAAGGCCATCGCCCATCTCGAGGCGGCCGCGACGGTCTTTTCGCGCGCCGCCTTTCCGCAGCAGTGGGCGCTGATTCAGAATAACCTCGCTGCGATCTACCTCGGCCGCACGCGCGGCGACCGCGCCGACAACGTCGCGGCTGCGATCCGATCGCTTGAGCAGGCGCTCGAGGTCTTCACGCGGGAGACCGATCCCCAACGCTGGGCGACCACCCAGCACAATTTGGCCGCCGCCTATGGCAGCCTCAAGCGCGGCGATCGCGCCGAAAATCAGGAAAAGCAGATTGCGCACCTCGAAGCCGCGCTGACCGTGTTCACGCGCGAGGCCTCTCCCCAGGAATGGGCAACCGTGCAAACGGGCCTTGCCATTGCATATGTGGACCGCATCAAGGGCGAGCGCGCCGACAACCGGGAAAAGGCAATCCAGTATTTCGAGGCGTCACTTTCTGTTTTCACCCGCAACGCATTCCCGGAGCAATGGGCGCTGGTCCAGCACAACATGGGGATCGCCCACGCCGGCGCCGGCAACTGGCAGAAGGCGATCGCCGCCTATGAGGGCGCGCTCTCGGTCTTCACCCGCGAGGCGTTCCCGCTCGACCATATGCGCACGTCGCAGCTCCTGGCCCATGCGCACCACGAGACCAAGGATCTGCAGAAGGCGGGGCAGGCCTACGCCAGCGCGCGCGACGCTTTCCTGGTGCTGTTCGGCCAGGGGCTCGACGAGGTCGAAACGGGCACGCTCGTGAGAGAGGCCGGGCCGCTGTTCGCAGATGCCGCGTTCGCCGCCGCGGAGCGTGGCGAGACCGAGGCCGCCCTTGAGTTCGCCGACGAGGGCAGGGCGCGGCTCTTGGCCGTTGCCCTCAAGCTGCAGAACCTCGATCTTCCACCCGATCAGGGCAGCCGTCTCGATGATCTGCGCGCCGCCATCCGAGCCGCAAAGCAGGCTGTCGAGGCCGCGCAGGGCGCCGAGCGCGCTGCCGCGGTCGACAAGCTGATAGGGCTCCGCCAGGAGCTGCTTGCGCTCGTGAAGAGCGGTGACCGCGGCGAGGGAAAGGGCGGCACCGCGCTCAGCCGGGCACGCGAGATCATCGCCGACGGCGGCGCCATTGCCGTGCCGGTCGTCACCGGCTCGGGCGGCAAGATCCTCGTAGTGGCCAAGGCCGCCGCCGGCAAGGAGATCACCGTCGTCGATCTTCCCGAGCTGACCACGAGCCGCCTAGCCGAGGTGCTGATCGGCTCTGGCGACGGCCCGCCCGGAGGCTGGACCGCCGCCTATTTCATCAACTATCTCGATGACACGGAGCGCAACAGACGCTGGCCGGAATGGACCGGCGCCATCGACAATCTCGGCCCCGAGCTGTGGAGCCTTTTCGGCGCCAAGCTCGACAAGGCTTTGAAGGAGCGCGGCGTGAAATCCGGCGCGCGCCTCGTGTGGCTGCCGTCGGGCTGGCTCGGCATGCTGCCGCTGGGGCTGGCGCAAGATCCTGCCAGCAAGCGGCGCTTGGCCGACGATTATGTGATCTCCTACGCGCCGAGTCTTGAGGCGCTCGCCGCTGCGCATCGCGCCATCGCCAAGGCGGCCCCCGCCACGCTCGCCGTCGTCATCAACCCGACGGGCGATCTGCCAGGCAGCGAGAAAGAGGGTGCGATCGTCGCCTCCCACTTTGCCGAGGGCGCGCGCACGTTGCTCGTGCGCCAAGCCGCAACGCCCGACGCGGTTCTCGCCGCGCTCAAGGGCAAGACGCACTGGCACTTTGCCTCGCACGGAACCTTCTCATGGACCGACGTGCGTCAATCCGGTCTGTATATGTCTGGGCCTGCGCGGCTCAGCGTGGGCCGGCTCCTCGACACCGACGGGCTCGGGCATCCCCGCCTTGTCGTCCTCTCGGCCTGCGAGACGGGTCTCTCCGAGATCACCAGCAACCCCGACGAGTTCATCGGCCTGCCCGGCACGTTCACGGCGCTGGGCGCGGCCGGCGTGGTCGGCACCCTTTGGCCGGTGAATGATGCCGCCACCGCGCTTCTGATGGCAAAGTTCTACGATCTGCACATCGGTGGCGGACTGGCCCCGCCTGCGGCCCTGAGCGAGGCGCAAGCCTGGCTGCGCCAAGCGACCAGCGACGATCTCAACGCCTACGCCAAGACCGCATCGGGACAGGGGCGGCTGGAAAGCCGCCACCTCGCCGAGATCGAGGAGAACTTGAGCGCCGACGGCCTGGCACGCTCGTGCAACTGCGGGACCGTCAAATGGGGTGGCAGCAACGACAAACCGGCCGGCGCAACGGGATCGATCGAGACGAAGAAGGTCGCGCGTCCCTACGCGCACCCCTTCTTCTGGGCCGGCTTCATCCACACCGGTCTCTAAAGCCGCCGCGCCGGCCAAACAGGCGTACTAGGCCGGCGCGCGCCCGCCGAGCTCTTGAATGTCGTCGAGCGCCTTGTCGTCGGCGCGATGCTCGGCCGCGAAGACGAGATAGATCGCCGGCAGAATGAAGAGCGTGAACAGGGTGCCGATCGCCATGCCGCTGACCAGCATGATGCCGATGCTGTTTCTCGCTTCCGCACCGGCGCCCGTCACGAACACGAGCGGCAGATGACCGAAGACGGTGGCGGCCGTCGTCATGAGGATCGGCCGCAACCGCGTCATCGACGCCTCGCGGATGGCGGCCAATCTTCTCCAGTCCCTCCTTTTGCAGGTCGTTGGCGAAGGCAACGATCAGGATGCCGTTCTTGGCGATCAGCCCGACGAGCGTGATCAGGCCGATCTGGCTGTAGATGTTGATCGTCGTGAAGCCGAGGAACGTGAAGACCAGCGCCGCGGCCAGCGCCAGCGGCACCGAGCCGAGCAGGACCACGAACGGATCGCGGAAGCTGCCGAACTGCGCCACCAGCACGAGGTAGATGAGCAGGACCGCAAACCCGAGCGTGCCGGCGAGCGTCGTACCCTCTTGCCTGATCTGCCGCGACTCGCCTGCGTAATCGATCGTGTAGCCGGCCGGCAGGATGTTGCGTGCCGCCGCTTCCAGCGTCTCGAGCGCCTGTGCCTTGGTCACGCCGGGCTTGACGCCGCCGAAGACGCGGAAGCTGTCGGCCTGCTGGAAGCGCGCCAGCGTGCGCGGCGCCGTGAACGTCTCGAGGCTTGCGAGCGTCGAGATCGGCACCTGCTTTCCGTCTCGCGTGCGGATCTTGTAGTCGAGCAGCCGCGCGGCGGCGGAGCGCGCATCGTTGCCGACCTGCGGGATCACCTTGTAGGCGCGGCCGTCGACGGTGAAGCGGTTCACGTAGTTGCCGGCGAGCAGAATGCCGAGCTGCCGGCCGACGTCGGCGAGATCGAGACCGAGATCCGCGACGCGCTCGCGATGAACGATGACGCGCACCTGCGGCAGGTCGATCTTGAGATCGGTGTCCGCGAACATGAACTTGGCCGCTGCCGAACGCGGCCCCGACCAGCTGGCCGGCGTAGTCGGCCATCTGCTCGGGCGTGCCGGGTCCCTTGAGCACCAGCTCGACATCGAAGTTGCCGGCGCCCGGAAGGGCCGGCGGCAGCACCGGGATAGATCTGCAGCTCCTTGATCTGCGACACGGCTGCCGAAGACCTCGGGCTGGATCTCGTGCGCCGCTGCGCTGGCGGTCATGCCAGTTCTTGAACAGATAGCCGCCGAAGCCGTTCGAGGGGAACACGATCTCGAACATGGCCTCGAACTCGGGCAGCGTCTTGCCGACGTTGTAGCACCTTGTCCATGTGGCTCGACGTATAGGCGAGCGACGCGTCGGGCGCCGAGTTGACGATGAGAAAGATGAAACCCTCGTCCTCGACCGGCGCCAGCTCCTTGCCGGAGAACATGTAGAGCGGAACGGCCAGCACGGAGATGAAGGCGCCGAACGCCAGGATCTGCGCGCGCAAGCGGCAGGAGCCCGTCGAGGAGGCGGCCGTAGCCCGCGGCCAGCCGGTCGAACACGCGGCCCGACGAAGCGGGCGTAGCGGCTTTCGTGCCCGCCCTCCGGCGCCGTGTAGGCGCTCATGATCGGCGACAGCGTCACCGCGACGAATCCCGAGACGATGACGGCAATCGCCAGCGTGAACGCGAACTCCTTGAACAGCACGCCCGTGAGGCCCGAGAGAAAGCCGATCGGCGCATAGACGGCGGCGAGCGTAATCGTCATGGCCACGATCGGGCCGAAGAGCTGCCGCGTGCTGATGAGCGCCGCCTGCACCCGTCCCATGCCGTTGCGCATGTGACGCGAGACGTTCTCGACGACGACGATCGCGTCGTCGACGACGAGGCCGACCGAGAGCACGATGGCGAGCAGCGTCAGCAGGTTGAGCGAGAATCCCATCGCCATCATCGCCGCCATGGCGCCGATGAGCGAGATCGGGATGGTGACGAGCGGCACCAGCGCGCTGCGCGCCGAGCCGAGGAACAGGAACACGATGAGGCCGACGATGCCGACCGTCTCGGTGAAGGTGGTCGCGATCTCCTTCAGCGAGTTTTCCATGTAGACCGTGCCGTCGTAGGCGAGCGCGATCTCGGTGCCCGGCGGCAGCAGCGGTCTTGATCTTCTCGAGCTCGGCCCGTAGCGCATAGGCGACGCTGATCTCGTTCGCGCCCGGCAGCGGCCAGACCGAGAGATAGACGGCGTCCTTGCCGTTGTGGCGGACGTTGGCGGTCTCCTCCTCCGAGCCCAGCTCGACGCGGCCGATGTCGGAGATGCGCACGATGCGGTCGCCGCTCCTCGCGCACGATGAGCCGCTCGAATTCCTCGACCGTGCGCAGATCCGTGTTGGCGAGCAGGTCGACCTGAACCTGGTTGCTCTTGGTGCGGCCGACCGCGGCGAGGAAGTTGTTGCGCGTGAGCGCGTCCTGGACGTCGGTCGGCGCTGATGCCGAAGGCCGCGAGGCGCTCGGCGTCGAGCCAGATCCGCATGGCTTGCGGCCGTGCGCCCTCGAGCCCGACGCGCTGCACGTTGGGCAGCGTGCTGAGCCGCGGCTGGATGTTGCGCGACAGATAATCGGTGAGCTGCGGCGGCGTCATGCTCTCGGACGTGACGCTCACATAGAAGGTCGCGTATGGCCGGTCCGCGCGCTGCACCTCGACCACCGGCGATTCGATCTCTTGCGGCAGCTCGCTGCTGATCTGGTCGAGCCGGTTGCCGACCTCGGCAAGCGCGACCGTGCTCGGATGGTTGAGCTTCAGCCGCGCCGTGACCGTGCTGAGGCCCGGCACGCTCGATGATTCCACATAGTCGATGCCCGTGATCGACGAGACGGCGCGCTCGATCGGCGTCGTGACGAAGCCGCGGATGCCGTCGGCGGACGCGCCGACATAGACCGTGGTGATGATGATCGACGAGCTCTCGATGCGCGGGATACTGCTGGATCGGCAGTTGCGTCGCGGCCCTGAGCCCGATCAGGACGAGGGCCAGGTTGACGACGACCGCGATCACGGGCCGCCGGACGAAGATCTCTATCGCGCGCATGAGACGGCCTGCCGGTCGCTAGTTGACTTCGACTTTGCCGTCCTCGGCCTTGTGTGCGTCGGCCTGGACAAGGAGCCCGTCGCGCAATTTGAAGGAGCCGGAGGAGGCGATCACTTCGCCCGCGGCAAGGCCCTTCTCGATCGCGATCTCGTCGTCCTGGACCGGTCCCGTCTGCACCGCCCGCTGCCGCGCCCGCAACTTGCCGTCCTCCTCGGTGATCACGAACACGTGCTGGCCGTTGGGCGAGCGCCTGACGGCGGTCAGCGGCACCATCACCATTTCCCGCGGCTTCGAAATCACCGCGATCACGTCGACGAATGTTCCGGGGCGCAGCTTGTCGCCGAGGCCGCTCGCCACGGCGCGGAATTTGACCGAGCGGCTCGACCCGTCGACGCTGTCGTCCTCGGCGACGATCTTGGCCTCAGCCGTCCCTCCCGGAATTCCTGCGCTCATCAGCGTGACTTGGGTGCCGGTGTGGATCGACGCGGCGCTGTCCTGCGGCAGAGAGAAGTCGACGTAGGCGTCTGGATCGACGCCCTGCAGCCGGCCGATCAGGGTTCCGACATCGAGATAGGCGCCGGGCTGCAGATCGGTGATGCCGATCCGCGCGCGGAACGGCGCCGTGATCCGCTTCTTCTCGATCGCCACCTCGAGGCTTGCGGCGCGTGCGCTCGCCGCCGCGAAATCCTCGCGCGACTTGTCGAGCTCCTGCGGCGAGAAGGCGGGGCTTTCGCGCAGACCCTCGCGCCGCTCGAGCGTGAGCTTCGCCAGCCGCGCCTCGGCCTCGGCCGCTGCGAGTGACGCGCGCTCCTGGCGCACGTCGAACTGGACGAGGAGCTGTCCCGCCTCGACGACGTCGCCCGAGGCAAAGCCCATTTCCGCAATCGTGCCCGCGAGCTCGTTGCGGATCTCGAGCTGACGCAGCGCCACGACCGTTCCGATGGCCCGCGTCGACGGCGACCATTCTCCCTGCCGCGCGCGCACGACCACAACCGCTTCCATCGGTTCGGGCGAGGCCTCGGCCGCCGCCTGCGCCGCCCGGAACTCATTGTGCTTGTAATAGCCGAGGCCGCCGGAAATGCCTGCAATGGCGACGACGACAACCAGCCATGCAAATATGTGCTTAAGCATCGCTTCCTCGGAGTGACGTCTGGACAGAATGTCCGTTGAGCTCGCGTGGAGCCCCTCTTAGGGCCTCGAGTGCAATTGAGGCCGCCCCGTATATTGTTATGCCTTGTCGAAAGATCATGACGTCGCCTACGAACTCGGAACTATTGTGGCAAAGATGCCGCTATCCGCACCTGACGTAGTTTTTTCCGTTAGCCATGTTTGCCGCCCCACCGCCCTCCGTGTCCTGTCGTCCCTACGCTGAATGTTCCGGCGTCGCGACTTCGGTCTGTGACGGGGACATTTGATCGATACGACGATCGGCCGGCCGCAACAGCCTCACGGCGAGCGCGGCGGCCACGATCGCGATCACGGCCGAGATGAGCGCAGTAAGCGCAAAGGCTGTCGTGTAGGCCTCGCGAGCCGCGGCGAGCAGCTCGGCCCCGGCTTTGCCTGAGAGTTTCTCAGCGGCGGACACGGCGGCGCCAAGCGTGTCCCTTGCGCCTGCGGCTTCGGCGGCCTCAGGCAGTTCTGCGTGCGCCATGAGCCCCTGGTAGACCGCGGTCACGATGCTGCCGAGAACGGCGATGCCGAGCGCGCCGCCGAACTCGAAGCTCGTCTCCGAGATTGCCGCCGCTGCGCCGGCGCGCTCGGGCGGCGCAAGGCTCACGACCTGGTCGGTCGTCAGCGTGCCGACCGGCGCCAGCCCGAGGCAGAAGATGAGCAGGCCTGTCATCAGGACGGCGAGCCCGTTCTCGGCCTCGATCTGCGTCAGCACGCCGAAGCCGAGCGCCGCCAGCCCCAAGCCAGCAGCGATGACCGTGGAAGGTCGAAAGCGGCGCGACAGCACAGGCGTCAGCATCGAGCCGACGACGAACACCAACCCTGAGGGCGCTGTCCACAATCCGGCCTCGAGCGGACCCATGCCCGCCACGAGCTGAAGATACTGCGCCACGAAGAGGAACGAGCCGAACGCTATGAAGATGGTGAGGATGTTGATCCCGAGCGCTGCAGCGAAGGCAGGCCTGCGAAGCAGCCCGACGTCGATCAAGGGATCGTTCAAGGCTACGCTGTCGCCGAAGAAAGATGGCACCGACCATGAGGCCGGCGACGATCGCCGCCAGAGGCAGCCATCCTGGCCCGAACTCAGCCATCCGTTTGATGCCCCAGATGACCGACAACACGGCTGAGATCGACAGAGCTGCGCTCAAGAGATCGAGCCGGCCTGCGTTCGGGTCGCGGAACTCCGGCAGCAGTCGCGGCCCGACAGCGAGCAGGAGCAGCATCATCGGCACGTTGAGTAGGAATACCGAGCCCCACCAGAAATGAGCCAGCAGGAGCCCGCCGAGAACCGGGCCGATGGCGCCTCCCGCCGAAAAGCTCGCGATCCAGACGCCGATCGCAAACGTGCGCTCGCGCGGATCGAGGAACATGTTCCGGATAAGCGACAGCGTCGACGGCGCGAGCGTCGCCGCCGCAATCCCGAGCAGCGCCCGCGCGGCGATCAGCATCCCGGCACTGGTGGAGAATGCGGCGAGCACGGAGGCGGCGCCGAATGCCGATGCGCCCATGAGCAAGAGCTTGCGCCGGCCGATCCTGTCGCCGAGCGTGCCCATGGTGATGAGGGAGCCGGCAAGCAGGAAGCCGTAGATGTCGACGATCCACAACAGCTGCGACGCGCTTGGGCTGAGGTCTGCCGTGAGGTGCGGGACAGCGAGATTGAGGACGGTGAGGTCCATCGAGTAGAGCAGGCACGGCAGCGCGAGCACCGCGAGTCCGATCCACTCCCGCCGCGTCGCCAGCGGGTATCCCGATGGGCCTAGCTCAGACATCGGCCCGATTTCCTCATCTCGCGGCATCTCGTTACCTCTTGCGTCCGCGCTTCCTACCACTTTTTGTCTTGGCTTGAAGCCCGCGCAGGTAGTCGTCGAGGCGATCCAGGCGCGCTTCCCAGAAGCCGCGGTAATGCTCGACCCAGTCCGCAACGTCTTTGAGGGGGCTCGCTTCGAGCCGGCAGGGGCGCCATTGCGCCTCGCGGCCGCGCGCGACCAAACCCGCATTCTCCAGAACCTTGAGGTGCTTGGAGATTGCAGGCTGGCTCATTCGGAAGGGCTCGGCCAGCTCCTTGACCGATGTTTCCCCCATCGCCAGGCGCGCCAGGATGGCGCGCCGCGTGGGATCGGCGAGGGCCGAGAATGTCGTGCTGAGATGATCGGGCTGCATCTCTTGAATAACCAGTCGGCTATATAACCAACTGGTTATTTACGGCGGTGACGCGGCTGTGTCAACCCGCGCCGGGCTCACGGCCTCACATCGAGCGCGCGACGCGGAAGCCCAAGACATTGCGGCGGCTGTCGGCGCTGTCCCACTCGCGATTGGCCGACCGCATTGCATCGGGGCCGTCGCTCCACGAGCCTCCGCGCATGACGCGCACGCAGCCCCCCACCTCGGGTGCCGGCCGTCCGTCCGTCGGGACGCCGCTGTAGCTGTCGTTGTGGCAGTCCTGAACCCATTCCCAGACGTTGCCGTGAACGTCGCTGAGGCCCCAGGGGCCTTTCGGAAAGGATCCGACCTCGGCCGTTCGCCGGTCACGAGAATTGCGCTTGCTCCCGCGTAATCCGCTCGCCCGTCGAATATCTCGAGACGGTACCCTGCCGTGCCGCATACTCCCATTCCGACTCGCTGGGCAGCCTGTAGGGCGCACCCGCCTTGCGCGACAGCCACGGCAGGTATTCCTTCGTCACCTCGTCCCATGAAACGCGCATGACCGGCTGGCTTGTCGCGCCCCCAGTCCGCGTCCGGCTTGTTCTGGCAGCCGCCGTCGGTGACGCACGCGTCCCACTCGGCGAACGTCACCTCGTGCGTGCCGACCGCAAACGGCTTCGAGATCGTCACCTTGTGGACCGGCTTCTCGTCTTCCTCGCCATTGGCGGAGCCCATGCTGAACTCGCCGGCACCTATCACAACCATCTCCGGGCAGAGATCCTGACAGTCGCGAAAAACCCGCCCGGGACGGACCATCGCGGCCTCCTCGCGCTTGCGTGCCTCGACGGCGGGATCGAGCGCGGTCGTCTTCTGGCTCCCGGAAGCGCTACCCTTTTGCCTGCTCTCATCGACGCTCACGCTTGCTCTGTCGCCGCTCGATGCACCCGCGCCGCCGCTCTTGAGCCAAGGCAGCGGCACGCCCGCGTACTGCGCAGAGAAAACTGCGATCGCGATTGCCGCCGCCGCGCCGGCAGCCATGAGACCCCACTTGCGCGCGCCGCCGCTGTTCTGATCCTCGGCGCCCGCCGGACTGTTCGCCTTGATCGCAGCGATCAATTCCTCCACCTCGCGGCCGAAGTGCTCGTGGGTGATGTCATGCTTGTGATACATGACGAGGTTGCGCAGTTCCTCGGGAAGCTCATCGGGTCGCGGCAACGGCGTGCGGTCGATGAGCACCGGGATAATCGGAATTGCCCGCTTCAACGCCGTGGTGATCTCCTCGCGCACCAAGTCGCCTTCGCCACTTCCCTGCCGCTCCTTGAGGAGATCAAGCCAGCGCGGACCGATCATGGCCAGCAGCACGTCGCATTGCGCCAGCTCCTTATGGAGCGCCATGTCGAAACGCTGGCCCGCGACGAGATTTTCGACGTCCATGAAGACATTGCGCGCGCCGAAGACGGCCGCCAGGCGGTCGCGGATGCGCGCCGCATCCGAGCGCACGTCTCCCCGCCGGTAGTTGATGAAGATCTTGGTGGCCATTTGCGATCCCACGCGCCCCCGAAAGCCAAGAGAAAGTTTAGCCGCAGAGCGGCGGGAGTGTCACGGGGCCTGGCCGAGCTGACAGCGCGATGATTGCGTTGACCACTGGCTTATGTCCGCCTGCGATCGCGCGACCGCCGCACTACCGCTTCTTGCTCTGCTTGGTCACGAGATCAGCCATGCGGTCGGTAAACTTCTTGTAGGTGTCGGGGTTCTTTTCGCGCTCCTTCGCGGCCGCGGTGTACTCTTTCTTGATGGCCTCGCGTACCTTGTTCGAGACGCCGAGCTCCCTGGCCTTGCCCTTGGATTTTATCTTCTCGGTCGAGATGCGCTCCTTGCAGTCGGTGCTCTTCTCGTACCAGTCGAACTGCTCGTCCGTCGGCGGATCCAGGCGCTTGGAGTCCCAGATGCGCACCCAGACCTTGTCCTCGTCGATATAGTAGGGACCGCGCCGGCACACGATCGGGCCCAGCGAGCTCGCGCGAATCCAGAAGGACTTGGCGGGATCGCCATAGTCGGCGCGCAGTTGCTCCATCTGATCCTGAGTGACGAGCGCTTGGCCATCGATATTCGTCTCGCCGGCGTCGTACATGCTGAGCAGCTCCGAGGCCGCTTGGAACTCGTTCTCTGGATTGGCCTCCTCGCTGTCATCGGGCATGTGCCGGATGCGTGTCATCGTCTCCCACAGCAGCACCACGGCAATCTCTGGGCTCTTGGGGATCGAGGTCGTCTTGCCGCCGACCTTGCCGCCCGCAGGGAAGCCCTTTCTGAAGAGCCTCGCCAACTCGAGGCCGGCAACGGGATTGCCGCGCGCAAAGGCCCCCATATACAGACGCCGTATCTCCTCGGCGCCGCCGTCGGACCCAAACTTCACTCTCAGTCGGAACGGTACCTGCCCGTCGCGGAGAAGATTCGCGAGCTGCATCTGCGCGGAGAGCGAGCCTCCGTCGGCCGCGAGCCGCCAATAGCGCGCCGCGGATTTCGGGCTGCGGCGCCGGCAATCCCGTGCCTTTGCGCAGCATGTCGGCGACCCGCTCCTGAGCGCGCGCGTCGCCGAAATCGGCAGCGCGCGAAAACCAGACGAAAGCCTCATTCTCGTCGGGCGGCACCGTGTGCTCGTCATAGTAGCCGCTGCCCCTGAGGCAAAGCTGGCCCATGCGGTACATGGCCTCCGGCGAGCCGCGGGCTGCGGCTTGCGTCAGCATCTCCATAGCGCGGTTGGTATTCTGCGGAACGCTTATTGCGTCCTGCGGAGTAGCAAGAATGAGCGCCGCCTGGATCATGGCCGGGATGAAACCGGACTCTGCCGCGCGGGAGAAATATTGATACGCCTTGGCCTCGCTCGTCACCTGGTTCAGTTGATCCATGTTGACGTCGAGTTCGCCATTGTCGAACGCGAGGCCGAGCTCGTAGAGCGCGAGGACATGGCCCAGGTCGGCGCCGCGCTGCAGCCACTCCCTCGCCTGCTCCTTGTCCGGCGCCTGTCGCGTCTGCTGCGCGCCATTTTGGCCGTCCGCCGGCGGGGGTGTATGGCTGATGGTCTCCGGGTCCGACGCCGGCTGCTGCTCTTCGGGGGCGTTCGTCTCGTAGAACTCCCCATTGAGATAGAGCATCGCCAGCATGTGATAAGCAGCGGCGTGCCCGAGGTCGGCGGCCTCGCGGACATAGCGCGAGACCTGCCGGAGCTCCTGATCGCGGGCGAGCTCTGGCGACAAGATCGACTTTGCATAAATCGCGCGCGCCAAGTTGAACTTGAAGCGCGCGACGAGCTCATGCTCCTTGACGGCCTGCGTGCAGGCGTCGATCGCGACGCCGATCGCCTTCAATGCGGCGGCGGCGGTCGCTTCGCTCGCCAAACCGGCCAAGGCGATATTCTGGACCTCCGTACCGGCAATTCCCTCGGGCCTGTCCTTGTCGTATTGAGAGGCGGCAAGTTCATCGCACCTTTGGCCGGATTCGGCGGCGCCACTCGGCCCCGCCCCTTCGGCGTCCTTGTCTGAGATCGTGGGCACGCCCGACGCTCCGGCGCCCTGTTGCTGGAGGCGCAGGTAGGCCGACACGACCTTCTCGTGGCCGCACGGCGCGAGATCGACGCGCTTGTACTCGATCGACTCGCGCGAGACGCTGCCGGTGATCACGCCGTAGCGCAGGTTGTCGAGCTCGTTCTTGTCGTTCGAGCAGCGCGCCGAGATGTCCGCCTCGTCGTCACCCTGCCAGAAGAAGAACGGCGTGGCATAGGCGTCCTGGCTGAAGGCAGGCACCTGCAGCGTCAAGTGCTGCCGCGCCTCGCTGCGCACATCGAGGCGGACCTTGGTCTGCATAATTGAGATGTCCATGCGCGGCGTCGGCATGGCGCGCAGGAACGACTTGGTGAAGAGCGAAACCAATTTGCGGCGCTCGGCGCGGTCCTTCTTGGTCTCGGCCTTCTCCTCGTTCTTTTCCTCGCGCTTGCTCTTGCTCCGGTGGCCCGCGACCTCCTCGGGGCGCTCATATGAGGATTGGCCTGGGCCCGCGGAGTAGAGCTTGAACACGCCCCTTGTCGTCTCCTTCGGCGCGACAGCTCCGGACACGATCGCCGCACCTTCCGATCCGGATACGAGCGTCCTGCAGGCGTCCGCGACAAAAACGATGACGCCCTGCGTCTTCGTCCTGATCGCCGCCTCCATGGCGTCTTCGGACAGCGCGACCTCGCCAATCCATTCCTCGTAGCGGCGCCTTTTCTTGTCCAGCGTATCGAGCGCCTTAGACTCGAGCGGGTTCTTCTTTAGGTAGTCGATGAGAAACGCCGGCTCGCTCTTGGCGTCAGGGAGAAGGTAGTAGTTGCCCTTCCCGGTCACGTTCATGCCATGGCCCGAGAAATAGACGAGCACTTCATCGTCGGGCTGCACGCGTGAGAGGAAACGGTCGAAGGCAGCCATAAAGGCCGCCTTGTTGGGGAGATCGGCATCGCCCAGAATATCGACGACGTAGCCGAGGGCCTTGTTCTCCAGGCCGAACTTCATTTCCGCGGTGTCGTTGGCGGGCGCGATGAGACGGTTGAGGCCGTTGGCGTCGGTGTAGTCCCCGATGCCGATGACGAGCGCATGGCGATCCTTCGCCAACGCATCGGCCGGAGGGAAAGAGATAAGAGTGAGCAGGACGAAAAGCGCGGCTCTGGCAATTCCGGTCGTGAACGCTCGCAACATGGACGCCTCATTGAGAGTGGTCACGCCGCTTTCTCCGGAGCCGAAGAGATCGGCGCTATTGTGGGCTCGTCTCGCTCCCCTTGCTCGACGGCTCAGCATCATCGCTCTTCAAGGGCGTTAGCCCGGATTGTCCCTGTTCGTTCGAGGCAGGCGTGACGGCCGTGACGGCCTTGGCGCTGATCCAGCGGGCGGATTCCGGCTTGATCCGGTCGGCCACGACCAGCTTGGACACGCCTTCGATGCTCTCGCGGCACGACGTCTGGACGAACTCCTGCGCTTTCTGCCAGACGGCATCCTGCAGAGCGGCCTCATTGACGGAGCCGGTCTCGACATGACTGACCTCGATCTGGGCCGCGGGCTTGGTGCTACCCACGAGCGACACATAGTTCGACGACAGGCAGTCGAAGATCACGCGGCGCGCGCGGAAGCGGAACTTGAATTGCCGTTCGAGGCCGAGCGGATCAATCGCCTGCGAGGCCCCCTCCTTGATGAACTTCTGGCGCGGCACCGCGCCGAGAGCGGCGGTAACGAAGCGCTCGTACTTGCCGTCGGCACCGTCCGTCCAAAGGTGGAGATTGGATTTGCCGCTTTTCTCGTAGATCGTGCGAATGAAGCGGTCGAAGCTCTGGCTGACGCCCGCGACCTCGCTCACTTCCAGGCTGCGCGAGTAGACCTCGCGGGCGACCCGGGCGAAGACCTTCTTCAGGTCGTCCATGCTCGGACCCTTGGCGCCGACACCCTGAAAATAGGGTGGAAGCTCGAGACGCGAGCGGTCGATGATGCGGACGAGGAGACGCTCGCGGGTCCACAGCTCGCCTGCGAGCCGTTCGAAATCATAGAGGCGTTCCTGCTTGTAGGCTTCCTCGGCCTCGCGCGTCACCTCGCCGGCCGTGACCTGGCTTATCTCGGAGGCCTTGCCGGCCCGATCGTCGCGGGCGACGACGCACAGCCCGCCTTCATTCGAGATGCCGTGCAGGCCCTTCAGGCAATTGAGGAACTCCTTGACTGCCTGCTCGACGTTGCGCTGCCGCTCGAGGTGCGCCGTGCGCAGCACCTCGTCGAGCTCCTTGTTGTTGAGGGCAATGTCGCGCTGCAGACGCGCCTGCTCGAGGCGGTCGATCTCGTTCTTCACTTCCTTGTTGGCAGTCGGAGTGTCGGAGCTCTCGCTGTCCGACGAGCCGCCGCCGGAGGACGATCCGCCCGACTTGCGCGTGCCGCCGCCGAGCCCCTGATCCAAGATCCTGGGCGCCTTGAGGACCTTCTTGAATGCCTTGTCGAGGCCGAACTGTGCGGCCGCCGGATCGGGGGCCGCCACCAGCGCTGTGAGCAGCGCTAAGATCGAGTAGAAATATAACGTACTTAAGGAGCACGTCCGCATCATACCCCTCCCCCGGCGCAGCTATTATCGTTAATATGCTAGTCGGATAATCAGTACTGCACAAGTATGTGCACGCTTCATTACACCGGGGAGCGAGACACCGCAGGCGCATCTCAAGGCGTCATGCACGTCGGCGTCCGGCTAGTCCGCTTTGCCGATGATGTAGCGGGCAATCGCGCTGGGACGCACGCCCTCCTCGCTGCGCGCCCAATCGCGCACAGAAATTCCCGCCTGATGCACTGTGTCGGGATCGCCCGAAACCAGCGGATGCCACCAGGCGAGCCCGCGGCCGTCGGCGATGCGCTTGTAAGCGCAGCTCTCCGGCAGCCACTTGAGCTTTCGCACATTGTCGGGAGCGATCACCACGCAGTCCGGCACGCTGGCATGCCGGTCCGCGTAATCGCTGCAGCGGCAGCTGCCGACGTCGAGGAGCCGGCAGGCGAGCCGCGTGAGATAGATATCGGTCGTATCCTCGTCCTCGACCTTGATCAGGCAGCACTGGCCGCAGCCGTCGCAGAGAGACTCCCACTCGTCGCGCGACATCTGGTCGAGCCGCTTTGCGGCCCAGAATGGAACGCTGTCTCGAGGTCGCCGAACCTTCTGGATCGCCTGCGTCCTGGGGATTGCCCATTGGTAGTTCGCGAAGCCCTGATACGTGCAGGCAAACGCCCCTATCGGCCTAGCCAGCAATCGCGGCCCTTGTAGCACGCCGCAGCGGTCTTGCTGCATGGGCAAACGCCGTCAACCAAACGACGTCCTTGCGCTGATGATGGCCGATGACGTAATCCGGCGTAGTCTCTCCCAAGCTGTGTGCCGCTCATCGACCTGCGATGGGCAATACGCGTTGGCAACAAGCTTTCCACCTGTGGTTGTCGCGCTGAGGAGGTCGGCGCGGCGGGCTCGGGCGTACATGGACAAGAGCGGCGGTTCAAAGGGAAGCAGAGGGCACTGACGTGATTTCGAGATGGCTGGGACTGGGGGCGAAATCCGCAGAGCGCCCGGGTGCCTCTGTTCCCGACGCAGAGCGTCTCTATGTGATCGGTGATATCCATGGGCGCCAGGACTTGCTCGACCGCCTCGCGCATCTGATTGCGGCCGATGTCGCAGCCGGTTCACCGCGCCCCCTCGGCGTGCTGCTCGGCGACTATATCGATCGCGGACCCAACGCCGCTGGCGTTCTCGCGCGACTCAGTACCCGGGATTTCCCGATTCCGTTCGTGGCCCTGCGCGGCAATCATGAGCAGATGTTCTTGGATTTCCTCGAGGACGAGCGTTGCCTCGAATCCTGGCGCCATTTCGGTGGCCTCGAGACGCTCCACTCCTTTGGCATCGACGTCCAGAAGGCGCGTCAGGTGAGCGGCTTCGCTGACGCGCAGCGCCAGCTGAAGGCCGTCCTGCCGCCCAAGGTGCTGAGCTTTCTCAACGCGACGGCGACCAAGTATCAGCTCGGCGACTACTTCTTCTGCCACGCCGGCATTCGGCCGGGCGTCGCGCTCGAGGCACAACGCGACGAGGACCTGCTTTGGATTCGCGAGGAGTTCGTGCAGAGCGCCGCCGACCACGGCAAGATCGTCGTGCACGGTCACACGCCCGTCGAGAGGCCGGACGTGAGAGAGAACCGCATCAACATCGACACCGGCGCTTACGCGACCGGAATGCTGACCTGCCTGGTGCTCGAGCGCGATACGCGGCGATTCATCACGACATGAGCATCGCCGCGCGTCTCGTGCGCGACCATGTTCTTCATGTCGCGGTGAGCCCGGCGATCACCCGCCTTTGCTTGGCGTAGCGCTCCGCGTGTGCGGCGAGAACGATTGCGTTCGGTGCGACCGACGAGACAACGCCCTCCCACAGGGCATAGGCGGCCTCAGGCCACGCGCTGGTAAGCTGTGCCGGAAGTCCGGTGCCAAGTGACGGCATCAGGCGGCCGATGAAGCTCGTCGCAGCCTCGGGCTGCGCCGGCGTCTCGGCGAGCGGCGTCTGATCGTTCGCCATGAGTGCCGCCACGCTGACACCGCTATCATCCTGCGCGCTGCGCACCGCCGCGATACCGGCTTGCGTATCCGCAGCCGACCATGCCGTCCGGGGTCGCGATCGACGCCGTCGTGATGCGCCCCGCTTCGCCCGCCGTGGCTTGCTCCGACACGGGCGCTACGCTCGAGAGCGCCGCGACGCGCATGCTGCGCCGGCGCCGCGATCTCGGCCCGCCGCCCGTCGCCTGCGCATTGACGCGCCCCGTAGTAGCGCGCCATCTCTTTTGCACTGACGCGAATGAGGCTGCTCGACGAGCGCAAGCCGGAAAGCCGCGCTCTGAGCTCCGGCCCGACGGTGGAGAGCCAGTAGTCGGTCGCGGCCGTGAAGCCGCCGCCCGGTGCCGGGATCATGCGCGGCATGGAAATCGAACGAGGCCCGCTTGGTGAAGCAGGCGCCTTCGTTCTGCACGAAGGCCCACGCGCAGGCGCTCTGGCAGCGCCCGTCGATGACGAGGCCCTTCGTCCGCCCGAGCATCATGGCCGCGGCACCCGTGCCGCCGGGCGATTGCGTGATGCGGATGGACGCGCCCTTGTCGGCCGCGCGCTTGAAGGCCTCGTAGTTGAGCTCGCCCTTGAATTCGACGCTCGTCTCCGAGGCGCCGAGCGCGATGGGGACGCTTGGAATAAATGAGCCGAGTACGATGAGGCCGGCCGCGAACGCGCCGCGGCCCAACCGGGGGGATGCCCCGGGCCAGCTATCCGATGTCATGATCCTGCCGCCGTCTCTGTTGTCAAACGGGCGCGTTTTTGAGAGCTGCGCCTCTGTTTGGAACGAGCCTGGCAGAGAGAGATCGAAAGCCGCTTAAGGGGCCCGCTAACGGCCCCTTACTTCGCGTCCCGATCCAGGATTGTTGCAGCTTAGGGTGAAGGAAGGGTTGCGGCGGCTGCTCCGACCTCACGCCGTCGGAAGCTAGTAGCCGGTGAGCTCCAGGTATCCGACCCCGCGGTGCGTGCCGGCGAAGCTGATCGGCCCCTCCCAATAGGGAAAGCTGGTGCCCATCCAGCTCTTGTTGTTGAGCGGCGTAGTTTCGATATCGATCCCGCGGCTCTTGATCTTGAGCTCCCACCGCAGGGGAAGCCGCCGCCCGGCGATCTCCTCCTGCTTGAGCGGCTCGATCGAAAGCTCCTCACGTCCGAGCGCCCGTGTCGCGCCGTCGGAGCCGATCCAGGTGCCGACGGTGTAAGCATCGCCGGTCTCCTGGCGCAGCCTGTAGACCATCAGCTTCTCGCCACTCTCGAAATGGAGAGCGAGCCAGTCCCATCCGTTCTGATCGGGCGCGAGCGGCTGGCTGCTCCACTCGCGGTCCATCCACGCCTTGCCCGTGACATGCGTTTCCTTGCCGTCGAGCGTGATCGTGCCGTCGACCTCGAAGAACGGCTGGCTGAAATAGTAGGAGGCCTGCCCGCGCTCCGACTTGACGCTGTAGCCGCCGTCGCCGTGCAGCACGATCGGCTTCGCTGTGCTCAGCGCCAGCCGGTAGCTGAAGCCGGTGCCGGCAGCGGTCATCTCGATCTGCGACAATCCCGCGCCTGGAGCGGAGACGCTGCTCCGCAGCCGCCACGCATCAATCCACGCATCGAACGGCTCGGCGACAACACCCGCTTGGCCGATGCCGCCCCGCGCAAATGTCTCGGCGTAGAGATGCCGGTCTTTCGTCGTCAGCGCCGCATGCCCCATCCAGACCTGTTGGTTGGCCCAGCCGGTTCGCTCTGGGCCGGGCTCGAGCGCCTGGCGGAAGAGCGTCCACTGCACGCCGTAGGACGCACCGTCTTGATCTTGGAGGTTCGCGGTGACGTACCACCATTCGATCCGGAACCCGGGATGCGGGCCGAGATCGGCGGGGAATTGGAGCGGCCGCCCCGGCGCAACTTGGCTATAGTCACTGGCCTCCTGGCCGAGGCCCGCGTAGCCGTGGGCCATCGCCGCCGCACCGCCGAGGCCAGCCAGACGCCAGCATGATCGCTGAGATGATGAGCTGCCGCATAGGGCGATCAGCGCTCATTGACGAACACCTTGATCAATTGCGCAGGCGTCGTGCGTCCGAGCCGGATGATCGGCGGCAGTGACGCCAGCAGCGCCGTCACGAGCGCGAGACCGAAGAGCTCCGCCCATTGGATCGGGAAGACGTGGAGCGGCAGGCGCCAGCCGAACGCCGCGACGTTCACGACCGCGACGAGGCACCACGCGACGGCAAGGCCGACCGGCAGAGCGGCGATCGCCGTGAAGGCGGCAAGCAGGATGATCTTTCCTATCTCGATCTGGGTTAGGCGCCGGCGTGTGACACCCATCGCCCACAACGGCGCGAGCTGCACGAGGCGCAGATTGCTGAGCGTCAGCAGGCTCGCAAAGAGCGCGATACCCGCCACGCCCAAAGTGAGCGTGTTGAGCGCTGCCGTGACGGCGAACGTGCGCTCGAAGATGCCCTTAGACATGGCCTTGAGGCTGGCCTGATCGACGAGGCGGCTGATGTCGGCCCCAAACTCGGCGCGCATGGCCTCGATCAGGCTGGCGACCTTCTCGGGTGCAACGCGCAGCGCGTAGCTTGTTCGCCGCGCGTCGGGCCAATGCCGGATGAGCGCATCGACATTGACGCGGACTTGTCCTCTCGGATTGCCGTAGTCCGCATAGATGCCGGCGACCTCGACCGGCCAGGTGCCGTTCGCCGTCGGGATCTGCAACCGCGAGCCCACCGCAAGGCCCAGGCGCCGAGCCGTCTGCTCGCTGATGAGCGCCGCATTGCCCGCGCGCAACGCGATCCCAGGCGTCCGGCAAGGCGCTGATCAGCGCCCAGTTCTTGCGATAGGTCACGTGATCGCGCGAGCCGTAGACATCGGTCGGCCAGTTCGCAATCCGCGTCTCGGTCCTCCAGACTTGCAGGATGGCGTCGACGTCGCTCCGCGCTTCGAGCCAGCGCACGATGCGCAGGGCCTGCTCGTTGCTCTTGGCGTCGAGATAGACCTCCGCGACGAGACGCCGGTCGAGCCAGCTCGTGAACGTTTGGCGGAAGCCCTCGACCATGGTGCCGACGCCGATGTTCGCCGCGAGCGCCAGCAGCAGTGCCATCAGCGCCAGCGACAATCCGGAAAGCTGCTGCCGGCTGTCGGCCCAGAACCATTTGGCAAGCGGCCGGTCCGCCTTTTTTTCGCCGATCCGCAAGAGAGCGCTGAGCGCAATCGGCAGGCCGAGCGCGGCACCGAGCAGGATGCCGGCCATCATCGCAAATCCCGCGAGCAATCCCGACCCGAGGACGTATGCGACAAGCGCCACCGCGAGGCACAACAAAGCGACGATGCCCTGGCGGCGGAGCCACCGATGCTGCGCCTCCTGCCAGGCGAACGGCTGCGCCGATTCCAGTAGTGGCAGCCGATACACCTTGAGCAGGCTCCCGGCCGCCGCCGCGAGAGCGCCGAGCACTGCCATGCCGAGGCCCGAGAGCCACCATGCGGTATCGAGCGTGAGCACGCCCGGGACGCGCGCGCCGTAGAGACCTTCGAGGCTGGCGGCGACGTCGGGCAATAGCGCGCTCGCGATGAGATAGCCCGAGATCACGCCCAGAGCGCCTGCAAGGAGAGCGAACGACAACAGCTCCGCGAGCAGCACTGCGGTCAGTGTTCGCGACGACACGCCGAGCGCTCGTATCGTTCGCACCATCCCCAATCGCTGCTCGAAGGCGAGACCGATTGCCGAATGCACGATGAACAGGCCGACAAAGAATGCGAGAAAGCCGAACGCGGTGAGATTGAGGTGAAAGCTGTCCGTGAGCCGTGCAAGATCCGTCTCTTCGTCTGCCTCGATGAGCCGCAGCTGGTCGCCGGCGATCGCCGCAAGGGATGGCAGGGCAGCTTCGTCGCCGGGGCCGAGCAGCAGGCGCGAAATGCGCCCCGGTGCTTCGAGCACCTTCTGCGCCACGCCGATGTCGACGAGCAGCGTGTCGGGCGCGAGCTGGGAACTTGAGATAAGCGGCGGCAACGTCTGTCCGCGATCGGTCGCGACCGGCGCGCCGGGAGAAGCGTTCAATTCCTCAAGCGTCTCCGGCGCAGCCAGCGTCTGCCCCGGTGGCGTCAGGAATTTTCCAAGACCGGATTCCCCTTTGCGCACGGATGAGAAGCCGGCCTGCTCCGGCAGCGTGACAAGGTCTATGCCGATGAGCTGGAACGGCCGCGCGCCGATGCGCACCGTGCCTTCGAGCAACGGAGAGACCTTCCAGCCCGCGCGCCTCAGCGCGATGTAGAGATCCTGCGAGAACGTCGGTCCGTCGTTGCTGATGAGCGCCGCCGTCCGCGTCCCGCCGAAAATCGCCGCCGCGCGGTCGTAGCTCGCGCGTGCATGGGTGTTGATCGCCTGCACGCCGCACCAGAGCGCCGTCGCCACCGCGAGCCCGGTCACGACCGTCGCCAATTGCGACGGATGCCATCGCCAGTGGCTGAGGAGCGTCGCCAGGATCCAGTACCTCTCCTTCACGCGATCACTCCTGCGGTGAGAGTGACGTGCCGGTCGAGCCGCGCCGCGAGCCGCGCGCTGTGCGTGACCATGAGAAAGGCGCAGCCCGCCTCGGCGACGAGCTCGAGCGCGAGCTTCAAGACCTCGTCGCCGGTCGCCTCGTCGAGATTGCCCGTTGGCTCGTCGGCGAGCAGCAGGCGCGGCCGTCCCGCAAGCGTCCGCCCGATTGCCACCCGCTGCTGTTGTCCGCCCGAGAGCTGCTCCGGATAGCGGTCGATCACCTCGTCGAGACCGAGGCGCCGCGTCAGCTCTTGCTGCCACGCGGCGTCGAACCGGTCGGCGATCCGCGCCTGAAACGCCAGGTTGTCGGCAACCGTGAGGCTCGGGATGAGATTGAATTGTTGGAAGACGATGCCGAGGCTCTCGCGCCTGAGCGCGGCCCGCTCGCCGTCGGAGAGGCGGGAGATTTCTCTGCCGTCGAGGAAGATCTCGCCGCTGTCCGGCACGTCGAGCGCGGCGATGAGGTGCAGGAGCGTGCTCTTCCCGCTTCCCGACTCTCCCATCAAGGCCAGGCTTGATCCGGCCTCGAGCGCGAGGTCGACACCTCTCAGCACACTGAGTTGGCCCTGGGGCGTCGGGTAGCTCTTCCTCAGGCGGGAGACTTTGAGCATCGAGACAACCATACCGCGAGAACGACCGTCGCTCGACCTGGACGACCGCCGACGAACATCATGATAGTTGCGATTAAGTGTGCGAAGGTGCGGCGCAAAGCCCCGTTCACGTCGGGGCCGGGCCGGCATTCCTATGCGCTGGCGAAACCCTCGGGAGGTTGCGGACGATGATCCTCGGCATGTCGACATACGCGTTCACGCTGTTGCACGTTGTGATCAGCCTCGTTGCTATCGTCACCGGGATCATCGTCGTGTTCGGTATGCTCGGCGCCAAGAGGCTCGACGGGTTGACTGCCATCTTCCTCGCAACCACCGTTCTCACGAGCGTCACCGGATTTCTCTTTCCCATAGCCAGGATCGGGCCGCCCCACATCGTCGGCGCCATATCGCTCGTCGTTCTCGCGATCGCGCTCCTGGCCCTCTACGTCTACCATTTGAACGGGGCTTGGCGCTGGATCTACGTCGCCACCGCGGTGCTGTCGCTCTATCTCAACGTCTTCGTCGGCGTCGTGCAGGCGTTCCAGAAGCTGTCCTTCCTCGAGCCCCTGGCGCCGACCCAGTCCGAGCCGCCGTTCCTGATCGCTCAAGCCGCCGTACTCGGGATCTTCGTCCTCCTCGGTTTCCTGGCGAGCGTGCGGTTCCGGCCCGCGGAAACTCGTAGCCGCCTGAACGCGCGCGGCGTCACTGCGGGGCGAGGGGCTTCTCGAAGCACTGGTCGGTGACCCAGTCGCATCCCGCTTCCGCGCACGACACCTCATCCCCGTAGCCCGAGCATTGGGGCACGTCGAGAGGCGCTTCTGCGGGCGCCTGCGTCGTCGCGGCCGGAGTGCGCGGCAGGCAGGATTTGAAGTAGTCGACCCACTCGCACTCGGCGGTCATCCTGCAGCTTTCCTCGTCGGCCGGACAGTGCGGAACAAGCGGCGCAGGCGGAGCCGTGGTCTGCTCTTGCGGCATCTGGTTATCCGCGCCGGGCTCTTGCGCGACGCAGACATTGAAATCCGTCGACCACGAGCATCCCGGCGTGCTTTTGCAAGCAAGCTCCGAGTCGGGACACGCTTTCGTCTGGCCTCCGAAGGGCCGGTAAACATCGGGGCTCTCCGCAGGCGGCTCGGCAGAGGGCGTCGCCTCGGCTTGCGGTGTGGGACTTTGTTCTGGGGAGGCTTCGGGCTCGGTGGCGGCAGGCGATGTCTCGGGTTCGGCCGCCGTTGCAGGCGCCTCGGTCTCACCCACCGCCGGCGGCATTGCAGGCTCCGACGCGCCGTCCATCTCGTGTCCAGGCAACGCAAGTCCGGGTATCACCAGACTGGGATCGAGCGAGTACCAGGTCCCCGCCCCGGCAATCGCGAGCAGCAGGGCCGCCAAGAGCCACAGCGCCCGCCGCTCCGCTCCTCTGTGCCGGGCGTGTGAGCGCGTTGTCGTAAAGCTCAAGCTGCTCGAGACGTGCGCGCGCCGGCTCGGCCAGCGGTCCCTTGGGATACTGCGACAGGAAGTTCTCGAAATCGGCCGGATTGCGGCTCTCCACAACCGATTCCCAGCGGTCGATCTCGGGCGCTCCGCGGGCCGATTTGGCCGCCGCCCACAAGCCGGGAACGCCGGCTGTCCTGCGCACGGCATCCACGAGGGCGCGTGCCTCCGGAGCGGCTGCGTCGCCGTTCCAACCGGCAAGGTCCGTTGTCGGGATCTCGGAGAAAAGATGCGGCGGCGTAACCTGCTCGATCAGGACGGGAACAAGTATCCCGCGCCCGAACCCCGCGCGTGCCACCGCCCGCACCGTGCTGGAATCAATTGCCGCGATACTCCACGCAACGACGATGCAGGCCGCGGCACCGGCCCCGCCGGCGGCTGCTTCGTCCCACGCGTCATCTGCCGCGTCCCCGGCGTCGGCGCGTGTGTCCCGCCACACCGACCAGCCTTCCCGCTCGAGCAGCGCCACGATGGGCGCGATTCGGGCGCGGTCCCACGCGCTATGGCTCACATAGATGTCGGCCATGACCAGGCCCTCCGCCGCCAGCCGGACGATGGAACAGACAACGAATGCGCGGCGTGTCGCGCATCGTTGGCCGCTGGACAGATCCAGCGCGACTGGCGCTTTTTGTGGCTCGCTCCTGCACCCAAGTCGGAGCAAGCATGTCATACCGTGAGCATACGGACAACGGTTCGCGGTGCCCGGGAAATTGGGCCCGGGAGGATTGTGCAGTCGTATTATCGCGAGCTTCCGCGCCTGTTGGCGATGTGCTTAGCTGGCGGTCATTGGAAAGCGATCGCGTAACCCGAGCGGATGTCATGGTTGCGGTCAGTACGGCTGCGCCTTTGAGCGAAGCAGGCCCGGTCGACGCGCGGCCCATTCGGGTCACCTCGACCGAGACGCTGTGGGACCGCGCGCTCGCCGCGCGCGACCTCTGCGCGGCGGAAATGCGCAAGGTTCTCGCCGCCGAGGGCATCGGCTCGCTTGTCGTCCTCTCTCAACATGGAAATTACCCGCCGTGGGCCAAGCTCGAGGCTTGGATCCCGGCAGGACCGGACGCCAGCGGCCGCCGAGAAGGAGCGTGTCGAGCTCGACATCATCGTCGATGTCAAGCCGTGTCACAAATCCGAGATCGTTCACACGGCCCGCCTCAAGAAGGGCAAGACGAAGATCGCCGCCAACGAGCGCCCCGTCTTTTCGGCCGAGGACGTAGCGGAGTGGACGGCCTTTGCCGTCGGCCGCGGCCCGAAACCATCGAGCTACCGCCCTGTGCGCGATGCGCTGCAGGCACTTGTGGGCGGTCTCATCCCGCCGCTCCGGCCGCATCGAAATCCGATCGTGAAGCCCTATCGCAGCACCGGCCTGACGCTCCGCCGGTTCCTGATTGGCGGCGGTGTGGTCATTTACGTCCTGGCGTCCACTGTGGCTCCCGTTGCCCCGGCCGTCGTCGGCATCGCCCTTCTTGCCTGGCTCGCGGTGCTGGTCGCCGCGCCCTTCATCGTCCGCCGCAGGAGGCACATCGACGCCGTCACCAGCCAGCCTCTCGTCGTGCCGCGCAATCTCGGGCTGGTCGACAGTTGGCAGGCGGTCGTCACGGGCCTTGGCCCCGACTACGTGAGCCTGCGCCAGCGCCTTCACAACCAGATGGCGGCCGCGCGCCGCATGGGGGTGAAGTGTCAATGGGAAACCTACGGCTACCGCACGCCCAACGGCTATGAGGAGCGCGAGCGCCTCGTCATGGTGAAGGGCCAGTCGGTCGTCCAGGCCCACATCTATCCGTTCGGTCCCGATCTCTTCGTCGGCTGGCACGCGTTTCTCAATTGGGCGAAGTGGGACGAGCAGAAGATCCCGACGAGCCGCATCGAGCGCGGTCGCGAGATCAAATTTCACACGCTGCGGCCAGGTGTCTATATTCCGAGCTTGTTCGATCTCATCGATCTCAATGCCTTGAGCGATCTCGTCCACCGCCATTTCGAGCGCGACCTCAAGGCGCGCATGAAGGAGCGCGCGATCGACCAGGAAATCGACTTCGAGATCATCCGCGGCGACCGCGACCTCGCGCTTGAAAAAAGCCGTCACGTCAAGGACGACAATTCGAGCAGCCGCTGGTCCAGGATCATGAGTGCGGCAAGCCTTTGGCAGCCGGCGAGCGTGACCGAGGAGCGCCAGAGCGCGGCGCCTGAGAAGAGCGCGGCTGTGGACGCGAGCGGCGCTGGGGTCCGCAAGAGAGGCTGGCTCGGAATAGTTTGGCTCCTATTCACGCTTGCGATCCTCGCCGCCATCGCCATCCCGCAGTACCTCGGCTATGTCGAGCGTGCGAAATATTTGCAGGAGCAGGAGCGCATCCAGTTGGAGCAGGATCGCACTGCAGCAGAATTGGCCCGAGAACCAACAATGAGCGAGCATCGATCGAGGCCACGATGACGGCAGCGGCAGCAAGAGCGGTTCCGGAGGGAGCGATCGACGCGCGCCCGATCCGCCCTGAGTCCGATGCAACGCTGTGGGACTCGGCCGTCGCACGCCGCGACGAGATCGCCGCGGCGATCCGCAGCGTGCTGGCAGCCGAGAGCGTCGAGGCCCTCGTTCTCACCTCGGCGAGCGGCAACTATCCGCCCTGGGTCACGCTCGAGGCTTGGCTTCCAGTCGACAATCCGGTGCTGGCGAGCGGGACCGAGTCCGAGCGCGTGCTGCTCGAGTTCGTGATCGACGTGAAGCCTTATGCCGAGCACCGGGTCGTGACCACGTCCCGCTTGACGCGCGGCAAGAGGAAGCTCGCAGCCGAGGCCCGCCCGCATTTCCAGCTGCGCGACGCGGCCGAATGGGCACGCCACGCCATCGGCCGCGGTCCGCGTCCGTCGAGCTACACGCCGATCGTGGACGCCTTGAAGCGCCTGCTGCACGGCATGCTCCGCATTTTCCCGGCTCCGCATCGCAACCGCATCGACCGCCGCTTTCGCACGCCGCTCCCCGGCTCCGCCGCGGCGCTCCTGGCGCTCGCGGGTCTCTACATGCTGGGACTCGCCTGGTTCAATGGGTCGAGCCCGCAATTCGACCGCGGAGAGCTGCCGATCATCGCCTTCGCCGGTCCTCGGAGTCGTCGGCGTCGCCCTGGCGTGGATGCTCGTCCGCCGCCGCAAGCAAGTCGTCTATACGGCGAGCCAGCCCGTCGTGCCTCCGCGCGATCTCGGCCTCGTCGACAGCTGGCATGCGGTCGTCGCCGGCCTCGGCAGCGATTGGGAGAACGTCAAGCGGCGCCTCGTTGACACCTTGGCCGCTGGAAAAAGCATGGGCGCCGAATGCCGGCCCGAGATCTACGGCTATCGCACGCCCAACGGCTATGAGGAGCGCGAGCGCCTCGTCGTCTCGAAGGGCCAAGGTCTGGTCCACCTCCATGTCTATCCCTTCGGCGACGACATGTTCGTCGGCTGGCAGGCATGTCTCAACTGGGCGCGCTGGGCAGAGACCACGCCGGTCGCGACCCGCGTCGCCGACGGGCTCGAGACGCAATTCGTCGAGATCCGTCCCGGCGGCTACATTCCGAACCAGTTCGATCTCATCGACCTCAATAGTCTGAGCGAGTTCGTGCACCGCCGCCTCGAGCGCGAGCTCAAGGCGATCCTCAAGGAGAAGGCCATCGACCAGGAGATCGACTTCCAGATCATCCGCGGCGACCGTGACCGCGCGCTCGACAAGAGCCGTCATGGCGAAGGCGCAGGCAAGAAGAAGACGGGCCGGGCGTGGAGCTATCGCGGCGGCGCGTCGGCGCAATGAGCAAGAGCCCGAAGGGCCAGCAGGAGGGGACGTAGGGCATGTACCTGCTCGAGGTCGACCGCGGCGGCGAGCAGCTGGTGCACGGTCTCGTGCGCGCCGAATGGCCTGCGGCGAGTGCCGCAGCCGACATCCGCACCGGCGTCTGGGCGCGCCTCTTCCTGCGCAGCGCCGCGCTGTGGAGCCAGCTGAAGCCGCTCTCGATCGCCGTGCGTGTCGCAGCCGAACCCGCGCATGGCGTAACGACCGTCCACTCGATCGTCGTGCCGAAGGCGCAAGAGGAACGGCTGCGGCTCGTGCTCGCGGCCTTCCTGCGCACCGACCAGCTGGCGGGTGGATCGACCACCGTGCCGCAGCACGGCGAGGAGCTGGCGGGGCGTTACTTCCACCCCGGGGAGGCGCGCATCGTCATCGAGCGCGAGCGCCTGCAGACGGGCGACGGCATGAGGATCGGGCACAATGTTCGCCTTGCCGATCACCTCCCGCGTCTGATGCGCGACTGTCTCGACCTCGGGCTCGCCTTCGCCTACGAAGCGCAAGCCGCGCCCTGGTCGCCGCCGCGTGAGACGCTGAAGGACGTGCTCGTCAACGCCGGGCGCCTCGAGGAGGCGGCTGGTGTGCCGCCGGCACTGGCGCGCGATCAGCGTGACGCCGCCGAGCGCCTTCGCTCCGCAAGTTTCAATATCGAGGAATGCCTCGCGGCGCCGGGCGCGGACACGAGAGACGCGCTGGCCCAGACCTTGTCCAATGTTCTCTCCTCGACGATCTACGCGTCCTTTCGCGTCGAGCCGAAGCTCACCGCGCCGGGCGACGCCGCCGATGACGCGTTCGCGCTCCATGTGCATTCCCATGTTCTCGATGGCGCCCCCGAGGGGCTTGCCTTCGAGGAGATCGCCTGCGCTGCAAGAGCAGACGATGTCGATGGCATCGTCTGCTGCCGCGGCCTGGGGCTGGAGCACGAGGCGGCGCCGGGCGGCCCCGGCGCCGATCCGCTCTCGGCGCGCCTTGCCGATCCCCGCCCCGGCGGCGGCGTCGGCGGCGCCGGTGACGTCATCTTTGCCCGATCCGCCGCCGAGCGACCATTCCTGTTCGTCAGCTACGCCCGCGCCGACAGCGAGCGCGTCTATCCCATGATCGAGGCGTTGCAGCAGAAGGGCGTCTCGGTTTGGTTGGACCGTAGCCTGACGACCGGCAACGACTGGGTGAGCGAGCTTGAGGCGCGCCTCATCAGATGCCGCGCGGTCATGGCTTTCATCAGCACGTCGTTCGTCGCTTCCAAGCACTGCGGTCGCGAGTTGCGCGTCGCCGACGCTCTCAACCGCTCGATCATCCCGGTCGTCCTGCAGGACGCCGAGCTGTTCGGCTCGGGCCTCGGCTTCATCCTGAGCAACATTCAGCGCATCGATGCCGCGCGCGACAGCTCGCTCGCAAGCCTGATGACCGCTATCGGAACGCTGGCGCCGGAAACGCTTTCGCGCGCACCTTGACGCGGCCCCGCTTGTTATCAAGGCTTGCCCTCCCGCCACGAGACGCTAAACGGATGCCATGACCACCAACGATCCGGCGCGCCGTGAGAGCGCAACGCAACCCTGGCATGCGCTCTCGCCGGACGAGGCAGCGCGCCTTGTCGGCTCGAGCGCCGAGGGCCTCGCCGCTGCGGAGGCGGAAGAGCGCTTGCGGAGATACGGCCCCAACGCGCTTCCCGCCCCTCCGAGGAAGGGGCCGCTGCTCCGGTTCCTTGCGCAGTTCGCCAACCTCCTGATCTACGTTCTGCTCGCGTCGGCCGCGACGACCGCGCTCATGGGGCATGCCGTCGACACCGCGGTCATCCTCGGCGTCGTGATCATCAACGCCATCATCGGCTTCGTGCAGGAGGGCCGCGCGGAACGGTCGATCGAGGCGGTCCGCAAGATGATCGCCCCGCGCGCTTCCGTAGTCCGCGACGGGCGGCGACTCTCGGTTGGCGCCGCGGACCTCGTCCCCGGCGACCTGCTGCTGCTCGAGCCGGGCGATCGCGTCGCGGCCGACGTGCGCCTCGTGAAATCGCGAAGCCTGCGCATTGACGAGTCGATCCTGACCGGCGAGTCGGTTCCCGCCGAGAAATCGCTCGCGGCGGTCTCGCTCGTCGCGCCGCTGGGCGACCGCACATCGATGGCCTACTCGGGGACGCTCGTTGCGGCGGGGCAGGGCGCCGGCATCGTCGTTGCAACCGGTACGGCGACGGAGCTTGGCCGCATCACGACCCTGCTCGGCAAGGTCGAGCCCCTGACCACACCGCTGGTCAGGCAAATGAACGCCTTCGCCCAGCAGATCACCACGGTCATTCTCGCTTTGTCGGCGGTGACATTCGCCTTTGCCGTATACATGCGCGGCTATCCCGTCGCCGATGCGTTCATGGCCGTCGTCGGCATGGCTGTCGCCGCCATTCCGGAAGGCTTGCCGGCCGTCATGACGATCACGCTCGCCGTCGGCGTGCAAAGGATGGCGGCACGCCATGCAATCATTCGCGAGCTTCCCGCCGTCGAGACGCTGGGATCGGTGACGGTCATCTGCTCCGACAAGACCGGAACACTGACCAAGAACGAGATGACGGTGCGCGCCATAACCACCGGCGGCGGCGCCTATGACGTCGACGGGGTTGGCTACGACACGCGCGGGTCAATCAGCATTTCCGGGAAAGCTGTCGAAGCCGCAGACGAGCCTTTGATCGTTGATCTTGCGCGAGCCGCACTGCTCTGCAGCGATGCTCACCTTCGCCATGTGATGGGAGCCTGGGTAGTGGAAGGCGATCCCATGGAAGGCGCGCTCGTATCACTCGGCGTCAAGGCCGGGCTCGAGCCGGACGGGCTGCGCGGCGCGTTTCCGAGGGTCGACGAAATCCCCTTCGATGCTCAGCACCGCTTCATGGCGACGTTGCATTGCGGGCTTGATCGCCGGGCGACCCTCTACATCAAGGGCGCGCCCGAGCGCATCCTCGATGCCTGCGATGAGCAAGCGGCGCCTGGCACGCGCGCTCCGCTCGATCGGGCGTATTGGCACCGCGTCGTGAAGGAATTCGCCGCCCGAGGCCAGCGGGTGCTGGCGTTCGCGACAAAGCCCATGCCCGACGGAACGCACCAAATCACGTTCGCTGATGCCGAGCGCGGCTTGGTGCTCCTCGGCCTGGCCGGACTCATCGATCCTCCGCGCGAGGAAGCCGTCACGGCAATCGCCGAGTGCCGGTCTGCGGGCATCGGAGTGAAGATGATCACCGGCGATCACGCGGAGACGGCATCTGCCATTGCTGCTCAGCTCGGCATCGAGTCGCCGGATCTCGTGGTTGCCGGCAACAGTCTCGATGCGATGCGCGAAGACGAGTTGCGAGACGTCGTGCGCCGGGCGAACGTCTTCGCCCGCACGAGCCCGGAGCACAAGTTGCGTCTCGTCGAGGCCTTGCAGGCGGGCGGCGGAGTGGTCGCGATGACGGGGGACGGTGTCAACGACGCCCCGTCGCTGAAGCGCGCCGACGTCGGCGTCGCCATGGGCAGGAAGGGCACCGAGGCCGCCAAGGAGGCGAGCAAGATGGTGCTCGCCGACGACAACTTTGCATCCATCGTCGCCGCCGTGCGCGAAGGGCGGACCGTCTACGACAATCTCACCAAGGTCATTCGCTGGACGCTTCCTACGAGCTTTGGCGAGACGCTGACGATCGTTGTCGCCATCGTATTGGGGCTGACCCTTCCGGTAACGCCCGTGCAGATACTTTGGATCAACATGGTGACGGTGGTCGGCCTTGGGCTCGTGCTCGCCTTCGAGCCGCCGGAGGCCGATGTCATGTCCCGACCGCCTCGCGCGCCCGGCGAGCCGATCCTTTCTCGCGATCTCGTCTGGCAGATCGTGTTCGTATCCCTTCTCATGGTCGTCGGCGCATTCGCCATGTTCGCCTGGGCCGGGAGCCGAGGTCTGCCCGTCGAGGCCGTGCGGACGCTCGTCGTCAACGCCATCGTCGTCATGCAGATCGTCTACCTCTTCAGTGTCCGCTATCTGAGATCGACGGCGCTGACCCTCGAGGGTTCGCTCGGCACGCCCGCCGTGCTCCTCGGCGTGGGCGGCACCGTCATCCTGCAGCTCGCATTTACCTACGCACCCTTCATGCAGCGCTTGTTCGATACGCGCGCCGTGTCGCTCGGCGATGGTCTTGCTGTGATCGCGCTTGGAGCTGTGATGTTTGTCGTGGTCGAGGCGGAGAAACGCGTTCGCTCTGCCATCTCGGATCGCGCCAAGACGCGAGCTTGAGCGCCCGCTGCTTTCGCACTCATTTGACCAGTGTGAGCGGAACGGTCGTGAGGTGCAGCACTTTGATGGCGACAGAGCCCAGCAGCAAGCCCGCGAGCGAGCCCAGACCACGCGTCCCCATTACGATCATGTCGCAGCCTTCCTCCGCGGCCACGCGCACGATTGTTTCCGCCGGCTCGCCGAGATCGACCCTCTGCTCGAAAGCAATTCCGGCGCGTTTGAGCTTGTCGCCGGCCGGCCGCAGAGCGCGCTCGCCCAGCTCATGGAGATGCTGGTCGATGCCTTCCTTTGCCATGCCGTGTGTTTGCCATTCCTCGGGCTTCGGCTGGGCATTGAGCAGGATGAGCTCGATCGGCATGTGACCGTGCACGAGATCGATGACGCAGTCGAGCACGCGCTCGATGTGATCCGAGCCGTCCACAGCCACGAGGACTTTCTTCACCTGAAGCCACTCCAACAGACAGGCACTTGAACAAGTATAGACGAATTCAGTCCGAGTGCCGACGTCGCGTCAGGCAGCGGTGGAGAGACCTCGCGGGCAGGAGCGACACGTGCCGGAAGCGACCGCGTTAGGCATACCGGCGCCGGTAATCGCTCGGCGAGGCGCCGAACGCGGCTTTGAAGCGGCGGGCGAAATGCGAGAGATCCGAGAAGCCCCAGCCGAACGCGATCTCGCCGATCGATCGCCTTGCCTGGACCGGATCGTCGAAGGCGCTGCGGCAGCGCTCCAGTCGCTGCTCGACGATGTAGCGCTCGAGTGACGTGCCTTCCGCCGACAGCAATGCGTTGGAATAGCGAACACTGATGCCGGCCGCTTCTGCGACCGTCGACGGCTTGAGGTCAGGCTCGGAAAGCCTCGTCTCGATCTCGAACTTCAATCTGTGAAGCGTGGCCGCGCGCGACGACGAGAGCGCAGCGACCCTCCGCTCGGTTTCCGAGGACATCGCAAGCGCCAGGAGATCGAGCGCCTGCTCCGCGAGGCCCGCTGCGGCAACACCGTCTACAACGTCGAGGCATGACGGAAGCCTCGCGAGAAATCCGGCTGCGAGCGCAGGCAGTGCCTTTTGCCCGTCCATGGTGTGGGCGGTGAGGCCGGTGACCGGGCCTAGGCGAACCTCGAGCTTCTGCCGCGGAACCTGGACGATCACCGATCTCGTTCGCCTATAGATATTCGTCTTGAAGGGGCGGCGGGTATCGAGCATGCAGAAGCTGCCGCCGTTCACCAACCCACGCCGCCCGTCCTGCGCTGCATCGCCTTGGCCGTCAATTTGCGCGCAAATGAGGAGGTCGTCCCCGTCGCTGCTTGAAATCTCGTTCGCGCTGCGACTCACCTCGCCAGGATCGCACTCGAAGTCCGCGACTCCGAGCTCGCCGAGAAAGCCTAGCCGCACTGCACCGTCGTAATTCAGAGGATCGGTTGGTCGGAAGGTGTGGCGGGCAAAGCCCTTGGTGGCGACCTCGCGCCAGTAGACTAGGCGGTCACGTGGATGGACGTCATCCGTAGAGAAGGTCGTAGCCATGCGCGGCATGCTCCCGGCTATCTTCCCAGCGTCTAAGTGCTAGCACGCGAGTCGGGAGTGTGAGGACTGTTCGTACGCCAATAGTTTGTTGATGGTGCGAGCGGGTGTTGCCCGCACCGTGCAACCGGAGAATGTACAGTGTACGGCCGAAATGGCGGCAATCGACGGCAACCCATCGAATGTTTTCTCACGATGCTGGTGCGGGGTTGAAAAACCGCGCCGCGCACACAGGCGAGCGCAAGCGACTTGGCGCACCATGTGTCTTCCCCATCACAAGTCTGAGGGGCTTGCGTGATAGTGTCCGGCCAAGTGTACGGGCGTGTTTGTCTCCGCGGCGTACCGGCGGAAGTGAGGAATGGTGTTCGAGGGGTTGGGGTTCGGAGCGGAACGACATCGTTCCGCAGTCTGGCGGGTCGCGTGCGCTGCCGCCCTCTTGGCATATCCGGGCCTCTTCGCCACGGCCTCTGCAGAATCCCTCAATGAGGCCCTTGCCGCGGCCTACAGCTACAATCCCCGACTAGACGCCGAGCGCGCCCGCCTTAGGGCCACCGACGAGGATGTGGCGCGCGCCATGTCGGGCTTCCGGCCGGTCATCACCGGCAATGCGGACATCAGCTACGAGTATGCGAACACCCGTCCCGACAGCGCCGGCGAGGGCGAGACACGGCCCAAGGGCTACTCGATCGATCTTGTGCAGCCGATCTTCAGCGGGCTGCAGACGGTCAATGCGGTGAACGAGACCGAGGCCAATTCCCGCGCCGGCCGCGAGACGCTTCGCACTGTCGAGCAGAGCGTGCTGCTGGAAGCCGTAACCGCTTACATGGATGTCGTCCGCGATCAGGCGATCGTCCGCCTGCGTGAGAACAACGTGACGGTGTTGTCGCGCGAGCTCAAGGCGACGCAGGACCGCTTTGCCGTCGGCGAGGTGACGCGGACCGACGTTGCCCAGTCTGAGGCGCGCCGCGCCGGCGCCGTCTCCGCCCTCGAACTGGCGCGTGCCAATCTCAAGACGAGCCGGGCGTCCTACGAGCGCGTTGTCGGCCATGCCCCGGCCGATCTCGGCGCGACGCAGGGATACGAGTCGAGCCTGCCGAAATCGCTCCAGGAGGCGGTAGCCGTCGGCACTCATGAGAATCCGAGCATCGTCGGCGCGCTCTATCTCGAGCAGGCCACGCGCTACTCGGTCGACCGCATCCGCGGCGAGCTGCTGCCCCAGGTGCAGCTCGAGGCGAGCTACTCCGACCGCTTCGACAGTTCCCGCTTCAACGATGAGTCGGAAGCCGCGACGATCACCGGCCGCCTCACCGTGCCGTTCTATGAGGGCGGCGAGGTCTATGCCCGCGTCCGCCAGGCCAAGCAGATCCAAGTGAGCCGATTGCAGGAGATCGAGCAGGCGCGGACCGAGACCGAGGCGGCTATCGCCGCGGCCTGGTCGCAGCTGGCCGCGTCGCGCGCTCAACAGGAATCGGATCAGGTGCAGGTCGAAGCCAACCGCACCGCCTTGTCGGGCGTGCGCGCCGAGGAGCAGGTCGGCCAGCGCACGATCCTCGACGTTCTCGACGCCGAGCTCGAGCTCTTGAACGCGGAGGTTCAGCTCGCCACGACGCGGCGCACCCTCGTCGTCAATGCCTATACGTTGCTGTCGACCATCGGCCGCCTCGACGCCGCCAATCTCGGTATCACCGCGACCGTCTACGATCCTGCGGCCCACTACGAGGAGGTGCGCCGCAAGCCTTGGGGCGTCTCGATCACACACGAGGACGGCCACAGTGAGGAGCTGTATGTCGAGCCGCCACAGGCTGACGCCCCCACGAAGTGAAGCGCTCGATGGGTCGCCGGGCTACTGCGCCAGCCGGGGTGCGCTCGCGAGCAGCGAGCGCAGCATGCCCACGACCCGCGACGCGGGTCCCGTGGGCCCCGCGCACTGCACGCTGATGCGCGCTCCTTCGAACAGGAGGAACACCTCGTCGGCGAGGCGGTCGGGGTCGATGTAGCGCGCATCGCGGAAGAGACCCACGAGACGGTCGCGCTTGCGCTTCTTGTAGTCCTCGATCACGTGCCGGGCGGGATGCTCCACCTGCAACTCGACGGCCGCGTTGGCGAGCGCGCAGCCCGCGGTCGTACCGGTTGGTCAGAATATCCTCGACCACGAGCACCCAGCCCTCGAGCTGTCCATGCGGGTCGCCGGGGTGCGCGCGGGCCAGCTCAGCCCATATCGCGTCACCCTCCGCGGCCAGAAGGCGCAGATATTCCGCCACCAGCTCGTCCTTCGACTTGAAATGGCGGTAGAGCGTCATTTTGTTTGTTTCAGCGGCCTCGGCGATGGCCTCCACCCCCACGGTATGGATGCCATGGCGATAGAATAGGTCCCGCGTGACCGCGAGTATCCGCTCCCGCGGAGGGCGGCGGGAAGCTTGGTCCCTTTCGGACTTTGTGTCGCTCAGCGGTGCGCTCATTGCATCTTGACTGGGGTGTTACCGGTCAGTACCGTCTAGCACAAGCAGTTCATCAGTGTCACGGCATTGTCTCGCATTGCAACAGAAGCCGCTCAACGGCGCAGGCTGGCAAGCACGCTTTCGAGGACACGCAAGGATAGAATTGCGACCCGGCCGCTGCGGCGGGCCGGCACTGAGGTTTTAAACGGGTCCCCGCGTTCGAGAGCCGACCGCGTTGGGACGTCGATCGCCGTGCGCCGCGGCGACGATGGCGAGACAGTTGGAGTTCCAATGCCGAAAGGCCGTATCGCTCTCAGCATTGCTCTCGTTGCCGTGTTCGCATCGGCCCTGGCCGGCTGCGGCGATGGTAAGCCGCAGGCTCAGGGGGCGGCTGCCGCGCCGCCGCCGCAGGTTACCGTCGCCAAGCCGGTCAAGAAGCTCGTCGCCGACCGTGACGAATACGTCGGGCGCTTTGTCGCCATCGACTATGTCGAGGTGCGCGCCCGCGTATCAGGCTACCTCGACACCATCCATTTCAAGGACGGCGAGCTGGTGAAGAAGGGCGAGCCCCTGTTCACGATCGATCGCCGCCCGTTCCAGGCGACACTCGACCAGGCTAAGGCGTCTCTTTCGCAGGCCCGCGCCAATCTGGCGTTCGCGGAGAGCGATCTCAAGCGCAGCGAAGGCCTGCCGCGCGGCGCCGTCATCACCCAGCAGACTTATGACCAGCGTGTGCAAGCCGAGCGCGTCGCAAGAGCCGCCGTCGAGTCGCAGGAGGCGGCCGTCCGCCAGGCGGAGCTCGACCTTCAATTCACCGAGCTGACGGCGCCGGTCAGCGGCCGCATCGGCGACCGGCGCGTCTCGCCGGGCAACCTGGTGACCGGCGGCACCAGCGGCAACACCACCCTCCTGGCGACGATCGCGTCGACCGACCCCATCCGCTTCGAGTTCACCCTCGACGAGGCGTCCTACCTTCGATATCTGCGTGCCACCGGCGACGGTGCGCAGGCGACAAGCAAGCTGCCGGTCCGGCTGAAGCTCATCGACGAGCCGAGCTTCAGTCACACCGGGACGATGGACTTCGTCGACAATGTCATCGATCGCTCTTCGGGGACTATTCGCGGCCGCGCCGAGTTCCCCAATCCCAACGGCACATTCACGCCCGGCATGTTCGGCCGCATCGAGCTCGCGCCCAAGGCTCCGGCCGAGGCGCTCCTCGTGCCCGACACCGCGATCGGCACCGAGCAGGTGCGCAAGTTCGTCATGAGCGTCGGCCCCGACAACACGGCAACTCCGAAATACGTGACCCTCGGCCCCGTCGTCGACGGCCTGCGCGTGATCACCGCGGGCCTGTCGCCGGACGACGTCGTGATCGTCAACGGCCTGATGCGCGTGCGCCCTGGCATGAAAGTGGCACCGCAGGAGACCGCGCCCGCCTCGGCTTCGGCGCAGGATGCCAACGTAAAGACCAACTGAGGCGATCAAGTCCGCGATGCGCATCTCGCACTTTTTCATCGACCGGCCGATCTTTGCCGCGGTCATCTCCGTTGTCTTCGTGATCCTGGGCGCCGTCTCCGTCGGCCGCCTGCCGGTTGCCCAATATCCTGATATTGCGCCGCCCGTGATCAACGTCACCGGGCAATATCCCGGTGCCAGCGCCGAGGTCGTGGCCTCGACCGTCGTCTCCCCGCTCGAGCAGCAGATCAATGGCGTCGAGCATATGCTGTTCATCTCGTCGAACTCGACGGGAGACGGCCGCTTCTCCATCGCCGTGACATTCGATCTCGGCACCAACCTCGACACCGCCCAGGTGCAGGTCCAGAACCGCGTCGCGATAGCTCTGCCGCGCCTGCCCGCCGACGTGCGCAACATTGGCGTCACCGTCGCCAAGGCCTCGCCCGACCTGATGATGGTCGTGCACATGTACTCGCCCGACAAGTCGCGCGACACGCTCTTCATCTCGAACTACGTCAACATCAGGATCTTCGATGTTTTGAGCCGCATCGAGGGTGTCGGCTCGATCAACGTCTTCGGCGGCCGCGACTATTCCATGCGCGTCTGGCTCGATCCCGACCGGCTCCAGGCGCTGAGCCTGACTGCTGGCGACGTCACCGCCGCGCTCCAGCGCCAGAACGTCCAGGTCGCAGCCGGCGTCCTCAACCAGCCACCCATCGGCGATCCTGGCGCCTTCCAGATCGCGGTCCAGACGCTCGGCCGCCTCGCCGATCCCGATCAGTTCGCCAACATCGTCGTCAAGCAGGGCACCGACGCCGTCGTGCGGCTTAAGGACGTGGCACGCGTCGAGCTCGCCGCCCTCGACTATGGCGTGAACTCTTATCTCGATCGCGATCCAGCCGTCGGCCTCGGCATCTTCCAGCTCCCAGGCACAAATGCCATCGCGGCCGCCAAGACGATCAAGGCGACGATGGAGGAGCTCTCGAAGAGCTTCCCGGCAGGCGTGAAATACACGATCATCTACAACCCGACGGACTTCATTCAGCAGTCCGTCGACGCGGTCGTCGAGACGATCCTCGAGGCAGTCGTCCTCGTCGTGCTGGTGGTCATACTCTTCCTGCAGACTTGGCGCGCCGCCATCATCCCCATCGTCGCCATCCCCGTGTCGCTCATCGGCACGTTCTTCTTCATGGCGATGTTCGGATTCTCGCTCAACAACCTGTCCCTCTTCGGGCTCGTGCTCGCGATCGGCATCGTCGTCGACGACGCGATCGTCGTGGTCGAGAACGTCGAGCGCAACATGGCTGCCGGCATGAGCCCGCGCGAGGCCGCCTACAGGACGATGGACGAGGTCGGCACGGCGCTGATCGCCATCGCTCTCGTTCTGACGGCGGTGTTCGTGCCCTCGGCCTTCATCACCGGTATCTCAGGTCAGTTCTACCGCCAGTTCGCGCTCACGATTGCCGGCGCAACGATCATCTCGTTGGTCGTGTCGCTGACGCTGTCACCGGCGCTCTGCGCGCTCCTTCTGAAGCCGCATGAGCAGCATCGAAAGCCCTCACTCCTGATGCGTCCGGTGCATGCGTTCTTCGGCGCCTTCAACTGGAGCTTCGAGAAGCTCTCGGCGGGATACGGATGGCTCGTCGGCCGCACGGTGCGCCTCGCCGCCGTGATGCTCCTCATCTATGCCGGCGTCATCGCCTTCGGCATGAACGAGTTCCGCAAGACACCGCTCGGCTTCATCCCGCAGCTCGACGCGGGCTACCTCATTACCGTGACGCAGCTCCCGCCGGCCGCCTCCCTGGCGCGGACCGACGAGGTGAACCGCCGCGCCGTCGAGCTTGCACTTACGGTTCCGGGCGTCGCCCACGCCGTCAACTTCGTGGGGTTCTCAGGCGCCACCCGCACCAATGCCTCGAACTCGGGCGCAATCTTCCTCGTCCTCGAGCCCTTCGAGGTGCGCGCGAAAGATCCGAAGAAATCCGCTGCCGCCATTCAGGCCGCATTGCTCGCAAAGTTCGCCACCATTCAGGATGGGCTGCTGCTCGTCGTGGCGCCGCCTCCCGTGCGCGGCATCGGCAGCGCCGGCGGCTTCCGCATGATGGTCCAGGATCGCGGCGGCAACGGCTCCGCGGCGCTGCAGGGCGCGGTCGGTGCAATGATGGCCAAGGCGGCTCAGACGCCGGGCGTGAAGCAGGTCTTCTCGCTTTTCGAAACCTCGACGCCGCAGCTCTATCTCGATATCGACCGCACCAAGGCGCAGATGCTGGGCGTCAACATCTCTGACGTATTCTCGTCGCTTCAGACGTATCTCGGCTCGGCCTACGTCAATGACTTCAATCTGCTCGGGCGCACGTTCCGCGTCACCGCCCAGGCGGAAGGCGCCTACCGTCTCGACAACAAGGACGTGCTGAAGATCCGCGTCCGCAACGCGAGCGGCGATACGGTTCCCTTGGGCTCCTTCACGACCGTGCGCGACATCTCGGGTCCTGCGCGCGTCCCCCGCTACAATCTCTATCCCGCCGCCGAGCTCGACGGCTCCGCGGCGCCCGGCTATTCCCAGGGCCAGGCTATCGACATCATGCAGAAGCTCGCGGCCGAGACCTTGCCGCCGGGCTTCAGCTACGAGTGGACGGATCTCGCATTCCAGCAGATCAGAGCCGGCGACACGGCATTCTTCGCCTTCGCGCTGGGTGTCGCGTTCGTGTTCCTGGTGCTCGCCGCACAGTTCGAAAGCCTGGTGCTGCCCCTGGCCGTCATTCTCATTGTGCCGATGAGCCTGATCGCCTCGATCTCGGGCGTCGTCATGCGCGGGATGGACAACAACATCCTGACGCAGGTCGGCTTCATCGTCCTCATCGGCTTGGCCGCCAAGAACGCAATTTTGATCGTCGAGTTTGCCGATCAGCTCCAGGCCCAGGGACGCGACCGGTTCGCTGCTGCGGCCGAGGCGGCGCGCCTTCGCATGCGTCCCATCATCATGACGTCGCTCGCCTTCATCCTCGGCGTGGTGCCGCTCGTGTGGGCGATTGGCGCCGGTGCGGAGCTGCGCCAGGCGCTGGGTACGGCAGTCTTCTCCGGCATGATCGGTGTCACGGTGTTCGGCCTGATCTTCACGCCGATCTTCTATGTCGTCTGCCGCTGGCTGGCGACACAAGCGCAGCGCCTGCGCCGGGCACCCGGCCCCAGTGTCGTCGCCCGCCGAGTGATCTTTTCGGTCGGCTCTTTCTCCGATCCGAGAATATCTGTGTTGTCCGTGACACACGCCCTGCGTTCCGCATGGACGGAGATGCACGGGCCCCCGTCGGCACTTGACGGCAGCGCCCTCAGACAATCCAAATGCGGCCAAGGCGTCTCGCCCTTCTACGTCTGCTGTCGATCCTGCGGCAGAAAAACCAAAGTCCATCTTCACAGTGGGGGGCCGAGGCCCCCCACTGTGCGTAAGGTACGAGGGGCGAGATGCCTTCATCAGTCGATGCGCAAGCGACGGATGCGGTCCTCCGACTACGCGGCGCTCCGCTCGCGACGTCTCAGGACGTGGCCGCTTATTTCGGCGTTTCCCACTCCAATCTGATCTGGACGCTCTATCGTTCGCCCGACGACGCCCGCTACCGCCACTTCGAGATCCCCAAGCGCTCCGGCGGCATGCGCCCCATCCACGCGCCGATAGGTCTTCTGCGCGAGCTCCAGGATAAGCTGCACCTGGACCTGAAGGCGCTCTACCGGGCGCATCCGCACGCGCACGGCTTCATCGACGGCCGCAGCGTCGCCACCAACGCCGCCGATCACACCGGCAAGCGCTGGGTGCTCAACATCGACCTCGAGGATTTCTTCCCGACCATCAACTTCGGCCGCGTGCGCGGGCTGTTCCTGAAGCCTCCGTTCGAGATGGGCGCGGCTGCGGCCGCCGTGTGCGCTCAGATCGCGACCTATCGCAATGGCCTGCCGCAGGGCGCGCCGACCTCGCCCGTTCTCTCGAACTTCATCGCCGCGACCCTCGATCGCCATCTCCTGAGGCTCGCGCGCTCGAACAAGCTCGTCTACTCGCGCTACGCCGACGACATCACGCTCTCGACATCGCTCCAGCAGTTTCCTCCCGCGATCGCCATCCGCGAGCAGATCGCGGGCGGCGGGTTACAAGGTCCTGGCCGGCGACGCGCTCGAGCAAGCCATCAAGGCGGCGGGCTTCTCGATAAATGCCAAGAAGGTGCGAATCCAAGGCCATGGCGTGCAGCAGTCCGTAACCGGGCTCTGCGTCAACACGCGCGTCAACGTCGAGCGCGCGCGCATCCGCAAGATCCGCGCCATGCTCCACGCCTGGAAGAAATTCGGACTAGAGGCTGCAGCCAACGAGCACTTCGACAAGTATCGCGGCGGCGGCGCGAAGGGCGGCAGGCCGGGCAACCCCGCGCCGGCATTCCGCAACATCGTCTATGGGCATCTCTCCTTTGTGAAGATGGTGCGCGGCGCGGAGGATGCGGTCTTCCTCAATCTTTGCGCCAAGGTGCTCGACCTCGACCCCAACCCGTCGAAGTTCATCCGCCAGATGATCTTCGGCGCCGACGACTACGAGATCTTCATCAGCCACGCGAGCGAGGACAAGGCCGACATCGCCCGTCCCATATTCGAGGCCTGCCAGCGTGCGGCCTTGAAGGCATTCCTCGACGAGAAGCACATCGGCTGGGGCGACACCTTCACCAACAAGATCAATACGGCGCTCGGCGCCTCGCGCACGGTGCTGGCTGTGATCACGAGCAATTCCGTGACCAAGGAGTGGCCGCTGCTGGAGATCAACACGGCGCTGGCGCTTGAGGTCTCGGGCAGCAAGCGCGTCATCCCCTTGGTCGTCGGAACGCCGGATCTGTCGAAACTCCCGCTGATCCGCACCAAGAAATGGCTGACCTGGGACGGTGACGCCGAGAAGGTGGCGGCCGAGCTCAAGCGGCTCGTGAAGGGGGCCGAAAACTCTGCGCCTGAAGCAGCAAAGCCGAGCGTGCCGATTGTTCCCAGGACCGAGCCCCTCGTTGCCAAGCAGGCGCAAACCTCGCCCGCAGCTATCCCTTCACCCGGCGATCCGCAAAAAGCCGGCTGGCTGTCGCGGCTCTGGTCGCGCAACTGGTCCCGATAAGTTGAAAGTCTGCGCGCCGCCCGCGCCTTACTCGGCGTCCGCGCGCGATCTCACCCAGCACCCCGCGTAGCCTGCCGCTCTGAGGCGCTTGCAGAGATCCTTGGCCTCGCTCCGCGGCACCGGAGGAATGAGGGACAGCCGGTACCACGTCGTGCCGTCCTGGGTCTTGATGGCCTCGACCTCCGACTCCGCAGTGGCGAGAATGGCCGGGTAGCGCTCCTTGAGCTTTGCGAAAGCCTGCTGCGCAGCGGCCTCATCCTCATGTGTTGCGAGAACGGCGACCGACGGCGCATCGGGATTGAGGGCGTCGAGCCCCCGGTCCGATTGAGGCGGCGGCGGCGAGACAGTGATCGCCGCCGGCTGCACGGCGGCCGACACCGCGGCGACGCGTTGCGTCTTCTCCACTCGCGCCGAAGGCCATGCTTCTGACCGGTCCGGCGCGGCGCCCGCGCGCTCGTCCGACGCGATGTCAGAGTCGAGCCTGTCGCCGCGCTTCGCCACGCCGTCGGAGTGCTGCAAGATGCTCGGATTATCGCCTTGCATCAGGTGATTGGCGGTGGTCGTCAGCAGGGCCGAGACGATGCAGATCGCCATGGGCAGTATTCCCCACCGCGCTGTCGGCGAAAAATGCGGCCAGCGCGCCGGGCCGGTCGTGCCGGCGCCTGCACTGGAGGCGAGTGCACGATCCAGAAACGGCGCCGCCCCGGCGGCGTGTGCGTCGTAGGCCGCATGCTGGTTGAGAACGTCGTAAGCCTGGGCAGGCATCCGATGTGCCGGCTCCCAGTCGCGCACCGCAGGAAGCGCCGTGTGAAGCTGCGCGCCGTCGTAGTGCGAGCCGAGCTGCGGCCGCGCGATCGACCATCCGCCAGGGCTGTGGCTTTCGACCGGCACCCGCTGCCGTTGCTCCAGGTAGTTGGTGATCGGGCGCGATGAGATCGTCTCGAGGCGATCCATGAGGCTCAGCATTCGCCGTTGCAGCTCGAGCATGCGCGAAAGCGACGAGAGATCGGCGGCGCCCCCGAGCGGAGGACCGGTCATCTCGTAGGCCAGATCGCGCTGAATGTTCGTGATCTCGGCGACGACGGCGTCGAGCTCGGCCGCAACGCCGTGCGGCGCATCGCGCGCCGCGTCGAGCACGGCAACGAGACGTCGCGCCACGGCAACAGAGAGATCCTGCAGATGATAGCGCAACTGCCCGGCGCTGAGATCGCGGCCCGTCATGACGGTCACCTCGTCTCGACGTCTGGATCAGGCCCCGGGCTGCGCGCTGCAGCTACCCCGGCTGGCATTCTGGAAACATTCCCCGCAACATTCCCTCTGCACACCCCTGTGAACCCTCTTTGCATTGGAAATTGATCTGCGGCGCGCTTTCGCCCTCACCCGCAATGGCGATGCCGTCCGCAATCTTCTTGGTGAAGCAACGCATCCCTTGTCCCGGTCGATTGAGCTCGATGGCCGTCAGTACGATTTGCGGCCGGCAATTCTTGTTCTCGATCAGATAGCTCGCCGGAGAGGTCTTTGTGACGACGAGACAATCCTCGTCCTCGGCGGGCTGATCGGGCGGCGAGCCGGCCTGCACGGCATATCTCTTGAGGTAGTCGAATTCGTTGGCGGCGGGTTTGCTGGCGGCCGCAGCGGCGCTCGCGACCGCCTGCCCCGCGTCCTCACTTGGCGACGGGGCCTGAGCTGTCTCCCTGATGGGCGGCGGAGCACTGGGAGCTTTGACCACTGCCTGCTTTGCGGCTTTCTCACGCTGCGCGGGAGCTTCCGCAACTCTGCGTACCTCTTGAGCCGGCTTCGCCGTCGCGGCCGGCTTTGCCGCAGCCGGCTTTTCTACGGCCGGTTTCGCCGGAGGCGTGCGTACGCTCGTCTTCCACGGCTCTTCGGCCTCGGCCACGATGACCTGCGCGGCACAGAACTTGACCCGATCGAGCAACAGCCCCGAGCGGATGATCAGGCTGTCGACGCGCGCCTTCTCGCTGCCGTCGACGGTGGCGCAAGTCACACGCACAGCCTCGAGCTTCGCCCTGAGCTCCGCGACCCGCGCCAGCGACGGCGCGCACCATGTGTTGTCGAGACCGAGGAGAGTCGGCGTCGGCTCGAGCCGCTGCAATTGGGCATCTCTCTGCGCGACCCAATCGCCATAGGCGCGCGTGCATGTATTGGTCGCTGATTGAGCGAAGGCCGATGCCGATGAAACGGCGGCCGCGATGCCGACCCCTGTGGCGAGCGCAAGTTGACGGGAAAGGCGAGAGCTGCGGCGCACGAGACCTTGCTGCCGCGCGTCGCGGCAGACAGCCGAAGCCATCACGCAGCACCGATCTTTTTTTCGTGACGCAGAAGCAACGGACAAGGCACCCCACCCGCTCGGTAAGCCCCGTTTGAGCGCGACACGGTTCAAAAAGTAGGCACGATTGTCAACGCGATAGGGCTCGCGCGGCCCCCTCACGCCGAACGTTGTTGTGCATAACGATGGATCGATGCATCTGCGTCGCAGAGCTGTTGCAGAGGAGCAGCTATTGCTCAGTGTGCGTGCAACGGCCGCGCGCTGATTGATGTGCGAGATCGTCAGCCTTCGAGCAATTTCCTCGCCGCCTTGTCGGGCGTAAGACGGCCAGACAGCACCTCGTCGGCAAGGGCCTCTATGGTCCGCCCCGCGCCGTCCTTGACGCGCTGAGCAACGATGTCGGCTGCTGCGCGCGCAATGAGGTAGCGGGCGCGCCGCCGGCGGCGAGAGAGAGGTCCTGCCGCCGCCCCCTTCGCTGCCGATGTCGTCGACGGTCGTGACGAGCTCCGGCACGCCTTCGCCGGTGGTCGCCGTCGTCTTGAGCACCGGCACCTTGACGCGCATCGAGCGGATGGAGAGCGCGCCGATCAGCTGCTGCAGACGTCATCTCGGCGCCTTCGCGATCGCCCTTGTTGACGACCAGCACGTCGGCGATCTCGAGCAGGCCCGATTTCATGGCCTGGATGTCGTCGCCGAGCCCCGGCGCCGTGATGACGACGCGCACGTCCGCGACTTCCGCGACATCCATCTCGCTCTGCCCCGTGCCGACGGTCTCGAGCAGCACGAGGTCGAAGCCCGCGGCATCGAGCGCGTCGATGACGCGCACTGCGGCGGGGGAGAGCCCGCCGAGGTAGCCGCGGCTCGCCAGCGAGCGCACGAACACGCCGTCGTCGTCGAGCGCCGCCGTCATGCGGATGCGGTCGCCGAGGATCGCGCCGCCCGAGATCGGACTCGAGGGGTCGACGGCGATGACGCCGACGGTGCGGTTGGCACGGCGAGCGTGCTGGATGACCGCATTGACCAGCGTCGATTTGCCGGCGCCGGGCGGCCCGGTAAAGCCGACGACGAGCGCGTGTCCGAGATGCGGCTGGAACGCTTCGAGAAGAGCCGGAGCCGCTTGCGACAGCTTCTCGAGCTCCGTCACCGCGGCCGCAATGGCGCGGCGCTCGCCGCGGCGCATGCGCGCCACGAGGTCGGGAATCTCCTTCGCGCTTAAGTTAGATCGCGGCGCCGTGGCGGACTCGGATGTCTTTTCGTCCATGGCTCGGCTGATACGCGTTAGGGGTCGCCTCTGCAACCCCGCGTCGTCCCTCTTCCCATGCTCAGCGCGATGGGTAGGTAAGCAAGAGGTCTAAAACCACAAACCAGGCCAGCGGTAGCGGGGCCGCATGTCGCCCGGACCATAGCCGACGAGGGAGACCATCGGTTGCTCGACGATGACGATCGGCTCGAGCTGCGGCCGGCCGTTGAGCGAGACGAGGCGATCGACGCGGTCCTTCGTGTCCGGATGCGATCTGAGCAGCGACGGCTGCGGCACGCGCCGCGTCGGCACCGGGAACATGAGATCCTCCCAGAAGCGCCCCGTATACGTCTCGAGACGCCGCAACGCCGATGCGAGGCCCAGCGGATCCCCGGTGAGCGCCGCGGCCTCGAGATCGGCATCGAACTCGCGGGTTCGCGACAGCCCGAGCTGAAGGAGGCTGGAAAGCGCCGGCGTCAGATAGAGAAGCAGGATCGCCCACCAGGAGACGATCTCCTCGCCCGAAAGCGCGGCGAAGACATTGAATACGGCGAGTCCGAGCGCAACGTAGGACAGAAGCTGGAGAAAGCGCGTCACGACGTCGGCAAGCCCCATGACCCAGAGGTCGTTATTGCGAATGTGGCTCATCTCGTGGGCGAGCACGCCCGAGATTTCCCTGAGCGTCAGCCGCCTCAGCAGACCTTCGGTCACCGCAATGGCGGAATGCTCCGGCGACCCGGTCGCAAAGGCGTTCAGCGTCATGCTCGGGATGACGTAAAGGCTGGGCCGCCGCTTGAGCTCGGCGCGGTAGGCAAGCACGTCGACCAGGCTCGAAAGCTGGCTGTCGTCCCTCGGCACGGGAGTGGCGCGATAGAGCCGCATCACGGCCTCGGGCGGGACGCGCGGAGCGAGCGAGAACAGTGCCGCCAGCGTGAGCGCAGTCATGACGACGCCCGCTGGCCCCCAGACGATGGCCGCTGCGAGCGCGAGCACGCACCCGATGCCGATCAGGAGCGCCACCGACTGCAAAAGATTGCGCCGCCGGTGCACATCCTGAGCTTTTTTGTCGAGGAATGGGGCCATCTTGGGTCCTCCGCCCGATACCTCTAAGCCATTCTGCCCGCTGCATTCTATAGGCAAGAGCGACTCGCGTTCAAAAAAAAGCTGCGGCGGAAAAACGACTTTCGTAAGGACGCGAGCGCTGTGAACGCGGCGCCGGCAGCGTCCCGCGCAAGAGTGTCTCGCGTGTGCGAATAGGAAGGTTCAAGCCGGCGAGAAACGCGAGCCGTTTCAGGTGTTGACCGCGATTCTGCAAATGTATATAGGTTCGCCACTCTCACGGTAGGTGGTAGGCCGCCTTTCGCGCTTTCATGGCGCTTTGGCCTAAACGCTGCCGTCCCAAAGCAGAGGACATTTCTGGGCCAAGATCGCTGGTTCGCAAAATTGCGGGCCGGATGATCCTCTGGTTTTTCCTGCCAGGCTTCCGGGGCACCGGAGGCTCGGCAGTTTCAGTTTGGTGCACGCGCTTCTGCCGCCGAGGCCCGATCAGAGCCTGGGGAGACGGCCGGAAGCAAGAAAGCACAAAGAAGAGGCAGGCGGATGCCGACGATACAGCAGCTGATCCGGAAACCCCGGGTCCCGAAGATTTACCGCGAGAAATCGCGTCACATGGAAGCCTGTCCGCAGAAGCGCGGCGTGTGCACGCGCGTCTACACGACGACGCCGAAGAAGCCGAACTCGGCCCTGCGCAAGGTCGCCAAGATCCGCCTGACGAACGGCTTCGAGGTCATCGGCTACATCCCTGGCGAGGGCCACAATCTGCAGGAGCACTCGGTCGTGCTCATCCGCGGCGGCCGCGTCAAGGATCTCCCCGGCGTTCGCTATCACATCGTACGCGGCGTGCTCGACACCCAGGGCGTCGCCGACCGCAAGCAGCGCCGCTCCAAATACGGCGCTAAGAGACCGAAGTAACTGCAACTTGAGGGCTCGTTCTGAGCGCGATGCTTGGAGCGGGCTTTTTGATCGGAAACGTAAGCGAAGGGCCCAGAGGCATGTCCCGTCGTCACAGCGCTGAAAAGCGTGAGGTCAATCCGGACCCGAAGTATTCCGACCTGGTCATCACCAAGTTCATGAACGCGGTGATGAAGCAGGGGAAGAAGTCGGTTGCCGAGCGCATCGTCTATGGCGCGCTCGAGCGCATGGAGACGAAGGGCAAGGCCGACCCCGTGGCCATGTTTCATTCGGCACTCGACAACGTGATGCCGGCCGTCGAGGTCCGCTCGCGGCGCGTCGGCGGCGCCACCTACCAGGTGCCGGTCGAGGTTCGCACCGAGCGCCGTCAGGCTCTCGCCATCCGCTGGATCATCGCCGCCGCGCGATCGAGGAACGAGAACACGATGGTCGAGCGTCTTTCGGGAGAGCTGCTCGACGCCGCCAACAACCGCGGAACAGCGGTGAAGAAGCGCGAGGACACGCACAAGATGGCCGACGCTAACCGCGCCTTCTCGCACTACCGCTGGTAATACGCGCGGTTGCCGTGTGGGCAACCGAAGCGCAGACAAAAGCTGGGTTGCCGTGTGGGCAACCGAAGCGCAAAGGGAAACTCTGAGGCAAGCTCATGCCCCGCCAATACCCCATCGAGGACTACCGCAACTTCGGCATCATGGCTCACATTGATGCCGGCAAGACGACGACGACCGAGCGGGTCCTCTATTACACCGGCAAGTCCTACAAGATCGGCGAAGTCCACGACGGCGCCGCGACGATGGACTTCATGGAGCAGGAGGCCGAGCGCGGCATTACCATTACGTCCGCCGCGACGACCTGCTTCTGGCCGGGCCGCGATGGCAAGAAGCGCCGCCTGAACATTATCGATACGCCTGGCCACGTCGACTTCACGATCGAGGTCGAGCGCTCCTTGCGCGTGCTCGACGGCGCCGTGTGCGTGCTCGACTCGCAACCAGGGCGTCGAGCCGCAGACCGAGACCGTCTGGCGTCAGGGCGACAAGTACGGCGTGCCGCGCATCATCTTCTCCAACAAGATGGATAAGACCGGCGCTGACTTCTACATGTGCCTCTCCGACATCAAGGAGAAGCTCGGCGCGAAGGCCGTGCCGCTTCAGCTTCCGATCGGCGCCGAGGCGAATTTCAAGGGCGTCATCGACCTCATCAGGATGAAGGCGATCACCTGGGACGGCGACACCAAGGACGCCAAGATGATCGAGGGCGAGATCCCCGCCGATCTCAAGGACAAGGCCGCCGAGTTCCGCGCCGCGATGATCGAGGCCGCCGTCGAGATGGACGACGCCGCGCTCGAAGGCTTCCTCGAGGGCAAGGAGCCCGACGAGGAGACGCTTCGCAAGCTCATCCGCAAGGCAACCGTCACCCGCGCCTTCTATCCGATGCTGTGCGGCTCGGCCTTCAAGAACAAGGGCGTGCAACCGCTCCTTGACGCCGTTGTCGACTTCCTCCCTTCGCCGCTCGAGCGCGAGGCCTATAAAGGCATCGACCCGAAGACCGGCGGCGAGGCGATCAGGAGGCCCTCCGACACCGATCCGCTCGCCATGATCGCTTTCAAGATCATGAGCTTCGAGCACGTTGGCTCGATCACCTTCTGCCGCATCTACTCGGGCAAGCTCGAGCAGGGCATGGCGCTCGCCAACACCACGCGCGACAAGAAGGAGCGTGCCGGGCGCATGTATCTGATGCATGCCGCCGACCGCGAGGAGATCAAGGAAGCCTACGCCGGCGACATCGTCGCGCTGCAGGGCTTGAAGGACACGCGCACGGGCGAGACGCTCTGCGATCCGTCGAAGCCCGTGATCCTCGAGAAGATGGAATTCCCCGAGCCCGTCATCAACATGAAGATCGAGCCCAAGACCAAGGCCGATCAGGAGAAGATGGCGATCGCCCTCAATACGCTGGCGCTCGAGGACCCCTCGTTCCGCGTCTCCGTCGATCAGGAATTGGGCGAGACCATTCTCAAGGGCATGGGCGAGCTTCATCTCGACATCAAGGTCGACATCCTGAAGCGCACCTACGGCGTCGAGGCCAACGTCGGCCAGCCGCAGGTCGCCTATCGCGAGACGCTGGCCCGTCCCGCTGACGTCGACTACACGCACAAGAAGCAGACGGGCGGCACCGGTCAGTTCGCGCGCGTCAAGCTCAAGCTCGAGCCGAACGAGACCGGCAAGGGCAACGTCTTCGAGTCCGACATCGTCGGCGGCGCGATCCCGCGCGAGTACATCCCGGGCGTCGAGAAGGGCGTCAAGTCCGTGTGGGACAACGGCGTGCTGATCGGCTTCCCGCTCGTCGACATGAAGGTGACCCTCTACGACGGCGCCTTCCACGAGGTCGACAGCTCGGCCATCGCCTTCGAGATCGCGTCACGCGCGGCGATGAAGGAAGGGTGCGAGAAGGGCGGCATCAAGATCCTCGAGCCGATCATGGACGTCGAGGTCGTGACGCCGCAGGACTTCGTCGGTGGCATCATTGGCGACATCAATGGACGCCGCGGCCAGATCCGCGATCAGCAGATGCGCGGCAACGCGACGGTCATCCGCGCCTACGTGCCGCTCGCCAACATGTTCGGCTACGTGAGCCAGCTGCGATCGATGTCGACGGGACGCGCGTCCTACACGATGCAGTTCGCTCACTACGCGGACGTGCCGCGCAACGTGGCGGAAGAGGTGAAGGCGAAATACGCCTGAGCATAAGGGGGCCTGCCGCTCGGGCGATAAGCCTGGCGCGCAGGTAGGTAAGTGGATCAGTCAACACCCGGCGGAATGCCGGGTTCGGGTTAAAGGACGGAAGGAGAGCCGCAATGGCCAAGGCGAAATTCGAGCGTAACAAGCCGCACTGCAACGTTGGCACGATTGGTCACGTCGACCACGGCAAGACGACGCTAACGGCTGCCTTGACGAAGGTGTCATTCGACAAGGGTTGGACATCGACGGCGATCTCCTACGACAACGTCGCGAAGGCGTCCGAAAGCCAGGGCCGCCGCGACCCGACCAAGATTCTGACCATCGCCACCAGCCACGTCGAGTACGCGACGCCGAACCGCCACTATGCGCACGTCGACTGCCCCGGCCACGCCGACTACGTGAAGAACATGATCACGGGTGCCGCCCAGATGGACGGCGCCATCCTCGTCGTCTCCGCGGTTGACGGGCCGATGCCCCAGACGCGTGAGCACATCCTGCTCGCCCGCCAGGTCGGCGTCCCCTACATCGTCGTCTTCCTGAACAAGTGCGACGTCGTCGATGATCCCGAGCTCCTCGACCTCGTCGAGATGGAAGTCCGCGAGCTTCTCTCCAAGTATCAGTTCCCGGGCGACGACACGCCGGTCATCCGCGGCGCCGCCATCAAGGCGCTTGAACGGCGAGAAGGGCCCGCTTGCCGACGAGGCAATCCTCAAGCTCTACGAGGCGCTCGACACCTACATTCCGCTCCCCGAGCGCCCGAAGGATCAGCCGTTCCTGATGCCGATCGAAGACGTGTTCTCGATCTCGGGTCGCGGCACCGTGGTCACGGGGCGCATCGAGCGCGGCGTCGTCAAGGTCGGCGAGGAAGTCGAGATCGTGGGCCTGCAAGGACACGGCGAAGTCGGTCGTCACCGGCGTCGAGATGTTCAGGAAGCTCCTGGATGCGGGCGAGGCTGGCGACAACGTCGGCTGTCTCCTGCGCGGCATCGACAAGGAGGCTGTCGAGCGCGGCCAGGTGCTGGCGAAGCCCGGCTCGGTGAAGCCGCACAAGAAGTTCAAGGCTGAGGCCTACATCCTGACCAAGGAAGAGGGTGGCCGCCACACGCCGTTCTTCACCAACTACCGTCCGCAGTTCTACTTCCGCACCACCGACGTGACGGGTGTCGTCACGCTTCCGGCCGGCACGGAAATGGTTATGCCGGGCGACAACGTTTCGATGGATGTCGAGCTCGTCTCTCCGATCGCCATGGAGGAGAAGGTGCGCTTCGCCATTCGTGAAGGTGGTCGCACGGTCGGCGCCGGCGTCGTCACCAAGATCGTAGAGTAACAGAGGGCAAGAAGGGCGCTCGAGGGTAGAGCGCCTCTTCTCATTTAGCGGGTCTCGAAGATCATGAACGGCCAAAACATCCGCATCCGGCTCAAGGCGTTCGACCATCGCATACTTGATGCGTCGACGCGTGAGATCGTGAACACGGCAAAGCGCACGGGCGCGGAGGTGCGGGGTCCGATCCCGCTGCCGACCAGGATTGAGCGTTTCACGGTCAATCGGTCCCCGCACATCGACAAGAAGAGCCGCGAGCAGTTCGAGATGCGCACGCACAAGCGCCTCTTGGACATCGTGGATCCGACGCCGCAGACGGTCGACGCTCTGATGAAGCTCGACCTTGCTGCCGGCGTCGATGTCGAGATCAAGCTCTAGAGGTATTCGCGGTTCTCTGGGGGCGATGCTCCCGAAAGTTGAACCGCAGCAAAAGGAAGGAATGCGGAAAAGATGCGTTCCGGAGTGATTGCACAGAAGGTGGGTATGACCCGCGTCTTCACGGAGGCGGGGGAGCATATCCCTGTGACCGTCCTGAAGCTCGAGAAGCTTCAGGTCGTGGCGCAGCGCACTGACGACAAGAACGGCTACACCGCGCTCCAGCTCGGAGCCGGCACCAGGAAGCCCTCGCGCCTCATCAAGTCCGAGCGCGGCGGCTTCGCGGTCGCCAAGGTCGAGCCGAAGCGCAAGCTCGCCGAGTTCCGGGTCTCGCCCGAGAACATGATCGATGTCGGCTCCGAGATCACGGCCGACCACTTCGTTCCCGGCCAGTTCGTCGACGTGACGGGCACGAGCCAGGGCAAGGGCTTCCAGGGCGCCATGAAGCGCTGGAACTTCGGCGGTCTGCGCGCCACGCACGGCGTCTCGGTCAGCCACCGCTCGCACGGCTCGACCGGTCAGCGCCAGGACCCCGGCAAGGTGTTCAAGGGCAAGAAGATGGCCGGCCACCTGGGCGACGAGCGCGTCACGACGCAGAACCTCGTCGTCGTCAAGACCGACACCGAGCGCGGTCTGCTCATGATCCGCGGCGCCGTGCCCGGAGCCAAGGGCGGCTGGGTCATCGTGCGCGACGCGGTCAAGAAGGCCGCCCACGCCGACGCCCCGAAGCCCGGCGCCTTCAAGGCCCGTGCCGCCGAGCCCGCAGTGAAGGAGAAGGCGTGATGAAAGCCACCGTCACCACGCTCGAGGCGAAGAAGGCCGGCGAGATCGAGCTCGCCGACGCCATCTATGGGCTCGAGCCGCGCCAGGACATCCTCCACCGCATGGTGCGCTATCAGCAGTTGAAGCGCATGGCCGGCACGCACCACGCCCAGGACCGCTCGGAAGTGACCGTCACCGGCAAGAAGATGTACAAGCAGAAGGGCACCGGCGGCGCCCGTCACGGCGACAAGTCGGTGCCGCAGTGGCGCGGCGGCGGCAAGGCCTTCGGACCTAAGCCGAGAAGCCATGCCATCGAGCTGCCGAAGAAGGTGCGCGCGCTTGCCCTGCGCCATGCGCTCTCCGCCAAGGCCAAGGCCGGCGAGATCGTCGTCCTCGACGCGGCGTCCTCGAAGGGCGGCAAGACCAAGGCCCTGCGCGAGCAGTTCGAGAAGCTCGGCCTCGATCGAACGCGCTCATCATCGATGGCGCGGCGCTCGAGGCCGAGTTTGCACGCGCCGCGCGCAACATCCCGAACATCGACGTGCTGCCGGTCGTCGGCATCAACGTCTACGACATCCTTCGCCGCAAGAAGCTCGTGCTGACCAAGGCGGCGGTCGAGGCGCTCGAAACTCGCTTTGCCGGCGTCAAGGTCGCCAAGTCCACCGCGGAGGCTAAGCGATGATGAACAAGATCAAAGCCTACGACGTCATCCTGTCTCCGGTGATCACCGAGAAGGCGACGCTCGTCTCGGAAGCAAACCAGGTCGTCTTCAAGGTGGCCCCGACTGCCTCGAAGACCGACATCAAGTCGGCCGTCGAGAGCCTGTTCAACGTCAAGGTCAAGGCGGTGAACACGCTCGTCCGCAAGGGCAAGCGCAAGGTCTTCAAGGGCATTCGGGCTCAGCTCAGCGATACCAAGAAGGCCATCGTGACTCTCGCCGAGGGCCACTCCATCGACGTCACGACGGGCCTCTAGAGGAACGGACACCATGGCACTTAAGACATTCCGTCCGATGACCCCGAGCCTCCGCCAGCTCGTGCAGGTCGACCGCAGCCAGCTTTGGAAGGGCGGCCCGGTCAAGATGCTGACCGAGGGCAAGCCGAAGACGGGCGGACGCAACAGCGACGGCCGCATCACGACGCGCCACATCGGCGGCGGCCACAAGCAGGCCTATCGCCTGGTCGATTTCAAGCGCCGCAAGCACGACATCGCGGCCACCGTCGAGCGGCTCGAGTTCGATCCGAATCGCACCGCCTTCATCGCGCTCATCAAGTATAAGGACGGGCATCTGTCCTACATCCTGGCCCCGCAGCGCCTCCAGGTCGGCGATCAGGTGGTCTCAGGCGAGAAGGTCGACGTGAAGCCCGGCAACGCCATGCCGCTGGCGGCGATGCCGATCGGCACCATCGTCCACAACGTCGAGATGAAGCCCGGCCGCGGTGGCCAGCTCGCGCGCTCCGCCGGCGCCTTCGTGCAGCTCGTCGGCCGCGATTCGGGCTGGGCGGTCTTGAAGCTCAACTCGGGCGAGACCCGCCGTGTTCGTGCCGAGTGCATGGCTTCCATCGGCGCCGTCTCGAACCCGGATCACACGAACGAGGTCATCGCCAAGGCGGGACGCAAGCGCTGGATGGGCATCCGTCCGACCGTGCGCTCGATCGCCATGAACCCGATCGATCACCCCAACGGCGGCCGCACCAAGGGCGGCAAGCACTGGGCGACGCCGTGGGGCAAGCCGACCAAAGGTTTCAAGACCCGCAAGAACAAGGCGACCGACAAGTACATCGTCAGAAGCCGGTCGAAGAAGAAGTAACGATCTACTCTCGAGGAGAGAAGCGTGACACGCGCAGTTTGGAAAGGCCCGTTCGTCGACGGCTACATTCTCAAGAAGGCTGAGAAGGTACGTTCGTCTGGACGCAACGAGGTCATCAAGACCTGGAGCCGCCGCTCGACGATCCTGCCTCAGTTCGTCGGCCTGACGTTTGGCGTCCACAACGGCCAGAAGCACATTCCGGTGAACGTCTCCGAGGACATGATCGGCCACAAGTTCGGCGAGTTCTCGCCGACTCGGCTCTTCCATGGCCACGGCGGCGACAAGAAAGCAGCGGTGGTGAAGAGATAATGGGCAAAGAGGGCCGAGAGAGAAGCCTCGCTGACAACGAGGCGCGTGCGGTGGCGAAGAACCTCAGGGTTTCGCCGCAGAAGCTCAATCTTGTCGCCGGCTTGATCCGCGGCAAGAAGGTCGACCGGGCGCTCGCCGATCTCGAGTTCTCGAGAAAGCGGATCGCTCAGGACGTGAGGAAGTGCGTCATGAGCGCGGTCGCGAACGCCGAGAACAATCACGGCCTCGACGTCAACGCGCTCGTCGTCTCCGAGGCCTGGGTCGGCAAGAACCTTGTCATGAAGCGCTTCGCCGCCCGCGGCCGCGGCCGCGGCTTCTCGATCATGAAGCCCTTCTCGCAGATCACGATCATCGTTCGTCAGAGCGAACAGGCTGCCGAGGACAAGACCGCGCGCAAGTCCAAGGGCAAGGCCGCGTCGGGCGCCAAGGCCGGAAAGGCCAAGGAGTCCGCCAAGGCCAAGGCGCCAGCAAAGAAGGCCAAGGCCGCCGCGGCCGAGAAGGAGACTGACTAATGGGTCACAAAGTCAATCCGGTCGGCCTGCGCCTCGGCATCAACCGCACCTGGGACAGCCGCTGGTTCGCGCGCCGCGCCGAGTACGGCAAGCTCCTGCATGAGGACATGGGCATCCGCGCCCACATCATGAAGATGCAGCGCGCAGCCGGCATCTCGAAGGTCGTCATCGAGCGCCCGCACAAGAAATGCCGCGTCACCGTGCACACGGCCCGTCCCGGCGTCTTGATCGGCAAGAAGGGCGCCGACATCGAGAAGCTGAGAGGCGAGCTGTCGCGGTACACCACCTCGGAGGTCCACCTCAACCTGCTCGAGGTCAGGAAGCCGGACATCGACGCGACGCTGGTTGCCGAGAACATCGCCCAGCAGCTCGAGCGCCGGGTCGCCTTCCGCCGCGCCATGAAACGCTCCGTGCAGTCGGCGCTCCGCGCTGGCGCCGTCGGCATCCGCATCAACGTCGCCGGCCGCCTGGGCGGCGCCGAGATCGCGCGCACCGAGTGGTACCGCGAGGGCCGCGTGCCGCTGCACACGCTGCGCGCCGACATCGATTTCGGCTACGGGGTCGCCCAGACGGCTTACGGCGTCATCGGCATCAAGGTTTGGATCTTCAAGGGCGAGGTCATGGAGCACGATCCGATGGCCTCGGAGCGTCGCGCCACCGAAGGCCACGATCAGGGCGGCAAGCCGCGCCGCGACAACGACGATCGCCGCGAGCGCCGCGGTCCGCGCACCTCGCGTGGCGGTGGTGGCGGCTCTGATCCGGGTGCCGAGACTCAGGAACAGGCCTGAAAAGGGCTTTGAAGGAACAGGACGATGCTGTCACCGAAGAAGACAAAGTTCCGGAAGCAGTTCAAGGGCCGTATTCATGGCGCGGCCAAGGGCGGCACGACGCTCAATTTCGGCTCGCACGGTCTCAAGGCCGTGGAGCCCGAGCGCGTCACCGCGCGCCAGATCGAGGCGGCTCGCCGCGCCATCACGCGCCACATGAAGCGTGCTGGCCGCGTTTGGATCCGCGTCTTCCCGGACGTGCCGGTTACGAAGAAGCCGGCCGAAGTCCGCATGGGCTCCGGCAAGGGCGGCATCGAGCTGTGGGTCTCGCGCGTGAAGCCGGGCCGCATCATGTTCGAGCTCGACGGCGTCTCCGATCAGGTCGCCAGAGAGTTGCTGCTGCTCGGCGCCGCCAAGCTTGGCATCAAGACACGTATCGTGACGCGGATCGGCTGATGGCTGCGGCGCGCAACTGGACATGTGAGGACGGACGATGAAAGCGGGTGATCTGAGGGGCAAGTCGCTCGACGAGCTCGACGACCAGCTGGCGAATCTCAAGAAGGAGCAGTTCAATCTGCGCTTTCAGCGGGCTTCCGGCCAGCTCGAGAACACCTCGCGCGTGCGCCAGGTTCGCCGTGACATCGCCCGCGTCATGACGGTCGCTGTCCAGAAGCGCACGGGCGCGACGGTTGCAGCGAAGGCGCCCGCCAAGACGGCACGCAAGTCCTCGTCGAAAAAAGCTGGCGCGTAAGGAGACAAAGAGATGCCGAAGCGCGTCCTGCAGGGTGTGGTGGTTTCGTCGAAGAACAACAAGACGATCGTTGTCCAGGTCGAGCGCCGCTACACGCATCCGCTATTCAAGAAGACCGTGCGCCGTACGAAGAAGTACCACGCACACGACGAGAAGAACGTGTTCAAGGTCGGCGACCTGGTCTCGATCGAGGAGTTGGCGCCGATCTCGAAGTTGAAGCGCTGGGTGGCGCTGGAAAAGACCTGAATAGTGCGCGGCAGCTTTGGCATTGCCTAGGCCCGCCACGCGAGACACGAGATGAATTTTAAGGCCGCCTGATATGCGGCAGGAAGAGAGACGAGTGCGATGATCCAGATGGAGACAAATCTCGACGTCGCCGACAATTCGGGAGCCCGGCGCGTCCAGTGCATCAAGGTGCTGGGCGGCTCGAAGCGCAAGTACGCCACCATCGGCGACACCATCGTCGTGTCGGTGAAGGAGGCGATCCCGAAGGGCCGCGTCAAGAAGGGCCAGGTGATGAAGGCCGTCATCGTGCGCACCGCCAAGGGCGTCCGCCGTCCGGACGGCTCGCTGATCCGCTTCGACCGCAACGCCGCCGTGCTGATCAATGCGCAGGGCGAGCCGGTCGGCACGCGCATCTTCGGACCCGTGACGCGCGAGCTGCGCTTCAAGAACCACATGAAGATCGTCTCGCTCGCTCCGGAGGTGCTGTGATGGCGTCCCTCAAGATCAAGAAGGGTGATCACGTCATCGTCCTCACCGGCCGCGACAAGGACAAGCGCGGCGAGGTGATCGAGGTGCGCCCCAAGGAGAACCGCGCACTCGTGCGTGGCGTCAACGTCGTGCGCCGGCATCAGAAGCAGACCGCGGCCCAGGAGGGCGGCATCATCTCCAAAGAGGCGCCGATCCAGATTTCGAACCTTGCCCTCGAGGACCCGAAGGACGGCAAGCCGACCCGCGTCGGCTTCAAGTTCCTCGACGACGGCAAGAAGGTCCGTTTCGCCAAGCGCTCTGGCGAGATCATTCCGGAGAAGAACTAAGCCATGGCCGACAAAGAGAAACCCGAGAAGGCGGCGAAGCCTGCCGGCGCTCCGGCGGCAAAGCCCGGCAAGGACGCAAAAGGCGCCAAGGGCGGCAAGGCCAAGGCCGAGGCGGCTCCGCGCGCGCCCGCCAAGCCGCGTCCCAAGGACTATAAGCCCCGCATGAAGTCGCACTACGAGAAGGTGGTGCGCGAGGCGCTGACGAAGAAGTTCGCCTACAAGAACCCCATGCAGGTGCCCCGCCTCGAGAAGATCGTCCTCAACATGGGCGTCGGCGAGGCCACCGCCGACAGGAAGAAGGTCGACAGCGCCGCCGGCGATCTCGCGCTCATTGCCGGCCAGAAGCCGCTCCTCACCAAGTCGAACAAGTCGATCGCCACCTTCAAGGTGCGCGAAGGCATGACGCTCGGCGCCAAGGTGACGCTTCGCGGCGACCGCATGTACGAGTTCCTGGACCGCTTCGTCACCATCGCGCTCCCGCGCGTCAAGGACTTCCGCGGCCTGAACCCGAAGAGCTTCGACGGCCGTGGCAACTTCGCCTGCGGTCTCAAGGAGCACATCGTGTTCCCGGAGATCGACTACGACAAGGTCGACCAAGTCTGGGGCATGGACGTGATCGTTTGTACGTCCGCGCAAACTGACGATGAAGCGCGCGAGCTTCTGCGCGGCTTCAATTTTCCTTTCCGCAGCTAGAGGACCTCGGGGACGGCCCCGAAAGGCCTTTGGAGGAGTTAAGAATGGCAAAGACGAGCTCAGTCGAAAAAAACAACCGGCGCCGCAGGCTGGTGGCCCAATAGGCTGCCAAGCGCAAACGCCTCAAAGAGATCGCCAACGACCTGAAGCGCCCGGCCGAGGAGCGCTTCGCGGCGCGTTTGAAGCTCGCCGAGATGCCGCGCAACTCGTCCGCGGTTCGCATTCGCAACCGCTGTGAGATCACCGGCCGCGCACGCGGCAACTACCGCAAGCTCAAGATGTGCCGCAACCAGCTCCGGGAGCTGGCCTCCCAAGGCCTCATCCCCGGCATGGTCAAGTCGAGCTGGTAAGGAGGCGCGCAGAACATGGCAATGAACGATCCACTCGGCGATATGCTGACGCGCATCCGCAATGCGCAGCTGCGCCGCCGGCCGAAGGTCTCGACGCCCGCATCCAACATGCGCGCTCGTGTCCTCGACGTGCTGGCAGAAGAGGGCTACATCCGCGGCTACGCGCGTGTGGAGCCCAAGGGCGGCCATCCTGAGTTCGAGATCGAGCTCAAGTATTTCAACGGCCAGCCGGCGATCAAGGAGATCCACCGCGTCTCGACGCCGGGACGGCGCGTCTACTCGCCCGTCCGCGACCTCGAGAGCGTCGCCAACGGCCTCGGTGTCGCGATCCTCTCCACGCCCAAGGGCGTGATGTCGGACGCGCGCGCCAAGGAAGAGAACGTCGGCGGCGAGATCATCTGCAACGTATTCTAGGGAACGGGTTCCGGCTCGGAGCCCGCGAGGACAAAGACTATGTCGCGCATCGGAAAGAAGCCAGTTGTCGTGCCGTCGGGCGTGACGGCGACGGTCGATGGCCAGACGGTCAAGATGAAGGGCGCCAAAGGCGAGCTCTCCTTCACCATGCCGGACGAGATCAAGGTCGAGAAGACGGCGGCCGGCATCGAGGTGACGCCGCGTGAGGAGACCAAGATGGCGCGCTCCATGTGGGGCATGTCGCGCACCATGGTCCAGAACCTGATCAAGGGCGTGACCGAGGGCTACTCCCACACGCTCGAGATCCACGGCGTCGGCTTCAAGGCCGCGATGAAGGGCAAGGACCAGCTCACGCTTAGCGTCGGCTACAGCCATGACGTCGTGCACACGATCCCGGCCGGCGTCGAGGTGAAGGTCGGCGGCCCCAAGCAGGAAATCGTGACCGTATCCGGCATCGACAAGCAGCTCGTCGGCCAGATCGCGTCCGACATCCGCGCCTCGCGCAAGCCCGAGCCCTACCAGGGCAAGGGCGTCCGCTTCAAAGGCGAGTACATCTTCCGCAAGGAAGGCAAGAAGAAGTAAGCGAGGAGCCCATGGGCACGCTCACCAACAAGAAGTACGCAAAGCGCCAGTCGCGCGTACGCCGCACGATCAAGGAGCGCTCCGCCGGCCGTCCGCGGCTTTCGGTGCACCGCTCCGAGAAGCACATCTATGCGCAGGTCATCGACGACGCGGCGGGCAAGACGCTTGCTTCGGCCTCGACGCTCGAGAAGGACGTCAAGTCCTCCTTGAAGACCGGCGCCGACAAGAGCGCCGCCGCTGCCGTCGGCAAGCTCGTCGCCGAGCGTGCGGTGAAGGCCGGCGTCAAGGACGTCGTCTTCGATCGCGGCGGCTATCTCTTCCACGGGCGCGTCAAGGCGCTCGCCGATGCGGCCCGCGAGGGCGGCCTCAAGTTCTGATGAAAGGGTCCTGACAGTGGCACGTCCATCATCGAGAGACCGCGGCCGCGATCGCGACCGGGAAAAGGCCGAGAGCGAGTTTTCCGACAAGCTCGTTCACATCAATCGCGTCGCCAAGGTCGTGAAGGGCGGCAAGCGCTTCGGCTTTGCCGCGCTCGTCGTCGTCGGCGACTTGAAGGGCCGCGTCGGCTTCGGCCACGGCAAGGCCCGCGAGGTGCCCGAAGCGATCCGCAAGGCGACCGAGGCCGCGCGCCGCAATCTGCTTGCGCGTGCCGCTCCGCGACGCCCGCACGCTGCATCACGACAGCGAGGGCCGTCACGGATCGGGCAAGGTCGTGCTGCGCTCGGCTCCGGCCGGTACCGGCATCATCGCCGGCGGCGCCATGCGCGCCGTGTTCGAGATGCTCGGCGTCCACGACGTCGTCGCCAAGTCGCTCGGCAGCACCAACCCCTACAACGTCGTGCGCGCGACCTTCGACGCCCTGAAGCACCAGGAGAACCCGCGCTCGGTCGCGGCGCGGCGCAACAAGAAGGTGTCCGAGATCGTGGCGCGCCGCCGCGACGGCTCGGGAACGGAGACAGGGGCCGAGGCCTGAGGCGCTTGATCGCCCGGGCCCGAGCTCCTTTAGAAGGTGACGTAAGATGGCAGCCAAGAAGACGATTACGATCGAGCAGTATCGCGAGCGCGAACCGCCGCCCCGCCGTCCAGACCCAGACGCTGATCGGCCTCGGGCTCAACAAGCTGCACAAGCAGCGCGTCCTCGAGGACACGCCGTCTGTCCGCGGCATGATCAACTCAATTTCCCATCTCGTGCGCATCGTCGACGAGAAGGCGTAAGAGAACCCAAGGAGCTTCCGCCCATGCGGCTCAACGACATCAAGGACAACGCCGGCGCCCGCAAGTTTCGCGTGCGCATCGGCCGCGGCATCGGCTCGGGCGTCGGCAAGCAGGGCGGACGCGGCGGCAAGGGCCAGACGGCGCGTACCGGCGTCGCCATCGGCGGTTTCGAAGGCGGCCAGATGCCCCTGCATCGCCGTCTGCCGAAGCGCGGCTTCAACAAGTGGGCGCAGCTCGACTTCAACGAGGTCAACATCGGCGCGCTGCAGAAGGCCGTCGACGAGGGCAAGCTGAAGGCCGGCCAGTCGGTCGACGTCGCGGCGCTCGTCGCGGCGGGCCTCCTGCGCCGCCCGAAGGATGGCGTGCGCCTCCTCGGCACGGGCGAGCTCAAGGCAAAGCTCGCGCTCACCGTCAATCATGCCTCGGCGACCGCCAAGGCCGCGGTCGAGAAGGCCGGCGGATCGATCAGCATCATCGAGAAGAAGGTGCTGGCCGCGGACGAGGCCAAGCGCAAGAAGTCGGCCGCCAAGAAGCAGGCCGCCACCAAGAAGCCGGCGGCCGAGAAGACCGAAGAGTAACGGTGCGGCCCGGAGGGCACACGGGGGAGTGCCCGCCGCACCGAGCACGACCCGCGACGTTGCCGCAGCTAGGCGGGCTGCCCATCTAAGCGGAACGGGACGCCACCCAGGCGTCCGGCACAACGGCCGAAAGGGCCGGGAGAGACTGAAATGGTATCCGCTGCCGAGCAACTTGCCGCCAACCTGAACCTTGGCGCCTTCGCCAAGGCCGAAGACCTGAAGAAGCGCATCTGGTTCACGCTCGGCGCGCTCGTCGTCTACCGTCTCGGCACCTTCATCCCGATCCCCGGCATCGACGCCATGGCCTTCGCCCAGGCGTTCAAGACGCAGTCGTCCGGCATCCTCGGCATGTTCAACGTCTTCGCCGGCGGCGCCGTCGAGCGCATGGCGATCTTCGCCTTGAACATCATGCCCTACATCTCGGCGTCGATCATTCTGCAGCTGATGACGTCGATCTCGCCGAAGCTCGAGGCCTTGAAGAAGGAAGGCGAGTCCGGGCGCAAGCAGATCAACCAGTACACGCGCTACCTCACCGTCGTGCTGGCCGCGTTCCAGGCCTACGGCATCGCCATCGGCCTCGAAGGCTCGCGCTCCGGCGCCGCCGCCGTCGTCATGGATCCGGGCTGGTTCTTCCGCATTACGACGGTCGTCACGCTCGTCGGCGGCACCGTGTTCCTGATGTGGCTCGGCGAGCAGATCACGCAGCGCGGCGTCGGCAACGGCATCTCGCTCATCATCTTCGCCGGCATCGTCGCCGGTCTTCCCTCGGCCCTCGTCGGCCTCTTCGAGATGGCGCGCACCGGTGCGCTGTCGACGTTCCTCCTCCTCGCGCTCATGGTGCTGATGCTGTTCGTCGTCGCCGCCATCGTCTACATCGAGCGCGCGCAGCGCCGCCTCTTGATCCAGTATCCCAAGCGCCAGGTCGGCAATCGCATGTTCCAGGGCGATGCCTCGCACCTGCCGTTGAAGCTCAACTCCTCGGGCGTCATTCCGCCGATCTTCGCCTCCTCCCTGCTTCTGCTGCCGATCACGGCGGCGCAGTTCACGAGCGCTCAGGGCGGCGGACCGGAATGGCTGAGCAACCTGGTCGCGGCGCTCGGGCGCGGACAGCCGCTCCACATCCTGGTCTACGTGGCGCTCATCATCTTCTTCGCCTTCTTCTACACCGCCGTCGTCTTCAACCCGAAGGACACGGCCGACAACCTGCGCAAGTACGGCGGCTTCCTGCCGGGCATCCGCCCCGGCGAAAAGACGGCCGAGTACATCGACTACGTGCTGACCCGCATCACCGTCGTCGGCGCCATCTACCTCGCCGCGGTCTGCGTGCTGCCTGAGTTCCTGATCTCCTACGCCGCCGTGCCGTTCTACTTCGGCGGCACCTCGCTCCTGATCGCCGTCAGCGTGACCATGGATACGGTCGCTCAGATCCAGAGCCATCTGCTCGCCCATCAGTACGAGGGCCTGATCAAGAAGGCGAAGCTCAAGGGCACGGGCCGGAGCCGCCGATGAACCTCATCCTTCTCGGACCGCCGGGGGCCGGCAAGGGAACCCAGGCCGAGGCGCTTGCCAAGCGGCGCGGGCTGGTTCAGCTCTCGACCGGCGACATGCTGCGCGCCGCCGTCAAGGCCGGAACCGAGGTCGGCAAGAAGGCGGAAGCCATCATGAAGAGCGGCGGCCTCGTCCCCGACGAGATCGTGATCGGCATCATCGCCGAGCGTATCGAAGCAGCCCGACTGCGAGAAGGGCTTCATCCTCGACGGCTTCCCGCGCACGCTCAATCAGGCTGCGGCCCTCGACCGGCTCCTGGCGTCGAAGGGCAAGAAGCTCGACGCCGTGGTCGAGCTCAAGGTCGACGACGCGGCGCTCCTGTCGCGGATCGAGAACCGCGCCCGCGAGACCGTCGCCGCCGGCGGCACCGTCCGCGCCGACGACAACGCCGAGGCGCTGAAGACCCGCCTCATGGCCTACTACCGCGAGACGTCGCCGCTCATCGGCTACTATTTCGCGTCCGGCAAGCTGAAGACGATCGACGGCATGGCTGCGATCCCTGAAGTGGCCGGCCAGCTCGACCAAGTCGTGGGCTGAGCATGGATCTGTGTGCGACTGGCATGAATGTTGACGAAGGACTATGGCCAAGCTACAACACCGCGCTCTCAAGACGGAATAACGGGAGGATTGGGCCGTGCGGCGGCAAGCGCGCGGATCAGTCCCTCGATGTTTTTGCGTGTAAGATCAGCGGGATACGCGCGGCGACGCGCCAGGCGACAGCCAGCACATAAGCCAAGACGAATGGGCCGAGACCCCGGGAGACTGACGTGGCGCGAATAGCAGGTGTTAATATTCCGACCCAGAAGCGCGTCCTGATCGCGCTTCAGTACATCCATGGGATCGGGCCCAAGTTTGCAACCGAGATCTGCAAGCGGGTCGGCATTCCGGCCGAGCGGCGCGTCAACCAGCTGACCGACGCCGAGGTGCTCCAGATCCGCGAGGCGATCGATCGCGAATACACCGTGGAAGGCGATCTCCGGCGCGAAGTCGCAATGAACATCAAGCGGCTGATGGACCTCGGCTGCTACCGCGGCCTGCGTCACCGCAAGGGTCTCCCGGTGCGCGGTCAGCGCACGCACACCAACGCGCGCACGCGCAAGGGCCCGGCGAAGCCGATCGCCGGCAAGAAGAAATCGACATAAGGCGGCAGGATCGGGCGCGCGCCGCGAGGCGCGAGTGCACCGGTCGGAATTGTCCCGGCGGCGGACATTTGGAGTTGCGACGGCATGGCAAAGGAACAGGCTCAGGCGCGTACCAAGGTACGGCGTCGCGAGAAGAAGAACATTACGTCGGGCATTGCCCACGTGAACGCATCGTTCAACAACACGATGATCACGATCACCGACGCGCAGGGCAACACGCTCGCCTGGTCGTCGTCGGGCACCATGGGCTTCAAGGGCTCGCGCAAGTCGACGCCGTTCGCCGCCCAGATGGCGGCCGAGGACGCCGGCAAGAAGGCCATGGAGCACGGCATGAAGGTGCTCGAGGTCGAGGTCTGCGGTCCCGGCTCCGGCCGCGAGTCCGCGCTTCGCGCGCTCCAGTCGGTTGGCTTTCAGATCACTTCTATCCGCGACGTGACGCCGATCCCGCATAACGGCTGCCGTCCGCGCAAGCGCCGCCGAGTTTAAGCGGCAAGAATTCCGGCCGGAAGCGCGGAAATTTTGGGCTCGCCAGCTCCCGCCTTCTGGTTCCGTACCGATCCTCTGTTGGATGCGTGCGGCAGATCGGCAACGCCGCGCCTCAAACCTGGACGAGGAAATCCCGTGACGAACGTACTGCAGAAGAACTGGCAAGACCTCATCAAGCCGTCGAAGCTCGACATCATGCCGGGCCGCGACCGCACCCGCCTCGCGACCCTGATCGCCGAGCCGCTCGAGCGCGGCTTCGGCATGACGCTCGGCAACGCGCTCCGGCGCGTGCTGCTCTCCTCGCTTCAGGGCGCGGCGATCAAGACCGTGCAGATCGACGGCGTGCTGCACGAGTTCTCGTCGATCCCGGGCGTGCGCGAGGACGTGACGAGCATCATCCTGAACATCAAGGAGATCGCGCTCCGCGTCCACTCCGACGGCGTGAAGCGCATGGTGCTGAAGAAGGAAGGCCCCGGCGCCGTCAAGGCAGGCGACATCGAGGCCGGCTCCGACATCGAGATCCTGAACCCCGAGCATGTCATCTGCCATCTCGACCAGGGCGCCTCGATCCGCATGGAGTTCACCGCCGACATGGGCAAGGGCTACGTGCCGGCCGAGCGCAACCGCCCGGACGACGCGCCGATCGGCCTGATCCCCGTCGACAGCCTCTACAGCCCGGTGAAGAAGGTCTCCTACCACGTCGAGAACACGCGCGAAGGCCAGATCCTCGACTTCGACAAGCTGACGATGACGGTCGAGACCGACGGCTCGGTGCGCGCCGAGGACGCCGTCGCGCTTGCCGCGCGCATCCTCCAGGACCAGCTCGCCGTCTTCATCAACTTCGAGGAGCCGAAGAAGGCCGTCGAGGAGAGCCGTCATCCGGAGCTCGCCTTCAACGCCGCCCTGCTCAAGAAGGTGGACGAGCTCGAGCTTTCCGTGCGCTCGGCCAACTGCCTGAAGAACGACAACATCGTCTACATCGGCGACCTCATCCAGAAGACCGAGGCCGAGATGCTGCGCACGCCCGAACTTCGGCAGGAAGTCCCTGAACGAGATCAAGGAGGTCCTCGCCGGCATGGGTCTCCATCTCGGCATGGAAGTGCCGAACTGGCCGCCCGACAACATCGAGGAGCTGGCCAAGCGCTTCGAGGACCAGTACTAAGAGCGGCATCGGGCAGCGGTCAGTCAGGCAGCGACCGAACCACACGCAATCCCTGCTGCCCAATGCCTTCTGCCGTAACTGACCAAAGCTACGAGGTGAGGCCGAAGAACCTCCCCGTAACAACCTGAGAGAAAGAGAAGCACCATGCGACACAGAAAGCTGGGCCGCCATTTCGGCCGCCAGAGCGGGCACCGCCAGGCCATGTTCTCCAACCTGGCCGCCGCCCTCATCCGCCACGAGCAGATCGTCACCACGCTGCCCAAGGCCAAGGACCTCAAGCGCGTCATCGACAAGTATATAACGCTTGCCAAGCGCGGGGATTTGAACTCGCGCCGCCTCGCCGCCGCGCGCCTGCGCGACGAGGACATGGTCAAGAAGCTCTTCGACACGCTGGCCCCGCGCTACAAGGACCGCGCCGGCGGCTACTCGCGCGTCCTGAAGGCCGGCTTCCGCTACGGCGACAGCGCCCCGCGCGCCGTGATCGAGCTCGTCGACCGTGATACCACGGTCAAGGGCGCCGAGGACAAGGCGCGCCACGCCGAAGAGGTGAAGGCGCGAGAGCAGGCCGGCGCGTAGCGACGGCCGTCAAACTCAAAGATGAGCAGGCTGGCGCGTAGCGCCAGCCGTCAAGCAAGAGCGCGCAGGCCGGCGTGTACATCGCCGGCCGCCCCCGACATAGCAGGCCCGCAGACTGGCGCATGGCACTGCCTGGCGTGTAGCCGCAAGTTGTGAGGAAGAGACGCGTCAGCCGCGCTGCAGAGCTGCGCGCTCTGCATAGTTTTGTCGTACTGTTTTCACGATTGAGCAACCATAGTCCGCGCGTACCGGGACTTGCGTCATCTCCGCGCGGCTTGATCGCACGCAAAGCACAAAATGCCGCTCCCTGTTTCCATCGTTTTGTAACAGGTGGAACACTACATCACTGCCAGCACGCGTACCTCACTCCGATCCCCAAACGCTTCGCCGCTATGGGCCGCCGGCACGTCGCCGGACGGATGAATAACGCGCCTCGAAAGGAACACGCTATGAAGGCCACGACTGGACTTTCTCCCCTCGACGCCGACAACGTCGCCAAGGTTGCGGCGCGTCACGCGTCCGGACTGGTCGATCTCACGCGCCGCCTCACCGACGGCATAGCGGGCTGGAACCGCCGGCAGATGGAGATGACCGAGCTCCGCCGCCTCGACGACCGCCTGCTCGAGGACATCGGCCTGACCCGCGGCGATCTTGATCGCGCGGCCTGATAGGGAAGGCGACGCACCTTCAGGCCGCATCCGAAAGGATCTGCTGCAGGCGTCTGTCGTCTACCTTGAAGAACGCGGTTTCGATCCGCGCAGTCGCCTCGGGCCTAACCAGGAAGCCGCCGATCTTGTCGGCGGCTTCTTTTTTGTCTTCGAGATAGGCCGAATAGAGGTACGTACGGCCCGCCTCGACCAGGATCCTCTCGCGCGCCGCAGCCATGTGGATCGCCGCCGCGGGATCGCCCGCCCCGTCCCAGGCCGCGAGCACCCTGTCGAGATCGCCGTCTGCGGTGACGACAAGCGTCAAGACGTCCACGATGTCGAACGCGAGCCGCCACCCCACGGGCCAGCGCACGACTTCCAGGCGCTCTACGCTTGCGATCATGAGCTCATCGAAGAAGCGGTCGATGATCTCTTCCTCGCGCGCCGGCCACTTCGCGCGCCAACCCGCCTGTCCGAGCCGGCGCAGACAGATGTCGATCCCCATGCTGCAGGGAGCGTCGTTCACGGCGATGAGCTCGAGGTAGCGCGGCAGAAAATGGCGCATCTCGCGGGCGACGGGCCCGTCATCCCAGTCGTGGGCCGAGTTCGTGTATGCACTGAGCAGGCTTGCCGAAGTCTCGCGCAGCGGTGTCCGCAACAGCTCGCGCTCCGTCTCCTCGTCCATGCAGACCTTGCAGTGGCAGACGGTGAGCGAATGGCGGATCGTGTAGCCGGCAAAGACGGCATAGGCGTCCTCGACGACGGCTCTGAGCTGCGGTGTCACAAGACGCGACCTTCGAAAAGCGGATGCGCTCTCGTGACTGCCTAGCGTCTTTTGATGAGGGGTGATGTCCCGCCGGGAACTGATGACTGAGACTTATGCGCGGATGTTGGCTAGAGACACGCGCGCGAGCGCTGCACAACCGCCGCCCCGGAGAAGCCCATGCTCACCACCCTCGAGGTCTTCATCTACGCCGCCGTGCTTTTCCTGTTTCCCATAACCGTCTTCGCGATGGTCAAGGGATCGCCACCCCCGCCGTCGAACTTCCCGTTTGTCCGCTACTACAATGCCGAGAAGCATCTCTCTCTCGTCGGCAACCTCTTTGTGTTGTCGATCTGCTTCATGGCGGCCGTTCGGCTCGCACTTCACTTCGGGCTGATAGATGCCGCCTTGAGCGACCGCATGGATTGGCTCACCCAAGTGCCGTTCACGTTCCTGTTTTTCGTCTATGTCGCCATGTGGATCCGGGCGGCCATCAAACTGCGCCGCGCGGGGAAATCGGGAGCCTGACGCGCTGAGCTGCGCCACCGAGGTCCAGTCTAGCTCGGGCGCCTCATGCCGAGGATATCTGCCGCGTCAGCCCTCGATGGAGCGCCGCACCTCGAACACTTCCATGATGCGCGCGCCGCGGTGCGGCCCGTCGACGACGAAGGTCCATTTGCCCTCCGTGAACGTGTCGCACATCTTGACGCCCTTGATCAGGATCCAGTGGCCTTCCTTGCCCTTGTGGATGGCGAGGATGTAGTGCGCCCAGGCGCTCCGGGGCTTCTGCATCCAGGTCCACACCGTGGGCCGCTTCTTGCGCTCCTCGCGCAGGTAGCTCTCCTTGAGCACCATCGCGTAGCCGAACTGCGCCAGCGCCCCTTCGACCTCGTCGGCATAGGTGCCGCGCACCACCGGCTTCCGCTCGGGGGGCAGCTCGCGCCCGGCCCGGATCACATCTTCGATCTTGCTGATCGGATATCCGGTGATGGCGGAGAGCACGTACGGCCCGCAGAAGGCCATGCGTCCGGTGTCGTTCTTGGCGTCGTTGAGGCTCGGCGTGGAGTGCGGGAAGGAGCTGAAATCATCCATCATCAGTCGACACCAAGGCCGGGTGTATTTTCGTAAACAATGTCTTGCCGACCCGGGTTAACGAACGATTAACGCCGTTTTTTGCCGGCGTGCCGAGCCGTTATTCGAGCCATTTTCTCCTTCCGCAATAAGAACATTGTGCGCTGCAGAAAACGCAATTGGACGTGGTTCGAAAAACACAACCTGCTTTCAAACTGGGCACCGGGCCCGCCTCTTGGGCGCAAGGTCGTTGAGTTCCGCGACCATACGACACAGAGTAGGTGAGCTGCGGGACGCATGAAGGAGGCAAGCGGGGGCGTCCGGCGAGCGGTCGAAAAGATCGCCAAGAGTTGGGAGGGGGTTCGTAATGCGTCGCGTATTGAGTGTTTCGTGCACGGGCGTGACTGGGGCTCTTGCGGCATCGGCCTTGATCGGCGAGCACAACCGGCGCTTTGGCCGGCGGCTTCGAGGTCAGAGAGCAGTCGGCCTATTTTCAGGGCATGTCGTTTGCCGGTTCCGCCGCGGGAGGCAGCCTCTCGTCGATGTTCTGGAACCCTGCCGCCGCGGGCGAGGTCGGCGCCGGCCTCACGACGGAGTCGAGCTACACGCTCATCTTGCCCGATTCCGAGATCACGGTTGACAGCATCACGGGCGGCGGCGCGCTGAACAACGCCCTTTCTCGGCCCAGGACCGGCAAGTCGATATTGGCAAGGATGCGATCGTGCCGGCGAGCTACGCGGCGTGGCGCTACGATTCCCGCACTGTGTTCGCCCTCAGCATCAACTCACAGTTCGGCCTCGGCACCGAGCCCGACAATCCGAATTGGGCTGGCCAGGTCCACTCCCGCACAGCGAAGCTGTTCAGCATCAACGCCACGCCGACGGTGTCCTACGACATTGCCCCCGGCGTCACCGTCGCCGGTGGCGTGCAGTTCCAATACATCGATCTGCAAGCGCTTGAAGTCGGCAGTACCGATCGGCGCACCGCCTTTTCCGACATCCACCATCGAGGGCGACGATGAGCTAGGCGTCGGCTTCACCGCGGGCCTCCTGTGGAAGCCGGTGCGTGGCACCTCGATTGGTGTCGGCTTCAGATCGTCGATCGAGCACGATATCGAGGGCAGCTGTGAGCGTCACCTACGCTCCTCTCGGCGCCCGGTCAACGCCGATCTCGAGCTGCCCGAGAAGGTCACGCTCAGCGTGCGTCAGGATCTGGCTCCGAACATGAGGGTGCTCGGGCACGGTCGAATGGACCAACTGGAGCCGGCTCGGCGTCATTCCGTCGTCCTCGATTAGCGCTGGACCTGCCAACCGGCGTCGCCGTCGCCAATCTGGATTTCCAGTGGCACGACGGCTGGTTCTTCGCCCTCGGCGCCGAGTACGACTACAGCCCGAAGGTGACGCTGCGCACCGGTGTCGCCTACGAGATCTCGCCCATTCAGAACGCCTCCGAGCGCCTCCTGCAATTGCCGGACGCCGACCGCTGGTGGGCGAGCGTGGGTGGAACCTATAAGTACAGCGACACGATCTCGCTTCGATTTCGGCTACACGCACATCTTCGTCGAGGACGCCGACATCGATCGGTTCCCGGCGAGCACGAGCCCTCTCTACCCTGCTGTTGACCGGCAGCGCCGAGAGCAGCGTCGACATCATCTCCGTGGGCTTGACGACCAAGTGGTGAGCGCCTGAGAGCGGCCGCCGGGTCAATCCCGGCGGCGCTACTGCGCCAACGACGTCGGGTCCGCGCTTCAAGCGCGCACCGTTTTCTGCCTATAGTACCTGACGTTCGCTGGCGAGGATAACGGCCATCGCCAGCGCCGCGTTCGGCGTCGGCTAGCGCCGCCTGGCCAGCAGAGCATCATGACGCACCTCGAGCCGCCCTTCAGACGCGCGACCCGCGACGACGCACCCCTCCTCGCCGAGCTCGTCAACTACGCCGGCGAAGGCATGCCGCTCTATCTCTGGGGCAAGCTGGCAAAACCCGGCGAGAGCGCCTGGGATGTCGGCCGCCGCCGCGCCGCGCGCGAAGAGGGGAGCTTCTCCTACCGCAATGCGACCATGATCGAGCACGACGGCCAAACCGCCGGCTGCCTCATCGGCTATGAGATCCCCGACGATCCGGTGCCGATCGGCGAGGACATGCCGCGCATGTTCGTTGCCCTGCAGGAGCTGGAAAACCTCGCGCCGGGTACATGGTACGTCAACGTCCTGGCCGTGAGACCGGAGTTTCGCAGCAAGGGGCTGGGCACGAAGCTCCTGGCCCGGGCAGACGAGACCGCGCGAGCGCTCGGCAAATTGGGGCTGAGCGTCATCGTCTCCGACGACAACGCCGGCGCGCGCCGCCTTTACGAGCGCTGCGGCTACGCGACCCGTGCGGCGAGGCTGATGATCAAGGAGGATTGGCAGAACGCCGCTGAGACCTGGGTGCTGCTCACGAAAAGCATCTGAGAGGCGTGCGTGTCTTGCCTACGCGCCTCTGATCTCCTCGCTCAAGGACCGCGCGGTCGCGAGCTGCACGCGAAGCGTCTCGAGGTCTGCCTCGGCGTCAGTGCGCGCTGCGCCCTCTGGCATGGCCTGAACGAGGATGCCCACCTTGTCGACGGTGCGCGCTAGATCGTCGATGCCTTCGAGCAGCATCGCTGCGCTTGCCGTCGAGAAGCTCGCGACGAACGCGGTGGTAAGCTTTTGCAAGTCGTCTGGCCCGCGCGACGGAACGGCCTTCGGGAAGCTAATGACTTTAGACGACATGGTCCGCCACGCGCTGTAAGCCGAGCTTTTGCACCAAGCCGACCATGTCGCTCAAGCGGCGGGATCGAAATCGCCGCGGCCGCCGTCGCTCACGCGCCGCGCAGCCGCGAGCTGGATGCGAATGTGCTCGAGCTCGGCGTGCGCCAGATCACGCGCCTTGCCGTCCGGCATGGCGCGCAGCATGCGCACCGCTTTGTTGATGGCTGCGTCGATGTCGTCGATGCCTTCGAGCAGCACCGTCGAGCTGACCGTCATGTAGCTGTCGGCCAGAATTTCGAGAGCATCTTCTGCCGCCACGCGGTGAGGCCGCAGGGTCTTGGGCGGACGACGGAACGCGATCACATTTGACATCGGATTGGCCTGCTACTGATTACGCGACGCCGCGCCGATCGAGGAACCCCTCAAGGCTGTCCCAGCCGGCGCGCCTGCGCACTGAGCCATGGCTTACCGTTGGCGGATAACCCGGGCTTCAATTTGGGCGCTAAAATTTGATGCAATTTTTGCCGATCGCCGCGAACCCGCTTCTCGCCGTCGGTTAGGTCCCAAGCACGCTCTTCGGCAAGCTCAGGGTTAAGGATCGTAAACCCATCTTGCGCCCCGCAAACTCATGCTGAGCGTCACCCGAACGGATCCCGCGACTGTATGCGAGAAAATACGAACGGGGATTAGTTTCCGCTTGGCGTCGAGCAATCAGCCGCCCAAGGACGCAAGCATGGGGCATCGGCTGACGGCTTTGTTCGACAGAAAGCAAGTTAGGTGTCACTCGCCCGTGACGTCATGAACCATTTCCGAAAGCCGATCGAGATCCTTGACGATCAGGGCGCGGCCGCGTTGCTCGACTAGTCCGAGGCGCGAGAGGCGGTTGAATTCCCGCGTGACGGCCTCGCGATGCGTGCTGACGCGGCTTGCGATCTCCGCATGCGTGGGAGCAACCTCGATCCGTGCTGCCTTGCCCTCTCGCGGTGCGGGTATCGCCAGACGCAGTAGCTCCGCCTGGATGCGGTTGTTGACTGCGAGGGCGCTGAACTCGTAGACGCGTGTCGTGAGCGAGCGAACGCGCCCCGCCAATTGATGCAGAAGCGCCAGCATCACGTTCGGATTGGATTTCAGAACCTCCAAGAACACGGATGCAGGCATGGATGCCACGATGCAGGCTGTGTGTGCTTCGATGCTCGCGGAGCGGGGACCTCCATCGATTGCGGCGATCTCGCCGAACATTTCGCCAGGACCGAGGTCCGTGAACGTCACCGCTTTGCCGGCCACGGAGTACAGGCTCGCCCGGACGTCGCCGGACGTAACGAAGAATACATCGCTCGACTTGTCGAGGTGATCGACGATGGGTTCGCCCACCTCGTAGCGACGCCAGGCACAGCGCTTCCTGAGGCCCAAACGAACGTCGGGAGCGAGGGCGGCGAAGATGCCGATCCCATCGAGGGACTGAGGGACTTGAGGTGGGTTGGGCCGCGTCATGGCCGCTACTCCAGTCATGAATTCGCTGAGTGAGGTGCCATTGCGCGCAGCCAGGAAGGGGGCAAGGTGCCCCTTCGTCACTGTCCGGCTGCTGAGGGTGCCAACTTAGTCCGCTACATCTGGGAAGCGCTGAGCGGCAAGGCAACCCGCTACATCTCGGGCCACGGCAATACGTAAGAATTCGCCTGCGGAGCCGACATCCAGGAGATGACGGTAGTGTCCCTCGACCAGACTGCCGGCATCTCGGACAACTGATCTCGCCTTCCCGACGCACTTCCTCCGGCGACTTGAGGGGCGATGTTCGTGGTATTCGGCGCTCAAGCCGGTGGGCGGAAGGCTACAAAGGCTACAGAGGCTATTCGGGGACGTTCGCGGGCGCGATGCAGGCGAGCCAACCCTCAACTCCACCGCCTGTTGCTCCACATCCACTGCTCGGGCGCTTCCCGCACCCACGCCTCGAACTGGCGCTGCATCTCCGTCATGATCCAGCGCACGTCCTCCGACTGGTTCTTGGTGCGCGGCACGCGCAGCTCGCGGATCTCGATCTCGAAGCGGCTCTCGGTCCCGACGCGCTTGCAGCGCGACATCCAGATCCGGCTGCCGACGCGCCGTCCGATCATGGCGCCGATCGCCTGCGTCCTGGCCTCGGTGCCGAAGAACGGCACCGGCAGCCCGGTGCGGTCGTAGAGATCGCAGACGAGCCCGAGCCGGCCGCCGCGGCGCACGAAGTCGGTCAGGATGCGCGCCGTCTTCTGGTCGTCGCCGTGCTCGCCCTTCGACCTTGCCGCGCCCGAAGAGGCCGCCGGGATAGAGGTCGCGCCGCTGCCAGCGCAGGTATTGATCGACATAGGGGTTGTTGACCGAGCGGTAGACGGCGGCGGGGTTGGCGTTCGCGGCGACGAACGGCCAGATCGAGAGCTCCCAGTTGCCCATGTGCAGCGACACGCCGATGGCCGCGCCGAGCTTGTCCTTGTAGCGCGAGAAGAGCTTGTCGGAGACGATGCGGATGCGCGACGGGTCCTGGATCAGCCGGTCGATCTGCATCGTCTCGGCCATGACGCGGCCGAGGTTCTCCCAATGCGCCATGGCAATCGCCTGGCGCTCGGCGTCGGTCTTCTCGGGGAAGGCGATTTTGAGATTGGCCAGCGCCCGCTCGTGGCGCTTCGGATTGATGAGCGGGGCGAGCGCTCGCCACGCTTTGGCCGAGAAGCCCGTCGCGAGCGAGAGCGGCAGCAGCCTGACGAACCCGATGATGAGGCGCAGGAGCACATACTCGAGGCGAAATTGGAGATCGCGCAAGATGCTGACGCGCGGCTGCTGCATGGGACTCTTGGCGTTCGCGGGTTTTGGGGGACGAGAGACGGGAGTGTGAGCGGAAAATGGGCAAATGCCAAGGCTGGCGGGTGGTTCATCCCACGCCGTTTGCGATCTTGGCTTCGGCCGGCGCCGCATCCTGATTTTGCGGCGCTCGGGCGCCGGATCGCCGGGCCGCGAGAATGGCCTCTCCTCCGGGCTGCATGAGCGACGGTTTGGCGAGCCCGTGGTCGAGGCCCTCGCGGACCACGGCGCGGCGCAGGGGCCCGATGGCGCGCAGGGCATGGAGCCCGAGCCCCCGCGCCAGGTGAACCGGCAGCAGGCCCGAGATCAGCGACCGGTTGAGCACGTCGATGGCAAAGATGCGCGACGAGACGTCGATCCGCCGGGCGCGGTTGTAGGCAGCGAGCGTCTCGGCGCCGCCGGGGTCGCGCCCTTCGCGCAAGGCATCCGCCACACAGTCCGCGAGTGCCGCCCCGTCCCGCAAGCCGAGGTTGAGCCCCTGTGCGCCGATCGGCGGAATGACATGCGCCGCTTCGCCGACGAGCGCCACGCGATTGCGCGCGAACGCCTCGGCCGTGAGCCCCGATGAGCGGAAAGACCGCGCGCGGGCCGATCGCGCCGATCGCCGCCGAGAAGTCCCTGCAGCCGCGACTTCGAGCGTGTCCCGGAAGGCGCCCTCGTCGAGGCCGGCGAGCCGCTGCGCTTCCGCATGCGCTTCGACCCACACCAGGCTCGAGGCGTTGCCGGGCAACGGCACGGTGGTGCAGGGCCCCGCGGGCCGGTGGAACTCCGTCGAGATCCGCTTGTGCGGGCGCTCGTGCGCAAACGAGCAGACGAGCGCGCTCTGCGGATAATCCCACGTGCTGACACCGATCCCGGCGCCTTGTCGGCAGACCGAGCGCCGGCCGTCGGCCCCGGCCACCAGCTCCGCCTCGATCGTCCGCCCCTTCCTCAAGATGCAGCCTGACGGACGCTTCGCCGGTCTCGAGGCGGCTCACGCCGACGGTCTCGACGAACGAGACATGACTACCTGGCCTCAGCGCTGCCGCGACGAGGCTCGCCACGAGGGCCTGGTTCGGAACGTTGGCTCCGAAGACGTCGAGCCCGACCTCGGCCGCCGTGAAGACGACCTCTGGCGCTCTGAGCAGCGCTCCGGTGTCGTCGATGATCCGAATGGCCTTGAGCGGTTCGCTGGCGGCCTCGACATCATTCCACGCGCTCGAGGTTGCGCAGGAGCTCGATCGATCCTGTGAAGAGCGCCGCAGTCCGATGATCATGCCGCGCCGCTGGGCGACCTGTGTGGCGGTCCGACCAGCGCCGTCTCGATGCCGAGCCGTCCGAGACAGAGCGCGGCGGCAAGACCCGCCGGCCCGCCACCCACGACCGCTGCTCGAAACCGCGCATTGCTCAGCCACGAATGAAAGCCCCACTTCGTTTCGATTGATGCAACATAATCATGGGCCTGCACACAAAGCCAGCCGCCGCATGTCCGCTGTCTCGCGAATGAATTCGTACACAGATCGAGTGTAACAGAGCATTCGGTTAGCTGCGAATGAGCAACGTCATATTGTCATGGAACAGTCATTCAAAGTGACTGCGGTTTCTTGACTCGTGGCCAGCAAACAACGGCATGTGATAGCAAATCTGTCATATTAGCATTTCGCATTTACTCCATTGGCGCCGACCGCTTATCTGGGCCTTGTCCACGGTGGTGGGGCAGGCGGTGTTGTTATGCGTCTGTCCAGGCTCCGCTGAGTGGTGAGGGTCAAAGTGCTCTGAGGTCCGTTGACCGGGGGCCTAAGTCGAAAGGTTCGAGGCATGACTGGGGGTTTGAAGATGTCGGGGGCTCGTCTCGCGTTGCTCGCGGCTTCTGGCTTGTTGGTAATGGGCACGGCAACGGCCCAGGCTGCGGATCTGGGCGGCAACTGCTGCGCTGATCTCGAGGAGCGGATTGCCGAACTTGAGGCCACAACGGCCCGCAAAGGCAACCGCAAGGTAAGCCTCACGATTTCGGGCTGGGTCAACGAGGCGGTCTTCGCCTGGGACGACGGCGTTGAGAGCAACGTCTACGTCGGCACCAACTCTCTCGAGCAGGATCGCATCAAGTTCGCCGGCGAGGCCAAGATCGTCGACGGCTGGTCTGCGGGCTACATGATCGAGCTCGGCATCAACGGCGACCCCTCGAGCGGGTTCAGCCAGGATGGTCACGCGTCCCAGCCGCGACATCTGGCCAACGTCCAACAACATCACCGACGCGCCATGCCTACTGGTTCATCAAGAGCAAGAGCTACGGCAGCGTGCGTGTCGGCTTGACGGGCACGGCGACGTACCATCTCCTCGACGACGCCGACGGCGCCAACACGCGCAACTACTCCGACGCCGAAGCCGCGACCGTCGCCATGGCGTCAGTTCCAGATCCGCAGTAACGGGCAATGTTCGTGCAACGAACCTGCAGTGGCGCGATCTTACGCAGGGCGTCAACAACGACACGCCAGGCCAGAACGGCCGCCGCAACATCGTTCGCTACGACACGCCGGAGATCGCTGGCTTTGTCGGCACCGCCTCCTGGGGCGAGGACGACATGTGGGGCATGGCCCTGACCTACAAGGGCGAGGTCGGCGACTTCAAGCTCGTGGGCAAGGTTGGCTACGAGGAGAACACCGACTCGAACACCTCAGCCGTGCAGCGCTACTGCCCAGGTTAAGGAGCTCGATTGTCAATGGTGGGGTGCGGCCGGCACGATCATGCACAAGCCGACGGGCCTCTACGTTTACGGCGGCTACGGCGAGCAGCAGGACGACAGCGAGAAGAGCGTCCAACCTCTGCGCGGACGAGACCGACACCACGTGGTTCGTCCAGGCCGGCATCGAGAGGAAGTTCGTCGACCTCGGCAAGACGACGATCTTCGGTGAGTACCGCCAGGATGACGCCGGCTCGAACCTCGACAAGACCTTCGCGAGCGGCGACCAACTTCATCAAGAACAGCGACATCGACTTCTGGGCGGCCGGTGTCGTCCAGAACATCGAGAACGCGGCCATGGATCTCTACGTGATCTACCGCCACGCCGAGGGTGATACCACGAACTCGAACGGCGACAAGCTCGAGCCTCGACGACTTCGACATGGTCATCTCCGGCGCTCGCATCCAGTTCTGATCTGCGCCGCGCCTGACGACCGCAAGAGATGGGAAAGAGCCGCTGCAAACCAGCGGCTCTTTCCAATTTTCACCCCCGCGCAGGGCAAGGATAGGGCTCAGAGCAGCCCGACGGAGTAAGCCGCCTGTCACCAGCGAGTCGCGTCGCCAGGCAAGGTGCAATTCCGCGTTTTGCTTCAAGCCTTTGTGGATAAAATGAGGCGGCCGCTTGCATCGGTCTGTTTTGTGTCTCGACCGCCACATGGCATTGCAACCACACCCTTCCCAAGAAACGTTCATCGGGGGTTAACCCTCGCTGTAACATGCTTGTTTTCCCGAACCCGAAGCCTCATTTTTGTGAGTGAGTGGAAGGACACGGGTAACTGCGGGGACTTTAGTCATGAGGCTTACGGGTTTGATGGGACTGGGGGCGGCGCTGGCCTTGGCCAGTACGTCTGCCTTGGCGTTCCAAGAGCAGCAGTCGGGCGGAGGCTCCGGCTCCGGCGGAGCCCGCAGCCGCGGCTCCGGCTCAGGCCGCGCCCGACGCGAAGGGCGTCGAGCTCACCACGCCGTCGGCGGCCGAAGGCGGCGCTGGCGCGGGTACCGAGGTGCGCATCCCCGGTCTCGGCAAGCTCGGTGTGCTCCCGAAAATGGATTTCGGCCTCGAGCTGCTCTACGGCGCCAACGAGGCCAAGCAGCCGGACGCCGTCGACCGCGAGCCGCCCGCCGATGATCTGACCGTTCGCGGGACCATCAAGCACAACTTCTAATATCGGCTTGACGGACCAGCACTGGACCTTGAGTAAGGAGCGCCCCGGCGCTCCTTTTGCTTTTCAGGCATGGGCTTCGACGGCATTTTTCGGCTATGAAGGCCGCTTGGGAGGAAACAGAGTCGGCCTTGCGGACGCTTGAAGCCGGCTCGGCGCCCCGCGACAGAGAGCGGGGCGGGAGGGAGATGGCGTGCGGCTCGCCGCGATATTCGTGCACATTTTCACCGCGCTGGGCGTGGTCTGCGCCCTGTTTGCGATCGGCGCCATCTCCGACGGCGACTGGGAGCGCGTGTTCCTCTGGCTCGGCGTAGCCTTCATCATTGATGGCATCGACGGCACCTTCGCCCGCCTCGTGCGCGTCAAGGAGACCCTGCCGCGGTTTTCCGGCGTGATTCTCGATCTTGTCGTCGACTATCTGACGTATGTGCTCGTGCCCGTCCTCGCCCTCCTGGCGGCCGGCAAGCTTTCCGGCGTCCTCGGCACCGTCCTTGCCGCCGCGATCCTCCTCTCGTCGCTCTATCACTTCTGCGACGCCAACAACAAAGCCGAGGACCAGAACTTCGTCGGCTTCCCGGCGGTCTGGAACATCGTCGCCTTCTACCTGTTCGTCTTCGACACCGGCCAGGCCGCGACCGCGGCCATTATCGCGCTCTGCGTCGGTCTCACATTCGTGCCGATGAAATGGGTGCATCCTTTCCGCGTTGTGGCGCTGCGTCCCCTGACGCTGGCGATGACGCTGGCCTGGTCGCTATCGTCGATCGCCGTCGTCTGGACCGGCTTCTCCGCCGCGCCGTGGTCGGCCAAGGCCGTGCTGCTCGTGGTCGCGGCCTATACCGTCGGGCTCTCGCTGGCCTGGTCGCGGCTGCGCGAGATGAGCGCCAAGTCCTGAACTTTCTGCGGCCACACTCAGAGCTCGAGCAGATAGCTCTTGCCGAAGCCTTCGGTGTAGTCGACGAGCGAGATCGCGACGGGCCTGATCGCAAAGACGGCGAGGCCGTGGTCGTCAGGCCCGACGTACCGCTTCGACTGTGGCATGGCACGGAAAAGGTTGAGCACCGATTGAGCGGCCGCGTCCTTCGCCATGAGCCGCGTCGCGACACCCGAGAGCGACAGGGCGCGCGGCTTGTTGAGATTGTCCGGTCTCGTCCGCGATGGCCGCCGAGACCTTGTTGTTGAGGCTTATGTTGCCGGCCTTCTGCGAGGTGGCGTCGGTCGCGAAATACAACACGAGATCGTCGTGGACGTAGTTGACGATCGTGGCCTGCGGGAAGCCGTCGGGGCGAATGGTGGCGATCGTCATCAGGTGCTGGGAACCGAGCACCTCGAGTATCTTTGTCTTGAGCGCTTCGTCCATTTCGAGAAGGCCAAGCTGCGCGCAGGCAGTTCGCGCCGGCGCGGCAGCGTAAGAGGCACGTAAAATCTGCAGTCGGGATGCCGGCTGGCTTCCGGCTCTCGGTAGGCCGAGAGCTAGCCGAGCAAGCCTGCGTAGAGCGGTTTCGCGTTCCGATCCGAAACTTTGGCGGCGCACCAGCTTGCCACCCGGGCCATGTCCGGCGGCAGCAGAACGGGCTCCTCGCCCAGGAAAGCGCGCCAAGCCTCGAGATGCGCGCGGCTCAAGCCGGCGAGAACGGGCACGCCGATGACCACGGCCTGCTCGATCATGAGCCGGAACCCGTGCCCCTCCGCCTCGCGCTTACCGAAGCGGTTGACGACGACAAGATCCATTTCCGGCTCGAGCGACGAGACCGCAATCCCGGCGCTGTACTCGAGCGCCCGCTCGTCGAGCCGGCAGCCGCGCGCACCTGCCCCGCGGAATTGCGAGACATCGACGCGCCCGCCGCTCGCCAGGTCCTCGAGCACGATATCGGTGCGGCGTCCGTCGAGGGCGGCAACGTTCGATTGCACGGCGCCGGCCAGCCTGAACCCCACGCGCCTCAGCCTCAGCGCGAGCGTCGCGAGCAACGTGTCCACAGCGGCTCCTTCGCCGATATCGTACAGCACGGCAGCAAGCTTCATAATTTCGGCCCCAGTCTCCCGGCCGCCTCGAGGGCGGCGCGGGATGCTGGCGCCACTGGAGCAGATTTCGGCCGTGTCCCGCTTGATCGCGGTCAATTGTTGTCGCCTGCGACATCTGCGGTCGCTCGGATGGCTGAGAGGCGACGAGACGCCGGAACAGTCCTCGTCTTTTCAATCACTTGGATTGTTCTACGGCTGCCGATGTACAATTTCGAGCGTCGGCATCTGTCCGCGCCTATTCTGGATCTGTTCTGAGATCGATAGGTGCGGCGGCGGCTCCCCGCCGCGCACCGCGATTGTTGGACGCAGCGACTGCAATTGACCCGAGGACGACATGATCGATCGCCTGCTTGCGTTCCTGTCGGGGAGCGAGACGCCGGATCTGGAAAAGGGCACCGGCGATCTCGAGTTCTCGGTGGCCGCGCTGCTGATCGAGGCGGCGCGCATGGACAGCAATTTCGATGCGGCCGAACGGGCGACGATCGAGCGTCTCCTTGCTGCCAGGTTCAATCTTGCGCCTGAGGCGGTTCGCTCTCTCGTCGAAGCAGCGGAGCGAAAAGTCCAACACTCGGCTCAGTACTTTCCGTTCACGCGGGAAATCTGCAAGCGTCTGGGTGCCGAGGAGCGCGTCGAGATCATCGAGATGCTTTGGAAGGTCGCGTATTCCGACGGCGTCATCGACGCGTACGAGGACACCCTGCTGCGACAAATCGCGGGACTGATCCACGTGCCCGACAAAGAGCGAGGCTTGGCACGCCAGCGTGCGCTTGAATCGTTGATCAAATAGGATCTCACACGTGCACGGGCGACCCACTGTCAACTCTCCACCTTGGGTGATTGGCGCCAGATCACATCGCCGACGTCCGCTTTGGGCCAGAAGCTGACCTCCCTCATTTCGAGGTTGTCCCCCAATCGGGGGACTGTTTCTCGTCCTGAGAGCATTTAGCGTGATCGCATCCCCAAAAAGGAGCGTAGTCATGCGAAGACTAGCTCTTGCAACGCTTGGCGTTGCGCTTCTGACTTCCAGCGCCGCCCACGCGCAGAATGCGCGGAACATGCCGGCCCCGTATCCCTGGTTCGCCGCCGGCCGCGATTCCACCTCACACTTTAATGGTGGCGCGACGGATTCCGTCGTTTTCGCCGGACCGGTGCACGGCCGAAAACTCGCTGCGGCTGACGCCAAAACCGTGCCGATCGTCTTCGACTCCAATCCCGCACTGAAGAAAGTGGGCGACGGCACCATTGGCTCTGACAGTGGGGCTGGCTCGACAAGTCATGCAGAGTTCTAGTGCTGTAGTTGTCGGCGGTGGGCTCTCGGGCGCAGCATTCGCGCTAGAGCTGTCGCGTAATGGCTATCGCGTAATAGTGCTTGAGAGTACCCGCCGCGCTCACCACAAGGTTTGCGGCGAGTTCCTAAGTGCAGAGACACAGGCGTTGATTGCCTATCTTGGCCTCGATCTCAATGACATGGGGGCGAGCCGGGCTGCGACGCTGAGACTCGCGGCGGGAAAATATGTGGCGGAAGCGCGTCTACCTTTTCAGGGCGCCGGCTGCTCGCGTTATCGTCTCGATGAAGCGCTGCTTAACTCGGCGGAGGCGGCTGGCGCAGAGATCCTGCGGGGCACGACGGTTAGTGGAATCGATGTCGACGACCAACGGGTGATTATCAGAGCCGGCTCGCGGATATTTACCGGAACTGTTGCTGCACTGGCTACTGGCAAGCACGGTATTCGCCAGTTCCCACGCCCTGCAAGTAATTTGGTTGGTTTCAAGCTGCAAATTCGAGTGACGCCGTCTGCATTGCGGCTGCTCGACGACATCGTCCAGCTTGTAATGTTCGACGGTGGGTATATCGGTGCATGCATCGTCGAGGACGAGCTTGTAACCATTTGTTGGGTAATGGAGCGTCGAGTTATTCAGCGAATGGAGACAGGTTGGCCCGCGCAAGCCTCGAAGCTCTCCCAACAGTCCGAGCTTCTGGGAGATCTGTTCGCTGGAGCGCAGCCAGTGTGGGAGAAGCCCGTTGCGGTTGCCGGTATTCCTTATGGCTATTTGCGCCGGCAAACTATCTCGCCGAACGTGTTTCCCCTCGGTGACCAGCTCGCTGTCATTCCCTCGTTCACAGGGGACGGTATGGCGATAGCGCTGCACTCGGGGATCGCCGCGGCACAGGCGGTTCTTGCGGGGCAAAGTGCTGTCACCTTTCAGGCGCGCGCACTCAGGCGTCTGCGCTTGCAGTTCCGCTGGGCCGGCACGGTAAACTTGCTATTTGAAAAACGAATGATTCAGCGGCCCGGCATCGCAATTGCAGCGAGAGTGCCTGGCCTGGTCACATGGATCGCGCGGTCGACGCGACTGAGGGGATTCGAAGATGTGATGAACTCACCCTGCAAAATGCGAAAGCTCAGTGCCTGACCCATCGAATGAGATAGCGGAATGGCAGGCGTGCAACGACCTCTGAGCCTTCGAGCCCGGCTCTCTTGGCCAACGCCTTCGCCTCAGCTCTTGTGAAGGCACCCTCAACAGAGGTTCGGCCATCGAGCCGGCAGATTTCGTTGAGGAGTAAGAACCTTGTCCCGAACCTTGCAAACCAATAGCTAAGTGGGCTGCGGATCAGATCCTGGATGACGACGCGATCTCGGCACTTAGCGGCCGCTTGGCGAAGAAATGCCATGGCGTCCTCTTCGTCGAGGTGATGCAGGAACAGCGTGCTCATGATCATGTCGTAGCCGTCAGGCAATGAGTCACGGGGAACTTGATGCTGAAAGAAACGCATTCGCGCGCCAGCTTTCGCTGCAGCCTCACCCGCAAAACGGACGGCCACCGGGCTCACGTCGCAGCCATCGAGTTCAACTCTCAGGTGGGCACGTGTTGCTCGCTTCCAAAGCGCTAACGGTACGTCTCCGCCTCCCGACGCCACATCGAGCACGCGAATTGGTCGGTTCGGTTGTCGGCGCGCTGCCGCTACGAGGTCCGGCCACATAAGACGGGTCGAGCGAGTAACAACGTTGACGCGATGCAGGCCTTTGAGCGTATCTGTGAAGGACTCTGCCGAAATATTCGGCTGATCCATGAGTTCCGGTTGCCGATTGCGCACACTCAAATCGAATGTCATTTTGCTGGATCTCCCATTGCTCTGCGGACTCCAGAGCACGTCACGATGCTTGATCGTTCCGTCCAGTTGGCGGTGGCGACAATTAGCGGGCGCTGTGGACGGCGTTCACACCGATAGCGGCGGGTCACAGATGCTTGTCTGACTGGGCCTGTTCCCTAGGGAATAGCGCGGCGGCCCGCTTTGTGCCTGGTACTACGCGTGTGATCGCCGCCTGTCGTAAGACTGAGTCAACTTCACCTCCGCCTATGCCGCCGGCGTTGCGAGCATCGGCGCAGGCTTCCGGCGCGGTTTCTTGTCAATGGCGTCGATTTGGCGATCGAGCTCTTGGATCACGTATTCCGCGAATGGGCCGAGGTGCAGGTAGAAAACGATCAGGACGGCCACGAATTCAAGGGCCATGGGGTTGTGGCGGGCCGTATCCATGAACGTTCGCCAGAAATGCCCGCGCAGTTCGGGTCTCTGGACCGTCATCTGCCACATGAGCCTTAGGAGAATAGCCTCCGTTGTGCAGTGCCAATTTCGGTCTGAGCTTGACCCGATGGCGCGGCCGCTTCAATGCGCGGCCGACCGCACGGACCCGCTCGAAATATGCGCCGTGCTCATAAACGGATTGCAGGACCGACCTATAGTCTTCGAGTATGTCCCGACGCGGCCGGAGAGTTACGAAATTCAGACCCGAGGTACATTGATCTCCGCCTTCCCAGTCAAAGCGGGATTAGGCGATCTTCACTCGCGAGCCGACGTGTCAACTGCGTATTGGGCAGGGCGGTGAGGAGGCCTATCATGCAGACGGGAATGCTCGTGGCCTCGATGCAGTCGATCAACCCGGGGGCGACGCTGCCTTCCTCCGTATCGAAGCCGACGATGAAGCCCGCAATCACAAACATGCCCGCGCCATAGATCTTGTGGACACTCTCGGCCAGGCTGCGCCGGGTATTCTGCTTCTTCTGTGCAGCCACAAGCGTGGCCGTATCCGGACTTTCGATGCCTACGAAGATGGCAAAGAAATTCGCCGCCTTCATCATGTCTAGGAGCTCGCGATCGTCGGCGAGATTCATCGACGCTTCGGTCGAGAACTGGAAGGGATAGCCGAGCCCCTTCTGCCAAGTTTCGAGCGCCGGAAGGAAGCGCTTCAACGCCTTCTTGTTTCCGATCAGGTTGTCGTCGACGAAATCGACGTGACCGCGATAACCCGCGTCATAGAGCGTCTGCAGCTCTGCAAGCATCTGCTCGGTTGTCTTCGATCGCGGAACGCGCCCGTAGATTTCGATGATGTCGCAGAATTCGCAAGTGAACGGACAGCCGCGGCTGAACTGCACGCCGACATAGGTGTAATGCTTGAAGTTGATCAGGTCGAAGCGCGGAATCGGACTCTTGGTCACGTCGACCTGGAATTTCTCGCCCTGAAAGACGCCGCGGCGCGCGCCGGCGCTCCAGGCGTCGATGAACTGGTCGATTATGCCCTCGGCCTCGCCGAGAACGAGGAAGTCCGCATTGGCATAGGCATCGGGGCTCGACATCGCATCTGGCCCGCCGACAACAACCGGCTTGCCATCGCCTCTGCAGAGATCGATCAAGCGCAACGTGTCCGTGCGTTGCGGCAGCATGCCCCCAGTCATGACCATATCTGCCCAGTCGAGGTCGGCTTGCTCCAGATCTTCAGCATTCAGGTTGATGAGCCTGACATTCCATTCCCGTGGCAGAAGCGCCGCGAGTGTCAGCATGCCGAGCGGCGGGGTGGAGCTCTTCGCGCCGTAGATGTCGTAGACCGCACGAAGATCCCAAAACGAATTTGGATTGAAGCGTGGAAATACCATCAGCACGTTTGGAGTTCTGGATCGATGGCTGCATTGCACCAGCCTCCATGGACCAGGAGCCTGCATCGAGCTGTCCGGTCACGATGTTAATTCAGCAACGGCCTGAGCGCCAAGCTGATGGCTTGCAGGATCCATCTCTTCGGAACTTCGTTCGCCGGTCAAACACGTGCCCCCAACCTTGTGGCGGAAATGTGCGCGATCCTTGCGCCAGGGGCCTGTTACCTAGGAAGCAGACGCTAAGTCTTGGCCGTGCATGGCCGGACTGGAGGCGCTGATGACCATCTAGCGAACCTCTGGCGTGCCTGGCTTGCAAGGAAGTAAACGGAGTTCGTCAGGATAAGAATGCCCGCTTCGGGTCATGAGCTGACCATGGCGCCCGCCGCTCGTGACGACCGCAAAAGCTTCAAGAGCAGACGAGACGCCGAACGTCGCGGAGCTCCGAGAAGGCCAGTAGCTGACCCCGGAATGGTCGGAGTGTGAGACGTCCGCTTGTCTCTCGAGAACGGCCGAACGAACCAACGTCGCTGACGTCAGTCATAGGTCATCACCGGATCTTCCAGCGAGGGTGCATGGTTCAATATAGACTGACAGCAAATCTTCGAGCCACGAAAGCTCCTTGTAGCCGCACGGCATAGTAAACTGATTTTAGCCTTGTTGAGCGAGCACGGCCGGCCGGCGAGAAATGGCAGCGGTCGAACACAAATTCATTGAAAATTCACTACGGCTTGCAAGCCATCCCTAACCTTCAATTGTCATTCTGTGAGCATTTCCTCGCTCTGAACGACCGAGCGAACTCGGCCGGATCAAACTCGGGCCGCAGATGCGTGTAGGGAGTGGGTAGGCCGTCAGGAGTGGGTGTGCCGTTGCAGCACGATAAGTCTCCGGCCGTTGCCGTGGGTCAAGGCGCTTGCATCGACGAGCGGCTGGACGCGCTGCTCAGCATCACTGGTAGGATGGATGGCTTCCTATATCGCTGCCGGAATGACGCCGCTTACACCATGCTTTATATCAGCGAGGGCATACTTGCGATAAGTGGGTACCCGGCTAGCGATTTCACCAACAACAAAGTCCGGGAATATACGTCCGTCACGCATCCGGATGATCTTGCCCGCGTCTTCGCCGAGGTGGACACCGCACTCGCCGAAGGCCGCAACTGGCACGTAGACTATCGCATCATGCCACCGCTCGGCGAACCCGTCTGGGTCCGCGAGATTGGTGGCGGCGTCCTGAACGAAGCCGGCGACCTTCTCTTTCTCGAGGGCTTCGTGTTCGACATCAGCGACCGCAAAGTCATCGAGGATCGAAATGGCGAGCTGCTGAAGGAGCTGAGGTCGGCTAACGAGGCGCTCTCGATGCAAAAAGAGGCGATCGAGCTGGCAAAGGAGCGCAGCGATCACTCGGCGAACCACGACGCGCTGACAGGTCTGCCGAACAGGGCATTTTTCAACGATGAGCTCCCGCGCGTGTTGTCACAACGGCAGCGAGTTCATGAGCGTGCGGCCCTCATGTTCCTTGATCTTGATCGTTTCAAGCAAGTCAACGACACGCTCGGGCATGCGGCAGGAGACGTGCTCATCAAAGAACTGTCTGCGCGCCTCCAGGCGGTCCTGCGTGCCAACGATGTCCTTGCCCGAATGGGCGGAGACGAATTTGCAGTCATAAGACCTGATCCGGGAGCCCGGCAGGACGTTGAGAACTTTTGCAGAGAGATTATGGCCGCCGCCACAAAGCCATTTGAGGTCCTCGGAAGTCATGCGGCGGTCGGAATCAGCATCGGAGTGGCGATATCACCAGATGTCGGCGTCGATCCCAGTGAGCTTGCACGCAAAGCCGACATTGCGCTCTACCAGGCGAAGAAGTCCGGACGACACTGCTTCCAATTCTTTACCGAAGAGATGAGCGAGACTCTTTTTGAGCGTCACGCCTTGGAGGTCGACCTGCGTCTTGCTCTCGATACCGGAAGGGAACTCGAGGTCGTGTATCAGCCGGTTTATTCGGCCGAGCGCCTCGACATCTCTGGGGTCGAGGCATTGCTGCGATGGCACCATCCGCGGCTCGGACTTGTCCCGCCGCCCCTTTTCATAGCCCTCGCCGAGGAGTGCGGACTGATCGAGCGGCTAGGCGAATGGGTTTTGCGCGAAGCCTGCAACGCAGCAGCGGCCTGGAATATCCCAACAGTCGCTGTGAATGCTTCACCCAGTCAGATCCTGCAGCCAGAGTTCGCAAATCGCGTCCTCAAAGTGCTGACCGACACGGGCCTTTCGCCAAGTCGTCTCGAAATCGAGATCACCGAAAGTACACTCCTCGAGAGCTCCGGAACGTCAAGTAAAGTACTGAAGACTCTTAGGGAGGCGGGCGTCAGGATTGCACTCGACGACTTTGGCACCGGCTATTCCTCGCTTAGCTATTTGATTAAGCTCGAGGTGGATCGGCTCAAGATCGATCGCTCATTCGTGCAGCATCTCACCGAGTCATCGGCATCCTGCTCCATAGTTGAGGCCATCGTTACGATGGCGCACGCCGTGGGTATTTCCGTTACTGCCGAGGGCGTAGAGACTCGCGGGCAACAAGAAATCCTGACGAAGGTCGGGTGCAACAATTTGCAAGGCTACCTGCTTTCGCGGCCCGTTTCCGCATCCAGTTTGGCGAAACAGTTGACGCCCGGCGAACTGCGCTTGCGGCTACAAAATACAGAGGCTGCGTGACGGGCCGCGTCAGACTTTGGTTCTGTAAGGCAATCGTCTCCACTCACGTCAAGTTGCCTTACAACGTCTGCTCCGGGTCATGAGCTGACCTTGGCGCCCGCCGCTCGTGACGACCGCAAGAGCTTCAAGAGCAGACAAGCCGTCGAGCGTCGCGGAGGTCCGCCAGGGGCGACAAGAAGACCTGTCGCCCGCGATCAAAGAGCCGACTGCAAGGACGCGATCTCGCCGGGCAGTGTGAACTGAAAGGTCGCGCCTCGTCCCGCGTTCGAGCTCGCCCACAGGCGGCCGCCATGCAACTCGATGATGCGCCGGCTGATGGACAGCCCCATGCCCGTCCCGTGCGGCTTGGTGGTGAAGAACGCCTCGAAAAGGCGCCCGGATTCATCGGCGGGGAGCCCCATGCCGGTATCACTCACCGAAATCAGCAGCTGTCCGTCGTCGGTCCTCTTTGGAGCAACAGTCAGCTCACCACCGGTGCTCTTCATCGCCTCGATCCCATTGAGCATGAGATTCATCAAAACCTGCTGCAGCTGCACGTTGTCGCCGGTAACCCTCGGAAGAGTTGCGTCGAGCTCGGTGCGGATCGAAACCAGTCCGGTCTCTTTCTTCGCTATCTGACGGGTGCCGGATGTTTTTCACTCGACGAGAAGCTAAACTTGGTTTGATGGCCGAGGACGGCACGGCGCAGGGTTCAAGACGACGTCGTGACTATCGTCGTCGACGTGCTTGCGACGTTTGCCTTCGGTTACGCCTTTGCCCCTGGCCCTTCTCGGGCCTCGCCGAGCTCCGCCTCAGAACGTCCATCTGTTGCCGCGGTATTTGATATCGTCGTATGCCTCCGCCAGGCTCTCGGTCAGTCGCTCGAGTGCAGCGGTTATGTCATAGGCGGTCTTGCCGCCTTCGACGACGTCGAGGCAACCTTCGAGCTCGAGGAATGGCTCCAGCATGGAATATCCCCCGCACCGCCCGCATCAGGCGAGCACGACTTCCGGCACCTACCCCACAATATGAAAACCGCCGTCGATGTAGTGAATGCCGCCCGTGATGTTTGCGGCCTCGTTGCTCGCGAGATAGGCGGCGTAGGCGCCGACGTCCTCGATCGTCGCCAGCTGATGTGTCGGCGCCCGGTCGGCTGCCTGCGCCATCAGCGCATCGAAATCGGCAATGCCCGATGCAGCGCGCGTCTTGAGCGGACCCGGCGAGAGCGCGTGCACCGTGACCTTCTTGGGTCCAAGCTCGGCCGCCATGTAGCGTGTAACCGACTCGAGAGCCGCTTTGACTGGGCCCATGATGTTGTAGTGCTCCACCACCTTTTCCGAGCCGTAGAATGTGACCGTCATGCACGTGCCGCCTTGCGGCATCAGCGGCTCGGCTCGGCGCACCATGCGGATGAACGAATGCACGGAGATGTCCATCGCCGCGGAGAAGCCATCGCGCGAGCAATCTACGACGCGGCTATGTAGATCCTCGCGCGGGCAGAACGCAATCGAGTGCAGGCAGACGTCGATGCGGCCCCAGATCTGGCGGATCGAATCGAAGAGCTTGGCGAACTGCCCGTCCTCGCGCACGTCGAGCGGCAGGATGATCTCGGCGCCGAGCTCTTCGGCGAGCGGCCGCACGAAAGGCTCTGCCCGCTCGTTCAAGTACGTGATCGCGAGATCGGCACCCTGCTCGCGAAAGCTCTTGGCGCATCCGTACGCAATCGAGTCCTTGTTGGCGATGCCAATGACCAACGCCTTCTTGCCCGCCAGGGAGAACACCGCCAGCTCAATCTCCACGGCTGCGCTCGGTGAGCGTCCAGAGCGCTATTGCAACGGCGCAAGCTAGCAGGGCGACATGAAGGGTATTTGACGCCGCCCCGGCTCGGCTCCTCCATACCGGTGGTCGTTCGCGCGGATCTGTTTGCGTCGGCGCGCTTGCATGCTTGGAGCTGAGCGTCCAAACGCGATCGCGGCAATTCCGGTGAGTTCGAATGGAGGCGCGATAGCCGTGAAAGCACAGACAGAGAGCGTCTCCGTTGCCATGCGGCGTCCTGCTGCTGTGACCTGCCGCGGAGGAGCGGAACTGGCGGATGGGGAGTTGCAAAAAATAGAATCCGGCACTGTCCAGCAGCGTCGTATTCGCCAATATTTGCAGCATGTTATCGCCTTGCTTCGTCCAACTTCGTCCGGCACCATCTGATTCGTGGCTGTGGGTACGGCCGTGGGCAGAGGGATCGACGGACGATGGGGGGTTCGAATAGGCTGACAGCGATCAAAGTCGCGAAGCTCATGAAGCCAGGTCGATATGGTGACGGCGCTGGGCTTTGGCTTCAGGTCGCTGCAGGTGGAACAAAAAGCTGGATACTCCGGTATCAGCGTGACCGCCGTGCTCGACAGATGGGCCTCGGCCCGGTGGACCTTGTCCCTCTCGCTGAGGCGCGTGAGCGAGCCAGAAGCGCGCGCCGGCTGCTGCTAGACGGGCAGGATCCGAATCGAATCGCGGAAAGAGTTCTCGACTGGCGGCAAAGCTCGAGGCCGCCCGGGGGATAACCTTCCAGGAGTGCGCCGAGCGGTACATTGCCGCTCACGAAGCGAGTTGGCGCAACGAAAAACATCGCGACCAGTGGAAATCTACGCTCGCCAGGTATTGCTATCCAACCATCGGGGCACTGCCCGTCGCTGCCGTCGACACAGCGCTAGTGATGAAGATTCTGGAGGACGTCTGGATGCGTCGCCCCGAGACGGCGGGGCGTATCCGGGGCCGCCTGGAGGCAATTTTGGATTGGGCAACCGCTCGGCAATATCGCGAGGGTGAGAACCCGGCTCGGTGGCGTGGCCATATCGACAAGCTTCTCCCTAACAAGTCGAAAGTGCGCCCGGTTAGGCATCACCAAGCGATACCCTATTTAGGCGTTCCAGCCTTCATGGCTGAGCTCCGCACTCGCGGAGGGATCTCCGTACGCGCGCTTGAATTTAACATACTTACAGCAGCGCGATCAAACGAGACGATCGGTGCGCAATGGTCGGAGATAGCTCTGGAAAGCCGCCTATGGACCATTCCGGGCGAGCGGATGAAGAGTGGGCGGCAGCATCGTGTTCCTTTGTGCGACCGCACGATAGAGATCCTTCAAGGCCTACCACGTGAGCGCGACGCAGAGCACGTATTTCCAGGCGGCAGGGCGAAGCGACCGCTCTCCAACATGGCGATGCTCGAGCTCCTTCGGGACATGCGCGGGTTCGGGGCAACCGTGCATGGGTTTCGCAGCTCCTTTCGAGATTGGGCCGCGGAACGTACCAACTATCCGCGTGAGATTGCCGAAGCCGCGCTAGCCCATGTTGTCGGGGACAAGACAGAAGTTGCCTACCGACGCGGCGACGCGCTCGAAAAGCGGCGTCGGCTCATGCGAGATTGGGCAAGGTATTGCGCTTCGAAGCCGATTGCATTTGACGTCGTCGTTCCTTTCCATCTGAGCGGGCTCTAATGCACGGTCAGCGACCGACTCGACTTGCCGCCTGTCTGCGGCGCAATTGCTCGACCGAGCTGTCGCCCACGAAGATTGATCGCTATGTCGAGATGTTGTGCGTCGCGGCTGCAAGCGCAGAGGTCGGTGCGCATTCGTCGGCGAAAAATGCCTCCATTAAAGTGGCGTCGCAGGATCTGCTAAAGCTCGCGCGGCTTGCCGACCACGTGCAGGCCCACATCTACGAGATGCATGCAAACGCTCGGGAGGCCTTCGATGATGAGGTGAAAACGGATGAAGGAGGCAGAGGTCATCATCGGCACAATCTTAGTGCGGCAGCATGCTTGCTGCTCCCGCCCGGCGGATCGCTATTGAACAGCCACGATCTGCTTTTTCTGACCCTTCTCTTGGATTGGCACGCTTCATTGGCGCGGCGCGCGGTTTGGATGCTGCCAGCATACCCAACGGATCAGAAAAACAGGTCTGAGGCGGAACGAGTTACTGAAGTTGCCGCTCGCATTTTCCGCGACCTAACGCGTAAATCGCCAACGCGAATTACCCAACCACTCACCGGCCGATCTGACAGCGGCTTCGCTACCTTTCTTCAGGAAATATTTGACCAGATGGGGATTCAAGCAGTCGCAAGTTATGAGATCCGCAAGATCCGATCCCGCCCAGGTCGCTCTCGAGGACGGCCACGCACAAAAAATGCGAGAAATCAGCGCGAGAGCCGCAGAAAACGCCATTAGACAAGTTGGCCGACGCACCGCAACTTCCGCACGGACGCCAATGGACGTGCGAGGACGGTATGACTGCAAACGCTGAGAGGTTTATGCGCATCGCTGCCGTTGAGGAGGCGGTGGCGGCGAAGCGCAGTTGGATCTATGCGCAGATCGCACAGGGCAAATTTCCGAAACCGGTAAAGATTTTCGGCGAACGCGCGTCTGCATGGCTCGAGTCCGAGATTATGGCGTGGCAGCAGGAGCGCATCAGAGAGCGTGACAGCGCGTCCATGTCTGCCCACAGCTCGGCACGATGACGCCGCTGCGCTGGGGGCGGGCATGAGCAAAGACGTCAATCCACCAGCCGCGCCATCCAGCGCAGCTTCCGGCATACAACTTGGTCAGTCGCCGCCTCAGCCGACAGTCGTCCGGTTTCCCCGCAAAAAGCGGCCGCGCGGTCGGCCACCCATAGACCATACGCCTACGCCTTGCACCGATGGGTTCGAGATGGTTGCGGCGGCGGTAGCTGGCATACCCAGCAAACTGTGGCCAGCGGCAAGGCATGGCGTCGAGCTGCGCGCGGCTGCGGACCGTAGACTTGCGGGTTCAGCCCGTGCGACGTTGACGTTCCTGCTGTCAGTTATCAATCGCCGCATGGGCTATGACTGGCACAGCATGGACGCCATTTCCGACGCCATTGGTTACCCGAGGCGCACCATAATTCGCGCCCTCCAACAACTTCTCCATTATGGCTATGCGCTGCGCCGTACCGATCTTAGGCACGGCCAGACAACATTACCCGCGTTAGTCCTGGCCTACCTGGCAGAGGCGCATCGACGTGAAGCGCTGGAGGCAGCTATGGTGACAAAAAAATCCGCTTTGGGTGACAAAAAAATGCGCGCGGATGGTGACACGCGTGACACCCAAATACTGGAATCTAACCCAACAACGAATTTACGGGCGCGCAGCACCGACTTCTCCAATCCTGAATTCAAGGGCAAGCCTGCGCCGCGATACGATCGGTCGCGGCCGTTACGCGAACGCCTGGAAATCCCGCCAAGCTATACGGCAAACCCGCACGGCGAGGCTTTGCGACAGCGCATGGTTGAGGCCGGGAACGGACGTGACCCAGACAAGTACAAATCGCAATTTTGCGCCTACTTCAACAGCGCTGACACGCACGACGCGGTAGAGGCATTCATCGGGTGGTTGTCCCGTCTAGGGGGTAGTCTTTGACGGAGCGATTGTGGAAGTCTGGCCGGGGCGGACGCGGGTGGGTGGGGGCGCGTAAATCTCTGCGACCTCTCAGGAGGGGACCGGTGGGGTCCCATTCACGTTTTGAGTCGCGAAATTGATAGGGGGGTCAGCACGAAAATGCCCGATTTTACTCACTCAAACAAACAACAACGGGAGTCTAATCGTGACATTCTATTGTTGCTTGACCAACCTGCGTTGGGTGCGGACACACGTACGTCGAGGAGTCCCCCCGCTGTTCGGGCTCGACGTGAAGCAGAGAAAGCGGATGTCGGGTGCCCAGTGCCAAGGCGCATTCACATCCGTCGCGATTATGTCCGCAACGCAATCAAGAGCGGACGTTTGTTAACTGACGCGATGGGCCAGATCCGGAAGTCGGTACAAACTTGCGGGTCTACGGGCCGGGTATGGGACGATCCAGTGTGGGCGGCGCCTTACTTGCCTCGATCTGCTGTCCCGGCGCGTTCTCCGCCACGTCCCTCGCCTTGTTCAGCACCTCTTCCGTGGCCTGCTTCGCCTTTTGCAATACTTCCCTAGTAGCCTCGCTGAGCTTGTCGAGAATCCTGACACCTTCAGTAGCCTTGTCCAGCGCACCCTTGCTGGCTCCCTTCGCCGTTTCGAGGGCTGTGCCTACCCGCAGTTTTGCGCTGTCGATTGCCTCTATGATCGACTTGCTTGCCACGTCAATCGCTTCGCTGGCAGCTTCCTTGACTTTCTCGATAGCTTCACTGGTCGATTGATCAACGGCTTGCTCATTTGTCTTGTTCGGTATGATCGTCCTCATGGGGACAGCCCTTTCTGTGTCAATGTCTGCGCGTGCCACTCGCACAATGCAAGGTCATTGCCTCATCAGCTGCGCCTAGCTTCAAATCATCGTGGCCCGCCGCCCCCACAAGTCGATGCCTTCGCCTGCGGTACGCAAAACAGAAATCGCACTCTGCGCATGTGCATCATCATATCTGAAAGATTGAACCAGTAGCGTGCTGGACGTTGTGACCCAGATCAACGGCTGACACCGGCTTTCGGAGATGATGCCTGCCTAGAGAGGGCGCCAGGACGGGCACCGGAGGAAGCAATGACAATGATGCAGTCAGTTTACGGATGCGAAGCGTGGCTGCTACGAGCAATCGCATATCGCTCAAGATCAGCGGCGGCGTATCGGGCTCAATGACGGTCTCTTTCAGCAGCTCACGTCAGGATGTCTCCATTTTGACCCAAGCTATCCCTCTCAAGAGCGTGAACGTCAACCTCTCGCGCAAGTGATGCGCTACCCTGTCATCTTCAACGGATGCAAGCGCTTTAGCGATGGAATCCCTTATCATGCGCTTGCTAGACGGCTCGTCCAGACTTGCTCGGCACAACTTCGGCTTCTGAGGGGCTCACGGTGAATACCCGGCCTACCCTGGTCAACACGGCCGAAGGCGAGCAGCTTGAATTCGCCGCAGGTGGTTCATGGACGGCCAGCCATGCCAAGGAGCTCGAGCCCCTGGCGGAAAGAATTGCGCGTGATGCTTCTACCCTCCCTATGTCCATAGACATGCGCGCAGTCGAGGAATTCGACACGTACGGTGCGTGGTTGCTCGAACGTCTCATTCGCCAACATGACAGGCGAGATGGTGGTGCACAGATCCTCAATTTGCCTGAACGCTACCGCGACCTCTACGAAGAGATGCACCGCGCCAACCTCGAGAAGCCGCAAGCTCCCGTAAAGAGCCGCAAGGTCCTGGTCGGCCTCGAAACGATCGGTCGAATGACTGCCGAGATCGGAACGGATCTCGTCGCCATCGCGTCCATGCTGGGAGCGCTCTGCGTCTCGCTCGCTCGGCTGTTTCGTCCACCCTAGGACGTTTCGCCTTACGTCCACCGTTCATCATCTGGACCGCGTCGGCTGGCAGGCCGTGCCGATCATTCTGCTCATCACATTTCTGATCGGCGGCATCATCGCGCAGCAGGGCATTTTCCATTTCCGCAAATTCGGGGCCGACGTGTACGTGGTCGACATGGTCGGGATTCTGGTGCTGCGCGAGATCGGCGTTTTGATCGTGGCAATCATGGTGGCAGGCCGGTCGGGAAGTTCGTATACCGCCGAGCTCGGCTCCATGAAGATGCGCGAGGAGATCGATGCTCTGACGACAATGGGCTTGGATCCGGTCGACGTGCTCGTTGTGCCGCGCGTGATCGCATTGATCATTGCGCTCCCGATCCTGACCTTCCTCGGATCGATGGCCGCGCTCTACGGCGGCGGCCTCGTGGCCTGGTTTTATGGCGGCATGCACCCAGACATATTTATCGCGCGGCTCAAGGAGGCGATATCGGTCACGCATTTCAAAGTCGGTATGATCAAGGCGCCGTTCATGGCGCTCGTTATCGGTGTGGTCGCGTGTGCGCAGGGGCTTCAGGTCAAGGGAAGCGCTGAGTCGCTCGGCCTGCAAACGACCGCGTCGGTGGTGAAATCAATCTTCTTGGTCATCGTCCTCGACGGGCTATTCGCCATCTTCTTTGCCGCGATTGACATGTGATCCCATGGCCGACGACGTGGTTATACGTGTGCGCGACCTCGTGGTCGGATTTGGGGACCACATTGTCCTCGATCATGTTTCGATCGATGTTCGCCGCGGCGAGATTTTCGGCTTCGTCGGCGGCTCGGGAAGCGGAAAGTCTGTGCTCTTGCGCTCCATCATTGGTCTCATACCGAAGCGCGAGGGATCCATTGAGGTCCTCGGAGCCAGCCTTAATGACGCCGGCGAGGACGAGCGGCGTGCAACACAACGCCGGTGGGGCGTGTTGTTCCAGCAGGGCGCTCTGTTCTCCTCTCTTACAGTCCTCCAGAACGTGCAGTTCCCCATGCGCGAATACCTGCGAACTCTCGCCCGCGCTGATGGATGAGATGGCGCGGGCAAAGCTGGAGATGGTCGGGTTGCGAACCAAGGATCAAAATAAGCTGCCGGCTGAGCTCTCGGGCGGCATGACCAAGCGCGTGGCGCTCGCGCGAGCACTCGCCCTCGATCCAGAGCTGGTGTTTCTCGACGAGCCCACGTCGGGGCTGGACCCGATCGCGGCTGGCGAGTTCGACGAGTTGATCCGGACACTGCAGCGCACGCTCGGCCTCACGGTTTTCATGATCACTCACGACCTGGAAAGTCTGCAAACCGTGTGCGACCGCATCGGCGTGCTCGCTGGCGGCAAGGTCGTTGCTCTGGGGCCGATTGCTGCCATGCGCCAGGCTGAGCATCCGTGGGTCAAAGCCTATTTTCGCGGCCGGCGAGCGGATGCGCTGTCACGTCGGCTGACCCCTGCTACGACCTGAGGCCGTCACATGGAAACAAAGGCACGCTACGCTCTCATCGGGCTCTTCGCACTGGGCGTCATCGCTGCGGGTTTCGGCTTCGTCTACTGGCTGCAAACGACCGGCGGTCTCGGCGCCCGGACCAGCTATCGAATTCGACTTTGAAAGTCCCGTCTCCGGCCTGCTCATCGGGTCAGCCGTCCTGTTCAACGGCATTCGTGTGGGAGAAGTCACGAGCCTTGGACTTAACCCACAGAACCCGAAAGAGGTCACGGCGGCGGTGGCGATAGATCCCGCCACGCCCGTGCGGTCTGATACGCATGTCGGTATGGACTTTCAGGGCTTGACGGGGGCGCCTGTGATTGTACTTACAGGCGGCAACGCGTCTGGCCCATTGCTTGCTGGTTCGGGCGGCGAGCCGCCGGTGCTCAACGCCGATCCTGAAGCTGGCCGAAGTTTATCTCAGGCGGCACGCGAGACTCTGGGGCGGTTTGACACCATTCTGACGGACAACTCGGCGCCGCTGCGCGACGTGATCGCCAATCTCGACACATTCTCGCAAGCGCTTGCACGAAATTCCGATCGCATCGACGGAGTATTAGCCGGCCTGGAGCGAATGACGGGCGGAGCCGCCGGAAAGGCCAAGGCCCCGATATACGAGCTCGCCCCCGCCCGCCCGCCACAGTGCCCCTCAGTAGCTCCGGGGCAGCTGGTCATTCCCGAGCCGACGGCTCTGATGGCATTCAACAGCGACAAGATCCGCATCAGGTGGCGCCGACGGCGGAGTCCGACATCTGGATACCGCACAATGGGCCGACACCATTCCCGTTCTCGTGCATACCAAGATGATCCAGAGCTTCGAGGACTCCGGCTGCTTCCAGTCGGTCAGTCGGCCCCTAGAAGGCCTTGAGGTCGACTACCAGCTCCTAACCGAGATCCGGAGTTTCCAGTTTACGACCTCACCCGCGCCGGCAGCCGATATCGAGCTCGTCGCACGCATCTTCGCCGGTCAAGGCAAGATCGTCGCCACCCGCGTATTCCACGGGATCGCGCCGGCCACGGCGTCGGATGCTCCCGCCGTGGTGGCCGCGCTCAACGAAGCCTTCGCCAAAGTGGTCACCGCTCTTGAGCTGTGGACGGCGGAAACGGCCAGAAGCCGAGTCCAGCACACGCGGACGACGCCGTGAGAGCAAACTATGAAAGGCTGTTCGTTTCGGAGCGGCTGTCTTAGCTAGACCGGGCGCCCAGCAATCGCATCAGAGTGGGCTGCCCCCAGCGTGCTAGACGCCATGCGCCCGTCGACAAGTTCGACAATGCGGTCGCAGCGCCGAGCTAGATCCAGATTGTGCGTCACGATCAAGAAGGCAGTGCCAGACCTCTTGTTGACCTCACGCATCATCTCAAACACGATATTGGCGGACTTGGTGTCGAGGTTGCCGGTCGGCTCGTCGGCCAGAATGAGTGCTGGATTCATGGCGAGGGCGCGCGCAACGGCGACACGCTGTTGTTCTCCGCCTGACATGTTGTTGGCCAGATTGTTCTTCCGCGCCATAAGACCCACCTGATTGAGCAGCTCTTCAGCCCGGCCGACAATGCCCTCACTTGGAAACTCGTGTTCGACAAGCAATGGCATCATCACATTTTCAAGCGCGGTGAAGGCCGAAATCAAATAATGATATTGGAACACGAAGCCGATGCTGTGACCTCTGAGCTTGGTGATATGAGCGTCGTCAAGCTTGCTTGTTTCATGACCTTCGATGAAAAGTCGCCCTCTGGTCGGCCGATCCAGAAGGCCAACAATATTGAGTAACGTGCTCTTTCCTGAGCCGGAAGGGCCGATAAGCGCCACAAAATCCTGTTGCTTCAGCACAAGGCTTATGTCGTGCAAAACTTCAACCTCGACAGGCGTGCCGACGTTGTAGGCTTTGCAGACCCAATCCAGACGCAAGACTTCTGGTCGTTCAGCCACGGATCGCCACCACGGGATCAAGTTTCGCAGCCCTGATTGCGGGCACGGCCGCTGCGGCCACCCCGGTAAATGCGGCGAGCAATATGGACTCCGCGAACAGCGATGGCTCGAGGATGAGCGGAAAGAGCTCACTGCCATCGGCTTGGCGCAAAAACCAATGCCAAAACACTACGGCAGAGCCACCCATGATCGCGCCGGCGCTGGCGCCGGCAATTCCGAGGAGGCCGCCCTGCAGGAGGAACACGCGCAGGATCTGTCCCCGCGACGTGCCCATTGCGCGCAGGATACCGATGTCCTTCGACCGCTGAATGACCGAGACGAGGAGCACGCTTGCGATGCCAAAGGCAACCGACAGGCCGACAAAGATACGAATGACCGTGTTCGAGAGCGTCTGTGCGCTGACGGCCGTGAAGAACTGGGCATTGGTTTCAATCCAACTGTCAGCTTGGACGCCGGTCGCCGCCTCGATGGAACGGGCAATGGTCTCGGCCGCGTAGACATCGTCCACGGTCAGATCGATGGTTGTTACGCCACCCACGAGATTCGATAGAGCCTGCGCGGTTCGCAACGCAACGAACGTGGAGCGCTGATTGGCCCCCTTGTTGCCGAGGTCAAAGATTCCGGTGATGGTCAGGACCCGGGCAACCCCGTTTGCCGAGGAGACGATGAGCTTGTCACCCAAGCTCACTCCGAGATCCCGCGCGAGCTCTGTGCCGATCAGGATGTCGTCGGTCAGTATGCGAGGTTGACCGGCGATGATGTAGTCAGGAAATCTTGATGATCTTGAAATAGACCTCGGGATCGATGCCCGTGACCGTGATCGACCGGTTCGCCTCTCCGCGGACAGCCAGAGCGGACGTTGCCATCGTCGGCGACACGGCAGTAATGCTAGGCCATTCCTTCAGAAGAGCCGAGATCTTCTGCCATTGGTCGATCGACCGAATACGCTGCGCCGGCCGTTGCACCGCCGCGGCGACGATCTGACCCGGGCCCGAGAACAGCTGTTGGCGCGCCACCTCATCGGGCGGAATAATCTGAATATGGGGTTGAGACGTGAGGACGCGTCTGATGAAATTGGCCTGCATGCTCGAAAGCATGGCCGACATAAAGACAATGACGGCAACGCCGATCGAAACCGCGGTTACGATAAAAATCGTCTGCGTCCGCCCCTCCTTGAGGAAGCGGATTGCACCTATCCACTCGAAGGGTGCCCAATGGTTCACTGCGTAGGTCCTCTCGCTGCGATCCGAGCCCGCACCTGACTGCCGTCCTTAATCGAGGCGGCGGTCGTGGGAATAACCAGCTCATTCTCGCTCAATCCCTCAAGGATCTCCGCTTTGCCGGAACTGACCAGGCCTACGTTGACCCGCTGACGCTTCGCACGGCCCGAGTCGACCTTCAGCACCCACGGGTTCGGGCCATCTATGTCGCGCACGTCTGCGACCGGCACAACGAGCGTCCTGGGGCGGCGAGCAACCACGATATCCACGGAGACCGTCATATCCTGGCGCAGGTAGCTCGGAGGATCAGGCACGCGCAGCTTGACCTCAACTGAGGCGCGCTGCAGATCGATGCCTGGATTGATGTAGACCACTTTTGCCGAGAATGTCTGTTTCGGAAAGGCATCCGCTGACACGATTGCGTTCTGCCCAATCGCGAGCGACGCGAGGTTCTTCTCGTCGATTTGAACAACGAGCTCGGTGTCCCCGACCGGTGATAGCTTCATCAGCAAGTTAGATGGCTGCACGACATCCCCGCGCTCGACATCGCGCGAGATAAGTATGCCGTCGCGCGGAGCGACAATGACGGTGTAGCTCAAGCGTGATTGCGCCGTGACAAGATTGGCGCGCGCCTGGTTGAGCAGTGTCTCTGCCATGACATAGTCGCTTCCGCCAGGCTGGTTCGTGTAGATCTGAAACTCGGCATTTCTCACCTGAGCTCTGGCGACATCGAGCGATTTGGTTGCCTCGTCGAGTGTCGCGATAGTGCCGTAGCCGTCCTTGGCGAGCTTTGATGCCCGCTCGTAGGTTTGCTGTGCGTCGAGCAGAGTGGCCTGGTACTGCTTGAGCGCTTCTTGCGCCTGCGGCAGCACAAGCTCGCGCATCTGACGCATGCGCGCTTCGGCTCCCGCCACGACGCCTTCGGCTTGCGCGACGGACGCCCGCGCTTCTCGATCATCAAGGATGATCAGCGGATCGCCCGCCTTCACGGACTGCCCCTCGGCAACCGGCACGCTCGCCACAATGCCGGTAATCTGGCTGCCGATGTTGATCCTGAACGGGGCCTCCACGTGCCCGCTTGCTACGACCGTCTGAACAAAGTCGGCACGCACCACGGGATCAGCCGTGACCACGGGTCCAAGCAGGATCGGGCCGCCCAAATAGCCGATGATGACGAGTGCTGCGATGATTGCAGACGCTTGCCATCGATGGGACCACAACCTCGCGAGCAGCGAGCGAGGCATGCTTTGCCGGACTTCCGCAGGCTGCAATACCCTTGCGACGCCAGGCCTCCACCCAGCCATCAAACTTCCGTCGCCTTCCTTTAGCCTGCGGAGCATTGGAACCCATCTGATCGGCCGTCAGTGGCAACTTGTGCCGCGACAAATATATATGATGGGTCTCGACCACGACCAAGCGAAGCAATAGCGGGGCATCTCGCGCAGCAGTGTGACCTGTGTCAATGGTCGGCGCCCACCACCGAAATCGGAAACTCGGTCGTTGACCTCGTCACATGCACGTCGTCGCGTTCGGCGCGACTGCGGCAAGTCATGAACGACCTTGCCGAGATCGAATTGCGCATTGCCGCGGCAGCAATTGCAGGGGGCATCGTAGGCCTAAATCGAGATCTCTACGGCAAACCGTCCGGGGTGCGGGTGCATGCGCTCGTATCGCTCGGCGCTGCTTTAGTTACCATGGCAGGCACGCAGCTTGGGGTGGGCAATTCCAATGCGGCTGCGGTCAGCCGCGTGATTTAGGGCATTGTCGGCGGCATTGGCTTTCGTGGTGCTGGTGTCATTCTTCGCGGCGATGGCCGCCTGCACGTTTATCACGTGGCCACCGCAGCATCGATCTGGGTGACCGCTGCGATAGGCATCGCCTGCGGTCTCGGTGCCTGGCCAATGGCCCCGTTGGCCGTAGTCGCTGTGGTGGCCATACTTGTCATTGGCAGCAGGATCGACCGAGCTCTACGAGGACGTCTTGGGCCGGAAGGAAGCGACGAAATGTGACGGCCTGGATGAGCGTACGCACGACTGCAGCGAGCATGTCTGCAACGGGTCGTGAACTAACCGCAGCATCCATCCGACGTCGGCTGCCCCCAAGAGCAGACGAGAAGTCGAGCTGAGGTCCGAGAAGGGCAAACCTCAGACTTCGCAGTAGGCGAGCGCTCGATCGAGGACAACGCTGCGTAGCGCCGTCAATCATGGATTGACGGACCGTTGCCGGGGGCCGTCGACTCCGCATAGGGCCGATTGCGCAGGAGCTTCAGCGCATACTGCAGTTGGGTATCCTTCTCCGGCTCATCGGGCACATATGCCGATGACCCGCCGGAACTCGCTGCGGCATCCGCGTTGTTCGGATTCTTGAGGTGACCAGGCAGCGATGCTTCGTTCGTCTTGTTCGGCGCAAGATCAGCTTCAATTCCGGCTGGCTTGTCCTCCTCAACGGACACGTCCGGCTCGATACCCCTTGCCTGAATCGAGCGGCCGGACGGCGTGAAGTATTGCGCAGTCGTCAGCTGGAGTACCCCGCGCTTGCCTCCGAGCTCGATGAGGGATTGAACCGTTCCCTTGCCGAAGGAACGCGTGCCTACAATGGTCGCCCGGCCATTGTCCTGAAGCGCTCCGGCGACTATCTCCGAGGCGGACGCCGTGCCCCCGTTGATCAATACCACAACGGGTATTCCGTCCGCGATATCGCTGGGGGTGGCGTCGAAGCGCTGCACGTCCGTACCGTTGCGGCCCTTCGCGACGACGATGACGCCTCGGTCCAGGAAGGCGTCCGAAACGGCGACGGCCTCATCGAGAAAGCCGCCCGGGTCGTTTCTCAGATCGATGACGAAGCCCTTAAGGCGCGGTCCAATTTCCGATTTGAGCTTGCTGACCGCTTCCTCAAGCTTGACGTGTGTCTGCTCGCTGAAGTCTACAATTTTCACGTACGCAATGTCGCCTTCGGCTCGCGTCTTTATCGGATTAGCGACGATGATCGCTCTTTTCATAGTGAGGTCGAAGGTCTTGTCCATCCCGCTGCGAGAGACGGTCACGGTCACGCTCGTGCCCGCCGGTCCCTTGAGTTTGTCGACAACCTGATCAATCGACAGACCACGGACGGGCATGCGATCGATGTCGGTTATGACGTCGTTGGCACGCAGACCGGCCCTCGCAGCGGGAGTGTCGTCGACCGGCGACACGACCTTTAGGACGCCGTCTTTGATGGTGATCTCGACACCGACGCCAGCAAACTCCCCTTGCAGTTGATTCCACCTGGCTCCGAACTCTTTGTCGGTCATGTAGAAGGAATGTGGATCGAGCGATGTCACCATCCCCTTGATGGCACCCTCGATCAGCCGCTTGTCGTCGGGCTTGTCGACATAGTTCTCGCGAACTTGCTGCAGAACTTCCTGGAATACATCGAGTTGGCGACTGAGGTTGGATTTCGCTGCGTGCGCCGCCGAATGCCCCAGTAGAATGCCGATGACGATCCCGGCAACAGCTAGCGTTGACGTACAGACAGTTGCCATCAGCGATGGGTTCGAATTGCGTCTCATAATTATATTTGTCCGCACCCGGCGCTGCCGCACGGCAATCCACCACACTTCATCGTATCCATATAGCAGTGCCATCGCGGGCGGCCTTGATCGGATCTCTGACGCCACCTCTCTGGCGCTGCTAAAGACTCAGCGACAAGGCCGTCAGCAAAAACGCGCAGTGAGACAGCACAAAAATGACAACGCGTAGAGGCATGGAAGGATCCTCAGAATGCGACTTCTAACCACGCTTGGTCGCCAGTTCCGACTGGTCGATCAGCATTCGACGCGATCACAATCCCCAGCTCCCATAGACGACCAGGAAGGCAGCGGCGGTGCAAGTCATGACACTGCAAATTGCTAACATCGTGCTGCTTTCCCCAAGGTCCGCCTGATCGATTCCATCCCTCGGGGCCTGTCGTGAGTAGCAAAGCGGGGTTCTCCGAACGTGGGCGCGCGATTGCTCCATGTTCACATCTGCCATGGCCTGACTAGCACGCATGACTTCCTCCCTTGGTCGCCGATAACGCCAATCAAACGACCATCGCCATGTCGCAGCTATTCGTCCCAACGGATCGATTGTGTATCGCTTTGTAACAAAGCGTCGGGCCAGCGAAGGGCCAGATGTGATTAGCCAGAATGCCGGCAATCCACGGCACATCAAAAACGATTGTCTGTTTCCTTGTCGAATTGAACATGGCTTGCGTTTTTGTCTCACGACACGCGGGGTGAGTTCCTCCATGCTGTGGCGCACTGCAAAAATATTATGGCTCGCCATTCCTGCATCAGAGTGGCCAACCGAGATTTTGAAGCTAGGGCTCCTTAAAGGAAGGCGGATAAAATGTATGCGTCTAAGAAGGGATTAAAATCCTCGGTGACAATGACGGCGAACGAACGTCGGGTTTGGAATGACGCACTTCAAGCTACCGTTCTTGCTCTGGCCTGTAATGAACCTGACCCGTTGTGCCCGGAGCGTGATGGTGAATGGCGGCCGCTTCCCTCGCGGGTTAGGACGATTTTATCGCAACGGGAAAGGTGTGATCATCATGACGGGCAACGTGATCGAGAGAACTGATCTGCTCACGCAGAGAGAAGAAGCCATTCTCGCTCACGTCGCCTCCGGGCGATCCAACAAAGAGATTGCCCGTGAACTCGGAGTCTCTCCCGAAACGATCAAATCCCATCTCAAGCGGATTCTTCTCAAGCTATCGGCTGACACGCGTGCCCAAGCTGTTGCCCGGGCCATGGACCTTGGCTTGTTCGGCTCGAGCATCGGCGACGGTGGCACGCAGGAACTCTTCCGGTTCTACGGCTCTGGCATCTCCGTGGCGTAGCTAACGCGATGACACAGAGAGAGGTCCGCCTCTCCAAATCGGCACGATGCGCTACTCCTGCATCTGCCATGCAAAGGCAGCCGCACGCGTGCTCGGCGCCGTAGAGATGTGAGGGTCCGCTGTGGGGCTCACTCACCGGTCTCGCGGCGCAAGATGGTTTGAAATCCCGGCGGAAGCGACGGGTTGGTTTAATCGTCCGCAATGAGCGACTTCAGCAGGGCCTTGCTGTTCGCAAAGTCCTTGAGCCCGCCGCGCCTTGCTTCCTCGATGGCGGCGACGGTGGTGGGGGTGGGCACCAGCGGCTCGAACGGCAGGGCCTTCTTCGTGGCGAAGCGCGCCAACATCAGGCGGAAGACGTCGTGCACGAGGCGTACGAGTTCTAACGTATGGGCGTCGGGTTTGCGGTAGATAAGCACCACCTCCGGGTCGATGTGGCAATCCCGGCAGTCTTCAAAGATACCGCGGAGCGGGTGATCGTGACTGTGGGCCGGCAGGGGTAAGTTCGCCGCGAGCATGTCGATGACTTTGGCGAGCCTGGTATCGAGGCGGTGACCGCGTGCATCCTTCTTTTCGCGTTCGAAATCTCGATGGAACTGAAGGGTTGGCTTAATTGTCCGAATTGCCGAGGGTTGGGCCATAGATACCGACTGACGCGCTCTGGGGGTGACGGGAGTAATCAGGTCCGAACCAGCGACTTCGCTTTGAATTTATCACTGCGTTCCCCGCGACCTATGAACGCGAACCTGAACGGCTACAATTTGCGTTATATAATCACGTCCTTTCCCGACTGATCTCTCATTGTAAGAGCCGGCAACAGGGTGGTTTCGTCCCCGCGTTCCGCTCTAGAGAGATGATGCACATGCGCCATTGCAGGAGATGTCTGCAATGGGTCAGAAACTGACCTTGAAGTTGTCTCCGCGCGACGTCCGCTCGTACCCCAAGAGCAGACGCGACGTCCAGCATGGCTGAAGTCCGAGCAGGGCGAATTGCAGACGTCGGCTTGCACAGATTGCTGTCTACTTTTCGCTGGTTCTCGACGCCGCCCCGGCAATCCTCGATACTGCGCCCTTAGGCGAAATCGGTTCCGTTCGAGCGAATTGGTAGCCAACGCAGTGTTCGATCGCCGGACCAACTGGTTCAGTGGGGCTACGCTCAGAAGAATGGCCCCTTCGCCGAAGTTGTCGGCCAGTTTGGACAATACGACAACGACCGCGCAAGACCTGCTTACGACCTGGACCTTGGTGGTATCAGGGTGGGCTGGACAAGCAGTCGAGACGGATCAAGACGGCCGAGTTCGAGCAGCGCCTGATCGCGCTGCTCACTGCCAGCTATCGCTTTAGAGGCCGAGCCCGATCACCTTCGTCATGACGAGGAAATAGATGACGATCGTCAGAACGTCCTGAACGATCGTGGCGACGGGCTCGGCCCCGAAGGCGGGGTCGAGTCCGATGCGCGACAGGGTCAAGGGAAACAGGAGGCCAATGCCGCACGCCAGGACGCCTGCAGCAGCCAGCGAGACACCGACACCCACGGCCATGGCGATGTTCCCAAACACGAGCCACACCGCCAGCATCGCTGCCAATCCCAGGACAACGTCGATCGTCCCGCCCGTGACGATCTCCGACCACAACAATTCCAGCAGTGGCTTGCTGCGCACCGCCAGGCCGCGCACGGCGATCGCCTCGGTCTGGGTGCCAATCGCGTCCGTCAGGTAGACGAAGTCCTGGGATGAAGAAGGCGATCATGACGTTCGATTGCAGCGCTGTCTCAAACCCGACCATTACCGCCGTCGCGACGGAGCTCAAAGCCAAGCCCGCTAGAAGCCACGGCAAACGGCTGGCGACTCGGCCCAGTGGCGGGTCCTCCAGGGCGTGGCGGGCGCCTGCGTTCTCGCGCGTGATGCCGGCCATAAGGTAGACGTCCTCACTGTGCTCCCGGCCCAGGACATCGAGCAGCGTGTGAGCGGGAATGAGCCCGATGGGCCGCCCGTTGCTCGCGATGACCGGCAGCACGGTGACCGACTTCTCGATCGCGATGTCTGCGGCCTGCTCCTGATCCATCTCGGCAGGAACGACGGGCCAGTCGGCTCGTCCGATCGACTCCAACGACGTTGTGTCGTCGCATTCGACGAGCCGTCGTAACTCCGCGGACGCTATGTAGCGGCCGGACGGATCTGTCAGAAGCACCAGGTCCACGGTTTCGAAATTCCCGGACCGCAACAGCCCTCGCACGCCTCCAACGCTCTCAGTGGCAGGCACCATGGGCACGCGCCTCATGGCCAGATGGCCGGCGGTCGCGCTCTTGTAATGGTGAGGCAGATCCGTTTCGGTCATGGCGCTAAGTCCAATGAGAAAGGCGTTCCGCGCCGGGCAGTATCTGGCCGCGCCGCTGGAACTCAGCATATGCGCCGATCGCGGCTGGGTCATCGCCCTCCCCGCACTTCCTCACGACTCATCCCGAGTGAGCCGCAATTTTCCGCCGGGACGGCCCGAGCAGGTGATTGCAGAACGGGCGGAAGCGGGCACGTTCGATCTGCTGGTTATGGGAGCCTACGGCCACTCACGCATGCGTAGTTAGATTGTCGGCAACACCACGACCAAAATGATTCGCTCCTGCAAAATCCCAAAGTCATCTGGTCTGGAGATTCACAGCATATCAGCTCGTTGGATTAGCCCGCGTTTCCCCGTCCAGTGTCTCCTTCGGCGAGGGCTCTCACAAGGTCCCCAGCTAGTTCACGAGCAACCGAACCTACCATCTGCGCGCTGATCGCTTCCGGTTGCGACCCCCGTCCCTCAATAATGGCGTAAACAGTGATCGTCACTCCGTTGTTGGAGTGCCGGATTGCTGTGGCGCGTTGCGCTGTGGGTAAGTGAAATGGCCCTGGCCCTCGAAAAGAGACAGTTGACTTCATTCTGAGCTTCTCCGTGTTCGGTTGATACTCGCCTCGCGAACCTGTCCGCCGTGAACCCGAGAGGCATTAGAGTAGAGCCCGGTCCGATCTATCCGTCAGAGTTGTCACAGATGCCGTCCTAGCTATCATTGCCCCCGATGCTTGTGACCTCGTAAGCCCCTTCACGAAGAGGACCGATCTCGATCGTATCGATGCTATAGTGCTTGCGAACGTGCGCCACGGCTTTATCGATGAGGCTGTTGACCTTATCCTTTTGATAGTTAGGGGCTTCGGGATTGAGGTCGAGGTCTGTCTCAATCGTGAGAATGGTGGTGACTTTTCCGTCATGGGAGACACGGAGCGTCACCCATGATGCGACAGAGTTCTCGTGTTCGATGATGTTTTCGGCCATGTGAGCCTCGCATGCTTCGCGCTAAGCATTGCACAGAAGGGTGGCCGAGAGCGGCCGCATGTCAAGAGTGCTGGATTTCTACCGCCCATACTGGCGAGTCTGCGCCGCAGGGCGACGCACGTTGAGCAAGATCAAATCTCAAGTTCTAGCGCGCCTCTATGCTTCGCCAGCAGTTCGCCCTGGAGCAAGATCCTCGCCCAACTGCCTGGCGGTCTGATCCGACAGGCCGGATGTTGACGCTCCGTATTCTGGGCGTCTCAAATCGCACGCTCGTCAAGCCGCCGCCC
>CAVQUQ010000011.1:0-354917 GCA_963716835.1 uncultured Alphaproteobacteria bacterium | reverse complement strand
CCTGCAGAATGAGCTTGGCGTCGAACTCCCGCCGGTCGGCGAGCGCCACCTTGATCTCGGCAGCCCCGCCGACCTTGATCACATGCGTGTTGGTGACGACGACCCCGTCGGGGCTGACGATCACGCCCGACCCCAGCGAGTTCTGCATGCGCTCCGCCGGCATGCCGAAGCTGTCGCCGAAGAAGCGCCGAAACAGCGGATCATCGGCGAACGGGGAGACGAATGTCTGCACCCTCGCGCGCACATAGACGTTGACGACGGCGGGCGCGGCCAGCTTGACGATCGGCGCGAAGGAATACTGCGCCGCGGCGCGGCTGGGCGGCGGCTCCTTGCGCTGCGCAGCCGCTGGGCCGGCACCGAGGACCGCGGCACCGAGCAAGGCTGTCAGGAGGATCTGCCTAGTCATTTGTGGACACTGCATGAGCACCTTTCGCTTCCGCGCCTCCGCGCCTGGCAAGTATAGAGCGCGCCCGCCAGCCTTTGAAAATTGGCACACGCCGCGCACGCCTATTGCCCACAAGGCTTGTGGGCTCCGTTCGCAGCAAGTGCGCTACTTCAGCATGGCCCGCACGCCCGCGGCCTGCGCCCTCGCGCCGGCCATCAGGAACGAGAAGTCGTTGCCCGACAGGATGAGCCGCATGCCCCGCGCGACATAGCGCTCGATCAGCTGCGGTGCATAGGCGCCGCCCATGCCGGGGTGCTTGCCGTGCGCCCGGCACGCGGCGATGACCTTGTCGTAGGCGGCAACCACGCGATCGTGCGCGAATTCCCCCGGAATGCCCATCTCCATGCACAGATCGTTGGTGCCGATCAGTAACGCGTCGATGCCGGGCACGGCCGCAATCGCCTCGGCGTTGTCGATCGCCTGCGGCGTCTCCAGCATGACGATGACCAGCGTCGCCGCGTTGACGGCGCGCGCCATCTCGCCGAGAGGGTGCGAGGCGAAACCCACCTGCGGCAGCGCACCAACCATCGAGCGCTTTCCATCCGGCGGAAACCGGCAGTAGGAGGCGAGCCGCGCCGCGGTCGCCGCATCGTCGACGTGCGGAAATACAATGCCGAGCGCTCCGCCATCGAGGGCCCGGCTCGCCAGGTAGTGCTCGAACCCCGGTACCCGCACGACCGGGGTGAAACCCGCATCCTGTGCCGCGACCGCGATCTGGGTCGCGACATCGAGGTCCATGGCATTGTGCTCCATGTCGATGAACAGCCAGTCGAAACCGGCCGTCTTCATGGCCTTGCCGATGTCCACCGTGCGCGCCTGCCGCACCCCCACGCCGATGGCGAGCTCACCGGCCTCGAGCCGCTTCTTGGCTACGTTCTGGATGGTGATCATGGGGCTAACCTCGGGGTTGTCATAAACTGCTGTGAGCGGCGCACACCCCAGCATACCGCGTTGATCCGCCAAAGCTGCAGCCTTCGTTGCCTCAGCCCGCCGCCATCCCCAATGGGCATATCGAGGCCGAGAGGGGGGCTTGCTCGAAGGTCTGCTCCCAGCGTACTTTTCTCCCCATCCGACATAATTCAACCATGTCGCGGTGCTGGATAGTCCTCCGCACCACCTAGCAGCGCAAACCCATCGGGGGGTCTTTCATGTTTACGCGTAACTCCTCTGCCGAGCCCAAGCCGCTCGAGCCGGCCAACTCCAACCGCAGTCCCAGCCCTTCGTTGAGCACCCCTCCCCCGCAGCCGCAACGCCGGTCGGGGCCCGCCAAGTCCTCCGGCAATCTTTCGGTCATCAGCAACGACCTGAAGATCATCGGCCAGGGGTTGCGCGATCATCAGCCAGGGCACGCTGCAGGTGGACGGCGAGGTCGAGGGCGACGTGGTCGGCAGCGAGGTCATCATCGGCGAGCTGGGCAAGGTCACGGGCACCGTGGCGGCCGAGCAAGTGACCGTGCGGGGCCGGATTTCGGGCGCCATCCGCGCCGTGACCGTCACGCTGCAGTCGTCCTCGCACGTGGAGGGCGACATCCATCACATGTCGCTGGCCATCGAGCAGGGCGCTGCGTTCGACGGCCGCTGCCGGCGTCCCACGGACGCTTCCGAGCTCAGGCCGGATCTGGGCTAACGCCCATGCCAAGTCCCGGCGGCGGCTGAGCCCGCCGCCGCGGCCGCCTTGCGGGGGGAGTCTGCGCACTTGGCGAGCCGACGACGGCCATGCGTATTTTCAAGATCGAACTACCTGCCACCATCAGATCCACCGATCCCGACGTCAGCCTCGCTTCCGACGGACTGCGCGAGCAGCTCGGCCGCGAGCTCGATGCGCTGCGGCAGGAGCTGAGCGAGACCGTGCGGACCCGCGCCGCCACCTACTTCCCGTCCGACTACACCGTGTTCGTGCGGCTCTCCTTCGCGGTCGACGAGCACGCCGCCAAGGTGACCTTTTGGATCGACGATCCCAACGTGCGCTGGCCGAACGGCCTGTTCGCGCGCCGGGCGTGGAAGCTGTCCGTCCCGATCATGACGCATATCGTCAAGGAGATCTTCGACGCCCGCCTACGCTCCGTCCGTTTCGACATCAATGAGAAGAAAGCGCGCGTGGCGGCGTTCGGCCCGACGCGGGGCTGGACGGACCCGGTGATCCTCACAGGCATCGTGGCGCTCGCCGCCACCGTCTACTGGCTTGCCATCCATAACTGGCTATGGACCTGGCTGGCCCGCTATTGACGAGGGTCGCCCGGCAACGGCGCGGCCCCCTCTCCGTGGGAGGGAGAAGGGGCCGTTGGGGAGAGTGCCAGTTGTAACCAGCTTCAGACCCGGCAGATTGGCGCTCCTAGCGCACCGATCCAGTGAACACCGGCGGCGCGCCCGCGTCCGTTCCGTGCTGCACCGGCGGCTGCATGAAGAGCGAAGCGACCAGCAGTGCGCCGGCAACGGCAAAACACACAAGCGCCCAAGCCTTGGTCTTGTTGTGCTTTCCGTTCAGACGTTCCGCCGCGTGCAAGTCCATGGGTGTCGGGCCGGTGGCTGGCTGCGATGCACGGAAATGTAATCGATAATGCGCGGTAAATCCATTTGCTGATTGAATTGTACTTAACCCTAGCGGGTTTATTAAAATTGATAGACCGAAATAATACGCGCTTAAATATTCTAATAACAGTTGCCGGTCCAATTGGCCACAATTCTCACCGTTTCTCGCGGACCTCCGTCAATGTCTTGCGCGGTGAAAGCGCTTCCGGGTCGAGCTTGAGCTCGATCACCGATGGCTTGCTGCTCTCCAGCGCCTGGCGGAACGCCGGCGCAAAGTCCTGCGTTGCGGTGACGGTATAGCCCTCACCCCCGAAGCTGCGCGCGTAGGCGGCAAAATCCGGATTGACGAGTGTCGTGCCGATCACCCGGCGCGGATACTCGCGCTCCTGGTGCATGCGGATCGTGCCGTAAAGGCCGTTATTGGCGATGATGGTGACGATCGGCAGCGCATATTGGGCGGCCGTCGCCAGCTCCTGCCCCGTCATCAGGAAGCAGCCGTCGCCCTGGAAATTGACGACGGGCCGCTGCGGCTGGGCGAGCTTGGCGGCAATGGCTGCCGGCAATCCGTAGCCCATCGACCCGGACGTCGGCGCCAGTTGCGTGCGATAGCCCTTGTACTGGAAGTAGCGGTGCACGAAGGCGGCGTAGTTGCCGGCGCCGTTGGTGACGATGCCGTTCTCGGGCAGCAACTCGGAAACGGTGCGCACCACCTCGGGAAACTTCACCGCACCCGGCATGGGGATTGGGGTGAGCGAAGCCTCATAGGCGGCCCGCAATTCAGCCCGCTGCGCGCCCCAGGGGATGCGCGCCGGCGGCTCGAGACGCCCCAGCGCCTCGGCAAAAGCGGCGGCCGTGGAAACGATTGGCAGGTCGGCACGGTAGACCGACCCCAGCTCGTCGGGTGAGGGGTGCACGTGCACGAAGAACTGCTTCGGGTTGGGAATGTCGAGTAGCGTGTAGGCGCTGCTGGTCATCTCGCCCATGCGCGCGCCGACCACAATCAGCACGTCCGCGCCCTTGATCGCCGCGGCGAGCTTGGCATCGATGCCGATACCCGCGCAGCCGACGTTGCAGCGGTGACGGTTGTCGACGTAGTCCTGGTAGCGGAACGACGTCGCCACGGGCAGATCGAAGCGCTCGGCAAAGGCCTGCACGGCCTTCTGCACGTCGGCGCTCCAGCCCGGCCCGCCCACGATCATCAGCGGCCGCGATGCCTTGGCGAGCTTGTCTCCCAGCGCCGCCATGTCGGCCGCCGTGGGCCCCACCGCGGCGATGCGCGCCGGCTTGGCGTCGATCGCCTCGCACTCGGCCGAAAGCATATCCTCGGGCAGCCCCAGCACGACCGGACCCGGCCGGCCCGAGCGCGCGGCGTGGAAGGCGTGGCTCACGTACTCGGGAATGCGCTCGGTGTGGCGGATGACGCCCGCCCATTTCACGAACGAGGAGAACAGCCGCTTGACGTCGATCTCCTGGAACGCGTCGCGGTCCTCGGTGTCGCGCGCGGGCATGCCGACGAACATCACGAGCGGCGTAGAATCCTGCTGGGCCACGTGCAGCCCGCTCATGGCGTTGGCGGCGCCTGGCCCACGCGTGACGAAGCACACGCCCGGCTCCCCGGTGATCTTGCCCCAGGCATCCGCCATCATCGACGCGCCGCCTTCCTGCCGGCAGATGACGGTCTTGATGCGGTTGGAATCGTGCAGCCCGTCGAGGGCGGCGAGGAAGCTTTCCCCCGGCACCGTGAACGCCGTGGTCGTCCCCTGCGCCTCGAGCTGGTCGATCAGGATCTTGCCGCCGTGACGCATGCGCGTCATGCCGCCTTGGCGAACTCGAGCCGGAAGTTGTGCGCGTCAGCCAGCGTGCGCACGACCTTCTCGGCTTCGGCGGCCGGCAATTCGGTGAACGGCGGCCGCATCTTCGCCCAGCCCGGATCCTGCCGATAGTGCGCGATCAGCGCCTTCAGCGCCGGGATCATCGGGAAAGCCTGGATCGCCTTGCGGATCGCCGTGATGCCCGCCTGCAGCTTGTCGGCCTCCGGTCCCTGCCAATGGTCGTAGACGTTCCGGATCGCGCCCGCGCTGACGTTGCAGGTGGCCGAGATGCAGCCGACCGCGCCAGCCCTCAACCCGTCGAGCAGGAACACCTCCGAGCCCGGAAACACCTCGAACTCGGGATAAGCCTTGAGGATCGCGGCCGTGTTGCTCCAGTCGCCGGAGGAAATCCTTCAATCCCACGACGGTGTCGGGGAACGCCTTGATCAGGCGGCCGATCAGCGGCAGCGAGAAGCCGACCTGCGCCACCGGCGGGATGTGATAGAGGTAGACCTTGAGCCGGTCGTCGCCCACGCCCTCGATTGCCTCGGCGAAGAAGCGGAAGAGACCTTCCTCGCTCGGCGCCTTGTAATAGAACGGCGGCAGCATCAGCACGCCCCCGCAGCCCAAATCCACCGCGTGCTTCGCCAACATCACCGCGTCGGCCAGCGCGCAGCATCCCGTGCCCGGCATCAGCTTGGCCGGCTCGATGCCTTCGTCGACCAGCTCCTCGAGCAGCTCCATGCGCTCATCGAGCCCCAGCGAGTTGCCCTCGCTGGTGGTGCCGAACGGGGCGAGGCCCGTGCAGCCCTCCTCCAGCAGCCAGTGGCAGTGCTCCACGAAACGCCCGGCATCGGGACTGCCGTCCTCGCCGAACGGCGTCAGCACCGGGGTTATCACGCCCGAAAAATTCGCTTGCCTCTGCATGCTGGAGCCCTCGCTTTAGGGAATTGGAAGTTGGCGGCGCCTACGCCGGCATCGGGATGCCGGGCTGCTTGACGGGAACGTGGTAGCCTTTGACCACGGCCGGCCGCGCGGCGATCGCCTTGTACCAGCGCAGCACGTTTTGATACTTGGTGATGTCGACCGTGTGCCATTCGAAGCGCGCGATCCAGGGCCAGGTGGCCATGTCGGCGATGGAATACTCGCCGGCCATGTACTCGGCCTCGCCCAACCGCTTGTCGAGCACGCCGTAGAGGCGATGCGCCTCCTTGATGTAGCGCTCCTCCGCGTAGGGCGCCTTGTCCTTGGCGTTGCGCAGGAAGTGATGGACCTGGCCGATCATAGGGCCGACGCCGCCCATCTGCCACATCAGCCACTGCACGGTCAGCCAATAGCCGTCGAGGTCGTCCTGCGGCCAGAACATGCCGGTCTTGTCGGCGAGATACATCAGGATGGCGCCGGATTCGAACAGCGAGCGGTCGTTGTCGCGGTCGACGATCGCCGGGATGCGGTTGTTCGGGCTGATCTTGAGAAAGTGCGGCTGGAACTGCTCGTTCTTGCTGATGTCGATCGGGTGGGTCTCGTACTCGAGCCCGCACTCCTCGAGCATGATGGAGACCTTGCGGCCGTTGGGCGTCGACCACGTGTAAAGATCGATCATGGGGGTTCCCGGGGCGGAGGAATTGCAGGCGGAGAAGATCGCGGCACGTTAGACGAAACGCCCGCCGCCCGGCAATCAAAAGCCGCAGACGGGTACCAGCTTGCGCGGCTTTAGCGGCATCGCGCACGTGAAGCCCGCCCGCCACGTCCATGTTTGCTTGGGCGAGCCATACAGCTTCCGGCCCTCGTTTCGCCCCAATGGAGCGGGAACTTTCCCATAGGTGTCGGGGCAAGGCCGCTGGCGCCGGCGCTTCCGGGGCTTGCTGCCCCTCAGGGGAGCGGCGGACTACCCAGTCGGCCTTGCCCCGCCCTATCATTCCCCGAGAATTTCATCCTGTTCGTTCGGCCGTATCGGGTGGCACGTGCCCGCGCTCTGGCTCCGTTGCTTGCTTTTCGGTTGCGCCCTGATGGCGCCAGGGCCCTTCCTCAAGGCCGCGCTGCCGAAGCTCGATCCCTCCCCGCAGAACAGCACGCTTGCCGGCCAGTTCCTGATCGCTGCGCCGAGCATGGGCGATCCGCGCTTCCGTCGCACCGTCATCTTGATGGTGCGGCACAGCAAGGACGGCGCCTTGGGCGTCACCATCAATCGCCCCGTCGGCGAGAAGAAGCTCGCGAGCTTCTTGCAGGCATTGGGCGACAAGGACGCCGCCGCCGAGGGCAGCGTGCGCCTGTTCGCGGGCGGCCCCGTGCAGCCCGAAGTGGGCTTCGTCGTGCACACAGACGACTACCGGCGCAAGGAGACCATCGTCGTCAGCGGGCGCCTGGCCGTGACCTCGAGCCGCGAGATTCTCGTCGACATCGGTCACAAGCGGGGCCCGGAAAAGGCCCTCGTCGCCTTCGGCTATGCCGGCTGGGGACCCGGCCAGCTGGAGAACGAGCTCGCACGCGACGACTGGTTCATCGCGCCCGCCGATCCCGAGCTGGTGTTCGATGAGCCGCGCGAGAAGGTCTGGGAGCAAGCCATGGCGCGCCGGTGAGGGGGTCAGACCCCCGCGCACTCGTTTCGACCGTAGTGAGGGGTGCACGTAAGGGGGTCTGACCCCGCTACCTTTGCAGCCACCGATACCGCACGGGCCGGCCGCTGATGCCCTCGGCGGCGCCGAGGATCGCGTTCACGTCGAGGCCATAGTGGCCGTAGAGCTCGGAGATCGAGCCCGACTGGCCGAAGTGCTCCACGCCCAGTGCCCGCACGCGGTGGCCGCTGACGCCGCCGATCCAGGACAGCGCCTCGGGGTAGGCATCGGTGACCGTGACGATGGCCGCATCCCGCGGCAGCGCTGACAGCAGCTCCTCGACCGGCGCGCGCACCTCCGGCTGCCCCTGCTCGCGTGCCCGCTGGGCGGCATGCCAGCCGGCGGAGAGGCGATCGGCGGAGGTGACCGCCAGCACGCCGACGCCGCGCCGGTCCTCGCTCAAGAGCCCGGCCGCCTCGATGGCCTCGGGCGCCACCGCGCCCGTGTAGACGATGGCAAGCTCCGTGCCTGGCTCGGGCCGCCGCAGCCAGTAGCCGCCATCGATGACGGCAGCGGCCAGCTCGCGCGTCATAGGCCGGCTCGGCTGCTCGAGCGGCCGCGTCGACAGCCGCAGATAGACCGAGCCGCCCTTCTCGTCGCGATACCAGCGCTCCTCCTTGTCCTCGGCGCCCTCGCGCTGGATGTAGTCGAAGGCCCATTCCATGATGGCGGCCAGCTCGTCGACGTAGGCCGGCTCGAAGGCGGCAAGCCCGTCCTGCGCCATGCCGATCAGCGGCGTGCCGATCGACTGATGCGCGCCGCCCTCCGGCGCCAGCGTGATGCCGGCCGGCGTGCCGACCACGATGAAGCGCGAGTCCTGGTAGCAGGCGTAGTTGAGCGCATCGAGGCCGCGGCAGACGAAGGGATCGTAGAGCGTGCCCACCGGCAGCAGCCGCTCGCCGAACAGCGTATGCGACAGCCCGAGCGCGGACAGCATCAGGAACAGGTTCATCTCGGCGATGCCGAGCTCGAAGTGCTGGCCCTTGGGGCTCATCACCCAGCGCTGCGGCGACATCAGGCCCCGCTCCTTGAACAGGTCCTCCTGGCTCACCATCGAGAACAGCCCGCGCCGGTTCACCCACGGGCCGAGGTTGGTCGAGACGGTGACGTCCGGCGAGGTCGTGACGATGCGCTCGGCCAGCGGCCCGTTCGCGCGCGCGATCTCGTCGAGGATGCGCCCGAAGCCAGCCTGCGTCGCCAGCGGGCCCTTCACCTCGACCTTGGGGAACGGCGCGACCGGCACGCGCGGCGCCTGCAGGCGGCGCCGGCCCTTGCGCACGAAGGGCACCTGCCCGAGGAAGCGCTCGACGGCGTCGTGGGGCAGATCGAGGCCCGCGAACCTGTCCCACTCCTCGCCCTGGTTGATGCCTTCGCGCGCCCGCAGCTCGTTCAGCTGCGCCTTGGTCATCAGGCCGGAATGGTTGTCCTTGTGGCCCTGGAACGGCAGGCCGAACCCCTTGATGGTGTAGGCGATGAAGCACACCGGCTGACCCGTCGGCGCCTCCGCGAAGGCCTCGAGGATGGCCTCGAGGTCGTGCCCGCCGAGGTTCGTCATCAGCCGCGCAAGCCCGGCATCGTCATGCCGGCGCACGATATCCGAGCGTGTCGGGATGGATGGCGAGGTCTTCTTCGAGCTGGCGCCGCCAGGCCGCGCCGCCCTGGAAGACGAGCGCCGAGTAGAGCAGGTTGGGGCAGTCGTCGATCCACTGCTTGAGGCGCTGCCCGCCGGGCTCGGCAAAGGCCCGCTGCAGCAGCTTGCCGTACTTGATCAGCACCACCTTCCAGCCGAGGTTGTCGAACAGCCCGGCCATCTTCATGAACAGGCGGTCCGAGACGACCGAGTTGAGGCTCTGGCGGTTGTAGTCGATCACCCACCAGCAGTTGGTGAGCCCGTGCTTCCAGTACTCGAGCAGGGCCTCGTGCACGTTGCCCTCGTCGATCTCGGCATCGCCCATCAGCGCCACCATGCGCCCCTTGGGCCAGTCGCGGCTCCAGCCCTTGGCGTGCACGTAGTCCTGCACGAAGCTGGCAAAGCCGGTGACGGCGACACCGAGGCCGACGGAGCCGGTGGAGAAGTCGACGTCGCACGTGTCCTTGGTGCGCGACGGGTATGACTGCGCGCCGCCGAAGCCGCGGAAATTCTGCAGCTTGTCGAGCGTCTGGTTGCCGAGCAGATACTGGATGGCGTGGAACACGGGGCTCGCGTGCGGTTTCACGGCCACGCGGTCCTCCGGCCGCAGCACGTGGAAATAGAGCGCCGTCATCAGCGTCACCAGCGAGGCGGAGGAGGCCTGGTGCCCGCCCACCTTCAGCCCGTCGCCGCGGTCGATCTCGTGGTTGGCGTGGTGGATCATGTAGGAGGAGAGCCACAGCACCTTGCGCTCGAGCTGCCGCAGCATGTCGAGCGTGGCGGTATCGCCTGGCACCATGCGAGCGCCTTCCATCAGCGCGTCCCTCCCGGATTGGAGCGCACCGCGACCTCGAAGCCCGCCGCCTTGAGCCGCGCCACCGTCTCCTGCAGATGCGCGCGGTCGCGCGTCTCGATCACCACTTCCAGCAGCGCGGCTTTCGCCGGCAGATCGGAGAACACGCGCTGGTGCGTGACCTCGACGATATTGGCCCCCGCCTCGCCCAGGATGTTGGCGACCTTGCCGAGCGTGCCCGGCCGGTCGACCAGATCGATGCTGAGCTGGGTGAGACGCCCCTCGCGCGCCAGCTCGCGCGTCAGCACGCTCGCCAGCAGGCGGGTGTCGATGTTGCCGCCGCAGAGCACGAGGCCGACGGTGCGGCCCCTGAACCAGGCCGGATCCTGCAGGGCCGCGGCAAGCCCCGCCGCGCCGGCACCCTCCACCACCGTCTTCTCGATGTTGATGAGCAGGCTGACGGCGTGCTCGATCTCCGGCTCCGACACCAGCAGGATATCGTCGACCAGCTGGCGCACGATGGGCGCGGTGATCTGTCCCGGTGCCTTGACGGCAATGCCCTCGGCCAGGGTATCGCCGCGCATGGGCAGCTGCGTGCCCTTGATGGCGTTGTACATGGAGGGATAGAGCGCGGCCTGCACGCCGATGATGCGGATGCTCGGCTTCAGAGCCTTGGCCGCGACGGCGATGCCGCTGATCAGCCCGCCGCCGCCGATCGGCACCACCAGGGTGTCGATCTCCGGCGCCGCGCCCAGCATCTCCAGCGCGATCGTGCCCTGCCCGGCGATGACCAAGGGATCGTCGTAGGGATGGATGAAGGTCAGCCCCTTGTCGCGGCCGTGCTTGTGGGCGAACGCCGCCGCTTCCTCCACCGTCTCCCCGGTGAGGATCACGTCGGCGCCATGGCGGCGCGTGTTGACGACCTTCACCGTCGGCGTGTTGACCGGCATGACGATGGTGGCCGGGATGCCGAGCCGGCGGGCGTGGTAGGCGACGCCCTGGGCGTGATTGCCGGCCGACATGGCGATCACGCCGCGCGCCTTCTCCACCGCCGACAGGGCCGACAGCCGATTGACCGCGCCCCGCTCCTTGAAGGAGGCGGTGAACTGCTGGTTCTCGAACTTGAGCCAGACCTTGCAGCCGAGGATCTCCGACAGCGTGCGGCTGCAGTTGCAGTCGGTCTGGACGATGGCGTCGGTCATGGTGCGCCGCGCGGCCTCGATGTCGTCGAGGGTGACGGCCGGCGTCTTGGCCGGCGGCGTCGAAGTCTTGATCGATTTGCGTGCGGCCATGACCTCTTCTCGTGCAAGCGCCGTCAATCTAGGCGGGCGAGCCGCGCCTGTCGTTGCGGTCCCTCGCGCTGCGCCAGAAGGTAACCGCAACGTGAGCGGACGTGCCATTCGCCATCAGAGCAGCCACGTAACCTCAAGAAACACCACGCGTTCCTGAACGCAAGATAAACGCGCCATTCAGCCCGCGCTCAAGCCGCTCGGATTAGCTTGCCCACAGACGCCGGGCCAGGCACAAGCCTTGCATCCGGCCTCGCATGGCACCGCTTCACATCGCGCGCATCTGGCCGGCCCAGGAGACTCTGGTGAACCTGAAGACGTTCCTGCTCGCCGTGACCGCCGCCGTCGCCATCTTCGGCGCCGCCGTCGTCGGCGTGCCGTCGACGTCCGACAAGCCGGACAAGAGCGAACGGATCATCGTCCGCTCCGACTGAGCCCGGCCGCACGGGCGCCCGCCATCGGCGCTGACAAGCCCGCCTCCATTCGTTAATAGTCGCCCCCGAAGAGTTGGTCCGGCAAGGCCGGAGCCGCGACACGAGGAGACGCGACATGGCGAAGGTGGCGTGGATCGGATTGGGCGTCATGGGCTATCCCATGGCCGGGCACATCCGCAAGAAGGGCGGGCACGACCTCACCGTCTACAACCGCAACGGCGCCAAGGCCGAGGCCTGGGTCAAGGAGTACGGCGGCAGGACCGCGCCGACGCCGGCGGACGCCGCCAAGGACCAGGACTTCGTCTTCTGTTGCGTCGGCAACGACAACGACCTGCGCGACGTGACGCTTGGGGCCAAGGGTGCCTTCCAGGCGGTCAGGAAGGGCGCGGTCTTCATCGACAACACGACCGCCTCCGCCAACATCGCCCGCGAGCTTTACGCCGCCGCCAAGGGCAAGGGCTTCGATTTCCTCGATGCGCCCGTGTCCGGTGGACAGGCCGGCGCGCAGAACGGCGTGCTGACCGTCATGGTGGGCGGCGATCCTGCCCCCTTCGAGCGCGCCAAGCCGGTGATCGACCACTATGCCCGCATGGTCACCCTGATCGGCCCCGCCGGCGCCGGCCAGCTCACCAAGATGGTCAACCAGATCATCGTCGCCGTCACCGTGCAGGGCGTCTCCGAGGGCCTCGCCTTCGCCCAGCGCGCCGGCCTCGACATCCCCAAGGTGATGGAGACCATCTCCAAGGGCGCGGCCCAGTCCTGGCAGATGGACAACCGCTGGAAGACCATGAACGAGGGCAAGTTCGACTTCGGCTTCGCGGTCGACTGGATGCGCAAGGACCTCGGCATCATCAAGGACGAGGCCAAGCGCAACGGCGCCAAGGTCGACGTGGCGGCGCTGATCGACACCTACTACGCCGAGGTGCAGAAGCTGGGCGGCAGCCGCTGGGACACCTCCAGCCTGATCGCGCGCCTGACCAAGAAGTAGTCGCAGCTCGCCCGTCGTCTCTACATCGGACCTGCACGGCTCACCTCATCACGCGGCCGCGAGGACGGCCGCGTGTGCGCGCATGGCCTCTGCTACGACCCGCTGCCTTCGTCGCGCAACCGTGCCAGAGCCTCGGGCGTGTCGACATCGATGAAGATGGCGTCGGTGCCGAGATCGACCTCGCGCACGTCGCCGGCGTGGGCGGCCATCAGCCGCTTGGCGCCGGCGTCGCCCTCGAGCTGCAGCATCTCGGCGAAGTAGGCCGAGGGCCACAGCACCGGATTGCCGCGCCGGCCCTGATGCGTGGGAACGACGATCGCATCGCCTCTCTGCCTCGACGAAGGCCTCGATCAACCGGTCGATATGACCGGATTCGATCCGCGGCATGTCGCCCAACAAGATCAGCGCGCCATCGGCCGCTAGCCGGCACCGCAGCAATCCCCGCCTTGAGCGAGCTGCTGAGCCCGGTCGCGTAGTCGGGATTGGCGACGAACGCGACATCGAGCCCGGCCAGCGCGGCGCGCACCTCGCTCTGCCTGATGGCCGGTGACCACCAGCACCGGCCGAGCCCGGCTGGCCAGCGCCGCCTCGACCACGCGCCGCACCATCGCCTTGCCGCCGACGTCGGCGAGCAGCTTGTTGGCCGCCCCCATGCGCGTCGACCGCCCGGCGGCAAGCACGATCGCGGCGATGTGTGGGTTCTCAACCATGGGCCAGCTTGGTCTCATTCCGAGGGGAACACGTTACGGAGCCTCTTGCGGTCACGCGTGCGATAGACATCGAAATGCCGGTCCAGCGTCGCCACCGAGGCAATCCCTCTCCTCTCACACAGCGCAACAAGCGAGGCATCACCGAAATCGGCCGGCAGGTCTTTGTACTTGCGCATGATCTCGACAATGCGCGGCAAATCGCTGACAGTCTGTTGATCGATCTCCAAGGCCTCACTAGCCCAATCCAGAAACCTCGGTTGGAACCGTGGCGCAAGCATTGCCACGACCTCGCCAACAATCACCAAGTTCGTGATAGGGGGTTGCCGCAAGTTGGCGACGAATGCGACTGCAGCCGTGTGGTGGTCGTCCGATCCATCGAGGAGCGCTATAAGGGGGCCAGCGTCAGCGACGATGCTTGGCACGCATCCTTTCCCTGTAGTATTTCTTGTGGTTCAGCGCGAGATCACCTTTACCGCTCTTGAAGCGGCCGAACAGGTGCTTGCCGAGCTCGTAGGGTGTCGGCTTGCTCGCCTCGCGCTCGAGCTTCTCGAGGATGGCGGCGCGCACGAACTCGGACAGCGACGCGCCATTCTCGGCGAGGCGCCGCCGCAGTCGCGCCTTCGTCTGTTCGTCGATGCGAATTGACAGCGTCATGGGGCGATCCCATTTGTCATACAATGTGTACTACAATTCTATACCAGGCCGTGAGCGCGCGCCAGGGTTGCAGCCCGCCTCCGCGGCGTTGACGGCCCGGGCGAACTGGCCCAGTTGTGCAGGCAAATGACAAACCCGAGCCACCGCTTCTGCGTCGCGCCGATGATGGATTGGACGGACCGGCATTGCCGGTACTTCCACCGTCTGCTGAGCCGGCGTGCGCGGCTCTATACCGAGATGATCACGGCCGATGCGGTCCTGCACGGCGACCGCGCGCGGCTCCTGGGCTTCAGTCCCGAGGAGCACCCCGTCGCCCTGCAGCTCGGCGGCTCCGATCCCGCCAAGCTCGCCGAGGCCGCCGCCATCGGCGAGGCCGAGGGCTACGACGAGATCAACCTCAACGTCGGCTGCCCGTCGGACCGCGTGCAGGAGGGCCGCTTCGGCGCCTGCCTGATGGCGGAGCCGGCGCTGGTGGCGCGCTGCGTCGCGGCGATGCGGGCCCGCGTGCGCGTGCCGGTCACGGTCAAGTGCCGCATCGGCATCGACGACCAGGACAGCGAGGCCGACCTGGAGCGCTTCGTGGCGACGGTGGCGGGCGCCGGCTGCCGCACCTTCATCGTGCATGCGCGCAAGGCCTGGCTCGAAGGCCTCTCGCCCAAGGAGAACCGCGAGGTCCCGCCGCTCGATTATCCCCGCGTGCACCGGCTCAAGGCCGCGCATCCCGAGCTCGAGATCGTCATCAACGGCGGCATCGCCTCGCTCGATGATGCGCTTGTCCATCTCGGCAAGGTGGACGGGGTCGCGATGGGCCGCGCGGCCTACCAGAACCCCTATCTCCTGGCCGATGTGGACCGGCGCCTGTTCGGCGAGACGCGGCCGCCGCCGACGCGACGCGCCGTGCTGGAGGCGCTGATCCCCTACGTCGAGCGCCACCTGCGCGCCGGCGGCCGGCTCAACAATGTGACCCGGCATATACTTGGCCTTTACCATGGCCAGCCGCGCGCGCGCGCCTTCCGCCGCCATCTCTCCGAGCGCGCGCCCAGGGACGGCGCCGGCATCGAGGTGCTGCGCGAGGCGATCGGGATTGTCGAGGATGCCGAGCAGCCGGCCCTGGCGGCGGCCGAGTAAGACGCCCCGGCCGTTGCGCATCGTCACGCCGAGCGTTTTCGTCTAGACTGCCGGCAGATGACGATCGGAGAAACCTGCATGCGCCGCAGCCTGCTCCGCGGCCCCTTTCTGGCCTTGCTTCTCGCGGTGGCGGGAGCCGGGATCGCACGCGCCGCCGATCCGGCCCTGCCGCCGCCCGTCGGCCCCGAGACGCCGCGCGTCGAGCCCCTCAAGGAGCCGGACGGCCTCTATCATCAGAGCTGGTTCCAACTCTCCTTCCTCAACCTCAGGGATGACTTCGCCGAGGCCAAGGCCGCGGGCAAGCGCTTCGCGGTCATCTTCGAGCAGCGCGGCTGCCCCTACTGCATCAAGCTGCACACCGAGATCCTGCCGCAGAGGTACATCAACGACTACGTGCGCGAGAATTTCGCGCGTGCTGCAGCTCGACCTGTGGGGCGCGCGCGAGGTCACCGACTTCGACGGCACCAAGATGAGCGAGAAGGCGCTGGCCGAGCGCTGGGGCGTGATCTTCACGCCCACCATCGTCTTCTACAAGGACGACCTCACCGGCCTCGACGGCAAATGGGGGCGGGAGCTGGAGGCGATCGAGCGGCTGCCGCTCAGCTACGGCCGCGACACCTTCTACGACCTCTTCGTGTGGGTGCGCACGAAGCTCTACGAGCGCGACAAGAGCTTCCAGCGCTTCCACATCGCCCGCATCGGCGAGCGCGAGGCGCTGAAGGCTGGTCGCAAGGCCGACTAAAACCGAGACCGGCCTCGCCTTTCCACTTCGACATGCAAGGAGCGCACAATGACCTTCAACATCGGCTTCGTTCTGTTCCCCAACCTGACCCAGCTCGATTTCACGGGACCGCTGCAGGTGCTGCACCGCCTGCCCGATGGCAAGGTGCACATCGTCGCCAAGACGCGCGAGCCGGTACCCAGCGATTGCGGCCTGAGCCTGCTGCCGACCGCCACCTTCGAGGAATGCGTGCCGCTCGATCTGATCTGCGTTCCCGGCGGCTTCGGCGTCTCGGGCGCGATCGCCGATAGGACCACCGATCGACTTCGTGCGCCGCCAGAGCGCGCAGGCGAAGTACGTGACCTCGGTGTGCACCGGCGCCTTCGTGCTGGGCGTCGCCGGCCTTCTCAAGGGCCGCCGCGCCACCACTCACTGGGCCTACACCGGCCTGCTGCCGCTGGTCGGCGCCAAGTACGAGAAGGCCCGCGTCGTGCGCGACGGCAACGTATTCACGGGCGGCGGCGTCACGGCGGGCATCGACTTCGCGCTCACCGTTGCGGCGGAGGTGGCGGGCGCCGAGGTCGCGCAGCGCATCCAGCTTTCGATCGAGTACAATCCCGCCCCGCCGTTCGCCGCCGGCAGCCCCGACACCGCGCCGGCGGCCGTGCGCGACCGGCTCGGCTCCTTCTACGAGCAGCGGTTGGCAACCTTCCGCGGCGAGCTGCAGGCGGCGCATGGAGGCTTGACGGCGTTCCGCGGCGAACCGGAGCGGGCGCCGGCCGTCAGAAGCCGGACGTGGCCGAATTCTCGTTGGCTTGCCGGCGCAGGGCGTGCACGAGCGTGCCGGGCCGATCCTCGCTGTCGGGCCGGGCCGTCGCCTTGCGCAGCACGGCCAGGTAGCCCGGCGCGATCTCCATGCCGGGCCCGTGCGGCCCGGCTCTCAGAATGCGATGCAGCTTGGGCAGGTTGTAGCAGGGCACGTAATAGAACAGGTGATGCTCGAGGTGATAGTTGACGAAGTAGGGCGCGACGAACGCGCGCTCCAGCCAATTGGTGAGGGTCGTGCGCGTGTTGCGCAGAGGGTCGTCGGCCTCGCCGACCACCGCGTGCTCGGCGATGTTGCGAATGCGCGTGATCACCATGAACCACGTCATCAGGGGCAAGAGCCACAGCAGCGGGTAGGCCCACCACACGCCGGCGAGCGCCAGTCCGGCAAACAGGAGCGGCGTTGACCACGAACTGCGGTCCGAGCTTCGTCCAGAACTGCGCCGCGCGCCGCTCGAGCGGCCAGCCGCGCTCGCCGAGCGCCATCACCAGCTGCGCCTTGCGCTGCTCGTAACCTGTCTGTCCGGTGATGTCGCGCAGGAACTTGCGCTTGTAGCTCGCCTTGGTGATCGGGAAGGGCGCCGACAAGACGAGATCGGGATCGTCCTCCTGCTGCGTGCGGGCGTGGTGCTGCAGGTGATAGCGCCGATAGGCGCGCGTCTCCGCGAAGATCGGATAGGCGCACAGCCACTGGCTGAGCCACATGTTGAGCGTCTGGTTCGTCGAGAAGCAGCCGTGCGCACCCTCGTGCATCAGGATGGCGAGGCCGAGCTGGCGCGAGCCGATCAGCAGGACGGCCAGCACGAACGTGAGCGGATTGGGCCACCATGCAACAAGCGCGATCGAGCCCAGGATCACGCCCCAGGCATGCGCGATCATCCACAGGCCACGCCACAGCGACCGCTCGCGCAGCCGGGCCAGTTGGGGCTCGGTCAGCAGATCGCGCGCGGCAATGCGGCGGGGGGCGGCCGTTGATCCATCTGCCATGCGGAAATTCATAGGCTTGCGAAGCGCGGCGGGCAATCTTTGCCGCTTCAAATCTTCTGATTGTAGGCGCCGACCTCGGGGCACTTCGACGAGCCGGCCGTCGATGTCGGCGAAGATGGCCCGCATGTTGGCCTCCGACACCGGGCTCTCCACCACGATCACCAGCTCGGGCTTGTTGGAGGAGGCGCGCACCAGCCCCCAGGTGCCGTCCTCGAGCACGACGCGCACGCCGTTGACGGTGACGAGATCGCGGATCTTCTGCCCGGCGATGCGCGCGCCAGACTTCGACGCCTCCTGATACTGCGCCGTGATCTTGTCGACGATGCCGTACTTCACCTCGTCGGCGCAGTGCGGCGACATGGTCGGCGAGCCCCACGTCTTGGGCAGCGCATCCTTGAGGTTCGCCAGCGTCTGGCCCGGGTTGCGATCGAGCATGTCGCACACGGCAATGGCCGCGACCAGGCCGTCGTCGTAGCCGCGCCCCAGCGGCGGCTGGAAGAAGAAGTGGCCCGACTTCTCGAAGCCCACCAGCGCCTTCTGCTCGTGCGTGTAGCGCTTCATGTAGGAGTGGCCGGTCTTCCAATAGAGCGTGCGCGCGCCGTTCGCCTGCAGCACCGGATCGGTGAGGAACAGCCCGGTCGATTTCACGTCGGCGACGAACACCGCGTTGGCGTGCCGGCTGGAGAGATCGCGCGCCAGCATGACGCCGACCTTGTCGGCGAAGATCTCGTGGCCCTCGTTGTCGACCACGCCGCAGCGATCGCCGTCGCCGTCGAAGCCGAAGCCGGCGTCCGCCTTGTGCGCCGTCACCGCCTCGGAGATGGCGTGCAGCATCTTCATGTCTTCGGGGTTCGGGTTGTAGCGCGGGAAGGTGTAGTCGAGCTCGCAGTCGAGCGGCACCACCTCGCAGCCGATCGCCTCCAGAATGCGCGGCGCGAAGGCCCCGGCCGTGCCGTTGCCGCAGGCGCAGACGACCTTGAGCTTGCGCTTCAATTTCGGTCGCTGGGCGAGCGCGCGCGTGTAGCGCTCGGCGAGATCGGGCACGAACACATAGCGACCGCCGGGAGCCGTCTGATAGGCGCCACTGAGCACGAGCTCCTTCAGCGCCGTCATCTCCTCGGGACCGAAGGTGAGCGGGCGCTGAAAGCCCATCTTGATGCCGGTCCAGCCGTTGTCGTTGTGGCTGGCCGTCACCATGGCCACACCCTCGACGTCGAGCTCGAATTGGGCGAAGTAGGCCATCGGCGACAGGGCCAAACCGATGTCGTGCACCTCGGCGCCGCCGGCCAGCAGCCCCGCCATCAGCGCCTGCTTCACCGAGGCCGAATAGGAGCGGTAGTCGTGGCCGACGACGAAGCGCTTGGGCACGCCGCGCTTGCCGGCGAGCGTCGCCAGCCCGAGCCCGATCGTGTTGAGCCCCATGAGATTGATCTCGCCGGGGAACAGCCAGCGCGCGTCGTACTCGCGAAACCCCGTCGGCTTGACGAGCGGCAGGCGCTCGAAGTCGGCGGTGTTGGGCTTGAGATCGGCGCGCGGCTTCGGCAGCATGTCTCAAAATCTCTCGCTGTGGCGGCTTCGAGCCGGGCTCGATGACCGTCAACGTCGGGGATCGCGGCTGTGTGACAAATAGGCGAGGGCGGGTCAATGCGCGAAAAGCTGCCGCCTCACTCCTTCAGAACCAGCACGCCGCTGCGGATGTCGATCTGCTGCAGGCGGCCAAGGAACGACATTCCCAGGAGAGAGGTTCCAAGCTTGCCGGGCTCGCTGACGGCGGCCGGCACGTTGCGCACGGTGATGTCGCCGATGCTGACGCGGTCGAGGGTGACGGGCGCAACCCGCGCCGGGCCGTTGGCCGTGTTCACGCGGTGGGTGTAATCGCTGTCGCGGACGCTCAAGCCCGCGCGGTAGGCATCCTCGTAGGTGAGGGCGACGATGGAGGCGCCGAGTCGACCAGCACATCGATTGGGCGGCCATTGACCTCGGCGCTGGCATAGTAGTGGCCGTGAGCCCCCGCCTTCAGCTCGACGACGCGGCCGCGAGAGACGGGACTCGCCCTATTGCCCTCCCGGCGCTGCGACTCGGCACTCGCGATGCCCGCGATAGGCGCGGCCTGCAGCCCAAGAATGTTCCGGGCAACCGTCTTGATCTCGGCGAAATAGAGCAACGCTGAAGGCGGCCGAGCCCAAGGCCACGAGCCATACCCCCGCCAGGGCCGAAGCCTGCCGCGTACCTGGAGATAGGGCCATGACGCGCAACACGCTCGCTCACTGCGGCCCGATGAGGCGCGCGTGGGAACGGAAGCCTCAGATCCGCAGCGTCAGGAAATCGCCGGTAAACTCATAAGAGCGCAGGCGGCTTAAGAAACTCATACCGAGCAGGTTGTCCTTGAGCGTGTTGGGCTTGGCGACCAGGGCCTCGACATCGTTAAGATTTATCTGCCCGAGCGACAGGCTGCGAATGCGCACGTGCGCCGCATAGGTCGTGCCGTTGGCGGTCTGCACGGGCACCGAGTAGCGCAGCCGCTCGAGATCGATGCCCAAGCGCTGGGCATCGGCGGGCTTCAGCACCACCGTCGAGGCGCCGGTGTCGACCAGCATCGTCAGCGCGATGCCATTGGCCTGGGTCTTGACGACGAAGTGCCCGTCGGGCCGCCGGCGGATGCGCACCGACCGCTCGCCGTCGACCTGGGCGTCGCTGCGCAAGGCCGTGCCCGGCGGCAGCAACTCGCCGACCACGCGATGGCCGAGGCCCAGGATCTCCTCGCGGTAGCTGTAGCCGGCAACCAGCAGCAGGGCCACCATCGACCAGGACAGCAGGTCGCGCACCGCCTGGCCCGTCCGGCCGCGATAGCTGCCGGCGATCGACGAGGCGAGAAAGATCAGCATGGCGACGCCGGCGACGGCGATGGCGAACTCGGACGGGTCGAAGCCCGCAATCGAGCCCGCGTCCGCGCGCAGCAGCAGCGCCAGGCCGGCGATCACGAGCAGCGTCAGGGCAATCCACGCGCCCATCCGTTACCTCTCAGCCAGAGGCTGCGCCCGCCGGCGCCGTTGCGGCAAGTCGCGCATGATACGACGACGCTCCGCGTCCGTCATCGCCGCCCAACCGGCGATTTCCTCGATTGATCGGCTGCAGCCCGCGCACAATCCCGATTCTGCGTCAATCACGCACACGTTGATGCACGGCGTTTCCATGAACCGGGCTGAGCCGCCTGCCTGGGCGTCCTACGCCCGCATGGAGGCGGAATGTAGGAAGCGGACGGGGTCGCTGACAATGCAGCTTCACTGCGCCACTGTGGATTCTTCGACACGCAGGGCCGATTCATCGGTCGTTCTGGCCCGCAACGGCGGACGGGCCAAGTCCGAGGCCGACCGGCGGTGCCGCTCCCGGCCCAGCGGCTGCAGGGGCGGCATGCTGCGCAAAACCCTGCTCTTCGGCAGAATGACGACCGCTTCCGTGCCTTTGCGCAGCTCCGTGCGCAGCTCGAACGTGCCCCCGTGCAGGCTCACCAGGTTCTGCACGATGGGCAGTCCCAGGCCCGTTCCGCCCTCCGCCGTCTGGTGGGCCAGCGAGCCCTGGCCGAAGGCCTGCATCACGCGCGGGATCTCCTCCTTGGGGATGCCGGGGCCCGTATCCTTGACGATCAGCATCTGCCCGCCTTCCGGCGTGGTGGAGACACTGAGCGTGATGCGCCCGCCCCGGGGCGTGAATTTCAGCGCATTCGACATCAGGTTGAGGCAGATCTGCCGGATGGCGCGCTCGTCCGCCCAGATCTGCTCGAGGTCGCGCGGGAAGTCGAGCACGACCTGCAGGCCCTTGCTCTCGGCGCGCAGCTTGAGGAGGCGCAGGCAGTCCTCCACCACATCGGTGAGACGAACCGGCTCCTCGTGCAGCTCGTAGCGGCCGGCCTCGATGCGCGACAGATCGAGGATCTCGTTGATCAGCTGCAGCAGGTGCCTGCCGCTGTCGTGGATGTTGCCGGCGTATTCCTTGTAGAGGTCGTTGTGCATCGGCCCGAGCACCTCGGTCTTCATCACCTCGGAGAAGCCCAGGATGGCATTGAGCGGGGTGCGCAGCTCGTGGCTCATGGTGGCGAGGAAGCGCGACTTGGCCACGTTGGCCGCCTCCGCCCGGCGGCGCGCCTCGTCGGAGATGGATTTCTCCTCCTCGATCTCGGCGATCAGCGCGTCCTTCTCGGCGCGAAACTCGAGCATGGCCAGCGCCGTCGAGTTGAGCCCCTTGGCGAGGAAGATGAAATACACGTGCAGGCCGATCGCCATCGCTGCCATGGCCAGATAGAAGGGGTGCCCCTGCATCAGCAGGCGGAGCACCACGGCCGTGGTCATCGGAATGGTGCCGACGTAGAGGATCGTCATCACCGCCGAGGCGAACGTCATGCGGATCGCCAGCAGCACGATGAGCGACGTCAGAATGAACACGTGCGAGGCGGTGTCGCCGACGCCCAGCCCCACCACGGCCATGCCGCCCCAGGCCAGCCCGCTCGCCAGCTCCAGCCAGACGAACTTCATGCGCGCCTTGTCGACGCGCACCTCATTGCGCGGCTGCGCCAGGAATTTCCGGCAGGCGGCGATCATGAAGAACTTCATGGAAATGACCATCGCCAGCCACGCCGAGGCCTGCATGACCGGCGCCCAGAACATGGAGGCGAGCGAGAAAATCACGGCCAGCAACGGCAGGGTGACGCGCGCGGAAAGCTCGTTGCGCACGAACATCGACAGGAGCTCGTATTCGAACTCCGGCTTTAACTCGGTGCCCTGGGAAAGGCGGGCCCGCAGCTCGCGCAGCTGCTCCTGCGCCGCGGCGCGCGGATCCTTCGCGCGCGAGCGCGGCGGCAGGCTCGGCGTGGTCTCCTCGCCTCGCATCGTCTCCCTCGCAAGATGCCGGTGGGCGCAGTCATCCCTGCCGGCGCTCCGCAGCGAGCGTTGGCCCAAACGGCAATCTTGCGGCAAATTCCTAAAATCGCGTTTACTGCAAGAACTTGCGAGCGTCTGTTAAGGGCTTTCGCAACACACGGACGCGGCCCCATGCCTGGCTGGGCGTGTCCGGCTTGCACCGCCAACGTGCCTCCGTTACCACTGCCGGCGGGACCGGTCAGGCGGAGCACGTGCCGATGAAGATCCTGCAGGCGAAATTTGCGCCCAATCCCCGGCGCGTGCGGATATTCCTGGCGGAGAAGGGCATCCAGGTGCCGATGGAGGACGTGGACCTCGCCCAGGGTGCGCACAAGACGGCTGAGTTCACCAAGCTCAACCGCTTCCAGCGCGTGCCCGTGCTCATCCTCGACGACGGCACGGTCGTATCCGAAACCATGGCGATCTGCCGCTATTTCGAGGAAACCAAGCCGGAACCCGCCCTGTTCGGCAAAGGTGCGCTGGGCCGGGCCCAGGTCGAAATGTGGAACCGGCGGGTGGAGCTGGGGCTGCTCTTCTGCGTGGCCCAGGCGTTCCGTCATCTGCATCCGGCCATGGCGCAGATGGAGGTTCCGCAGATCGGTGCCTGGGGCGAGGTCAACAAGCCCCGCGCGCAGGACGTTCTCAGGCTTCTCGACGAGGAGCTGGCGGGACGGCGCTTCGTCGCAGGCGACAGTTATTCGGTAGCGGACATTACCGCCCTTGTGGCGGTCGATTTCATGAAGCCGGCGCGCATCGAACGGCCGGAAGGCCTGAAGAACCTGGCGCGCTGGCATGAGGAGGTTTCGGCCCGGCCGAGCGCCAAGGCCTGACGCAATCGGGCGCCTGGCGTTTCGGATGCCGTCTGTTCCCTGGGTAACAGACGGCCTGGGCAATTGGATTCATGCCTGATGGGAACACCTCAGATGCGAGCCCGGGCCCCATGAAATTGACCATCGTCGGCTGCGGCGACGCCTTCGGATCGGGCGGCCGGCTGCAGACCTGCTACCACGTGGAGGCCGCCGGCACGCGCTTCCTGATCGATTGCGGGGCAACGGCGCTGATCGGCCTCAGCCGCCTCGGCATCGACCCCAACACCATCGACACCATCTTCATCTCGCACCTGCATGGCGATCATTATGCGGGCCTGGTCTGGTGGCTCGTGCACGCCCAGCATGTGGCCAAGCGCACGGGGCCGCTCACGGTGATCGGCCCTCCCGGCGTCAAGGCGCGCTTCGAGGCCGCCGCCGAGGCGTTGTTTCCGGGGTCCAACGCGGTCCCGCGCCGCTACGATCTCCGTTTCCAGGAATTGACGCAGGCGATGCCGCTCCAGGTGGGGCCGATCCGCGTCGCGGCCTTCGAGGTCGAGCATCCCTCCGGCGCCCCCTCGCACGCGCTGCGCTTCGACATTGCCGGCAAGGTGCTGGCGTTCACCGGCGACACGCAATGGGTCGAAACGCTCGTGCCGGCGGGCCGAGGCGCCGATCTCTACATCATGGAGTGCTACCATTTCGAGGGCTCGCCCCGCTATCACATGAGCTGGAAGAAGATCGCCAGCGAGCTCGACCGCATCGGCGCCAAACGCGTTCTCCTGACACACATGGCCGAGCCGATGCTGGCACGCCGCGCCGAGGTTGCCGATCCCCGCATCGTGCTGGCGGAGGACGGCCTCGTTCTCGACGTATGACGGCGGCGGCGCGCGAGCTCAGCCGGCTGGGGCGGGAGATCCGCGCCTGCCGCATCTGCATCGACAGCCCCCTTGGCGCGCCGCTGCCGCACGCACCGCGCCCGGTCCTGCGCGAGAGCGCCACTGCCCGCATCTGCATTTGCAGCCAGGCGCCCGGCGTCCGGGTGCACGCCTCGGGCACGCCCTTCACCGATCCATCGGGCGACCGTCTCCGGGCCTGGCTCGGACTTTCGCCCGAGCAGTTCTACGACCAGCGCCGCATCGCCATCGTGCCCATGGGCTTCTGCTTTCCCGGCCATGACGACACCGGTGGCGACCTGCCGCCGCGCCGGGAGTGCGCCCGCGCCTGGCACGAGCGCCTGTTCGCGGCCATGCCGCAGCTCGAGCTGATCCTCGCCGTCGGCACCTACGCCCAGCGCTGGCATTTGGGCGCCGCGGCGAGCGGCAGCATGACCGAAACGGTGAGGGGATGGCGCAGCCTGCTGGAGGCTCGGGCAAAGCCCCGGCGCATACCCCTGCCGCACCCATCCTGGCGCAACAACGCCTGGCTGACCGCCAATCCCTGGTTCGAGCGCGATCTGCTGCCGAGGCTCCGCCGCGAGATCGGAAGGTTGCTCTAATCCGGCGGCTGACAGTGCGGGCACACGGATGACCGCCGCTTCGGCTTGTCATGAAATAATAGCATTGGTCAGGCTGGCCTTGACGCAATAGAAATACTATCCTACGCACATTTCGCGGCGTCGATTAGAAAATTGTTTCGCGGAGTGCGTACCCATGCTCGACGAGATGGACGTCAAGATCTTGCGGATTCTGCAACAGGATTGCACCCGCCCGGTCGCCGACATCGGCAAGGAGGTCGGCCTGTCGACCACGCCCTGCTGGCGGCGCATCCAGAAGCTCGAGGAATCCGGCGTCATCACGCGCCGTGTTGCCGTGCTCGCCGCGCCGCGCGTCAACGTCGGCGTGACCGTGTTCGTCTCGATCAAGACCGACGAGCACACGCTCGCCTGGCTCGAGCGCTTCCACGCCGCCGTTGTCGACTTCCCCGAGGTCGTCGAGTTCTACCGCATGAGCGGCGAGGTCGATTACCTCCTGCGCGTCGTCGTGCCCGACATCGCCGCCTACGACGCCTTCTACAAGAAGCTCATCGCCCGCATCGAGATCTCCAAGGTGTCGTCCGCCTTCGCCATGGAGCAGATCAAGTACACCACCGCGCTGCCGCTCGACTTCGCCCTGCGGCGCCCGGAGGAGGAGAAAGCCAAACCGGCCCGCGTCCAGCGCAGCGCCTGAACGTGGCCGGCAGCCCGAGGTGATCGCATGAGTGAACGCAAGACCAACATCGGCGTGCCCCCGCTCGAATCCATGAAGGAGATGAGCGGGCTCGACTTCCTGCGCGCAATTCTCGACGGGCGCCTGCCCGCGCCGCCGATCACCGAAACGCTGGGCTTCACGCTGGCCGAGGTGTCGCCCGGTTTCGCGCTCTTCACCATGACGCCGGCGTTCAAGCACTACAATCCGATCGGCTCGGTGCACGGCGGGGTGGCGGCGACGCTCCTCAACTCCTGCATGAGCTGCGCCATCCAGACGAACTTCGCACCCGGCACGGGCTACACGACCCTGGAATTCAAGGTGAACCTGGTGCGGCCGATCACCGACAAGACGGGACCGATCCGGGCCGAGGGGCGCTCGCTGCACGTCGGACGGCGCTCGGGCACGGCCGAGGGCCGCATCGTCGATGCCGGCGGCACGCTGCTTGCCCACAGCACCACCACCTGCCTCATCTTCCAGCTGTAGGCGCTCGAGCACCCACAACAAGCGATGCCCGCGGTTCCGGGAACGCCGTCCCGAAAGCCCGCGGGCGAAAATGCATCAAACGGGCGCCGGCTGACGGCACCTTCGCAATCGAGCCTACTCGGGGCACTTGCCCGCGAGGTCGTCGAGCGCATCGTTCCAGGCTTTGCCGTCGGCTGAGTTCTCATCCATCTTCTCGCCGAGGCTCCAGGCGGCGACGAAGTCGGGACCGAGCTGCTTGGTGTAACCGTCGAGCTGCGCCTGCGCGGCGGGGCTCGGGTTGTCGCCGGCCGCATCCATGGCCTTCATCATGGCACAGAACGTCTTCATCTTGCCGGCGTCGCCGCCGACCGCCTTGAAGGTTTTCACGGCCGCATCGACCTTGGGATCCGCGGCGAGCGCGGGGCTGCAGGCCAAGCCGAGCGCAACACAGGCAGCAAGAACACGCATCTTGGGTCTCCTGGGGTTGGACGGGCGTAGAACGCGCCAGAGAATGTCTTCCGTCTAAGTCCGCAACCCTTAGAACGCGATCAGGCCCGCATTTGTGGCGATCCAGCCACATAATTGTGAAGGGCCCGGCATGGCTGCCATTCGATGCGTGCCGTTCAATGATTGTCGCGCGGCACCCCCTTGGTCTTGGCGATCTGCTGGTATTTGACCGCGGGCTTCAGCACCATGCCGTGCGCGAAATCGTCGACCATGCCGCGCTGGATCTCCTGCCACGGCGTCTGATGCGCCGGATAGCGATAGCCGCCGTGGCCCTGCAGGGCGGCCCGGCGCCGATCGTATTCCTCCTTTGAAATCAGAATGTCAGCCGTGCGCTTGTTGAGGTCGACGCGCACGCGGTCGCCGGTCTTGAGGATGGCCAGGCCGCCGCCCGTCGCGGCCTCGGGCGAAGCGTTGAGGATGGAGGGCGAGCCGGACGTTCCCGATTGGCGGCCATCGCCGATGCAGGGCAGCGCCTTCACGCCTTTCTTGATGAGGTAGGCGGGCGGCTGCATGTTCACCACCTCGGCGCCGCCGGGATAGCCCACCGGGCCGGCACCGCGCATGAAAAGCAGGCAACTGTCGTCGATCTTGAGGGCCGGATCGTCGATGCGCTTGTGATAGTCCTCCGGCCCGTCGAAGACGATGGCGCGACCCTCGAACGCGTTGGGGTCCTTGGGGTTCGACAGGTAGCGCTTGCGGAAGTCCTCGGAGATCACGCCCGGTCTTCATGATGGCGCTGTCGAACAGGTTGCCCTTGAGGTTGAGGAAGCCGGCCTTGTCCTTGAGCGGCTTCTTGTAGGGGCGGATCACGTCGGTATCGGCGATCGGCCGGTCCTTGCAGTTCTCGCCGATGCCCTTGCCGGACACGGTCGGCGCGCTCTTGTGGATCTTGCCGGCCTTCATCAGCTCGTTGACGACCGCGGGCACGCCGCCGGCGCGATGGTACTCCTCGCCCAGGTACTGGCCGGCCGGCTGCAGGTTGACCAGCAGCGGGATCTCGTAGCCGACCTTCTCCCAGTCGTCGTTGTCGAGCTTCACCCCGATGTGGCGCGCGATCGCATTGAAATGGATCGGCGCGTTGGTCGAGCCGCCGATCGCCGAATTGACGACGATGACGTTCTCGAACGCCTCCCGCGTCATGATCTTCGACGGCCGCAGGTCCTCCCACACCATCTCGACGATGCGCTTGCCGGTCTCGTAGGCGATCTGCGCGCGCTCGCGGTGCGGGGCGGGGATGGCGGCGCAGCCCGGCAGCGACATGCCGAGCGCTTCCGCCAGCGAGTTCATGGTCGAGGCCGTGCCCATGGTGTTGCAATGGCCGGCCGACGGCGCCGAGGAGGCGATCATGTCGACCATGCCGCCGAAGTCGATCTCACCGGCCGCATAGAGCTCGCGCGCCTTCCAGGCGATGGTGCCCGAGCCAGAGCGCTCGCCGCGGAACCAGCCGTTGAGCATCGGGCCGCCGGACAGCACGATGGCCGGGATGTCGACGGTCGCCGCCGCCATCAGCTGCGACGGCGTGGTCTTGTCGCAGCCGGTGGTGAGCACCACGCCGTCGATCGGATAGCCGTAGAGGATCTCGACAAGCCCCAGATAGGCGAGGTTGCGGTCGAGCGAGGCGGTGGGGCGCTTGCCCGTCTCCTGAATCGGGTGGACGGGAAACTCGAAGGCGACGCCGCCCGCCTCGCGGATGCCCTCGCGCACGCGCGGCGCCAGCACCAGGTGATGCCGGTTACAGGGCGAGAGGTCGGAGCCCGACTGCGCGATGCCGATGATGGGCTTGCCTGAGGACAGCTCCTCGCGCGACAGGCCGTAGTTCATGTACCGCTCGAGATAGATGGCGGTCATGTCGGGGTTGTCGGGATTGGCGAACCACTGGCGCGAGCGCAGCTTCTTGATCTGGGCGGCAGTCGGCTTCTTGTTGGGCATCGGCGTTTCCTGTGGGTGCGACGTGTTCTTGAGACCGGAGGCGGGAGGCGCAGTCTAGAGCATTTCCTTCGCGCATACGAAAGGGGCCGCGTCGTCTTGCGCGCCAGCATAGGCGCAACCAGATCCATCACTGACGCCCGACCCAACCGACACCCTGCCGACGGCGGGCGCGTAGGCCGCCCGCTGGATCTCCCTCTCCCCGCGCATCGCCAAGCTCGCCCGCGCACTCCACGAGCGCGGGGAGAGGGTGGGGGCCTGCCCTCGGACTTGTTCCGAGGGTGAGGGGCAGCCGCAGGCGCCGACGCGTGCGTGTGCGGCACTGGTGCTGTGTCATCGCTGACGCTCGACCCATCCACGCTTCCAGCTCACGCGGGCGCCGGCGGCGGGCGCGTAGGCCGCCCGCTCCTCTTCTCATCGTCATCGAAACACCTTCGCCCCCGCAGCGGCATTCCGCTCGAGGCTTTGCTCATTCGAAGGGGCAGCGGGGCGATGGGCACCGCGATCCTTTAGTTTTTAGCAGGCGGCACCTCACCGCCCCGCGCAGGATTTATGGCTTAAGCGCCGCCCTTAGCCTCACTGGGGGCCGGGGAGTTTCACCCCTGGCAGCGGCGCGGAGCCCCGTCGCCTCGGCCCGCGTGGCCTCGGCTCGGCACTGCACTCCGCCCTCACGCCGATGACGCCTCATGAGCGCGACCCCTTCGCGGGGCGGAGCAAGGCCGACTATACGCCAGCTCGCACCTTGCGGGGATAAGTCCGCCTACGGTAAATTTTTGAGCAATTGCCATCGGCATCGCAGGGTGCGTCAAGCGAACGCGCCGACGCACCGCCTCTCGCGTGCGGCACACCCACTGCGTTGCGTCATCGCTGACCGCTCGACGCAACCTACGCGCTTCGCGTTCCCCGCCCGCGCGCTATTGGCTCGTGCTATTGCCATCGGGCTTGCCCGCGCCAGCCTTCCCGGCGGCGCGCGCCAGGACATCGACCGCCGCGTCGAGCACCGGGTCGGCACCCTGCGCGTAGGGCAGCGCGCGCGGCACCTCGATGTCCGGCGCCACGCCCACGCCTTCCACGATCTCGCCGTCCACCTCGAGACCGGTGACGGCCAGATAGAGCAGATTGCCGCCGGGCATGGCGAAGGCGGTGCCCGCGCTGACGGCGCCGGCCGTGCGCGTGCCGATCAGCGGGCCCTGCCGCTCGCGCTTGTAGGCGTGCACGAACAGCTCGCCCGGTGCTGCGCGTGTGCTGGTCGATGAGCACGGCCGTGCGCCCGCGCAGCGAGACGTGAAGGCGCGAGAGCCGTGCGACTTGTTGCGCGATCGGATGCGGGGCCCGCGCGGGTCGAGCACCTCCAGGTAGCGGCCGGCATTGGTCGCCGTCCCCCCGATCCGGCCGCGCATGTCGACGATGAGCGCGTCGATCGGCCGGGGCGCGGCGGGTTGCCCGGCCTCCGGTTTGGCATCCGGGCCGGCCTCGCCCTCTGCCCGCGCCACCCCGCGCTTGACGCCGAGCTTCTCCAGCGCGTCGGTCAGCGCCTGCGCGGATGCATCGCCGACGGAAGCCCACACGTGCACGTAGCCGATCCGGCTCTCCCCGCGCTCGATCACCCGCGCGCTCGCCCGCGTCGCCTCGCCGAACGTCTTGAGCGGCGCGATGCGCACCACATCGACGCTCACCGTCTCGACCGGGCCGTCCTTGACGCGGCGAATGGCGACCCGCGCCTGCTCTCCGATCTTGCCGCGGAACGAGAGCACGGGGTGGAATTTGTCGCCGTCGACGCCGACGATCTCGTCGCCGGCCTTGATGCCGGCGCGTTCCGCGGGCGAGCCCTCCAGCACCCCATCGACGAAATCGCGGTCCTCGATGCGCGCCGTGAAGATGCCGATGCCGGCGTAGCGCACGCCCTGCCGGCCGCCGATCGCCGCCAGATCCTGCAGCTTGCGCCGCCGGCTGCCGCGCTCGGCCTGATCGCCGCGGGTGAAGACATCGAGCAGGATGTAGTAATCGACCTCATCGGGCGTCAGCAGGGTCGTGTGCGAGGCCTTGAGCTCGCCGAGCAAATCATTGATGCGCCGCGCCGCCTCCTCGTTCGTCGCGGCGTCCAGGACGCTGTCGCGCACGGCGGCGGCCCGCGCCTGCCAGCCGACCGCCCTCCAGCCGATCCTTGTCCCAGAACTCGCGCGCCGTCGTCTCGACCACCGCATCGAACAGGCGGCCCAGCTCCTCGCGCGTCGGTGCCGGTGTGGCTCGGGCTTCCGCGCGTGCCGCCTCTTGCGCGAGCAGAAGTGTTGCACTGCCGAGGGGGATGAGCGCGATACAAACAGCAAACGCGAGCGCCTTCGGCGCTCGCCTGCCGAAGTCGCGTATGTGCAGCCAGACCTGCCGGTTCGCTAGCAAGGCGGAGGCTCCGGGCTATGCGCAGTGCGTACCGCAACGGCTATTGAAGACGGGCCAGCACATCGCGCCAGTTAAACCTTGTTAAGCTCCGCCCTGGCTTCAGTGCGCCGACGCGTCTGCCGCTTTTCGACGGGCTCGAGAGTGATCTTGAGCCTGTGGCCTGTCGCCAGCGCAAACTTCTCGAGCGTGCGGGTAGACGGTTTCATGCGCCCGCTCTCCAGCCGCGAGATCACGGTCCGGGTCGTCTTCATGCGCGCGGCAAGCTGTTCTTGCGTCAGGCCAGCGCGAGCGCGTGCGCCGATAAACAGCGAAGCGAGCTGGAATTCGCCCTCGAGCTCAGCCACCGCCTTGGCATAGCCAGGCCGTTCCTTCAGCCATTTCTTGTGCAGGTCATCACACGGGTCATCTCACGTCCTTCGCTCGCTTCAAGGCGAGCTCGATTTCGCGTCGCGGCGTCCTTTGGGTCTTCTTTATGAACACACGCACCACGACGACGCGCCGTCCGCTCGCGGTAACGTAGATCGCACGCGCGATCCCATCCCTGCCCTTGAGCCGCATTTCCCAGAGCGGTCCTTGAAGGTGGTCGATGTGCGGACCGCGCAAGCGTTCCAGTCCCATTTCTTCGATCAGGCCGGCGATGTACCAGAAGCGCGCCAACATATCCTGCGGCAGTGCTTCAAGCTCGGCATCAACCGTCGAATTGAGAGTCTCGACGGTCCACATGTGAAATACCTGTGTAGCAAATTTGCTACGTCTGGGCAATATCGCAAGTCCGGTTCAACCCGCGATCAGGCCGCCGTCGACCAGCACCTCGGAGCCGGTGGTGAACGAGGAGGCCTCCGACAGCAGCCACACCACCGTGCTGGCGACCTCGTGCGGCTGGCCCAGCCGGCCGATCGGGATCTGCGCCTCCAGCTTGGCGCGCGCCTTGGCCTGGTCGGGGCGGCTCTTCACCATGGCGTCGACCATGTCGCCCTCGATGAAGGCGGGATGCACCGAGTTGCAGCGCACCGGCGGCCGCTTCCTCGCGCCCGACAGCGCCACCGACTTGGTCAGCAGCCGCACCGCGCCCTTCGACGCGTTGTAGGCGGCGAGATTGGCGCCGCCGACGATGCCCGAGGCCGAGGAGATGTTGACGATCGACGGCGCCTTGGATTTGGCCAGCAGCGGCATGGCGTACTTGCAGCCCAGGAACACGCCGTCGGCATTGACGGCCATCACGCGGCGCCACTCGGAGAACGGCGTCTGCTCCACATCGCCCGGCGTGCCGATGCCGGCGTTATTGACCAGCCCATCGAGGCGGCCGTGGCCGCGCTCGATCTCGGCCATCGCCGCCTTCCAGTCCTCCTCGCGCGTGACGTCGAGCGCGATGTCGACCTTGCCGCGCGAGGCCAGATCGCTGCGGATCGCATTGCCGCCGGCCGCCTCGATCGCCTTGCACATGGCGCCACCCAGCGTGCCGAGCGCGCCCGTGACGAGCACGATGTGATCCTTGAGCTGCATTGGCGTTCTCCCCTGAGCTTCATCGTGTTCTGGCCGCTGGGCCTCGCAATATTGGCTTTTCTTCTCTGGAGTGGACGCATGGGATGCGGATGGAATGGTGGCGCGGGACGGTGGCACCAGCGCATGCACGACAGGTTTGACCGCTTCGAGCGACGGATGGACCGCTGGGGCCACGGCCCACGCGGGTTCTCCTCGAGCGGCAACCGCGCCTTCGACGAGTATCGCGAGGAGACGCTGAAGAAGCTCGAGGACGAGCAGCGCGAGTTCCGCGATTTCCTGGAGCGCCTGCGCATGGCGAAGGACCGCTCGGAGTTCGATCAGTTCATGACCGAGCGCAAGAACCGCCCGTCGGAGCCGCTGGGCCCCGAGCCGGCTCCTCAGACCTGACGCCAATCATCGGCGCGGCGGATTTCCGCCGCGCCCTTTTCATGTTTTCCCCTGCATGAGGCTGAACAGCAATGCCGAGAATGATGACCTTGTGGGCTGTCGCCGGTTCGAGCGCTTTGGCCGGCGCGACCCTGGCCTACGTGATGGGGCGTACCGGTCTGGCGCCGATGGCGAATCACGCCCGCCGCCGCCTGGACCGTGCGAGAGGCTGGTGGCACAAGGAAGATCACGGCTCGCATGCTGACGTCGCGATGCACCAGCGCCGGACGTCCTTGGTCGGCAGCGTGGCATTCGACGAATATCGCCAGGAGACCCTGCACAAGCTTGTTGAGGAGGAGCGCGAATTCCGCGATTTCCTCGAGCGCTTGCGAATGGCGAAGGACCGCTCTGAGTTCGATCAGTTCATGACCGACCGCAAGTGCTCGCCGCAAACAAGCTAGCGTGCATTGACGCTGCCACGAATTCATCGAGGCCGGACCATCAAAGTCCGGCCTCATCTTTGCCAGACATCGACGGACCAAATTCGCTGGTCCTAACATTGACGTCATGCCCGCGTAGGCGGGCATCCGTCCAAGCAGGTATCTGAGCATCACAACATGGTTGGATAGATCCCCGCCGTCCATGCGGAGCATGGCGCCGCCATGACGCGGGGATGACGTGTCGTGTAGGCGAGCTCCGGTCAGGCGCTGGCGCGTTCCGCCTTGCGCGCCGCGTCATCGAGGGCGCGGAAGTCTTCATCCGAGAGAGAGATGCCGGCCGCGGCCACGTTCTCCTCGAGGTGCGCGACCTTGCCCGTGCCCGGGATCGGCAGCATGACCGGGCTGCGCTTCAAGAGCCAGGCAACCGCGATCTGGCCCGGCGTCGCGCGGGCCTTCTTGGCGATCGTATCGAGCGGCGAGCCCGGCTGCGCCAACCGTCCTGTGGAGAGCGGATTCCACGGGATGAACCCGATGCCGTTCGCCTCGCAGTAATCGAGCACGTCCTCGCTCATGCGCTCGACGAGATTGTAGCGGTTCTGAACGGTCACCACGCGGAAGAGCCTTTGCGCGGCCTTGATGTCGTCGACCGAGACATTGCTCAGACCGACATGCCGGATGAGCCCTTCCTTTTGCATGGCCGCAACCACCTCGAGCTGTTCGGCGCGCGGCACCTTGGGATCGACGCGGTGCAATTGCCAGAGATCGATGCGCTCGACGCCGAGGCGCTTGAGGCTCCCCGCGACGCACTTTCTCAGATACTCGGGCTGTCCGTTGGACACCCAGTTGCTCGGACCCGGCCGCTCGAGGCCGCCCTTGGTTGCAATCAAAAGCCCCTTGTAGGGGTGAAGCGCCTCGCGGATCAGCAGCTCGCTCACGCGCGGCCCGTAGCTATCCGCCGTATCGATGAAGTTGACGCCGAGCTCGGGCGCGCGCCTCAGGGTCCGCAGCGCTTCCTCCCGGTCGGCGGGCTCGCCCCATATTCCGCTACCCGTGATGCGCATGGCGCCGAAGCCGAGACGATTGATGGGAATATCGCCGCCGACAGAGAACTGACCCGACGCGGCCGCGTTGATGGTGGTCATGACTGCTCTCCGATTGATCGGGGCGGGCTTGCGCCGCGCCTTGCCGGTCCCCGTAGGGCATATCTGTCCGATGGGCAAGAAATCAAGGCGGACCAAAGAGCACGGCAACGCGCTCCTTGAGGCCGCGCGCATTGCGCAAGTCGCGCCAGAGATGGCCCCACTCGCCGAGCGCAATCGCAATCGGGTTGTTCGACACCTGGCGACCCTTGAGCCCGAAGCGCAGCGCCTCGTCCGCCGGCGCCTCCGTGAATGTCCCAAACAGCCGGTCGAAGATGATGAGCACGTTGCCGTAGTTCTTGTCGAGGCACACTTCGTTCGACGCGTGATGCACGCGGTGATGGCGCGGCGAATTCAAGATCCGCTCGAGCGGCCCGAGGTGCACATCGAGCGCCGTGTGCAGAAAGAACTGGTAGAGCAGGCCGAGCCCCAGCACGCCGCCGATGGCCAGCGGATGAAAGCCGAGCCAGGCGAGCGGCAGAAAGAACACGAACGCGCCGGTGAGCGTCCCCGTCCAGCCGAGCCGGATCGCAGCCGAGAGATTGAACTGCGTCGCCGAGTGATGCACCGCATGCGTCGCCCAGAGCCAGCGTATGCGGTGCGCGGCGCGGTGAAACCAGTAGTAGCAAAACTCGACGCCGAGAAAGAGCGCGATCCAGCTCCATGACCTATCGAGCGGAATCTCGAGCAGGCGATGCTGATAGAGAAAAAAGAGCGGCACGGCGGCGAGCCACCCCGTGAGCACGCGCGAGGCGACATCGCCGAATGCGACGCCGACGGAGGCCGCCGTCTCCTTGATGTCGTGCGCAAGCTCGTGGCGCACGAGCTTGAGATAGATGAGCTCGAGAGCGATGAACAAAAGTGCGATGGCCAGGAAGCCTCCAGGCGTGCGTCCTTGACCGAAGAACTGTGGCAGCTCGGGCATTGTTCGAATATCCAGATTGTGTGTTTCAGCGCCGGAAGAACGACTCCGCGCGTCGCAAGACTTCGTCGCAAGGCGGTGACAGCCGATCGCGGTTTCCGGCGAGGCACGCGATGATGCGCCCGCCACCGGGAAGCACGCCCGCGCAATAGCGCTCGATGTCCGGGCGGCACGCCGCAGCCGCCGCGCGGATGCCAAACGGTCCGCCATTCGGTGGCCCGTCGTATTGCGGCTCGTCGTATTGCGGTCCGCCACGGATAGGGCGGCGGCTCACCGCCGGGAGAGCCGCCGGCCGACGCTGCGGCCGGCGCAAGCGTGCCGAGTAGGACGGCGAAGAGGCACAAGCATAAGCGCTTCGACATCGTACTCTCGTCTCGCTTGAGAGCGCCGGCGGCTGGGGGATCGCGGGCCGCCGGCTGCTCCGCTAGAGTGCTTCCGGAAAAGTGGCAACCGGTTTTCCGATAAGAAGCACGACAATACAAATTCAGTAGCGCGTCACGCTACCATTGCGCGTATAGCCGTTACCATTGGGCCCCGTAACTGTTGCGGAGTAGTTGCACGTGCCGCCGGAGCAGTTGGTGCTGCCGTTCCGCGTCGTGGTGCCGCCCGCCGGACCGGTAAACGTCTGCGTCGAGGCGCACGAGCCGCCCGAGCACGAGCCCGAGCCGGTCGAGCTCCAGCTGTTGCCCCGCGGACCGGTCCCGCCTCCCTTTCGCGACCAGCCGGCATCGGCCATCGAGGCCCCGGCGAGAAGAAATGCTGCAGCGAGCGTGACCGGGGCGGCGTAAGACTTCTTAACGAACGCGAGAGACATGGGTGCGGCTCCTTTTCATCTCTGTTGACGCGCCTGTTGGCGACAAGGCAGAGATTGAGCGTCAGAATTTGCGCTCGTGTTTCGCTTAACGACCCCGGGCGTAACGATTTGTAACGGGCTCACCCGGCGGCCTTGCACCGGCCGGGCCGAGCCGTACCCTCAGGTCCCATGAGCGACCGCCCCCGCATTCTCGTCATCGAGGACGACCCCGAGATCCGCCACCTGGTGCAGAGCTACCTGCAGCGGCAGGGGTTCCGCGTCGACGTCGGCGACGGCGGCGCGGCGCTCGACCGTTTCCGCTCGAGCTACGGCGATCCGGATCTCGTCGTCCTCGACCTCATGATGCCGGGCGAGGACGGTCTTTCGATTTGCCGCCGTCTTCGCGCCGCGTCGCGCGTGCCGGTCATCATGCTGACGGCGAAAGGCGAGGACATCGACCGCATCGTCGGCCTCGAGATGGGAGCCGACGACTATCTGCCGAAGCCATTCAACCCGCGTGAGCTTGTCGCTCGCATTCGCGCCATCCTGCGCCGCGCCGAGCCGGCCCCCGCCGAGCATCGCCGCTTCGGCTCTGGCCGATCTCGTCGTCGATCTCGACGCCCGCTCCGTCGCGCGCGACGGAGGCGGCACGGTCGAGCTGACGAGCGCCGAGTTCGATCTCCTCGAATGCTTCGTCACGCGCCCGGCACGCGTGCTTTCGCGCGAGCAGCTGATGGACTGGACACGCGGCCGGCGTGCCGAAGCGCTCGACCGCACCATCGATGTCCAGGTGAGCCGCCTGCGCAAGAAGATCGAGGCCGACGGCTCCGAGCTGATCAAGACGATCCGCAACGCGGGCTACAGTCTGGTCGTCCCGGTCAAGGAGCTCTGACGTGCTGGGACGCCTCGGCTTCGCCGGCCGCCTGATGGCAATCGTGCTCCTGGCACTTCTCGTCATGCAAGCGCTCGCGACAGGCATCGGCTACATGTCGAGGATGCGGCAGGGACCGGGCGAAGCCCTGATGCTGCTGCCCGAGCGCGCGGCCGCGATCGTCGACCTGATCGAAGCCACCGGCAAGGAGCGTCGCGAAAGCCTGCTGCGGGCGCTGAGCTCCGACACGCTTCATGTCGCGTATTCGGCCGAGCGGCCAGCAATCGACGGCAATGCCCAGCGCCTGCCCGCCGTCGAGTGGGTCGTCGAGCAGTACCTTCCCGAAGCCGGCGGTCGCGAGGTCATGGCCTTCATCACTCCCGAGCAGGGCCCGCGCTGGCGCCAGCTCCGCATCGGCCAGTACTGGCTCACCTCGCGCGAGCCCTTGCGCATTGCCATCGGACTCGAAGGCGGAGGCTATGCCGTGCTCGAGAGCCGAGGCGACATAGCTCCGAAGGTCTTCGGCTTTCCGCCGGGTTTCTTCATCGGTGCGCTCGGCGCGCTCGTCGGCATCGCGGCGCTCCTCGCCATCTGGCGCGAGGCACGCCCGCTGCGGGAGCTTGCGGATTCGGTCGCCGGCTTCACCGGCGAAGCACCCGCGACGACCGTGCGTCCGCGCGGCGCGCCCGGAGATCAAGAAGCTGATCGCCGCCGTCAACGACATGCAGGGACGCATCGCAGCTCTCGTCAAAGGCCGCACGATACTGCTCGGCGCCATCTCGCACGACTTGAAGACTTACATCACCAGGCTGCGGCTTCGCGCCGAGACGCTCGAGGATGACGACCGGCGCACGCGCACGGCGCGCGATCTCGACGACATGGCGGCGCTGATCGATGACGCGCTCGCCGTCGCACGCGGCGGCTCAGTCTCCGACCGGCGAGAGCGCGTCGAGCTGCGCGAGCTTCTCCGGACGGAGATCGACGAGCGCCCCGGCGAAGCCATCACGCTTCGAGAGGCGCCAAACACCTCCGGTCTTGCCGTCATGGGCGATCCCGTCGCCCTGCGCCGGCTTTTCTCCAACCTGATCGACAACGCGCTGCGCTACGGCAGCAAGGCCGAGGTCGAGCTCGCGCGCCACGACGAGATGATCGAAATCAACATCGACGACAATGGTCCCGGCATCCCGGAAGCCGAGCGCCAGGCCGTATTCGAGCCCTTCTATCGCCTCGAGCAGTCTCGCAGCCGCGAGACCGGCGGCAGCGGCCTCGGGCTCGCGATTGCCCGCCAGATCGTCGACGCTCACGGCGGAGCGATTGCCATCGCCCAGTCGCCACAAGGGGGCGCGCGCATCGTCGTGAGCCTTCCCGCCGCCTGAAATCACGAGCGGGCGCCTCACCAAATAGCTTCCGATCGCCCAAAAATGGGACGCGAAAAGAGCGTCCGTAGACGCCCTGGTGAAATGGGGCGGTAAGCAATGATTGATAACATTGCGCCGGTCTTGGCGAGAGCACCCCATTTCCATGAGTAGCCGCCGCACGAGAGTTCAGCCGGGCACGCGCCGGGCAGCGTCTCGGAATTCATGAACGGCAATCAACTTATTGCTGCCGTCGCTTGTGTTGTATTCGCGGTCGCCATGCCGGCCCTCGCCTGGGACGACCTGCACCGTTGGCTCCGTCCTTCTCTCTCTGGTCAAGGCCTTCGCTGCTGACCGCCGCCGTCTCGGCGCTCCTCCACTACTGGATCGTGAGCCCGTTCGTCGCGGAGACCCGCCGTGCCGAGAAATCGCTCGCCATAGCCTTGCGCAAGAAGGAGGCGGAAGCCGCCGAGCTCGCCGCGACGCTCGCCCACAAGGACGTGCAGAGACAAGTGCTGGGTCTGCACGCTGCGGTCTCCGAGACCGATGCCGAAGGACGCATCACCTACGTCAACTCCGAGTTCGCTCGCCTCACCGGCTACGCGCCCCACGAAATCATTGGCCAGACGCACCGCATCCTGAACTCCGGCACGCATTCCTCCGAGTTCTGGCGCGACATGTTCGCGACGATCGAGCGCGACGGCCTCTGGAAGGGCGAGGTCTGCAACAAGGCCAAGGATGGCTCGATCTATTGGATCAATGCCACGAACGCCGCCATCAAGGATTCAAGCGGCAAGACCACCGGCTACGTCAGCGTCCGCTCGGACATCACGCAGACAATTCTGCGCGAGCAATCCTTGCAAGCGCGCCCAGATGGAGCTGCTCGAGACGACCGAGAAGGCCAAGGCGGCGAGCCTGACCAAGTCGAACTTCCTGTCCACGATGAGCCACGAGATGCGCACGCCCTTGAACGGCGTCATCGGCGCGCTCGAGCTCGTCAGCCGCACCGGTCTCGACAAGGAGCAGAGCGAGCTTGTCGACATCGCGCTCCAGTCGAGCGAGGCGCTCCTCGTCCACATCAACGACGTGCTCGACTTCTCGAAGATGGAAGCCGGCAAGCTCGAGCTCGACTGGAAGCCGTTCGACCTGAACGGCCTCGTCAAGTCCGTGCTCGACATCGTCGCCACCCAGGCCGACGCGCGCGGCAACCGTCTCGAAAGCGAGTGGAAGGGCGCCGTCCCGCGCTACCTCGTCGGCGACCGCATTCGCGTGCGCCAGGTGCTCCTCAACCTCGTCTCCAACGCCAACAAGTTCACCAAGAACGGCTGCATCACGGTCCGCGTCGAGCGCATCGGCGGCAGCGACGAGCGTCCCGACATCGAGGTCGGCGTCTTCGATACGGGCATTGGAATTCCGAAGAACCGGCTCAAGGACCTGTTCCAGGAATTCTCCATGCTCGATTCCTCCTACACGCGCCGCACGTCCGGCACCGGCCTCGGCCTCGCCATCTCGAAGCGTCTCGTCGAGGCGATGAACGGCAGCGTCGGCGTCAACAGCGTCGAGGGCGAGGGCAGCCACTTCTGGTTCAAGCTTTCGCTCGCGAGCCTGCTCGATGCGCCCTCGCAGGAAACGCCCGTCATCCGCAAGTCGTCCGCGGCCGTCCGCAAGCTCAACATCCTCGTCGTCGACGACAACGCCACCAACCGCATCGTCGCGAGCCGCATGCTCGAGAGCGAGGGCCACGAGATCGCGACCGCCAACAACGGCAAGGAAGCGCTCGAGGCGGCGAGCAACACGCGCTACGACGCCATCTTCATGGACATCTCGATGCCCGAGATGGACGGCATCGAGGCGACCGGCGCGCATCCGCGAGCTGCCCGAGCCGTTCCGCTCCGTTCGCATCGTCGCCCTGACCGCGAATGCCATCGCCGGCGACCGCGAGCGTTTCCTCGCCGCCGGCATGAACGACTATCTGACGAAGCCGATCCGCCGCGCCGACATCGAAAAGCATCTTGCCTTGATCGTCGACGCCGAGGAGCAGCGAGGAAAGCGCGCCCGAGGCCGCCAGCCCCTCCGCCGCTGCCGGCGACGACAGAGCTTGCCGCCCTCATCGACGTATCCGAGCTGGAAAAGCTCGCCGCAGAGACGTCGCCCGAGGTCGTCCCCATCGTCGTCGAGGAATACCTCAAGCGAATTGGCGGGACGTCTCGAGCAGGCGCTCGCCGCCATGCGCGCGAAGAACTTCGACGACCTGAAGAAGGTCACGCACGCCATAGCCGGCGCGAGCGCCAGCACCGGCGCACGCCGTCTGCGCGAGATCGCCAAGGGCATCGAGCTGGACTGCATCGCCGGCAAATGCGATGAGGCTCTCGAGCAGGCGAATGCCCTGCCAGGCGTCATCAGCCTGACGGACGCGGCATTCCGCAAGCATCTTGCAGAGCATCGCTCGCGGCGCGGCCGCGGATGACAGAAGGTATCGGCAGCCTAGGCGCATCTCGCGCCCTGGCGGAAATTCGTGGGGGACAGAACATGGCAATCGTAATCGTCGACGACAGCCCGACCAATCTGGCGGTTTTGAAAAGCCTTTCCGCCAACGTCTACAAGGGCGAGGCGAAGGCCTTTACGAATGCCGCGCACCGCCGCGGACTTCCTCGCCGGCAACGCCGCCGATCTGATCGTCGTCGACTATTCGATGCCGGACCTCAACGGCGTCGACTTCATCCACGAGGTCCGCGCCCACGCCCACCACAAGGCGACGCCGATCGTCATGGTCACGCATTCGGCTGATCTTGCGGTCCGCGCCCGCGCGCTCGAGGCCGGCGCCACGGATTTCCTGAACAAGCCGGTCGATGCCATCGAGTTCAAGGCGCGGATCAAGCACCTGCTTGTCGCGCCCCGAGCTCGACCCCGTCGGGCAGCGCTCTGAGCGAGCGCCCGAGCCGGGCTACCGCACGGCCTTGTCGAGGTTCAGCGCCTGATCGAGGCCCTTGACGCTGTCGAGGCCTTTGACGCCCGACAGCACGGCACCGTCGAGATCGGCGCCCGTGAAATCCGCGCCCGCGAGATTGGCGCCCGAAAAATCCACTTTCGACAGATCCGCTTCCGCGAGGATGGCTCCCGTGCAGATCGGCGCCGACGAGCCGCGAGAACGTCAGAATCGCGCGCGTGAAATTGGCGTGCCGCAAGCGTCGCGCCCGAGAAGTCGCACGACTTGAGGACATTCCGCGGCAGCGTGACGAGCGTGCCTTGCCCGGGGCGCGCCTCGAGCGGACTGAAATCGGCATACGTCAGGTCGGCCCCGCGAAAATCGGCGCCCGACAGCTCTGCCTGCACGTGGATGCCGGTGAGGTTCGCCCCCGCGAAGCGCGGCGCGTCCGAGAGCTTGTTCTCCATGTCGGAGTAGACCGTCGGGCGCAGGATCGTCGTGCCCCTCAAGTTCGCCCCCGACATGTCGGCGCGGATCAGCACCGCGCGATCGAGGCGGGCGTTCGAGATGTCCGCGCCCTTGAGGTTGGCGCCCGTGAGATCGGCACCGTAGAGATCCGTCTTGTCGAGCCGCGCCTGCTTGAAGTCGAGGCCGGAGAGATCGAGGTAGGTGAGATCGCGCCCCGAATAGTTGAGCTGCTCGCCCGGCCGCGCCTTGAACAGCGCCTGCGTGATCTCGCGCGCCGTGAAGTCGGCGTCCGGAGACACATTCTCCTCGGCCGCGGCGCCACCCGCTAAGGCGGCCGCGCAAACTGCCAGGACAAACATGCGGCCGCGTTCGTTCATGTCGAGCCGATGGTGACCTTGAGACCTGCACCCATACATAGATGATTCACACGCCCGGCCAATCTTTCAAGCCCGCTCAAGTGGCTCCGAAGCCACCGCCCGTCGGCGTTTTGATGATGATGGCGTCCCCCGCCTCGAGCTCGGTCTGGTCTGAGCCGGCGAGCCGCTCGACGCGGCCGTCCCGCCTGCGAACGAGATTTTCCCCGCATTCTCCGGCCTCTCCGCCGTGAAGGCCGAACGGCCGCACGCGCCGGTAGCCGGAGAGGATCGCGCAATCCATGGGCTCGAGAAACCGGATGACGCGCTCCGTGCCGTCGCCGCTTTTCCACTTTCCCTTGCCGCCCGAGCCGCGCCGGATCGAGAACTCCTCGACCACGACCGGGTAGCGCAGCTCGAGCACCTCGGGATCGGTGAGCCGCGTGTTGGTCATATGCACATGCACCGCCGCCGTGCCGTCGAAGCCCTGCCCCTTGCCGTCGACGCCTGCCGGCGACCCGGAGCAGATCGTCTCGTAATATTGAACGCGCGCGTTGCCGAAGGTGAGGTTGTTCATGGTCCCCTGCGCCGAGCCGAGACCGCCGAGGGCCGCGAACAGCGCATTGGTCACGATCTGGCTCGTCTCCACGTTGCCGGCGACGACGGCCGCGGGATAGCGCGGCTTGAGGATCGAGCCTTCTGGGATGACGATCTCGATCGGCCGCAGGCACCCGGCGTTCATCGGGATGGGCTCGTCGACCATGACGCGGAACACGTAGAGCACGGCGGCGCGCGTCACCGGCTCGGGTGCATTGAAGTTCGAGGCCACGCGCCGCTGACGTTCCGGTGAAATCCACTCTCGCCGTCCGCTGCTCGCGGTCCACCGTGATCTTGACCTCGACTGCCCAGCCGTCGTCCGTCTCGACGCGAAAGTGACCGTCCTCGAGCCGCGAGATGAGACGGCGCACCGCCTCCTCCGCATTGTCCTGGACGTGGCCCATGTAGGCGCGCACGACATCGAGCCCATGCTCCTCGACCATCCTCGCGAGCTCCGCCTGCCCCCGCGCATTGGCCGCGACTTGGGCCTTGAGGTCGGCGATATTCTGCGCCGGGTTGCGCGCCGGGTATTTTGCGCCCTTCAAGAGAGCCAGCGTCTCCGCCTCGCGGAAGCGGCCGCCCTCGACCAGCGTGAAGCAGTCGATATAGACGCCCTCCTCCTCGATGGTCTTGGCGCGCGGGCTCATGGAGCCAGGAGCAATGCCGCCGACGTCCGCGTGATGGCCCGCGGCTCGCGACGTAGAACAGGATCTCGCGCCCGCCCGCGTCGAACACGGGCGTCACGACGGTGATGTCCGGGAGATGCGTGCCGCCGTTGTAGGGCGCATTGAGCATGAACACGTCGCCCGGCCGCATCTGACCCTTTTTCTCGCGCACGATCGTCTCGACCGACCGGTCCATGCTCCCGAGATGCACCGGCATGTGCGGGGCGTTGGCGACGAGATTGCCTTGGCCGTCGAAGACCGCGCACGAGAAGTCCAGCCGCTCCTTGATGTTGACCGACTGCGCCGTGAGCCTGAGCGCTTCCCCCATCTGCTCGGCAATCGCCATGAAGAGGTTGTTGAAGACCTCGAGCAGCACGGGATCAGGCTTCGTGCCGAGTGCTTCCCGCCGGCGCGGTGCGACGCGCGAAAGCACGAGATCGTTTCGTTCCGTGACCTCCAATCGCCCAGCCGTCCTCGACCACGACCGTCTGATGCGGCTCGATGATGAGTGCGGGGCCGGCGACCCGCTGTCCGATCGCGAGCCCCTCCCGCAGCAGCACCGGCCCCTCGTGCCACGTCCCTCGCGAGTAAAATCTCGCCGTCAATTCTCTCTCCCCGCTTGCGGGGAGAGGGCTAGGGTGAGGGGCAGAACCTTGCGCCGTGGTCTGTCGCTGCGCCTCACCGCCACCCGCAGCCTCCACCTCGATGTGCGCGGCGAAGACGCGTTTCTCCGGCGAGATGAAGCCGAACCGTTGCCCGTGCGCCGCCTCGAAATCCCGCACCATGAGATCCGGCTCGGAAAGCAGAACCGGAAGCGCGCTGTCCGTGCCCTCGTAGCGCAGGTGCAAAGTGCTCGTGATCGCGATGTCGTCGTGCGCGACGCCTTGATCGAGCAGCTCCTCGGTCACCTCGTTGCCGAGCGACCAGGCGCGGCTCTCGATCTCGCGCATGGCCGCGTCGTCGAGCAGCACCTCGATCGATTGCTCGCGGCTCGCGCGCAGGCTCGCGAGCCCGATGCCGTAGGCCGAGAGCAGGCCCGAGAGCGGATGGATGAGCACCGTCTCGATCCCGAGCGTGTCGGCGATGAGGCACGCGTGCTGGCCGCCCGCCGAGCCGAAACAGTTGAGCGCATAGCGTGTCACGTCGTAGCCGCGCTCGACCGAGATCTTCTTGATGGCGTTCGCCATGTTCTCGACCGCGATGCGGATGAACCCGTCGGCAACCGCTTCCGGCGTCCGCCCGTCGCCGATCTGCGCCGCGAGCGCCGCGAAGGCCTGCCGCACGGCTTCCTCGTCGATCGGCTGGTCCCGGCCGGGGCCGAACACCGCCGGGAAGAATTGCCCCTTGAGCTTGCCGGTCATCACGTTGGCGTCGGTGATCGTGAGCGGCCCGCCGCGCCGGTAGCAGAGGGGACCGGGATCGGACCCCGCACTCTCCGGCCCGGCACGAAGACGGCTGCCGTCGAAGGTGAGGATTGATCCGCCGCCCGCCGCGACCGTGTGGATGGAGAGCGTCGGCGTGCGCAGACGCACGCCCGCCACCTCCGTCTCGAAGCGCCGCTCGTACTCGCCCGCGAAATGCGCGACGTCCGTCGAGGTGCCGCCCATGTCGAAGCCGATCACGCGCTCGAAGCCCGCCGCCCGCGCCGTCTCCGCCATGCCGACGACGCCCCCCGCCGGTCCCGAGAGGATCGCGTCGCGGCCGTGAAAGAATTGAGCCGACTTGAGCCCGCCCGACGACGCCATGAACAGAAGTTGCGGAACGTCATTCCCTCTCCCCACTACAGTGGGGAGAGGGTTAGGGTGAGGGGCAGAAGCTTGCGCTGCGGATTGTTGCTGCCCCTCACCCCTTCCCTCTCGTCGTGCCGAAGGCACGCTTTCAGCATGACGCAAGCGGGGAGAGGGAGCAGAGAGCGCCGCCGCCACCTTGTCGACGTAGCCTTTGAGCACCGGCGACAGATAGGCATCCGCGACAGTTGTATCTCCGCGCCCCACGATCCTGATCAGCGGCGAGACCTCGTGGCTGACCGAGATCTGCGAAAAGCCGGCTTCGCGCGCGAGGAGGGCCGCCTGTCGCTCGTGCTCGGGGTAGGCGTAGGCGTGCATGAAGACGATCGCCACGCTGTCGATCCCATCGCCGATCGCCCGCTCGAGTTCACGCTTGAGCAGGTGCACATCGAGCGCGAGCCTCGACCGTGCCGTCGGCGCGCACGCGTTCATGACCTTCCACGACGCGCGCATAGAGCATGTCCGGCTTCACGATGCGCCGCGCAAAGATGTCGGGGCGCGCCTGGTTGCCGATCTCGAGCTGATCCCTGAACCCGCGCGTGATGACGAGCAGCGTCGGCCGGCCCTTGCGCTCGAGGAGAGCATTGGTCGCGACCGTCGTGCCCATCTTCACGCTGCCGATGAGCTCCGCGGGGATGGGCCCGCCCGCCGGCACACCGAGGATCTCGCGGATGCCCGCGAGCGCCGCGTCGTCATAGGCGCCGGGTGCCACCGAAAGCAGCTTCCGAGTGATAAGATTCCCATAAGGTGCGCGGGCAACGACGTCGGTAAATGTACCCCCGCGATCGATCCAGAAGTGCCACTTGCCGCTTTCCGCCATCTTCGCTCGCAAGGGTTCGGGAGGCGCCGGATCATGCCGGGGGGCGCCGTCGGGCCTCGGACGAAAGCACAAACCAACGCCCGTCTTCAATGCCTGGGCCAAAGCAGGTATGGGTAGCCATGGTCTGGGAGAAAATCACGAGCGCTATCGGCTTGAGCCCCAACGCCAGCGCACGCGCCGCCGTGGCGGAGCTGCTCGGCCGCCTCGGCCTCGACAAGCTGTTTCGCGCGACCCCGCCCCATCAGAGCGCGGCCTTCACGAGCGCCTTCGTCGCCCTCGCCGCCAAGATGGCGAAGGCCGACGGCGTCGCCGTGCTCGCCGAGAGGGAGGCGTTCGAGAGCTTCCTCGAGACGCCGCCCGAGGACGTGCCGAGGATCAGGCGGCTTTACGATCTCGCCAAGCAGGACACCTCGGGCTTCGAGGCCTACGCGGACCGCATCGGCCGGCTTCTGCGCGACGAGCCCGACGTAACGAGATGCGTGCTCGAATGCCTGATCTACGTCGCCTGCTCCGACGGTGTGTTGCACCCCGCCGAGGATGAGTTCCTGCGCACGGTCGCCGAGAGGTTCGGCTTGAGCAGCGCCGAATTCCGCAAGATGCGCGCGATGTTCGTTCGCGATTCCGAGAGCCCCTATGAGATTCTGGGCATCCCTCCCGACGCCACGGACGCCGAGATCAAGGCGCACTTCCGCAGGCTTGTGGTCGAGCTGCATCCGGATAGGCTGATCGCCGCTGGCGCCCAGCCGCCGCTCGTCAAGGCCGCGACCGCCAAGCTGGCGACGATCAATGCCGCCTACGAGGCGATCCAGAAAGAGCGCGCCATGGAGAGAGGCTCGTGATCCACACGATCGAGGAGCCCGACAGCCCGCTCGTCGCCGACCTCCATCCTTCGCCCAACATCGAGCCCCGTGCCGGCGCCAAGAAACCGACCATCCTCCTTCTCCACTACACGGGCCTCCCGACCGCGGCCAAGGCGATCGAGGTCCTGTCGCGCCCCGACTGCAAAGTCTCCTGCCACTACGTCGTCGACGACGACGGCCGCATCACCCAGATGGTTGCGGAAAGCAGGCGCGCCTGGCACGCGGGCGCTTCGTTCTGGGCGGGCGAGACGGACATCAATTCCGCCTCCATCGGCATCGAGATTCAGAACCCCGGCCACCAGGCGGGCTACCCGGATTTTCCCGAGGCGCAGATGCGCGCAGTGATCGCCCTCTCCCGCGACATCATCGCCCGCCACGCCATCCCGGCCTCGCGCGTGCTCGCGCACTCGGACGTGGCGCCGATGCGCAAGGTCGATCCGGGCGAGAAGTTCGACTGGCCCGGCCTCGCCGAGGCGGGCATCGGCCACTGGGTCCCTCCCGCGCCGCTCGAGGATGGCGACCCCGGGCTCGACGAGGACGGAACGGCGATCAGCGAAGCCCAGGCACTCCTCGCCGCTTACGGCTATGGCGTCGAAACCAATGGCATTTTCGACGAGGCGACGCGCTCGGTTGTACGCGCCTTCCAGCTCCACTTCCGCCCCGGCCGCATCGATGGCCGCCTCGACCGCTCGACCGCGGACACGCTGGCGCGCCTTCTCGCCGCGCTTCCTGTGGCCTGACGCCCGCCTCCGGCCCGGCGCGGCGCGGCCCTTTAACCGTCGTTAAGCATACCGAGAACTTGTGTCGCGGGCGCACACTCTGGCTTTAAGGCGTGTGCGTGTAGCATTGTGCCGGGCCGGCTCCAACGCGGGCCAGGGAGGACGGGGGACGCGTGCCCCCTTTTGCGTAAATAAAAGGGAAAGACGGCCGATGAAAATCGTCATCGCCCCGGACAGTTTCAAAGAGAACCTGACGTCTCTCGAGGTGGCGAGCGAGATCGAGGCCGGCCTTAAGCGCGTTTGGCCCGACGCGGAGTACATCAAGGTCCCCATGGCCGACGGCGGCGAAGGGACCGTCCAGTCGCTGGTCGACGCCACCGGCGGCGAGATCGTGCAGTGCGGCGTGCTGGGGCCGCTCGGCGCCAAGATCATCGCCTCCTACGGCTTGCTCGGCGGCGGGCGCACGGCGGTGATCGAGATGGCGGAGGCGTCCGGCCTGCCGCTCGTTCCCAAGGCCGAGCGCAACCCGCTCGCTGCGTCCACCTTCGGCACCGGCCAGCTCATCGTCGATGCCATCTACCGCGGCGTCGAGGAGATCATCATCGGGCTCGGCGGCTCGGCGACCAACGATGCCGGCGCCGGCCTCGCCCAGGCCTTGGGCGTGCGCTTCCTCGATGCGTCGGGCGCGCCCATTGTCGAGCCGCTCGGCGGCGGCAGGCTCGGAGACGTCACCGCGATCGACATGCGTTGGGTCAATCCGGGCTTGAGCCGCGTCCGCATGAGCGTCGCCTGCGACGTCACCAATCCCCTCATCGGAGATAAGGGCGCCTCGCACGTCTACGGACCCCAGAAGGGCGCGACACCCGAGATGGTCGAGCATCTCGACCGCTGCCTTGCCCACTTCGCCGCCATCATCAAGCGCGATCTCGGCATCGACATTGCCGAGGTGCCGGGCGCCGGCGCCGGCGGCGGCGTCGGCGGCGGCCTCATCGCCTTCACCAACGCCACGCTCAAGCGCGGCGTCGAGCTCGTCGTCGCCGCGACGCGGCTCGAGGAGCACATGCAGGGCGCCGATCTCGCCATCACCGGCGAAGGCCGCGTCGACTTCCAGACCGCGTTCGGCAAGACGCCCTCGGGCGTTGCCGCCGCCGCCCGCAAGTTCGGCGTGCCGGTCGTGGCCATCGGCGGCGGTCTCGCCGACGATGCGGCGGGCGTCTTCGCCCACGGCATCGACGGCCTCGAGTCGGCGACGCCCAATGCCATGGCGCTCGAGGTCGCGATCAAGAAATCGCGGCAGTATCTGCAGGATGCCGCCGAGCGCGTCGCCCGCCTCATCGCCATCGGCCAGCGCGCCTCGGGCGCCAAGCCGCAGGGCGCAACCGAAAGCGAGGCGAAGCCGAAGCGGCACAAGATCAACAAGCCGGCCAAATCGCCCGTGCCCGCCAAAAAGCAGCGCGGCCTGACCGGCGCACTCACGCTCTCGGCACGCCGCCACAAGAGCAAGTAACGTTCGCGCCATGCCCGTCATCCTCGCCGAGCGAGAGCGCTTAGCTCGAACGAGGCGGGATCCAGCACAATTGCCGAAGGCCCTCAAAATCCTTTCGTGTCTTCGACGTCATGCGGATCCCCGAGCACGCTCGCCCTGGGCTCACGTGCTCGAGGATGACGAGTGGCGCCTGTAGCAGATCTACCCACGCGGCGCGGTGAGCACCTCGACCGCCTTGTCGAGCTGCGGATCCCGGCCGGCCGCGTAGCGAAGGTCGAACGGCACCTCGATCGAGGGCTCGACGCCTTTGCCCTCGAGGCGCTCGCCGTCGACGCTGACGTCGTTGACGGCGACCATGAGAAAGCTGCCGTCCGACAACAGGAAGCCGCGCCCCGCGAGCAGCGCGCCCGCCGTGCGCTCGCCCACGACCTCGCCATACCCATACTTCTTGAAGCCGTAGGTCAGCACTTCCTTGCCGCTCCGCGTGCCGCCGTTGATGAGAAGCGCCACGGGCTTGCGCCATTTGAAGGCCGCGACCGACGTCGAACCGTCGCGCTCGGTCAGCTTCATCTCCGGCCCGCGCGGATTGAAGATATCGAGATACTCCGCCTGCGCCCCGCCCCATCCGTCGCGCAGATCCCAAATCAGAGCGTCCGCATCCTTGAGCTTGCCGGTCGCTAGCTCGTCCTCGAGCGCGCCCTGATAGCGCTGGCTCGCGTACGACCAGATGCGGATATAGCCGATGCGCCGCCCGCCGGCTTCGATGATGCGCGCCCCGTCGCGGATTGCCGCTTCGAATGCCTTGCCGGGCGCGAGCTGCTCCGGCGCCACCGTGAGCGAGACGTCGGGCCCCTGCGGATCGCGGCGCACCGAGATGAGAACGGTTGTACCGGTCTTGTCGCGGAACGACGCCACCGGCTCGAACGGCTTGCCGTCCACCGAGAGCAGCTCGTCACCGACCTTGAGCCCCCCCTTATCGCCAGGCAGCCCCGCAAGCACGCCTGACACGAATGTCTTCCCGTCGACGTCGCGCGTGAAGATGCCGATCCCGGGATACGAAATCTTTCCGTCCGGAAAATAGCGCGGCAGGTCGTTGCGCAAACCCCAGGAGAAGATGTCGGTGAGCTGGTAGTAGGTCGGGTCCGCCTTCGTGGCATGCAGCATGTGCGACGCGCCGAGCTCTTTCAGCATCGCGTTGATGGCGGCGGAGCGCTCTTTGTCGGAGCTCGCGGCCGCGTACTCGCGCCGGTGCGCATCGCCGACCTTGTCCCAGTCGAGCCCCTTGAGATTGCGGTCGTAGAAGTTGTCGCGCACGAGGCGCCACGCCTCGTCGAAAACGGCGGCGGCGGGCTTGGTCTCCTCGGCGTGCGCTGGCGGCGCAAATGAGCCTGAAATGATGAGCGCGCCCAACAGGGCAAACGCGGCCGCGAGGCGCATCGCAATTCCGCTCCTGAGATTGCTCACCTGCATCGGACCTCCGATCGATTGAACACTCGGCGCTCCCCAGCGGCTCCCATTTTTACGCACGATCCCCTGCGCTCAGGCATGAATTCTTCTTCATTTTCAGGCGCTAGAGGGCCGGCCCGCACCCCTGTTACCGCGGGAACAGATCGCATCCATGCCCCGGGGCATTCTGGCCTTAACGGCGGCCGTGAGGGGACCAGCCGATCGAAATTGAATGACAGGAAGGCTAGACCGATGTTGCGTACCACCTCCACGACCCATTCCCACATTGCGCGCAATCCGCCCCGCCATCCCTCCTTTAGGCCGTCTCCGGCGCGCGCTCCTGCGAAAGGCGATGGTTTGCAGTGGGGTCTCATTGCGCACGAAGGGCGCGCGGTTCACTTCGACGCCGACGTCTTCGTCTACGACAGCGGCCGCAGATCCGATGATCTCGATTTCATCACCGACTTCCGCCCTGGCACGGACAAGATCGATCTTTCCCGCACCGACAAGTTCGCCGGCGCCGACTTCGACGAGCTGTTGGCCGCCGCCAACCAGATCGGCTCGGACACCGTGATCGACATGGGCGAAGGCACGCTGACGCTCGAGGACATCGACGTCGAGGATCTCGAGGCCGACGACTTCATCTTCTGACGCCTGCATCTTCTGACCCCTGCGCCAGGACTTTATTCACGGAGTTTACTGTCCGGCTCTTGACCGTGCCGGCCGAGACGACCTTATGTGTCCTGGCCAGTCGGCTGGACGGCCGCTGCCGTGCGCGGGCTTCTATGGCCCACTTCAAAGCGCAATCGGTGGAGGAAAGTCCGGGCTCCATGGAAGCAGGGTGGCGGCTAACGGCCGCCGGGGGCGACCCCAGGGAAAGTGCCACAGAAAACAAACCGCCTCGCAAGGCTTCGGCCGAACGCGGTAAGGGTGAAACGGTGCGGTAAGAGCGCACCGCGCTTCTGGCAACAGCAGCGGCACGGCAAACCCCACCCGGAGCAAGACCAAATAGGGGTGGCCTGCGGACCGGGGAAACCTGGAGACGCAAGTCCGCTTTCAGACCCGCCACCCGGGTTGGTTGCTCGAGGCGCCCAGCAATGGGCGTCCCAGATGAATGGCCGTCTCGGAGGCAACTCCAGACAGAACCCGGCTTACAGGCCGGCTGGCAAATTATCTCTCTCCGAAACCGCCCCCGCGCGGTGAAACACTTGCTCGAAAAGTAACCCCCCTCATGCGACCAATGGCGGCGCGAGCGCGTTGAGCCGCTGTGGCAATGTCCCTCTGGCCGGTGGCGTCAGACAGTGCCTGCGCACAAATGTCATGATTGACCCCTATGTCCGGCACTTAGCGCACAACAGTGATTTAACGTGTCAACCAGCGTGAGGATTGAAATTCCAATGAAAAAATCCCTGAAGCCCCTGATCATCCCGATTGTTGCCGCGCTCCTGGCAGGTTCTGCGGTCGCAATCGCCGGCAACGAAAGTCTCCCCCCGGAAGCTGACCCCGCTGTTGGTGCTCCTCCGCCGAGGTCCCTCTACGAGAAAATTTACGCCCACTACGCCCACCTTGGCCGTGACGTCCGCGAGGAGTTCCGTGACGGCCCGTGCAAGATCGAGCGTCATTGGGAGCGCGACGGCGACTACAAGGAAACCATCCGCTGCCGCGGTCCGCGCGATTAACCGTCAGGCCCTCGCTGCGCCCTGCTTAACGACCGGTAAGGAACTGATGTCTACCATCAGCTCCCGAGGGCTTTGACAGGGCGCAGCTTTGGGCGCCTCATGCGCGTCTGCCTTCGGTCATGTGGAGGTTGCGTATTATGAGGATCGCTTTAACGGCACTTGCGGCAACCTTCCTGTTCGCCTCGCCCGTTCTCGCTGGCGGCGACTGGGACTACGACGACGAGCTACCAAGATGGCGGCGGATACGGGGCCTATTACGTAGCGCCGCCCGAATACTATGCGGGCTTCTACCCGCCGCGTTGGGCAGCGCCGCGCTACTATATGCCCCGCGCCTACCTTCCCTACGAGGTCTATGATCGCGGCGGCTACCGCTCCGACTACGCCGGCCGTGAGCGCTTTTACGCTGGCGATTGCGAGATCAAGCGCAAGTGGCGCCGCGGCCGCTATTACGAGAAGATCGATTGCGACGACTGACGCGGCGGGCTTAGCGCGTCAGCACCTCGGGGTTGCTGCCGGCGGCGAGCCATTTCGGATTGAACCAGCGGTCCGCGGGCCCGTCGTACGGCAGCCGCGTGATGTCCCAGTGCTGGATGAAGCGCGCGTAGACGTCCCACACGGGCGGGCCGCCGCCGACGAACACGACGCGGCCTTCGAATTGCGCCAGCACCTCCTCCGGCTTCATCGACGACCGAAGCACCATGAGCGTTCGATCCCGGCGCGCGAACTCCGGCACGGCGCCGATCGTTTTCGGACCCGCGATCAGCACGTGCCCGCGCGTCATGTCGAAGAACCGTGCCACGTCGGCCTTGAACTCCGGGCCGCGGGTCGCCCTCCCACGGCAGCTCGCCGTTGAGTCCGAGCTGCCCGCTCATGCCGATGGCGCACATGGAGCGCACGTCAGGCATCTGTCCTCCGTCTTCCGTTGATTGTCCTGCGCCCGCGAGCACCAGCGCTCGCAGGCGTGACGTAGTGCACCGGCGCAGCGGGCTCAAGCGGTCTCGCCATGCGACCGCACAACAGAGCTAATTTCCCGCAAAGTCACGAATGAGCTCGACGAGGGCCTGAGGCCTCTCGTCCTGCGGCAGATGATGGCAGCGCTCGAGCACCGCCATGCGGGCATTGGGAAGGGTGCGCGTCAGGCGCTTGCCTGCGCTGAGCGGCACGACCTCATCCCTGCGGCACCAGATGACCAGCGTCGGCTGCTGGATTGTGCGATACCGCGCGGCGATCTCGTCTCCGGTCTCGGAAACGATCGAGCGCGCCGTAACCAGGAACGCATGCTTTGCTGCAATTTCATAGTAGGGTGCCGCATAGCCTTTGATGTCCTCATCCGGGATATTGTTCGCGCCGCCGAGTGCTTCACGCAACAGCAGCTGCGCCATCGTCTCGGGCGGAAGCGCCGCAGCGAGCGCTTCAGGCACTGCCGGGATGTCGACGACGCGCAGGTGGGTCGCCACCGAGCCGGGCAGCGCCGGCGCGCTGATGATAATCGAGCCGCCGAATGCGGCCTGCCTCCCGCACGGCAGGAACGAGCGCGGCCCTGAGCGCGACCGTGCCGCCGAACGAATGTCCGACGACGACGACATCTTTCAGCCCGCGCTTCTCCATGAAGGCCGCGACCAGAGCCGCCTGATCGTCGGCTGAATAGGCCTGATCGCGAGGTTTGTCAGAGCGCCCGAACCCCTTGAGGTCGAGCGCGATGACGCGGTGTGTCGAGGCAAGCCCCGGCACGATCTTGCGCCAGGTAAACGTCGACTCGCCAAGCCCATGCAGGAGCAGGAGCGGTGGGCCTTCGCCCGTCTCCTCCGCATAGAGCGCGACCGGCTCGCCGTGCGGCGCCGCGACCTCGGTCCGATAGCTGTGCGCATTGGCCCCGGCCGGTCGGACGGAAGTGCCGCCAGGACGGCGAATGCGAGCCAGAGCCAGCGCCGCCCGATCTCACCCGCCGCCATCGACACGCAGACGTTCCCTCTGAAGCGGTGCATTGCTCGACCTCTATCGGCGCGCGTCTTTCCGGCAAAGCAAAAAACGGTGTCTCTGCAATGCGCAGAGCCCCCAACCGCGCCGCAGCGCAACACCGTCTTGGCAGTTATGCCGGGTCTGTGGAGAACCAGCCTCACCCTGCCTAATTCCTTAACAATCCATTGACGCCCATAACAAACCATGGCATCCCATGAATGCCCGTCCGCACCGGGCAAGGGACCGTGGTGTGGCGCCCGCCTTGAGAGAGGGCCGAGGTGAGAGCGACTGCCACGGCCCCGCCCGGAGCGGTCGGGTTTTTTTTACGAAGCCGAGGCGCCGGGACGGGCGCCGGGCTGTGTTGATCGGCGTTGAGAGTTGCGTTCGGAAGACGAGGTTCGGAACGGGGGATGGACCGCTTTGTCTCGACATTCACGAACAAGATCGACGCCAAGGGCCGAGTCTCAATTCCAGCTCCCTTCCGCGCCGTGCTCGAGCGCGACGGCTACGCCCAGGGAAGCTCCGGCGGCATCTACTGCTACCCCTCGCTCGACGCTCCGGCACTCGATGCTGGCGGCGAGAGACTTGCGAAAAAGATCGATGGGCTTCTCGCGGGCCTGCCGGACTATTCGGACGAGCGCGACGAGCTCTCTGTCGCGCTCTACGGCGACGTCCAGGTTCTCGCCATCGACGGCGACGGGCGCATCGTCCTTCCTGAAGGCCTTCGCAGCCACGCCGGCCTTCGAGATCAGGTCACTTTTGTCGGCCTTGGCGACAAGTTTCAGATGTGGGCGCCTCAAGCCTTCGACGAGCGCCGGGCCAAGGCCCGGGCAAAGGCCCACGAGCACAGACAGCTTTTCGGCGCGGGGAGCGGCCGCCGTTCCGGTGACGGCGGCGACGAGGGAGCACGGGAATGACGCCCCGCCGCGGGGCCGGCCGGGAACCGGAACACCGCGGTGTGCGGGAGAGGCACATTCCCGTGCTGCTCTCGGAAGTCCTGGCGACGCTGCGCCCGCAGGACGGCGAGACGTACATTGACGCCACCTTCGGCGCGGGCGGCTACACCCGCGCCATCCTCGAGGCCGCGGACTGCCGCCTGATCGCGCTCGACCGCGATCCTGACGCCATCAGCGCCGGCCAGCCGCTCGCCGAGGAATTTGCTCCGCGCCTTACACTCGTCAACGAGCCGTTCGGCAATCTGCGCGCGATATCCGAGACACTCGGTATCGCGGCCGTCGACGGCATCGTGCTCGACCTCGGCGTCTCCTCGATGCAGCTCGACGAGGCCGAGCGCGGCTTCTCCTTCCAATCCGACGGCCCCCTCGACATGCGCATGTCGCGCGCCGGGCATCTCGGCCGCCGACGTCGTCAACACCTATGAGGAAGAAGCGCTCGCCGACATCATCTATGAGCTCGGCGACGAGCGCCGCTCGCGCGCCATCGCGCGCGCCATCGTCGCGAGGCGCGCCGAAGCGCCCTTCGACGCGCACGCGCGAGCTGGCCGACCTGGTCTCGCGCGTCTTTCGCGGGCGCAAGGAGGATGGCCGCCACCCGGCGACCCGCACCTTCCAGGCGCTCCGCATTCACGTCAACGACGAGCTGGGCGAGCTCGAGCGCGCCCTTGCCGCCGCCGAGCAGCTCCTGAAGCCGGGCGGCCGCCTCGTCGTCGTCACCTTCCACTCGCTCGAGGACCGCATCGTCAAGCGCTTCCTGCAGACGCGCGCCGGCAAGGAAGCGCACGCCTCGCGCCACTTGCCGCCGGATTCTTCGCCGGCCGCGAGCCCAAGTTTCCGAATTGTTAACTCTCGTCCGTTAACACCTTCTAAAGGTGAAGTGGACGTAAACCCGCGTGCGCGCTCCGCACGGCTTAGGGCCGGAGAGAGAACCGACGCCCCGCCTTGGCCCGCGCCGCGGGACTAGCGCACCGCCTCACCCAATGGCCTGGGTTCAGTCGATGTGAGAGTTCCGATGCGCATACTCACGATCTCCGCGGCCTTTCTCACGCTCTCGAGCGCATTCCTTCTTTACGGCTTCAACTACGACACACGCCGTCTCGAGGCGCGCGTGCAAGCCCAGGAGCGTTTGGCGGAAGAGGCCCGTTCCGACATTGCTGTCCTCAAGGCGGATCGCGCGCACCTCGCGCGCCCCGAGCGCATAGAGCCTCTGGCGCGAGCGATGGGCTTGCAGCCGCCGACCGAGAAGCAGCTACGCGACCGACGACCCTGCCGCGAGCGTGATCACCGGATCGACGTCCCGTTAGGAGCGCCATGACGGCCGCCGTCACCATCACGCCTGGGATGCCCGGTGCCAATCCGGGAGCTTCCGCGCGCGCACGCTCCCGCCCTCCGCACCGGCGAACCACCGTCGTCATCCTCTCCATGGGTCTCGCGTTCGCCGTCGTCGGCGGCCAGCTCGTCCGCCTGGCGCTGAGCGGTGGCGGCGACATGGTAGCGAGCGTGAGCGAGCCGCTCGCCCAGAGCTTCTCGCGTCCCGACATCGTCGACCACGACGGCCGCCTGCTCGCGACCGACGTCGAGATGCCTTCGCTTTTTGCCGATCCGTCGCGCGTGCAGAACCACGACGAGGTCGTCGAGAAGCTGTCCTCGGTGCTCCCGGGCCTCGACGAAGCCGAGCTGCGCCGCACGCTCGAGGACCGCACGCGCCGCTTCGCCTGGATTCGCCGCGGCCTGTCGCCGAAGCTCGCGCAAGCCGTGCATGACTTGGGATTGCCCGGCCTCGCCTTTCGCGACGAGCTTCGCCGCGCCTATCCCCTCGGCCGGCTCGCAGGCCACGTGATCGGCTCACGTCAACGTCGACAACCGCGGCGTCGCCGGCATCGAGCGCCACATCGACGACGCGGTCGGCGTCGAGGCCGTGCACTCGGCAACGCTTTCCGCCGACGCGGCCGTGCGCCTCTCGCTCGATATCGGCGTCGAGCACAGCCTCGAGGACGAGCTCGCCTCAGCGATGCGCCGCTACGAGGCCCAGGGCGCCGCCGGTCTCGTCATGGATGTCACGACAGGCGAGATGCTCGCGGCCGTCTCGCTGCCGGGCGTCGATCCGTCGCGGCCCGGCGAAAGCCTCGAGCGCGAGCGCCTCGACAAGATCTCCGGCGGCGCCTACGAGCTCGGCTCCGTCTGGAAGATCGTGACGCTGGCCATGGCGCTCGACGGCGGCAAGACGAGCCTCGACGCCATGATCGACGTCACGCAGCCGCTCACCGCCGGCCGCTTCACGATCACCGACACGCACCCCTCGAGCCGCCCCTTGAGCGTCGCCGAGGTCTTCATTCATTCCTCGAACATCGGCGCCGCGCTCCTCGCCTTGGACGCGGGTGCCAAGCGCCAGCAGAGCTTTCTGAAAGAGCTCGGATTGCTCGCACCGATGAAGACCGAGCTTGGCCCAGTCGCCGCGCCGATCGCGCCCGAGCGCTTCGAGCGCACCGAGCAGATCACCGTCGCCTACGGCCACGGCCTCGCCGTCGCCCCGATCCAGTTTGCTGCCGCCGTTGCCGCGCTCATCAACGGCGGCAAGCTCATCGAGCCGACGTTCATCCGCCGCTTCACCGATGTCTCCGCCGACCGGCCTCGCGTCGTCTCCCCCGAGACGAGCGCCAAGATCAACGAGCTCCTGCGCCGCAACGTCACTGACGCGCACGGCACCGGCAAGCGTGCCGAGGTTCCGGGCTACCGCGTCGGCGGCAAGACGGGGACGGCCGAGATGCCGGGCCGCGGCGGCTACCGCGAGAAGGCGGTCATCGCCTCGTTCCTCGCCGCCTTTCCCATGGACAAGCCGAAGTATCTGCTGCTTGTCTCGCTGTTCGAGCCCAAGGGAACCGAGGAGACATCGGGCGAGATCCTGGCCGGCATGAACGCCGCGCCGACGGCCGCGCGCGTCATCGAGCGCATCGCCCCGCTCTTGGGCGTCGTCCCTGTCGGCCCCCTCGCGGCCGCTTCGCCGTAGGACGCGACAACGACGTCGGCAGATCGAACGTGTGGCGAAAATCAGCGGACGACGGCGACCAGGCGATCAGCGCCGATTTCCGAGCTCTTTAGCGCCGAAGCAAGCTGGACGGCGATCGTTCGCCCTGAGCGGCGCACCACCTTGGCCTCGTGGAACGACCTGGCTTTCTTGTTGTGCAAGATGAAGGTGTCCGGCACCTGCGCGCCGTTCTTGACCGCGCCGATGTCGAACAGAAGGCGTGCGCCGCCGTCCGATACATCGACGATGACGCAAGCCACGATGTCTCTGCCGCCCGGGAAGATGATCTTCCCGAAGTCATGAACGCGACGACGCGGGCTTCTTCGCTTGTTGTCCATCGGGCTCGTAGGGGATGATGGGCGTCGCGGGTGCCGAGACGAGGGCGATACTAGGAGCGGGCGGATTAACTGACGGTTATCGTTGGAGGTCAGACCAGCGGCTCCTTTGCTCATGCGCCTTTCACCGCTCCGGCCTAAGGCGAGTCCTCGGGCGATTGCGAGCCAATAATAGTGTGTTGATTTCATTGGTGCGGACGGAGGGACTCGAACCCTCACGGGGTCGCCCCCTCAGGATTTTAAGTCCTGTGTGTCTACCGGTTCCACCACGTCCGCTGAAGGCAGCGGGCGCCTTTATGCGCCGACAGGCGGGCCAACACAATCTCCCCCGCGCTCAAATCCCTAACCTCGCGCAGCACGCGGCGCGCATCGGTGCAGTGGGTCCTCGTCGAACTTAGTCTGCCAAACGTCCACGTCATTCGATCTACAGTCGCTCTGACCGAACGTTAGGTCGGCGCGTTCACCCTTACCAGCGTCGCCTCCCTCACCAGCCCCGCAAATGCGACTGCCACCGAATCGTGCGTTGCGGGCAAAGATCCCTCATGACAGTTGACGTGCGCCACACCGCCAAAGTGCATGCCGAGATAACTGAAGGTTTCGAGGAACGATCCCATGAATTCTCCCGACGGCTCGTCGCCGACCGACGTGCAGACGACGTAAGCATTCTTTCCCCGCAACCGGCGGCCCTCGGAAAGAAGATCCGGTAGGTCCAGGAGATCAGATATTCGATCGAGAAAAATCTTCATTGCGGGACTTACTGCGTACCAATAGATCGGCGTTGCAAAGATGATCTGATCGTGTGCCAACACACGCCTCATGAGAGGCTCGAAGTCATCATTTCTGTTGCGATGATCGTAGTCATACGATGACATTCGCTGGCTAGCGAGATCGACGACCTCAATATTCAGCTCCGACGCAATGCGATCAATCAGCTGGCCTGTATTCCCGAGGCGGCGGGAACTGGAAAACAGCGCTATAGTGCTGAGCATAGCTGTCACGATGAATGAGCCGATAGCAATGTTCGCGTGGCGATGCTCGTCATCGGGTTCTCCGGCGTAACGTTTCAAATGGTACCTGGTGATCCCGCGGTACCTAGATTCCAGATGGTCGCCAGCGTACAACCTCAACTGCACTTGAGGTCAAGAGGATACGCCGGTGGCAAGGATCGCTCGGGAAAGTGTCGAACGACCACTGTCGGCGGGCCAGGTAGCCGCGAGAAGTGGTGTCGCGGTGTCAACGGTCCACTTCTATGAAGCGAAAGGATTGATCAAGGCCTGGCGCAGCACCGGAAATCAGCGCCGTTACAGCCGAGATGTTCTCCGGCGCGTTGCAATTATCAAAGTGGCGCAGCGTCTGGGCCTGCCATTGTCCATGATCAAACAGGCAATTGATTCGTTACCGGGCGGCCGCACGCCCACCGCCAAGGATTGGAAACGACTATCGAGCGAATGGCGAATGGAGTTGGACCGGCGGATCACTCTGTTGCAGAAACTTCGCGGTCAGCTTGATAGCTGCATCGGCTGTGGGTGCTTGTCGCTAAAGGTGTGCCATCTGCGCAATCCTGGGGATGCGATGTCGGATCAGGGGTCCGGGCCGCTACTGCTGGAAAAAGATCTCACTGAAATCTGAATGGCCGTACCCAGCCAACACAATCTCCCCCACGCTCAAATCCCTAACCTCTCGCAGCACGCGGCGCGCCATGCCGGATCGCGGCGAGCAGCAGCACATAGAGCATCGTGGCGTTCAAGATGTGCCACAGGAAATGCGTGCCGAGCCGGTGGCCCGTGAAACGCGTCAGATCGCAGATCTCGAGATCGACGCTGCGGAACCCCATCGACACGAGCAGGATGCCCGCCGCGAGCGCGAGATAGCCCCACGCCGGATGGCGCAGCACCGCGAGCACGAGCGAAAGTCCGGCAAGCGCCACCAAGGCCGGCACATAGCCCGCCGTACCGTTGAGGCACGGACCCTGGGCCGCCTGCGTGACGCTGAGAAGCCCCGGTCCGCATTGCACCTTGCCTGCAAGGTAGAGCGACCAGGCGAACGCGCCCATTGCCAAGGCGATCCAGATCCACCCGAGCCCGAGATACCGGCGCAGCGTGTACGCAAGATAGGAGAGCATGAAGATGCCGATCGGTCCCGTGTCGGCGTAGGACGCCCACCGCGTCGCGTAGGTGTGAAAAAGAAAGCTGCCGGTCCCCATCACGAACACGAGCGCGATGAGCAGCGGCTCTGCGATCCCGGATGCGCGACCGGGCCGCCGCGCCAGCGCGACGGCAGCGAGCACCGCCGCGATCAGAAAGGCCCCGTTCGTCACCGCATTCAGAGGCTCGGCCCAGAACGATCCGTCCTGGCCGCGCTCGCAATAGCGGAAGATCTGGTCATCCCAAGACATGCGCTCTTCTCCACCCACCGACTGCGCCGAGCCGCGCACCGTCCCCTTGCTCCCGGAGAATCCGGGCGCCGAACATCGCGCGCAAGCTGTTACCCAGGGAATAGCGCCAGGAATTCGGACGCCGCCGTCCGTCGTTCAACCAATATGTTTCGAGGGATGCGATCAGAGATCGGCGCGCTCGCCCGCCGGTGCCTGCGCAGGCTTCGCCGTGGCGGCCTTCGCCGCGCGCCGCATGAGAGATAACAGCTCGTCCGGCTTGTCCACGTCGGCGGAATAGCGGTACTGCGGATCGGCGCTCTGCAGATCCTTCATGATGTCGCCTTCCGAGTTGAGGAACACCGTGCGCGGCACGTACCCGCCGTCTGGCGCGAATGCGCCGTTGACGTCCGGCTCCTTGTCGACGTCGACGAGGATCATGACCAGATCGCGCGACGCCGCGACGATACCCGGATCCTTGAACACCGCGCGGAAGTGCCGGCAGACCTGGCACCACGTGGCATGGAAGACGATCAGCACCGGCTTTCCGGTGCTGACGGATTCTTTGACGCCCGCTCCCATATCGCGCCACGCGATCTCGGCACCGTTCCACGCCGGCGCAAGGTCCGGCATACGCGCCGACGCGGGCACCGCGAGCACGAGAAGTGCGAGGAAAAGGAGGCGGGAAAGCTGTTTCATGGTGCGCATGGGCCCTGTGAATCCGGGATGCTGTTTTCGCTTCTCTACGTGGCCAAGGCAAGACCGGATCGGGATTTGGGCAAATACCGGCGCAGGTTGCCCTCGAGATGGGGAGCGGGCGCGTCCGGCGCGGCACCGCAAACCTTGCGCGTGAAATTAAGCAAGCAACCCTATATATGCCGTTCACGATGACAACAGAGCCCGCCCCTCCCCGCATGAGCCAGCCGCCGTCCCCGCCCGCAATCCTCGACCACGCGAGAGATCTGCTCGGCCGCTACGACGTGCTGTTCTGCGACGTATGGGGCGTCGTCCACGATGGCCACCGCGCCTATCAGACCGCGTGCGATGCGCTCCTCCGCTTCCGCGAGTCCGGCGGCACGGTCGTTCTCGTCTCGAATGCGCCCGTTCCGGCCCACCGCGTCGCCACCATGCTCGATCTGCGCAAGGTCCCGCGTGAAGCTTGGGACACCATCGTCTCGTCGGGCGCGATCGCACTTGCTCATATCGAGGAGAAGGGCTACGCGCGCGTTCACTACGTAGGGCCTCGCGATCGCGACGCGGCTTTCTTCGAGAAGTCGCAGGCCGAGCAGTCGCCGATCGAGCTCTCGCAAGCCCTCGTCTGCACCGGGCTCAATGACGACGCGAACGAGACGCCGGAGGACTACCGCCCGCTCCTCGACGCAGCGTATGCGCGCGAGCTTCCCTTCGTTTGCGCCAATCCCGACCTCGTCGTCGACGTCGGCGGGCGGCTCTATCCCTGCGCCGGCGCCTTGGCGGATCTTTACGAGCGCATGGGCGGCCCCGTGTTCTGGGCGGGCAAGCCTCACCCCATCGCCTACGCCACGGCCCAGACTGAGGCCGAGCGCATTCGCGGCGCGACCGTTGCCCGCGAGCGCATCCTCGTCATCGGCGACGCGCTGCGCACCGACCTCGCGGCGGCGGAGAATGCCGGTATCGATGCGCTCTTCATCGCCGCGGGCATTCACCGCGCCGAAGCCATGGACGGTGAGGGATTGTCTTCGGAGAAGCTCGCGAGGCTCTTCACGCCCGAGAAGCCGCGTGCGCTCGCGGCAATGTCCGTCCTCGCCTGGTAGCGGCGCGCATGCCTTTGCCCGATCCTACGATCGCTGGATAGCGGCGATGATGATGAGCGTGCAGGCCCCGGCGATAAACCCCAGCGCAAACCCCGCAACAAAAGTACCCATGCCCGAAAGGTCCTCGCTATACAATCTATGATTGTATCATGACGAACACTGACGGATTTTGCGATAGGTAGTCCCGCGAATTTCGAAGGGGTGTATCCAGATTTCCACAACTTTTGCGGGCATCGCGTCAGATATTGGTGGAAATCAGCCAGTGGTCTGACAATCGGCCGGCCTCGTGGTCAGTAGTCAGTGCACAAACCACGGAGCCAAGCCGTTGTATAGGTCGTCGTCACAGCTTGTGTGACATCCGCCGCCGCTTCGTCTCGAGGTAGCGCTTGTTGTGCGGGCTCGGACTGATGATGAGCGAGATCTGCTCGACGACCTCGATCCCGTGCTCCTTGAGAGCGTCGACCTTGGCCGGATTGTTGGTCATGAGCCGGATCTTGCTGAATCCGAGATCGGTCAAAATCTGCGCCGCAAACTCGTAGTCGCGCGCATCGATCGGCGCCCCCTGCTCGAGATTGGCGTCGACCGTGTCCAGCCCCTGATCCTGCAGCGCATAGGCTCTGATCTTCTTGAAGAGGCCGATTCCCCGCCCCTCGTGATAGGGCAGGTAGATGAGCACGCCGTTCGGCGTCTTCGTAATGCGCTCGAGCGCCGCCTCGAGCTGGGCCCGGCAGTCGCAGCGCAGCGAGTGGAAGATGTCGCCGGTGACGCAGCCCGAATGCACGCGCACCGTCGCGATTTCGTTGGCGGCGGCCCCGACCCCGCGATGGATGAGCGCCATGCCCTGGGTCGCTTCCTCGCAGCCCTGGTAGGCGCGCGCCTCGAGCATGACCTCCTGGCCCCGGAACTCGATGGGCAGGATGGTTTGCGCCGACCAGTCTATGTCGAGCGTCCGCGATTTGACGTTAGCGGCCGTCATTAACCTCTCCAGTACCGCCGCGCGCGTGCGCGACCCCGCATATGCGCGGTTTTTCAGCGTCTCGTCAAAGCTTAGCCCACGTATCGGGCAGCGTCACGGACCGGCGCCAAAAGACACTAACCTAGGACGCCGCGCCGCGTTGGACTGCAGCTTGCAGCCACCCTATATGTCGTCGTCAAATTAATACGGGGTGGCGCGTCGATGCCGTTTCTGCTTCTCGCCTTGCTGTTCACTGTCCTCTCGCCTTCACTATCCGTCCAAGCACTTCCCGTCCTCGAGAAAGCGTCCGTCGAGGCCTCTGTCGATGCGCTCCTTGCGCGCATGACGCTCGCCGAGAAGATCGGCCAGCTCAATTTTCCTTCGATGGCCTTTCCGCCCGAGGAGCAGCTCGAGCAGGTCCGCAAGGGCCGCATCGGGGCCATGCTGAATGTGGCCAACCGCAAGCACATCGAGGCCTTCAGCGAGGCCGCGCGCTCTTCGCGCCTCGGCATCCCGCTCCTGTTCGGCATCGATGCCGTCTACTCGTTCCGCACGACGTTTCCGCCGCCGATCGCCTGGGCCGCCACGTGGCGCCCAAAGCTCGCCGAGGCCGCCGCCGAAGCCATTGCCCGCGAGACGTCGGCCATCGGCGTGAACTTGACGTTTGCGCCGATGGTCGACGTGTCGCGCGATCCCCGCTGGGGACGCGTCATCGAGGGCGCCGGCGAGGACGCCTTCCTCGGCGCGGCCTTCGCGGCGGCACGCGTCAAAGGATACCGCGAGGGCGGCCTCGCCACCGCGGCCAAGCACTTCGTCGGCTACGGCGCCCCGGAGGGCGGCCGCGACTACAACGGCTCCCAGATCTCGGTTTCTGAGCTGCACGATCGCTATCTTCCCCCATTCAAGGCCGCGGTCGAAGCCGGCACCGATACGGTGATGGCCTCCTTCAACACCATCAACGGCGTTCCGGTGACCGCCAACAGGGCGCTCGATCACCGATCTCCTCAAGGGCGAGATCGGCTTCCGCGGCATCGTCATGTCCGACTTTGCCGCCATCGGCGAGCTCATCAACCACGGCGTCGCGACCGATCTTGCCGAGGCGGCACGCAAGGCGATGCTCGCCGGCATCGATCTCGACATGGAAGGCAAGGCCTACGACAAGCATCTCGAGGCCGAGCTGGCCGCGGGCCGGGTGACGGCGGCCGCCATCGACGAGGCCGTGCGCCGCATCCTGCGCGTGAAATTCAGCCTCGGCCTGTTCGAGAAGGCCCGCCAATCGACGCTGCCCGAGGTCGACGAGGCGAGCGTGCGCAAGACCGCGCGCGAGGTCGCGCGCGAAAGCTTCGTCCTCCTGAAGAACGACCCCGGCGCGCTGCCGATCGGCCCCGACACGCGCGCCATCGCGCTCATCGGCACCGCAGCCATGTCGACCAACGACCACTCCTGGTACGGCCCGGCGGGCTATGAGAAGCCGCAAACCGAAACGCTGCTCGCCGCCCTCGAGAAGAGGATGAGGCCCGGCCAGCAGCTTCGCTATGCCAAGGGCTTTGCCGACGAATGCGGTCACGCCTTCGGCGACAAGGACGACGCGCTCGCCGCCGCGCGGCGCGCCGATCTCGTCATTCTCGCCGTGTCCGAGGATTGCGACGTCTCCGGCGAAGGCGCCTCGCGCACCGATCTCGGGTTGTCGGGCGTGCAGCAGGAGATGCTCGAGGCGCTCGTCGAGACCGGCCGCCCGGTCGTTCTCGTCGTCGAGACGGGCCGCCCGCTGACGCTCGGCTACGCGGCGAAGAACACCGTCGCCATCCTCATCGCCTGGCATCCCGGCACCGAAGGCCGAACAGCTCTGGCCGAGGTCTTGACCGGCGAGGTGTCTCCGTCCGGCAAGCTGCCGATGACCTTCCCGCGCTCCGTCGGCCAGATTCCGATCGCCTACAATCCGCTGCCGACGAGCCGGCCCTCGACGGGCAACCGCTACACGACGGGCTACCTCGACGAGGACGTGACCCCGCTTTACCCCTTTGGCCACGGGCTCAGCTACACGACCTTTGCCTACTCGAACCTCGCGCTCAGCTCGCCGCGCATGACAGCCCGACGGCAAGATCGAGGTCAGCGTCGCCCTCGAGAACACCGGCAAGCGTGCCGGCAGCGAGGTCGTGCAGCTCTACACGCGCCAGCTCGTGGCATCGCGCTCGCGACCGATGCGCGAGCTCAAAGGTTTCGACAAGGTGACGCTCTCCGCCGGCGAGAAGAAAACCGTGCGCTTCCGGCTCGCGGCATCCGATCTCGCCTTCCACGACGACCAGGGTCGCGCCGTCATCGAGCCGGGCCCGTTCAAGCTCTTTGTCGGCGGCAGCTCGACCGCCGACCTCTCGGTTCCATTTGCGATCACCGCCGACTAGCCGCGCCGTCAGCGCTTGGTCGCGATCTGATGGTTCTGGACGCCGGTGGGCCCGAGCTTCGGCCGCGCGCTCGAAATGACGCCGGTGTTGACGCCGGCCCATCCGATCTCCCCGGAAAGGCGTCCGTACTCGATCTTGGGACAGCGGTTCATGACCACGGTGAGACCCGCGGCCTCGGCGAGCGCCGCAGCCTCGTCGTTGCGCACGCCGAGCTGCATCCAGATCACCTTGATCCCGAGCTTGTCCTTGAGCGCGATCGCCTCGCGCACGATCCCGAGCGCGGCTTCCGAGTTGCGGAAGATGTCGACGACGTCGACCGGACCCGGAACGTCGGCCAATCCCGCATAGGCCTTCTGGCCGAGGATCTCCTGCCCCGCCTGCCCCGGATTGACGGGGATCACGGTATAGCCCTTGGAAAGCAGATACTTCATCGCGAAGTAGCTCGGCCGGCTCGTGTTCGCCGAGGCACCGATGAACGCGAACACGCGCACGGCTCCGAGTATCCCGGCGATATAGTCGTCGCTGTAGCTGTCGTGGTTCATTCGCCCGGCGCCGGCAGTTGCACGCGACCCGCGTCATCGAGCGGAAAGAACGGGTTGAAGGCAACCTCCCAGATGTGACCGTCGGGATCGGCGAAGTATCCGGAATACCCGCCCCAGAAGGCTTTCTTCCCCGGCTTCAAGAGCTTCGCCCCCGCCGCGACGGCCTCCGCCAGCACGGCATCGACTTGCGCCTCGCCTCGCACATTGTGCGCGATCGCGACACCCGAGAAGCCGGGCGCGCTGTCTTCGACGGTCGCATCCTCGGCAAGCGCGCCGCGCCCGAAGAGAGCGAGCACGACGCCACCCGCATCGTAGAACACGACATTCGGATTGCTGGCACTCGACGCGCTTAAATCCCAGCTTGTCGTAGAAGGCGCGCGAGCGAGCGATGTCGGCGACGCCGAGCGTCACGAAGCTGAGGCGCGGCTCCACTGCTCAACAGCCCTTCCACTCAGGCTCGCGCTTCTCGATGAAAGCACCGATGCCTTCCTCGGCGTCGCGATACATCATGTTCTCGACCATCACGCCCGCGGCATAGTCATAGGCCTCGCGAAGCCCCATCTCGAGCTGCCGGTAGAAGGCCTCCTTGCCGATAGCGACCGTCGCCGCTGACTTGGACGCGATCTGGCGCGCCATCGACATCGCTTCCTCGAGCACGCGCGCCTCCGGCACGACGCGATTGACGAGCCCGTACTCCTGCGCCGCGTCCGCCGGCAGCATCTCGCCGAGCAGCAGCATTTCCATCGCCTGCTTGCGCGAGACGTTGCGCGAGAGCGCCACCATGGGCGTCGAGCAGAAGAGCCCGATGTTGACGCCGGGCGTCGCAAACGTCGCGCTCTCCGCCGCGACCGCGAGATCGCAGGTCGCGACGAGCTGGCATCCGGCCGCCGTCGCGGTGCCCTGGACGGCGGCGATGACCGGCTTCGGGCAGGCGACGATCGCCTGCATGAGCCGGGCGCAATCGCGCATCGTCTCGGCGTAGAAGCCGTGTCCGCCATCGGCGTCGGCGCGGTGCGCCGCGAGCTCCTTGAGATCGTGCCCTGCCGAGAACGCCGGCCCATTCGCCGGTCAACACGACCGCGCGGACAGCGGGATCTTGCGCCGCTTCATCGATCGCACGCCCAAGCGCCGCAATCATCGCCCGTGACAGGCTGTTCCTCGCCTTCGGCCTGTTCATGGTGAGGACCATGATCGCTGGATCGTCCCGGCCGACAAGCAGCAACGCTTCGTCTCCCTTCTGAAGGGCGGACGAGGGCGCGTGAGACAGATCCTGCATTGCGATCATCCGATCAATGCGCAAAGCGAGCCACGCTACTTCGCGGCAGGCGCATCCTTCGACGGGGTACCTTCGCCGGCTGGAGCACCCTCAGTGGGCCCGCTCTCGCCGCCCTCTTCCGGCATGAGGGTCTCGAGCTCGGCGATGTGCTTCTTCACGATGTCGACGTTCTCTCTATATTTGAGAGGCTGGGCCGCGGCGATCTCCTGGGTGAGATCGTCGATCGCGAGCTTCTTGTCGTCGGCGGGGATCGAGTCGTCCGCCTTGATCTCCTCGAGCTCCTTCTTCATCTTCTCGACCGGATCGGTGTAGTTGCCGCTGGCGCGGTCGAGGCCGTCGAGCACGATCGTGATGTTCGCCCCCACATCCTCGAACTCGGAGAAGCTCGCGAAGCCGTGCTTCTTGGCGACATCCTCGAGCTGCTTCTTGAGACCCTCGTCCGGCTTCTCGCCGCCTTCGACGAGCTTGCTCGACAGCGGCGCGAAATCCTTTTGCGCCTCGATGAAGGACTGCACCTGCTTCTCGCTGAGCTGAACCTGCTTGAATTCCTGCGCCGACGCGGCGACGCTCATGCCGATCCCGGCGAGCAGCGCGAGCGAGAGCGTCTGGATCTGCCGTTTGAACGTCCGCATTAAAGTAGCCTCCTCGCATGTTGCGTCTGAATGCCCCGCCCAATTTCATGGCACGAGCTGAAACCAAGAGTGAGACGGTTCTAAGAAGGCGATCCGTCGCATTGAACGTCATTCGCCGGCACCGCGGACTTGCGCCAAGGCTCTATCCCTCCCCTGCGGCACCGGCAAGACTATCTTCGCCGCTACCATCATGCGCCGCTGCGCCCGACCAACGCCCGATGCCATGATGCAGTTTCACGGTCATTATCAGGATATGCGGTAATATATAACCACTATACAGGTATCATATTACCATACATACTAACAGTATGATATATTGATGAAATAGCCATAGATGTACGGAAAGTTTGACACGTCGCGGCGGATCATTTATCCGAACCCACCGCTCGACGTATCGCACAGCGCCGGGCCATCGAATTCCCTGAGCAAACTCATAAGGCAGGAGGGCAGCCCGCATGAAGACCTACGTCGCCAAAGCGGGCGAGGTGGACAAGAAGTGGATTCTGATCGACGCCAACGGCTTGGTCGTCGGCCGTCTCGCAGCCCTCATCGCCACCCGCCTCAAAGGCAAGCATAAGGCCATCTATACGCCCCACGTCGACTGCGGCGACAACGTCATCGTCGTCAACGCCGAGAAGGCCGTCTTCACCGGCAACAAGCGCGAAGACAAGATCTACTACCGCCACACCGGGTATCCCGGCGGCGTGAAAGCGACGACCCCGAAGCGCATCTTCGAGGGCAAGTTCCCCGAGCGCGTCATCGAGCTGGCCGTCGAGCGCATGCTGCGTCGCGGACCGCTGCAAAGGAAGCTCATGCGCAACCTCAAGATCTACAAGGGCGCCGAGCATCCGCACGCCGCGCAGACGCCGGCAAAGCTCGACTTCGCGAAGCTCAATCGCAAGAACGCGAGGGCATGACACCTATGGCACAAGATCAGAAGACGCTTGGCGACCTCGGCGAGCTCAAGACCGCCGCTCCTCCCGACGCTCCAGCTTATGTCCAGAAGCTCGACGCCCACGGCCGCGCCTACGCGACCGGCAAGCGCAAGGACGCTGTTGCGCGCGTGTGGCTGAAGCCGGGCCACGGCCAGATCACGGTCAACACCAAGGACTTTAAGCTGTATTTTGCGAGACCCGTCCTGCAGATGCTGCTGCAGCAGCCGCTCAATGCCGCCAACCGCGCCAGCCAGTTCGACATCGTGGTGACGGTCGCGGGCGGCGGGCTCTCCGGCCAGGCCGGCGCCGTCCGTCACGGCATCTCGAAGGCGCTCACCTACTATGAGCCTGATCTAAGGGCCGTCTTGAAGAAGGGCGGCTTCCTGACCCGCGACAGCCGCACCGTCGAGCGCAAGAAGTACGGCCGCATGAAAGCCCGCCGCAGCTTCCAGTTCTCGAAGCGCTAAGAGGCGGTACCCCTAAGGTAAGTCCTGCAACGGCCCGCCCCTCGCGGGCCGTTGTTTTTTGACTAAATATGGTGTTGTTCATCGCTGCCCTAGTTGGGGGACGCTCACTCTGGCGGCGCCGCACTTCCCGGAAAGGCATCTTGATGCTCGAAGCTCTGTTGACCGAGATTGGCCACCTCGCGAGTCCCGAATGGTGGCATCAGCATGCCGTTCCGTTGTTCAACATCCTGATGATCGACCTGACGCTGGCCGGCGACAACGCGATCGTCGTCGGGATGGCGGCTTCGCGTGTACACCCCTCCATGCGTGCCAAGGTCATCTTCTGGGGCATCGCCGGCGCTGTCGTGCTCCGCATCCTCTTTTCGAGCATCGCGCAGCAGATGCTGCAGGTTATCGGCCTCACGCTCGCAGGCGGCCTTCTCCTCCTCTTCGTGTGCTGGAAAATGTATCGCCAGATCATGGAAGGCGACGGACACTCGATCGAGGAGATCGAAGGCCAGCTTGCCTCGAAAGCAGTCCCGCAAAACGAAACCAGCTTCTGGTCGGCGCTGTGGACGATCATCCTGGCCGACGTCTCGATGTCGCTCGACAACGTACTGGCTGTGGCGGGGGCCGCAGGTGAATCGACGCTCGTACTCGTGATCGGCCTCGCGATCGCCATCATACTCATGGCCGTCGCCTCGAATTACATCGCCAAGCTGCTTGCACGCTACCCGTGGATCGCCTGGATCGGCCTCATCATCATCCTTTGGGTCGCTCTCGACATGATCTATCGTGACAGCCACAATATCGTTTGCGCGGCCTACGGCATCGGCTGCTCCGAAACGCTGTGGCAGGGCGTGCTTCACCGGCTCGGATTTGGCGGCAGCTGAACCGGTCGACCAGCCGACATTGACAGGGTCGGCAGACACATTTTACTCCGGCTTTGCCGGAGCGATTTGAGAGGCTGGCTATGACGACGACCACGCGGCCCGGCGCCGACGCAAAATCGGCAAATCGAACTTTGTTCATCGATGGCGAGTCCGGCACCACCGGTCTCGAGATCCGCGAGCGCCTTGCCCGCGTCCGCGGCGTCACGTTCCGCTCCATCGCCACCAAGCAGAAGAAGGACGCCGCAGCCCGCAAGGAGATGATGGCGGCCGTCGACCTCGTCGTGCTCTGCCTGCCGGATGACGCAGCCAAGGAAGCGATCGGCCTTGCCGACGAGCTCGGAGAGACGGCCCCGCGCATCCTCGACGCCTCGACCGCCCACCGCACCGCGGAGGGATGGGTCTACGGCTTTGCCGAGCTCGACAAGGATCAGACGGCGGCTATTGCCGGCGCCAAGCGCGTCGCCAATCCGGGCTGCTACGCGACGGGCGCCATTGGGCTCATTCGCCCGCTCGTCGATGCCGGCATCTTCCCGCCCGACTTTCCGCTCACGATCAATGCGGTGAGCGGCTATTCGGGAGGCGGACGCGAGATGATCGAGGCCTACGTGGCCAAGAAAGCTCCGGCCTTCGATCTCTACGCCCTCGGCCTCGAGCACAAGCACCTGCCGGAGATCGAGCGCTACGGCAAGATCACACGCCGGCCCTTGTTCGTGCCCTCGGTCGGCAATTTCCGCCAAGGCATGCTGGTGAGCATTCCCCTGTTCCTCGACGCGCTGCCCGGCAAGCCCGCGGCGGCCGACATCGAGGCCGCGCTCGCCCGCCACTATGCAGACGCGCGCCAGGTTAAGGTCGTCCGCGAGAAGGAACAGGGACCGCGCGCGGGGCGGCTCGACGCCGAGGCGCTGAACGGCACCGACTCGATGGAGATCTTCGTCTACGCCAACGAAGGCCAGCGCCAGGCCGTGCTCGTCTCCCGCCTCGACAATCTCGGCAAGGGCGCCGCCGGCGCAGCCGTCGAGAACATCAAGCTTATGCTCAGCTTAGCGGGCTGAACTGTCAAAGAATGGCCAAAAATCTCTGACTTCTTGGAGGCTGTCTCCCGGGGGACAGCCGGCCGCGGTCAATTGGGGGCATGCTCCACTCTAAAGGAGGAAGGAGATTCCCATGTTTTTGATCTTTTTGATCATAGCAGCGATTGTCGTAGTCGGTGCGTTCGCGATCGTCAGCGCCGCCGCCGCCAAGCCCATCAGCCCGTGGCTTTCACACATCGATGCCGTGCCGCGCGCCGACCTCGGCTTGTCCCGGCCGGACGCGAGATCGCCGCACGAATTTCGCTGAACGAAGAAGAATTGAAAGGACGCGCCGCTCATTGCGGCGCGCACGATCCGCGCCTCACGCCCGCGCGCGCACGACCGCGTGAAAATGTCTGACGGCTAGGCCGAGAACGATCGCTGCACCGGCCTGATGCGCGAGTCCGAGCGGGAGCGGCACCGCCCAGAGCAGCGTCCAGATCCCGAGCGTCACCTGACACAAGACCGCCGCGCCGAGCCACGCCGCTGAGCGTGATGGCGCCGTGTGCGCAAGCGTGCGCCTCAAATCCCACGCCTGCCACAGCGCAAGCAACGTCACCGCATACGCCATGAGCCGGTGATTGAACTGCACCGTCGTCACGTTCTCGAAGAAATTCAGATACCAGGGCGAGAGTGCGGCGAGGCCCTCTGGCACCAGGGCCCCGTCCATGAGCGGCCAGGTGTTGTAGGCAAGACCGGCTTTGAGGCCGGCGACGAGCGCGCCCAGCATGACCTGAACGAACACGAGGCCAACGATCGCACCGGCGAGCCGCGTCTGACCATCGGAGAGAGAGAGACGCGCGCGCTTCCTGCCGCCGTCCTCGAGATCGAAGGCGAGCCAGAGCAGCAGCGCAAAAATGAGGAATGCGATCGAAAGATGCAGCGCGAGGCGATACTGGCTGACGTCGACACGGTCGACGAGACCCGACTTCACCATGAGCCAGCCGACCGCGCCCTGCAGAGCGCCGAGCGCGAGCACGCCTGCGAGCTTGAGCGCGAAGCCCGGTCTCAGCTTGCCCATGGCCAGAAAGAAGACGAAGGGCAGCGCGAAGGCCACGCCGATGAAGCGGCCGAGGAAGCGGTGGCTCCATTCCCACCAGTAGATGAACTTGAACGCCTCGAGCGACATCCCCTTGTTGACGAGATGGTACTCGGGAATCTCGCGATACTTGGCGAACGCCTCGTGCCAGTCCGCGTCGTTGAGCGGCGGGATAGCGCCGAGGATCGGCTTCCACTCGGTGATCGAGAGCCCCGAGTCGGTGAGCCGCGTCGCCCCCCCGACCACGACCATGAGAAAGACGAGCCCGGCGACCAGGTAAAGCCATGCCCGGACGGCCGCGTCCCACGGACCCGCCAATGCGGCCGCGCCCTCGGCGGGCAAGCGCGCTGAGCTGGTCGGGGCTCCTGTGGCCACTTTTACATCCTCCATGGCGTGCCGATGTGTGATAGGGGGTCGCTGCGATGCGATCAATGCGCCCATCGGGCGCGGCATCTCACGCCGCTGACAGCCCGTCGATAAGGACCGCCCGCCGGTGACGCCCCGCACGCGCAAATTCGTCGGAACGATCGCGCTTCTCCTGTTCCTGACCCTTTACGCGCTCGCCGCCATGATGGCCGCGATCGTGCTCCAGGTCAGCGCCAGCAAGGCCGTGGAGCTGGCCTACTACGTGATTGCCGGGCTTCTGTGGGTCATTCCGGCCGGGCTGCTGATCAAATGGATGCAGCGCCCGGAGACTCTAGGTCGCCGCGTCCGCCGTGGCTCCCATGCGAAAGCCGTTCCAGAACGCGAACGGGGCGCCCGTCAGCATCACCCGCACATAGCGCAGATCCTGGAAGTCGCCGTTGAGCGAAACGCGCGGCAGCGCCGTCATGGCCTGCTGGTGTTGCGGCTGAATGAGCCCCTTGCGCGTCGTCACCGCCGTCTCGAGCCCAAGCTCGCGCGCCATATGAAACTCGCGTTCACCCGCGCTCGTCTCGTCGCCATAGGGATAGCTGAAGTGGCGGCACGGCCGCCCGAGCTCCGCCTCGATCCGCTGCACGCTCTCTTCGATCTCGGCCCGCGCCTCTTGCGCCGGAAGTTTTGCCAGCGCGAAATGATTGAGCGTATGCGCCCCGATCGTCACCAGCGGATCCCGAGCCAGCTCACGAAGCTCGGACCACGACATGACGAGTTCTGCGCAAAGCCCCGAAGGATCGTATCCCGCCTCGTCCGCAAGAGCCGCGACGATCGCGCGCGCTTGCCGCTCCTCGAGCGAGCGCAGCCACCAGTAGATGATATGGAACGCGTGGTCCTTCTCCGCCGGCGTGCCGAGCTCGAAGCGGCAGATGTCGTCGTTCATCTCGAGACTGGCGTGCGGCAGCTTGCGCAACGCCGCTTCGAGAACGAGCCACCAGAGATCGCCCCTGCCGTCAGCGAAAGCGGTCGGCATGTAGATCGCGAAGGGAGCGCCGAGCTTCTTGAAGACCGGATAGGCATAGTCGCGGTTGTCGCGATAGCCGTCGTCGAAAGTGAAGCATGCGAACGGCCGCTCGCCCGCGCCCTCCTTGAGCCGGCGCGCGACCTCATCGAGCGAGACGATATCGAATCCCGCCGCCATGACCTCGCAGATCACCTCTTCGAGGAACTTTGGCGTGACCTTGAGAATGCGGTTCGGCTCGAACGGCTCCGGCGCCTCGGGCCGCACATGATGCAGCATGAAAACGACGCCGGCGCCCTTGGTGAACGGCGCCAGAAGCGTGCTCGCACCCGAATAGTGAAGCGCCGAAAGGCCCGCCTTGAGAAGCTTCGATGTCCTGCGGCTCATATCACTCGTACATTCCGTGCTGCCGGTTGCACATAATCTCTTCAGTCGCTACGCGTGCGTATGCTGGACGCCCGATCCGGCCTTACGCCCGACCTGCTCTGACAATCTCGTTTGCCGCTCCGGCCGCTCGAAGCGGATGAGCGTAATGTCGTCGACCTCGTAGCCGAGGAACGTGTTGGGGCTGTCACCGGCCGCAGCAGCGCGCCGCTTGGCATCGGACACGACGATCCCGCAATCGAACCGCCCTTGAATGGCTTCGAAGAGGCGGCGCGCCGCCTCGCGCCGGCCGACGATGATGATGTGATCATAAACCTCGTCGAGCGCGTCGAGGATCATGTTGACGCGATCGGGATCGAGCTCCCAGAACGTTTCCACGTGCAGTCGTCCGGCGCGAATGAAGTGCACGTCGCTTTGCTCGAGGCATTCGACGACATCCTCGAACTTCGCGGCGCCGTCGATGAGTTCCACGATTCCCGCCCCGTCATTGGCGACCGCGAGCACACCGCCGCCGTCGGGGCTCCAGTCGACGACGATCACGCCGAGCCCTTTTGCCCCGAGCTTGAGCGCCAGCTCGACCGCTTCCTCCCCGGCATTGAGGGCGTAAACGTCGCCGGCGATGAGCGTGCGCACGCCGCGGCCTCCGGCGGCCTTGACGTCCTCCATGCGATGCGCGATCTCGCCGAGCGAGCTGAGCGTCCGCACGCGCGAAGGTGAATCGGGCTCCACGTCGAGAAATACGACCGGCGACAGATCCTCATCCAGGGCTGCGCGCCCCGCGGCGCCCAGATCCCGCTGCGCCCTGCTGCCGACGCGCACGCCGGCAAGCAGCCCGCGCGTCACGCTGATAGCGAGGCCGAACAGCAGCGTCGCCACCATGATCAGCAGCGTATAAGGCAGCTTCTTCGGAAACACCGGCACGGTCGACGCACGCGCTGTCGTGACGATCTGCGCCTCGACCGGAACCGCGCGGCTGTCCGCCGTGACGCGATTGGCCTCGTATTGGGCCCGCAGGCGATCGAGCTCGGCGCGCTTCGACTTCGCGTTCGCCTCGAGGCTGCGCAGCTTCACCTCGTCCGGCCCCGTGTTGACGATACGTGTCTTGATCTCATTGAGGCTGCGGGTCAGCGACTCCTCTCGAAGCGCGGCGACCTTCGCCTCCTTCGCGATCCCGTCGACGACCTTGGCCATCTCGGCCTCGATCTGACGCTTGAGGCCCGCGAGATCCGCATTGAGCTGGCGCATGCGCGGATGTCCCGGCAGCAGCGTCGCCGAGAGCTCCGAGATCTGCCGCTCCGCCCGCACGCGCTGCTGCACCAGGTTCTGGATGAGCGGCGACTTCTGCACGTCGGGAAGCGCTTCGGCGCCGCCCGACTTCAGTATCTCCCGCGACTGGTTCATGCGCGCCTCGGCCTCGCTGCGCGCCGCCTGAACCTTGGAAAGCTCGGCCGTCAGCTCCCCGAGCTGCTGCTCGTTGAGCCCGGTCGACTGCTGGCCGCCCTTGAAGATGTTCGCCTTGCCGCGGAACTCCTCGACCTCGGCCTCGGCCTGTGCGACCTCCTCCGACAGGACAGCGATCTTGGGCTCGAGCGCCTTTTGCACCTCGTCCGTCTCGACCACGCTTTGATTGGCCAAGAGCTCGCGGTAGGTCTCCGCGATCTTGTTGGCGACCGCCGCTGCAAGCTCCGGATCGCTCGAGGAAAAGCGGATGCCGATGGAGCGGCTCTCCTTGGGCGAATAGACCTCGAGCCGCTTGAAGTAGGCATTGAGCACGCGATCCTGGTCGCTCTCGCCTTGCCGCGGCTCGCCGATGCCGATCATGCGCATGAGCGCCGAAAGCCGATCCTCTGATCCGAGCGCGCTGTTGAACTCCACCCTCTGCGCGAGCTTCATCTCGGCTGCGATCCTCGCCGCGAGATCGGGCGACGACAGCGCGCGCACGTGCGTGTTGACCGCCTCCTTGTCCATGCGCACGGCAACCGAATCGGAGCTTCCGCCGGGACGCGCCGGATCGGCGAAGGGATTGGCCGCGCTCTTGGACGTGATGGCGAGTTGCGCTTCCGAGACGTAGCGCGGCGCCATGAGCGAGAGGAGCCCGAACGTGGCCGCGCCGACGAGCGCACACAAGACCAAGAGCTTCGGCAGCCGTCGGCGCACGATCGCCAGCAGCTTGGCGACGTCGATGTCGTCGGACGATGCGTGAGCGTCGACGCGCATTCCCTGAATCAGACCTCGGACGCGGACCTCGGAACGGTTCTGATTCGGATTACACCGGCCCCCGGTTAGCAACTCGTTAAGCTTCTCGAAAAAGGGCACCTCCTCAGAGTTTATTAAGACTCTGAGCCTAGTTCTTGAACAATCGGATTCTGGCCTGCGCCAGGCACGTTAGCGGATCATCATGCACGCCTTCGTTTCATGCCTTCGCCTCTGCCTGGCGTCCGTCGCCGTGCTCGCTTTGGCAGGCTGCGCGTTCGATCCGGACGCCGCCATCACGCGTGCCGTCTATGGCGCTGGCGCAGGCGAAGCGGCCGTCGTTGACAGCTATCCGCCGGAACCGGTTCACACGGCCGAGACGGTCGCCTGGGGCGAGCCGGCGGTGGTCCCGGCCGGCTTCGGCGGCGGCCCGCACGCGGTCGCCGATGCCGACGGCCCCTACCTTCTCGACACCGGCGACCGGCTGCGCGTCTTCGTCTATGGCCAGCCGAACCTGTCGCGCGCCTACACCGTCGATCACGAGGGCCGCATCACAGTGCCCCTCATCGGCTACGTCGAAGCACGCGGGCGCACCACCTCGAGCGTCGAGCAAACGATACGCCACAGGCTTGCCAGCGAATTCGTCCGCGATCCCGAAGTGACCGTGGACATCCTCCAGAACCGCCCCTTCTTCATCCTCGGCGAGGTGAAGGCAGCGGGCCAATACCCCTACGTCTCCGGAATGACGGTCGAGACCGCGATTGCGATCGCCGGAGGCTACTCCGAGCGCGCGAGCGACCGCTCCTTCCGCCTCACGCGCCGCAACAACGGCTTCGTGGAGCAGATCGAGGTGCCGAGCGACTACGTGGTTCAGCCAGGCGACACGGTCTATGTCTACGAGCGTTTCTTCTAAGCCGCGCACGCGGCGAGCCCACCAGGCGTCCGGCGGCTATCGCATACTCCACTGTATGCGCGCGCCCGTGGGCGGCCTGTTCCGTCACGTCATGGATCTCGCACGCGAGCAGACGGCGCGCGGACATGCCGTCGGCATCATCGCCGACAAGAACGCTGCCGATGCGCTCACCGTCGGACGCTTGCGCGCGATCGAGCCCGTCTTGAAGCTTGGCCTGTCTCTCGTGCCCATGGGCCGCCAGCCCGGCCTGAGCGACGTTACGGCTGCGATATCCGCCATGCGCCTCGCGCGTGACCAACACGTCGACGTCTTGCACGGCCACGGCGCCAAGGGCGGCGCGTACGCCCGGCTTGCCGCACGCGCTCTCAAGTTTCAGGGCGCGAAGGTCGCAGCCCTTTATACGCCGCACGGCGGCAGTCTCCATTACCAGCCGGAAACGCTTTCCGGGGCAGTCTTCATCGGCATCGAGAGGCTGCTGAGATCGTGCACCGACGGCCTCATATTCGAGAGCGACTTTGCCCGCCGCGCCTACGCCGAGCTCGTCGGGCTCGGCTCCGTTCCGGCGCGCGTCATCGCCAACGGCCTGCTGCGCCAGGACTTCGTCGTCCACAAGCCCGCGCGCGACGCCGCCGACTTCCTGTTCATCGGTGAGCTGCGGCTGCTGAAGGGCGTGGACGTGCTCCTCGCCGCGCTCGACCAGGTGAAGAGGACGCACCCCGTTCGCGCCGTCATCGTCGGCGCCGGACCCGACGCCGAGGAATTCAAGGGCCTGGCCGCCGCCCTCGGCCTCAGCGATTGCGTGAGCTTCGCCGGCACCATGGCGGCGCGCGACGCATTCGCTCTGGGCCGCTGCCTGGTCGTTCCGTCGCGGGCCGAGAGTTTCCCCTATATCGTCCTCGAGGCCGGAGCGGCAGGCATGCCGCTCATCGCCACCAACGTCGGCGGCATCCCCGAAATCATTGCCGGGACGCCGAACAAGCTGATCCCGCCGGGCGACGTCGCGGCGCTCACCGACGCGCTCGAGGCCTTCCTCGACTCCCGCAAGGCCGCGGATGCGCGCGCCAAAGCGCTAAAGACCGCGGTTGGCAAGAGATTCACCGTCGAGGCCATGGCCGGCTCCGTCCTCGACTTCTACGCCGCGACGCTCGCCGCTTAACTTTTCATTAGCCATGAATGAGACGCGTCCGAGCCGCCACCGGCCTCTCGTTCGCTTTTGGCACAGCATATGCTTCCTCCGACCATTAACTCGGGACTGTCGCATATCAGGCCAACGACGAGATGTTCCAAACGCGCTCCGGACTGCCCTTCGGACAGCCCGCCCTTGCCACGGGCGGCGAAGCCATGCGCGCTCTCGGTCTCGCCAATCTCCGTCGCGGTGACAGATCGAGCCTGATTTCTCACGTCGTTCTTCGCGGGCTCGTCCGCTTCGCGGATTTCACGCTCGCTGCCAGCATCGGCTTAGCGATCGCCGTCCTGCTGGTGGACATGCCGAGCCCCGCCGCTACCGCCCTTTACGTCGGCACCATCGGGGCAACGAGCCTCCTGGCCGTCCTGGTATTTGATCTCCTCGGCCTCTACGCCTCGCGCGCCCTCCATTCGGTCCCCCACCAGCTGCCCCGCGTCCTTCTGGGCTGGGTGGCGGCCTTCGCGCTCCTTGCCTCGGTGATCTTCTTCTTCAAGGCCGGCGCACAATTCTCGCGCGCCTGGCTCGCGCTATGGTTCGTCACCGGACTTCTCGCCATCGCCGTGGAGCGCATCGCCCTCTTCGCGCTCGTGCGGAGATGGACGCGATCAGGAAGGCTCTATCGGCGTGCTGTCATCTACGGCATCGGGCCGATCACGGAGACACTGGTCCGCGAGCTCGAATCCGATGTCGCGAGCGACGTGCGCATTGTCGGCATCTTCGACGATCGCAAGACGATCCGCGGCAACGTCGACGTCCACGGCTACCCGCGCCTCGGCAATCTCGACGACCTGCTCGAGGTCAGCCGCGAGATGCGCATCGACCTCGCGATCGTCGCCCTGCCGGTCGCGGGCGAGAAGCGACTGACCAGCGTCGCCGGACGGATGTCGGTTCTCCCCGCCGACATCAAGCTGCCGGCGCAGGCGACGCAGATCCGCTTTTCGCCCCGCGTCTACTCCCACGTCGGCCCGGTCGCCATGATCAGCCTCTACGACAAGCCGATCGCCGATTGGGGCGGCGTGCTCAAGTGGCTCTTCGACAAGACGTTGGGCCTCCTCGCGCTGATCGCGCTCGCGCCCCTGATGGCTGCGATCGCCGTTGCCATCAAGCTCGACTCCCGCGGGCCCGTTCTCTTCCGCCAGAAGCGCTACGGCTTCAACAACGAGCTGGTCGAGATCTGCAAGTTCCGCTCGATGTACACGGACCTCTGCGACGCCAACGCCGATCTGCTCGTGACCAGGGCCGATGATCGCGTGACCCGTGTCGGCCGCTTCCTTCGCAGGACCAGCCTCGATGAGCTGCCGCAGCTCCTGAACGTGATCAAAGGCGAGATCTCGCTCGTCGGCCCGCGGCCGCACGCGCTTTCAGCGAAGGCTGCCGACCGCCTCTACGGCGAGGTCGTCGACGGCTATTTCGCCCGCCACAAGGTGAAGCCCGGCATTACCGGCTGGGCTCAGATCCACGGCTGGCGCGGCGAGACGGACACGCCCGAGAAAATCCAGCGTCGCGTCGATCACGACATCTACTACATCGAGAACTGGTCGGTGTTCCTCGACGTCTACATTCTTCTCTGCACGCCGCTGTCGCTGTTCAGGGCGGAAAACGCCTACTGACGCTCGCCGCCCCGGGTGCCGGCAATCCACTGCGGCCGGCCTTGCGTCTTGAGGCGGGAAAGCTCCTCGAGCGTCCATCGGTAAGCCCCCTCGCACAGCTCGCGATGCCGCTGCCAGTCGAGGAACCCCATGTTCTTGGGAACCGGCGGCACCAGAAGTACATCCTCCGCGGCGAGATCGCGCTGGAAGTCGCGCCGGCTCGCCATCAGGCTGCGGAGCAGCACCGGGATCAGACCGGGCGCGGCCGGCAAAGCATCGCGTTTCATCGGATTGAGAGCGAGCCGCACCAATTCGGCGCGCGACGGCAGCGTCTCGTAGGCGACATCGAACCGCTCGAGCTCCGGGATGGCGAAGCTCACCACCACATTGGGCCCGCTCTTGATGTCCTGCATCGTGCGCACCGGCACGTTGTCGAGCAAGCACCCGTCGACCAGCATCTCGCCGTCATGCGTGTAGACCGGCGGCAGCAGCACCGGGATCGAGCTCGACGCGCGAATGGCCGTCCACAGCGAGCCGGTCCGGTGCCGGTTGAGACGGAAACGCGACAGGTTCGTCGAGACGGCGAAATACGGCAGCCACAGATCCTCGATGTCGATGCCGTCGAAATAGCGCTTGAGCTGCTGGTCGAAGTTCGTGTGATCGAGGAGCGAGTAGCGCGGCCACGTGTAGCGGCGCATGGCCTTGTGAGCGACGAACATGTCGTAGACCGAGTTTTCGATCTCGTCGGGCTCGGTCCCGAGCACGAAGGCGGCGACCATCGCGCTCCCCGCCGACGTGCCGCCCATGATATCGAAGCCGACATTCATCTCGGCCAGCGCCTTGTAGACACCGATATGCGCGGCACAGAACGCGCCGCCGCCGCAGGCGACGAGACCGACGGCGGTCCCGTTGAGGAAGCGGAAAAGCCGCTCCACGTCTCGTTTGTCGTCGAGTGCGACGTGGTGATGCATGGCGACGTCGCGCTCGACGAGCCAGCGCGACGTGCCCTGGATGCGCCCTCGCCTTTCATGGACCAGCACGAGCCGCCGTGCGTCCGGCGCCACGAACTCGGCAGCCAGCGCCTCGAGCGCATTGGGCGCCGGGTCCGCACCGAACCGCCCGGCAGCGAGCACGAGGTCCGCATGGCGGATTGCCTTTTCCGTCCACGGCGTCACCTCTTGATCGGCGACGAAGACGACGTGATCGTAGCGGCTCTCGATCGCATTGAGCGACCGCGTTGCTTCCGCGCTGTCGAGAGGCGCTCCACCCGCCATGAGATCGCCGGCATTGTCCGAGCTGACGATGAGCGTCCTGGCCTCGGCGCGAAATACCTCTCCCAGAAGCTTCACGAAGCCCTCTGGCACGGGCGCGCCGCCGGCGCGGATGAGGCAGATCGTTCGCGGCCGGGCATCCGGCCTCGCCGGAAGAGCCGACGTCGTCTCCGTCAATCGATGAGCGAGCGTCGCCGTCAGCGCCTCCCAGATCGCTGGGTGGGCGCTTGTGATCTCGTCGAACTCGTTGCGTGTCAGACGCAAGACGAGCCCGTCCCGCATGGCCATGACCGTAGCCGTACGCTTGCCCCCCGTCAGAAAGGCGATCTCGCCGATGGGCTCGCCGGGGCCGATCTCGCTGATGGCGCCGCGCCGGCCCTCGCGCATGACCGCAAAGCGGCCTGAAACGACGACATAGAGGGCGTCGGCCGCGTCGCCCTGCCGGACGAGGACCTCGCCGCGCCGCAAGGCCAGCGTCTCGAGGCGCGCGGCGAGCGCGGCTTTCTCGGCCGCCGAAAGCCCCGAGAAGATCTCGATGGCTGGAAAATCGTGCTTTTTTTCGTGAGGGTTCATCGGCGAAAAGGCACAATCGGCTGGGCTTGGCTTCACTATACGCTACCCGCGCGCCGGCGATCGCATTTGGAGCGGATTACTGCTTAAGGAAGAGCCTATCCGCCAATCCTTAATTCCTGACCGCCGTCTGATGCCGTGGAAAGGGCGCAATTCTTCGATCAAGCAATAGGGGTTAGGCCGCCAGAAATGGGTGCGGGGCCAAGGCGATGTCATGAGAACGTCACCCGCCGACGGGCGCGGATCGGCGTCTTCGTGTATCGCATTGCTGGGCAGTGAAAGTCATGCGTGGGAGGATTGCGAGCGGTCTCTTGGCGGCCCTGCTAGTCGCAGGCTGCGCCAGCGTGCCCCTACGCGACGTCGTTCCCGAGCAGCTCGTCTCCCAGGCCGAAGTGCCTGGACTCAGCGAGGTCCGGATCTGGGGTGACGCGGACGCCGCCGAAATTTCCAAGCTCATGGCGAAGGAAATGCCGGCGATCATCGCCAAGTACAAGGAGCGCATCGCCCGCAAGGAGCCGCTCCAGTCGAACATCCTCGCCATCTCGGGCGGTGCCGATGACGGCGCGTTCGGCGCCGGGCTCCTCGTCGGCTGGGGCGAGACGGGCACCCGCCCCGAATTCGATCTCGTCACCGGCATCAGCGCCGGAGCGCTCGTGGCGCCGCTCGTCTTTCTCGGCGCGGACTACGATCAGCAGCTGTCCCAGGTCTTCACCACCGTGAAAGCCGACGACATCTTCGAAGCCAACATCCTCGAGGGGCTGTTTGGCGGCGCCGCTGTCGCCGACTCGGGCCCCCTCGCCAGCCTCATCAACAAATACGTCGATGAAAAGCTGGTTCGGCGCGTCGCCGAGGAGCACGCCAAGGGCCGCCTCCTCATCATCGGCACGACCAACATCGATGCGCAGCGCCCTGTCTATTGGGACATGGGCCGGATCGCCCAGTCCAACGCTCCGGACCGCGTCGAGACCTTCCGCAAGGTGCTGCTCGCGTCCGCCTCGATCCCGGGCGTGTTTCCACCCGTCCACTTCCAGGTCAAGGCGGGCGGCAAGACCTACGAGGAGTTGCATGTCGACGGCGGCGCCACGCGGCAGCTCTTCTTCTCGCCGAGCGAGTTCAGCTTCAAGACGCTCGACCGCATGGTCGGCAAGAAGATCGACCGCCACCTCTACATCATCCGCAACGGCAAGATCGGCCCCGAGTGGAAGGCCACCAAGGAGACGACGCTCGCTCTCGCCCAGCGCTCTCTCGAAACGCTGACCAAGAACCAGGGCATGGGTGATCTCATCCGCGCCTACGCGAAAGCCAAGGACGACAAGATCGACTACAATTTGATCGCGATCCCCGACGGCTTCAGCGCCCCGCGGCCGGGGCCGTTCAACCCCGTCTATATGAAGCCGCTCTACGAAACCGGCTACGCGTTGGGAAAGGCCGGCATAGAGTGGAGCAAGGCACCGCCCGGATTAGGGGTCTCGCAGAAGATCGAAAATCGCCCCGCTGCCTCGGCCGCGCCGCCGGCGGCGCCTGCGCAGCCGGCTACTCCACCAATCGCGACAGCCACCAGATAAAAACGGCAAGCGTCGGCGCAAAGACCGCCAAGAACGAGCCGACGAGGGCAACGGTGCTGACCATTGCCTGAGAACGTAGGCAGCCGGCTGCCGGTTCACAAGCAACCGCCGCGCATATCAGATAGCGTCAGCTGAAGGCCTTAGGCCGCGGCGGCCAGTCCGTCCGCGACGCGCTCAACCGACAGAGCATCGGTGACGGCGCGAGCCATCTTGAGCGGATTGAAGCCCCACTTGGCGTTGAGGCGCATGGTCGCGCCCGCAGCCAGAACATGGATGAGGGCCGTCTGATTGCCGCTGGAAAGGAGCTCGGCAAGACGGCGCGACTGCACGGCCTCGAGCAAGCTCCGCAGCCGCAGCAGGACGGCGACCTTGCGTGTCGTTGCCCGCTTCGAGAACTCCCAGAACGCCTGCTCGACGCGCCGGAGATCGTCTTCCGTCAATGCCCGCTGCGGAAACGCCAGCCGGCCGCCGGCCGAGAGCATCTTGAGCGCGAGAGCAAGCTCGCGCACGGCGACTGTTGGCACATCGCTCGGATCGACCACGGAGGAGACGGACGCGTCTGTCATCGGCTTGGCGGTGTCATGGCACTGTTCTCCGCTCTCTATTGCCGCGTCTTGGAACCGAAGACGGTCCAAGGCGAGCCATGAAGCAGGATGATGTCCCGCGGCTTCTGTGATTCGACAAGGAAATCCACGTCGAGACCCACAAGCTTTCCATTCGGGTTGGTGATCTCCGCGCTTGAGAAGCGGAACTTCCGGCCGTCATCGGTCATGATGACCCCGAAACCCAAATCGTCGCGGAACTTTGTGATCTGGCCTTGCATCTTGCTCTCCGTCTGTGGCTCGAAAGACGCTTGAACGTCCCCAAGCTCTCGAGGGTGAGCATCGCCCGGACCGCGTCTGACCGCTGTTCCGGGAGGCACATGTCGTGGAAAATCAATGCAAAGGGCGCCTGTCTGCGTCCGCGATCGTGCGTTTAGAGTTAACGCGCCGTTGTCCACAGCGGCGCGCGACTTGTCCACGCCGCCTCTTTGGGCCTCTGGTTAGGCTGGATCTACCGTTGCGCAGATGTCGACGGTCCAGGAAGCGACGGCCCATCGTCGGCCTGGAGCCACGCCCTCACCAGCTCCCAAGCGACAGCGAGAACGATCGGGCCCAGGAATAGGCCGATGATCCCGTAGGCTATCGTTCCTCCGATTACTCCAACGATGATCACCGGCATCGGCGTAGACAGCCCGCGCGCCATCAGCATGGGCTTGAGGAGATTGTCGAGAATGCCGACTGGGACCATGTAGGCCGTGAACAGCAAGGCGTTCACGGTCTCCATCGAGGTCCAGCTCCAGATGATGACCGGCAAGAACACGATCGCCGGTCCGATCTGAACGACTCCCAGCAACAGCGAAAGGAAGGCCAGGATGCCGGCGCCTGGAATTCCTGCGGCCAGAAACCCCGCCCCAGCCAAGAACGATTGCAGCAGGGCAATTCCAATCACGCCGCGCGATACGTTGCGTATCGTGGCGCCTGCCAATTGCACCATCTCCAATCCGCGGGGGCGGAAGACTTGCTCCATGAATTGCACAAGACCGTCAACCAAATGCGGACCTGGACAGAACAGGAATCCCGCAACGATTATGGAGACGAGGAACTTGAGAAGCCCGACCAGCGAGTTCGTCGCGATCTCGAGCAGTTTGCTGCCCATAGGTTTGAGCACTGGTGCCAGCTCGACCAGTTGCGCCTTGATATCGGTGACGGCACGAGTCCAAAACTGAAAGACTTGCTCGCCTACAATTGGCCAGTCTTTTACGGACTCGTTGGGCAACGGAATTGATGGCAGACCGGCGTCGAGTTCATTGGCCATGAACTTGACGCCACTGATCATGCCAATGCCGAGCCACGCCACCGGCGCAACGACGATCAACAAGCAAAGCAGCGTGACCAGCGCCGCAGCCAGCCCGCGGCGGCCCAGCCATTCAGAGAGCCAATCAAAGAGCGGATAGAGCGCGACCGCCAGTATTGCGCTCCACAACGCGATAGTGAGGAAAGGAGCAATAACCCCCCACGACCAGTAGCCAAGAAAAGCGACAAGGCCGAAGCGTATCGCCACGTCGACGGCTTCGGTGGTCAGCATCGCCGAGCTGGTGCTCTTGTCGTCGTCGACGGCCATGGTTTAGCGTCCAAACCGGCACATGCCTTCCGCATCACCTCGAGCGCCGTCAATCTATCATGCAGGCGCCGCTTCGAACGTGGAATTCACTGGTATGCTGAGCGTCAGGTTGGCCTTCGGAAAATCCGGCTGCGTCGGGCGGATTTCCGGTAGTGGACCAATACCCGGCGTACCGGGCGAAAACCCATAGCGGACATCAACTGTCGCCGTGCCAACAGCGGAGACTTCGTGGATTTTTGCGGACGTCTCAATCGAAGGCTAGTGAAGCCCTGGCACGTTGGGAAAGACCTCGCGAAAAGCGAGTAGGCACTCTACCGAACGCCGAGAAAAGCGTTCAGGAATGCTTGCAGGTGAGCGTTGCCGTCTGCGCGTAGCCGGTGCCCATTCCCATGTTGGCGTTGCCGGCCGTGATCTGCCCGCCGAATGCCTTGTTGAGATCCTGCAATTGCTGCACGTCCTTTTCCGGCACGCCGACCGACGCCGTGCAGCCTTGCGGGGCGCCCGCGCCGAGCTTCACCGGATTGTCCTTCGCGAAATCGAACGCGATGAAGAAGCTCTCGTCATAGACGGAAAAGTTGAAGCCCTCGGCGTCGGCCAGCACGGGCTGTTCGAGCGGCAGCGTGAAGTGGAGCGAGAGCACGTTGTCCTTGTACTCGAGCCAATAGTCGATCGGCTCCTTGAGCTTGAGCGCCGTCTCGCCGAGCTTGGCGTAGGTGAAGTATCCGAACTCCTTCAGGCCATCGATGTTGACCTTGGCGAGCTCGGCAAGCTCCTCCTTCGAATAGACCTTGTCGCCGTTGGTATCGAGGCCCTCGATCGCCATCGCCGTGTACATGTCGTCGAACGTCCACTTGTTGCTGAGCCCGGTGATCTTCCCGCCCTCGTAGACGACGGTCGCCTCGACCGTGACCCACACGTGCGGATGCGCGGCTGCCGGCAGCGCCAGCGCCGCGAGCCAGCCGGCAAGCGAAAGGATGCATAGCCCGTGTCTTGATTTCACCAGGGTTCTCCTCGTCGCTGTCTCAGAATTTCGCATGCGCCCTTGGCCGCCTGCCCTGCGCGTCGTCTGCAAACCATCGATGGGGCGCCTAGGCCCGAGGTGGTACCGGACTGAGCCCAAGAAATCGACAAGAAATCGAGCAGAACCGTGACCATCCATTGATTCTGAGTGGATGTTATAGTATCCGGCAGCTTGCCGGGCAATGTCCGGCGTTTCGCTGACCGGCGAAGACCAAGCGCCGGCGGCACGCACCTTCAGCAAGGAGATCCGAAGCATGCGCACGGCCCTCGACGCTGGTCTCTTCTCGTGCGCCGTGCTGGCGGCCGTCTTGCGCTTCGCGGGTCCCGCCGCGGCCTCCGACATCAAGGTCGTCGCCACCATCAAGCCGATCCATGCGCTCGTGGCCCAGGTCATGGCGGGCGTCGGCACTCCGGCCCTCCTCGTTTCCGGCGCCGCCTCGCCCCACACCTATGCCATGAAGCCCTCCGACGTGCGCGCGCTGCAATCCGCGAATGTCTTCTTTCGCGTCTCGGAGGCCGTCGAGCCGTTCACGGCCAAGGTCATCACGTCGCTGCCGGAGACCGTCCGCGTCGTCACGCTTGCCGATGCGCCGGGCATAGAGCTCCTCGATGCCCGCACCGGCAACACGTTTGAGGCGCACCACCATGATGATCACGACGACACGCACGAGGCGGCCGGCCACGAGGACCACGGCGACGACGATCATGACGCCCACCGCCACGCGAGCCGCGACGGCCACGTCTGGCTCGACCCCGAGAATGCCAAGAAGATGGCGGCCGAGATCGCCCGCGTTCTCGCCGAAGCCTCGCCTGAGAACGCCGCCAAGTTCAAAGCGAACGCCGCCCGCCTTATCGCTGAAATCGACACCCTCGAGGCTGCGATCGCCGACGAGCTGGCGCCCGTCAAGGGACGCCCGTTCGTCGTCTTCCACGACGCGTATCAGTATTTCGAGCGCCGCTACGGCCTGAACGCCTTGGGCTCGATCACGATTTCTCCCGAGGTCCACCCCTCCGCCAAGCGCCTGACCGAGATCCGCAGAAAGATCGCAACCCTCGGCGCCGCCTGCGTGTTCGCCGAGCCCCAGTTCCAGCCGAAGCTCGTCGACGCCGTGATCGAGGGCACCGATGCCCGCTCGGGCACCCTCGACCCCGAGGGCGCGCTCGTGGCCCCCGGCCCCGACGCCTACTCGGTCCTCCTCAAATCCCTCGCCGCCGGCTTGAAGAGCTGCCTCGTCCAGGGAAGCTGACCGGGCACGCGCGAAGCGCCCAAAAGCAAACGGGGCGGCTCAAGGGCCGCCCCGCATAACCTTCAAATCGGCAAGCGCGAGCTTGGACGATCAGTTCGCCTGCGCCGTCGTCTGCGCCGAGCTCGAAACCGCTCCGCCGCCGACCTTGCGGTTGAACTTGGTGAGGCTCTTGGCAGGGCGCGGCGGTTCGCTCGTTTCGGCGAAGAGGTCGAACAGCGTGCCGCCCGAGCCGGACGACGAAGTACCCGAGCTCGAAGAGGACGCCGACGACGACATGCTTGTGGTCGACTTGCCCGAGCTGGCCTTCGAAACCGTGTAGGGGGCCGACCTATCGGTCCTATCGGACGACGTCCCCGCCGTATCGGACGAAGTCGCCGACGAAGCGGACGAAGTCGCCGACGAAACGGACGCCGTCTCGATGGCACCCGAGGTGTCGTAGCGATCCCAGGTCACGGTCACCTTCGTCCCGATCGGAACGCGCGGATAAAGATCCAGCACGTCCTCGTTGAACATGCGGATGCAGCCCTTGGAAACCGCCTGGCCGATCGTCCAGGGCGCGTCCGTGCCGTGGATGCGGTACGTGCTCGAGCCGAGATACATGGCGCGCACGCCGAGCGGGTTCATCGGATGCCCGCCGGGCACCCAGCTCGGAAGACGGGGATTTTCCTTGATCATGTCCGGCGTCGGCGTCCAGGCCGGGTTCTCGCGCTTGTCCGTCACCGGCAGCACGCCCTGCCAGCGGCTCTGCTCGCGCGGCACTGCGATCGGATAGCTGATCGCCTGACCCAACTTCGTGACCAGGTAGAGCCTGCGGTCGCCGAAGCTGACGACGATCTGGCCGGGTTTAACCTGCGTTGTGAAGCTCACGACCTGGCGCTTGCCGCCCCATTCCGCGTCGCCGCCCCACAGGAAGTCGATAAAGCCCTGTGCACTGGCTGTAGCGGGCATCGCAGCGGCGCCGATCGCCGCGGCCACAGCCGCAAGAACACCCGTACGCATTTTCGTGAATGCCCTCATCCACATCGCTCCCGCTATCCCAAACCCCCAAGCCGGGGATCAGGTTCCCCTCGCCCCCAAGTGGTTATCCCTCTCTCTAGGGTCAACCCAGTGAACGGCTCGTATAACGCAGTCGCAAAATTGTAGACAGAGCAGGGAGGTCACACTTCGGTCACGAATGAATTTGACCGGGCCTCTCCCCCGACGCGATGCGATTCGGCCACGACTGCCGAAAGCGGGGGCAACTGTCACATTCCGCCTAAACTCTAGGCGCATAAGCGATATCGGCGTCGCATAGTCCGGTTTTGTTCCCATGCCTGAGCCCAGCCTGTGCTATGCTCGACGTAAAGACAAAACAAAGCCGGAGGAAACAATGCAGCTCTACAAGTTTAAGCGTGGTTCAGACTTTGGGCTCACGCGCGACCAATCGGGCAAAAACTTGCCCGGGGCCGGCAAGGACTGGCAGTTCGTCAAGGAAATCAACGTCCATCGCGCCGAGGACGCCGCCCGGATCGGCGTCTTCTACCAGGACGTCACGAAATCCATTGCCGACGACGGGTTCTACATCTGGCCCGCCGATGCTGCGACGCAACCTGAGCCCCGCCGTTCGGCGTGAGATGCGCGGTGTGAACCGCACGGTGTACGGCGCGTAACGGGGCCCCGACAATGGTTGCGGCGACCCCGTGCGCACCGCATAGTGATTCATGACCGACAGTGCTTCAGTCTTCGGCTGGGTCGTGCTCGTCACGGCCGCCCCTCCCTCTTTTCATGAGCGAACCTTCATCGCCGCGGTCGGCGATCCTTTCCGCGCCGTCGCCTTGGTGAAGACCCTCCTCAGGAAGAAGCCTCGGGAGACTGTCCGCGCCGTCACCGGGCTCTCTCGCAACGCCATTCTCGGATACAAGCTCAAGCCAGGACAGGTGATGCGCGATGCCAACAGATAAAGCGGCAGCACCGGGCTGGGTCATCCAAGTGACCGCCACGAGCGGCGCCGAGATCCCCGCTTTCGCGTTCTACAACGTTGCCGTTGGCGACGCCGACAAAGCCGTCGACGCAGTTCGCAAGCGCGTCGGCGCCAAGGAAGGCGATCGCGTCTACGCCGTGCGCCCGCTATCGGCGAGTGAGCTTGAAGCCGCCAATCTCAAGACCGGACAGCTGAACCCCGCCTAGGCGACGTTGCCGCGGCCCCAAACGGACCCCAGAGTCGAGACACATGACAGAAAAAGCATCGCCTGCAGGCTGGGTCGTCCAGGTCACCGTCACGCCCCCGCTTGACGCCCCGACGATGGTGGGGACCAGATGGATCGGCTCCCCCATGCCGAGCGCGCCGTCGTTCCAGTACTTCAACGTGGCGCTTGCGGCTCCGGCCGACGCCATCGCCGCGACGGCGAAGCATTTGTCCAAAGCCGAGGTCAAGGATGGGGAGATGGCCGTCGTCAGGCGGCTGTCCCCGGCAGAGATCGCCACGCTCACTCTCAAGGCTGGAGCGGTGAAGCCCGCCTGACGAACAAGCGGCCGCGCATCGTCCACGCATGGCAGATGTCCACGCATGACCGATAAGGCATCCCCGGCCGCGCCGAAGACCTATTCGATCGAGTGGACCGGCATCGCGACGCGCGAGGATCGAGTGGACCGGCATCGCGACGCGCGAGTCGGCTGGGACGAGATCGAGGCGGAAACGCCGGCCGAGGCGCGCGAGAAGTGGCTGCGCAAGCACGGTCCGGATCGCCGCGTGCGCGCCGTCAGCGAGATTGAAGCCAAACGCTGAGACCTAGTTTCCCAAGTGCCGGGTCAGTCAACCCGGCTTCGGCCCCAGCTACGGGTCCACGAGCCATACGTGAGATCCAAAACGAGAGCGTCCTGGAGCGTGCGGGCGCCAGGACGCTTAGGTTGCTCGCCGTTCGGGGAAGTTTGCGCACGTCCTGGAATGGCGAGTGCGTAGATCGTCCTCCAAGAGACTTCCGCTGTCAGCGGCGATCACGGCCGTTATGCCGGATATCCCCAGGGCCAGACGCTGTTTCAACTATCGCTGTTGCATCTTTGCCAAAGCCGGCGAGTCGCCGAGACTCACCTGATTGCAGCGTGCGGCAGTCTCTCTACCGCTTGCGCGGGGCGTCGTGATGATCAGTTGAATCATCGATTGAATCGAGGCGCACGACCATCTTGCGCGATGCGGCGATCCGCTCGCTCGTCGCAGTGACAAGGTCCTTCAACCGGAGGACGAGCTCACGCGCCTCGTCTGACAGTTTCGGTGTGTTTGGCGGTCTGTCAGCCTCTTGCGTCATTGCAGCCCTCCTTAGTCAGAAGCGAGGGCGCGCAGCGTTGGTTCCGCTTTGCACAAGATATATTGGAACCCGCCCTGGAGCCGCACGTTGCCCGCCTGCCAAGCTTCCGGAGTTCCCTCCCGGAAAGCCCTTCTCACCCCCGAAGGGTCTTGGCTTTCGGGCGCCTGGTCCCTCCCCCGGACCGGCGCCCTTTTCTTGCGCCGAACGTCATGGGTGCCAGATGACTCCCGGTTAACTGAACATTAACCGGATCAGCTTGTTCTGCCGACATGGCAGCAAGCAGCTTTCAGCCTCAGGTCCTCCGGTTTCCGACCGAGCGTATCGCTCGCGCGGCGTCCGGCGGCGCGACGCAGCTCGACATCTGGAACGGCCGCGTTCGGGAAAGCATTGGGCGCATACTGCACCTCGCGCGGGCGCCTGGCGCTATCCAAGACATGCATGTCAAGGACACCCTCACGGGCCATGAGGTGGCGCTCTCCGTTGGCGACTTTTTCGTGAGATTGTCCGTGGACGGTCGCCACTACTATTTCGACCGTCTCACGGGCAAGTATAACGGCACCGGCTCGGCGCTTTAGCCGATCTGCCGGTTGCCATGCGGATGCACATGCGCCGCTTCAAACGGCCGATGAATGCGTTCTCAAAGAAGGTCGAGAACCACGCTCACGCTGTCGCCCTGCACTTCATGTATTACAACTTCTGCAAGCTGCACAAAGCGCACGGCTGCACGCCAGCGATGGCGGCTGGCGTTACCGATCGGCTTTGGGAAGTGGCAGATATCGTGAAAGTGCTTGGAGGAATGGGAGCGTCGAGGCCGAGGTCTAGGAACATCCCTTCGCAACGACAGAGAACTGAGCCGCCCTCGAGCTGATTATGAATTCGTAGCGCGCACCAGATGTCAAGCCAGAGCCGTCCGCTGATCAGCTCGACAATCGGAACGTAATGATTTTCCTGTGGCTGAGTGCGCTGAGGCAGAGCCGCCGCTCCTTCTCGCAAGCTATCATCGGCTCTGAGATCTTCGCATAATTTTATGACAGGCCGTCGCCAGATGCAGCCGCTGATACCGAACTTACATACGTGCGCGCTGCTTCTTGCGCTCATGTTGTTGTGAGTTCACGTTGACCGGCGCGCATCTTGAGAGTGCGGCGAGACTTGTCGCATGGTCCGTGCAGCGCCATCGAGCGTCAAGCCATCGATTAGCGGCTATCGTCGGCATGCGTCAATCGTGTCGAGGTGTTGCGTCACCAGCCACCTCGGCAGGATTGTGCGGGCCGCCGCTTGATGAGAGCATCGTCTCGTCCAGATTGCCATGTCGCCAGGATCTTCCTATGGCTCAACCATATGTACGTCGAGCTGCCTTGAGGGTCGCCCCTCGTCGCTTGGCTGCTTCTGGCGGGCCTCGGCTTGGTTCTCCTCACTGCCGGGTGTGGCTGCTTGCTGGCGCGCTGGCGTTCGTATTGTCACGCTATTTCTGGGGTGTTGGACGGGGCGCGCTGAGTCATGTGCTGAAAGCAAAGCCCACCACCCAAAATCCGCACTGTCTCAGTTTCACAGCGCCGCACGCTTTAGCAAGCGAGCTGAAAACACACCTTGAACGGTAGCCAGATTTTGCGCCGCTCACCTCTTCTGGAAAAGGTGCCAGCCATCAAAGGTCAGTCGACGTCGAGCCCGGACGAAGACGGCTTGGTGGCAGTCACAATTGATCCTTCTATCCGCGGAGAGTGCTCAGGAACTAGCGCACTGCTGAACTGCGCACTGACGACGCTCCGAGTCTTCATGCCAGTGTCTCCGCCTCCGTATCTGAATGGTGGGGTCGAGTTTCTCTCTTGGTGATCGAGGGCAAGGACCATGGCCACTCCAGGGATAATTGCACAGTGGCTTGACGGAAGCACTTCCGTCCCGTGGACGATAGGCGAGTGGAACATCCACAATTTTGTGATTTTCAAACTGAGACACTACCCAAAATCGACGCCCCTTGACGCAAGAACAAAATAAGAACATATTCTCTCGTCATAACGTGCGTGTTGCGAGAGCGTACCGACCGACCAGCTGGCTCATCCCCCCTCCCCCGCCACGGTCCACTCGGATCTCGCCTTGGTCGGCCGCGTACGTTTGCGTTTGAGTTTGGGCTCGACCACATCCGGCCGGAACGGCGCTCCCTCCGCCGTTCCGGCAATTTCTTTGTCTGCACCAGCTACCGGCCGGGCGCCGGCACGCTGGTCGGCAAGCCTTCCGCTCCCATGAACACGGCCAGAATGCGCATTGGCACCGTGCCCGTGTTGCGCCCGTCGTGCGCGACAGCGATGGCCTCGAGCAGCGCGTCGCCCGCGCGATAGACGTGCACGCCCTTGTCGCCGTAGTCGACGGTGAGCTCCCCTTCGAGGATGGTAGCCGAACGTCGGCACGCCATGCGTGTGCCAGCCCGTCGATGCGCCCGGCGCGAGCGTGAGAATGGCCGCCGTCACTTTTGCCGGCGCGCCCGCGGGATAGGCGATTGTCTCGCCGACGATGGTCTCCCCCGAAGCGAGAAGCTGCACGGCCTGCGCGTCCCCCTCGCGCGCATGTCCCAATTGTCCGCACACGAATCCACTTGCGAGGCCGAGCACCAATCCGAGAACGCCCGAGCGCAACGGCTGCAACCCAATCCACGACGCCCGCGTAACGCGAAGTTTTGCAATCATCGCCCAGCCCCTATAATCGCCCCATGACCCCGCCACGCTGCACGCTTCGTGCATGATCAGCAACCTCACGCCGGATAACGAGATGCGCTTGAGCCGCCTGAACGCGCCGCCGCGCGCGAAGTCTCGCGCTAGTCCTCGCCATTCTGCTCGTCGCGCTCGTTGGCCTCGCGCCCGGCGCATTCGCTCAGACGTCAACAAGCCGAGCCCGAGGCCTCGAGCGGCGACACCGAGCGCGCGCTCGCGACGACCACGCGCCATATGATCTCGACCGCCAACGCGCTCGCCTCCGAGGCCGGGCGCGAGATGCTGCGCGAGGGCGGCTCAGCCGTCGATGCCGCGATCGCGGCCCAGCTCGTGCTGGGGCTGGTCGAGCCGCAGTCCTCGGGCCTCGGCGGCGGCGCGTTTCTGATGCACTGGAACAAGGCCGCGAAAGAGCTCCGCGCCTACGACGGCCGCGAGACGGCGCCGAAGACGGCGCAGCCGGATCGCTTCCTGAAGGACGGCAAGCCGATGCCGTTCGCGACCGCCGTCCACTCGGGGCTTTCCATCGGCACGCCGGGCGCCGTCCGCCTGCTCGAGACGGTCCACCGCGCGCACGGCAAGCTGCCCTGGGCGCACCTTTTCGAGCCCGCGATCAAGCTCGCCGAGCAGGGCTTCAACGTCTCGCGCCGCCTCAATATCCTGCTGCGCTGGTTCGGCGTGGACGTTTTCGATCCTGCCGCGCGTCGCTACTTCTTCGATGAAGCGGGCAGCGCGCGGCCGACCGGATATCTGCTCAAGAACCCCGAGTATGCCGCGACCTTGAAGGCCATCGCCGCGGGCGGCGCAAAAGCCTTCTACGAGGGGCCGATCGCCGAGGCCGTGGTCGCCGCGGCGAAGGGCGCGCCCAACGTGCCGGGCGATCTCGCGCTCTCCGATCTCGCGGCCTACGCGGTGAAGGAGCGAGCGCCGCTGTGCGTCACCTATGACGCGCGCCGCATCTGCGGCATGGGGCCCCCGTCGTCGGGCGGCGTCGCCGTGGCGCAGACGATGAAGCTGCTCGAGCCGTTCGTTCTCGGCCGCGGCCCCGATGACGCCATGAGTGCGCAGGCGATGCACCTCATCACCGAAGCCGAGAAGCTGGCTTACGCCGACCGCGACCGCTATCTCGCCGACCCCGATTTTGTCCCCGTGCCCGCCGCGGGACTGCTCGATCCCGCCTATCTCGATAGCCGCCGGGCGCTGATCGACCCCGGACACGCCATGGCCCCGCCGCCGGCCGGCGAGCCGCCGGGAGTGGAGAAGCGCGCCTTCGGCGACGACGCCACCCTCGAGAGCGTCGGCACCAGCCACCTCTCGATCATCGACGACGACGGCAACGCGGTCGCCTTCACGACCACGATCGAGGGCGCCTTCGGCTCGGGCGTCTGGGCGGCGGGGTTCCTGCTCAACAATCAGCTCACCGATTTCTCGATGAAGCCCGTCGACGCCGAGGGCAGGCCGGTCGCCAACCGCGTCGAAGGCGGCAAGCGCCCGCGCAGCACCATGGCGCCGACGATCGTCTTCGACGACGACAAGGGCCAGGTCTTCGCCGTCCTCGGCTCGCCCGGCGGCTCGCGCATCATCCTCTACGTGGTCAAGGCCCTCGTCGCGCTCCTCGACTGGGACCTCGACGCCCAGGCGGCGACCGCATTGACCAACTTCGGCAGCATGGGCGGGCCGGCCGAGATCGAGATTGGCTGGGCCGCGCTCTGGTATGGCCTTAAGCTCAAGCGCTACGGGCACGGGCTGAGCCCCGACCTCATGAACTCGGGGCTGCATATCGTCGTCGTCGGCGGCGGCGGCAGCCTCCAAGGCGGCGCCGACCCCCGCCGCGAAGGCGCCGCCCTCGGCGACTGATCTTGAGCGAAGTTTGATGGCTCTTCACCGCATCACCGTTGTCGGCGCCGGGATACTCGGGCTTTGGCAGGCGCTGACGCTCGCCCGGCGCGGCCATGACGTGCGTCTGATCGAGAGGAGCCCCGAGCCGTTTGCGGGGAGCGCGAGCGCGCATGCCGGCGCCATGCTCTGTCCGGACTCCGAGGCCGAGGCGGCGCCCTTGATCGTGCGCGACATGGGGCGGCGGGGGCTTGCGCTCTGGCGCGAGACCTATCCCGCGCTCGTCAACGCCGGCAGCCTCGTCGTCGCGCCGGCTCGCGACCAATCCGAGATCACGCGTTTCGCCAGGCTGACCGAGCGCCACCGGTACGCTCGAAGCCGCGGAGATCGAGAGGCTCGAGCCCGATCTCGCCGGGCGTTTCTCGACCGCGCTCTTCTTTGCCGATGAAGCGCATATGGCGACGCCGTCGGCGATGGCCTTCCTGCTCGATGCTGCGCGCGCCGCCGGCGCCGAGGTTATCCTCGGCACGCCCTGGAACGGTGACGCGGAGGGGCAGGACAGTCGTCGACTGCCGCGGCATGGCAGCCCGGAGAGAGCTCCCGAATCTACGCGGCGTGCGCGGCGAGCGGCTCTTGATAAGGTCGGCGGACGTCAGGCTCTCGCGTCCTGTCCGGCTATTGCATCCGCGCCATCCGCTCTACGTCGTGCCCTGGGGCGACGGGCGCTTTCTCGTCGGCGCCACCATGATCGAGAGCGAGGACGAGGGGCCCGTGACCGTCCGCTCCGCGCTCGAGCTCTTGGGGACCACCTATGCCCTCCACCCCGGCTTCGGCGAGGCTCAAATCCTGGAAGCGGCTGCGGGCGTCCGCCCCGCCTTCCCCGACAACGTCCCCCGCGCCATTGTTCGTGACGGCGGAAATCGTATCTTCGTTAACGGCGCCTTTCGCCACGGCTTTCTGTTGGCGCCGGTGCTTGCAGAGGCCGTCGCTGATCACTTAGCCACTGGCACCGGACACGCACTCATCCTCCAAGAATGACGCAGGCCCAAGCCGTGGCGCTGGCGCGCACGCTTGGCTATGCTCGGCCCATGGCCGACCAGTCGACAACAGACGACGACACTTCCGCCACCACCAGCTTCGGCTTCCGCGACGTGCCCGCGCATGAGCGCCAGGGCCTCGTCAATCGCGTCTTCTCGACGGTCGCTGGCCGCTACGACCTCATGAACGATCTCATGTCCGGCGGCCTGCATCGCCTCTGGAAGGACGACTTCGTCGCCGCGATCAAGCCGCCGAAGGGAGAGCACGCCTTTCGTCTCCTCGATGTCGCGGGCGGCACCGGCGACATCGCCATCCGCTTCGCTCGCGCCTCCGGCGACAACGCGACCGCGGTTCTCTGCGACATCAACGAGGAGATGCTCGACGTCGCGCGCACGCGCGTTGCCGGCTCGGGCCTCGATCGGCGCATCACCATCACACAAGCGAATGCCGAGGCGCTTCCCTTTCCCGACCGCTCCTTCGACGCCTATACGATCGCCTTCGGCATCCGCAACGTCACGCATCTCGACAAGGCGCTGTCCGAGGCCTTCCGCGTCTTGAAGATCGGCGGCCACTTTCTTTGCCTCGAGTTCTCCGAGTGCCAGGTGCCGCTCCTCGATCGCCTCTACGACTTCCACTCGTTTGAGGTAATTCCGCGCTTGGGCAAGCTCGCGGCGGGCGCCGCCGAGCCCTACCAGTATCTCGTCGAGAGCATTCGCAAATTCCCGCCCCAGGAGAAATTCGCCGGCATGATACGCGCCGCCGGATTCGAGCGCGTCACCTGGCGCAATCTCACGGGCGGCATCGCCGCCGTGCACTCGGGATGGCGGATCTAGACGGCGGCATGCTGTCGCTCCGCATCTGCAAAGCCGCCCCGAAATCGCCTCACAATCGACGTGGAACGCAAAGACGGTCGCCGCAGTTTAAGAGCGCGCCTGTTTGCACAGCGCGCGTCTCTGGCCGCTTGAGGCCGCTCCACGACAGGATCAAGAATGACCTCGCTACCCCGCCTCGGCGCAGCAGCGCTTCTCCTCGCCTCCGTCTCGACGCTCGCGCTCCTCGCGCATGACCGGGCCGCCGCCGCAGAAAAAGCGCCCTGGCAGCAGCTCGCTCAAGCCGGGCAGGGCGGTCCGCCTCCCGAGAAAAAGGGCGAGGCCGCGCCGCAAGGTGAGCAGCAGGGTGAGGCACCGGACGAGAACGGGAAAAAGAAGCGCGGCAAGAAAAAAGATGAAGGCGGGCAAGGCGGCCAGCAGGGCCCCGGGCCGGAGCCGAAGTCCGAACACAAGGACCGAGGACGCGACCGTGACCACAATGGCGGACAGCAAGAGGGCCCGCCGCGAGAGAAGCACCAGCCCCAGCGCGAGGAGGTTCCGTCTTTCAAGAAGAAGGAGACGCCGCCTGCCGTGAAGGAGCAGGCGCCTCCGGTCATGAAGCCGAAGGAGCTGCCGCCGCCCAAGGCCACGCCGCGAGAGCCGGTCGAGGCGCCCCCGCCGCTCGAGCAGGAGCACAAGAAGATCGAGCCGCCTAAGGCTCCGCCCGAGCCGAAGGAGACGCCAAAGGCCATCGAACCCCCGCCAGCCTCGAAGAAGCTCGAGCCGGCGCCGAAATCGGAAAATGGAAACGGCGCCGGCAAGGCCCTTGAGCCGGCCCAGAAGGGCACCAAAGGCCCAGACGGCAACGAGAAGTGGAAGGGCGACCGCGACAAGTCTGCCGGGCCGCAAGGCGCACCCCAAGGCCCAACCGCGCCACCCGCGAGCAACCTAGCTCCTGTCGAAGCGCCTCACACACCCGCGGCAAAGCCGCTGCCGCCTGAGCTCAAGGCCACCACACCGCGTCCGCCGCCGAACGAGACGGACACGCAGCGTGTCGAGCGTCACCGCAAGTCCTTCGAGGACCTGAAGCAGCAGCGCCACGAGGTGAAGGAGGACGGCGGCAAGCGCACCGTCATCGAGGAGCCGGATAAGCGCCGCATCATCCGCGAGGACGGCAAGTCCACCATTCGTCACGATGAGACCGAACGCTTCAAGCGCCTCTATCGCGACACGCGCGAGGAGCGGCGGCCTGACGGCACCAACATCACCATTGCCATCGGTCCCGGCGGCATCCGCATCATGACCGAGGTCGACAGGGACGGCCGCGCGATGAGACGCTGGCGCCGTGGCGCGGACGGCCGCGACGTCGTGCTGTTCGACAATCGCAACTACTACCGCCGCTTCGGGTCCCGCCCTCCGTCATTTCTCGACGCCATCGTCAATCTGGCCCCGCCGGTCGTGCGCATCCCGCGCGATCGCTATATCGTCGAGTACGACGGCGCGTCCGAGGACGACATCTATGAGGCCTTGACCGCTCCTCCGGTCGACGACATCGACCACCCCTACTCGCTCGAGGAGATCCGCCAGAGCCCCTACCTGCGCGACCGCATGCGCCGGTTGGACCTCGACACCATCACCTTCGACTTCGGCTCTTGGGAGGTCGATCCGCGCGACTACGGACGCCTCGAGCGGCTCGCGCGCGTGATGAATCGCATTCTCTCGCGCAACCCCGATGAGATGTTCCTGATCGAAGGGCACACCGACGCCGTCGGATCGGACGAGGACAACCTCACGCTCTCGGATCGGCGCGCGGAATCCGTGGCCCTCATCTTGAGCGAGGAATTTGGCGTCCCGGCCGAGAACCTGACGACACAAGGCTACGGCGAGCAATTCCTCAAGGTTCCGACCGACGGCCCCGAGCGGCTCAATCGGCGTACCGCGGCCCGGCGCATCACGCCGCTGCTCGCCCGATAGTCTCCGGCAACGGAAAGGGCCCGCCATCGCTGGCGGGCCCAGATTTGTCGAACAGCACGTGTTTCGGCTCAGGCCCGGTTGCGGCTCGTCTCGATCTCGCCCCTGTCGGCGCGCCGCGAGAATTCCGTAACGCCGCCTGACGACAGAATGCGCGCCTGCTCCACCCAGTTCTCGCGCTCGATGCGGCCCTTGAAATCGAGGATCTGATTGATCCGGTCGATGTCGGCACGTGTCCAGTTCGCGATCTGCTCGTAGGATGCAACGCCGAGCGAGTTGAGCTTCTTCTCGATCAGCACGCCGACGCCGCGGATGCGCTTGAGGTCGTCGAATTGACCTGCGACCGCCCCCGCACGCAAGGGCTCGCTCCGCAGCGCCTCCGAGCGCACCGATCTCAAGCCTGAGAAGTCGCCCCGCTGCACCGGCGCGGGTTGCACTTGCGCGGGCTGAGCCGCGACGGGTTGGGGCGGCGTAGCGGGCTTGGCCGGGCTATTTTCGACCTTGGCTTCGACGGGCCGGAGCGGCGTGACGTTGCCGCTGCCGCCCTGCGCCAGAATCTTCGCCTGTCCGATCCAGTTCTCGAGACCGACGCGCCCGGGTTGACCGAAATACGCCTCGACCTTCTCGATCTCGTTCCACGTCCAGGCGGCGATGTCGGAAAAGCGCGTCACCCCGTTTTCCACGAGCGCCTTCTCGGTCGCCGCGTCGATCCCGATGATGCGATGCAGCCGATCCGCGCCTGGGCCCTGCGGCGACGCACTGGCGACAGAGGCGGTGTCGTCGGCACCTCCCGCTCCCCGCGGCTTGACAGGAACATCGCCGCCCTTGGCCAGGATCCGCGCCTGCTCGATCCAGTTTTCCTGCTCGATGCGCCCCGCAAATCCGAGAGCCTGGCTCATGCGGGCAACGTCGCCCGGAGTCCAACGGGCGATGTCTGAGAATTTGAGCACGCCTTGGACGCGAAGGCGCTTCGCCGTGTCGGCATCGATGGCGCGGATTCGCGTCAGGTCGTCGCCGGCAACCTGCGTTCCGGAGGCCGTCGACGCCGCAACCGCGGCTGCAACGGCGAGCGACATGCCCGCGATCTCCCGAGTTGGCGGCGGCGGGTTGGCGACCGCTGCGGCAGCGGAAGGCGGAACGCTCGGCGAGCGCTCCGGCGCAATCGCAGGCTTCGAAGGCGGCGCGCTCGCAACGGAAGGCGCCGGCGAAGTTGCAGGTGGCGTGCTTGCAGGTGGCGGCGCGGGAGCAACCGGGGGCGCGGCCTTCGCTACGGGAGCGGGCGGCGGCGAGGCAGTTGCTGGCGCAGGCGCCACCGGCCGCGGAGCGATGGGCTCAGCGACGGTCGCCGTTCCGAACCGGCTTGCGGCCGGTGCCGCCTGCGGTGGTGTTGCAGCAGGCTTGGGAGCCGCGGCTTGAGCAGGTGGCGCCACCGGACGCGGCTGCACCTCGACCATCGGTGCTCCAACGGCTCGCGGCGCCGGCGCCGAAGCGGCACTTGGGTTCCCGGTGAGCGCGCGCTCGAAGCGCATCGTGCTCTCTGCGTTGGCGGGAGAAGCGCCAACTGGGCGCGCCTCCACCGGCGTCTTCTGACGCTTGCCGCGCGAGGCGCCGCGTAGCCACCACGCCACGACGACGCCCAGCAAGAACGCCCCCAGCAGAACCGCGAAGATCTGGACCAGCAACGTCGTCATCCCACCCCGCCTCCTCAGCCTAGATTCGCACCCTAGCCCGACTTATACGCAAGGTCACGAGCGGCCGCTGCCACAGGCACAACTTTGATTTCGACCAGGGTGAATCGGCTTGGGCTGCACGATATCCGGGAGCGAAGACTACGCCCTATCGTGTGCCGATGTGCCCTCATTCCCTGGCCGGCCCTGCCGTGATCCAGCCGACGATGAGGCCGATCACGAAAGCGGCCACCACATGCCAAATCATGTTTGTGACGACGTAGCTGACCACAGGCTCCTCCGTCGCTCCAAGGCTCCGTGCGCCGGTCGTAGGGGTCCCGCAACTCACGGGGCGCGTGTGTGTATGTGCCCTCCGAAAAAAGGATGGCGACCCAGCATAAACGGCGGCTGACACCGCTCCAAGTCAAGAAGAGCGCCAAAAACTTTGAAAGGATTTGATTATTTCCTGCCCGTGATATTGCTCAAAAGACGGAAAAAAGGCCCCCGCGCAATGGTTCAAAAGCGGTAACGGTGCCGCAACTGAAGCCTTGCCATCCGCGTTCTGTTGGAGGACGGTTGCTCGGCCTACGTGCATTTTTCGTGGCCACGGGCGGCTAGCGGCAATTCGGGACCGGTACTTGATGGCGGTCAGATTCTTGATCGTCGACGATCATCCCCTCTTCCGGGAGGCGATGCAGCTCGCGATTCAGTCCGCCTATCCCGGCGCTGAGATCGTCGAGGCGTCCTCGATTGCCGCTGCAAAGGAGGCCCTCGCCCGGCCGCAGACCTTCGATCTCCTGCTGCTCGATCTCACCATGCCCGGCACGCGTGGCTTCGACGGCTTGCTCGAGCTGCGCACGGCGTGGCCGAAGCAGCCGATCGTCATCGTCTCGGCGCACGAGGACCCGCGCATCATCCACGAGGCCATGACCTGCGGTGCCGCCGGCTACATTTCGAAATCGGTGAAGAAGCCCGAGCTTGCCGAGGCGATTCAGGACGTGATGTCCGGCCTCGTCACGCTTCCCAAGGGCTACGAGCCGCCATCCACACCCTCGACGTCGCGCGATGCGGACCTCGCCACGCGCGTTGCCTCGCTGACGCGTCAGCAGTTGCGCGTTCTGCAGATGGTGCGCCAGGGCATGCTCAACAAGCAGATTGCACATGAGCTCGGCGTCGGTGAGACGACGGTGAAGGCCCACGTCTCCGAGATCATGCGCAAGCTCAACGTCGTCTCGAGAACGCAGGCGGTAATCGAAGTCGCGCGCCTCGACTTCGATTCGATCCTCGCCAATGCCAGGGATTCCGACAAGGACCCGGTCCGCACACCGTGAGGACGTGCGCGATCCTGCAGCTCAGCTCAGGAGATTGACGATCAGCGCCCTGAGCTCGGCGGGCTTGGCAGGCTTGAGCAAAATCTCGCAGCCGGCCGCCTGCACTTTGTCGGCGACCGCGGACGCGTGATCCGCCGTGATGACGATCGCCGGTATGGCGTTCTTCCAGGCGTCGCGCAGCCGCGCCACGGCCCTCAAGCCCGACTCGCCGAAATCGAGGTGATAGTCGGCGAGAATGATGTCGGGGCGGAATTCTGGCTCGCGATCGAGCAGCGCCTCGACGCCCGAGAGGCTGACGGCGAAGCGTCCCTCGCAGCCCCATCGGTCGAGCAGCTGCCGCATGGCCTCGAGCACGGCCCCGTCGTTGTCGATGACGAGCGCCCGCGTTGCGGCGAGCCCGTAGGCCTGGCGTGCCGCGGCAGTCTTATCGGAGCGCGGCGAAAGCTGCGTCGTCCGCCCGGCGTAGGGCGCATAAACCGAGAAGCGGGTGCCCTTGCCGGGTCGCGAGCAAAGCTCGACCTTGTGGCCCAGCGCGTCCGCCATGCGCCCGATGATCGACAGCCCGATGCCGAAGCCGCCGCCCCGCGAGCGCTCGGCCGCCGACCCGCGCTGGAACTCCTCGAAGATTTTGCCCCGCTCGCTGGCTGGGATTCCGGGGCCCGTATCCCAGACATCGATGCGGACCAGGTCGCCGCGGCGCCGCGCAGCGAGCAGGATCCTCCCGCGCTCGGTGTACTGCACGGCATTGGCGAGCAGATTTTGCAGGATGCGCCTCAGCATCAAGGGATCGGACGTGACGAGCGCGTTCGTCTCGCGCAGCGTCAGCATCAGCGCTTTGTCGCGCGCGATCGGGCCGAGATCGACGACGAGCGAATGAAAGAGATCGCCCAGCGCCACCGTATGCATGAGCGGCTTGATCGTCCCGACCTCGAGCTTGGAGAGATCGAGGATCGTGCCGAGCAGCTCCTCGATGGTCGAGAGCGCATGATCGACCTGGCCGATGAGGCGCGCGTGCTGCCCACTGTTGCCTCCTCCCGCCATGGCCGAGATCGAGAGCCTGGCCGCGTGCAAGGGCTGCAGAAGGTCGTGACCGACGGCAGTGAAGAAGCGGGTCTTGAAGCGATTGGCGCGCTCGGCGGCGTCACGCGCCGCAACCAGCTCGTCGTTGGCGCGCTCGAGCCGATTGAGCGCGGTCTTGAGCTCTTCGGTTCTGACCTTGACCTGCCCCTCGAGACCGATGGCCGTCTGAAACAGCGAGTAGGCGTTGGCCTGATAGTCCATCGAGCGCTCGACGCGCTGCATGAGGACCGAATTGATCTTGGCGAGCTTCTCGTTGCGCCTTTTCAAGTCATCGAGCACGTCCATGGCCGCTGTCGTTCCCTTGCCGTCGTCGAGCTTCATTTTGCACTCTGCCGGCTCGCGCCGAACGCGACGCCCGTCAGCGTCTGATTGAGATGCATGGCATTGAGCTGCTCGCCGTAGGTGTGAAAGCCGACGACATGATATTTCTGATAGAGCTCCTCCATCTGGCGGCGGATCTGCCTGTTCTCGGCATCCAGCCGGCGCAGAATGCAGTCGAAGCCGAGCACGAGATCGAGGCCCCCGAGCGCGCTCTCGAGATCTTCGAGCGTCTTGGCCGTCGAGCTCAGCATGTCCTTGGGCCGCGCGACCGTGAACACGAGCCCTTCGTCGATGGCACAAAAGAACGACAGGCTGCCGTCGGCGTTCATGTTGCGGATCGAGCGGCAATAGTAATCGCCGCCGACCTTCACCACCAGCGGATAGGACGCAAAGCTGAAGGGCCCGAGATCATCGAGCATGAGGCCGATTGCCGACGCATATTCGCGTGCGGCGGGCTCGGCGTTGAGCTCCTGCACGATGCGGTTTTGTGCGTTCGCCGCCGTGACGACGAGCTTGATCGGCGTCGGCTCGAAGTTCTGGGTCTTGAAGATTCTGAAGGGAATGTCGCTCTCGACCATGATCAGGATCGCGGCCTGCTCGACGGCGCGCCCGTCATAGATGAGCACGGTGCGGTGGAAGGCGAGCCCGTCGCCGGCCGAGCCGCCGATCAGCTGCATGTCGTCGAAGGCCCAATGCACCGCCGCAACCAGCGCCTCTTCGACCTTCGACAGGCCGTCGACGAGCATGACGCCGAACACCCGCTCGCCGAGCGTCTTGTCCGTCCGTTGCGAAAGCTGCGCCTTGAGGCCGCGCACGATGCCGCTTGCGCGTTCGATACCCCCGGCCCCGATGTCCTCGATGAGACCGCGATGGATGCGGAAGCCTTCGCGCGGAAACGCGATCGCCACGATCCCGCCCTCGGTCATGCCGCCAGGGCCGATCTCGCCTGCTGTCGAGCAGCCGCTGACGGGCGTATCGGGAAACGCACCCGACAGCGCCGCCGCCAGCTGGCCCGCATCGAAGTCGATCGAAAAGAACGCGATGATGTGCTGGAAGTCGCCCGGACCGAGACCCTTCTTAACGTCGGTCACGGCCTCGGACACGCTTGAGGCCGCGCTCACGGCGATGCGAATGCCGCACGAGCTTATGGACGAAGAGCTCCGTCCCACACTGCGTCCTCCCGGGTCGCGATCTCTTCTTGCCCATGCGGGCAGCGAGTCGCGTTTTCGTTGAAGTCCCTGCAAAGGCTGCCACAATCCGACTGGGGCTGCAAATCCAAGTGCCGCAGAACGCTTAACGGGCGCCCCGACGGGGCCGCCTGCGGCCGCCGACTCCCCATCGAGGGGGGCCCCGGGACCGATGGCCGCCATTCGGCCGTCGGGTCTTGACGGCGCCACAACCGTCGGCATCAGTGGCGCCGGCGGGGCGACTTGGAAGGCTGAAAGGATGAAATTTTCTATTCGGGGTGCAGGCGCGGCGGCACTCGTCGCTGTCGTTTTCACGGCATCGGCGGCCAGTGCGGGCATGATCGAGACCGGCCCGCCGCGCGACGCGCCAAAGGTCAAGACGGCCCCGAAACCGCCTCCGGCCGCAGCCGCACCCCCCGCAACGGCGACGGCTCCCGCTCCCGAAGCGGCCACTCCGGCAGCCGTTTCACCGCCCGGCGTGCCGCCCGGAGCCGCGAAGGTCTCGACCAAGGGCCTGCCGCCGCCGCCCGCGCCCGCAAACTGCAAGAACGTCGGCACCTTTGAGGGCTGGCTCGCCTCGTTCCGCAAGGAGGCCGCCGCCGAAGGCATCAGCCAGCGCACCATTTCCTCGGCCCTCGACGCCATGACGCTCGACCCGAGCGTGATCGCCCGCGACCGCAAGCAGGGCTTCTTTGCCCAGAGCTTCCTCGACTTCTCCGCCAAGCTCGCGACGCCAAACCGGGTCCAGAGCGGCCGCGCGCAGATCGCCAAGAACAAGGCCGCCTTCGACCGCGTCGACAAGCAATTCGGCGTCCCGGCGCCTGTCATCACCGGCTTCTGGGCGCTCGAGAGCGACTTCGGCGGCGGCATGGGCAAGCTGCCTATCATGCGCTCGCTTGCCACCCTCGCCTATGACTGCCGGCGCGGCCCGACGATGTTCCGCGACGAGCTCAAGGCGGCACTCAAGATCATCGACCGCGGCGACATGACGGCCGAGACCATGATCGGCTCCTGGGCCGGCGAGATCGGTCAGACGCAGTTCCTGCCGACCCGCTACCTCGAGCACGCAATCGACTACGACGGCGACGGCCGCCCGAACCTCTTCAGCAGCGCCACCGACATTATCGGTACCACCGCCAACTACATGGTCCACCTCGGCTGGCGCCGCGGCGAGCCGTGGCTGGAGGAGGTCCGGGTCCCGGCGAAGCTCCCCTGGGAGGAGGCCGATCTTACGATCAAGCTTCCGCGCTCGAAGTGGGCCGCCTGGGGCGTCACGCGTGCCGACGGGGGCGCCCTGCAGTCGGACGAGCTGCCGGCCTCGCTGCTGCTGCCGATGGGCCGTTTCGGCCCCGCTTTCCTCGCCTACCAGAACTTCGACGTCTACCTGCAGTGGAACCAGTCGCTGAACTACGCGACCACGGCCGCCTACCTTGCGACCCGCATCGACGGCGCGCCGGCCATGAGCCGGGGCAGCCCCGACATCCCCGTCCTCGGGCCCGACGACTCGAAGGACCTGCAGCGTATCCTCGCCAAGCGCGGCTTCGATGTCGGCGAGATCGACGGCAAGATCGGCCTCAAGACCCGCCAGGCGGTCAAGGTCGTGCAGAAGAAGCTCGGCTTCCCGGCCGATTCCTACCCCACCCCCGAGCTTTTGGCCGCGTTGCGGGGCGGCGCCTAGAGTGCTTCCGGAAAAGTGGGAACCGGTTTTCCGATCAGAAGCACGCCAATACAAAGGAGCTAGGGTCTTTCTGCGGACTAGACAAAGCCGGAAAGACCCTAGCGTTGCTTCTCGATCGGCCTATTTGCTAGGTTCCGGGCAGCCATCCCCGCGCGATGGCCTGGCTCGGGGGAGCCAGCTCATCTCTGGCACGAGGGGGAGTTGCCGTGCAGAAGTCGACCACAGCGTCACTCGAGGACGATTTCGCGCGTGTTGCGGCGCTTGCGAACCGCTCGGTCGAGCATCCACATGAGCTCGCGTCCTTTCTGCGCCAAATCTACCATGCCGTCTTCGACGTTGATTTCTCCCGCTACGACCCGGCAGCGATCGAGAGCCAGTCGCCGGCCTTGATGAAGCAGATCTTCGCGGCCCGCATTCAGCTCCGCGATCGCATCGCCGAGTGGCGCAGCCGTGGCTTCATGACTCGCCCCGTCGAGATCGCACTGCGCGACGTCTTTCGCATCGCCCGCTACGGGTCCGATATGCTGGGCGAGATGGGGATCCGCCACGCCCGCCTTGGCGACGGCGAGAAGCCGAGACGCGCCTTCACCGGCACCGACTTCAACACCTTCGTCCACCCCAAATACGACAACGGCGAGAATATCGCCTTCCAATCCGGTGACGTGATCGTCGTGCGCGGCGCGGCGCACAACAGCGCCGCGATCGCGCGCATCGGCGACGTCGACACGCTCTTCAGCCACGTGGCGATGGTCTACATCGACAAAGAGGGCAAGTACTGGGTGGTGGAGGCTCTGATCGAGGACGGGTCCGTCATCACGCCGCTCGAGCGCTTTCTCGATCACGGCATCGGACGCGCCGTGCTCTATCGTCATATGGATGGGGCCCTCGCAGCCCGCGCGGCAGAGACCATCCACGGCCGCGTGCTGGCGTCGCAGACGGGCTTCGCGCGCCACATCCCCTACGACTTCTCGATGCGTCTTCGGGGCAAGAGGAAGCTCTTCTGCGCCAAACTCGTCCACCTCGCATTCAAGGAGGCGAGCAACGGTCAGGTCCTCCTCCCGGCCTTCAAGACCCGTTTCGATCCGAGAAACCGCCCCTTCTATCGCGCCATCGGTGTCAAGGCGAAGCAGACCTTCGCCCCCGGCGACATCGACCTCGATCCGGCTTTCGATCTCGTCGCCGAATGGCAGGACTACCGCGCGACCTCGGCGTTGAGGCGCCAGGATATGATCATGACCAAGTTCTTCGAGTGGATGGAGACGCGCGGCTGGCGCTTCAAGGAGGACTTCCTGATCAAGATCGTCGGCATCTTCGGCCGCTTGTCGAGCCACCTCTCCAACCGCGCCAAGGAGCTCATCTCGAGCGTCGTGCCGAAGGTGCCGAGCAACATGAGCCGCAGCTGCATCGCCGCGATCGCCATGCTTCACAAGACCGCCGAGGGCGTCGTCCCCGGATTGAAGGCGCTCGAGGAGGATCACATCCGCATGACCCGCCGCCCGCTACATCCGCGCGACCAGCTCGCGCATCTGGAGCGGATCCGCGAGGCCTCGAACGGCCACATCGGCTACCTCGTCGGCAAGGTATAGCGGCCATCAGGGGACGCCGCAGCCCGTCGCATCGAGAGCATGCGGCGGCGACGAGGTGCTTGATCCGGGCCCTTCAGGACACGAGATTGAGGGCCTTGGCCTCTGCCATCATCTCCGCCAGCGCGCCGATGGCGAGCGTTGTTTTGCTCTTGGCGCCGCCGATCGACCCGACGGGTGCGCGAATGCGTTTGAGATCGTCCTCGCCGAAGCCCTGCGCCGCGAGCGCGGCGACGCGCTCCCGGTGCACCGCGTGATTGCCGAGCGCGCCGATATAGAAGCTCTTCGTCGCGAGGAGGCGGCCGAGAAGCGCCGGCTCCTGCTCGTGGTCATGGAAGAAGAGAATGGCGGCGGACGCAAAGTCGAGCCGATCGATGGCATGCTCGAGCTCCGCATCGTCGAGGAAGATGCGAAAGCCCGCGCCGGAAAGCTCCTTCCTCGTTGCTTCGTCCGGCGACCGGATCGCGAGCTCGACACCCGTGGCGGCGGCGAGCGAGGCCATGCCTGAGAGCGTCGGGCCGTTGCCGAGTAGAAGCAAGCGCAGATTGGGAGCATAGACGCGCCGCAGAACGTCGCCGTCGCACCGGCTCTGCTCGATCGGCGCTCCTTGTGTGATCACCTCGATCGTGCTCTCACCGCTTGGCAGCGAAGTGCGCAACACGAACGTCCGCCGCGACGCGCGCAGCGCGACCATTTCGTCGACAGTTGCCGCTGCCAGCGCCTGGTCGAAATAGAGATCGAGCCCGCTACCGCACGGCAGCTTGATATCGAAGTAGGGCGAGCCCTTTCCGTAGCGCACGAGCCGGTTCTGCCCGGCGGCAATCACCGCCTGCGCTTCGAGCGCCACGGCCTGCTCCAGGCACCCTCCGGACAGATACCCTGCGTAGCGACCATCCTCGGCCACCGCCATCTGGGCTCCCGCCTCACGTGGGGCGCCGCCCTCGACGCCTGCCAAGGTAACGAGCGCCGTGCGCTGGCCTTCGGCCTGCCAGCGCTGCATGTGCGGTAGGACATCCTCGTCGGCCAAAAGGCCGGCGGTCGTCGTGAAGCGCTGGAAGCTGATCGTCATCGTGTCGTACTTACGCCCGCGTCTACTCAAGAGCTGCCGCCCGTCACTCCGCCAGAAAATCGCCCCGCTTCACACGCCGCAACGACGATTTGAGACGGCTATTGTCCCGCCGGATTTCCTCGACCGTGCCGAACACGTAGCGGATATGGTCGTTGGCCGCAGTTTCCGCCCGATCGGGCTTTCCGGCAAGTACCGCCTCGCCGATCTCGATGTGCTGCGCGAGCAGCTTCTCGCGCACGCCCGCGCGCAGATAGAGATGCTCGCGATTGAAGAAGATGTTGTTGCGCAAAAGCTCCGAGAGCGCTCGCATGACGTGCAGCAGCACCATGTTGTGTCCCGCCTCGTAAACGAGGATGTGCAGGTTGACGTCCGCCTGCGCCTCCTGTGCCGGATCTTCTACTTTGTGTGCCTTGCGCATTTCCGCAAGACAGGCGCGGATTGCCGCCTTGTCGACGTCCGTAGCCCGCAGCGCCGCGGCGCGCGCGGCCTGCGCCTCAACGCACTGGCGAAACTCGAAATAGTCGGTCGAGGCGTTCTCGTTGTTGCGATAGAGGTTGGCCAGGGGCCTCATCATCGGCGACAGGAACTGCGCGACGTACGTTCCGCCGCGCGTCGCCGTGAGCAGCCCCCGCTCGGCGAGCTTGTCGATGGCGCCGCGCAGAGACGGCCTCGACACATCGAGCTTTAGTGCGAGATCGCGCTCCGATGCGAGCTTCTCGCCCGGCCGCAACGCGCCTTCGAGGATCAGTTTCTCGATATGTGTTGCGATAACGTCCGCGATCTTCTGCGTGCGTATGGCTTCCATGGATCGATCCGTATCCAGAGTCTCGGCGAGGCATGGGCTACGTCTGCAAGGCGGAGACGGAACATTCGAAGTCCCGCTCTCCACCGTCGACGTGTAACACGTTTTGACCGCCGAGCCTCTCTGGTATAATTAATTGGCCATAGAGCGTAAACCGCCGAGCGTAGTCGAGGGGAGGGTCAGCGTCGCATGTGGTCGCAGGTCTACGACCCCTTCGGCAGCATGATCCTTTCCACGGCGGTAGCCGCAATTCCCGTATTCGTGCTGCTCGGTGCGATCGGAATTTTCGAGTTCCGCGCTCACGTGGCGGCCTTGATGGGCCTCGCCGCTGCCTTCGCCGTGGCAGTCCTCGCCTACGGCATGCCGCTGCAAATGGCGGGCATGGCGGCCGCCTACGGCGCGGCCTTCGGGCTGCTCCCCATCGGCTGGATCATTCTCAACGTCATCTTTCTCTACCAGCTCGCGAGCGAGAAGGGTGAGTTCGAGGTTCTGCAGCGCTCGATCGGCTCGATCAGCGACGACCGGCGCCTCCAGCTCCTCTTCATCGCCTTCTCCCTCGGCGCATTTTTCGAAGGTGCCGCAGGATTCGGCACGCCGGTCGCCGTCACGGCGGCGATGCTGATCGGCCTCGGCTTCTCGCCGCTCACGGCATCGGGCTTGTCGCTCATCGCCAATACCGCGCCCGTGGCCTTCGGCGCGCTCGGCACCCCTGTCATCGCGCTCGCCGCCGTGACCGGGCTCGATCTCCACGAGCTCAGCGGCATGATCGGCCGCCAGCTTCCCTTCTTCTCGGTCATCGTCCCCTTCTGGCTCATCTGCGGCCTTCGTCGGCTTCCGCAAGACGATCGAGATCTGGCCGCCGATCCTGGTCGCGGGCGTGTCCTTCGCCATCCCACAGTACCTCGTCTCGAATTTTCACGGACCCTGGCTCGTCGACATCGTCGCCGCCATCGTATCGATGTCGAGCCTCGCGCTGTTCCTGAGGGTTTGGCGCCCCGCCGTGCCGATGACGAGCATGCCGGCAACGGCGGCCGGCGCCGGCCCGCCCCCTGTCGTCACGGCGCACACCGTCCCCGACACCATGGGCGCCGTGCGCCGGGCCTGGATGCCCTGGCTCGTTCTCAGCGTCTTCGTGTTTCTCTGGGGCGCGCCTCAGGTGCGCGCCTCGCTCGACGGCATCTGGGTCGCGAAGGTTGCCGTCACGGGCTTGAACGAGCTCGTGCAGAAGATGCCGCCCGTCGTCGCCGCGCCCAAGGTCGAGAGCGCCATCTTCAACTTCAACATCCTCTCCGCGACCGGCACCGGGATTTTGATCGCCGCCATCATCTCCGGTCTCGTCCTTGGCTACGGGCCTCTCGGCCTGGCACGCGTCTACGGGCGCACGCTGTACATCGTCCGCTACTCGCTGCTCACCATCTCCTGCATGATGGCCATCGGCTTCATCACGCGCTACTCGGGCACCGATGCCACGCTCGGCCTTGCGCTCGCGAGCGCAGGCTGGTCTTATCCGTTTTTCGGCACCCTGATCGGCTGGCTCGGCGTCGCCCTCACGGGCTCGGATACGTCCTCGAACGTGCTCTTCGGCGGCCTGCAGCGCATCACCGCCGAGCAGCTCGGCATAAATCCCGTGCTGATGGCGGCGGCCAACAGCTCGGGCGGCGTGATGGGCAAGATGATCGACGCTCAGTCGATCGTCGTCGCCTCGACGGCGACCAAGTGGTACGGCCACGAAGGCTCTATTTTGCGCTTCGTATTCTTCCACTCGGTCGCGCTCGCAACCCTCGTCGGCCTCTTGGTCTTGGGCCAGGCTTACTACTGGCCGTTCAACTTGCTTGCACCCTAAGCGGACACCAAATGACAATGAGCCGAATGGCCACAACGACAACAACAACCATCGAAAAATTGCAGGTAACGGCGGCACGTCTGTCCGCCGCGAAAACGGGAGAGCGTAGATATGCCAACCATCATCGTGAACGGCGAGGACCGTGATTTCGGCGGTGATCCCAATACGCCGCTGCTCTGGTACCTCAGGGACGAGCTCGGGCTCACGGGCACCAAATTCGGCTGCGGCGCAGGCGTCTGCGGCGCCTGCACGATCCACCTCGACGGCGTCGCGGTCCGCTCCTGCCTGACGACCGTCGCCGACGCAGCCGGCAAGAAGGTGACCTCCATCGAGGGCCTGAGCCCCGACGGCGAGCATGCCGTGCAGAAGGCTTGGCGCCAGGTCAGCGTGCCCCAGTGCGGCTTCTGTCAGGCCGGCCAGATCATGCAGGCCGCCTCGCTTCTCGCCAAGAACAACGCGCCCTCCGACGACGAGATCGTCGAGAGCATGTCCGGCAACATCTGCCGCTGCGGCTGCTACCAGCGCATCCACGAGGCGGTTCGCTTGGCGGCGGGAGGAGTTTGATCATGTTGCATTACATGGAGAAGGAAGCGCGCAAGGCTGAGAAGCTGCAGTCCCGCGCGACGATCGAGAACGTGAGCCGCCGCCAGTTCGTCGGAGCGCTCGCGGCATCCGGCTTAGTGCTTGCCGTGAAAATTCCGGAGGCCGGCGCACGAGAGCCCTTGCAGCCCTATCCGACCGGCGGCCTCGGCATGCCGAGCGGCTACGGCATGGCGAGCGACCCGCACGTCTACGTGGCGATCAACGCCAATGGCGACGTCACCATCGTCACCCACCGTTCCGAGATGGGCACCGGCATCCGCACCAGCCTGCCGATGGTCGTCGCCGACGAGATGGAAGCCGACTGGTCGAAGGTCAGCCTTTTGCAGGCACCGGGCGACGAGCCGCGCTACGGCAACCAGGACACCGACGGCTCGCGCTCCATGCGCCATTTCATTCAGCCCATGCGCGAGTGCGGCGCCGCGATGCGCCAGATGCTCGAGACGGCGGCTGCCGCGAAGTGGGGCGTCGATCCGTCGCTGTGCCGGGCCAAGAACCATCAGGTGATGCTGCTCGACAAGGACAAGAAGGAGACCGGCCAGAAGCTCGGCTTCGGCGAACTCGCCGAGGCGGCCATGGCTCTGCCCGTGCCGCCGCGTGAGCAGCTCCTGTTCAAGACGCCCGACGAGTTCACGTTCATGGGCAAGGGCGAAGTCAAGATCGCCGACCTGCGCGACATCACCATGGGCAAGGCGATCTACGGCGCCGACGTGCGCCTGCCGGGCATGAAGTTTGCGGTCATGGCAAGGCCGGCAGTCGTCGGCGGCAAAGTCAAGTCCTTCGACGCCACCGCGGCTCTCGCCGTGCCTGGGATCGTCGAGATCCACGAGATCGAGGGCGTGAAAGCGCCGCCCTACAAGTTCGCCCAGCTCGGCGGCATTGCCGTCGTCGCCAACTCGACCTACGCCGCCATCAAGGCGCGCGAGGCACTGAAGATCGAGTGGGACAACGGTCCCAACGCGAAATACAACTCGGTCGCCTACAGCAAGGAGATGGCGGCCACCGCAGCCAAGCCCGGCAAGGTGATCCGCAATCAGGGCGATCTCGACGCGGCCTTCGCGAACGCCAAGGAGGTGTTCACGGCCGACTACCACAGCCAGCATCTCGTGCAGGCGTCGATGGAGCCGCTCGTCGCGGTCGCGCGCATCGTCGACGGCAAGGCCGAGGTGTGGGCGCCGATCCAGAGTCCCTACGGCGCCCGCAAGGACATCGCCGAAGCCCTCAAGCTGCCGATCGAGAATGTCACTGTGCACGTGACCCTGCTCGGCGGCGGCTTTGGCCGCAAGTCGAAGTGGGACTTCATGATCGAGGCCGCGCTCGTCTCGCAGAAGCTCGGCGGCACGCCCGTGCTGCTGCAGTGGACCCGCGAGGACGACATCCAGCACTCATTCTACCACACGACCTCGGTCGAGCGCATCGAGATGGCGATCGACGACAAGGGCAAGGTCACTGGATGGCGTCACCGAACGGTGGCGCCGTCGATCATCTCGACCTTCGCGCCCGACACCGGTTATCAGTTCAACATCGAGTACGGCATGGGCTTCGTGAACACGCCGTTCGACATCCCGAACGTCCGCTGCGAGAACGGGCCCGGCAATGGCCCACACGCGCATCGGCTGGTATCGCTCGGTGTCGAACGTCCCGCGCGTGTTCGCCGTGCAATCGGCCGTGTGCGAGGTCGCCGCAAAGCTCGGTCGCGATCCGAAGGATTTCCTGCTCGAGCTCATCGGCCCGGATCGCAAGCTCGATCCCAAGGCTCTGGGCTTCCCCGAGGACTTCTGGAATTACGGCGACCCCTACGAGGAGTTCCCGATCGACACCGCACGGCTCAAGAACGTCATCCGCATCGCGGCCGAGAAGGCCGGCTGGGGCAAGACCCTGCCCAAGGGACAGGGCCTCGGCATTGCCGCTCATCGCGCCTGGCAGACGAGCGTCGCCACCGTCGTTCACGCGGTTGTCGACGAGGACGGCACCATCCGCGTCCCGGAGGTGACCACGGCCGTCGACTGCGGCTTCTACGTCAATCCCGAGCGCATCCGCTCGCAGATCGAGGGTGCCGCCGTGATGGGCATGTCGAACGCGCTCTACAGCGGCATCACCTTCAAGAAGGGCGCCGTCGAGCAGTCGAACTTCACCGACTTCAACGTCACGAGGATGAGCAACTTCCCGAAGAAGGTGAATGTGCACATTGTCGATGCACCGCCCGGAACTCATGCCGGCGGCATTGGTGAGCCAGGCGTACCACCATTCGCCCCGGCCCTCGCCAACGCGGTCTTCGCCGCCACCGGCAAGCGGCTGCGCGACATGCCGATGGGCGAGAAGGTGACGTGACGATTGCGGCCCGCGCTTCTGGGAGGCCTCGAGGCCACTCAGAAGCGCGGGCCGAAGCTTCTTCCAGACGAGAGTCTACCGCTTCGCCTCTTTGGCGGCCGCGCTCGTCGGAGCTGCGGCGCTCTGCGACGGCGTTATCTTGCCTTTCTGACAATGGTCGAAGGGCTTCGTGACCCGTGACCAGACCTCCGACTCGCCGAAGATCGGCAGCAGCACGTAGCCGCGCACCTTGACCTGTGTCGGGCTCACGATCTCCGCATAGCCGCTGAAGCTCTGCCCCAGATCCGACACGTAGACGGTGCCGTCACCCCAGGTACCGTCCGGCTGCTTCTTGAAGCCGGTGATCACCTCGAGTCCGCACACAGGCCGCGACTGCAGAGCGCGGGTCCGAATTCCGGTAGTCGAGGAGCGGCTTCCCATCTGGACCGTTCGGCTTTTTCAGCCAGGCGACGCGCGCGCACTTGGCGTCCCCGCAGGGGCCCACCTCGAGGATCACCTCGCCGTCCGAGTCCATCCAGAAGCCCTCGAGAGCTTCCTCTGCCCTGAGCTCGGTGACGCTCAGGGCGAGAGCCGCGACCGCAACCCATCCCGCCGTGCTCGCAATTTTCATGCTGCTCATTGGACCCCTTGACCGCACTGATTGAGCGCCGCCGCGCCCCCGCGACTGCATCGGCCCATTGTGGCCATTCTTCGCCTGCGGCCACTTTTGGCGAATGAAAGTTGTTCACGCAAGGGCCTGGGCGCCACGCCGATCTATTTGCGTCGCCACGCCTCGATCTTCTCCATAAGCCATCCCCAGGCCTCGAGTTCCCGCGCCCCAGCCGTCTTTGCGATTGCGATCTCGAGATATTTGAGCTCGGCCTCGATTTTCTCGGCCGGCAGCATATGGAGGCGCGTCGTCAGCACCGCGAGCTCGAGCACGGCGCCCTGCGCCCGGTTGAAGCCGTCCCACGGCCCATCGCTCGCGCTGTGCACGACGCGGCAATGAAAGCGCGGCCGCTGCTCATCCTCGGTCACGCGCTCGACGGCCAGTTCCCAGTGCGAGACGGCGTCCGCGAGGCGCACGCCGCGGACCTTGTCGGCGGCGACTGTCGGCCAGCTCTTGCGCCCCGTCACGCAGCCCGCGAACACGCGCACGTCCTGCGTGTGGCTCGCGACCGCGAACGGCACCACCCTCAGGTTGTCGAGCGTACGCGACGGGCGGAACGGGGCGATGATCCAGCCCGCCCCGTCCTCGATCAGGCCGAGCGGCGCGATGTGCGGCACGCCGTCGCCGTCAATCGTCGTTACGATCGTCTCGGCGATCCGAGGCATCTCTGGTCTCCCTCGCCGCCGCGTCTTTCGCGGCCTTGGCCTTCGAATCCTTAGCCGCCTGCAGCGTCGAGCCTTCCGGCGCATGCCGCGTCAGGTCTTCGCTCTTCTTGTCTGCAGCGACGCCCCAGTCGAGCGGATTGTCCTGCGCATAGCGCTTGCCGAGCGAGCGCGCGATCTCGGCTTTCGCCAGCTCATAGCCGAGATAGAATGCGTGCGCACCATCCGCGCCGACGCCGAGCTTCGGAAAGAGTTCGAACGGGTCGGTGGCGACGTGATGCCCGTCGCGATTGTAGATGTGAATGCCGTCCTCGGCCGCCTCGATGCGGAAATTTCCGTCGCGCACGGCTCCCGCCGCGGCCGCGATCTCCTCCGGCGTCTGCGGATAGGGCTTGAGCTCGTGGAGCGACAAGAGCCCGCCGCCGTAGCCTTTCGGCAGGCTCGAATCCTCGCGCGCCCGGAACATGAGCCGGCGCGCAGCATCGTGCTCCTCGACCGTGCGCCGCGTATGCGGCGACACCTGCACGATGAGCAGATTGCGAATGTGCAGCTCCGAGCAGATGCCGAGGATGGCCGCCGTGACACCCTGGCTGTCGGCATCCGTAAGCTCGGTCAGGTTGCCGGTCCCCATCAGGATCTCGACGTCGGGCTTCATGCGGCGCAGCTCCGCGTAGCGCTCGAGCGAGGTCATGAAGCCGAAATGGATGGGATCGAGCACCGGATCGGCGATATGGGGAATGCCCTTCGCCTTTGCCTTGTCGATGGCACGGATGAGCGACGCGAGGTCTCCGTGCGGCCGGGAAATGAGAATTGGGACGCACTTCGTCCCGGCGATCGCGTCGAGCGTCGTCTCGTCGAGCGACAGCACGTAATCTGCGCCCGCGCGCGCGCCACGGGCAAGCTCCTCGACGTTTCCCGAATCGACGCTGACCGCAAATCCTTCCCGCTTGAGCGCCGCGACGGCCTCCTCGAGAAGCGGAAAAGGCACGTCCGGCTGGCAGCCGATGTCGATGACGTCGGCACCCGCGGCCCTGTGCTTCCGCGCCCGCGCCACGAGCGCCTCGATGGAAAGCGTCGGCGCCTCGACGATCTCGGCGAAAATGCGCATGTCGTGGCGCGAGAGATCGGGCGGGCGGCCGCCCTTCCCGAGGTACTGCGGCAGATCGACGATCTCGTCCGGCCCGCGCTCGAAGGGCACGCCGTAATGCGACCGCAGGCTCTCGAGGTCCATGCGCGCGCGCCCCGGAATGATGACGCGATCCGCGGCAAGCGGCGTCTTGAGCCGGTGCTTCACGATCGCTTCCGTCATCAGCGCCGCGACCTTGATGCCGATGTTGGCGATCCGCCACGACCCCTCCGCGAGCCCAAGGGACCCGATGGTCGCCGCAAGCCGCTGTTCGGCCAGATGGCCCGTCAGAAATAGGAGCTTTTCAGCCATGGGGAGGGGCTAGCACGCTGGAGTGCTTCTCGGAAAAGCCTGTCCCGGCGTCATGGCGGAGCCATGCTCCGCATGGACGGCCGGGATGGGAACCGGTTTTCCGATAAGAAGCACGACAAAACAAAGAGCTAGGGTCTTTTCGCATATTAATCAAAACCGGAAAGACCCTAGCGGCGGGCCGTCGACGCTTCGCCGGGAGCTTTCTTAGCGCCGCGCCGGGCGCCCTGCCGGAGGGGCACCTCGAGCATGGTTGCGAGCCGCTCCTCCTCGCCTGGTCCGACCACGGTCCATTCGAGGCGGGCGCGCGCCTGGATCTCGGCAAAGACCGGATCGACGACACCCTCGCGCGCGAGCGCGGCTGCGTTGCGCGTCTCGCTCCACCTGCCGTGATTTGACGAGCACGACCGGCGCCCGCCCGAGCCGCTCGGCGAGCCGCGCCGCGAGTCCGTCGGAGGTGATCGACCAGTCGCGAGGGATGCGACTATCCCGCTCGCAGAGCTTCGCCGGCATCCAAACGGCGACCCGCCGCGCTTCCCAGGCGCTCCGCATGGCGGCAAGCGTCTCGGCGGCGACCAGCTTGGGCGCAATCTCCTGCATCAGGAGAGCGGTCTGATGCATGGCGAGGATCGCCATCTGGTGCGCGGCCTCGTCCGAGAATCCGAACTCCGCTTGCGCATGTGCGCACCGCGTCGGCGAACGGCCCGCCGCCCGGCACGATGACCGTCGGCCTCTGCGCGCGCACCACGATGGCCAGGATCTCACGCAGCCGGCCCGTCTCGACGAGGCTGCCGCCGATCTTGACGACGAGGGGCTTCACGCGCCGCCCACGCGCGCGCGCGTGATATCGACGCCGCGCACGGGTCCCCGCTCGAGCTTCTCGATTCTGACGCGGACCGACGCGATCCGCTCGTCCTTGAGGCAATGCGCGGCGATCCGCTCGGCAAAGGTCTCGAGCAGATTGATGTGCCCCTTGGACGTGATCTCGTTCACGCCGTCGATGATGTCCGTGTACGAGGGCACTTCCGCCATGTCGTCCTCGGCACTGCGCACGGTTGGTGCGAGAAACGCGTCGACCGTGAGCCGCACCTTTTGTGTGACGCCCTTCTCCTCGGCATAGACGCCGATATTGCAGTCGATGACCCAGTCGCGAACGAAAATGTGGTCGTGCCCCGCCGCCGCGGGACCGGTCGCCGGCCCGTGTCCTTTCTCTGGCTTCCGCGCCGTCATGCGGAGAGCTCCTCGAGGCCAGCCGCACTCCTGTGCCAAATCGCCGTCCGCGCGCGGAATGGCACGCCGGACGTCCTGCAAGGCCGCGGCATCGATTCCGCTCTCACGCTCGCGCCTCACGCACAGCGCGCCCCGGAACCCGAGCACATCCGGCTCGAGCGCCAGGAGCGCGGCAATCTGATCCACGCGTAGCGAGCCGGCGAGACCCGCGAACAGGCCCGCTGCTCGCGCCCCGGCTATGAACTCTCCGAGATTGCCGGCGGCGACGCAATCGAGAAGCGTGCCGCCCCTCTTGCCGGCCGTGTCGAGCATCGCGCCTGCGAAACCCGCGCGGCGCATCTCTTCGACGAGGCCAAAATCGGGCTCGCGATCCGCAAGCAGCACACCGACCAGCCGGCAGCCGTGCAGCGGCAGTCTGCCGAGCTGCGCGATCGTCGCGGCGGTCTGAGCGCCCGGAAAAAGGCCGATCTTGACGTAGTCGACGCCAGTCGCCGCCATCGCCATCACGGCGTCGCCCACAAGGTCGGGCTCGCAGACGAGATCGCCGATCGTCGCGCTCACTCGCGATCTGCGGAGGAACCGCCGCCCGGATCGCCCGCACCACCGCATGCGGCAAGGCGCCGAGCGCGCCAGATCCCGGATCTTTGCAGTCGATGATGTCGGCACCGGCCAGCGCAGCAAGCCTCGCCTCGCGAGCGTCCGTCACGCTGGCAAGGAATGAGACATGCCGGCGTCGCGCTGTCATTTTGGCTTGGCTCACGTTTCTTGGAAAATGCGCTTTTGTTCGGCGGCAACCTTGAGCCGGTCGGTTCTCTCGTCCGGAGAAAGGCGCACCGTCTCGTCCTGGACGATAGTCGCATTGCCATTCGAGAGACGCAAGATACGCGTGCCCAGCATAACCGCCTCGCTGCGGTCATGGGTCACGAAAAGAACGGTCGTCGGCCGCCGCCGCCACAGCGCCATCAGCAGCTCGCGCAGCCCCTGTGCCGTGGGATCGTCGAGCGACACGAAGGGCTCGTCCATGAGCAGAATATCGGGCTCCGTGATGAAACCCCGCGCCAGCGACGCCCGCCGCTGCATGCCGAGCGAGAGCCGCTCCGGGTACTGGGACGCGAAGCCCTCGAGCCCGACGCTGCGCAGCATCTCCGGAATGCGCTCGAGTGCGCCATCGCCGTCGGGCAGTGCCAGCCTGATGTTCTCCTCGACAGTCCGCCAGGGCAGGAGCCGCGGCGTCTGAAAGATATAACCTACCTTCACGTCGGGACGCGAAAACCTGATCTCTCCCTCGAAATCGCGATCGAGCCCGGCGACGATATTGAGCAGCGTGGTCTTGCCGCCGCCCGGACGGACCAGTGAGCACCACGAACGACCGCGGCTCGATGGCAAGATTGATGTCCTGCAGCACCGGCTGAGCCGGGCGGTCGGCCACGGCGGGATAGATCTTGCTCTTGACGTGGATCGTGAGGTCGGTCACCGGCGCCATCTGTTCACTCTTGCTGCGATGGGCTGCAGGATGCCGAACTCGATGATCTGGACCACGATGATGAAGGCCAGCGAATAGGCGAGGATCATCGACACGTCGAACAGCTGGAAATAGGTGCCGAGCTGAAAGCCGACGCCGTTCGAGCGGCCGAGCAGCTCGACGACGAGCACGATCTTCCAAACGAGCGACAGGCCCGTCCGCGCCGACGCCAGGAAGAAGGGTGCGAGCTGCGGCAGCGTCACGTGACGTAGCGTCTTCCACCAGCCGAACCGGTACATCTCGGCCATTTCCGCGAGATCGCGCGAGAGGCTCCGCGCGCCCTCGCGCACGGTCACCGTGACGTTCGGGATCTTGTTGATCGCAACCGCCGCGATTGCCGCCACTTCCGTACGCCCGAACCAGACGTAGCAGAGGATGATGATGACGAGCGCCGGAAGATTGAGGAACAGGATCACCCAGGTGTCGAAGAAATTGTCAGCCGTCTTGAAGCGCCCGAGCAGGATGCCGATGGCCGAGCCGATGAACATGGCGATGACAAAGGCGGCGGCGACGCGCAGAAGCGTAATCCCGACGTGATAGCCGAGATCGCCGTTTACAAGCTCACGCATCATTGCTGTCGCAACGACGGTCGGCGTCGGCAGGTGCCGGTGCTGGATGAGGAGGGCCAGGACCTCCCAGAACGCCAGAAATCCGAGCAGGGAGACGATGGACCATCCAAGACGCGACGACCAGGACGCATCGGCGCCGAGCCGCGCTCCGAGGTTAACCCGCTGCATGATGGAAGAGCTTCGCATCAAACCGCGTCCCGCTGCCCATGAGCTCCGCGTCTCCGGCTTCCACGAGCACGCTCATGAGCTTTTCCGCCGACCGCATCTCGCCGTCGCCCCAGGGCCCGGGCACACCCGCCCGATAGGACGCGATGAGCGCTTTGAACTCGGCGTCTGAAGCAGGTTTGACAAGCGGCCTCAGCCTTTCCCAGGCCGTCTCCGACTTGAGGAGCAGGCCATTGGCTTCCTCGACGGCCGCCAAGAGTGCGATAATCTTGTCGGCGTTCTTCACCTCGAAGTCTTCCTTCCAGATGAACCCGACGAGCGACGGCACGGGATCGATGCCGAGCGACTTCATGACGTCGCTCATGGAGAGCACGGTCTTGTATCCCGAGCCGGTCAGCCGCGCCGCGTAGGTCCAGAAGTTGAGCACCGCATCGAGCCGGCCCGAGCGGATCTCTTCCGTCACGAGCGGCGCGGCCCCGAAGGAGGCATTCGCCAGTTCCGCGATATCCCGCCCGAGCGCGCGGCGCGTATAGGCGCGCAACAGCAGCCAGCTCTTGTCGATGGCCGAGCCGGCGACGCCGAGCGTCTTGCCCTTGAGATCTCCAACCGTGGCGATCGCGCTGTCGTGCGGCACGACGAGCGCGCCGAGCGCCGAGGAGTAGGGCGCGAACTTGAGCTTTTCGCCGAGCGACCGCTGGCGCATGGCCCACGTCCAGTCGCTGACGATGACGTCGGCTCCCCCGGAAAGAAGGGCGACCGGCCCCGCCTGGTTCGACGCGACATCGATGACCTCGAGATCGAGTCCCGTCTTCTTGTCGAGACCCTCGGCGCGGATCGTCTCGAGGACCCAGGAGAGCGAGCCGTACTTGACCGACGCAACGCGGAGCGCGCCGCTAGCGCGCGCCGGAAAGGGGAGGGCCGCCCCTGCAAGCACAAATGCAGAGCCGCATAGCAGCGCCCGGCGGTCGATCATCGCGTCGCGTCCTCCGCGAGCAGCCTATTCTTCACCAGCCACTTCACGCCGTGCAGCCATGCCTCGTCCGTATTGCCCTGGATGAGAACGCTCGCGTTGCGCAAGAGCTTGCTCTTGGCGACGTCGATGACGGCGACATTCAGACTGAGGTGTGTTTCCGAGATCTTGTCGATGACGCTTGTCATCGCGATCTCGGCGGCAACCTTGCCCGCGAGGTCGACCTCGCATCCGTTGCATTCGCTGAGTGGCGCCGCGGCCTTGATTTGGTCCTTGAGCGAGGAAAGGTCGACGGGCTGGAAACGGCTGTCGGCAGACAAGAGCTTGACCAGCTCGTCGCGCGCCAGTTCGAGGCGCCGCTGTTCCTCGGGCGTCGGCCCCTGCGGGCCCATGAAGAAGTCGTCCTCGCTCTTTTGCAGGATCATGTCGAACGGAAACACCGCAACCTTCTGCCCGGCGCTGGCGCTCGCGGGGAGGCAAAACATGGTCAACAGGAGCACTGCCCCGCAGATCCGCATCAGAACTCTTCCCATCGCCGAGTACCGCCTTATCTAAGGGTGCATGTGAACTTTGTAACGTGCGTTGTCCATACCTGGATTGGCAACATCAATGTACTTACGGGACCGATCACGCCCTGTAACAAGTCTGCGAGCCTCGCGCCGGCCGCGCTTGACAATCCCACCTGCGATGCGATGTTCCCGGGAAACATGTGACATTATACCGGTCAACTCGGCGTTGCCGGGAAGCGTCTTGGGAGGACATCGAATGGCGGAAGACACTGGGCAGGAGCTTCGGCTCGCCCGGTTCTCGTGCAGTATTGGCCGTATCGGTTCCCTTCTCGTTGTGGCTGCACTTCTGGTCGCTGGCGTTCCCTCTCCGGTTGTTTTCGGCCAGGAGACGCCGTCTACAGCACCTGCCGCTCCGGCCGCCGCACCTGCCGAGAGCACTGCCCCTGCTGCAGTGCAAAAAATCCGCATTCTGCTCGCGCGCGAGATCCGCGAGGACAGGCTGCCGCCTCTGTCGCTTCTCGACATACCGCCGCCCGATGACGGCATTGCTGGTGCCAAGCTCGCCATCTCCGACAACAACACGACCGGCAAGTTCCTCAACCAGGAGTTCTCGCTCGATATCGTGCAATCTGCCTCGCGCGAGGAGCTGACCGCGGAAGTGGCCAAGCGCGTTGCCGACGGCATCGGCTTCGTCGTCGTCGACGGGGCGCCCGAGACAATTCTGGCCATCGCCGACGCCATCAAGGACAAGGACGCCGTCGTCTTCAACGCCGGCGCACCCGACGAGTTCCTGCGCGAGGAACAGTGCCGTGCGAACGTGAAGCACACCGCGCCCTCGCGCACCATGCTCGCCGACGCTCTCGGCCAGTACATGGCCTGGAAACAGTGGCGCAACTGGTTCCTCGTCGTCGGCCCGACGCCCGAGGACAAGGCGTTTGCCGACGCTCTGCGGCGCGCGGCAAAGCGCTTTGGCCACAAGATCGTCGAGGAGCGCGAGTTCAAGTACGATCCGGGCAGCCGCCGTTCGGATGGCGGCTTCGAGCAGATCCAGCAGCAGATCCCGAGCTTCACGCAGGGCGTGCCGGAGCATCACGTCGTCGTGGTGGCCGACGAGGGCGAGCTGTTCGGCGAGTATTTCCCTTATCGGACCTGGGACGCGAAGCCCGTCATCGGCACCGCCGGCCTTTATCCCACCACCTGGCACCCCTCGGTCGAGCTCTGGGGTGGAACGCAATTCCAGAACAGATTCAAGCGATTGGCCGGGCGCAACATGCGTCCGCTGGACTACAATGTCTGGATGGCCGTGCGCTCGGTCGGCGAAGCGGCAACGCGCAAGAAGTCAGACGTGCCTAAGGATCTGATCGCCTACATGAGCTCGCCCGAGTTCGAGTTGGCGGCATTCAAGGGCCAAAAGGTGACCTACCGGGCATGGAACGGGCAGCTGCGCCAGCCGATCCTTCTCGTGACCGCCAAGATCCTCGTCACGATCTCGCCGCAGCCTGGCTTCCTGCATCAATTCACCGAGCTCGACACGCTCGGCGTCGACAAGCCCGAGACGAAGTGCAAGGCGTTCCCGAAGTGATCCGGCACCTGATCCGGCTCGCGTAAAAGTATCGCGCCACGACAAGGAGTACCGACGTGACAAAGAAAATGCTCGCCCTCCTCGCGCCGGCACTTGCGGCATCCGCGTTGCTGGCTGGCACGGAGAGCGCGCACGCCTATTCGATCTTCATCTCGAACGAGAAGGAGAACACGATCTCCGTCATCGACAGCGAGAAGCTCGAGGTCATCCACACCATCAAGACCGGCAACCGGCCGCGCGGCATCATCTTGGCCAACGAGGGCAAGTGGGTCATCGTCTGCGCGAGCGATGACAACACCCTTCAGGTCTTCGACACCAAGACCTTCGAGTATGTGAAGGATCTCCCCTCGGGCCCCGATCCCGAGCTGCCGATTCTGCACGTCAGCGGCAACCCGCTCTACGTATCCAACGAGGACGACAACCTCGTCACCGTCGTCGACATCTTCAAGGGCAACGTCATCACCGACGTGCCCGTCGGCGTCGAGCCGGAGGGAATGGGCATGAGCCCCGACGGCAAAGTGCTTGTCAACACGTCGGAAACGACGAACATGGCCCACTTCATCGACACCACGACGCACAAGAACCTCGACAACGTCCTCGTCGACAACCGGCCGCGCGTCGCCCAGTTCACGCCTGACGGCAAGCAGGTCTGGGTAAGCGCCGAAATTGGCGGCACCGTCACCGTCATCGACGCCATCTCGCGTAAGATCGTCGGCAAGGTGAATTTCGAGATTCAGGGCATCACGAAGGACGCCATTCAGCCCATGGGCGTACGCATTACAAAGGATGGCAAGAAGGCTTTCGTTGCGCTCGGTCCGGCAAACCGCGTCGCCGTCGTCGACACGGCGACCCTAAAGGTGGAGAAGTACCTGCTCGTCGGCCAACGTGTCTGGAACTTGGGCTTCACACCCGACGAGAAGCTTCTGTTTACGACCAACGGCACGTCGAACGACGTCTCCGTCATTGACGTCCCGAGCTTGAAGGTCGTGAAGTCGATCAAGGTCGGACGCTACCCTGGGGCGTCGTCTCGGCACCGTTCTAAGGTTCTTCTGTCCGGTCCTTCGCAGGAAAGCGCAACGTCAAGTGAACGAAGCGACGCCATATCAGCCGCAGACCGCAGCCGATGCGCTGGTGGTCAACGGAGTGAGTCACAGCTTCGGTGACAACCTCGTGCTCGACAACGTATCCGTCACGGTCCCGCGCGGCACGTTCACAGTGCTGCTCGGGCTCAATGGCGCCGGCAAGTCGACGCTGTTCTCGCTCATCACCCGTCTTTACGACAATGTCTCGGGCCAGATCCGCATTCTCGGCAACGACGTGCGCAGGCGTCCGGGAGCCGCCCTGCAGCGTCTGGGTGTCGTCTTCCAGTCGCGCACCCTCGACCAGGACCTCTCGCTCGCCCAGAACCTGATGTATCACGCCGCGCTCCACGGCATCGGACGCGGCGAGGCCAGGAAGCGCACGAAAGAGGCCTTGAGCATCGTCGGCCTCGCCGATCGCGCCAAGGAGAAGGTGCGCACGCTGTCCGGCGGCCAGGCGCGCCGCGTCGAGATCGCCCGCTCCCTGCTGCATCGCCCCGGCTTGCTGCTCCTCGACGAGGCGACCGTCGGCCTCGACATCGGCTCGCGCGAAAGCGTGATCGAGATCGTCCGCGGCCTCGTCGCGCGCGAGGGGCTCGGCGTGCTCTGGGCGACCCATCTCATCGACGAGATCTCGCCGAAGGACCTGGTCGTCGTCCTTCACAAGGGACGCGTGCTCTTCAAGGGAACCGTGCCGGAGCTGCTCGCAGCCACCGGCGCTGCCAATCCTCGCGAGGCCTTCCGCAGCTTAACTGGCGCCCAGCAGGCGGAGGCGGCATGAACGTCGACATCGTGAGACCCATGGTCGACCAGGCCCCGAAGCGGCTGGGCCCGCTCGCTTACTTCGCCTGCTTCCGCGGCATTGTCTGGCGCGAGGTCCTGCGCTTTCTCCACCAGCGCGAGCGCTTCTTCTCGGCCCTAGTCCGCCCGCTTGTCTGGCTCTTTATCTTTGCCGCCGGCTTCCGCCAGGTGCTCGGTGTCTCGATCATCCCGCCCTACGAGACCTACATCCTCTACGAGGTGTTCGTCGTGCCGGGCCTGCTCGGCATGATCCTGCTCTTCAACGCCATGCAGTCGTCCCTATCCATGGTCTACGATCGCGAGACAGGCGCCATGCGGACGCTGCTCGTGAGCCCGTTTCCCCGCTCCTACCTGCTCTTGTCGAAGCTCATCGGCGGCGTCGCCGTCGCGGTCATTCAGTCTTACGTCTTTCTCGGCATCTTCTATTTCTGGGAGGCCGACCTTCCGCGCGAAGGTCACCTCCTGCTGCTCGCACCTCCAGCAATCCTCGGCGTCTTGCTGATCTTCAACTCGAACGCAGAGAAATTCTCGGAGACGACCGTTCAGCATTTGATCCTGGCCATGGCCGTGGCCGAGCTCGCAGTCGTCGCGGGCGTCATCTATCACTGGCAGCTCGCGGCGCCTTCAATGAACTACGTAACGGTGCTGCCGGCTCTGGTCCTTGCCGGGCTGATGCTGGGCTCGCTCGCCCTCTTCATCTCGTCGGTGATCCGCCAGCTGGAGAATTTCGCGGGCGTGATGAATTTCGTCATCTTCCCGATGTTCTTCGCCTCCTCCGCTCTTTATCCGCTGTGGCGCGTCCGCGAGAGCAGCCCGCTCCTCTATGAGATCTGCCGGCTCAATCCCTTCACCTATGCCGTGGAGCTCATTCGCTTCGCGCTTTACGGCCAGATCGGGCCTCGGCTCGAGGACGGGTCCCTGGACCTTACAAATCTTTACGTTGTCATCGCCTACACCGTGTTCTTTCTTGGTGCGGCGATCTATGCCTACAACCCCTCGAAGGGGCTCATCGGACGGCGCGGCGGCCCCGGTGGCTCCACAGCATGACAAGAAGCAGCGAGTTGCCACAATGACTGCCAAGCCGATGTTCACGCTTCCCTTGCTGGCCTTGGGCGCGCTCGTCCTCGCCGCCCCCGCCTACGCGCAAAAGCCCGATGTAAAGATCGAGGGCGAAGAGGAAGCCCCGATCCCCAGCGCCGATACGATGAAGGACTGGCCCTGCGTGCAGGGCAAGGTCGAGACGTTGTCCGTCACCGCCATCTGGGATGGGCCCGCGCTCGACGACGCTGCCGCCAAGGAAGCAGCGAAGGACACCGAAATTTCCAATCTCGTCCGCACGCTTGCGAGCCGCCGCGTACCCGTCGACAAGGCCCAGGAGGCCATCAAGGCGTTTGCCGACAAGCAGGCCCCGGACGTGCGTGACAAGCGCCTGACGCAATTGTTCAACGCTCTCTTCGAGACGGCGAACAATCAGCGCAAGACCGTCATCACCGGCATCGGCAAGTACCAGCGGTCGCAAAAAGAGCGCTCGGTCGAGCTTGAGCGCCAAAGCTCTGAGATCGCCAAGCTCGAGGATCAGGCGTCATCCGATGAGAAGGCCGCAACCGACCTGGCGACGGCGCAGGAGCACTTCCAGTGGGCCTCGCGCATCTTCCAGGAGCGCCAGCAGAGCATCCCGCTGGCCTGCGAGCTGCCGACCCTCATCGAGGAGCGCCTCTACGAGCTCGCCAAGTCCATCCGCGGCTTGATGAAGGCCTGAGGCTTCAGGGCCCTGCCTTCGAGCGGCCCTAGGGCACTGCGTGCGGCTCGGTCAGAGATCAGGGCACCGGTTCGACCCGTTTGAGATCGTAGCCCGCCTCCTGCCAGGCGTCCGAGCCCTCGGAGAACCAGATCACGCTCTTGTAGCCCCACGCGAGCGCGCGCTTGGCCGCGTTCCAGGACATCCAGCAGTCCTTCTGGCAGAAGAACACGACGGGCTTCGAAGGGTCGCCGCCGGTGAGCGTAGAGAGCCGCGTGCGGAAATACTCCTCGAACGCCGGCGAGAGCACGCCGTAGCCCACGTTGGGCAGCCAATAGGCGCCCTCCATGCTCATGTGGGTGGGATCGCGCCAGACCGTGGACGCGGGCAGGTTCTCGGGCTTTGGCGCGCGCGGATAGACATCGATGAAGATGGCGCTCTTCTCGCGCCAAAGCGGCTCGGCCTCTTCGGCTGAGATCACGCGCGCGCCCTTGAGCGTCTTCGGCACGGGCGCGCGGTAGTTGTCGACCCGGTAGTCGCTGGGCTCGGCGACCTCTGCCGGGGCTTCCGCACCGGCGCCATCGTTGGCCGATGCGATCAGAGGCAGGCCCGCGAGAGCGATCAATGCGAGAGCAGCACTGAGAGCGAGGTCTATGGTCCTCCGCGCCGCCAAGGGCGCAGACGCGCGCGCAGAGTGCGACCAGACCGCACGCGTCACGAGGGAATCCTAGTTGCTTGGCTTGCGCGCCGCCGTGATCATCTTGTTGTCTTCATCGATCAGCGGCACGCCGTACTCGAGCAGCACGGCGTCGATATCGCCTTGCCGCTTGGCAATGACCTCGTTGATCTGCCGCTTCCAGTTGGCATCCGTCGCGCGCACGCCCATCGTGATTCGATACTCGAGCTTCGGCAGACCGGAGACCGTCTCGAGCATCGGCGTCACGGTGAGCTTTTCGCCTTCAGGGTGATTGGCATAATAGCCGGCGTAGGGGCCCCAAAGGATCGCCACGTCGATTTCTCCCGCCCGGAGGTCCTTGATCATATCCTCCATCGGGTTCTGGTACCGCGTGTCCACGAAGAACAGATAGGACTTGGCGTCGGGCATCAGCCCCGCTTTGGCGACGTAATCCGCCGCCGGTGCGCCGGCCTGTATGCCGACCTTCTTGCCCTTGAGTTTGGGATCCATGATCGACGTCACGCCGTCGAACCCCGCGCCTGGCTTGTAGATCAGCGCATACGTTGTGCGGAAATAGGGGTTGGTGTTGAGCGTGAACTCGTCCGCCTGCACCGTCCCCATAACGAGATCGCACCGCTTCTCGGTGAGCGTCTTGCGGACGAAGCCCATGCCTTGCGGAAACCACGTGTACTCGACCTTGGGCAGCTTGAGCTCGTCGGCAACGATGTGCGCGATCTTGTTCTCGAAGCCCTCCTCCTGCTCGTTCGAGTAGGGGAGATTGTGAGGCGTCGAGCAAACCCGCAGAACCTTCCGGTTCACGGCATCGGCAAGGTTGCCGTCAGCCGCGCCGGCGGCTCCGATGCCGAGACCGCCAAAGAGCAATGCGAGAAGAAGACGCCTCATCAGAACCTCGTTGTTAATCGCCGACACACGCCTTTTCGGCCTCGATGGCCTCTTTTGGCTTCTCGGCGCGCTGGTCGGCGCTGAGACGGCCGCCCGGAAGCGCGTCGGTCGAGCGCGCCCGGAGATATACGTAGAGATCGTCGATATAGCACATGACGTTCTTGTTATCGCCGAGGGCCGGCATGATGAACTTGGTGCCGCCGACGTCGCGCTGCTGGCCGCTCGCCACGGTTTGCAGGAACTTCTCGTAAGTCATGTTCTTGAGCGAGTCGTGCAGTGCCGGCGCGTAGGTCGAGCCTTCCGCGTTCGGACCATGGCAAACATGGCATTCGGCATGGTATCTGCGCCAACCCGAATAGGTGTTCCAGTCAACCTGCTTCACGATGTCGGTATTCGCCGTGTCGCGGATGACGTTGTAGGTCGGCGTGCCGTCGGGCAGGACCCACTTTCCATCCACGAACTTCTTGCCTTCCTGGAACTGCTTTTCAAATGCCGGATCCGGCACGGGGCTCTTATCGTCGTCTGCCGCCTGTACGGCACCGAAAGAGAGAGTAGCGAACGCCACACCGAGAGCCGCCACTAAACCAAGACCAAGCCTATTCACGCGTTTCCCCTGTTCCTTAGGACAGATGTTGTACTGGAGCCGCTTACCTTCAACGGCCACGAAGCGCACGTGGATCCTCACGTTTGAGTGCCAAGCGGCGCGATATTTCTCACGAGATGGTGAAGACGCCCCCTTCACAGCAAGAGACCGGCGCGGGGGTTGCCCCCGCGCCGGCTTTGTTTCTCTACGTTCGGCTAACCCGCATTAGGGCAGCGAGTAGACCGTGAAGGTGCCACCGAGGTCGGTGTACGACTTCAGGCCAGCGTAGTTGCCCACGGCGCCGAGGCCGTCCGTCGGCTTGTCGAGACCAGCCGCGAGGCCGATGCCAGCCCAGCCACCGACGCCCGAGAAGAGGCCGATGTACTGCTTGCCACCGATCGCGTAGGTCATCACGTTGCCGATCGAGCCGGAAGGCAGACGGTGCTTGAAGAGCTCCGCGCCGTCCTTCTGATCGCGGCACTTGAAGTAGCCTTCAAGAGTGCCGTGGCAGGCGATGCCGCCAGCCGTCGTGAGGACGCCCGACCACACAGAGAAGGGCTCGTCGTGCTGGTGAACGATCTTGCCAGCAGCGCCATCCCAAATCGTGAAGTGGCCAGTGTTCGTCTTGCCCTCAGGCGGGAACATGGACAGCGTGGCGCCGACGTACGGCTGGCCAGGCGTGTACGAAACCTTGAAGGGCTCGTAGTCCATGCACACGTTGTTGATGGGCACGTAGAACAGGTTCGTCAGCGGCGAGTAGGCAGCCGGCTGCTGATCCTTGAAGCCAAGAGCCGCGGGGCAGATGTTCTTGGAGTTGACGTCTGCACCGTTGAGGAACGTGGACTTCGAGGCGACGACAGTCGGACGCCCGTAGTTGGGCTTCGACTTGTCGAGTTCTACGCCAGACGACCAGTTGAGGTCTTGATCGTAGGGCTGGGCGACGAGCGGCTCGCCGGTGAGGCGATCGATCGTGTAGCCGAAGCCGTTACGGTCGAAGTGGGTGAGAACCTTGCGGTCCGCGCCACCGATCTTCTGGGTGGTGAGCATCGCCTCGTTGACGCCGTCATAATCCCACTCGTCGAACGGGGTCATCTGATAGGCCCAAGCAGCCATGCCCGTGTCCGGGTTGCGGCCGAAGTAGGTCATCGACCACTTCTGGTCGATCTGCTTGCCATCAGGTCCCGCGCGCTGAGCCGGGTTCCAGGTCGAGGGGTTGCCCGAGCCGTAGTAGAAGAGGTTGGCTTCGGGATCGTAAGAGGCATAGCCCCAGGTCGATCCGCCGCCGATCTTCCACTGATCGCCGGTCCAGGTCTTGAGCGAGGAGTCCTTCCCGACCGGCTTGCCGAGCGAGATGGTCTTCTCAGGATCCATCAGGATGTCGGCATCCGGGCCCATCGAGTAGGCGCGCCATACCTTCTTGCCATCCTTCAGGTTGTAGGCAGTGACGTGGCAACGAACGCCGAACTCGGCGCCGGACGTGCCCATGATCACCTTATCGTTGACGATCAGCAGGAAGCCCGTGTGCGTCTCACCCTTCTTGGGGTCGCCGTTCACGGCTTTCCACTTCTCTTTGCCCGTCTTGGCATCGAGCGCGACGAGCGTCGTGTCGGCCTGACCAAGAATGAGCGTATCGCCGGCGATCTGCACGCCACGGTTCACCGTGTCGCAGCACATGACCGGAATGACCGACGGATCCTGCTTCGGAGAGTACTTCCACAGAATCTTGGGGCCAGATGCGTCCGAGATGTCGAGAGCAAACACGTTGTTCGGGAACGCAGAGTTCAGGTACATCGTGTTACCGACAACGAGCGGCGAGCCTTCGTGACCACGAAGAACGCCGGTCGAGAACTGCCAAGCGACCTTGAGGTCCTTGACGTTGCCGGTATTGATCTGGTCAAGCTGCGAGTATCGCCAGCCGTTGTAGTTACCCTGCTGCATTGCCCAGTTATTCGGGTCTGCGATCGCTTTCTTGACGTCATCGTTCGCCCAAACCGGCGAACTCAGAGCGGCAGTAGCTAGCAGCCCGCATGCGAGTGCACTTTTGCGCATCGCGCTTCCTCCTTAAAGTTCTTGCCACGCTTGCAAGCGGTAGCGAACGACAGCGTGTCACAGCCTAGTCTGCGGGCTCGGGATTTCTTCCCTTCTCATTGTCCCACATGGCTTTCGATTGGTTGGTTACCGCACTGGGTAAACATCCTGAAGCCATCGCCACCGTGGGTAACTTGTAGACACTTTCTCGTGAGGTCCGCAAGACAGTCCGTGAAGACAATTTTCTTGCAACACCAATAGGACAAGAACTCTGACCCAATATTCCCGCCTGTTTCTGGGATGTTTTTGCGCCGCACTACAATTTGCTGCGCCGCACGCTAAGTTTTACTTCGCATCTGCGGCATCGAGAACAGATTGACGCAGGAAGAATTGTGAGTAGAATGCGCGGCCCTCCGAATCCAAATTGATACTAGGTTGCACAAAAGTGCGTCCTTCCCTACGCCGGGAAAGACTCCCGCAACCCTCGGAACAGTCACAAAAATGAGTCGTCCGATCCGCGCTGGTGCCGGAAGTGACCTGGACCGGCGGAGGCTTCTTGCCGCCGTGGCTGCGCTGACCGCCTCGCCGCTCCTTCGTACGGTCTCGGCGCATGCAGACGACCCGTTTGCGACGCGAAATTGCCCCCGGGGTCTACGTTCACAAGGGCCGCCACGCGCTGTTCTCGCCGGAGAATGGCGGCGACGTCTCGAACGCCGGATTCATTGTCGGCAAGGAGGCCGTCGCCGTCATCGACACCGGTGGCAGCGCCGCGAGTCGGCGCCAAGCTCAAGCAGGCGATTCGCGCCGTGACCGATCTCCCGATCCGCTACGTCATCAACACGCACATGCACCCCGACCACGTGTTCGGAAACGCTGCCGTTCGCCGACGATGCGCCGGCCTTCGTCGGCCACGCCAAGCTCGCTCGCGCGCTTGGCGGCGCGTTCCGAGCACTATCTCGCGGTCAACAAGGAGCTGCTGGGCGACGCGGCATTCGCCGGCACCAAGATCATTCCGCCGACGCTCGCCGTCGAGGATCGACTGACGCTCGATCTCGGCGGCCGCACGCTCGAGCTCGAGGCGGAGAAGACCGCGCACACCGACAACGACCTCATCGTCCGCGATACGGCGACCGACACCCTGTTTCTCGGCGATCTTCTGTTTGCAGAGCACGTCCCCGCGCTCGACGGCTCGATTCGCGGCTGGCTCGCGCTCTTGGAGCGGCTTTCCGCCATGCCCGCCGCGCGCGTCGTGCCCGGTCACGGGCCGCCCTCGATGTCCTGGCCCGACGCGGCGAAGCCGCTGCAGCGCTACCTCAACACGGTAGCCACAGACGTGCGCCGCCTGATCAAGGAGAACCGCACATTGAGCGAGGCCACGGAGACCGCCGGCCTCTCGGAAAAGGATGCATGGCTGCTGTTTGACGACTATCATAAGCGCAATGTCTCGGCCGCATTCGCCGAGCTGGAATGGGAATAGACGCCGCCAAGTGCGTCACGATCCCTAAGGAAGAACGAGGAAGCAGATGACCCAAGACACGCGGACCGGCCTTTTCCGCCGTTGCCTGCCCTTTCTTCTGCGCAGCGTGCCTCGCCGTCGCCTGGCACGAATCGCCGCGTGCCGCCGATGAGCAGGACATCTGGCCGTCGCTGCAGAAGGATATCTTCGGCGCCCGCGAGGTGACCGAAAGCGCCACCGCCGTGTCGCTCGACGCGCCCTATCGCGCCGAGGACGCAGCCCTCGTGCCGATCACAATTCGCATTCCTGCTGATGTCGCGGGCGCGGCCAAGAGGCTGACCCTGATAATCGACAAGAACCCGGCGCCCGTCGTTGCCGAGTTCACGTTCGGTCCCGCCGCCGGCAACGGCGAGCGCATGCTTTCCACGCGCGTCAGGATCGACATGTATTCGAACGTGCGCGCGGTCGTGGAGACCGCCGACGGCAAGCTCCTCATGGCCACGAAATTCGTCAAGGCGGCGGGCGGCTGCTCGGCGCCGGCTTTGAAGGATACGGACGCCGTGCTGGCAGAAGCCGGCAAGATGCAGATCAAGACCCTCGAGGCAGCCGCCGGATCGGAGACGCGAGAAGCCCAGCTCATGATTCGTCACCCGCAATACTCGGGGCTGCAGATGAACCAGGCGACAGGGCTTTACATCCCGGCGAAGTTCGTGCGCGCGATCGACGTCATGCGTGGCGACGCGCTGGTCTTCCGCATGGAAGGCGGCATCTCGCTGTCGGAGAATCCGAATATCCGCTTTACCTACGCCCCCGGCGGCGACGAGACGCTCGACGTGACGGCCGAGGACACGGACGGCCGCAAGTTCACCGGGCGCGCCGGCCCCAAGGGCTCATAACGCCGGCTCGCCAAATATGCATCAAATACAAAAAAGGGCGCTCGAGTGGGCGCCCTTTGCGTTTTTGAATCGGCCTATCAGAAGCAGCGCAGCTCGCCCTCGATCTGCGCACGCTTCATGTTGTTGACCTTCTCTCGCGACGCCTGATTGAACATATAAGCGACGCTCTCGCCGCCCCTCTGGCGCACCGACATGATCGTCTCGGCTTCCTCGTACTCCTTGAAGGGAAGGACGGTAGCGATCACGTCGATCGAGCAAGCGCACTTATCAAGCACATCCCGGGTCTGGCCGTTCACCAGCATGCAGCCGTAGATGTAATCGCCGCGCGTGTTGGTCGGATAATCATTGTGAAGCGCGGGATCGGTTGCGCACTCCTCGGCGACGGCAGCAGCACCCATTGCAGCGGCGCCCACCACAACCGCAAACGCGATCGCCCTAAGCTTGCCGCTCATTTGTTCTCTCCCATGCTGACGAACGAGATGTGCTCCTCGAGCTTCGGGCCGGCCGCAGCTTTGCTCTCATAGGAAGATACCAGATCGACAAAGTAGCCCGGCACCTCGTTGCTGACCACGACCGTGAACTTTGCCCCCTCGAAGCCCTGCATCTTGATCGAGCTCGGATCGTTGGCGTACGGCCGGACCGTGACGCGGTAGGCGTCGACATCTTTGCCATTGGACTTGAACTTGATGGCCTCGACCTCGGCGTTGTCGCGCAAGGCCTCTTTGAACTTGTGCTTGAGGTACTGCGGGTCGCCGCCGGCGAGTAAACCGAAATTTTGAATGGCACGATCGAGATACCAATGGAAGATCGGATTGACCGTCAGTTCCGGCAGGTTCCAGGGATCGCGTGCGTGTTCACCCGTGAACACCTTGAGCACGACGTCCCGCTCACCCTTGGAGTTAACCTTGTCGACTCCGATCTTGATGTCGTCGGCCAGTGCCGTGCCGAGCAGGCGCTCGTCTGAAACCTTGCGCTCGAAGTGGTACGTCACTTCCGATCCCTGGTTTATTTGATCGAGATGACGGCTCTCGAAAAGTACCTGGACAGCATTGGGCTCAGCAGCCGCTGAGACGGTCGCCGGAGCAACCCCGAGCAGAACCGCGGCAATAGCGACACGCGTCGTGCGGTGCATGATTGAAATTTCCTCCTTTTGCGCCGCCAGCCGAGCGGCCGTCTTTTCGGGAATTCTTCTAGCGTCCCTTGCCGTAGCACGGCAACGACTGGATCATGAATTCTACGTCAGAGACGGGCGGCCGGATGCTCCGGTTGCATTAATATTGATCAAGGAAGGCCGCCGTATTCAGCGCAGGAACAGTCCAAACGCGCGCGGACCATTACCGACCTCCACCCGCGCCGTCACCTCGAGCGTCTGGGTATCGATGCGCTCGAGCGTATTGGCCTCCCAGCAGGCAACGAACACGGCCCGGCCGCCTGGATCCGCGGCGATCCCCTCGGGGTAGTCGCCCACCGGAATGGTCTTGAGCACCTTGAAGCTCTCGGTATCGAAAACCGTGACCGTGCCGCCGTATTGATCGGTCACGAAGGCCCGGCCTCCAGTCAGAGCCACGGCATAGGGACGGTGACCGACGCGGATCGTGGACAAAACCTTACGAGCGGTAAGGTCCACGACGCTGACGTCGTCGCTCTTCACGTTTGCGGTGTAGGCCCGCTGGCCCGCGGCATCGACCGTAATTCCGAACGGACGCTCGCCGACCGGCACGTGCGCGATCCGCTCGAGCGAGGCGGCGTCGATGATCGAGACCTCGTTGCTGTCGCGATCGGCCGTGAGCACCAGCTTGCCGTCCTGCGTGACGGCGACGCCGGACGGCGACTGGCCGACATCCACCTGCGACGTGATCGCGCCGGCCACCGGATCGATCACGAACAGCTTGTGCTCGTACCAGTCCGCCACATAAACGACGCCGCTCTTTGGATTGACGGCGACGCCGAGCGGCCCTTCCCCGACCCGCATGCGGCGCTCGATCTCGCGCTTCTCCGCATCGACGACGACGAGCTCTTTGCTGTCCGGCGACGTGAGATAGGCGTGCCGCCCGTCGGGCGACATGGCGACGCCCGCCGGCTTGCCGCCGATCTTTATTTCGGCCACGGCCTTGAGGTTTGCGAGATCGACGATCGAGAGCGAGTCCGCCGGCTGATTGGTGACGAACGCCTCGCGCGCCTCGTCCGCCGCCGAGGACTGCTGCGGCGCCCCCGCCTGAACGATCGCCGCGAGCACAAGAACGCGCGCCCATCCGAACGCGGCGCTTCCCCTCTCCCCACTCAGATGAGTGGGGAGAGGGCTAGGGTGAGGGGTAGCCGCTTGCGATGCGGTCCGTTGCTGCCCCTCACCCCAACCCTCTCCCCGCACGCGGGGAGAGGGTGTTGTCGTACGCTTCATCAGCTGCCGCCTTCGACCTTCTTCTTCAAGGCCTCGAGGCCGGACTTGTAGATGCCCTCGATCGCCTTGACGGCCGCTTCGTCGGAGAGCTCCGGCGGTGGCTCGTTGTTGACGAAGCCGCGGTAGTAGGCGCCCTTCCACTCGACGGTCGATTTGCCGCCCGTGTCCTTGACGGAGATCGTCGACGAATAGTTGGTGACCGGCAGCACCTTCACGTCGACGTCGGTGATCTCGTAGGAAAAGATCTTCCCGGCCGCGTCGTACTTGGTGAGCTTCTCCTGGATCTTGCCGCCGTCGCCCGTGGTAAGAGTACGCGTCGCCCCGACGTCGTTGCCGCCCGTCCCCTCGGTCTTGGCGATGACCGGATGCCAGCTCATGTCCTGAAAGTTGCCGACCACGGCCCACACCTTGTCGGCCGGGGCGTTGATCTCGATCGTCTCGACCGTTTTCTGGCGAGTGGGCCCGTGCGCCGAGGCCGAGAACGGCAGCAGGGCGACGAGGCAAAACCAGAACGCGAAGGCTCTCACCATTGGGCTTCCTCCAGGAAGAATCATGTGTTGTAAGGCTGCGCTGATCGTCCCCTGGCGACCATAAAGACCCCATCTTTGCCGCGCAATCGATGCGCGTTTTCGCCGCTCTGCCGGCTCGCGCTTAACCTTGTTGTTTTGGCACCGCGTCCATGCTTTTGTTCGCCCGCCGGTAGGAAGAAAGAGCCCATGTCTGCACCCACGGAAGGCCAGCGCGGCAAATCCAACGCGTACGAGAACGTGACCTGCCCCTTCTGCGGGATTCTCTGTGACGATCTCGAGGTCACCCCCACCGAGAAGGGCCTCAAAGTCAGCAAGAATGCCTGCGCCCGCGCCATCGCCGGCTTCGAGCGGCCCGTCGGACCCACCAATCCCCTGGTCGACGGCAAGCCCGTCGCACTCGCCGATGCTGTTGCAGGCCGCGGCCAAGCTGATCCGTTCGGCCCGCCTGCCGCTCTACGGCGGCCTCGCCACAGACGTCGAAGGCATGCGTGCCGTCATGTCGATTGCCGACCGCACGCGCGGCGTCGTCGATCACGCGCTCTCCGAAGGCCAGTACCGGAACTTCCGCGTGCTGCAGACAAGCGGCTGGTTCATGTCGACGCTGACGGAGGTGAGGAACCGCGCCGACCTGATCGTCATCGTCGGCACCGACGTCAACAAGATCCATCCGCGCTTCTTTGAGCGCATCGTCACGCCGCCCGAAAGCATGTTTCCCCAGCTGGCCCCGAAGCGCACCGTTGTCTTCTTGGGCGAAGGGCTCGATCAATCGGCCGCGACCGGCCCGCGCATCGGCGACGTCGTCACCTTGGGCTGCCCGCCCCACCTCGTGGGCGAGGTCATCTCCGCCGTGCGCGCCGCGGTCAACGGACGCCCCATCGGCGCCGAGACGGTCGCCGGAGTTCCGGCTGCCGCGATCAAAGACCTCGCCGAGCGCTGCCTGAAGGCGAGCTACGGCGTCATGGTCTGGGCGCCGCCCGGTCTCGCCTTCGCCAACGCCGACCTGACGGTTCACGCCGTCTCCGAGCTGGTCAAGGATCTCAACAAGACGACGCGCTTCGCCGGCTTGTCTCTTGGCGGCAACGAGGGCGCGGTCACCGCCGGCGCCGTCTGCGGCTGGCAGAGCGGCTTCCCGCTGCGCGTGAGCTTCGCAGCCGGCAAGCCGGACTACGACCAGCACCGCTACGCAATTGGCCGCATGCTCGCCGCCGGCGAAGGCGACCTGCTCGTCTGGATCGCGTCCATCTCGAACGACATCGTGCCGCCCGCGACCTCGATCCCGACCGTGGTGCTCGGCACACCCGATTTGAAGCTCACGAAGCCCCCGGCCGTCTTCATTCCAGTCGGCACGCCGGGCCTCGACAGCGCCGGACGCCTCGTGCGCTGCGACAACGTCGTTTCCCTCCCCTTGCGAAATCTGCATCGCGCCGCGCTGCCGCGTGTCGCCGACGTGCTTGCTGCCATCGAAGCTGCCCTCTAGCCCCCGGAAACAAAGAAGATGCTGATCAAGCTCACCGGCGGAAAAGTCTACGACCCGGCCCAGGGGATCAACGGCGAGGTCCGCGATATCTACGTCCGCGGCGGCAAGATCGTCCCCGCCGACCCGTCGGCGCGCGTCGACGAGGAATACAACGTCAAAGGCCGCGTCGTGATGGCGGGCGCCATCGACCCGCACACACACATCGGCGGCGGCAAGGTCACGATCGCGCGCATGCTGATGCCCGAGGATCACCAGGGCCACGAGTTTGCGCGCACCGAGCTTACGCGCTCCGGCGTCGGCTACGCGCTCCCCTCGACGATGACCACCGGCTACCGCTACGCCGAGATGGGCTACACCGCCTGCTTCGAGCCGGCGATGCTGCCCGCCAACGCGCGCCAGGCGCACATGGAGATGGGCGACACGCCGATCATCGACAAAGGCGCGTTCGTCATGCTCGGCAGCGACGACTTCTTCCTGCGCCAGCTCGCGGCCAAGCAGGACATGTCGCAGATCAAGGACTACATCGCCTGGACGATGCACGCCGCGCAGGCCATCGCCGTCAAGGTGGTCAACCCCGGCGGCATCAGCGCCTTCAAGTTCAACCAGCGCATGCTCGACCTCGACGAGAGCCACGTGCACTACGGCGTCACCCCGCGCCAGATCATCACCACCTTGGCGCGCGGCTTGATGGAGCTCGGCGTCACGCATCCGCTCCACATTCACGGCTGCAACCTGGGCGTCCCCGGCAGCGAGAAATCGACGCTCGCGACGATCAAGGCCGCCGAGGGCCTGCAGATCCACCTGACCCACATCCAGTTCCACAGCTACGGCACCGAAGGCGACATGAAGTTCTCCTCGGGCGCCCCGCGCATCGCCGAGCTCCTGAACAAGAACCCGAACGTCTCCATCGACGTCGGCCAGATCATGTTCGGGCAGACCTGCACCGCCTCCGGCGACAGCATGCGCCAGTACGGCAACACCAAAAGCTCGTCGCCCAAGAAGTGGGTCGTGATGGACATCGAGTGCGATGCCGGCTGCGGCGTCGTGCCGATGAAGTATCGCGACAAGAGCTACGTCAACGCGCTGCAGTGGGCGATCGGCCTCGAGCTGTTCCTGCTTGTCGACGACCCCTGGCGCATCTTCCTGACGACCGACCATCCGAACGGCGCGCCGTTCCACTGCTACCCGCACCTGATCCGCCTGCTCATGGACCGCGGCTTCCGGAACGACATGCTGGAGAAGCTCCACCCCGAGGCGCAGAAGGCGACCATCCTGAAGTCGCTCGCGCGCGAATACTCGCTCTACGAGATCGCGATCATGACGCGCGCCGGGCCGGCGCGCAGCTTGGGCCTCGAGGATCGCGGCCATATCGCCCCCGGCGCATCCGCCGACATCACCGTCTACGAGGACAATCCCGACCGCGAGGCGATGTTCGCGACGCCCGTCTTCGTCTTCAAGAACGGCGAGCTCATCGTCCGCAACGGCAAGGTGGTCAAGGTCGCGCAGGGCGCGACGCACGTCGCCCGCCCGCAGTACGACCGCTCGATCGAGAAGCAGCTGAACGACTACTTCGACCGCTACCACACGGTGCGCATGGAGAACTTCCGGCTCTCCGACGACGAGATCATCGAAGGCGGACGCGGCCAGATCGTCGTCCAGCCGACGGGGGCCCGCGTATCATGAAGGTCAACGGCGTCGACATCGACGATACGTTCGCCGAGGCCTTCGGCATGAGCGGCACCGGCGTCGTCCTCACCGCCGACACCGCGAAGTGGGCGCGCATCTGCGCCACCGTCATGACCGGCTTCGGCACCTCCGTCATCGGCTGCGGCGCCGAGTGCGGCATCGACCGCGAGCTCTCGCCCGAGGAGACGCCCGACGGGCGCCCCGGCGTGCGCGTGCTCCTGTTCGGCTTCTCGCCCGATGCGCTCCTCCCGCAGCTCAAGAACCGCGTCGGCCAGTGCGTGCTGACGAGCCCGGGCTCGGCCTGCTTCAACGGCGTCGATTCGAAGCAGCGCTTGAAGCTCGCGGCCGGCGTGCGGCCTTTCGGCGACGGCTGGCAGACGGCCAAGAAGCTCGGCGCGCGCCGCTTCTGGCGCGTGCCGGTGATGGACGGCGAGTTCGTCTCGAGGAGACCGTCGGCATCACGACCGACGCGGTCGGCGGCGGCAACCTGCTCATTCTCGGCAGCGACCGCGCCGGCCTGCTCGCGACGACGGAAGCGGCCGTCGAAGCCATCGCCAAGGTCCACGACGTCATCACGCCCTTCCCCGGCGGCATCGTCCGCTCGGGCTCCAAGGTCGGCTCCAAGTACAAGGGCATGATCGCCTCGACCAACGACGCCTTCTGCCCGACGCTCAAGGGCGCGACGAAAAGCGAGCTCAGCGCCGACACGATCGCCGTGCTCGAGATCGTCATCGACGGCCTGACGTCGAAGGTCGGTCGCCGACGCCATGCGGGCAGGCCTCAAGACGATCATCGAGACCGGCGCCGCCAAGGGCGTGACGCGCGTCTCCGCCGGCAACTACGGCGGCAAGCTCGGCCAGCATCACTATCACCTGAAGGAGCTCCTGCCATGAGCGGGTTCGTACTTGAAGCTGCGCCAGCCCCTGGCCATGCGGCTCGACCTCACGGGGCTGATCCCGAGCAAGCTCGCGGGCCTCACCGCGGCCGACGTCGATCGGCTCGCTCTCAATACGGAATTCGGCCCGGCTAAGGTCGGCGACATGTTCTCGGTATCCGGCTCCGCCGGCGAGACGCTGACGATCGAAGGCAGCTCCGACCGTCTCGACTTCATCGGCGCCGGCCTCGACCTCGGAACAGTCGTCGTCGAAGGCGACGCGGGAGCCTATGCCGGCTCGCGACATGACGCGCGGCAGGCTCGAGATCCGCGGCGATGCCGGCGCCTATCTCGCGGCCGGGGCCAAGGGCGGCCTCATCACCGTCAAAGGCTCGGCCGGTGATTATCTCGGCGGCGCACGTGCCGGAGAGCGCTTCGGCATGCTGGGCGGCGTCGTCGTCGTCGAAGGCAACGTCGGCACGCGCGCCGGCGAGCGCATGCGCCGCGGCACCGTCATCGCGCGCGGAGCATTCGGGCCCGCGGCCGGCTCGCGCATGGTCGGCGGAACGCTCTGGACCGAGAAGGGCTTCGGCAGCGGGCCCGGGCCCGCTCCTGCGGCGCGGCACGCTGATCGGACCCGCTGTCGAAGGATTGCTGCCGACCTTCGCCGACTGCGGCAAGCACGATCTCCTGATCCTGCGCATTCTGAGCCGCTACATGGCGGACACTCTGGGGACGCTCGCCCCGCGTCCGCTCCCGCCCGTCGTTCGCAGGTTGGCCGGCGACATGGCGGCGATCGGCAAGGGCGAGATCCTGCTCACGGCCTAGGCCCAAAGTACTGGGCCCGAAGTCGGTGAAATCCGGCGGCCGCCTCCCTCCGTATCTTATCTTTGCCGTGGTCGCCTGCCGCGCGCGACGGTTAACGCCTTTGGGCGTCAGCCGCGCGACGGCAACCGCAAAGAAAAGTTAGGGAGCCGCTTAGCCCATGATGACCATCATTCTCTCGGCCTGCCTCGTTGCCGATCCGGGCCAGTGCAAGGATTTCCGCCTGCCGCTCGATGGCGATTGGGATACGCGAAGCTGCGCCATGAGCGCGCCGCCCTATTTCGCGCAGTGGATGGAAGAGCACCCGGCCTGGCGCGTCATGCGCTGGAAGTGCCAGCCGTCGAGCCTCAACGACACCTGAACCGCCACGTGATCGGCGCCTCCGTCATCCTCGCCGAGTGAGGGCACTTCCGCCCAAACAAGGCGGGGATCCAGCACAAAATTAGCCGAAGGCTCAGAATAGAATTCTGTGTCTTTGACAAATCTTGCGCTGGATCCCCGAACGCGCTCGCCTAAGGCTCGCACCTTCGAGGATGACAAGCCATTTCAATTGCGCGCCACACCATCAATCGGCCCGAGCATGGCGTGGCGCCGGCATCATACCGCTGATCTCGATCACGAACTTCTGCCGGATCGCGCGCCCGAAATCCTTAAATCCATCCGCGGGAAGAACGAACGAGCCCGGCCCCGCCATCACGTGCTCCTTGTACCAGCCTTCGAGTGTCGGACCGTCCTCGCCTTCGAGGATGGGAAGCCCGTTGATCGTGACGCCGAACCCCGCGAGCTCGTCGCGCACCGCTTCGATCGGCTCCTGCGGATTGCAGTTCTCCTTACCGTCTCCCGACACGTCGACGATGATGCGCGAGGCCTTGGCGGGGATCTGCGGCACGACCTTGTCGGAGATATTGCGCAGCATGCCGGTGACGCACGTGAACTCGCCCGTCTGGCGCGGAAGCCTGCGCACTCTCGCCGCAACCTCCGCTGCCTCCTCGCGGCTCGAGATCCGCTGCCACGGGATCGCGATCTGAGGTTTGTCGGCCCACGTCACCATCGAGAACAGAATGCCGCCTTGCGGGCCGTTGAGGATCGCATCGAGCACATCCTTGTCCTCGAGCGCCTGCGCGATGCCCTCCATCTGCAGCTTGTAGCGGCTCTCGTCGACCGAGTTCGAGACATCGACCGAAACGATGAGCGCGGTATCGACCTCGCCGGCTTGCTGAGCAACGCCCTTCAGCGAAGCGGCGACGCTCAGGATCAATAGACTGGCAACAAGGAGTGCACGCGTTCCGGCCGGCCTTAGCTTCTGCATGAACCCCTGGTCCCAATCCCTATCCCGCGTCCCACGCCCATCCTAGCCCAGCGCATCGGCCCGCAGCGAGCGCCTATTTGTCTACGTCGCGATCAAGTGAAGGGATCACCGGCCGGCCCGCGCCCGCTGCGTGCGGACCTCTCATTGCGCCTCTTCGACCATCACTTCGATATCGACTTTTCCGGCGCGCTCGAAGACGAGGCTCATCGGCACCATGCCATAGGCGTGCAGCGGTTTGCGGAGACCGCCGAGCGCGATGTGCGGACCGGCGCTCTTGAGAACAAGCTCGCCTTGCGCGGGCACGACGAAGGCGGCGACGTCAGCGGCCGGCTGACCTCCCTGCGCGGACGCCTCGAGGTCAGCCTTCTCCGCCATCGGCGACGCGACCGAGACCAGCCGGTCAGGCTTCGCCGCTTCGTTGGCAATCTTCATGTACACGGACCCGCCAGCCGCGTTCGTCTCCATGATCCAGGGATGCACGATGGCGATGCCGTTCTTCTTGTAGCCGTGGGCCCAGGCATCGCTGCCGAGCGTGAGCGGCGTCAGTGCAGCGACCGCAAGCGTCAAGTGCCCAAAGAGTTTGTTCAAGCGATTACCCCATGCCTTTTGCGTCGGTGCGGACTGAACGTCCGTGCCCCCGTGCCAAACCCTAATGCAATATCGGCGGTTCAGTCCACACAAGCCGGGCGATCTCGAGAGATCAGGATCTCGTATCGACGAGGACTAGGGCCGTGTCGCGGACCGCACCGTTGCCGGTACGGCCTCGGGGTGCGCCTCGAGAAAGCACTTGAGACAATGCAGCAGGTCGTGAACGTGGTGCATATCGCCGCGGGCGCTCGCAGCCCGAACATCCTCGATGATCATATGGCGGATCTTTTCCACCCCGTGCGCCTGCTTCAGCAGCTCGTCTGCCAGCGCTGCGGCAACGACCTCGGGCACATGCTCATGCTCGGCAATTGCGAGGACTTCCGCCTCCGAGAGCCCGCAGAGCGCAATGCAATCCTCGAGCGTGATCATCGCATTCACCCCGCACACACATCACGGGCCGCACGTCACAATGCAAAATAAATGACACACAAAGTCTGACCGGCAATTGAGTCTCATCAAACGGCCCCTCGAGGGAAGACTGGGGCGCAGTCTGACGCGGTGTTACCGGACATAGACGTAGCTGCCGGGTGCCGGGCAGGGAGGCTCGACGCTCCCCATCCGGGGCGGCGCCACGTCCGCGCCGGAGCGGGCGCGCACCCAATCGACCCACTCGCCCCACCAGGACCCTTGCCGTTTGGGCACCTGGGCAAGCCAGGTGTCGGGATCAACGTAGGTGTCCGTCGCCCCCGCCGACGCGACCCGGTACGAGCGCCGCGCATTGTTCGCCCCCGACACGACGCCGGCATTGTGGCCGCCGGTCGTCAGCAGGAACGTCACGTCCGTATCGGCAAGGATGCGGAACTTATAGACGCTGCGCCAGGGCGCCACGTGGTCGGTCTCCGTGCCGACCGCGAAGATCGGCGCCCTGATATCGGTCAAGGCAACCGGGCGGCCGTCGACCATATAGCGCCCTTCCGCGAGATCGTTGTCGAGAAACAGCTGGCGCAAATACTCCGCATGCATCCGCGCCGGCATGCGCGTCGAATCCGCATTCCAGGCCATCATGTCCGTGACCGGCGTGCGCTCGCCCATCAGGTAGTCATGCACGACGCGCGACCAGATGAGATCGTTGGAGCGCAGCAACTGGAACGCGCCCGCCATCTGACCGGCCGCGAGATAGCCCTGCTCGCGCATGACGTCCTCGAGGAAGGCAAGTTGGCTCTCGTTGATGAAAAGCGTGAGCTCGCCGGCCTCCTTGAAATCCGCCTGGGCCGCAAAAAAGCTGAGCGTCGCAAAGCGCTTCCCGTCCTCAGGCGGCTCGCCCCGTGCAAGCGCCGACGCGGCAATTGCGAGCAGCGTGCCGCCGAGACAATAGCCGACGCCGTGAACGGGAACGCCGGGCACAAGGCGGTTGACGGTATCGAGCGCCGCCATCACGCCGTCTTTACGGTAGTCCTCCAAGCCGAGATCGCGATCCTCGACACCCGGGTTCTTCCACGAGATCATGAAGACCGTGAAGCCCTGCTCGACCAGGTATTTGACGAGCGAGTTCTCCGGCGAGAGATCGAGGATGTAGTACTTCATGATCCACGCCGGGACGATCAGAATCGGCTCCGGACGCACGCGCCCCGTCGCCGGCGCATACTGGATGAGTTCGATCAAATGATTGCGAAACACGACCTGGCCCGGCGTCGAAGCGAGGTTCTCGCCGATCCTGAATTGCTCGGCACCGACGGGACCGCGGCCGCTCTGCGCCCTCTCCCAGTCCTCGAGAAAGTTCATGGCCCCGCGCACGAGATTGGCGCCGCCATCGGCAATCGTTCGGCTGAGCACGACCGGATTCGTCGCCACGAAGTTGGACGGCGAGAACATGTCGAGAATCTGGCGGGCGGCAAACGAGACGGCCCGCTCGTGCTGATGCGTTATCCCCCGAATTCCGGTTGTCGCCTCTCCCCACCACTGCTCCTGCAGCAGGAATGCCTGGTGGATGGCGTTGAAAGGCCATTGCTGCCATTCGGGCGCCGCGAACCGCTTGTCGGTCGCAACAGGCGGAACGCAGGGCTCGGGTGGCTGTGTGCTCGAGAGGCAGACGAGCACGTGGTGGAAAAGCTGAACGTGCTTTCGGTACCATTCCTGCCAAAGCTCCGTCGACTTGCCGGGCGCCGCGGAGAGGTGAATGAGCCAGTCGAGATAGGCCTCTATGAGAGCCGCCGGCGCGAGCCCGAGCGTTGCGTGCGAGATCGCGTAGTTGAGCGCGCGATCGTAGGACGACCCGATGCTCGCGATTGCGCCGTTGGCCTCCGTGAGGCGCGCATCCGTGAGATCCATTATGCGCCGGGTTGCAGCAATCGCCGTGGCAATGCTCGAGGTCGCGGCATCGGAGGCTTGTGCGGCTGCGGGGTCCACCTCACACCTGCCTGCCTCGGACGCGATCGCGTCGGCCTCCTGGTGAAGGGCGTGGCTCTTTACCATGGCGTGGCTCCATCCGTCACAGGCCTCATGTGGCCTTGTGTGAGCAGCGAGGCAAGACCGCTTTGATCGGCATCAATATGACAGGCGATGACGCGATGGCAGATATGCCGTCTGCAACTATCTCGATCCTGCCAGTACGCGCCAAGTCCCGCCAGGATCATCACGTCCGGAGCTCAGGGCCTGACTGAGATCACTGACGACTTTTTCCGCAATCGGAACTCTGAAATGAACCGGATCCCAATAGTTCTCGTCGTGCGAGGTGATCTCGGACGCGACGCTGAAATCGATGAGCGGTGCATTGTGATGCCGCGCCAGCACCGCGATGCGCTCCTTGCATTCGTCCTCTTGCCATCGGCCGAGACCGCGGGGATGGGCGGTGATGTGGACTGGCGGAATGAAGAGGACGACCTTTTGCCATCGTCCGCCCAACAGCTCGTCCAGCCACGTCAACGCCGGAAAGCTCCAGCTCGCCCGCATCTCGCGCGACGGCTCGTCGACGCGGGCCACCACGGACGCTGTCTCGATATTTCGATTGATGCTGGCTTTGACTTTCGCGAGATCGTATTTCTCCTCCGGCGGCACGAACACCTGATACCCGTCGAACGGTATGCGGGCTTCCCTTGCGCCGGCGGCGAAGGCTAGGCGCCGAATGGCGATCTCTGCTGCCCTTTTGTTGAGCATGTAAGGCAGATCGTTCCATGGATTGTCGTCGAACATCCAATCCGGAAATCCGCGCTCCGTAATTCGCTTGGGATCCTCGGCATAGCACCACATGCGATCGATCCCGACGATGAGCGTGCGCGGTTTTGCAACGGCGTCCGCGAACAGCTTCGCCATTTGGGACTGCTCCCACGCCGTCGCAGAATCCATGGCGAGGTTCGCGAACTTGCCGCCGATCTTTGCGTTGAGCGCACCCGGCCTGAGGAGTCGCGATGTCGACGTTCCGACCACGGCCGAATCGAATTGCCCGGACCTGGCGATGGCCGGGTATTGATACCGCTGGTTGGTATCCATGATCACGTGCTGGCGAAAGAGCGATAGCGGCAGGTTGCCGTAGGGATTGGCCGCAAGCACGAGCAGAGCGGCGGCCGCAAGTTGCGCCGCGCAGGTCACGAGCAGCGTGCGGGCGTACCGCCGCCATTGCACGCCCGCCTCCTCGCCGGGCTGCTCTGCCTTCGTCGCTCCCGTTTCATGCCGGCTGAGCCAGGGTGCCTTCATGTGCTTCGATCACCCGCCATCGCCATCAGAACTGGAAATAGATGAAGGTCTTGGGCTGATCGGCACCGACCTGAAGAACGACCGCTGCCGCGATCGTCGCGGCGCAAACGGCAACGCCCCGAAGCGGTAACAGTTGCCTGGTGACGATGTCGTAGGATGTTGGCCCGAGGACTGACACGGCCGCAGCCGCCGCGATGATCCAGCCGCCGCTCACGGTTCTGCCGATGCCGTTGAAGCCAGCCATTCCCTCGATCATCGAAAAGGCGACGTCGAACGTCGACGCCCTGAAGAGCACCCATCCGGCAACGACGAACAGGAAAGTGAAACTCCAGGCGATCGAGGCCGGCATCGGCGTGCCGTATTTCTCCCAGAAGCGGCAGCCTATGAGGCCTAAGCCATGCAGCAACCCCCACGCGATGAATGTCCACCCGGCGCCGTGCCAGAGACCGCAAAGCCCCATCGTCGCCAGCGTCGCCGCAAGGTAGCGTCCCTCACCCGCCCTGCTGCCGCCCAGGGGGATATAGACGTAGTCCCTGAGGTAGCGCGAGAGAGTCATGTGCCATCGGCGCCAGAATTCCCGGATGCTCGTCGACTGATAGGGAGCCTCGAAGTTTTGCGGCAGCGTCAGGCCGAGCATGAGCGCAATGCCGATTGCCATCTCCGAGTAGGCGGAGAAGTCGAGGAAGAGCTGAAAGGTGAACGCCAGCGCCCCGGTCCATGCTTCCGCAAGGCCCACCTCACCGTTCCCGGCACGGGCGAAGGCCGAGTCCGCAAGCGGCGCCAGCTGATCGGCCAAGAAAACCTTCTTGGCTAGTCCAACGATGAGAAGCGTAGCTCCTTTGCTGAGCCGCTCGGACAGCCCGGCGCGAAAGGGATCGAGATCGAATTGCGGGATGATCTCGTGGTGACGCACGATCGGCCCTGCAATGAGACGCGGAAAGAACACGACGAAGAGCGCAAAGCGGCGCAGCGAGTAGTGCGGCGCACCCTTCCACCCGAGGTCGGCAAGGTAGGAAATGATCTCGAACGTGAAGAAGCTGATTCCGATGGGAAGCAGCACGCTCATCGTCGGCACCTGGAGTCCGAACGCGGTGGCAAGATTTGCCGCGACGAACGTCCAGTACTTGAAGAATATGAGGACGCCGAGATTTGCAGCAATTCCGACGACCAGCAGGAAGCGGAACCCGCGGCCGGTGGTGAGGTAGAGCTCAGCTATCAGCCACGAGATCAGGAGCTGGCCCAAGAGCAACGGAACGAAGCGAGGATCCCACCACGCATAGAAGACGAGCGACCCCGCAATCAGGATCCACTCTCGCAGCCTCACGCTGCCTGCCGCCGCGTACCACACGGCAACAACGGCCGGCAGAAAGACCAGCAGAAACGGTTGCGACTGGAAAAGCACTACCCTCTCCGCACCCCATCTCCCCTTCCCGATAGCTGAGAGTCCTGGCGGTATCGAAGCGAGAGGTCAATTCTTCGACGGTCCTAAGTCCACGATCTCCCGTGTTATCCACGGGTCAAAGGCCCAAAAATCGCGGCTCATGGCGCGACGCTGGGTTTTACGGCCAAGCAAGAGACACGAACGGGCCCGCATAGCGGGCCCGTTTCAATGCGGCGAAGATGTCGTCTGCCCTCAGCCGACGATCTCGTCCGGCTTGAAGTTGAGCTTGATCTCGCGCTCGGCCGAGGCCGGGCTGTCGGAGCCGTGAACTGAATTCTGAGCCTTGGACAGCGCGAAGCGCTTGCGGATGGTACCCCTCTTGGCCGCCTCTGGGTCCGTGGCGCCCATGGTCTCTCGGTAGGTTCCAATCGCACTGTCCCCTTCGAGGACCTGCACGACAATTGGGCCCGACGTCATGAAATCGACGAGCCCCTTGTAGAACGGCTTGCCCTTGTGCTCGGCATAGAATTTCTCAGCCTGCTGACGCGTCCAGCGCACCCGCTTTTGCGCGATGATCTTCAGGCCGGACTTCTCGATTACCGTGTTGATTTCACCCGTGAGGTTGCGCTTGGTCGCATCCGGTTTGATGATCGACAGCGTACGCTCGATGGCCATCATGGTCCCCTCATGATCTTCAAAGTTTCCCGATTCTCGGTGTATGGCGGCGCCTTATAGTCCCGGCCTATTCGCGCAACAAGGGTAGGCGCGCTCGGGATATGGCCACCGCGTCGAAAGACCCCACTTTTGCCCTTCAAAATGCCCGGATTCTGTCCCTATGTGCCAACGTGCCACGCCCTTTCGACATCTGGTTGACAGCCCTCCGACCGGCTGACGCCGGCCCGACCCGGGCGATACGGGTGGAAACCTCAAGAAACCCCCTGCATGGATGCCGCGCCCACCCTTGCATCCAGATTTACTGTTCGTGGTATGAATAATCATGAGCGTGATAGAATCAGACGTTCAATGGTTTATCGCCCGCGACGGAAAGCAGCACGGGCCGCTTTCCGACACCGAGATGCGAAAACTCGTTGAGCTTGGCCATTTGCGCGCCGCCGACTTGGTCTGGAGGCTGGGTTTCCCGGACTGGCGCCCGGCATCGACGGTATTTTCCATCGCCCCGCAGGATTTTCGCCTGCCTCAGAGCACGACCCGGCAATTCGAGGCGCCCGCCCCGGCTCCTGCCCAGACGCAGCCTGCTTCCCAGACGAAGCCTGCATCGTGGAGCGCCTCACTCGAGCCGCGCAGCGAGCCCACTTCCGGCAGAGGCGCGAGCTTCCCGCGCTCGGAATCTAAATTTGGTGAGCCCCTCGCTTCCGCCCCCGGAGAGTCGAAGCAGTGGTCGCAGCCGGCTCCCGTCTCCTCGAGCGCACGCGAGGCTCCGCGGCGAAGCCGCCGCCCGCTCGCGGCCGCCGCCTCCCTCCTTGCGATAGTCGGCGCAGGCGCGTGGTTCGTATTCGGCAACGGCGCCGCGTTGCTCGCCCCCGCAGGCGGCAGTGAGAAGGCCGCGACCAATTCCCTGCAAACCGCGCGGACCACATTCGAGACGGCGGCGATCGCCAGTGCCGATGCCGCCGCCGAGCTCGACGCGCAATTTCAAAGGCGCTCCCTTTGGAGCGCGATCAAACGCGAGTTCCCCGAGTGGTACGAGGTCCGCCTGAAAGAGGCCGCTCAGCTCAACGCCGAGGGCAAGGGCGAGACCGAGATCACGCGCCATCTGGTTGAGGCGCTCGTCGGCCTGAGGCGCCAGAACGCCGACAAGGCTCTCGCGGCAAGCGCGGCGGCTCACAAGGAGCTGGCTGCGGCGTTCCTCGAGAACCTGAAGAGCCTCGCCGCGGAAGGCTCGGACAGGTGCTACGACTTCATCTCGCGCGGCGAGACGAGCCCGTCCATCATCTCCCTGCTGCAGGACTCGGCAAAGAGCGTCCGCATCGAGGCTCAGGTCGTGGCCATTGTTGCGGCCATTGCCGAGGGGAGGAGATCCCCGACCACGCACGCGGCGCCGAGCAAGCCTGACTACGACGTTCTCGCGACCGAGCTCGGCCGCCTCGGCTGGACGCAGGCTGACATGCAGCTCTTCGCCGACTCCAAGGCGCTCGCCAAGGCCTCGCACGAGCGCGTTTGCCAGATGGTTCAGGACTGGTTCACCGCCCATCTCGCCATCCAGGATTCGGCGACGCAGGAGCGTCTCCTGTATGAGACGCTGCGGCCGGTCGTAGCCGGCTGACGGTGCCATTGTGCTCGAATTCGCGCTCAAGGTTCTCGCCACCAGCATTCTCGTCGTCGCCGCCGCCGAAGCGGCAAAACGCAACACGCTCGCCGGCGCGATACTGGCTTCCTTGCCCTTGACGTCGCTCCTCGCCATGATCTGGCTATGGGCGGGTACGAAGGACCCCGAGAAGGTCGCAGCCCTCGCCAACGGCATCTTCTGGCTGCTCCTCCCTTCCCTTGCGCTACTGTTTGCCCTGCCCCTCCTCCTGCGCAAAGGCGTGCCGTTCGTGCCCAGCCTGCTCATCGGCATCGCGCTGACCGCGGCAAGCTACTTCGCCATGATCAAGATCCTGAAGTGGCTCGGCATCGAGATCTGACGCCGGAAAGCGCCCGCACGTGACAAGTCGCGCGCCGCACGCTATTCGCCTCCCCCATGTTGCATATCAACGATCTCGTCTACCGCATCGAAGGCAAGCCGATCGTCGACGGCGCGACCGTCGGCGATCCCCGCTGGTCACAAGGTCGGGCTCGTCGGCCGCAACGGCGCCGGCAAGACGACGCTCTTGAAGCTGATCGGCGGCGAGCTCCATCCCGACGACGGCGCCATCAGCGTGCCGCGCAACGCTCGCATCGGCCGCATCGCCCAGGAGGCGCCCGGCGGCGACGAGAGCCTGATCGACTGGGTGCTCTCGACCGACGGCGAGCGCAGCGCTCTGCTCGCCGAGGCCGAGACCGCCGACCGATCCGCATCGTATCGCCGACATCCACTTGCGCCTCGACGGACATCGGCGCCCATGCGGCGCCCGGCGCGCGCGGCGAGCATTCTCGCCGGCCTCGGCTTCGACGCGGCGGCGCAGCGGCGCGCCTGCCGCGAGTTCTCGGGCGGCTGGCGCATGCGCGTCGCGCTCGCCGCCGTGCTCTTCCTCGAGCCCGACGTGCTGCTCCTCGACGAGCCGACGAACTATCTCGACCTCGAAGGCACGCTCTGGCTCGAGAGCTATCTCAAGAGCTATCCGCACACGGTCATCATCGTCAGCCACGACCGCGACCTCCTGAACCGCGCCGCCGGCGCCATCCTTCATCTCGAGCGCGGCAAGCTCACGCTCTACTCCGGCGGCTACGACGATTTCGAGGAGGCGCGGCGCGCCAAGCAGCGCCTCGAGCTCAAGCTCAAGAAGAAGCAGGACGAGGAACGCCGCCGCATCCAGGCCTTCATCGACCGCTTCAAGGCCAAGGCCACCAAGGCCAAGCAGGCCCAGAGCCGCGTCAAGGCGCTGGCCAAGATGCAGCCGATCGCCGCCCAGGTCGAGGATCGCGTCGCGCCGTTCGCGCTCCCGAGCCCCGAGAAGAAGCTCGCGAGCCCGCTGTTGCGACTCGAGGGCGCGGCAGTCGGCTATGACCCGGCGCACCCGATCCTGACGCGGCATCAATCTGCGCCTCGACCAGGACGACCGCATCGCGCTGCTCGGCGCCAACGGCAACGGCAAATCGACCTTCGCCAAGCTGCTTGGCCGGCAAGCTCGCGCCGCTCTCCGGCAACGTCTTCGGCGTCGGGCGCGTCAGCGTCGGCTACTTCGCCCAGCATCAGCTCGACGAGCTCAATCCGGCGGCCACGCCCTACGACTACATGCTGAAGCTGATGCCGGACGCGACCGAAGCGCAACGGCGCACCAAGCTCGGCACCTTCGGCTTCGGCATCGACGAAGGCCGACACCAAGTGCGAGCAACCTGTCGGGCGGCGAGAAGGCGCGCCTGCTCCTGGCGCTCACGGCGTTCCACGCGCCCCACATCCTGATCCTCGACGAGCCGACGAACCATCTCGACGTCGACAGCCGCGAGGCGCTCGTCCACGCGCTCACCGAATACGAGGGCGCCGTCATCCTGATCAGCCACGACCGCCATCTGGTCGAGGCGACCGCCGATCGGCTGTGGATCGTCCGCGATGGGACGGTCAAATCCTACGACGGCGACATGGACAGCTATCGCGAGGAGCTCCTGGCCGAGCGCGCGCCCCGCGCGCGCCTGCGCGATAGCAACGATGGGCCGGATGCGCAGGGCCGCACGAGCCGCGCCGACACGCGCCGGGCGGCGGCCGAGCGGCGCGCCGAGCTTGCGCCCCTGAAGAAGGCCATGCAGGCAGCGGAAAAAAACGTCGAGCAATTGTCGGCGGAGATCGCGCGTCTCGACGCCGCGCTCGCGTCCCCCGAGCTTTACGCGGATGCAGCTAAGGCTCAGCGCCTTGCGATCGAGCGCGGCCAAATTGCAAAGCGTCTCGCCGACGCCGAGGAGAGCTGGCTCGCCGCGACCTCGGCCTACGAGGACGCACAGGGAGAAGATGTCGAAACGTCATCGCTCTAGAACGGCATCTTCATGCAAGAAGAGAAGTGCGTAGTCGCATATTCCGCGATCGGCATTCGCAAAACTGTCATTGTCAAGCGCGCGCAGGAAGAAACAATCACCACAAAAATGGTGAAGGTCTGAACGCGCGATGAGGTGTATCAGAAACGATCGATTGGGAGCTGGTCGGTCCGATCTCGCGGGGAGATCGAAACGGGTTGAGGGCTATCCGGGTCGTCGGGCCAGCTCCCTTTACTTTGTGCGTTTTGGACACGCCGTTTGTATTCACGGATGATTGCTTCGCCGGGACTTACGTCGTCCAGCGCCCGCTCGCGATGCGCTTCGCCGCCGCGCGCGAGTTCACGTAGACATAGACCCACGCCTCAAGCGCCTGCTGCGTGCTGAGCAGCACGGGCCGCATTTCGCGCGCATACAAACTGCTTGCGAGATCGTCCGCGAAATAGTCCTCGTAGTCGTCGAGCCAGAGAAACGTCTCCGCGGGCTCCTCGAGCAGATAGACCTCCCCGTGCACGAGATCCCGCCCGTCGTCGCTGTCGACGAGCCCCGGAAATCGGCCGAGATCTAAGAGCTGTCCGCGAATTGAGGCTGGACCGAAGAGCGTCGCCTCGCGCTTGAGCCGTGCGCGCTCCTCTGCACCGTGACCATTGGTCCTGCCGCCCTTGAGCAAGCCGTAGACGAAGAGGTGCCTTTCCGCCGCCGTCATGAGCGAAGCCCTAGTCCATTCGGAGCCTTAGCCACACGATTGCATTGGGCATTTATCCTGAACAATCTTCAGGGTCCAGGCATAACACCAGGGCACAAAGGCACTGTTCCTCCTCATCCGCGCTTCCTATTTGAGGTGGGAAGAGGGTGTCGGCCGGCGCGCGCACCGCAAGACCCGCTCGAGGCATCGGCCACCAGGGAGGATATCGCGATGATGAGGAAGCTTGTGCTCGCGTCTCTATTGTCAATGCTCGCCATGCCGGCCTGGGCGGAGGACAAGATCGCCACCGACGGGCTCAAGGCAACGCCCAACACGGTGACCGTTGGCTCCGCCACCGCTGGCAAGGACGGGTATCTCATCGTTCATGAGACGAATGATGGCGCCACGGCAGGACCAGTCATCGGTCGCAAACCCATTCAGGCCGGCGAGAACGAGAACATCTCGATCCCGCTCGAAAAGAGGATGAAGGCAGGGGCCAAGCTGATCGTGATGATGCATTCCGAGGACAACAACGACACCGAGTTCGACGAGGCCGACAAGCCGGTGACCGCCGGTCATGGACCGGTGCAGCAGGTCCTGACCGTCCAATAACCGCGAGCTCTCCTTCACGCAAGAAGCCGGTGGCCTCTGGGGCCGCCGGCTTTTTCGTGCAGACAGCGATCTTTCAACATTCGACAGCTGTCATCCCGGCCGGAGCGTGTCCCCGGGATCCAGTCATCCGCTTGCTCGGAAGCCGGAGAATCGGCACGACATCAGCAAAGATTCCGCCGCATGGCGCTCGCTGAGATCTGGATCCCGGCAACAAGTGCCGGGATGACAGGTAGAGCGAGAGACCGATGCGGCAGGCTAAACTTCACCCAGCGATCTTGGAGAAGTCGGCGACCGTGAGCGTCGCGGCGCGGATCTCGGACAGGAGCTTGAGCCGGTTCTCGCGCAGCTTCGCGTCATCCGCGTTGACGGTCACCTTCTCGAAGAACGCATCGACCGGCGCGCGCAGCTCCGAGAGCGCATTCATCGCGCCCTTGAAGTTCTCGACGTTGATCGCCGCCACCGTGTCCTCTTTCACGCTCTCGATGGCCGCGGCGAGCGCCAGCTCCTCCTTCTCCTTGAGGAGCTTCAGGTCGTAGCGTGCCGGCGTAGCTCTTCTTGTCCTTCTTCTCCTCGATGCCGAGGATGTTGGTCGCGCGCTTCACGCCCGCGAGCAGGTTCGCGCCGTCGTCCGTTTTCAGGAACTCACCCAGTGCCTCGACGCGCTTCACGATCAGCGCCAGGTCGTCCTGCCCGCCGAGCGAGAACACGGCGTCGATCAGGTCGTGCCGCGCACCCTTGTCGCGTGAGATGCACCTTGAGTCGGTCAGCGAAGAACGAGAGGAGGTCAATACTCCCGCCGCAATGACAGAACTTGCCTCATCCTTCCGAGCGATATTGAGCTTGTCGGCAATTGAATTCGCGAACATGCCCACGCGTCTCGGATCTAGTTTCATCAGCTTCCGCACGTCCTCAATCGACTTGGCAGACCTCTTTGTACAATGCTCTCGAAAGCGCTCTCGATGCACGCCTTGAGCAGCGGCAGCCTGAGATCATTCTCCAGCACGATCCGGATCACGCCCAGCGCCGCGCGCCGGAGCTGGAACGGATCGCCCGAGCCCGTCGGCTTCTCGCCGATGGCCCAGAAGCCGACCAGCGTGTCGAGCTTGTCGGCCAGCGCCACGGCGATCGCGACCGCGTCGCCCTCCTCCTCCTTCGGCACGGAGTCGGTCGGCCCCTTGGGCTTCCAGTGCAGCTCGATGGCGCGCGCGATCTCGGGCTTCGTGCCCGCGTGCTCGGCGTAATAGCGGCCCATGAGCCCCTGCAGCTCCGGGAACTCGCCGACCATGCCCGACACGAGATCGGCCTTCGAGAGCTGCGCCGCGCGCCGTGCATCGTCCGGGTTCGCGTCCACCGCGCCCGCGATCTGGTACGCAAGCTCCGCGATGCGCTCGACGCGCTCCTTCTGCGTGCCGAGCTTCTCGTGGAACGTGATGCCGTCGAGCGCGTTGGCCATCTCGTCGAAGGGCTTCTTGAGATCCTGCTCCCAGAAGAACTTGGCGTCCGAGAGCCGCGCGTTGATCACGCTTCTCGTTGCCGGCGACGATCGCCGCGCCGCCGTCGTTGGGCGTCAGATTCGAGACGGCAAGAAACTTGTTCGCGAGCTTCTTCGTCTTGTGATCGGTGAGCGCGAAGCACTTCTGATGCGCCTTCATCGACGTCATCAGGCACTCGGCGGGCACGGCGAGAAACGCTTCGTCGAACTCGCCCATGAACACCACCGGCCACTCGGTGAGCCCGGCGTTCTCGGCCGAGCAGCGCCTCGTCGGCGACGAGATCGAGCTTCGCCTTCTTGGCCAGCGCTTCCGCCTGCTCGCGGATCTCTTCCATGCGCTCGGCCGTGTTGAGCATCACCGCCTTGCCCGCGAGCTTGTCGGCGTAGTCCTCGAAGCTCTTGACGGAGAGCGTCTCGTTGCCGTGGAAGCGATGGCCGCGCGTCGTCGCGCCGCTCTCGAGACCCGCGACGCGGAACGGCACGACGCGGCCGTCGAGCAGGCAGAGGATCGAGTGCAGCGGCCGCACCCACTGGAACGGCGACGAGTCCCCAGCGCATCGACTTGGGCCACGGAAATTTCGCCAGCACGCCGGCGACGACCTCGGCCACGATCTCGGCCGCGCTCCGCCCGGGCTTCTCGATGCGCGCGACGTAATAGTCGCCCTTCTTCTCGTCGCGGACGATCTCGGCTTCTTGCAGCGACTTCAAGCCGGCCGCCTTGAGAAAGCCCTGCCACAGCCTGCTCGGGCGCGCCGACGCGCGGGCCCTTGCGTTCCTCGGAAACGGCCGGCGACCCCTCGGGCACGCCCTCGACCACGAGCGCGAGCCGCCGCGGCGTCGCGAAGGCGTGCGCTTCGCCCACGTCGAGCCCGGCCGCCTTGAGACCCTCGGTAACGAGGCGGCGGAGATCGTCCGCCCCGCGCGCCTGCATGCGCGCCGGGATCTCTTCGGAAAATAGCTCGAGCAGCAGCTCTGACATCAGCGTCACCGGTCTGGGATAAGGCCAGCAGGTATAGCCCCGCCAAGCGGCGGGGCGAAAGGCCGAAACGCGACGCTTGCCGGCTGTTACGGAGCGGGAGCCGGCGCGGCTGCGGGCTTCTCCTCGGGGGTAGCAGCAGGAGGCGCCGCTTCCATCTTGGGTTCGGCGGGTGCAGCCTCAGGCGCAGGAGCCGGCGCCGCCTCCGGTGCAGGGGCAGGCGCCGCAGACTGCATCGAGCCGCCGGCATCAGGAGCTGGAGCAGGGCCGCAGCCTCGGGCGCAGGAGCAGCCGCCGGAGTGGCAGCCGGCGCACCGGCCGGCGCCGAGGTCGGGATGTAGCCCATAGCCTGCTTGCCGACGTCCTGGACCGCGCCGGTGCCGGTGAGATACCAGAGGCCGACGGCGAGCGCGGCAATGTACATCCAGAGCACAGGGCGCCAGCGCTTCAGGATGAGACCGCCGATCAGCAGGGCCGGTACGCCCAGCACCAGCAGCCCGATATGCGTCTCGTTCATACTCGACCTCCGTCCGTTTCAAGCCACGCAGCGCAGCAGGCTTTTGCAAGTTCCCGCACGCGAAGGATATAGCCTTGGCGCTCGGTTACAGAGATCACGCCACGCGCATCAAGAAGATTGAAGACATGTGAGGCTTTTATGCACTGGTCGTACGCGGGCAGAGCAAGCAGATGCTTGTCGCCGCCTGATCCTTTATCGAGCAGCGCCTTGCATTCTTTTTCGGCATCTTTGAAATGCTGCAGCAGGATCGCCGTATCGGCGTGCTCGAAGTTGAACCGCGAGTATTCCTGCTCCGCTTGCAGGAACACGTCGCCGTAGGTGAGCTGCGCTCGTCCGTGCGCCCGTTGAAGTTGAGGTCGAACACGCGGTCGACACCCTGCACGTACATGGCGAGGCGCTCGAGCCCGTAGGTGATCTCGCCCGCGACGGGATTGCAGTCGAAGCCGCCGACCTGCTGGAAGTAGGTGAACTGCGTCACCTCCATGCCGTTGCACCACACCTCCCAGCCGAGCCCCCACGCGCCGAGCGTCGGGCTCTCCCAGTCGTCCTCGACGAAGCGGATGTCGTTCACCTGCGTATCGATGCCGATCGCGTCGAGGCTCGCGAGATAGAGGTCGAGGATGTTCTCAGGCGACGGCTTCATGATCACCTGGAACTGGTAGTAGTGCTGCAGCCGGTTCGGGTTCTCGCCATAGCGCCCGTCCTTGGGCCTGCGCGAGGGCTGCACGTAGCACGCGTTCCACGGCCGAGGCCCGAGCGCGCGCAGCGTCGTCGCCGGATGAAACGTGCCCGCCCCCACCTCCATGTCGTAGGGCTGCAGGATGACGCACCCCTGCGCGCCCCAGAACTGCTGCAGCGTGAGGATGAGATCCTGGAAGGATTCTTTGGGTCTGAGGCCCGTGGCCGCGCCCGGTCCTGGGCTCGCGGCCGGCAAGGGCCGCTGACCCGCGGCGGGCCGCTCGAATGTCTTAGCCATCAGGCGCCATTTATTGCTTCCGGGGGCGCACTATACGCATTCGCGCCCCCGTGTCATCCCACGTAGACCGGTCGGCTTTCGAATGACCTGATGAGACCACTCCCTGGCGCGCGGGGCCGCGTCCGCCCCAGGCGCCCTCAAATCAACACTGCAACCTGCCAGGTCTCTTGCTTCCCTGCGAGTCAACCTTGAGGGAGCCGTCGTGCTGCCGTCCTACAACCGGATAGTTAGTCTCGGACCGACCTGTCGCACCCGATACCACATCGAGGCAATGCCCGCCTGCCCGCGGTACAGCACACTCACGATGTCGATGCGCGCATTTCCAAAATCGGTATTCAATTGGCAGATCACGCCGGTGGGCACCCTCCTTGAGTATCTACGACGTGACTTCCAGGGTCTTTTCGAGCAGACCGACCTCGAACCCGGCGCCGAAGATGTCTTCAACAGCAGGTTCGGCACAAGACACCCGCACGAATTTCCGGAGAACAGCCGGTCCGCAATCGAAAACCACTACGCTCGGGCCCGCGGCCGGCACGATCATCTCTGCCGCCTGACCGTTTCGGCACTGCGCGACCCCGCTCCGACACTCTTCATCTTCGGGGGCCCTATGCCAGACGGCACTCGCCTCGAGGTCGAGCGCGAAATCGTCAGGTTTCGCGGCAAAGCCCCGTTTGACCTCGTCGTGTGGGACGACAGTGACCTGCCGCGCACCCACGAGGGGAGATGGAAGGGCAACCACCAATTCTGGGCCGATAAGCTATCGCGGGTCGAGATATCCGATAATCTCACGTTTCGCCCGCGTCTCGTTGACTGTCTGCGGGACCAAGTCCAGCGCGCAGCTACGCACGTGAGGCAGGCCAAATTCTAGGACGCACTCCGTATCTGGCGGAATTCCGCTACTTGGTGCGCGGCCGGTAGACGCCACTATCGGGATCGTACTCGAGCGTGCCGAGGTCTTTCGGCACGCGGCCTTTTTCGGCGCGGCGCTTGAGCTCATCGGCTTGGCGAGCCGCAACGCGCGCTTGCTCCTCGAGTGTCCTCGATAGCCACTTGAGACCGGCGTAAATTCCGGCGCCGGCGACGAATACGGCGATGAGTTGCGGCATGGCTGAGCCCGCCTTTCTTAGAGCCCGAAGCGCGACCAGATGGCCCGCGCCTCGATAGCCGACACCAGATCGTCGGCAAATGCAAGACCCCGGCCGCCCTCGCCGCTCTCCCATCCACCGAGCGACGGCAGACGCCGCAGGCGCAGCGGCAGCCACCCGCGCTCGAGCGGCACCACGCGAAGGCGAACCTTGTCGCCGTGGACCTCGCGCATCTTCGTCCGCACGTCCGAGATGCCGTCGATCAGCCCGTACTCGAGCGCTTTCGAGGCCGACCAGAACGCGCCCGAGAAAAGCTCGGCGTCCGGCCCCTTGAGCCGGCCGAGACGGCGCTCCTTGACGACGCCGATGAACACGTCGTGCACGTCGCGCTGGATCGCCTTGAGGCGCTCGACGTCGTCCGCCTTCTCGGGCAGGAACGGATCGAGCGAGCCTTTGTTGAGACCCGCCGTATAGACGCGCCGCTCGACGCCGAGCTTGTCGATCGCGCGCACGAGCCCGAAGGTCGCCGAGATGACGCCGATCGAGCCGACGATCGACGAGGTATCTGCATAGATCTCGTCACCCGCGACCGCGAGGTAGTAGCCGCCCGAGGCCGCCACGTCCTCGCAAAACACGTAGACCTTCTTATCCTTCTCTTCCGCGAGCTGGCGAATGCGCCGGAAGATGAGGCTCGACTGCACGGGCGAGCCGCCCGGCGAATTGATCACGACCGCAACCGAGGGCGCCTTCGACATCGAGAACGCCTTCTCGATCGGGTGCGCCAACGCGGCGATCGAGAGACCGGGCCTGAGCGGCGTCACCATCCCGATCATGCCGGAGAGACGCAAAACCGGAACGACGGGGCCGCGGTTAAAGAGCCACATGCTGGAGAGCCTTGTTATTGGAGACGGGGACCGCACCGATCGGGGCGCGCACCCAGTCGGCACTGCGGACGGCTGCTGCAAGGCGCCGCGCGTTGAGGCACGCGTCTGCCGGTCAGGCGGCCTGTCCGGCCTTGAGTATGCTGTCCGGCATCTCGTCCGTCCAGACCCTGAAGGAGGTGAGCGTATGCAGGCCGAACGAGTTGACGAGCGGCACGTCGGTCGCATCCCGCCCGCGCGCGATCACGATCCGGCCGATCCGGGCCTTGTTGTGGCGCGCATCGAACGTGTACCAGCGCCCGCCGAGATAGGCCTCGAACCAGGCGCTGAAATCCATGGGCGCCGGGTCCTTGGGCACGCCGATGTCGCCGAGGTAGCCGTTGACATAGCGGGCCGGAATGTTGAGGCAGCGGCAGAGCGCAATCGCGAGATGCGCGTAGTCGCGGCACACGCCCTGCCTCTCCTCGAGAGCCTCGGCGGCAGTCCTCGTCGCGCGGGCATGCTGATAGCCGAATTGGATCTGCGAGTGAACGAAGTTGCAGATGGTCTGGACTCGATTCCAGCCCGGAGCGACGCCACCGAACATCGCCCACGCCCGCTCCGAGAGCTTGTCCGTCTCGCAGTACCGGCTGCCTAACAGATAGACGAGAACATCATGCGGAAGCTCGGCGACAGGGATCTCCGGAGCCGACGGCACGACGGCATCGGGCGCCCCCGAATCGACGATGATCCCGTCGCCGCGCATCGTCGTCTCGCCGACGGGCGCCACGAACCTGCTGCAGATGTTGCCGAAGCCGTCGACGTATCGGCTGACGGGGACGCTGTGCGGCCTGATCGAGAATGGATACTCGCTGCGGATATCGCTGCGGCGCTCGGGGTGGACGTCGAGCAGGCAAACGAACGGCGTTGCTTGCGTCACGGCAACCCGCAGTTCGTATCCGAAGCGAATGAGCATGGCCGGCCTTTGCAGAGAGATCGTCTGCTTGGTAACCCGCGGATGCCGATTTGGTTGCATCGCTCGACCTGCGGCAACGTGCACATGTTCGCACATGCGGCGCCGGCACCCAAGATGCAATTGTGGGCAAATCTAGTGTGGGCAAACCTAGCCGGTAACTTCGAGCGAGCCGCCATGCCGAAGAATGGCTTCAGCCTTGGAGCTGAAGCCGCCGTTCGCATCGTGCAGCACGAATGCGGGCACGATCGCGAGCGGCGCCTTGCTTCCCTTGACCCCCTGAATGATCACGCGGATTGCCGGCTCGTCGGCCCGCGCGTGAATGGGAAGTACTTTGAGCCCGCCAAACCGCCTTCCCAATCCTTCGAGCAGATCGGCGAGCGCTTCCGCCTTGTGGATGATCGTCGCCGTTCCGCCAGGCTTTGCCACGCGCGCGAGAAAACGGCTCCACCGTCTCGAGCCCGGCTTCGGGCATGGCATGCGCGGCGGCCTTGAGCCTGTCGAAGGCCGCCGTCCCGTCGCCTTCGACATGAAACGGGGGATTTGCAAGCACATGATCGAAGGTGCCCGCCGCAATGCCGAGCGCGCGAAGCTCCTCATCCGACGCGTCGCCGATATCGCCTTCGGCGACCGTGACGCGTTGAGCGAGACCGTTGCGATCGACGTTCTCCCGCGCCAGCCCGATCAGCTCCGTCTCCCTTTCGAACAGCGCGACCGACATCTGGGTGCAGCGTCGCGCCAGACACAGGCCGGCCGTTCCGACGCCCGCACCGACATCGATTGCGCGACCCGCCGCGCAAGGCACGGCAGCCGCCAGCAGCACGGCGTCGACACCGGCTCTGTAGCCGCTCTTGGGCTGCAGGATCGCGAGCGCCCCGCCGAGGAAGGCGTCATCCGTAACGCGCTGCGAACGCGTCTCGAGTATCGGCCCGCCATTCATTCCGCGTCCTCATCACCGAGCGAGCCGCCGAGCCCGGCGTCTGCCAAAATGCGGCGCGCCTGGCGCCAGTCGTCGCTCCCGACCAGAACCCTGCGCGGCAGGATGCCGAGCGACCCCTCGATCACGCTCATATTGCGGTCGGCGACCATCGCCTGTATTCCCGCGTCCCGGAGGAGCGCTTCGACGTAGGAGAGAAGCACTGTATCGTTGGTCTGGATAAGTTCGCGCATGCGACTTGTCCCTTTTGCGCCTATAAATGCGGCAATCTGCCTTCGAACCGTCGGCCGAACCAAGCTATAGTACCAAAGCTGTTGAAATATCCGAGGAAAACGCTGTGGGAGTAGTCGTCCCCTTGGACGCTGGGCGGGAGGCCGCAGAGAGCCTCGCGCCGCTGCTGGAGATCGTCAACGAGGACATGGGCGGCATCAACCGCATCATCCTCGACAAGGCCGTCTCGAACGTCGAATTGATCCCCGAGCTTGCCCATCACCTGATCGATTCGGGCGGCAAGCGTCTGCGCCCCATGCTGGCCGTCGCCGCCTCGAAGCTTTGCGGCTATGACGGCGATGGGCACATCCGCACGGCGGCGGCCATCGAGTTCATGCACACGGCGACGCTGCTTCACGATGACGTCGTCGACGAGAGCAACACGCGCCGTGGACGCAAGACCGCGCGCCTTCTCTGGGGCAACCAGGCGAGCGTGCTGGTCGGCGATTTCCTCCTCGGCCAGGCGTTCCGCATGCTCGTCGACGTGGGCTCCCTCCCCGTCCTCAAGATCCTGTCCCACGCCGCAGCGACCATCGCCGAGGGCGAGGTGATGCAGCTCGCGGCCGCCAAGAACACGGCGACGACCGAGGATGACTATCTCGCCATCATCAACGCCAAGACGGCGGCGCTGTTCTCGGCGGCGGCCGAGGTCGGCGCGGCGATCTCTGCCCGCCCGGCCGACGAGCAGGCGGCGCTCCGCTCCTACGGCAAGAACCTCGGGCTCGCGTTCCAGCTCGTCGACGACGCCCTCGACTATTCCGGCGACAGCGCCCAGCTCGGCAAGTCGATCGGCGACGACTTCAGGGAGGGCAAGATCACGCTGCCCGTCATCCTCTCCTTCCGCCGCGGCAACGCCGAGGAGCGCGGGTTCTGGAAACGCACCATCGCCGACGGCGACATCGGGGACGGCGACCTCGAGCATGCAGTCGCGCTCATGCGCCGCCACAAGGCCCTCGAAGCCACCCTCGAGCGCGCCCGCTCCTACGGCACCATCGCTCGCGACGCTCTCGCGATCTTCCGCGATTGCCGCGAGAAGTCGGCGATGCAGGACGTGATCGCCTTCTGCGTCAGCCGCGGCCATTGAGCCTTTTCCGATCGGCCTCCCGCATGGCCGCGCCATGCCGTTCAAGTTGGGGATTTTGTAAGGTCCGCGCCTGCCCTTGGAAATTTGAGCTTCCGTTCTACATCTACTCAGGTGTGACCTCCGGCACAGCGCGACGCGCCGGCAGCCACTATGACCCACGGCAACGGGTTAGAGCCGCGCAGGACGCCGGTCCGCCCTGGGTGAGAAAGGGGCTGATCATGTCTGCGACATTCTCCACGTTTGGAGACTTCTGGCCGTATTACTTGCGCCAGCACGCGAGCCAGGACTCGCGCAACCTGCACTTCTTCGGCACCGCCGCGGCGCTTTCGTTTCTCGGCGGCCTCATCTTCCACGGCGACTATCGATGGCTGTTTGCGGCGCTAGCGATCGCGTATGCGTCGGCCTGGCTGGGTCACTTCATATTCGAGAAGAACCGGCCCGCGACATTCTCGCATCCCATTTGGTCGCTGAGAGGCGATTTCCGCATGTTTCGCTTGTGGCTCTTGGGCCGGCTCGACACCGAGCTGGAGAAGGCCGGCGTGAGCATCCGCTGAGAGCTGCCTCCTGAGCTAGCGCGCCAGTCTGTACGAGGCATGGCAGCTGATGCAGTTGCCCATGATATCGCGTACGTCGTTGAGAATTTCCGCGCGTGAGCTTCCGCGTTTTGCTTTTTCGGCAAGCTTGTCGAACTTGTCGTGGGTATCGAAGCTCATGGAAGCAAAGCCGATCGGCAGCTTGAGACCGGTTACCGGATTGACGTCATTCAAGAGCTTCGCGCCTGACGTCGGTGCGATGTCGGATACGCGCGCTACTTGGTTTTCCGCCATCGCTTCGACGATGCCCTGAATAGTCTCGAGATACGTCCGCATTCCAGTGAGCAGCAACTCGGCCTCGGCGGGAGAAAGCACAACTGCTTCACGCGGATCACCCTGTCGCCTGGGGAGGCTGTTGGGCCGCGGCGGAAAACCCCGCCGTCGCGCCGGCGAGGCAGGCGGCAGTGACGAGAAAATAGACTGAAAGCGGCGCATGTGCTGGTGTCCCCTCTAGGCTGATGTGCGATATCGCGCGGAGAAGACAGTCTTCGCCGGCGCGCCACCTTGATCGAGATCAGCAACTGTTGACGGGCAGGGTCCGGGGAAACTTCTCGTGCACCGGCAATTTCACGGCACGAGCTAGCCGAGCACCGTCTGCGCCACCCACCAGCTCGGATGCGCCAGCGTGAGAGCTGCCGCCGCAGCCTCGGCCGCGGACGCGCTCGGAAAGATGCCGTAGCAGGTGGGGCCCGCTCCTGAAAGTCTCGCCAGCTCGATCCCGGGCAGGCGCGTGAGAGCCGTCATGACGCCCACGAGCGCAGGCACGACCGCGATCGCGGCCGGCTCGAGATCGTTCCCGTTGGCCGCCAGGAACGCCATGAGCTCGGCGCGGCTCTCGAACGGGCACTTCGTGGCCCTTGCCGGACGCACGTCGCAATGGGGTGGCGCGGCGAGTTTCTGGAACACCTGCGCCGTCTTGTCCGCCGGCACCTGCGCGCGCGGATTGACGAGCACCACATGCAGCTCCGGCAGCGGCGAGGAGAGCGGCTCGACCACCTCGCCGGCGCCCGACATCCACGAGGCTCGGCTTTCGAGACAGACGGCGACATCGGCGCCGAGACGCCGCGCGAGACCCTGCCAGTCGACCTGATCCTCAAGCCCGGGATTGGCCCTTGCCACCGCGCGCAGAAGCGCCGCGGCGTCCGCCGAACCGCCGCCGATGCCCGCCGCGACGGGCAGCCTCTTTTCGAGCCCGACCGCACCCAGCGCGACCCCCGGCACGCGCTCTTGCAGCAGCGAGAGCGCTCTATCCAGGACGTTCGGCCCGGCGATTTCCGCCTGGAATGGCCCCGAGACGCGGACGCCTGTCGGGCCTTCGGTGTCGAGGGACACGACATCGGCAACGTCGGCAAAGGCGACGAGGCTCAGAAGCTCATGGTAGCCGTCGGGCCGCCGGCCCCTGACCTCGAGCGTCAGGTTGATCTTGGCGGGTGCACGCTCTGTGATGACCGGCATCGGGTCATACCCTGCCGGTGCGCGCAGAACCGGGCAGATTTATCCGGCATCGAGTCCGGTCCGCGATTTGCCGGCTCGCTATTTTGTCTGCGGCGCGGCCTGCGAGGCCTGCTTGTTGGTCTCCGCGCTGGCCTTGGGCGTGTCCGCCGAGAGCCCCTGCTCGAGCTTCTTCTTTATTTTGTCGACGTCTTCCGCCTCGGGCTTCAAGGACAGCGCCTGATCCCACTGGAATTTAGCCTCGCGCTCGCGCCCGACCCGCCACAGAGCATCGCCGAGATGGTCGTTGAGCACCGGATCGTCCGGCTTGAGCTCGACGGCCCGCTCGAGATAGCGCACGGCTTCCTTGAAGTTGCCCTGCTTGAAGTGGGCCCATCCGAGGCTGTCGACGATGTAGCCGTCGTCGGGCTTCAAGGCGACGGCCTTCTCGATGAGCGTCATGCCCTGCTTCATGTTGCGGCCCTGGTCGATCCAGGAATAGCCGAGGTAGTTGAGGACGAGCGGCTGCTCCGGATAAAGCTCGAGCGCCTTCTCGAGATCGGCTTCCGCCGCCGGCCAATTCTTGAGCCGCTCATAGCTCGTGCCGCGGGCATAGTAGTAGACCCAGTGCCGCTTCTCCGGCTTTGGAACGAGCGACAGCGCGCGGTCGTAGTAGGTCACGGCCTGTGAATAGAGCTTGCGCGCGCGCATGATGTTGCCGAGCGCGTCCAGAACCTCGAGCTTGTCTTGCACGCTGAGCGGGATCTTGACCTCGGCGGGCGCCGCGCTTTTCGTCGGGATCGCGTCCGAAATCGGTGCCTTGCCCTCGACGAGCGCGGCGTACGTCTTCGGCCCCGCGAGGCCGTCCGACTTCATCCCCGCCTTGGCCTGATAGGCCATCACCGCGCGCCGCGTCGTGTCGCCGAACGCGCCGTCGACCTTGTCGATCTCATAGCCCTGCGCCTTGAGCGCCTCCTGCAGCTTGGTCACGCGTTCGCCGCGCACGCCGAGCTTCAGAACGTCCGGCGTCGGGATGCTGTCGTCTTTCGCGCCTTCGGCCGACGCTGCTTCGCCTTTCTTTGCCTCTTGGCTCGACTCGCCCGCGGCGGGAGCTTTATCCAGAAGATTGATCAGCGTCTGCGTCGCCTCGTCGATGCGGTCGAGCGAGTTCAGGTTGAAAGCCTTGCGGATCTCGACCGCCGACTCGAGCGGCGATGTGCTTGGTATGCGGCTGTAGACGGCAATCGCATCGTCGTACTGCTTGTTGGACTCGTAGGCATTGGCCAGCGCCGCCAGCGCGAACTGCTGATCGGGCTGAATGTAGAGTGCCATCTGCAGGTAGAGGATGCCGATGCCGACTGCGCCCTCGCCGATGAGCGCCTCGCCGAGACCGTAGAACACCTCCGACATGCCCTCTTCCGGCGTCGACACCATGAGGGCGACTTTTTTGCCCGACTGGATTGTCTCGCTGAGGCTTCTGATCAGCGGATGCCCGTCGCCTTGCGACTTCTCGAGCTGCTCCTTGAGAACCGTGGCCGCGAACTTCCTGTCGCCGGCATGAGCCGCGTGACGCGCGAAGGCGAGCGACGTGCGCAGCGTGCGCGTATTGTCCTGCTTGAACGCTCGGTCGTAAGCGGCCCTCGCGTCCTGCGACCGGCCGGCGACATCGGCGATCAGCGCCCGATGATAGCGCAGATAGAACTGCGCCCACTCGGCCTGCTTCGGCAGGTCGAGGCTGGCCAGCGCCTTCGTCGTATTGCCTTCCGCCTGCTCGACCCAGGCCAGCGCCAGCGCGCTCGTGAGCTCGCCGATGGGTCCCGTCCCCGCCGCGCGGAAATGGGCCTCGGCCTTCTTGAGTTGTCCGTCCTTGAACTCGCTCAGCGCCAGAGCGAGGTTCGCGACGCGATGCTGGTTCTGCACCGCGACCAGCTGGTCGGCGAACTTGAGCGCCTGCGGCCAGTTGGCCGCGCCGGCCTCCATCTGGAACGCCTGTTCGAGCAGGAGCTCGCTCGCAGGATCGTGCGTGAGCGCGCTGCGGTAGAACTCCGCGGCGTTCGGCATATCGTGCTGTGCCTTGGCAAAGCGGCCGGCAAGATAGCTGCCGACGAGCGAATGGGGCGTATCGAGGGCGTCCGTCGTCTCTGCGGCGGCCGGAGTATACCGAGCACCTGGCACCGCCAACAAACCGGTGACGACCAGGGGGGATACTACGGCGTAAAAGCCGCGGCGTGCTCGCATCCTATTGATCCTTCGCCAGGAGGCTCTGTTCGATTCTAATGGAGACTAGCAAACATGCCAGCTCCTTGGCGACTCTGCGAGAGCCCTTGCCCACGCACTTCACAAATTGTCCCGTTCCCGCAGGCGCATGTGGCCTATCAGCATCGTCGCCTCCTGCAATTGAGCCTTGGCATTGCAGCACAATTTGGGCCTTCCCGCGAGCCCGGTCTGGCGCGCGTTCGCGCCGCCCGGTTGTGCCCTACATTCCAGCATAATTCGGGCCTCCGCCGCCCTCCGGGCAGACCCAGGTGATATTCTGGCTCGGATCCTTAATATCGCAAGTCTTGCAGTGGACGCAGTTCTGCGCGTTGATCTGAAAGCGGGCCTCCCCTTTGTCGTTGCGCACGATCTCATAGACCCCGGCCGGGCAATAACGCTGCGCCGGCTCGGCATATTCCGGCAGATTGATCTCCACAGGAATTGTCGGGTCGCCGAGCTTGAGATGAACCGGCTGGTCCTCCTCGTGGTTGGTGCCCGAGAAAGACACGTTCGTCAGCTTGTCGAAGGTCAGGACGCCGTCCGGCTTCGGATAGGCGATGGGCTCGCACTCGCGCGCCATCTTGAGCGAGGCATAGTCCGCCTTGCCGTGCGAAAGCGTGCCGAAGGGCGACCAGCCGAAAAGGAGCGTGCGCAGCCACATGTCCATGCCGCCGAGCGTCACGCCCCAGAAGGTCCCGAACCGCGACAAAAACGGCTTGGCGTTGCGCACGCGCTTGAGGTCGCTGCGCGATGTCCCCGCTTCGAACCGCGACCTCGTAGGCCTCGAGCGTGTCGTGCGATCTTCCCGCGCGGATCGCCTCGTAGGCCGCCTCGGCCGCATCGATGCCCGAGAGCATGGCGTTGTGGCTGCCCTTGATGCGCGGCACGTTCATGAAGCCGGCCGCGCAACCGAGCAGCGCCCCGCCCGGGAACACGAGCCTCGGGATCGATTGCCAGCCGCCCTCGGTGAGCGCCCGCGCGCCATACCCGATCCGCCGCCCGCCCTCGAAGACCGGCCGGATGGTCGGGTGCGTCTTGAAGCGCTGGAACTCGTCGTACGGCGAAAGGTAAGGATTGTCGTAGTTGAGATGGACGACGACGCCGACCGCAACGAGATTCTTGCCGTAGTGATAGAGGAACGAGCCGCCGCCGGTGTGGTTGCCGAGCGGCCAGCCGAACGTGTGCTGGACGAGACCAGGGCGATGCTGCTCGGGCTTGACCTCCCAAAGCTCCTTGAGGCCGATGCCGTATTTCTGCGGATCGCGCCCTTGATCCAGCTTGAGGCTGCGAATGAGCTGCTTCGACAGCGAGCCGCGCGCGCCCTCGGCGATCAGCGTGTACTTGCCGCGCAGCTCCATGCCGCGCGTGAAGCTGTCCTTGCGTGTCCCGTCGCGGGCAATCCCCATGTCTCCCGTCGCGACGCCGACGACGGCTCCATTCTCGTCATAGAGAACCTCGGTTGCGGCAAAGCCCGGGATAGATCTCGACGCCGAGCTCGGCCGCCTGCTCGCCGAGCCAGCGCGTGAGGTTGCCGAGGCTGACGATGTAGTTGCCGTGGTTGCTCATCAGCGGCGGCATCATCAGGTTCGGCAGCCGGAAGTCGCCCGCCGGACCCAGCACGAGAAAGCGGTCCTCGGTCACGGGCGTCTCGACCGGAGCGCCCTTCTCCTTCCAGTCCGGGATCAGCCGATTGAGCCCCTTGGGGTCGATGACGGCGCCCGAGAGGATGTGCGCGCCGACCTCGGAGCCCTTCTCGAGCACGACGACGGAAAGCTCCGCTCCCGCCTCGGCGGCGAGCTGCTTCAAGCGTATGGCCGCCGACAAGGCCGGCCGGGCCCGCGCCCACCACCACGACGTCGAACTCCATTGCCTCCCGCTCTGGAAGCCCGGAATCGTCTCGCGTCATCTCTTCTTTTCCTGTCATGCACCTGCCGGGACATCGATTTGGCTTTGTTACCGGGATGCGTCAAGCGGCGATAGGCCGTACCACCCTCTCGGTCCGTCGGGGCGTGGAATTGCGCGCGCCGTGCGCTAGACTGGCTCCATGCACGCCGGCACCGACACCCGAACACTCGCTCTCCTGCTCGATTGGTACCGCGCGATGGGCGTCGACACCGCCACCGCGAGCGCGGCCATCGATTGGCTCGCGCGTGCCGATGCTCCCCCCGGGCACGCCTTCCGCCTACTGAGCGGCGAAGGATCCCCCTCCGAGCCCCGCGCAGCACCGGCTTCAATGGCGCCCGAGGCGCCAAGAGCAGAGGTGCCGCGGGCGCCGCCAATCACCAGAGCGATACCGCCTGCCGCCAGCGCGCCTGAGTTGCGCCAGTTCCCGACCGCTCCCCCCGATGCCGCCGAGCTCGCCGCACGCTCCGCCGCCCGTAATGCAGCGAGCCTCACCGACCTCGAGCAGTCGCTCCGATCCTTCGACGGCTGCGGTCTCAAGGCGACCGCTAAGAACCTCTGCTTCTACCGCGGCGCGCCGCAAGCGCGAGCTGATGATCATCGGCGAGGCGCCGGGGCGCGACGAGGACATCGAAGGCAAGCCCTTCGTCGGCCGCGCCGGCCAGCTCCTCGACAAGATGCTCGCAGCGATCGGCCTTGGCGAAGCCGACGTCCACATCACCAACATCGTCTACTGGCGCCCGCCCGGAAACCGCACGCCGACGCCGCAGGAGGCGCAGGTCTGCCGCCCCTTCCTCGAGCGCCAGATCGAGCTTGTCGCGCCGGACGTGATCGTGCTTTTGGGAGGCGCTGCCGCCAAGCACATCTTGAACGTCGCCGACGGCATCATGCGCATCCGCGGCAAGTGGCGCGAGACGGACGCTCGGGGTCGCAAGATCAAGACCATCGCCACGCTGCACCCGGCCTACCTACTGCGCACACCGGCGGCCAAGCGCCTGGCCTGGCGCGACCTGCTTGCCATTCGTACGGCACTGAAGCACGAAGCCTGAGAGACCTATGACCCGGATCGACGAGAGCTACCCCTTCATTCCTGTTCGCATCGCTATCCTGACGATGTCGGACACGCGCTCGGCCGCCGAGGACAAGTCGGGCAACACGCTCGCCCAGATGATCGAGGAGGCCGGGCACAAGGTTGCCGCCCGCGCCATCGTCAAAGACGACCTGCACGCCATTCGCGAGACCGTTGAGCGCTGGATTGCCGATCCCGCTGTCGACGTGGTCATCACGACCGGCGGCACCGGCTTCACCGGTCGCGACGTCACGCCGGAAGCGGTGAAGCCCCTCTTCGAGAAGGAGATCGACGGCTTCTCCGCCGTCTTCCACCAGATCTCGTTTCAATCAGGTTGGCACGTCCACGATCCAGTCGCGAGCCTGTGCCGGCGTCGCGCGCGGCACCTATATCTTCTGCCTGCCGGGCTCGCCTGGCGCCTGCAAGGACGCCTGGAACGGCATCTTGAAGTGGCAGCTCGACAACCGCCACCGCCCCTGCAATCTCGTCGAGATCATGCCGCGGCTCACCGAACGCTGAGCGGCAGAATGCGCCGGCCGTACGCGGCGTCGATCTGGCAATCTAGTTGAGCTGGCCCTTGAGAGCGCGGATGCTCTGCCCTGCGATGGCATTCGCCGCCTCGCCGGTGACGCGCTCCCTGAGGATCTTCTCGGCCGCCGCGACCGCGACATCGACCGCTGTGGCGCGAACCTCGCTCACGGCCTGGGCTTCGGCACGCGCGATCTTTTCCTCGGCCACCTTCGTGCGCCGCTCGACCTGCTCGGCGAGCGCCTTGCGCGTCTCGGCCGCCAGGGCCTCGGCTTCGCGCTTGGCCTGCTCGACGATGACCTTGGCCTCTTCCTCGGCCTCGCGGCTCTTCCTCTGGTAGTCGGCGAGCAGCGCCTGCGCCTCCTCGCGCAGCCGGCGCGCCTCGTCGAGCTCGTTGCGGATCGTCTCCGCGCGTTTGTCGAGCGACGCTCCGAGCAGCGTCGGCACCTTGTAGTAGAGCAGGATGCCCATGAACAGGAGGAAGGCGATCAACACCCAGAATTCGGCGTGCTGGGGATCGAACATGGCTTACCTCACTTGCCGCTTGTTTGGCTGGGCAAAGCGGCGAGAGCACGATCGACCTCGTCTCGCGACACGTCCTGCCCGACGAGCTTGCTCACGATCGAGGAAACCGTCTCGCCCGCGATCTCGGTGACGCTGGCCAGCGCCTTGGCCTTGGTGCCGGCGATACGCGCCTCGGCCGCGCTCATCTTCGTCGCGAGTTCCTTCTCGACGCTGGAACGCTCCTTGTCGGACTTCCGCGTTGAGCGATTCCCGCGTCTGCCGCGCGATGCCCGAGGCATTCGACCGGGCATCGCCCAGCGCCTTCTCGTAGGTGGCCAGCGCCTTCTCCGTCTCGCCCTTGAGCCGCTCGGCCGCGTCGAGATCGCGCTTGACGCGATCGCGGCGCTCCTCGATCACCTCGCCGATGCGCGGCAACACGACGCGCGAGAGCGCGACATAGAGCACGACGAAAGTCAGCGCGAGCCAGATGAGCTGCGGCGGAAAGAATTCCGGATTGAGCGGCGGGAACACTTTCGGGTGTCCTGCGTCGTGCGGGACCTCGGTTCCGGCCGTGACAGGTTCAGCCATGGTCTCTTCCGTTGCGAATTCGGAACATTAACGGCTGCCGAGGGGATAAGCCCGGAAGCTCGGCCCCTCAGGCGGCCATAATACCACGGATCAGGTGAAGAGCAGGAGGAACGCGATGAGGAGGGCGAAGATGCCGAGCGCTTCCGTCACCGCGAAGCCGAAGATCAGGCGGCCGAACTGGCCGTCGGCAGCCGAGGGATTGCGCAGCGCGCCCTGCAGGAACTGGCCGAACAGGTTGCCGACGCCGATCGCAGCGGCGCCCGTGCCGATGGCGGCAAGGCCGGCGCCGATGAGCTTTGCGGAAGCGGGATCCATTGAAACGTCTCCTCTCGTGGGTTTTTGGGGGTCGTGAACTCAGAAGTGCGCCACCCTAGTGGCCAGGATGCAGCGCGTCGTTGAGATACATGATGGTCAGCATTGTGAAGACGTAAGCCTGCAGGAATGCCACCAGGAACTCGAGTGCCGTGAGCGCGACGGCGCCGAGCAGCGGCAGCGGCGCGATCGCGGAGTATGCGCCCGCTCCGAGCAGCATGATGATGAAGCCGGCGAACACCTTGAGCGTGATGTGACCCGCCAGCATGTTGGCGAAGAGGCGCACCGAATGGCTCACCGGACGCGACAGGAACGAGATAATCTCGATCGAGCGTGACGAGGGGTAGAATGTAGATCGGCACGCCCGACGGCACGAACAGCTTGAGGAAGTGCAGACCGTTCTTGGCGAACCCGACGATGAGCACGGTTATGAATACGAGTGCCGCCAGTGCCGCCGTGACCGCGATGTGGCTCGTGACCGTGAAGCCTCCCGGAATCATGCCGAGCATGTTGACCGTGAAGATGAACATGAAGAGCGTGAAGATGAGCGGGAAGTATTTCATCCCCGCGTCCCCCATGCCTTCGCGCGTCATGTTGGCGACGAACTCGTAGGACGTCTCCGCAAGAGACTGTATCCGCGTCGGCACGAGCGCCCGTCCGCGCATGGCGTACAACAGGAAGCCGACGATGAGCGCCACCGCGATCACCATGAACAGCGACGAGTTGGTGAACGAGGCGTCATAGCCGAAGAGCTCGATCGGAACGAGCCGCTTGATCTCGAACTGATGGATTGGATCGGGCATTGCAGTGCCCGAGGCGCCTTCGCTTGGCTGAGCCACGTCCGTCCCCTAGTACCTCAGTCGTCGTCGTCCGGCACCGCATGGCCGATATCGCCGCGCGTCGCCTCTTTAATTTCGGCCTGGAGCCTGTCGAAGCCCCGGATGACGTTCAGCACGCCCGCCGCAAAGCCCAACAGGAAGAAGACCAGGAACAGCCACGGCCCAGTGCCGAGCCACCGGTCCAGGAAGTACCCGATGAGACCGCCGACCAGAACCGCGCCGACGAGCTCGGACGCCATCCGGAGTCCATAAGCCATGCCGCGTGCTCTGACCGCACTGTCCTTCGCCGGCTCGTTCGCTGCCTGCTGCGACCGCGCCTCGCCGAGCTGCTTGCCGAGCTCATCGGCACGCCGCTCAAAATTCGCTCTGTCGGCGGGAGAAATCTCGCCACGACCAACACCTTCGCCCTTCCGTTCATCCGGCATGGCAAACCTCGGTGTGTCGGCCTCAATTTGGCGCGCACCATAGTGAGACCCGCTGCTGGGTGTCAAGCAATGGCCACATTTTCCGGGGCGCTGCGAGGGGTACGGCGAAACCGCGCAGGGGACGGGTCTACTTAGGGGTGGTCATTGGCCAGCGTGCAGTGAAGCTGAACAACTCTCAAGCGACCGCCTGACGCCGGCTGCCTATTGCCGCCCTCACCCCGCCTCGCGGAACGACCTTGCCGTCTCGAGATCGACCGAGACCAGCTGCGAGATGCCCTTTTCGGCCATCGTGACCCCGAACAGCCGGTTCATGCGCGTCATGGTCATCGGGTGGTGGGTGATGACCAGGAACCGCGTCGCGGTCTCCTCGGCCATCTTCTCCATCAGCGTGCAGAAGCGGTCGACGTTGGCGTCGTCGAGCGGCGCGTCGACCTCGTCCAGCACGCAAATCGGCGACGGATTGGTCAGGAACACGGCGAAGATCAGCGACAGCGCCGTGAGCGTCTGCTCGCCGCCCGACAGCAGCGACAGCGTCGCCGGCTTCTTGCCCGGCGGCTTGGCGATGATCTCGAGCCCGCCCTCGAGCGGGTCCTCGCCCTCGATCATCTCGAGGCGCGCCTCGCCGCCGCCGAAGAGCGTCGTGAACAGGCGCTGGAAGTGCCCGTTGACGGTCTCGAACGCCTCCTCAAGGCGCTTCTTGCCTTCCCGGTTGAGCTGGCCGATGGCGCCGCGCAGCTTCGCGATCGCCTGCTCGACGTCGTTGCGCTCGGTCTCCATGGAGGTGACCTGCTCGAGGATGACATTGAGCTCGTCGTCGGCCTGCAGGTTGACGCCGCCGAGGCGCTCGCGGTCGCTCTTCAAGCGCTGCAGCTGACGATCGGCTTCAACGAGCTCTGGCAGCTCCTGGCCGGAGGCTATTCCGGCGAGCGACAGGCATTGCTCGGGCGCGACGCCGACCGTCTCCCGAATGCGCCGCGCTTCTTCCTGCCGTCGGTTGCGCGCGCCTTCGAGGCGCGCCTCCGTCCGTGCCTTCGACTCGCGCGCTGTGGAGACCTCGCCCTGCGCCGCGCGCAGCGCCTGGACGGCGGCGCGCGCCGCTGCATCAGCGGTGGCGAGCTTGTCGGCAGCCTGCTTGCGATCGCGTTCGGCATCGGCAAGTGCCGACAGGAGCTTGCCGCGCTTGTTCTCGATGACCGGCGGAATGGCGGCCAGCGTCTCGAGATCCTTCTTGGTCTTCGCCAGACGCTCGTTCAGCGCCGCGATCTGCTGCTTCGCACCCTCGCTGCGCGTGCTCCAGCGGCTGCGCTCGCCGCCTATCGCCTCGCCGCGCTGGCGGCGCAGCTCGCGTTCCCGTTCGAGCGTGGCAATCCTCGTCGCGAAATCCGAAGCCGCAGAGCGCGCTTCAGCCGCCGCGCTTTGGGCCGGTGCGACGAGCGCCTCCACGTCCTCGCCGGCCTTGAGCTGCGCCAGCGCCTGCTTCGTCTCGGCGAGCCTGGCATTCGCCTCGGCAAGGCTTGCGTTCGCGCGGGCGCGCGCTTCCCCGATCGCGGCCAGCTTGCTCTCGGTTTCGCGAGCGGCGCGCTCGATCTTGGTCAGCGCATCGCGCGTCTCCGCAAACTTCGCCTGCGCCTCACGCCCCAATGCACGCAAGCGCCGCTGCTCGGCATCGGCCTCGGCTGAGGCGGTTGCTGCATCGAAATCGGCCTTGGCGAAGTGCGCGGTCGCGCGGCGCGCCTCGTCTTCTTTTTCGGAGATCTCGCTGAGGCGGTTTCTCTCCGCAAGACGCTGCGCGGCAGGCGTCATGCCGCCGGCCGCGGCGACGAACCCGTCCCAGCGCCAGAGATCGCCGTCGAGGCTGACAAGGCGCTGGCCGGGCTTGAGTTGCGGTTGCAGCCGGGCGCCGAGCTCGGGCGAGACGACACCGATCTGCTTCAGGCGGCGCGTGAGCTCGGCAGGTGCCTCGACATGCATGCTGAGCGGCTCGGCGTCGGCCGGCAGCGCGCCATCCTCCGAAGAAACATCGATGAGACGCCAGCGCACCGGCGCATCGGCTGCCGCCGGGGCTTCGAGGTCGTCGCCGAGCGCGGCGACGAGCGCCGCCTCGTAGCCCGGCGAGACGCGCAGCGCATCGATGATCGGCGGCACCCCGTCCTCGCGCGCCATCGTGACGAGCTTGGTCAGCGTCTCGCGCTCGGTCGTGAGCGCGCTGTAGCTGAGGCGCGCGACCGCCGCCTCCTCATGGCGTGCCTTGGCGATCTCCGCCAGATCCAGAGCCCGTTCCTCGGCCGCGAGCGTCTTGGGCCTCGATCTCCGCGATCTCGCGCGCGAGCCGCTGCCCGGCATCCGTGATGGCAACGAGCTTTGCCGCGTCCGGCGCGCGGCCCGCCGTTTCCTCGGCGGCCCTCTTGAGGGTGGCAAGCTCCTGCTCGATCTTGGCAATCGCGCCCGAGCGCTCGATCTCAGCCGCCTCGAGACTTTGCCGGCGCGCCCGGACCTCTGCCGCCCGATGCGTGATCTCCGAAAGATTGGCCTCGGCGGTAGCCAGATGGCTCTCCGCCTTGGCGAGACTGCCCCGCAAATCCTTATCCGCCGCCACCGACTCTGCTTCGGCCTTCGTCAGGCCGGCGGATTCTTGTTCGAGCGCGCCGAGCACCTCTCCGGCCTCGGCGACGAGGCTCCCCTCGCGCACCGAGGTCCTTCTCGAGACTGTCCGCGAGGCCCTTGAGCTCGCGCTCCCGTTCGGCCGCCCGCTCCGCCTCCCGGTCGAGGTTCTCACCCTCGATCCTGAGCCGGCCCAGCACGGCGCCGCGCGCCGCCTCCTCCTCGCGCAAGGGCTGCAGCGCCTCTCCGAGCGAGGCTTCCTCGCGCAACGCCTTGGCTTCCGTCTCCGTCGCCGCGGCAAGGGCGGCGAGCGCATTGGCAAGGTTCGATTCCTCGGTCTCTACGAGACGCTGTGCCTCGGACCAGGAGAGATGGAAGAGCAACGCCTCGGACTTGCGGATGTCCTCGGAGATGTCCTTGTAGCGCCGCGCCTGCCGCGCCTGCCGCTTCAGGCTCTCGACCTGCGAGTTGAGCTGGCCGATGATGTCGGAGAGGCGCGCGAGGTTGTTTTCGGCGCCCTTGAGCCTCAGCTCCGCATCGTGACGGCGGCTGTGCAGACCGGCGATGCCCGCCGCGTCCTCGAGCACGCGCCGGCGCTGCTCGGGCTTGGCGTTGACGATCTCGGCGATCTGGCCCTGGCGCACCAGCGCCGGCGAGCGCGCGCCCGTCGCCGCATCCTCGAACAGGATCTTGATGTCGCGCGCTCTCGCTTCGCGCCCGTTGATGCGATAGGCCGAGCCCGCCTCGCGCTCGATCCGCCGCGTGATTTCGATCTCGTCCGTGTCGTTGAACTCGGCCGGCGCCTGGCGCAGCGAGTTGTCGATGAAGATCGTGACCTCGGCCAGATTGCGCGGCGGGCGGCTGTTGGTGCCCGAGAAGATCACGTCGTCCATGGCCGCCGCGCGCATGCTCTTGTGCGACGTCTCGCCCATGACCCAGCGCAGGGCTTCGAGCAGGTTCGACTTGCCGCAGCCGTTCGGGCCGACGACGCCGGTGAGGCCCGGCTCGACTATGAGCTCGGTCGGCTCGACGAAGGATTTGAAGCCCAGGAGCCGGAGGCGACTGATTTTCATGCGCGCACTGGCCTATCGGTCATTGCTCTTGTCCCGCTGCGGTCCACAGCTCACTCCCGGCGAGGCCCGGACCGGCCCTCCTCGAGAGCGGTGAGCCCGGCTGAAAGCTACTGTGCGGCCGTCGTCCCTGCTGCCGCCGTGGCGGGAGCTTTGAGCAGCGGCTCGACCATCTCGCGGATGTCCTTCATCGTCAGCGTGCTCTTCACGAGCTTGCCTTGAACGAAGAAATTCGGCGTGCCGATGATGCCGAGCTTGCGCCCGCGCTCCTTGACCCACTTGAGACCGTCGATCATGCCTTGATTCTGCAGGCAAGCGTCAAACTCGGCCCGCGTCATCCCCACCTGCTTGGCGACCGCGAATATGGGGTCGAGCCGCACCTCTTGCGACACCCAGGAGGCCTGCTGGTTCATGTATTTGCCGTAGAGATCGAAGTATTTCTCAGGCTTTGCGCAGCGGAGCGCGATCGTGGCATTGCCCGATGTCTTGCCGATCGGAAATTCCCGCAGCACATAGCGCACCTTGCCCGTGTCGATATAGGTGCGCTTGAACTCGGGGAATGTCCCGAGGTGGAAGGCGCGGCAGTGCGGGCAGGTGAGCGAGGCGTACTGGACGATGGTCACCGGCGCATCTGCCCGTCCGAGCGCCATCTCGGGCAGCGGGCCCGTGAGCATAATGTCGGCGACCGTCGGATTCTCGATCACCTCCCGCCCGCCGGGAGCAACGCCGTCCGGCGTCTCGAGGGGATTGAACGCGCTGCTCTGCCCCTTGGCGCTGGTCGCACCCTCGGGAAAAGCCCCAGACGCGCCCTGGTCGGTCGAAACGCCAGCCGAGAGCCCGGGCACGCTCGGCGGTTCCCCGGCGCAGGCTGCGAGCGCCGCGCCGATCCCGGCCAGGAGGATGAGGCTTTTTGCCCGTATCACACCGTCTCCCCCACGAGCCGCCTCAGCCCTGTGCCAGCAGCGGTCCCAGCACCTTGTCGAACTCCTCGATCGTCGGGGCGGCCTGAAGCCGCTTGCCGTTGATGAAGAAGGTCGGCGTCGCGTTGATGCCGAACACGTCATCGGCGCGCGAGCGGATGGCGGTGAGCTGATCCAGGAGCTTCTGGTCCGTCAGGCACTTGTCGAAGCTCTCTTGCGTGAACCCGGCCTGCTTCGCCACCTCGAACAGCTTCGGCGTCGGGTTCTCCTTGACGAAGGCCCAATCGGACTGCGTGTGGAACAGGGCATCGACGAGAGCGAACGTTTTGTCGGGGCTCCCTGCGCAGCGCGCCAGCATCGAGGCCGCGAACGCGCGCGGATCGAGCGGGAACTCGCGGAAGATGAACCGGATCTTGCCGGTATCGATGTACTTCTTCTTGATGTCCGGGAAGACCGTGGTGTGGAAGTGCATGCAGTGCCCGCAGGTCATCGAGGCGTATTCGACGATCGTGACCTTGGCATCCGCCGGTCCAAGGGTAAGGTCGGGAAGATCGCCGACCTGCTTCATGAGCTCCTCGATGGGGATCTCGGCGGGACCCTTCTCGGGTCCCGAGATACCGACGGTCGACGAGAGGGCGAGCGCGGCGCCGGCGATAGCAAGGCTGCCGCCGGCAAGAGCGGTCCGCCGTGTAATGCTCATGCCGCGCAGGCGGTCGAAGGGATGCATCAGCGTAGACTCCTGTAAGCGATGGCACTGGCCGAATGGACGGCCCCAACGGTCTTTTCTGCCCGGTAACATGGGGCGCGCGCCTGATTAAGGCAAATCCCGGCTGAACGCCATTTGAATAGGCGATGTGCCCGCCCGGCACGTCCCTTGAGGAAGCCGGTGCGCGGCTTAGGTGCCCTGCCCCATGACGCCGGCCCCGAGCCGGGCCAGGGCGCGGGTCAGCGGGTCGGCGTCCCCCGCGGCGGCGGCCTCCTGAGGGCCGCGGACATGAGCAGACCGTAATGCTTCCCGGGGCGTTGCGGCTTCGACCGGCGCCTGGATGAGCCGCAAGGCAGCGACCGCCCGATAGCCGAAATAGGCGTTGATCCGCTCGATGATCTGGCGGCCCTTGTACTCGACGTCGAGCGCCCGTGCCGGATCGACGCGCAGCACCAGCGTGGCGCCCGGGCGGCCTTCGGAGCCCTCCTCGACCTCGCCGTAGGCACCTGCCCCGCGCGGCCATTTGAGGCGCTCGGGGACCGTATAACCGGCCACGTCGGCGCCTGCGATCTGGGCCCAATCGGTCAGCAGGGTCGCGGCCGAGAACCCGTACTTCTCGAACGCCTTTTGCGTAAGCTTGGGGACGAAGCTGCCGACCGCCTTGGCGTAGACGTAGCCCGGCGCCCGCGGACGGGTCGGAACAGGACGCGCGTCTCGCGCCAGCGCGGCATAGGCCCGCCGGGGCTTCTCGCCCAACACCTGCAAGAGCTTTCCTGTGAGCTTTCCCATGCGAGGGCCTTGCCGTCATATTCACGCGGTGTGCCGTTGCCTAACATCTTGAAGAGTGATTTGCGGAAATGGCGAAGGGGTCTCAGGTGAGAGCTGTTGCGCGACGGCAACTTCCGCTCCGGCCGGCCGGCCCCGACACGGTCGCGGCCCTGCTCGACTGGTACGACCGCGAGCAGCGCGTTCTCCCTTGGCGGGCGCGTAAGGGCCGCCGTGCCGACCCGTACAAGGTCTGGCTGTCCGAGATCATGCTGCAGCAGACGACGGTCAAGGCCGTAATCCCCTATTACGAGCGCTTTCTCGCCCGCTGGCCGACGGTGGCCGCGCTCGCGGCAGCCGACCTCGACGACGTGCTCTCGATGTGGGCCGGCCTCGGCTACTACACGCGCGCACGAAATCTGGTGAAATGTGCTCAGGCCGTTGCCGCGCGCCCCGACGGCAAGTTCCCGCGCAACGAGACCGAGCTCGCCGAGCTGCCCGGCATCGGCCCCTACACGGCGGCGGCGATCGCGGCCATCGCCTTCGGCGAGCCGGCGACGCCCGTCGACGGCAACATCGAGCGCGTCGTCGCCAGGCTGTTTGCCGATCCGGCGCCCGCTGCCGGTCGCGAAGAAGGAATTGAAGCGGCTCGCCGCGACGCTGACGCCGGCCAAGCGGCCCGGCGACTTCGCCCAGGCCATGATGGACCTCGGCGCCACCGTCTGCTCGCCGAAGCGCCCCTCGTGCCTCATGTGCCCGCTGCAACAGGATTGCCATGCGCACGCCCGCGGCATCGAGGCCGAGCTGCCGGCGCGCATCGACAAGACCGAGCGCCCGACGCGCTACGGCATCGCCTTCCTGGCGCTGCGCGAGGACGGGCACGTCCTGCTTCGCAAGCGCCCCGAGGCCGGCCTGCTCGGCGGCATGCTGGAGGTCCCTTCCACTGACTGGACCGACGACTGGCTTGCCGCCGACCTCGCACTCGGCGCGGCGCCCGTACGCGGCGACTGGTGGCCGGTGCCCGGCGTCGTGGTCCACACCTTCACCCACTTCCGCCTCGAGCTGATGGTGTTCCGCGCCATCGTGCCCGCGAACTCCGGGCTCACCTTCTGGGCCAGCCCCGAACGCTGCCGCTGGATCGCGCGCCGCGATCTCCATGCCGCAGCGCTTCCCTCGGTGATGCGCAAGGTGATCGCGCATGCGCTGAAGGAGCACTGAAACCTTGATGCGCTTGATCCACCGCCGTGGCAGCACCGTTCGACTGCCGGGGCGGTAACACAAAAGGGCCCTTTGTAAGGGATACACCCTCGCGTTCTCTCGACTTCTAGACCTAAAGACGATATCCGAGTGCCTTGGGTGCATTTTCGTGCGCCGTCGCATTCGCAGACGCGGCGCAATAGCTCGACTGGCCGGGAGGGACCGGCGCGTGTCACTCACCTACTCCACGGACGCCGTCCACCCGCGAGACCGGCTCGCCTACTGGCGAGAATCCGTCACCGCCCTCTATCCAAAGCTTGAGCTTCAGTCGGGCGCCGGTTCCAGATTCGAGGCCAGTGCGCGTCTGCATACGCTGGCCGATCTGTTTATTTCAGACCTCGAATGCACCCCATGTGAGGCTGTGCGGACCAGCCGTCACATTGCCCGATGCACGAGCGACCAGGTTGTCCTCTGCCTCCAGACGTCGGGCAGAACGGTCATGGTGCAAGATGACCGGCAAGCGATCCTGGAAGGCGGCAGTCTCGCCGTCTGGGATACCCTCCGACCCTGCGTGATAACCGTACCATCTCATGTCCGGTCCCTCACCGTCAGCATTCCGCGCCGTGCGCTGGAGGCCCGGCTCGGGTCTCTGGCACCGCTCGCGGCACATAGGCTGGATGCGACCAAGCCTCTCGTTGGCATGGCGTTCCGATTTCTGCAGATGCTGCCCGCGCATATCGATACGCTCGATCCGGCGAGCGCTTCGTCGGTTGCCGAACAAGCGCTCGACCTCGTCGCGCTCGCGTTCTCCCGCGAGTTGCAGCACCGGCTCGTTGCGCTGTCGTCGTCGCGATCCATTGCCCTCTTGCGTCTCAAAGCATCCATCGAGCCGCGCTTGGGCGATCCCGGGCTCAAGCCGCCGGCCGCGGCAGCCGCGGCCGGCATGAGCGTCAGATATGCCAACGAGCTGCTCTCTCTCGAAGGAACGTCGATCGAGCGCTATATCTGGAGCCAACGCCTCGAGCACTGCCGGCGTGCCCTTCTCGATCCCGCGCAGATGCATAGAATGATCGGTGACATTGCGTTTGGCTGGGGCTTCTCCGACCTCTCGCATTTCGCACGCCGCTTCAAGGCGGCGTTCGGTCTCTCGCCAAACGACTATCGGCGCCAGGGAAAGTGAGCCTGATCGACGGGAAACGCGTCCAGATGAAATGCGCCCACCCGTCGAGTTGCCAAGTCGGCGAGGCCGCATCACGAGCCGAGAACTATCTCCGCCACGCCCTTCGGGCTTTCGACGGCCGAGAAGTGACCCGTGTTCCGAAGCGTGAACAGACGCGCGCCGTTGAGCGCGGCCTTCGTCCGATCGCGTTCGGGCTGCCGTGACCAATCCTTGTCTCCGTAGATGAGCGTGACCGGCGCCTCAATGGCGGCGTAGCGTGAGCGCGCGTTGCTCCAGGAGCGCCACCCGGACAGGACCTTGCGCTCGACGTACCGATAGTTCGGTCGACGACCCGTTTTGTCGAATTTAGAAAGCAGATCCGCGGGCAACCTGCTTGGATCGGCAAATCCCCCACCCATGATCTTGCCGAGGATTCGGCGGTCTTCGAGCGACGCCCCGATAGCTCCGAATATCGGGACCTGGAGGCTACCGAAGATCAAATTGGCGAACCAGTTGCCGCGGCGAATGCCGTCGCCGTAGCGGGTCTCGTAATCGTAGGTGTTGAGGGCATAGACCGCGCGCACCCGGTCGGGGACTTCGGCAGAGACCGTCAATGCCAACACGGCACCGATGGACTTGCCCACCATGGTGACATCGCGCAGATCCATGGCCTCGAGAAATCTTACGATGCCCTTGCGCATATAGGGCTCGTCGTACGGCTCTGAGCGGTCGATGGACGACTGCCCGTGTCCCGGCAGGTCCAATGCATAGACCGTGAACTTCCGCGCGAGAAGCGGCGCCAGCTCGCGGAAATACTCGAGCTGCGTGCGGATTGTGTGCAGCAGCACCAGTGGAGGCCCGTCACCGGTCCTCTCGCATCGGATGCCGACTACGTCGGAGAGTTTCGCAAGCATTGGACTGTCCTTTCATATTTTTGCATATACAAATACTTGGGCACGCTTGGGGCATCAGCAGCGGCACTTACGCCCTTGGTGTCGGAAACAAAGAGACGATGCTCGCGGCGCGCTGCTCGCCGAGAAGCTTGCGCGCCTTCTGCTGCGCCTTTCTCCAGCCGGGATAGACGACCTCGATGAGGCGAAGTCCAGCGGCCGTCACGCGAACGGGATTGCCGCGTCCATCGTCGCCTTCGATCACCTCCTCCATCCAGCCATTGGCAAGTATGACTGCCAAATTTCTGGTGAGCGTCGACGGATCGAGGTCTGCGAAGCGCCCGATTTCAATGCGCCTGACCGGGCCCGCCTTAGCGACCACGACCAGGAGATTGAACTGACTGGCCTTGATGTTGAAGGGGCGCAGCTCGTCCTCGTAAATGCCCGTGACGACGCGAGCCAGACGGCGTGTCGCCGCCAGCAGGCAATTGCACGCGATATCGTCGATGTTGTTGCTCTTGCGCATGATAGATATTTGCATATACAAATACATAAATCAAGTCCCCTCCGGTCCACTCAGCTAGCTTGCAGCCTCTTGTCGCAAGCGCGGGAAGCGCGACGCCAAACCGGTCGTGCGCATTGCCGCCCGTTCCTGGCCTTTCACATCGTTCATTAACTGCAGCCCCCACTGGCGATAGCGCGGCCCGCGCCATCGATCGTGTGGCGAATTTCACGGCATCGCGGGTTGCGCGCCCGCTGGCCCGGAATAGCGGGTCCGTATCAACTCCATAGCAAACGGGTGTTTCCGATTTTCTCTCCCTTCCGGCACAGTCCCCCGCGACAAGAGAGCTTGTATGGGAGGCTGGACATGAAGGACGGGCCAAAGGGAGACGCCATTAATGGGGCGCCGCCGCACCGCTGCATCAACTCAGCGTCCGGCGCCGGCCAGATCGTCGTCGTCCTCCAGGGCGGCGGCGCGCTCGGCGCCTATCAGGCCGGCGTCTATCAGGCTCTGCACGAGGCCGGAATCGAGCCTGACTGGATCATCGGCACCTCCATTGGCGCCATCAATGCCGCGCTCATCTCTGGCAACGAACCGCAAAACCGCCTGTCCGCGATGGAGGAATTCTGGCAGCGCATGGCGCACAAGTCATTCCTTCACGCCTGGCCGGGCTGGGAGCGGATGGCTCAGGCCATGTCCAACTGGCAGACCATAAGCACCGGCATCGGCGCTTTCTTCGAGCCGAACCACCTCGCGTTCTTGGGACCGCACATCCCGCTCGGAGCGGACAACGCGGGCTACTACTCCACCGCCCCGCTTGAAAAGACGCTCCTCGAGCTCGTCGACTTCTCACTCCTCAATCGCTGCAAACCCCGCCTGACGGTAGGCGCCGCGCGGGTACGCACGAGCCAGATGGTCTATTTCGACAGCCGCGAGTGCGAGATCGGGGTGAAGCACGTCATGGCGTCCGGCGCGTTGCCGCCGGCGTTCCCCGCGGTCCGCATAGATGGCGAGCTCTATTGGGACGGCGGCATCCTTTCCAACACGCCCGCGGAAGCCATCTTCGACGACAATCCGCGCCGCAACTCGCTGATTTTTGCCGTCCACATGTGGAACCCCGTCGGCCCGGAGCCGGTCACGATGTGGGACGTCGCCCACCGCCAGAAGGATGTCCAGTATTCCAGCCGCGTCGCCAACCACATCACGCGTCTGCAGCAGACCCATCGCCTCCGCCACATCATCAATGAGCTTGCCGCCCATATCCCGGAGGAGGCGCGCTACAGCGACGAAGTGACGCGAATTGACGGCTTACGGATGCCTGACCCGCATGCACGTCGTCAGGCTGCTGGCGCCGAGCCTCGAATGCGACGATCAAACCAAGGACATCGATTTTAGCCCGGCCGGCATTCGCGCGCGTTGGGAAGCCGGCTACGCCGACACATGCGACGCCATTGAGCGCGCGCCATGGCAAGGCGAGTTCAACGCGCTCGAAGGGGTAGTTTTGCACGAGCCGCGCGCGGACATCCCCCTCGCCAAGGTCGCGCAGAGCTCGATAACTGCCACGCCGTCGCCGGCCGAAGCCACGCCGGGCCGCTCAAACTCGATGTTACGCTGACCAAACAGCATGAGCAGAACCCAATGACCACCGACCATCATCCGATCCGTGTCGAAGCTAATCCGAACCGCGTTGTCGTGCGCCTCGGCGAACATGTCATCGCCGATACGCGAAGCGCGCTCACTCTGTTCGAGGCGGCCTATGCCGGCGTACGCTATGTGCCGCGCGATGACGTTGACATGACGCTGTTCATGCGCACGTCCCACACGACGCAGTGCCCCTTTAAGGGCCAGGCCTCCTACTACACCGTGAAGAGCGGCGGACGCACCGCAGAGAGCGGAGTGTGGACCTACCAAGATCCGAAGCCCGTCGCGGCAAAGGTCGCAGGATACCTGGCATTCGACCCGCGCTGGTTCGATCTCGCCGAGACGCCTGCGTCCTGACCAGGCTTGTCCGCCGGCAATAGCGGCTGCATCTCCGAGACCGGCGCCCGCCTGGCCGCGAGACGGCTCAGCTGCTTTTTGCAAACTGCAGATTGACGCCGGTGAAGCCGGGGCCGCCGGTCGAGATCGACACCGTCTGCGAGGTTCCGCTCATCGTCACCGAGATCGTGCCCGAGATGGCGCCGCGGAACTTGAGCGAGAAACCCGATGCCGTCGCCTTGCCGTTCAACTCGCCGACCTGGTTGAACTCCCGCTCTTCCCAGGTGCCGGCGATCTGGCCGCCCGAGTTGGTGAGCATGGCGCGCATGTTGATCTTGAAGGCGGCGCTACCACAATTGATGGCCATGCCGAGGCGGCTGGCCTCCTTGGCATTGTAATAGCCTTTGCATTTGAGGCGCTCGCTCTTGCCGTTCTCGAGCCGAACGCTGCCGCTCCCGGCCCACGCGCCGACGAGACCCGAGAACGGACTGTCGCCGGCCGACGCGCCGAGCGACAACGTGAGCGGGGCCGCCAGTGCAGCAACCGCGAGAGCGCATTTGAGTTTGATCATTATGGTGTCCCCGCACGACCAGCGCACAATCCGGCGCCAACGCTATCCGAGCTCGTTCAACATAGGTTTAGGGGCTGCCGGACAATTTTATTAGTCCTCAGCACAAGCCCACCCTTTTTACTTGCCGTTCACACTGTCATCCTTTGGTTACCCGTCCGTCACCATACCGACATCGCTCCGTCACCTGACCGTTATGCACGGTTGATAGCGATTGCTTGGGGGGCTGGCTCCGGCCGGCCGCGCGTGCGCGGTGAGTAAACAGAGTAATGGATCCTCTCGTCCGAGAGCCGGCCGGCGCACGCGTCATCGCGTCGGCAACCGCGCCGCCTGACGGGCCCGACCTGGTTAAAATCTCATCCACGATCTTCGGAGCGGACGCGGCAAAGTCCCGGCCAGCGATCCTTCTCCTTGCGGTTCTTCTCGGCGCGTTGACGCTCTTTCGCGTTTTTGCGCTCGCGGTGAGCGGCACGGATCTTTTCGCCGACGAGGCCCAGTACTGGGCCTGGAGCCGCGAGCTCGCCTTTGGCTACTACTCGAAGCCGCCGCTCATTGCCTGGATCATCGCCGGCGCGAGCGAGGTCTGCGGCAACGGCGAATTCTGCGTCCGCCTTCCCTCGCCGCTGATCCACGCTCTGACCAGCATCCTGGTCTTTCTGATCGGGCGCCGGCTCTATTCCGTCGAAGCGGGCTTCTGGTCGGCCGCGGCCTTCGCAACCCTGCCCGGCATCTCGCTCTCGTCCGGCATCATCTCGACCGACGTCCCGCTTCTCTTCGCCTGGGCCGCGGCCCTCCTTGCCTTCATCGAGCTGACGCAGAGGCCGCGGCTTGTCTGGGCGCTCGTCCTCGGCCTCGCGCTCGGCCTCGGCCTCAACGCCAAGTACGCGATGGCCTACTTCGTGCCGTCGGCCGCGATCTTCTTCCTGATCGCTCCCGAGAAAGCCTGCGCTCCTCAAGCGCCCGCATCTCTGGATCGCGCTTGCCCTTGGCCTGGCGCTGATCGCGCCCAACATCGCCTGGAACGCCGCCAACGGCTTCGCGACCTTCGCCCACACGGCCGACAACACCGGCTGGTCGGGAAGCCTCTTTCATCCTGGCAAGGCGGCCGAGTTCCTCGCCGCGCAGTTCGGCGTCTTCGGGCCGATCCTCTTCGGCGCGCTCATCGTCATCGCCTGGCGCGCGCGCACGTCGCTTGCGGCCTTCTCGGTCGAGGATCGCCTGCTGCTGGCATTCTCGATCCCGCTCGTGCTCGTTGTCACCGTCCAGGCGTTCCTGTCGCACGCCTTCGCCAACTGGGCGGCGCCCGCCTATGTCGCGGCGGCGTGCTCGTCACCGCGACCATGATCCGCGACCGCGCCTGGGGCTGGCTCAAAGGCTCGCTCGCACTCAACATCTGCGGTCGCCGTCGTCATCGCGCTCGCGACCTGGCAGGCCGGGAGCTTCGAGGTCCCCGGCGCCGGCGATCCCTTCGCGCGCACGCTCGGCAACCGCGAGCTGGCTGCGTCCGTCCGCGAGGCCGTCCGGCACGGAGAGGCGGCGGGCAAGCCATTTGGCCCGATCATCGCCGACGAGCGCGAGACGGTGGCGGCGCTCCTCTACTACGCCCCCGAGCTTGGCCCCGCGCATCCGCGCCTGGCGCCGTAGCGGTCGGCCCCGCGACCATTTCGAGCTGACGCGCGCCTTCACCGGATCGGATGCAGGCCCCGCACTCCTTGTGACGCGCCAGTCCGCGCCCGGCGCAGATCCTCGAAGTCGTTCGGCTCCGTGCGCTCGCTCGGCCCACGCGAGATCCAGCGCCGGCCAGTTCACGACGAGAACGATCCACCTGTTTGCCTTGTCCGAGTATCGAGGGGGATGACGCGATGCTGATGGTCGATCCCTACCTGCCCGCGGAAACGCGGTTCCGGCGCCACTTCCTGATCGCCACGGGCGCGCTCGCCGCAATCGCTCGGCATCGTCCTCGTCTCCTGGCCCGAGATCGATCTCGCCCTTTCGCGCGCCATGCAGGTATGCCCCGGCGCGCCGTCCTTCGCCCCGTGGTGCGAGAGCGACCCGGCGGTCGCCACGCTGCGCAAGGCCTTCATGGGCGCTGACCGTGATCATCGCCGCCGCCGTGCTGTTCGGCACCGGCCGCACGATCTGGGAGCGCGGCGGCCTCGTCGGGCTCGCACAGGCGCGCTGGTGCTTCCTGGCCGCCATGCTCGCCGTCGGCCCCGGCCTCGTCGCCAACGTCATCCTGAAGGACAACTGGGGCCGCGCCCGCCCGCGCCAGGTCGTCGAGTTCGGCGGCACGAAGCAGTTCACGCCGCCGCTCGTGCCGGCCGCGCGAATGCGCCCGCAACTGCTCGTTCGTGAGCGGCGAGGCGTCCTCGGCCTACGCGCCGTTCTTCGCCGCCGCGCTGCTCCTGCCCCAATTCCGCGTTGCGCTGCTTGCGGGCGGCGTGCTGTCCGGGCTCGCCGCCGGTCTCATCAGGATGAGCCAGGGCGGACACTTCCTGAGCGACGTGCTGTTTGCCGGCATCTTCATGGCGCTGACCGCGAGCGCGCTCCACATCCTCTTCATCGGCCTGTGGCGCGAGCGCAGTGTCATTCCCTATGTGGAGGCGTTCCAGTTGGCCTGGGGCAGATACGTCTTCCCCGCGCAAGTCGCCGGCACGCACGCGGCGGCCGCCGCAACCCTGCCCGCTGGCTAGAGCTTTCCGTTCCAATGAACCCGACTGAGCTTCCTCATGGTGAGCTTGTCGAACCATGAGGAAGCCTTGGTGCCTCTAGCCCTCATCCTTCGACAAGCTCAGGATGAGGATCAGGCATAGGCGGTTCTGTCCGGATGGTAGTTGCGCTAGCTGCCATCGTCCTTGATTCTCACTCGGCCGCGTCGAGGATCGGGCGCGCGCCGTTGGCCGCGAAGCCCGAGCTCGGCTTTCGCCCGCTCGCGCAGGACGTCGATCGGCTTGAGCTTGCCCGGCTTGCTCGAAGTGCCAGTACGTCCAGCCGTTGCACGCCGTCTTGCCCTGCACGAAGGCGCCGAGGCGGTGGATCGAGCCCTGCCCGCCGGGCACCGCGAGCGTTCCGTCGGCCTTGACCTCGGCGCGCACGCGGCGGCGCTCGTCGTAGAGCGGCGAGCCCGCCGCGCAGGATGCCGAGCTCGACGATCGTGCCGAACGGCACCCGCGGCTCGGCGCGCTTCGACTTGAGCGTCTCGTTCGCGCTCGCCGAGTGCGCCTTGACCTTGCCGATGCGCTCCTCGGCCGCGCGCGCGTAGTCGGCTTCGCGCTCGATCCCGATCCAATGCCGCCCGAGGCGCTTCGCGACCGCGCCCGTCGTGCCGGTGCCGAAGAAGGGATCGAGCACGACGTCGCCGGGCTTCGTCGAGGCGAGCAGGATGCGTGTCAGCAGCGCCTCCGGCTTCTGCGTCGGGTGCGCCTTGCGCCCGCCGTCGTCCTTCAGGCGCTCCGGCCCTGCGCAGATCGGGAACAGCCAGTCCGAGCGCATCTGCAGGTCGTCGTTCGAAGCCTTGAGGCTCTCGTAGTTGAACGTGTAGCGCGACTTCTGATCGCGCGCCGCCCAGATCAGCGTCTCGTGCGCGTTGGTGAGCCGGCGCCCGCGGAAATTGGGCATCGGATTGACCTTGCGCCAGATGACGTCGTTCAAGATCCAGAAGCCGAGATCCTGCAGCGCCGCGCCGAGCCGGAAGATGTTGTGATAGGAGCCGATGACCCACAGCGCGCCATCGGGCTTGAGCACGCGCCGGCATTCGCCGAGCCACGCGCGGCAGAACTCGTCGTAGGCGGCAAACGACGAGAACTTGTCCCAGTCGTCGTCGACGCCGTCGACGCGCGTGTTGTTCGGGCGCAGAAGCTCGGAGGCGAGCTGCAAGTTGTAGGGGGGATCGGCGAAGACGAGATCTACGCTTCCGTCAGGAATTCGACGGAGCTCATCGAGACAATCACCAACCATGACCCGGTCCCGGATAGGGAGCCGGCTTCCGGCAACAGCCGGGACAGCACGACGACGCACAACCATTCGACGCAACTCTCGGTTACTTCCCACAAATGCCAGGGGCACATGACACAACCGTACGCATACAAAACAAGAGTTAGGCAGTTAACGAAGTCTAAACCTGCGACGGTTAATTTTCCGTAAATGCCGCCGAGCTTGTTAGCACACGCTTAAGCTCTTACGCGCTGCCAAGGTGCCACGCGATCGAGTCCAACGTAGGGCGAATGTGCGCGGCGCGCTACGGCTCGACGAGGCCCAGCGCCAGCTGCACGGGGCTGAACGAGCGCCGGTGGTGCAGCGTGACGCCGAGACGGCGGATCGCGTCCTGATGCTCGGGCGTGCCGTAGCCCTTGTGGCGCTCGAAGCCGTAGCCCGGCACCTCGCGCGCGAGCGCGATCATCATGCGGTCGCGCGTCACCTTGGCGACGATCGATGCCGCCGCGATCGACAGGCACTTGGCGTCGCCCTTGACGATCGTGCGCGACTTGCAGCTGAGGCGCGGCGCCCGGTTGCCGTCGATGATCACGAGCTTCGGCTTCTTGGCGAGCTGCGCCACCGCTTCGCGCCATGGCCCACATCGTGGCGGCGAGGATGTTGTCGCGATCGATGCGCTCGACGTCGCCGATGCCGACACCGATCGCGATCGCCGTCGTCGCGATGCGGCCGTAGACGACCTCGCGCGCGTCCGCGTCGAGCTCCTTCGAATCGTCGATGCCGGACGGGAATCCGATCCGGATCGAGGATGACGGCGGCGGCGACGACCGGCCCCGCCCACGGGCCGCGGCCGGCCTCGTCGACGCCCGCGACCGGCCCGCCGTCGAGCGCAAGCTCGGCCGCTTCCAGCTCGAACGTCGGCAGAATTCTCGAATTGGCCATCCGCATGGCCCAACTGTGCCGATCCGGAGGGCCTTCTCAAGGCTTTGCCGAGTTTTGCCACACCTCCGATGCACGCTGACCACGCTTGGCCGCCCTGTTTGGCTAGAAAAGGCTCATCTGCTGGCCCTTGAGCACGGGGCGCTGAAAGAGATCCGTGCGCAGCTCCTGGCGCCGCTCGTTGAGGCCGAGCCGCTTCAGCGCCAATCGAAAGCGCATGGCGATCTGCTCGGCGTAGGGCCCGCTCCCCTTCTGGCGGAGCCCGAACTCGGCGACGTAGTCGCGCCCGCCGTGCATCGACTGCAGGAGATGGATGACGTGATCGGCGCGATCGGGAAACTCCGTCGCGAGCCACTCGCGGAACAGCTCCTTGATCTCGAGCGGCAGCCGCAGGAGCACGTAGCCGGCCGCGCTGGCGCCGGCGTCCTTCGCGGCCTTGAGAATGCGCTCGATCTCGGCGTCGTTGAGCGCCGGGATGATCGGCGCCACCATCACCGCCGTCGGAATGCCGGCCTCGCTCAACAGCCTCACCGCCTCGAGACGGCGCGGTGGCGTTGCGGCGCGCGGCTCCATGGCACGCGCGACGCGCCGGTCGAGCGTCGTCACCGAGAGCGCGACCTTGGCCAGGCCGCGGGCCGCCATGCGCGCGAGGATATCGATATCGCGCACGACGAGCGCCGACTTGGTCACGATGCCGACCGGGTGGGCCGTGCGCTCGAGCACCTCGAGGATCTGGCGCGTGATGCGCCGCTCGCGCTCGATCGGCTGGTAGGGATCGGTGTTGGTGCCGAGCGCGATCAGGCGCGGCACATAGCGCGGATTGGCGAGCTCGCGCTCGAGCAGCGCCGCCGCGTTCGTCTTGGCATAGAGCTTGGTCTCGAAGTCGAGCCCCGCCGAGTGGCCGAGATAGCAGTGCGTGGGGCGCGCATAGCAATAGACGCAGCCGTGCTCGCAGCCCCGGTACGGATTGATCGACTGATCGAAGGAAATGTCGGGGCTGTCGTTCGTCGTGATGATGGTCCGCGCCGGCTCCTCGCGCACCTCCGTCTTGAGCGCGTCGAGCTCGCCCAGGCTCTCCCAGCCGTCGTCGAACTCCGCCCTGACCTCGGTCTCGAAGCGCCCCGTGTGGTTCGAGCGCGAGCCCCGCCCGCGCCGCCTCTCGGCCGCGACGAGCTTCCTATCCTCTGCCTCCGGCGAGGCGTCGATATCGCGTTTTCTCATTGCCCGGACTCTAGACAATCGAATAGAACAAAACAAGAACAAATTCGCCCACTGCAACGCAGACTGCAGCAATTCCTTGGCCCCACCGATCCCGGCTTGTTGCAACCGCCGCTCCCGTGCCAGAGAGGCGCATGATTTCTGTCGTCATCCCCACGCTCGACGCCGAGGAAGACCTCGGCCGCACGCTCGCCGCGCTCGTCCCCGCGGCCGTCGAGGGGCTCGTGCGCGAGGTCATCGTCGTCGACGGCGGCTCGCGCGACCGCACGCTCGAGATTGCCGACCATGCCGGCGCCGAGATCGTGAAAAGCGAGCCGGGCCGCGGCAACCAGCTCAGAGCCGGCGCGGCGCGCGCCCGCTTTCCCTGGCTCCTGTTCCTCCACGCCGACACGGTGCTCGAGACGGGCTGGGAGCGCGACGCGGTCCAGATGATCGAGCGCGTCGAATCGGGCCGCCTCGAGCCGCGCGCCGCCGCCTTCCGCTTCACGCTCGACGACCTCGGCTTCGCCCCGCGCGCGCTCGAGACGCTGGTGCACTTGCGCACGGCGCTCTTGAAGCTCCCCTACGGCGACCAGGGCCTGCTCATCCCGCGCCGCCTCTACGACGAGGTCGGCGGCTACAGACCGCTGCCGATCATGGAGGATGTCGACATCGTGCGCCGCCTGGGGCGCCGCCGCATCGTATCCGTGCGCTCGCGCGCCGTGACGAGCGCCGCGCGCTACAGACGCGACGGCTACGTGCAAGCGCGTGCTGCGCAACCAGTGGTGCCTCGCGCTCTATTTCCTGAACGTGCCGGCCTCGACCATCGCCCGCATCTACGGCGCCCGCCGGCCATCGGCGGCGCCCCAGCTCCCGCGCAGCAGCGCACGCTGACGGCGCACGAGCCGACGCGCTCTGCAATTCTTGAAATCTCGGAAAGGATCAGCCGGCGTTCGGCGTATTGCGCTCGAAGCCGACGAAGACCTCGTACTCGCCGGGACGCGAGCCTTCGGGGACATTGAAGGTCACCGTCCGCACCGCCGAGAAATATCCGATCGGATTTTCGACCGCGAGCGTCGCATCGACCTTGAGATGGTCGGTCGTCACCTTCTCGCGCTTGGCGTCCGTCACGAACACGTTGATGGGCAGCGTGATCGGCCCGTTCTTGCCGCGGGGCCCGAGCAGCACGCGCCCTGAGAAACCGTAGCGCACGGTGACGCGGTTGCCTTCGATGGTGCATTCGCGCGCCGTCTTGGTCAGCTCGCCGCGATGGACGATGGCGAGACCGTCGCCGACGCGGCCGGGCTCGTAGATGGTGAGATTGTTGTCGCGCGGCCAGACCACGAAGCGCGGACATCCGGGCGAGACGTCGCCCGAGCCGAGCCCCGCGAGCGAGGCATCGCCGCCGGTTTTCGCCGCCGCCAACAGCTGCTCTTCGCTGACACCTTCCGGCTGCGAGCCCGATGAGGAGCCGCCGCCGAAAATGCTGGAGCCCAGACCCGAGGTGACCGAGGAAAGGCCGCACCCCGAGAGCGCCACAGTTAGCGCCGCCCCGAGCGCCGAGACACCTGAGCGCACGCCCCATCGTGATGACGGATTGCACCGCCGCCCCCCAATCCGCATAATCAAGCCGCGTCCGGCACGCGAGCTTGACATATCCGCGAGGCCTTCTACCCCCAAGCCGCGCGAGGAGACTTTTCTTGGTTACTGACTTCAAGCTCTACCACCTCCCACGGGACACGGCAAAACGCTCTTTCTCGCCCTCGTGCCGCGCCAACCCCCACGATCTCGACTAGGATCGCGTATCGATGTCTTCATCCCCGACCGACGCCGGACCCATCGAGCGCCCCGCTTTGACGGTGGTGCTCGCCGCGCCGCGCGGCTTCTGCGCCGGCGTCGACCGGGCCATTAAGATTGTCGAGCTGGCCCTGGCCAAGTTCGGCGCCCCGGTCTACGTCCGCCATGAGATCGTTCACAACCGATTCGTGGTGGAGACGTTGAGAGCTAAAGGCGCCATTTTTGTGGAAGAACTCAACGAGATACCTGACACGGATCAACCTGTGATCTTTTCGGCACATGGAGTGCCGAAATCCGTGCCGCTGGCCGCCAAGGCGCGCCGCATGTTTGCCATCGATGCCACCTGCCCTCTGGTGTTCAAGGTCCACATGGAAGCGGCCAGGCATCACGCCGCCGGCCACGAGGTCGTGCTCATCGGCCACGCCGGCCACCCCGAGGTCGAGGGCACCATGGGCCAGCTTCCCGAGGGTGCCGTGAGCCTGATCGAAACTGTGGATCAGGCGCGCGCCTTTGTGCCCCGCGACCCGCAAAAGCTCGCCTACGCGACTCAGACCACGCTTTCCGTCGACGACACGGCGGACATCGTGGCCGTTCTGAACGAGCGCTTCCCCGGCATCGTCGGCCCCCAGAAGCAGGACATCTGCTACGCGACGACGAACCGCCAGGCCGCCGTCAAGGCGATCGCACCCCGCGCCGAGCCTGCTGATCGTCGTCGGCGCACCGAACTCGTCGAACTCGCTGCGCCTCGTCGAGGTCGCCGAGCGCGCCGGCTGCCCCAAAGCGATCCTCATCCAGCGCGCGGCCGAGATCCCTTGGCACGATCTCGACGGGGTGGGCACCGTCGGCTTGACGGCGGGCGCGTCGGCACCCGAGACGCTCGTCGACGAGGTCATCGAAGCGCTCAAGCTGCGCTTCGACATCTCGGTCGAGATCCGTGACGACAGCCGACGAGCGCGTCGCCTTCAACGTTCCGCGCGAGCTGCGCGAGCCCGCCGACGCCTGACCGGCATCCTCGAGAGCCACCCTCCATCGCCCGCGCAGATAGAATTCCGAGCAAGAGAACCCGATGGCCGTCTACACGGAAGTCACCGACGAGGAGCTGACGGCGCTCATCGCGAGCTACGGGCTCGGCGACCTCCTGTCCTACAAGGGCATCGCCGAGGGCGTCGAGAACACCAACTATGTCGTGCACACGAGCAAGGGAACGTTCATCCTGACGCTCTACGAGCGCCGCGTAGCCCGCGAGGATCTGCCTTTCTTTCTGGGCCTGCTCGAGCATCTTTCGCGCCGCGGCGTCTCGTGCCCTTTGCCGGTCCGCGACCGTGACGGACAAGAACCTGACCGAGATCGCCGGGCGCGCGGCCGCGATCCAGACCTTTCTCGAAGGCTTCTGGGTGCGCCGGCCGCGCGCCGAGCATTGCGCCGCCGTCGGCCGCGCGCTCGCTGAGCTGCACCTCGCGGGCGAGGGCTTCCCTCTCTCGCGCCCCAACGCGCTTGGGACTTTCCGGCTGGCGGCCGCTCTTCGAAGCGCTTCGCCGACCGCGCCGAGGAGATCGCGCCCGGCCTCGGCCACGTCATCGGCGACGAGCTTTCCTATCTCGAGGCCCACTGGCCGAAAGGCCTGGCCGAGGGCGTCATTCACGCCGACCTCTTTCCCGATAACGTCTTCTTCCTCGGCGGCAAGCTCTCCGGCCTCATCGACTTCTACTTCGCCTGCAACGATGCCTTCGCCTACGACATCGCCGTCTGCCTCAACGCCTGGTGCTTCGAGGCCGACTACTCTTTCAACGTCACCAAGGGCCGCGCGCTGCTCCGGGGCTACGAGGAGCGTGCGCAAGCTCGACGCCGAACGAGCGCGAGGCGATGCCGACATTGGCCCGCGGCGCCGCCCTGCGCTTTCTGCTGACGCGCGCGCACGACTGGCTGCACACGTCGAAGGACGCGCTCGTCAAGCCGCACGACCCGATCGCCTATCTGCGCCGGCTGCGCTTCCACCAGGGCGTGCGCTCGATCGCCGCCTACGGCCTCGAGGAGCGCCCATGACCGCCAAAGCGACGTCCGTCGAGATCTTCACCGACGGCGCCTGCTCGGGAAATCCCGGGCCCGGGCGGCTGGGGCGCGATCCTCCGCTCTGGCGGCCATGAGAAGGAGCTCAACGGCGGCGAGGAGCACACGACCAACAACCGCATGGAGCTGATGGCCGCGATCTCGGCCCTCGAAGCATTGAAGAAGCCGAGCCATGTCGACCTCCACACCGACAGCGAGTACGTGAAGAACGGCATCACGGCCTGGATTCACAACTGGAAGCGCAACGGCTGGCGCACCGCCGACAGGAAGCCCGTCAAGAACGCCGAGCTGTGGCAGCGCCTCGAGCAGGCGCTCGGACGCCACGAGGTCAAGTGGCACTGGGTCAAAGGCCACGCCGGCCACCCGGAGAACGAGCGCGCCGACGAGCTCGCGCGCGAGGGCATGAAGCCGTTCCTGCGCTCAAAGCCGACGGAAGACTGACGCTCAAAGCGCCTGGAGAAGCTTCTCCGCCGTCGCCTTCTCGTGCTGCGGCGGCGAATCCTCGACCGCGAGATATTTGACGACGCCGTCGTCGACGATCATCGCGTAGCGCTTCGAGCGCGTGCCGAGCCCGAAGCCGGCCAGATCGATCTCGAGCCCGAGCTTCTTGGCGAAGTCCGCGTTCCCGTCGGCGAGCATCAGGATCTTCTCGGCCCCGCGCGACTTCGACCAGGCGCTGAGCACGAACACGTCGTTGACCGCCGTGCAGGCGATGGTGGCGACGCCCTTCGCCAGAATGTCATCGGCGTTGCCGACGAAGCCCGGAAGGTGCGCCTCGCTGCACGTCGGCGTGAAGGCGCCCGGCACGGCGAACAGCACCACCTTCTTGCCGCGGAACACCTCGTCGCTTGTCATCGGCTTGGGGCCTTCGGCACCCATGACCGTGAACTTGGCGTCCGGCAGCCGGTCGCCGACCTTGATCGTCATGGGCGTCTCTCCCTAGCTAGCTGCGGCGCGGTCGCGCCGGCAAAACCGCTGCTCACAACGGCAGTTGCTCGCCGGCCTGTTCCCGGACGATGTACTCGGCATACCAGTTTGGCCAGTCCGCATCATGCTGGCCGCCGTCCGCTTCTCATGCTCGCCGTGCGCGGCCGCCGCACGCCGGAGGGCGGCCGCTAGCTCCGTCGATGAGGCGAATGTCGTGTCCCCCTCCACGCGTCCGGGCAATCGGTGGGTGATCTCCTGGAACAGCCAGCCGTTGCCGTCCGGGTCACTGAACGAGGCAAACGAGCCATAGCTGCGATGCTCGGGATCCGGACCATTGACCCGGAGTCGCCCGGACAAATAAGGCTCGTCCGTGCCGGCGTGCACGTCGCCCCCGCCGTGAAACACCTCGCTGACCTGGACGCCACGACGCAGCAGCTCGTTGCGGGCGGCCTCGATGTCGGAGACGATCAGGTACAGTCCCCGGGCGGAGCCAGGTGCGGCCGCGGTGACGTTCTTGCCGAAGATGACCGAGCACCCAGAGCCCGGCGGCGTGAACTGGATCACGCGCCAGTCGTCACCGGAGGCGAAGTCGGCATCGAGCCTCCAGCCCAGGCCGCCGTAGAAGCGCTTGGCGCGATCGACGTCCGAAACGGGGATGACGACGATCTCGAGCTTCATGTCGATCGTCCGCGCTTTCGGGGTCTCAGTTTCGCTGCGCACCTGAGTACTGCTCACGTCGACCTCCTCAGTTTCGGGCGTCCTTTCGCATTTTTACGCAACTGATGCGTAGCATTCAAACCAATCTCTTTCGTCTACCGTTAAGAGCCCCATGACGCCCACCGCACCCGCGTGTGCCCACGGAGGAACGAAATCGTGTCGACCGAGTAGAATGCCAGCGACTGAAAGGATCAGCGTGCCATGAAGGACCGGATTCTTGTGTTCTATGGATCTTATCGCAGCGATCGCGCGGGCATCCGGTTGGCGAAGTACATCGTCGCTGGGCTGTGCAGCCGGGGCGAGAACGCGGAGCTGATCGACGCCAAATCCGTCGGATTGCCCATCCTTGACCGCATGTACAAGGAGTTCGCGCCGGGCACCGCACCTCCAGCGATGGAAGAGTTAGCCGCCAAGATCAAAGCGGCTGATGCCTTCGTGTTCGTGACCGGCGAGTACAATTGGGGGATGCAGCCCGGCCTCAAGAATCTCACCGATCATTTTCTCGAGGAATGGTTCTGGCGTCCGGCCGCGATTGCCAGCTACTCGGCTGGCAGGCTTTCCGGCGCCAGGGCAAGCGTGATGTGGCACGGCACGCTGTCCGAGATGGGCATGATTGTTGTTTCCAGCACGCTCGCCGTAGGTCCCATCAGCGATGCGCTCGATGCCGACGGGATGCCGATCGGCACGGGCGGGGCCACGTTGCAAAAACTGTTTCCCCGGTTTGCCGACGATCTCGCATGGTGGACCGAGGCAGCCAAAACTCAGCGCGTGCGCAAGCCGCCCCCATACTGACCGTCGCCTGGCTTGCGCCGCTTTCCGGGCGTGTGCGCTTGGCCGAGACGGGCCATTCCGGACATTGCGATTGCCGATGTACCGATTGGGCCACCTTTCAAGGGGCCTCTTGGGCCGGATTGACGATAGTATGGACCCGTAAGGGAGCGCTCCGCCCGATGTCGTCCGCATAAATCCGTGGCTGGGAGGGCAAAACTGCGAGTGGTTTCGACTTTGAGTTCGACTTGGATGAAGTCCGACGGAGCTGAGGATGTCTGAGTCTATCCCATCCATAATGAAGACACGGCGTGACCAGATGTTTCCCGTCCTTGCGCCGGCGGAGATCGAGCGCCTGCGCCGGTTCGGCGTGGTGAGATCCTTTGCTACCGGCGAGGCGCTGGTGAGAGCCGGTGAGGTGGGGCACGGCATGGCCGTGATCCTTTCCGGAAACGTCAAGATCACTCAGCACAAGGAGCAGGGAGCCGGCGATCTGATCGTAACGCATGGGCCCGGCGCATTCATGGGCGAGCTCGCGCAGCTGTCCGGCCGCCCGGCGCTGGTGGATGCCTACGCGGAGGAGCCGGTCGAGGCTCTGATCATCGGTCCCCGATGTCTGCGGGCGCTGCTCATCGCGGAGGCGGAGCTCGGCGAGCGCATCATGCGGGCCTTGATCTTGCGCCGCGTCGGCCTGATCGAATTGAGGGGAGCCGGACCGGTGATCGTCGGTCCGGCGGAGAGCGGTGACGTGCTGCGCCTGCAGAACTTCCTTTCACGCAACGGGCATCCGCATCAGAGGCTGGACGCGGAGACTGACGTCGAGGCGAAGGCCTTGCTCGAGCGCTTCGATGTCGACCCCGGTCAATTGCCGATTGTGCTGTGCCCCGGCGGCCAACTGCTACGTAACCCGAGCGAGACCGAGCTTGCCCGCTGCATCGGCCTCGTGGGGCCGATCGATCCGGATAAGATTTACGACGTCGTGATCGTGGGCGCCGGGCCGGCCGGCCTCGCCACCGCCGTCTATGCGGGCTCTGAAGGTCTCTCGGCGCTGGCTCTCGACTGCCGTGCGTTCGGCGGCCAGGCTGGCGCCTCTGCCCGAATCGAGAACTATCTGGGCTTTCCCACGGGCATATCGGGCATGGCGCTGATGGGTCGCGCCTACTCGCAGGCGCAGAAGTTCGGGGTCGATATGGCTATTCCCGACGAGGCAGCCGCGCTCGAGAGCCGCGGGGAAGGGGACGACGACGGATACCAGTTGAAGCTCGCCAATGGCGAGCGCGTCAGCGCCCGCTCGGTGGTGATCGCCTGCGGCGCCCGCTACAGGCGGCTCGATGTCGCGCGCCTGGACGAATTCGAGATGACGAGCGTGCACTATTGGGCCTCGCCGCTCGAGGCGAAACTCTGTGCGGGGCAGGAGGTGGCTCTCGTCGGCGCCGGCAACTCCGCTGGCCAGGCGACGGTCTATCTCGCCAGCCAGGTTGCCAAGGTGTGGCTCTTGGTGCGCGGACGCGATCTCGGCTCGACCATGTCGCGCTATCTTGTCGACCGCATCGGTGCACTGCCCAATGTGGAGGTACTGACGCAGGCAGAGGTCACAGGCTTGGATGGGCAGCAATGGCCGGCTCGAGGCGCTCCGCTGGCGCGGGCCGTCGGGCGAGGAGGTCCGCTGCCCTATTGGTCATCTCTTTCTCTTCATCGGAGCGGAGCCGAACAGCGATTGGCTTTCAGGCGCCGTGACGCTGGACCAGAAGGGATTCGTGCTGACGGGCGACGAGGCCGGCGCCGGCCGGCACATCCTGGAGACGAGCCGCCGGGGCGTGTTCGCAGTCGGCGACGTGCGGTCGGGCTCGGTCAAACGCGTCGCCGCATCCGTCGGCGAGGGCGCGCAGGTCGTCGCCATCCTGCATTCCTATCTTGCAGGCCATCGAGGAAATGGACGCTAGGCGTCGTAATTCCGGCCCGGCGCCGAGGCGGGCCAGTGCAGAGCGGGGCGGAGCGGCGAGGATTAACCCTTGCCAATGCGCGATTGGTGCAAGGGCGGCAGGATGTTCTACGGATAGTGTGATCGGATAGGAGCGACACACATGGCTCAAGTCTGTACGCATCTGGATGGCATCCGAGACGTAGTCCCGAGCGCGCTCGGGTGCGAAGAGTGTCTACGCATCGGCAGCACGTGGGTTCACTTGCGCCTCTGCCGAACTTGCGGCCATGTCGGCTGCTGCGACAGCTCCCCCCACCGCCACGCCACCAAGCATTTCCGCGCCACCCGTCATCCCATCATCGAAGGCTATGATCCGCCCGAAGGTTGGGGTTGGTGCTACGTCGATGAGGTCACCTTCGATCTCTCGGACAGGGCGACTCCGCACAACGGTCCAATTCCGCGCTACTACTAGCGCCCGCTTCTATAGATAGGCCAGCTGGAGAGTTTGCCGATGACCGAACGGATTGAGGAAGGCTTCATGGCGTTTGTCGCAGACGGCAGCGAAGGCATCGGCGCCATCCGAGAAGTGAACAAGACGGCCCTTGTCATTTACGTCGAGAACGCCGGCGAATTCGTCGTTCCCTTGTCCGCGGTCACCGACGTCCATTCGCAGAAGGTCATTTTAAATCCGCGGCTATTGGATAAGGCGATCTTGGCGGCGATAGGCCACGCTCACGACCGCGAAGATCCGAGTGTAGCTGGCTAGTGAATGCCCGCCGGTACGCGGGTCCAGGACCTACTCGATCCGAAAGCTCGCAACCGAGGCGCCGCCCTTGCCGACCAGCGTCGCCGTGATCGTCTTGCCGCGTGAGTGCCGCGAGATCGACGTCGCGGCTGAGATCCGCCTCGAAGGTGAGGAGCCCGCCGCCGTTATCCTTGGCTTTTGTCGGCAGCGGCAGATAGAGCCCGTCCGGCGCCTCGAGAAAGATGACCGCGCCGTCCGTGTCGCCCCCGAAGCTAGCCTCGAGCGTCAGCAGCGGCTTGGCGCCGTCGAGCTTGGCCTCGGCATGCTTCAGGATGGGATCGCCTGAACGGCGCTCACCATCACCGCGCGGCACATGTGCCAGAGCTTCCAAGCCGGCGGCCGGCGCGCTCGTCGGTCGCCTTGGGCGGGATCTCGAGCGTGAGCTGCGCTTCCGCCGGCACGCAGATCTCCTTGCAGATGCCGTACTGGAGATTGAGAACGAGATTGATCGCCTCGCCCGCGTTCTTGGGCTTGATCTCGACCGGAAACACGACGCGGTCCTTGTAGCCGAAGGTATTGCCCGCCTTGTCGGTCATGAGCTTCGGCGCCGGATAGAGCACCGTCGCCGCGGCGAGATTTTCCGACTTCGACCAGTCGAACGCGGGCGGCAGGCCGCCTGCATCCCCCGGATTGCGCCAGTACGTCTTCCATCCCTCCGGCAATTCGACCTCGACGAACGCGAGCAGCCGCGATCCGTCTTGCGCCTCCGTGACGCCGGCCGAGAGGCGGGCTCTGGTCTTGTAGCCGTCGAGCCAGGGCGATTCGAGCGCGAGCGTCGGCGCGGCCGGGCTTGCAGCAGCAAGGAGAAGAGCCGACATGAGGATCGAGTAGCGGGCAAGCCTCCCGCGTGATCTCGTCTGCCACGGCCTCAACGACATAGGGGTTCCTCGCTCATTATGACGGCCCGGATGCAACCGCCACCCATATAGGCTCGGGATCGCGACTTGCCCACCGCCGGCCACAATTCCGATCATTCTTGCGGCGATTTAGCGGCCGCGCCGAAATTTCACCGCTTCACAGGTCCGCCGGCACGGCGCTAGTCTTGGCCTCATGACAGTCCCACGACCCAAGCGCAAGAAGCGCAACGAAGGCTACCTCAAAGGCCAGCTTCTCGTCGCCATGCCGCTCATGACCGACCGCCGCTTCTCACGCTCGGTGATCTACCTGTGCGCCCACTCCGACGACGGCGCCATGGGCCTCATCATCAATCACCGCGCGAGCCACATCAGCTTCCCCGATCTTCTCGAGCGTCTCGGCATCCCGCCGCGCGGCGCCGACGACGGCATCTCGAATGAGATCCTCGAGAGGCAGGTGCATGTCGGCGGCCCCGTCGAGACCGGCCGCGGCTTCGTGCTTCACACGTCCGACTATTTTGCGAGCGACTCGACTCTGCAGATCGACCGCGATGTGAGCCTCACCGCCTCGATCGATATCCTGAAAGCGATCGCCTCCGGCGAGGGCCCGGATCGCGCCATGCTCGCGCTCGGCTATGCGGGCTGGTCGGCGGGCCAGCTCGAGAGCGAGATCCAGGCCAACGGCTGGCTGCATTGCCCGGCCGACATGGACCTCGTCTTTGATCCCGATCTTGATTCGAAGTACACCCGCGCCCTCGCCAAGATCGGCATCGATCCTTCCCACCTCGTGAGCGACGCCGGCCACGCCTGACGGCGTCCGGCCCGCACTGCCGCCCCCGTTGCAGACAGCGAGAGCGCGACTTCGATCTAGCGAAAATCAATCACGCTCTAGGCGTCGGGCGACTTCTTCGTCGGCGGCTTGATGCTGCCCGCAAGCCGCGACAGGCTTTCGGCGATGGCGGGCGGCAGGCCCGAGAAGTCGGGCGGCGGCGGCGCGGCGGGTGGCGGCGCCGTGACCGGCACGCGCTGCGGCTGCGGAGCGGGAGCGCCCGCGGCCGGCGGCGGCGGCGCGGCCGGCGGCATCGCGACCGGCATCGGCACCGCGAACGGCGGCTGCACGGGCGGCCGCGGCGGCACCGCGGCCTCCTGCGGCCACGGCGGGCGCGTGCCGCCGCCCGCAATCGCTGGCGGCGCTGCCGGCAGCGGCGGCGGCATCGGCGGCTGAGGCGGCACGTGCTCCACCGGCCTCAGATGAGGATGCGGCGCCATCGTCGGCGGCGGCGGCATCGCTCCTGCACCAAGCATCGCCCTGCACCAATGAGCGGGTTGGGAGGAAGGGGCGGGACAGGTGCGACGGCAGCCGGCGGCGGTGGAAGCATGCTGAGCGCCGGCGCGGGCCCGCCCGCGCCCTGCGTCCTGATTTGCTGCTGAGGCTGGGCCTGCGGCTGTGCGCGCGGGCGCACGCGCATGGCGCTGTTCGGCAGCGACCTGACCGTGCGCGCCTCCCTCGGCTCGGCGACCTGTGGCGCGCCCGTTCCCGCGGGACGTTTCGGCGGATGCGACCCGTTGGCCTGGGCGGCGAGCGGCGGTTCTCCGCGCGCCCCGTTCGAGTCTTGTTTCGGGTCCCGCTTCTTCTTGGGCTTGGTGCGGAAAAGGCCGCGCGGCTTGAGCTTGCTCTCGGAGCGGCGCAGCATCTTGAGAACCTGCACCACCTCGGTGTCCGGAATGGGATCGCCGCAATAGCCGCCTTGCGCGTACTCGCATCCGATCGAGCGCAGGAACGCGATCTCCTCGCCGTTCTCGACGCCCTTCGCGACCACCTTCTTGCCGAGCTCGTGCGCCAGCGCAACGATCGAGCGCACGAGCGGCGACCCGCCGCTGGCGCTGCTCGACTGCATGATCGCCTGGTCGATCTTGATCGTGTCGAACGGCAGCCGCTCGAGATAGGCGAACGACGAATAGCCCATGCCGAAGTCGTCGAGCGCGATCTCGGCGCCGGCGCCGCGCAGCCATTCCAGGATCTCGGTCGCCTGCTCCGGGTTCTCCATCGCGAGCTGCTCGGAGACCTCGAGCTTGAGCGAACCCTTCGGCACGACGTTGCGCCCGAGAATGTGCCGGATCTCCTGAATGAGGTCCTGGCGGAAGAGCTGCCGGCTCGCGACGTTGACGGAAACGAAGAGCGGCGCGTCGACTCGCGGATGCTCCTTCTGCCAGCGTGCCGCATCGCGGGCCGCGCGCATGAGAACATGCGAGCCGAGCTTGACGATGAGATCCGAATCCTCGGCGATCGAGACGAAGGCCAAGGATCGATGACGCCGAGCTGGGGGTGATCCCACCGGATCACGGCCTCGAATCCGGCGAGCTCCTCGGTCGGCAGATAGACGATCGGCTGATAGAGGACGCGGAGCTGGTTCTTCTCCAGCGCCTTGCGCAGGTCGCTCTCGAGCGCCACCCGCTCGTCCCAGTCGACCTTCATCTGCCGGCCGAAAACCTCGATCCTGTCGGCGCCGCCGCGCTTGGCGCGGTACATGGCGATCTCGGCCTTCTTGAGCAGCTCCTCGCACTTGGCCTCGGTCCCGTCGTAGACGGCGACGCCGAGCGAGCCCGTGAGCACGATCTCCTGAGCTGCGATCTTGATCGGCGAGCGCAGCGAGCGGCGGATGCGCTCGGCGTGCGCGGCAAGCTCCTGTGGCGGCTGCTCGCCGGGAATGAGGATCGCGAACTGATCGCCCCCGATCCGGGACAGCGTGTCGTTGGGGCCCAGATGGCGCTGCAGGCGCCGCGCGATCGTGAGCAGCAGACTGTCGCCGAGCACGAGACCGAACGACGAGTTCATGCTCTTGAACTTGTCGATGTTGATGGAGACAACAGCCGGCCGGATATGCGCTTCCGACTTCGCCCGCGCCATCGCGACTTCGAGCCGGTCGAGCAGCAGCTCGCGGTTGGGCAGGCCCGTGAGGCTGTCGTGCACGGCATCATGCAGCAGGCGCTCGTGCGCGCGCTTCGTATCCGTCACGTCGCGCATGAGACCGACGCACTTGAAGGAGCGTGGATCGCTCCCCGGCACGCCGGCCGCCTCGAGCTCGAACCAGCGATAGCTGTTGTCCGCCTGCCGCATGCGGAAATCGCAGTGGATCTTCCCGTCGCCGCGCTCCTGCACGGACGAGAGCGCCAGCCTGAACCGCTCGCGATCCGCCTGGTGGAGATGACGCAGGAACTCGTCGACGCGCGCCGAGAGCTCGCCCGCATGCAAGCCGAGCCATCCCTCGACGAGGGGGCTGCATTTCACGCTGTCGCGCCGCGCGTTCCACTCCCAGACCGCCGCCCCGGCCGCATCGACCGCGACCGACTTGAGCTGCAATTCGGACGGCGCTCCCGAGTACATCGGCTCGAGCGAGCGGAACGCGTACTGCGTGACCGTAAATCCGATCAGCAGCAGGACCAGCACCAGTCCTGCGACGAGGCCGGAGACGACGATATCGCCCGACAGTTTCCCCGTGAGCGTGACGCCGGCGCCGAAGATCCAGACCAGGAACAGGATCCACGTCGGGATCAGCGACAGCGCGCGGTCCTGGCCGCGAAACGCGAGATAGAGGATGAGCCCGGCGCCCGTGCCGCCGATGAACACGAACGACAGGCGCGCGAACGTCGACGCGAGCCTCGGATCGACGATGGCGACGGCGATCAGCGAGAACTGCGCCATGAGCCACACCGTGATCAGCATGCGAATGAGGCCGTGCCAGAGCGCGAGCCTCAGGAACACATGAAGAAAGACGACGAGGCTCGCCGCGAGCGCCGATTCCGCCCCCGCGCGGTAGACCGCGTTCGCCTCGGGCTTCATCTGGAACAGCTTGTGGAAGAAGCCGAAGTCGACGCAGAGGTAGGCGAGCACGCACCAGGCGACGAGCGCGGAGGCCGGAAACATCAGCTTGTGGTTTGCCGCGAAAATCGCGGTGAGGAAGATCGCCATCAGGCCGGTGAGCCCGAGCATGACGCCGTTGAAAAGCTGGCGGTCCGAGCTCTTGAGCTCGTAGTCGAGCGGCTTCCACAGGTAGATGCGCGCGAACCGCTCGGAGGAAAGCTCGGCCACGTAGGTGATCGTCTGCCCCGGCTCGAGCGTGATGCGGAACACGTCGGCGCGGTCGCTCTTGATGCGCTCCGGCACGAAGCCGATCGACGGCGTCACGGCCTCGATGCGCCGCGCGTCGAGATCGGGCCACACCACGCCGGAGCCGACGACGTTGTAGCGGTCCGCCGAGAGCCAGCGCTCGACCGGCTTGTCGGTCGGGTTCGTGAGCGCGAACACGATCCAGTTGGGATTGGTGCCTTGCGTCGTCGCGCTGACCGACATGCGGCCGACGACGCCGTCCTCGCCGGCCGCCGTCTCCACCTGCAGGCTGTCGCCGCGCCCGTCGTAGAGCTCGCCGAGCGTCGTGATCTCGAGGCGCCCCTGGTCTGGGCCGACGACGATCGCCTTGAGCGCCAGCGCTTCGCCGGGAAGCGAGATGAGCGCCACGACGGCCAAAACCAGGCTCGCGACAACGGCGCCGAGCGCACCGCGAGCGCATTTTCTGTCAGGAGATTCGCAGGCCGAGGCGGTCATGTCTTGCCCAGCCCCCTCACCGCCCGGTCCTCGGCAAGCAGAGCGAACAGCACGTGGTCCTGCCACACGCCGTTGATCTTGAGATAGCGCCGCGCAAGGCCCTCGCGCGCAAATCCGCAGCGCTCGAGCAGCCGCACGGACGCGGTGTTGTCCGGCTGTGCGGCCGCCTCGAGCCGGTGCAGCCGGAGCGCGTCGAAAGCGTGCGGGAGTATGGCCAGCACGGCTTCCGTCATGTAGCCGCGCCGCACGTAGGGCACGCCGAGCCAGTAGCCGATCGCGGCCGCCTGCGTCACGCCGCGCCTGATGTTCGAGAGCGTAAGCCCGCCGAGAAGCTCATCCTCCGCGGTCGCGAAGATCAGGAACGAATAGCCGAGATCGTCGCGCGCCTCGCGCTGGTAGTGGCGCACGCGTCTGCGGTAGGCGCTCTTCGTCAGCTCGTCGCGCGGCCACGCCGGCTCCCATGGCGTCAGATGCGTCCGGCTGAGTGCTCTGAGCTCCGCCCAGGGACCATAGTCGCTCATCTGCGGCGGTCGCAGCCAGACGCGCCGGCCGTGAATGAGCGCTTCGGGAATGCTGCCGGCTCTCAGGAATGCCATGTGCCGGCCCTAGCGCTGGATCTCGCCGCAGTCTGCTCGGCGAGCACGCCAAGCTCGCGCGACTTCTTGCCTGCACCTACGACCGCGATCGCCGGCCGGATTGCACTCAGCGCCGACGCGAAGTCGCGCGCATCCGCAACCGTCACCGCGTCGACCTTTGCGATAAGCTCGCCGGCGTCGATGAGCCGGCCGAAGTTGAGAAGCTGGCGCGCCATCTGCTCGGCGCGCGTCGAGGAGCATTCGAGAGCCATCATGAGCCCGGCCTTGAGCTGGGCCTTGGCGCGCGCAAGCTCCGCCGGAGTGGGGCCCTTCTCGGCCACGCTCACGAGCTCGGTGCCGACGACGTCGATCAGCTCCGCCATCATCTCCGTCCCGGTTGCGGCATGAACCGCAAGCATGCCTGTATCCGTGAGCCCCCACGCCGACGAGTAGATCGCGTAGCAGAGCCCCCGCTTCTCCCTCACCTCCTGGAACAGTCGCGACGACATTCCGCCGCCAAACAGGCCTGAGAAGACCTGGGCAGTGAAGAACGCATCCTCGCGGGCGGACGGCCCCTCGAACGCGAGCAAGAGATGGCTTTGCTCAAAGCGCTTCGGGTGCCAGCGCATGCCACCTTGATAGCGCGCGGCCTCTTCGCCCCCGACATGCCCGGGAGTGAGCCCCCCGAATAGGGCTTCAGCGTGGCGAACGAACTGGTCGTGGTTGACAGCGCCGGCGGCCGCCAGAACCATGCCGCCTGCCTTGTAGCGGGTCTCGAGAAAGCGCTTGAGATCCACGGCCGTAAATGCCCGCACGTTGTCGGCGGTGCCGAGAATAGTTCGGCCCACGGCCTGTCCCGGATAGGCGGCCTCCTGCACCAGCTCGTAGGCGAGATCGTCCGGGCTGTCGCGAGTCGCCGCGATCTCCTGCAGGATGACCTCCCGCTCGCGTTCGAGCTCTGCCGGCGCGAAGCGCGAGTTCAGCAGGATGTCGGCGATGAGCTCCAGCGCCACGCCTTCGTCACCCTTGAGCACGCGGGCGAAGTAGGCCGTGGTCTCGAGCCCCGTTGCCGCGTTGAGCTCGCCGCCGACCGCCTCGATCTCCTCGGCAATCGCCTGCGCGCTGCGCGAGGCGGTGCCCTTGAAGGACATGTGCTCGAGAAAGTGCGAGATGCCGTTCTCGCTTTCCGCTTCGTGGCGCGCGCCGACGCCGACCCAAAGGCCGAGCGACGTCGTCTCGAGATGCGGCATCGTGTGGGTCACGACGGAGAGGCCGTTGCCGAGCCGCGTGACCTGGGCGCTCATGCTGCCCCCTCGCTCACCGAGCGGGCGACGCTTGCGACATGGGCTTCCACGGCAGCGAGATCGTTGGCGAGTACGGGGTAGCGTTCCTTGGCGGTGAGCAGCGCACGCCAGGCGCTCGGGCAGCGGCGGGCGCTCGCCGGTGATCCGCTCCATGCCGTCCGGGAACTTGGCCGGATGCGCCGTCGAAAGGATGACGCGCGGCGTCTCGGTCTGGTCGACGCACTTCTCGGCCGCGACCAAGGCGCACGCCGTGTGCGGATCCATGAGATAGCCGCTTTCCTCCCGCACTTGGCGGATCGCGGCCTGAGCCTCGCTCTCGCTTGCCGACGCCGCGCCGAACTCCTCGTGAAACTCCGGCATGATGGCGTGCATCTCGAAGCGGCCGCCCTGCGCGAGAGCGCCCATGGCCGCGCGGACCTGCGCTGCGTCGCGGCTCGAGGCCTCGAACAGGTAGCGCTCGAAGTTGGAGGAGATCTGAATATCCATCGACGGCGACGAGGTCGCGACGACGCCGCGCATCTCGTAGACGCCGTCCGCATAGGCGCGCGGCAGGATGTCGTTGGCATTGGACGCGATGACGAGGCGCTCGACGGGAAGCCCCATCCGCTTCGCCACCTAGCCGGCGAAGATGTCGCCGAAATTGCCCGTCGGCACCGAGAACGAGACGGGGCGGTGCGGCGCGCCGAGCGCCGCGGCGGCGACGAAGTAATACGTCACCTGAGCCACGATGCGCGCCCAGTTGATCGAGTTGACGCCCGAGAGCGCCATGCGGTCGCGGAAGGCGTGGTCGTTGAACATGCCCTTCACGAGCGCCTGGCAGTCGTCGAACGTGCCGTTGACGGCGACCGCGTGCACGTTGGCCTCCGTCGGCGTCGTCATCATGCGCCGCTGCACGTCGGAGACGCGCCCGTCGGGGAAGAGGATGATCGACGTCGACGCGCTTCGAGCCGCGAAAGGCCTCGATCGCCGCGCCGCCCGTATCGCCCGAGGTGGCGCCGACGATCGTCGCCCGCGCGCCGCGCTTGGCCAGCACGTGATCCATGAGGCGCGCGAGAAGCTGCATCGCCACGTCCTTGAAGGCGAGCGTCGGCCCGTGAAACAGCTCGAGGATCCACGTGTTGCGATCGATCTGGACGAGCGGCGTCACCGCCGGATGGCCGAAGCCGCTGTAGGCCTCGTTCGCCATGGCGAGTAGCTCGGGCTCGAGATGGCGCCGCCCGTGAACGGGTGGATGACCTCGACCGCCACTTCGGCGAATGGCCGCCCGGCGAACGCGGCGATCGTCTCCCGCGTCAGCCTGGGCCAGGTCTCGGGCACGTAGAGGCCGCCGTCGCGCGCGAGCCCGGCCAGGAGCACGTCCTCGAAGCCGAGCGTCGGCGCTTCCCCCCTGGTCGAGATGTAGTTCACGGGCGACGAGCTTCCTTTCGAGCCGGTGCACGACTGCTTCGTGAGGGACACTAGGGCGCGAGGATGCGCCGAACAAGGCGCGCCGCGGTTGTAGCGCCTACATCGAAAATTACGGCTGCGGCGTCAGGGATTTGCATCGCCTGAGGCGCGGCACGGCGTAGGCCGCGAATACGGCCGCCAGCGCCGCAGCCAGTCCGAACCAGGTGATCGCGTACTCGAGATGCCGATTCGGCAGCTCGAGCCGCGTCGCCCCGCCCTTGGGCCACCCGCCGGGCGCCGGCGCTTCCGCGTCGACGAAGAACGGCGCACGCGAGACTCGATCGCCGGCCCCGAACGCCGCCTGGAACAGGCCGTCGAGATCGCGCCAGTACCAGAGATTGTGCATACGGCTCGTTGTCGGGCGTGAAGATGCCCTGGCTGCCCGGCTTGCGCAGGAGGCCGGTGATCTCGACCTCGCCGTCGATCTGGCCCGGCACTTGCGCTTCGCCGGGTCCTTCACGGCCTCGGGAACGTAGCCGCGATTGACGAAGAGCCACGGCTGTCTCGCCCGCGAGCTCGAACGGCGTGTAGACCTGATAGCCCGGCCCGAGCTCGGCATCGGGCGCGTAGAAATACTGCTCCTTGTCGTGGAGAAACGTGCCGCGGGCCTTGACGCGCGTGTACTCGACGTCGCCGCCCGCGCGCATCCTGCCCAGCTGCCTCCGCCAGGCTCTACGGGCTCGGCCTTGGTCGCGCGCTTCGATGGCGGCGATCAGGCCTTCCTTCCAGGCCTTGCGCTCGAGCTGCCATGTGCCGAGCCCGATGAGAACGGCGAGCCCGACGAGCGTCATCACGCCCGGCCAAAGCAGCTTCCTCTCGGTGCAGCATCTTGAACATGGGCCATTGACCGCTCAATCCCGGGCGAGACGGCCTTCCTCGGCCTTGTGCTTGTACTGCAGCGCGATCAGCGTCGCCTTGAGCAGCCGCAACAGGCCGAGCGCGACGAGCAGCGTCGCGACGCCCATGATCGCGTAGGTGATCCACAGCGGCACGCCGTAGCCGAGGTGCATGATCAGCGCCCCGCCGAGCGCGAGAAAGCCCAGGATGAAGATGACGAAAATCGCCGGCCCGTCGCCGGTATCGATGAACTTGTAGTCGAGCCCGCACTTCTCGCACGCCGGCCGGAGCTCGAGCACGTTCTTGAACAGCCGCCCCTTGCCGCAGCGCGGGCAGCGCGCCAGCACCGCGGCCGCGAAGGCCGATACCGAAGCTGGCTCTGTGGTCATGGGCCGGTTTTACCCGAGTTCGAGAGCGGAAGCGAGGAAGGGGCCCGGCAATCCGCCGGACCCCTTTCCCTACGTATTCGGCAATGCCGACCTGGCGCCGGGCCTGCGGCCACGCAGCCCTCAATGAGCCGCGCCCGCGTGCGCGCCCGCGCCCCACACGTAGATGCAGGCGAACAGGAACAGCCACACCACGTCGACGAAGTGCCAGTACCAGGCCGCCGCCTCGAAGCCGAAGTGCTGCTTCGGCGTGAAGTGGCCGGCGATCGCGCGCAACAGGCACACGAGCAGGAAGATGGTGCCGATGATGACGTGCGCGCCGTGGAAGCCCGTCGCCATGAAGAACGTCGAGCCGTAGATGTGCCCGCCGTAGCTGAAGGCGGCGTGATGATACTCGAAGGCCTGGAGCGCCGTGAAGATCATGCCGAGGATGACGGTGAGCACGAGACCGATCACCAGACCGCGGCGATCGTTCTTGAGCAGCGCATGATGCGCCCAGGTGACCGTGCAGCCCGACGACAGCAGGATCAGCGTGTTGACGAGCGGGATGCCCCAGGGGTCGAACGTGCCCTTGAAGAAGCCGTTGATCGGCGCGCCCGTGGACGGCAGCGTCGCTTCCGTACCTTCGACCGGCACCGGCGGCCAATGACCGCCGAGCAGCGCGTTGCGCTGAACCATGCCCACGGCTTCGTTCACGTTGGCGATATGACGGAGATCGCCCGGGAACAGCGAGGCGTCGAAGTAGGCCCAGAACCAGGCCAGGAAGAACATGACCTCGGAGGCGATGAAGAGGATCATGCCGTAGCGCAGGTGCAGCTGCACGACCGGCGTGTGATCGCCCTTGTGCGCCTCGATGATCACGTCGCGCCACCACATGAAGGCGGTCGCCATGAGGCATGCGACGCCGATCGCGAACACCCACGGGCCCTTGACCCCGAACAGGCCTTCCGCGCCCTCGCCCATCGAGCGCATCCAGATGACGAGACCGACGGCCGTGCATAGGGCCCCGAGCGAGGCCACGATCGGCCATGGACTGGGATCGACGAGATGATAGTCGTGGTGCTTGGCGTGCGCTTGAGCCATTTTCGTCTCCGTATTCCCCGTTCGTTTGTCCCTTGGCCTTGGCCTTTCCCCCACCCCTGGCTCTTGCGAGTTTTGGGACAGCTCAAGTCTCAGCCTTGCTCACTCAAACCCGGCCCTCGCCGCCGGGAATCCTCGTTCCTGTTCCTAGCTCCGTCCCGCCTCGCGCGCCTTGACGGCTGCGGCAGACCGTTTCGGCGCGGTCACCGGATAGAAGGTGTAGGAAAGCGTAATCTCGTGCACGCCGTCGGCCTCGCGATCCTCGGCGATCTTGGGATCGACGAAGAAGGAGACGGGCATCTCGACGGTCTCGCCGCCGGCAAGCGTCTGCTCCTTGAAGCAGAAGCACGCGATCTTGGCGAAGTAGCTGCCCGCAATGTCGGGCGAGACGTTGAAGCTGGCCTCGCCCGTGATCGCTTTGTCGGACGTGTTCGACGCCTTGTAGAAGGCGAGAATGTTCTCGCCCACCTTGACGCGAATGGTCCTTTGCTCGGGCTCGAACACCCAGGGCATGCCCGGTGTCACATTGGCGTCGAAGCGCACGGTGACGACCCGATCGAGCACGCGGTCGGACGCCTTCTCGGCCTTCTGCGTCGTGCCGCCGTAGCCGGTCACCTGGCAGAACATGCGGTAGAGGGGGACGGCGGCATAGGAAAGCGCGCCCATCGCGGCGACGGCCGCGATGCACGCCAGCACGACGGCGAGATCGTTGCGGCTTCGCGCTCCGTTCTGATGCTGCCGATTGTCGCTCACGTTCACCTGCTTTCAGCGCCGTCAGAGCGGCCGGTTCAAGACATTGCCGCCGAGACGCACGATGGTCGCCGCGTAGAACAGCACCACCAGAAATCCGAGCGCGAGCGCGATGGCGATCGAGCGCAGACGCTGGCGCCGTGCGCGCTTCGCATCCTCCTCGGTCTCATCCGCCATTGCCAACTCCGCCATGTCCCCTCGCCCGTCGCGCTAACCCAAGAGCCTCGTCGCGGCATGCTCCGCGAGGAGAACTGCGAACAAGAGGAACAGATAAAGGATCGAGAACCCGAACAGCTTCTTCGCCGCGTGGTCTGCTTCGCGCCCTTCCGTGATCCGCCACACGCGGACCGCGAGCCCGACGAAGATGACGCCGAGCACCACCGACGTCACGGCATAGGCAGCGCCGCCCAGGCCGATGAAAGCAGGCGTGACGGCGAGCGGCGTCAAGAGAAGCGAGTAGAGGAGGATCTGCCGGCGCGTCTCGCGCGGCCCGGCGACGACGGGCAGCATCGGCACGCCCGCGCGCTCGTAGTCGCGGCAGCGATAGAGCGCCAGCGCCCAGAAGTGCGGCGGCGTCCACATGAAGATGATGAGGAACAGCAGCACGCTCTCGAGGCTCACCGAGCCCGTCACCGCGGCCCAGCCGATCATCGGCGGGAAGGAGCCTGCGGCGCCGCCGATGACGATGTTCTGCGGCGTCCGGCGCTTGAGCCACATCGTATAGAAGAAGATGTAGTAGAGGATCGTGAGCGCGAGCAGCGCCCCCGCGACCCAGTTGACCAGCACGCCGAGCGTCAGCACCGATCCCACCGACAGGACCACGCCGAACGTGAGCGCCTCGTCGGCCGTGACGCGCCCGCGCGGGATGGGCCGCGCCGCCGTGCGCGCCATGCGCGCGTCGATGTCGGCGTCGTACCACATGTTGAGCGCGCCCGAGGCGCCCGCGCCGACGGTGATGGCAATGAGCGCGATCATGGCCGAGCACGGGATGCAGCCCGCCCGGCGCGACGACCATGCCCGTCAGTGCCGTGAACACCACGAGCGACATCACCCGCGGCTTCATGAGTTCGACGAAATCGCCGACCGACGGCTCGAATGCCGACTGAACGGTCTCGACCTCACCTTGAGCGCCAGCCCCCGGCATGTTGTGTCCTTCTCCCGAGCGCGGCTCTCTCCGCCCTTTTCGGCGGCACCGCGTCTTGTTCTTTCACTTTCGGCGGGCGGCGCAGTGTGCGTCGCCCGCCATTTGTCGTGTCGTGCCCTTCACACGGATCCGCTTAGTGCGGGGCCGAACCGGTGATGCGCGGCAGCGTCTCGTAAGTGTGGAACGGCGGCGGTGACGGCAGCGTCCACTCGAGTGTCGTGGCGCCCGCGCCCCAGGGGTTGTTCCCGGCCGGCACCTTGCGCGCGAGCGCAACCATGATGCCGATGAAGAACGTCATCGTGCCGACCGCCGTCATGTAGGAGCCGATCGACGACACGTGGTTCCAGAACGCGAAGGCATCCGGATAGTCGACGTAGCGGCGCGGCATGCCGGCGAGACCGAGGAAGTGCTGCGGGAAGAACAGCACGTTCGCGCCGACGAACGTCAGCCAGAAGTGCACCTTGCCCCAGAACTCCGAGTACATGTAGCCGGTCATCTTCGGGAACCAGTAGTAGTAGCCCGCGAAGATCGAGAACACGGCTCCGAGCGACAGCACGTAGTGGAAGTGCGCGACGACGTAGTAGGTGTCGTGCAGCGCGCGGTCGACGCCGGCGTTCGCCAGCATGACGCCCGTCACGCCGCCGACCGTGAACAGGAAGATGAAGCCGAGCGCCCAGATCATCGGCACGCGGAACTGCAGCGAGCCGCCCCACATGGTGGCGATCCAGGAGAAGATCTTCACGCCCGTCGGCACCGCGATCACCATCGTCGCGAACACGAAGTAGGCCTGCGTGTTGACGCTGATGCCCGCCGCATACATGTGGTGCGCCCACACGATGAAGCCGACGAGGCCGATCGCGACCATGGCGTAGGCCATGCCGAGATAGCCGAACACCGGCTTCCTCGAGAAGGTCGCCACGATGTGGCTGACGATGCCGAAGCCGGGCAGGATCAGAATGTAGACCTCGGGGTGACCGAAGAACCAGAAGAGATGCTGGTAGAGAAGCGGATCACCGCCGCCGGCCGGCGAGAAGAACGTCGTGCCGAAGTTGCGGTCGGTGAGCAGCATCGTGATCGCGCCGGCGAGCACCGGCAGCGACAGCAGCAGCAGGAACGCCGTGATCAGCACCGACCACACGAACAGCGGCATCTTGTGAAGGTCATGCCGGGCGCGCGCATGTTGAAGATCGTGGTGATGAAGTTGATGGCGCCGAGGATCGACGACGCGCCGGCGACGTGCAGCGCCAGGATCGCGAAGTCCATGGCAGGCCCCGGATGGCCTGGCGTCGACAGCGGCGCATAGATCGTCCAGCCCGCGCCGACGCCGTGCATGCCCGTCGGCCCTTCGACGAACATCGAGATGAGGAGCAGCGTGAGCGCAACCGGCAACAGCCAGAACGAGACGTTGTTCATGCGCGGGAACGCCATGTCCGGCGCGCCGATCTGCAGCGGCACCATCCAGTTGCCGAACCCGCCCATCGTCGCCGGCATCACCATGAAGAACACCATGATGAGACCGTGGCCGGTCACGAACACGTTGAACATGTGCGGGTTCGAGAAGTACTGCATCCCCGGCTCCGCGAGCTCGAGCCGCATGGCGACCGAGAGTGCGCCGCCGATGACGCCGGCGATCATCGCGAAGACGAGATACATCGTCCCGATGTCTTTATGGTTCGTCGAGAAGAGCCAGCGCCTGATGCCCGTCGGGGCATGGTCGTGGTCCGCATGTGCCGTTGTGCTGCCCATTGTTCGAGACCTTTAGCCTTGGATGTTGTGTTTCCTCATGCGGCTCGGGGCGGACCCGTTGGCCCGCCCCGTCCGCGCTTGATCAATGGGCCGCTTTGCCCGCCGCCTCGGCGATCTCTTTGACGCCGGCCTGCTCGAGCGCGACCTTGTCGATGATTTCCTTGGCCTTCTTCTTGTCCTTGGCCTTCATCGCGGCGACCCACTCGTCGAAGACTTCCTGCTTCACGACGCGGACGCCGATCGGCATGAAGGCGTGATTCATGCCGCAGAGCTCCGAGCACTGGCCGTAGAAGATGCCTTCGTGCTCGGCCTGGAACCACGTCGACGTGAGGCGTCCGGGCACGGCGTCGACCTTCGAGCCGAACGACTGCATCGTCCAATTGTGGATGACGTCGTTCGAGGTGATGAGAACGTGCACGACCTTGTTCACCGGCACCACGACCTCGTTGTCGACGCCGAGCAGCCGGGGAGGAGCCGGGAGGCCCTTCTTCACGCGCGCCGCGATGTCCTCGTCGGAGAGCATGTTCGTGGTGATGAGGAAGTTGCCGTGGTCGGGATACTGGTGCTCCCAGAACCAGGCGTTGCCGATCGCTTTGATCGTGAGGTCGGCCTTCGGATAGGTGTACTGGTTCATCAGGAGCTTGAACGACGGGATCGCGATCGCCACCAGGATCAGGATCGGGATCACCGTCCAAGCGACCTCGAGGAACGTGTTGTGCGTCGTCGAGGTCGGGGTCGGATTGCGCTTCTCGTTGAAGCGGAACATCACGTAGAGCATCAGCAGAAGCACGAAGACCGCGATGGCGATGATGATGAAGTTCACGAGATCGTAGAACTCGTGGATCTCGCGCGCGATCGGCGTCGCAGCCTGCTGCAGACCCATCTGCCCGGGGGCCGGCTGACCCATGCCGTTCGCCGCCAGCGCCGGCTCAAGCGAGCACTGCCAAGCGGCGAGCCCTGCTAGTGCGGCGCGAGGCGCCCAGCTAAGCAATCGTTTCAACATCCTTCCGCTCCCCGGTTCCTTCCCCGGCACGTATGCCGGCTTCTCCCCAATCTTCTTCTGACTTGGCCGGCTCGCACCGGCAGTGTCCTGGAGAAGGCAAGCTTGCGCGAGCTTGACTATGCCATGCACGCAACAGATTTGAAGCTGCGGCCAGGCAGACTCCCCCAAACCACAGACAGCACAACCGTCATTCCCCGCTCAAGTCAAGTTTGTGCGGCAAATCTTCGCGTTGATTCTTCTAGACTGTTATGCCGCGTTCAAATCGTGCCTCGCGCGGGATGCAATCCCGATCCGCTCGGTCTGAAAACCCGGACACTTCGCGACGAGGTCCCATTTTGGCCTCTTTCCTCACCGAGACGACCGGGCCGGCCACCCTGAAACGTGCGTCAACAAGAGTAGTCGCTCGCCGCGAGTACTTCCGCGTTGAAACCTCTGACACCTTGGCGTCACGCCCATGCATCGACCGACTCTCGCCTTCGCGACGTCCCGAGCCGCACGTTTTTGCAATGCAATAGCCTCGCTCGCCGCTGCCGCCGTAATGTTTCTCGCGCTCTCTGGAGCAGTCGTCTCGCCAGTCTACGCGGCCGGCCAGGGTACTGCAGGCAAGGCCGAGAACGAGGCTCCGCTTCCTCCTCAAGCCGGCGACGGCACGATCAAGGGCCAGTTCGGTGACTGGCAGGTCGTCTGCAAGCCGCCGCCGCCAGGGGCGAAGAACGAGCTCTGCGCCCTGGTCCAGAGCGTGACCGCCGAAGACCGCAACAACGTCGGCCTCACCATCTACTTCCAGAAGTTCTCGAACGGCACCCGCGTGCTGCGCATCTTCGCGCCGCTCGGCGTGCTGCTGCCGCCCGGTGTCGGCCTCAAGATCGACGCCGTCGACATCGGCCACGCCCCCTTCCTGCGCTGCCAGACCTTTGCCTGCTATGCGCAGGTCACCGTCGAGGACAAGCTCATCGAGCAGCTCAAGACGGGCAAGACGGCGATCTTCATTATCTTTCAGACGGAGGAATTGGGCATCGGCATCCCGATCTCGCTCAAGGGCTTCGGCGAGGCGCTGAGCGCGCTCAACTGAGGCCGCAGCCATGCGGCCGTCATCCGAGCTGGAAGAAATCCCGACTGGCCCGCTCTAGGAGCGCGTCTCAGGCAACGCGCCGCTGCCGCTCGCGCGAGCCCGCAGTGTCACCACCCTGGCCGTTCGCGTCCTTAGCTGCCGGGAAGGCGATATAGTCCCGTTCGCGCCGCCCGCTCTGGAACCCGGCGCCGAACCCGGCCGGCAGGAGAAGCATCTGCCCCCAGGCCTCCGCGATCTTCTGTGAGCTCTCCGTATACTGCTCCGCGGCCGTTCTCCAGAACGCCATCTGCTCGCTGGCGAGATCCTGTGGCGTCTTGCAGCGCGCGAGGCGGGCCGGGATATCGAGGTACGCCTGAGCGCGCCGGTTGACGAGCCCCAGCGCCTCGAGCTGGCAGCGGGCGAGGACTTTCGCCGGTCCGGCCATCTGCGAGCCGATCGCCTGCGCGTCGGCCGACTGGCCGCCAAACCCCTGCGAAAGAGATTGCAGGCCGCTGAAATAAGCCTCGAACATCGGCGCGAATGGCCCGTAAAGGCCCGAATCGACCCTTGACTGCACAACCATGGGATTCCTCACCCTTGGCGGCCTTTGACCTGACCGCTTGTCCTTATGAAGCAGATACCCGCTTAACATAGGCTTAGCTTTGACCTGCCGCAAATCACTTGGCCTCACCTTGCGGGGCCAAGACGCGTACAAGTGTTGATAAACACTCGTCACCAGTACTTGGCGCTCTCAATTTGGACGGCACCCTTGTCGTTGCCGGTCCTGGAGTTGCCGAGACCGCCTGGCACAGGGTCTGAGCGACAATCGGCCCTGTGAGAATTCGCTTTCCCGTCATGGACGCGAAAAATCCCTCCCCTAAGAGTAGCGCTTGGCAAGCGCCTATGGGGGACCGCAATCCACGGGAGCGACGCATGGACGACAAATCCCAACCGCTGTCGGTTGCCTTCGAGGAGGCGGAGAACAAGGGCTCGAACGAGAGCGCCAACCCGACGCTGGGCGACATCATCTCCGAGCGCCTGTCGCGCCGCGACCTCGTCCACGGCCTGCTTGCGGTGTCGGTCGTGGGCGCGGCCGTTTCGCCGCTCGCGCTCGCTGCCGCAAGCCCCGCTCGGGGCGACGAGGTTAGAGCCACGGCCTTCAACTTTGCCGAGCTCGCCGTCTCGCCCGACGATGAAACCCATCACGTCGCCGAAGGCTACGACGCCGACGTCCTGATCCGCTGGGGCGACAAGGTCGTGGCCGGAGCCCCCGACTTCGATGCCGAGAAGCTCACGGCCGAGGGGCAGTCGAAGCAGTTCGGCTACAACAACGATTTTCTCGGCTTCGTGCCCTTGGACGGCAGCTCCGACCACGGCCTCCTCGTCGTCAATCACGAGTACACCAACGGCGAGCTGATGTTCCGCGGTGTCGGCCCCCGCAGCGGCAAGGACACCGGCTTCGAAGGCGTCACCAAGGAGATGACCGAGGTCGAGATGATGGCCCATGGCGGCTCGGTCATCGAGGTGAAGCGCACGGACGGCAAGTGGGCGGTCGTCCCCGACTCCAAGTATGCGCGCCGCATCACGGCCGAGACCGAGATCCTGATCTCCGGACCCGCCGCGGGCCACGATCTCATGAAGACATCGGCGGACCCCACCGGCACCAAGGTCCGCGGCATGGTGAACAACTGCGCCGGCGGCGTGACGCCGTGGGGCACGTGGCTGACCTGCGAGGAGAACACCAACGGCTACTTCTGGGGCAAGGCCGCGGCCGAGCCGTTCACGGATGCGGCCCGCGCGCTGCGCCGCTACGGCATTCCGGGCGAATGGTACGCCTGGGGCAAGTTCCACGACCGCTTCAACGTCGAGAAGGAGCCGAACGAGCCGCATCGCTTCGGCTGGGTGGTCGAGATCGATCCCTTGGACCCGGCCTCGGCGCCGGTGAAGCGCACCGCCATGGGCCGCTTCAAGCACGAGGGCGCCGGCAACATCATCAACAAGGACGGCCGCTTTGTCGTCTACCAGGGCGACGACGAGCGCTTCGATTACGTCTACCGCTTCGTCACCGACGGCAAGGTCGACCTCGAGAACCGCGCCGCCAACAGGGACCTGCTCGATGCCGGCACGCTTTCCGTCGCCCGCTTCAATCCCGACGGCACCGGCGTCTGGCTGCCGCTCGTCTTGGGCGGTGGCGAGGGCTGGCTCAACGAGAAGTTCGGCTTCGCGACGCAGGCCGAGGTGCTGATCCACACGCGCCTCGCCGCCGACCTCATGGGCGCCACCAAGATGGACCGCCCCGAGGACATCGAGGTCAATCCGAAGACCGGCAAGATCTACGTCATGCTGACCTTCAACGAGAAGCGCAAACCCGAGCAGGTCGAGCCCGCGAACCCTCGCGCCTTTGACAAGTTCGGCCACATCATCGAGATCACCCCCGACGGCGGCGACCACGCGGCCGCGACGTTCAAATGGGAAATCCTCCTCAAATGCGGTGACCCGGCGATCGCCGAGGTCGGCGCGACCTTCAACCCGGCGACCAGCAAGGACGGCTGGTTCGGCATGCCCGACAACTGCGCCGTCGACGCGCTTGGCCGCCTCTGGGTCGCGACCGACGGCAACTCGCCGGCGAAGACCGGCCGCGCCGACGGCATCTGGGGCATCGAGACCGAAGGCCCCGGGCGCGCCACGTCGCGCTGCTTCTTCCAGGTCCCGCGCGGCGCCGAGATGTGCGGGCCCTACTTCACGCCCGACCTCGAGACCTTCTTCGTCGCCGTCCAGCACCCGGGCGAAGCCGCCGACGACGTCCCCAATGCCGAGCCGGCAACGTTCGACAAGCCGGCGACGCGCTGGCCGGACTTCAAGGACGGCGTCCCCCCGCGCCCGAGCGTCGTCGCCATCACCCGCAAGGGCGGCGGCAAGATCGGCGTCTAGCGCTCGTTACATCCAGCCTCATGGTGAGCTTCACCCCGAGCTTGTCGAGGGGCGAACCATGAGGCGGCATCGGAGGCCCTTCCCTCATCCGTCGACAGGCTCAGGATGAGGGAACGCAACCGACGGTCTTCCATCGAGCAAAGAATTCTTATCCCCGCTCCCTCGCACGCGCGTATCCTCCTGCCATCCCGCCTCGCACGGGGGCCTGGCGCGCGCCGGTGCTCAGGTGAGGCGGGAGCCGAGGCCAAGAGCCGGGGGCTTAGGCTCCGACCCGGGTCCGTCTGCCGCCAGCGCGCAAAATGCTGGTGACGCTCCGAAGGATGCTCGGAGATCGGCGGTGGCAACTCTCCCTCGGCGGCGGGGCGGCAGGCGCCGCATCCCCTACAAGCACTATACAGAGGCGCGGCCGTCCCGCTCCCCGTATCCGGGGAACAACCTCCGAAAAGACCTCGCGGCCCCGGCCGGCGAGGAAGAGCCGCATGGTGAGCTTGTCGAACCATGAGCCTCACCACGAGCTTGTCGACGCTCGCCCGGACTCGATCCAGAGGGAACAGCCCGGAAATTAAGGCTGGCTCAGGCTCTCCTCGCCGCCAGCCTGCTACTCGTCCAAAATAGCCTTGCGGCCCCGCCCCTTCGCAGTGCAAACAACGGGTTGAGCCCATGCATTGGGCGGCTTTTCGAGCGGAAGGCCCCGAATGAACGTCCACATCGCGAACGGAAGCACCGACGCCGGCGACCAGGTCCTGCGCCACGACTGGACGCGCGCCGAGGCGCAGGCGATCCACGACCTGCCCTTCAACGATCTTCTGTTCCGCGCCCAGACCGTGCACCGGCGCCACTTCGACGCCAACAAGGTGCAGCTCTCGCGCCTGCTCTCGATCAAGACCGGCGGCTGCGCCGAGGACTGCGGCTACTGCAGCCAGTCCGCCCACCACGCCTCGGGCCTTACCGCCTCGAAGCTGATGGAGGTCGAGCGCGTCATCGCCGAGGCCAGGAAGGCCAAGGAAGGCGGCGCGACGCGCTACTGCATGGGCGCCGCCTGGCGCTCAGCCGAAGGCGCGCGACATGGACGCCGTCGTGGCCATGGTCGAGGGCGTCAAAGCTCTCGGCATGGAGACGTGCATGACGCTCGGCATGCTCGACCGACGAGCAGGTCGCCCAGCTCAGTGACGCCGGCCTCGATTACTACAACCACAACATCGATACCTCCGAGCGCTACTACGCCGAGGTCATCAAGACGCGCTCCTTCGCCGATCGCCTCGACACGCTGGCGCGCGTGCGCGAGGCCGGCATCAAGGTCTGCTCCGGCGGCATCGTCGGCATGGGTGAGAAACCCGAAGACCGCATCGACATGCTGGTGACGCTTGCGAACCTCGCCGAGCATCCCGAGAGCGTGCCGATCAACATGCTGATCGCCATTCCCGGCACGCCGCTCGAGAATGCCAAGAAGATCGACCCGATCGATTTCGTGCGCACCATTGCCACCGCCCGCATCATGATGCCGGCGTCCGTCGTTCGCCTCTCCGCCGGCCGCACCGAGATGAGCGACGAGATGCAGGCGCTCTGCTTCTTTGCCGGCGCCAACTCGATCTTCGTCGGCGAGACGCTGCTCACCGCCGACAACCCGGGCGAGGACAAGGACGCCGCCCTCTTCGCCCGCCTCGGCCTCGAGCCGATGGAGCTGGAGGGCCGGCAGCAATCCGCCACACGCGGCCGACGGTGGAAAGAAGAATGTCGGACAGCCACGAGCGGGCGCTGAAGGCGCTTGAGCGGCGCGGACGCCTGAGAGCGCTCGCACCTCGCACCGGCGTCGACTTCTCCTCGAACGACTATCTCGGCCTCGCTGCTTCACCCGAATTGGCCCAAGCGATCACTGCGGCCGTCGCGCGCGGCGTCGAGCGTCGGCTCGGGCGGCTCGCGCCTTCTGCGCGGCAACGACCCCGAGCACGAAGCACTCGAAGCAGAGGCGGCAAGCTATTTCGGCGCCGGGGCCTGCCTCTACTTCCCGAGCGGCTTCCTGGCGAACTACGCCCTTTTCTCGACGCTGCCCGCCCGCGGCGATCTGATCGTCCACGACGAGCTGATCCACGCTTCCGTCCACGACGGCATGCGCGCGAGCAAGGCGGAGCACGTGAGCGCCCGCCACAACGACGCACAAAGCTTCGACGGCGTGATCGCGCGCTGGCGCTCCGGCGGCGGCACGGGCCGGCCCTGGATCGCGGTCGAAAGTCTCTACTCCATGGACGGCGACCGGGCGCCGCTTGCCGAGCTCATGGAAATCGCAGCACGCCACGACGGCGTGCTCGTCATCGACGAGGCGCACGCGACCGGTGTTCTGGGGCCCGGCGGACGCGGTCTTGGCGCCGCATTCGAAGGCCGCCCCGACGTCGTCTCGCTGCACACCTGCGGCAAGGCGCTCGGCGTCATGGGCGCGCTCGTGCTCCTTCCCGCCGCCGATGCGCGATTTTCTGGTCAATCGCAGCCGGCCCTTCATCTACGCCACCGCGCCGTCGCCGCTCATGGCGGCGGCCGTGCGCGCCAGCCTCGACCTCGTCCGCCGCGAGCCCGAGAGACGCGAACGGCTCGCCGGGCTCGTCACCTACGCAGGACGCGAGCTCAAGGCCCGCTGCGGCCTCACGCCGTCGGGTTCGCAGATCCAGCCCGTCATCGTCGGCGCCGACGAGCGGGCCGTCGCTGTCGCCACAGCCATGCAGGCCCAGGGCTTCGACATCCGCGCCGTGCGCCCGCCGACCGTTCCCGAGGGCACCGCACGCCTCCGGATCTCGCTCACCTTGAATGTCGACGAGAGCACGATCACACGCATGCTCGACGCGCTTGCCCATGAGCTTGCGAGCGTACCGGCATGACCCCGCGCTTTGTCATCACCGGCACCGACACGAACGTCGGCAAGACGGTGTTCGCGGCCGCGCTCGCAGGCGCGCTCGACGGCGCCTATTGGAAGCCGATCCAATGCGGCCTCGAGGACGGCGGCGACCGCGAGACCGTGCGCCGCCTGTCGGGACTGCCCGACGCTCGCATCCTGCCCGAGGTCTATCGCCTCGGGATGCCCGCTTCGCCCCACATCGCCGCCGAGCACGAAGGGATCGAGATCGACGCCGGCAAGCTCGAGCCGCCTGCGTCGGACCGCCCGCTTGTCATCGAGGGCGCGGGCGGCCTCATGGTCCCGATCACGCGCGATCTCTTGCAGATCGATCTCTTCGCGCGCTGGAAGATCCCCGTGATATTGGTTGCACGCACCGCACTCGGCACCATCAACCACAGCCTGCTCTCGATCGAGGCGCTAAACGCGCGCGCCGTCCCTCTGTTCGGCATCGTCTTCATCGGCGAGGAGAACAAGGCCGTCCAGCACACCATCGTCAACCTGGGGCGGGTGAATCATGTGGGCCGTCTTCCGCGCATCGATCCCCTCGACGCAGCAGGGGTGAAGAGCGCGTTCAGGGACAACTTCGGCGTCGAGTATTTTTTCGAATGACTGAAATCCCGCCATGACGCGCTCGCCCATATGGCATCCCTATACGCAGCACGCGCTGCAGCCCGACGCGACGCCGATCGCACGTGGTGAGGGCGCCTGGCTGGAAACGCCGGACGGGCAGCGCATCCTCGATTGCATCTCGTCGTGGTGGGTGGTGACGCACGGCCACCGCCATCCCGCGATCATCGCCGCCATCAAGGAGCAGGCCGACAAGCTCGATCAGGTGATCTTTGCCGGCTTCACGCATGAGCCCGCCGAACGCCTCGCCGAGAAGCTGATCGCGCTCGCGCCGCGCGGTCTCTCCCACGTCTTCTATTCGGACTCAGGCTCGACCTCGGTCGAGGTGGCGCTCAAGATGGCGCTCGGCTACTGGCGCAACCGCGACGAGCCGCGCCACCGCATCGTCGCGCTGGAACACGGCTACCACGGCGACACCATCGGCACCATGTCGGCAGGCGCCCGCGGCGTCTTCAACGCCGCCTATGAGCCCCTGCTGTTCGACGTCGTCCGCATTCCCTTCCCGCATCCAGGTCGCGAGGAGGCGACCATCGGCGCGCTCGACTTCGCCTGCCAGAGCGAGCCGGTCGCGGCCGTGATCGTCGAGCCTCTGATCCTCGGCGCGGGCGGCATGCTCACCTATCCCGCGTCCGTTCTCGCCGATATGAAGCGCGTCTGCGACGTCCACGGCACACTTCTGATTGCCGACGAGGTGATGACGGGCTGGGGCCGGACGGGAACGCTGTTCGCCTGCGAGCAGGCCGGCATCACGCCCGACATTCTCTGCACGGCCAAGGGCCTGACGGGAGGCTCGCTGCCCCTCGCCGCGACGCTGTGTATCCCGAAGATCTTCGAGGCGCACCTTTCGGAAGACCGCGCCAAGACGTTCTTCCACTCGTCGAGCTTCACGGCGAACCCGATCTGCTGCGCGGCGGCTCTCGCCAATATCGGCGTGTGGGAGACCGAGCCCGTGCGCGAGCGCATCGCGGCGCTGACCGCGCTCCAGGCCGAACGCATCGCCCCGTTCGCCGATGATCGCCGCTTCACCGGCACCCGTCAGCTCGGCACGATCACGGCTCTCGATCTCGACGTCGGCGACGGCGGCTATCTCGCCGGTGCGGGCCCCAAGCTGCAGGCGTTCTTCCTCGAGCGCGGACTGCTTCTGCGCCCGCTTGGCAACACGATCTATGTCATGCCGCCCTACTGCATCACCGGGCCGGAGCTCGACCTCGCCTACGCCGCTATCTCCGATGCCGCGTCGCTAGTCTGAAAGACACGCTACTTCCGCCGTGAGAACGTAGAAGGACTCCTCGAGCGCCGTGAGCCCGCGCTGCTTGAGGTTCTGGCTCTGCTCGAGACCGTCGCGGCTTTCGAGCAGCTTGATCGAGAATGTCCGCGAGAAAAGATCCGCGATCCTGGCGAGCGGCACCGAGAACGGCGGCCCTTTCATGTCCCCCTGCGGATAGGCGAGCCCGATAATGACGAGCGGCGCCGGCGCGGGCATGAGCTCGGCGAGCTTGGCCGCATAGCGTGGCTGCATCGCGGGCGGAAGCGCAACCACGCGGCGCGGTCGTAGACTGCCGCTACATCGTCGGTGGCCCGCGCCGGGAGATTGAAGATATCGCCCTGCCAGATCTCGTAGGGCCCGGCCCTCTTGACCTCAAACCCGCCCAGCATCTCGACCGATGGCACGAGTCCGCGCTCGGCGAAAAAGGCATCCACGGCGACTCCCGACAGCTCGGCGCCGACGACGCGGTGCCCTTGCTCCGCGAGCCAAACCATATCGAGGCTCTTGCCGCACAGCGGCACGAACACCTTCGAACCCAGCCCGAGTCCGAGCGACGGCCAGTACTTGGCGAGGAGATCGTGGACCTCCTCCCTGTGAAAGCCGGTCTCGCCGCTTTGCCAGCGGTCGTTCCAGAATTGGGGCTCCATCGCCCGATTAGCTCCGATAGTCGGCGTTGATCGAGACGTAGTCGTGCGTGAGGTCACAGGTCCACACCGTCGCGCGGCCCTTGCCGACGCCGGCATCGACCCGAATCGTAATATCGGAATTCTTCATGTACGACGCCACCACGCTCTCGTCGTAGTCCTCGGCACGCTCGCCGTTCCGCGCCACGCAATGCTCGCCGAACCAGATCGAGAGCTTGTCGCGGTCCGCGGCCTCGCCCGATTTGCCGACCGCCATCACGACGCGGCCCCAGTTCGGGTCTTCTCCGGCAATCGCCGTCTTGAGGATCGGCGAGTTGGCGCATGAAAGGCCGATGGCGCGGGCTGCCTTCCAGCTCTTCGCGCCCTCGACCTCGAAGGTGACGAACTTGGACAAGCCCTCGCCGTCCTTGGCGACCTGGATCGCAAGATCCTGCAGCAGGTCATGAAGCGCTGCCGAGAACGCCGAGAGCTTCTTGCTGCCTTTCTTGCCGACGCGCTTCTGGCCGCGCTCCGCCGCCTTCCCTGTCGCAAACATGAGACAGGTGTCGCTGGTCGACGTGTCGCCGTCGACCGTCATGCAATTGAATGTGGTCTGCACGTGCTCGGCCAGCATGGCTTGCAAAGCCTCGGGCGCGATGGCCGCATCGGTGAAAACGTAGCAGAGCATGGTCGCCATGTCGGGCGCGATCATGCCGGCGCCCTTGCAGAAGCCGTTGAGGGTCACTTCCGTGTCGCCGATCAGCGCCGTGCGCGTTGCGAGCTTGGGGTAGGTGTCCGTCGTCATGATGGCCCGCGCGGCGGCTTCGAACCGGTCCGCTTCGGCGCTGCTTGCCAGCCCGCCGAGAAGATGGGCGAACACGTTGGCATCGAGCGGCTCGCCGATGACGCCCGTCGACGACGACGAACACCTCGTGCGGTGCGCAGCCGACGGCGGCCGCAGCCGCGTCAACCGTCATGTCCACGGCCTCGCGGCCGCGCCTGCCGGTGAAGGCATTGGCGTTGCCGGAATTGACGACGAGGATTCGCGCGCGCCCCTTCTTGAGGCTCTTGCGGCACCACAGCACCGGCGCCGAGGCGGTCTTCGACCGCGTCAGCACGCCGGCAGCGCTCGTGCCGGGATCCATGACGGCGACCATGAGGTCGGTGCGCCCCTTGTAGCGGATGCCGGCCTCGGCGGTCGCGAAGCGCACGCCATCGACGGCCGGAAGCTTCGGCAAAGACTTGGGAGCGAACGGTGAGACGGTAGTGGACTTGCCCATGGATGTATTCTGCCCGCGAACGATTGGCACGGGCAGTGAATGCAAGTGTCGCGGCGGCAAATCAAGTGGCAATTGCGAGGCCGGCCGCCGGATAGCGTGAACGGTCGGCCGGCTCGGCCCGCGAGGGGTTATTGCTTCCCCTGCTCCATCTTCTTGATCTGCTCGTCCATCTGCATCTTCTGCACTGCGGCCTTGGCGGCATCCTCCTCGGCCTGCTTGCGGATCTCGGGATCGACGTACTCGATCGTCGCCTTGCCGCGCAGATTGGTCGCGATCTCCTGCGCCTTGTTCTGGGCCATCGACCCGACGAGCCGGTCCTTGACCTCCTCGAAGGTCGGCGGCTTCTTCTCGCGCCGGTCCTCGACCTTGATGATATGCCAGCCGAATTGGCTCTTTACCGGCTTCGACAGCTCGCCGGCCTTGAGCTCGAATGCCGCCTTCTCGAACTCGGGCACCATCTGGCCCTTGCTGAAGTAGCCGAGCATGCCGCCGGTGTCTTTTGAGCCGGGATCGGTGGAGTTCTCCTTGGCAAGCTGGGCAAAGTCGGCACCCTTGCCGATGCTCTCCGCGAGCTCTTTCGCCTTCTCCTCGGAGGCAACCAGGATGTGGCGGGCCTGAACCTCCTCCTCTTTCGGCAGCATCTTGACCTTGTCGTCATAGATGCCCTTGGCCACCGCGTCGCTGATCGAGCCCTTGACGCTCTTCTCGAAGAACTGATCGCGCAAGGCGCGCTGGCGGAAATAGGCGAGCCGCTTCTCGAACTCCGGCCCTTCGGCGAGCTTGTCGGCCTCTGCCGCTGCGGCGAAGAGCTTGGTCTCGACGATATACTCGACGAGGACGCGGCGCTTCGTTGCGGCCGGCAGGCTGGTCAGCTCGCCGCCGATATCGCCCTCGGCGAGCGCGATGTCGACTTCCGTGATCTCCTGGCCGTTGACCTTTGCCAGGACCTTGTCCTCGGCGGCAGCAACGCCGGGGCCGAGAAAGATGGCCGCGCCGAGCACGGCCGCGGAAAGGGATTGGACTGCACGAGCGACTGTCACGGGGGCTACTCCTGCCGGGTTGCAGCAAACGGCACACACCCACGTCCCCAGCCGCAGGCGGCAGGGCTCGCGAGCAATGAAACGAGGCGCATGCATAGACCACGGCTTCGCCGCCTGCCAAGTTAAGAATTGGAGATGAATCAGGCGCTTTTCGGATGCCGGGATCTGCGTCCGCGCCGAACTTGCACAGCACGACGCGTTGACAACGGCGGGCCACGATACTTATGTCTCGCTCCGTGCATCGAGGCTGGCCTCCTGGGCAGCCATGCGAGCAAAATTTTTCGCGAACCGTTCAGTACGACCCGGTGCGAAAGGGAAACGGGGCCAATCGCGCGACGCCCAGGACATCCGGCGCCGCGCGGACGCTAAGCCCTTGATCTTGAGGAACTAACCTGAATGCTTTCCATCGGCTCGTTTGCAACGAAGATCTTCGGCTCGTCAAATGAGCGCAGGGTCAAGGGCTTTCGCCCCAAGGTCGAGGCCATCAACGCGCTCGAGCCGGAGCTTTCCAAGCTCACCGATGAGCAGCTGAAAGCACGGACCGCGTCGTTCCGCCGCCAGCTCAAGGAAGGCACCAAGCTCGACGACCTGCTCGTCCCCGCCTTCGCCACCGTTCGCGAGGCGGCCAAGCGTACGCTCGGCCAGCGTCATTTCGACGTCCAGCTCATCGGCGGCATGGTCCTCCACGAAGGCAACATTTCCGAGATGAAGACGGGCGAAGGCAAGACGCTCGTCGCGACGCTTCCGGTCTACCTCAATGCCCTCGCCGAGAAGGGCGTTCACGTCGTCACCGTGAACGACTACCTCGCCCGCCGCGACGCCGAGTGGATGGGCGCCATCTACAAATTCTTGGGGCTAACCGTCGGCGTCATCGTCCATGGCATCGACGACGAGCAGCGTAAGGCAGCCTATGCCTGCGACGTGACCTACGGCACCAACAACGAGCTCGGCTTCGACTACCTGCGCGACAACATGAAGATGCGCACCGACGACATGGTCCAGCGCGGACATACGTTTGCGATCGTCGACGAGGTGGACAGCATTCTGATCGACGAGGCGAGGACGCCGCTGATCATCTCCGGCCCCACCGAGGACCGCGCCGAGCTTTACGTCGCCGTCGACGTCCTGATTAAGGACCTCGTGGCGGAGAACGCCAAGATCGAGAAAGCCATTCTCAAGGAGAGCGAGAAGGAAGAAGCCAAGGAGCGGATCAAGACCGAAGCCTTCATCGAGGTCGACGAGAAGCAGCGCCAGGCCTCGCTCACCGAGCTCGGCAACGAGCGCATCGAGACCCTCCTCGCCGAGAAGGGCCTGATGAAGGGCTCGCTGTACGACATCGACAACGTGTCGATCGTCCACCACGTCAATCAGGCTCTGAAGGCCCACAAGCTCTTCCAGCGCGACAAGGACTACATCGTCAAGAGCGGCGAGGTCATCATCATCGACGAGTTCACCGGCCGCATGATGCCCGGCCGGCGCTACTCGGAAGGCCTGCATCAGGCGCTCGAGGCCAAGGAGCATGCCCAGATCCAGCCCGAGAACCAGACGCTCGCTTCGATCACCTTCCAGAACTACTTCCGCCTGTACAAGAAGCTCGCCGGCATGACCGGCACGGCGCTCACGGAAGCCAGCGAGTTCATGGACATCTACGGCCTCGATGTCCTCGAGATCCCGACCAACGTCACGGTCGCCCGCGTCGACGAGGACGACGAGATCTACCGCACGCAGAAGGAGAAGCTTGCGGCGATCGTCACCACCATCGCCGATTGCCACCGCCGCGGGCAGCCGACGCTCGTCGGCACGACATCGATCGAGAAGTCCGAGCAGCTCTCGGAGCTTCTGAAGGACAAAAGCTACATCGCCGAGCTCGGCCGCTCGCTGCAGGCGCAGGCCGATAAGCTCAAGGACACCAAGAAGGACGGCAAGGCCCATCCCGAGGCCGAGCTCAAGGCCTATCTTGCCGACATCGGCGGCTACCTGTCATCGATCGCCGCCAAGAAGACCAATACGGACACTGTCCCGCACCAGGTCTTGAACGCGCGATATCACGAGCAGGAAGCCCACATCATCGCCCAGGCCGGCGTCCCGGGAGCGGTGACGATTGCCACCAACATGGCCGGCCGCGGCACCGACATTCAGCTCGGCGGCAACGTCGACTACCGCGTCCGCGATTGGATCGCCGAGCAGACGGCCGCCGGCAACGAGCCTGACGAGAAGGCCATCGCCAACAAGCGCTCCGAGATCCAGGCCGACGTCAGCGACAAGAAGAAGAAGGCGCTCGAGGCGGGTGGTCTCTACGTCATCGGCACCGAGCGCCACGAAAGCCGTCGCATCGACAATCAGCTCCGCGGCCGCTCCGGCCGTCAGGGCGACCCCGGGCGCTCGAAGTTCTATCTCGCGCTCGACGACGACCTGATGCGCATCTTCGGCTCCGAGCGCATGGACAGCGTGCTGAAGACGCTCGGACTCCAGGACGGCGAGGCCATCACCCATCCGTGGATGAACAAGAGCCTCGAGATGGCGCAGAAGAAGGTCGAGGCACGCAACTTCGACATCAGAAAGCAGATCCTGAAGTACGACGACGTGATGAACGATCAGCGCAAGGTCATCTTCGACCAGCGCATCGACATCATGGCCGAGGAGGACGTCTCCGAGACCATCCACGATCTCCGCCACCAGGTCGTGGAGGAGCTGGTCTCCCGCTTCATCCCCGAGAAGGCCTACGCCGAGCAGTGGGACACCAAAGGCCTCATGGAGGCCGTCAACGGTGTCTTCGGGCTCGAGCTGCCGATCGACAAATGGGGCCAGGAGGAGGGCATCGCCGATCAGGAGATCCGCGAGCGCCTGATCGACGGCAGTCGACGAGAGATCCGCCGCGAAGGGGGCCGAGATCGGCGCCGACACCTATCGCCAGATCGAGAAGATGGTCCTCCTGCAGACCCTCGATCATCTCTGGCGCGAGCACCTCGTGACGCTCGAGCATTTGCGCCAGGTGATCGGCTTCCGCGCCTACGGCCAGCGCGATCCCTTGAACGAGTACAAGAGCGAAGCGTTTGTGCTGTTCGAAGTCGATGCTCGCCAGACTGCGCGAGGCGACGACGGGCCAGCTCATGCATGTCGAGCTTGCGCCTCCCGAGCAGCAGCCGGCGCTGCAGCCCGTCGAGCTTCCCGAGATGCACGCCCATCACGTCGACGCAACCACCGGCCTCGACGAGTTCTCCGAGGAGCTGGCGCTCGTCGATGCCGCGATCGCGGCCCGTGGACGCGGCATACAGCAGCCTGAGAAGCGCGCCCCGTTGCAGACGCGCAAATCGACGGCGGCGCTCGATCCCGACGACCCCGCGACCTGGGGCAAGGTGGCACGCAATGCCGTCTGCCCGTGCGGCTCGGGCAAGAAGTACAAGCACTGCCACGGGAAGTACGAGTAGCACCCCTTTATTTGCTGCTGGTATTCGCCCCTTTTCTTCGCCCGCTGCTTGCAGCGGGCGCGCGTCGCGGCTTGGCCCCCTTGTCCCTTATCGAAACATAGCTGCGCTCCGAGGGCCGCGGATACCGGCCGCAGGCGTGCCCGCATCGTCAGCCCACGACAGGATGAGCACAGATTGATTGCAGCTTGGGCAGTTTTCGCTTCGCATTGCGCCTGCACTGCTCTCATTGCGCCAAAGATCAAGCGCAGATGTATCATGTAGAAATAATATATTAATCAACAAGATTGATAGATATACTTGAACAATTTCAGAATAATAAATCAATAACCAAATGAATTCGGATGATATGCGCAATATAATAGCAAAAGTGTTCGGGATAATCGATAGGTTAATGAGGATATACAGATCGAATAGGCGGCGCACGTCCGGTTTTTACATGAGATTAACTCACCTTGAGTAGTGTGCGCTGAGTTCAGAGGTTGGGCGTGAACCCACCCGTGAACTGGCTTGAAGTCGACTTTGGGAGTGTAGATCCATGAAGACCATTGTTACCCGCTTTTTGAAGGATGAGTCGGGTGCCACGGCCATCGAGTATGGCCTCATCGCCGCCATCGTCGGCGTCGGCATCATCACCGGCCTCGGCACGCTGAAGGAGGGCCTCAACGGCCTCTTCACGAAGGTCGACGGCGAGCTCAAGAAGTAAGCTCGACGCCGGCCCCGGCCGGCGGTCGATCTACTGCGTGCGCGAGCTCGCTCGCGCACAAAACGCCATCCGGGCCGCATACCCCGGATGGCGTTTTCCATTTTCGCGCCTCTGACGATCCGCTAGGCGGCGATGCCCGAAAAGGCGATCCCGAAGCGAGCCGGCGACCACGTTGCGAGCATGAACAGTGAGGTTCTCGTGCACCGTTCCATAGTGAGGTTCTTCTCTGACGAGCGTGGCGCCACGTCGATAGAGTACGGCCTCATCGTTGCCATCTTGGGATTGAGCCTCGTGGTCGCCCTGGCATCCTTCCCCGACTCTCTCAATGGCATCTTCTCCGACGTCTCAGGCCAGCTCAAATAATCTGCGCCGGCAGAGGCCGAGACTGCGAATCGCGCCGGGAACCGCCAGCGCTGCTTAAGAAAAGTTTAAGGGCCCTGCGCGACAATCCATCACTTCCGTCGCGCTTGGGGCAAGACCTCTCGGATAGGTGGGATCCGTGATCGAGATTGCACTGCTGCTGATTTTTCCAGCCGCCATGGCCTTTGCCGGTGCGCTGGATCTGCTGACGATGACCATCCCCAACCGCATCTCGGTTGCGTTGGCGGTTGCCTTCGCATTTGCGGCCTATCGAGCCGGGCTCCCCCTCGACGTCGTCGCGGCCCACGTTGGCGCCGCAGCGCTCGTGCTTGTCATCGGCATTGTCTTTTTCGCGTTCGGCTGGCTCGGCGGCGGCGACGCGAAGCTCATGTCGGTCGCCGCTCTCTGGATCGGCTACGGCGACGTTCTGATCACCTATTTTGCCCTCGTGACCATCTTGGGCGGCGCGCTCTCTCTCGCCATCCTGGCCTACCGCCGGTTCCCGGTTGCGGCTCTCCCCGGACCCGACTGGGTTCTAAATCTGCACAAGAGTGGCAGCGGCATCCCTTACGGCCTCGCCATCGCAGGTGGCGCGCTGTGGATCTACCCGCAAACGGTATGGTTCAAAGCCTTCACCGTCTGAGAGGGGCGTGTTGCAGCGCCGCTTCTCGTCACCCCGAGACGTCCCGGAGCGCCCCATTTCGCGGCACCGATTAACCTCTCGTTGACGTTTGTCGCGCAGATTGAATCTCAGACGTCGGAATGGCGGGCGTTCCGGCATGAGGGGCCAGTTGCGCGATGAAAAGAGCACAGCTCACCGGCATTGCCGTTGCCGGATCGGCCGGTCTCCTCGCCTTCATCATGGTGAAGAGCCTCGTCAATCAGCCGCAAGTTGAAAGAACGGTCGAGGTGCATGTGAAATCGAGCGAGGTTCTCGTCGCCGGTGCCGACATTGGTCTCGGACAAGCGGCGAGCGAGGGCCAGCTCCGCTGGCAGCCATGGCCCGAGGAGACGGCAACCGCAGGCTACATCACCAGGGCTACCGAGCCGGATGCGCCGAGCAAGATGGCGGGCGCAATTGCCCGGACTCCGATCATGGCCGGCGAGCCGATAACGGCGCAGAAGCTGATTAAGCCCGGACAGGGCGGCGTACTCGCGGCGATTCTGCCGGCCGGAATGCGCGCCATTTCGACCAAGATCAAATTGGAGACGTCGGCCGGCGGTCTCGTCATGCCGAACGATCGCGTCGACGTAATTCTCATCCAGCGCGTCAAGGCGCGTAACGGCGCCGAGGACTACGTCAGCGACACTCTCCTCAACAACGTCCGCGTCCTTGCCATTGGCCAGCAGATCGAAACCAAGGACGGCAAGCGTGTCGCGGACGGCAACGCCACCACGGCCACCCTTGAGCTAACTCCGCGCCAATCGGAGCTCCTGGCTCTCGGCAGTACCAAGGGAGAATTGAGCCTTTCTCTGCGCTCGATCTCCGATCTCGATGCGGATGGGACCGGCCCGAGTGCCGGCAACGCGCTCACGCGACCGACGGATGCCCGCTCCGTCGGCGTAACGCGTTACGGCGTTTCGTCGCGTTCATTTGGCGTGAACTGAGTCCTGCTCAAGTCTTAGTTCGTCGGAAGGCAATTTGACGATGCGAACTTCTGCAAAGAAGTCCTGGTTTTGGGCTGCGCTGGAGGCTGGTGGTTTCATCGCCTGCGCTCTGCTGATCGCGGGAACCGTTCCCGCGGTCGCGGACGGCCTTCCGCCGCCGAGCGCGCTGCCGCCGCCGACGCCGCTGGCGGACGGTGCCAGCACCCATCACTCGGTGCTTCGCATCACCGACAACGAGGCTCTGCCGCAGACCCGTACCATCCGCATCGGCAAGAACAAGGCGGTGCTGATCGAGATGCCGCGCGACCTCCGCGACGTGATGGTCTCGGCGCCCGAGATCGTGGACGCCGTCGTCCAGACGTCGAACCGCGTTCATCTCATCGGCAAGAAGCTCGGCCAGTCGAACGCCTTCTTCTTCGATGTCAACGGCGAGCAGATCTTGACGCTCGAGATCACCGTCGAGCAGGACACGACCGTGCTCGATGCTCTGTTCCAGCGCCTGCTCCCCGGCTCGAACATCAAGACCGAGGTTCTGAACGAGACCGTCATTCTGACCGGCTCGGTGCGCAATCCCATCGATTCGAGCCGCGCCTTCGACATCGCCTCGCGTTTCATCGTCTCGCCCGCTCCCGAGGACGACAAGCGCGACAAGCTCAAGGTCATCAACCTGCTTTCCGTCGAAGGCGAGGAGCAGGTGATGCTGCGCGTCGTCGTCGCCGAGGTGCAGCGCTCGCTCTTGAAGCAGTTCGGCGTCAACCTCGGCGCGGCGATCAACTCCGGCAACTTCTCGGCGACCGTCTTGACCGAGAACGCGCTGCCGCTCACGGCCGCGGCCGGACTTGGGCACCATGCCGATACCCGGCATCGCCACGATCGGCTCGGCGGCGGGCAGCCTCGGCCTCTTCAACAAGGGACCGCAGAACGCAGCGACCATGCCCTTCGGCAACTCGGGCGCCGACGCGATTCTGGAGCTCGAGCGACACCACCATCACCAAGGCCGTCCGCGCACTCGAGCGCGACGGTCTGATCAAGACCCTTGCCGAGCCCAACCTGACCGCGATCTCCGGCGAGTCCGCCAAGTTCCTGGCGGGTGGCGAGTTCCCGATTCCCTTGGTCGACAGCCAGGGACAGACCACCGTCACCTACAAGGAGTTCGGCGTCGGCATTGCCTTCACGCCGACCGTCCTTTCCGAGGGCCGCATCAGCCTCAAGATCGAGACCGAGGTGAGCGAGCTCACCGACCTCGGCGCCGTCACGCTCAACTTCATCTCGATACCGGCCCTGAAGAAGCGCCAGGCGAACTCGACGGTCGAGCTGCCGTCCGGCGGATCGCTGGCGCTCGCCGGCCTCATCACCGACGGCGTCCGCCAGAACATCGACGGCTTCCCCGGCCTCAAGGACCTTCCCATCCTGGGCACGCTCTTCCGCAGCCGTGATTTCGTGAAGCAGGAAAGCGAGCTCGTCGTTATCGTCACGCCCTACCTCGTCAAGCCGACCGCGCGCAAGGAGCTTGCGCGTCCGCTCGATGGTCTCGGCGAAGTCTTCCGATCGCAAGGCCAACTTCCTCGGCTACCTCAACAAGATTTACGGCACCGAGAGCGTCGCCCCTGTCGGCGATCTCAAGGGCGACTACGGGTTCATCGTCGAATGAATGTGCGGGCTGGAGACGAACCGATGAAGTCCGAGACAAGACGGCAGCCGGTCGCATTGGGCACGCAGCTGCGCGCTGCTCTTGCCGTCTCGCTCATGACGCTCGCTTTGGGCGCCTGCAGGACCTTCTATGACGAACCGCCGGTTGCTCCCTATACGCTCATTGACACGGCCCAGCGTCACCCGATTCAGGTCTCCCAAGAACCGCAGACGATGAACATCAAGGTGGGTCGCTACGCGCAGGGCCTGACACCCCAGCAGCGCGCCGAGGTCTTGGCGTTCGCCGACCAGTCCCGCGCCAGCGATGCCGGCAACAGCCGGCTCATCATCGCGGCTCCGGGCGGCGCCGACAACGAGGTGGCCGCCATGCACGCCGTGCGCCAAATCCGCCGCATCTTGTCCGACTACGGCTTTGCCGAGACCTCGATCGCCGTCGAGGCCTATCAAGCCGAGGAGGGACGCGAGCCGCCGATCCACGTCTCCTATCTCCGCTATGTGGCCACCGGTCCCGAGTGCGGATTCTGGCCGACGAACCTCGCCTACGAGCCGCAAAACCTGCCCTACCCCAACCTAGGCTGCGCCACGCAGCACAATTTCGCCGCCCAGGTCGCGAACCCCGCCGACCTGCTCGGCCCGCGCACCGAGAGCGATCGCGCGGCCGAGCGGCGCGACACCGTCTGGGACAAGTATGCACGCGGCGAGTCGACCGTCGCGAAGAAGGCTGACGACGAGAGGGTGAAGGTCAAGACGAATAACTGAGGTCTTTGCCGATCATGACTAAGAGTGCTTATTCCGCCGAGCTGGCCGGACAATTGGGAGCCGGCGACCAGCCTGGCTCAGACACTATCGAGGACGCGCCGTCGCGCGCGCTGAACGAGCGTGCGCGGCCCATACCCCGCATTTCGATCCAAGCATTCTGCGAAGTCCGACACGATGGCCGATGTCATCCAGGCGGCCTCCGAGGACCGCCGCCTGACGAAGGCGCACGTGACCATCCAGATGGGCGGCGCCGCGGCCGCGGTCGCACACTTCCAGGAAAGCCCGACGCCGAACCTGATCATCCTCGAATCGTCGCTCGCCCGCCACGAGCTGCTCGCCAAGCTCGACGAGCTTGCCCAGCACTGCGACCAGGGCACGAAAGTCGTCATCGTCGGCTCGGTGAACGATGTCGTTCTCTATCGCGAGCTCCTGAAGCGGGGCGTCTCCGAGTACCTGGTCGCCCCCGTGAGCGTCGTCGAGATCATGGAGAGCCTGTCCAATCTCTACAACAACCCGAGCACCGACCCCGTCGGCCAGGTCTTCGCCTTCATCGGCGCCAAGGGCGGAGTCGGCTCGTCGACCATCTGCCACAACGTCTCCTGGACGCTCTCCGAGGTCCTGAAGGCCAATGTGGTGATCGCCGACCTCGATCTCGCTTTCGGCACCGCTGGCCTCGATTTCAACCAGGACCCTGTCCAGGGCATTGCCGAGGCGCTCCAGAGCCCCGAGCGCCTCGACGAGGTGCTGCTCGACCGCCTGCTCACCACCTGCTCTCAGCACCTGTCGATCTTTGCCGCCCCCGTCCTCCTCGATCGCGACTACGACTTCTCGCCGGAAGCTTGCGAGACGGTCATCGACATCGTGCGCCAGAACATGCCCTTCGTCGCCGTCGATCTTCCCCACACCTGGACCGGGTGGACGAAGCGCCTGCTCCTGCAGGCAGACGAGATCGTCATCACGGCGGCGCCCGACCTCGCCAACCTTCGCAACGCCAAGAACATCCTCGATCTGGCAAAGAGCGCGCGCAAGAACGACACGCTCGCCCCATCTCGTCATCAACACGGCCAATATGCCGAAGCGCCCCGAGATCACGCCGCGCGAGTTCGAGCAGGCGTTGGGCTTGAAGGCGCTCGCCGTGATCGACTTCGATAGCGAGGCCTTCGGCCAGGCCGCCAACAACGGCCAGATGATCGAGGAGCTCAATGCCGGCGCGAAGGCGGCCGAGGCCTTCCGCAGCATGGCCATGGCGCTTGCTCACCGTAAGGAACTGAAGACCGAGAAGAGGTCGGCTCTCGCCCCTTTCCTCGAAAAGCTCAAGCTTCCGCGTTGGGAATAACGGCACATGTTTGGCAGAAGAACGAGCGAGTCCGGAGCTGAGCGCCGGCTGCCCCAGCCGCAGCCCGCGATCCAGAAGACCGCGACCCAGAGCGCGCAGAAGCCCGCCGAGCCGGCGGCGGCACCCGCTGCCGCTGCTCCCGTGCCGCACCCCGAGCCGCTCGAGACCCAGCACCGTCACTCCGAGGAATACTACGACGTCAAGACGACCGTCTTTAACGCCCTGATCGACACCATCGATCTGACCCAGCTCGCCAAGCTCGACTCCGCCGCCGCGCGCGAGGAGATCCGCGACATCGTGAGCGAGATCATCCAGGTCAAGAACGTCGTCATGTCGATCGCCGAGCAGGAGGAGCTGCTCGAGGACATCTGCAACGACGTTCTGGGCTACGGCCCCCTGGAGCCGCTGCTCGCGCGCGACGACATCGCCGACATCATGGTCAACGGCGCATCGACCACCTTCATCGAGGTCGCCGGCAAGACGCAGAAGACCTCGGTGCGCTTCGCCGACAATCAGCAGCTCATGAACATCTGCCAGCGCATCGTGAGCCAGGTCGGCCGCCGCGTCGACGAGAGCAGCCCGATCTGCGACGCCAGGCTTCCCGATGGCTCGCGCGTCAACGTCATCGCCCCGCCGCTCGCCATCGACGGCCCGGTCCTCACCATCCGCAAATTCAAGAAGGACCGCCTCACCCTCAGCCAGCTCGTCAAGTACGACTCCATCACCCAGCAGACGAAGACGATTCTCGAGATCATCGGCCGCGTGCGCTGCAACGTCCTGATCTCCGGCGGCACCGGCTCCGGCAAGACGACGCTGCTCAACTGCATGACCGGGTCGATCGATCACGACGAGCGCATCATCACCTGCGAGGACTCGGCCGAGCTTCAGCTGCAGCAGCCCCACGTCGTGCGCCTCGAGACGCGCCCGCCCAATCTCGAAGGCGAGGGCGAGATCACCATGCGCGATCTCGTCAAGAACTGCCTGCGTATGCGCCCCGAGCGCATCATCGTCGGCGAGGTCCGCGGTCCCGAGGCGTTCGATCTCCTGCAGGCAATGAACACCGGCCATGACGGCTCGATGGGCACGCTGCACGCCAACAGCCCGCGCGAGGCCCTGAGCCGTCTCGAGTCCATGATCATGATGGGTGGTTTCACCCTTCCCATCCGCACCATCCGCGAGATGATCGTCGGCTCGATCGACGTCGTCATCCAGGCCTCCCGCCTCCGCGACGGCTCCCGCAAGGTGACCCACGTGGCAGAGGTCATCGGCATGGAGGAAGAGACCATCATCCTGCAGAATCTCGTCGTCTACGAGATCACGGGCGAGGACGCCTACGGCAAGCTCATCGGCCGCCACCGCTCGACAGGCATTGCCCGCCCCGCGTTCTGGGATCGAGCGGTCTACTACAAGGAGGAGGGACGGCTGGCGGCCGCGCTCGCAGCCTCCGAGGTACGCGACGAGAACGGCAACCCGCTCGGAGAGACGAATGCTTGACGCGAGCCTGATGCCGCTGCTCGCCGCTCTCGCCATTGCGACCGCCTTTTCGGCCGTCGTGTTTACTTTCACCTATCCGTATTTCTCCGGCGACACGCAAAAGGAGAAGCGCCTCGCGAGCGTGACCGAGAGCCGCGCCAAGAAGGTCGCGACCCGCTCCGCGGCAGAGATCGCTGCCAGCCGCAAGAAGCAGGTCGCCGACAGCCTGAAGGACATCGAGACGCGTCAGAAGGCCAAGGAAAAGGCGACGCTCCGCGTTCAGCTCATGCGCGCCGGCCTCGAGCAGGATCCGAAGCACTTTTGGATCGCAAGCGCCGCTTCGGGCGTCATTACTGCCGCCGTGGCGGCTTTGACGCTGCCTCATTCGGCCATGTCGCCGATGGTGGTCGCTGCCGCCGCGATCTTTGGAGGCCTCGGCCTGCCGCGGTTCGTGCTCAAAAAGCTCGTTCAGCGGCGCCAGAAGAAGTTCTCCGCCGAGCTCGCCAACGCCATCGACGTCATCGTTCGCGGCGTTAAAACAGGCCTTCCGCTGCACGAGTGCCTGCACGTCATCGCCCGCGAAAGCCCCGAGCCGATTGCGAGCGAATTCAGCGAGATCGTCGAGCAGCAGCGTGTCGGCGTGCCTCTCGGCGAAGCCATGGACCGCCTCGTTCTCAGGATGCCGCTGTCCGAGGTCAAGTTCCTGGCGATTGTCATTGCCATTCAGCAGCAGTCCGGCGGCAACCTGTCAGAGGCGCTGGCCAACCTGTCCGGCGTGCTTCGCGACCGTTTCAAGATGGCGATGAAGGTCAAGGCGCTCTCGGCGGAAGCAAAGACGTCGGCCATCGTCCTCGGCTCCATGCCCCCCGGCGTCATGTTCATGGTCTACGGCTCGTCGCCTGATTACATCATGCCCCTTTTCGCGACCAAGACCGGCAATCTCTTTCTTCTTGGCGGCGCCTTCTGGATGAGCATTGGCATTTTCGTCATGCGCAAGATGATCAACTTCAAATTCTAGCCGCGGCACCGGAGCGACAGCAGATGGAAATCGTCGACACGGTCATGAGCCCGCAGTTCCTGGCGACGCTGTTTTCGGCGATCGCCGTTTTCGCGACCATGCTCGTCATCGTCATGCCGCTGCTCGAGGGCGATCGCATGGCCCAGCGCATGAAGACGATGGCCGTCGAGCGCGACAAGATGCGCACGCAGCGCATCGCCGAGATGGCCGCCAAGGACCGCAACAGCGCGACCAAGCTGCGCCAGACGCCGAAGGGCTACATGCAGCAGATCGTCGACAAGCTCGATCTGCGCTCGCAGTTCGACAATGAGGAGCTCCGCAACAAGCTCAAGATGGCCGGCTTGAGAGGCCAGGCGCCGCTCGTCGCGTTCATGTTCTTCCGCGTCGCGGCACCGCCCGTCGTCTTCCTGATTGCGCTCTTCTACCTATTCGTCGTTGCGGACGTCGCCTACGCGCCGATGATGAAGGTGTTGATCTCGCTCGTCGCGGCCTTCTGCGGCTATCTATCTGCCCAATCTCTTCATCGAGAACCTCGCTCAGAAGCGCCAGCAGTCGATCAAGCAGGCCTTCCCCGACGCGCTCGACATGCTGCTTATCTGCGTCCAGTCGGGCATGTCCGTCGAGGCCTCGTTCGGAAAGGTCGCCAAGGAGATCACAGTCCAGTCGATCGAGCTCGGCGAGGAGCTGTCTCTCACCACGGCCGAGCTTTCCTATCTCCAGGACCGGCGCCAGGCGTTCGACAACCTCGGCAAGCGCACCGGACTGCCCGGCGTCAAGGCCGTGGCCACTGCCCTTGTCCAGGCCGAGCGCTACGGCACCCCCGTGAGCCAGGCGCTCCGCGTGATGGCCAAGGAGAACCGCGACATTCGCATGGGCGAAGCCGAAAAGAAGGCGGCCTCTCTCCCGCCCAAGCTCACCGTGCCGATGATCCTGTTCTTCCTGCCGGTGCTTTTCGTCGTCATCCTGGGCCCTGCAGCCATCCGCTTCTGGAACCTCGTCTGAGGCGCAAGGGCGGCCGGCGCGGCCAGGCATTGGGCTTTGTGGCGTTGGCGTTTGCGGTCTGCGTAACCAGTAAGGCGTCGGTGATGCGTCGAGCCCCGGCTTCCCACGAAGGAAGGCCGGGGCTCGCTCATTCTGGCGCCCTTCATGCCCAATAGTCCGGCTGGCAGGCCCCCGCCACGTCGCCTATGATGGCCGGGCTTTCTTGTCGACAGGGAGCGCGAAGCCATGTACCAGGCGGTGTGGCACCAGACCACGTATCGGTTCGCTGATCTGAAGGAGCTGATGGCCAAGGCCACGCCCCCGCGATCGGGCGATGTCCTGGCCGGCGTCGCCGCGCAGAGCGCCGAGGAGAACGTGGCCGCCAAGATGGCGCTGGCCGATGTCCCGCTTAAGCAGTTCCTGAAGGAGGCCGTCGTTCCCTACGAGGCCGACGACGTCACCCGTCTCATCATCGACGAGCACGATGCCGCGGCCTTCGCGCCGGTCTCGCACATGACGGTCGGCCAGTTCCGCGACTGGCTCCTGTCGGACGCAGCCGACACCGCAACGTTGAAGAGGCTGACCCCGGGGCTGACGCCCGAGATGGTGGCCGCCGCATCCAAGATCATGCGCAACCAGGATCTGATCCTCGCGGCCAAGAAGGCGTCCGTCGTCACCCGCTTCCGCGACACCATCGGGCTGCCGGGCCGCATGTCGGCGCGCCTGCAGCCGAACCACCCGACCGACGACCGCCGCGGCATCGCCGCCTCCATCGTCGACGGCCTGATGTACGGCTGCGGCGACGCCGTGATCGGCATCAACCCCGCGAGCGACAATGTCGGCGCCATCATCGATCTCGTCCGCATGATGGACGAGATCATCGCCCGCTTCGAGATCCCGACGCAGAGCTGCGTGCTGACCCACGTCACGACCTCGATCGAGGCGATCAACCGCGGCGCGCCTGTCGATCTCGTGTTCCAGTCGATCGGCGGCACCGAGGCGGTGAATGCCTCATTCGGCGTGACGCTTGCGGCCTTGAAGGAGGGACGCGAGGCGGCGCTGGCGTTGAAGCGCGGCACGGTCGGCGACAACGTCATGTACTTCGAGACCGGACAGGGCTCGGCGCTCTCGGCGGACGCCCACCACGGCGTCGATCAGCAGACGATCGAGGCCCGGGCCTACGCGGTCGCCCGCCAGTTCAAGCCGCTCCTCGTCAACACCGTCGTCGGCTTCATCGGCCCCGAGTATCTCTACAACGGCAAGGAGATCATCCGCGCCGGCCTCGAGGACCACTTCTGCGGCAAGCTGCTCGGCCTGCCGATGGGCTGCGACGTCTGCTACACCAACCACGCCGAAGCCGACCAGGACGACATGGACGTGCTCCTGATGCTGCTCGGCGCGGCCGGCGTCACCTTCATCATGGGCATTCCCGGCGCCGACGACATCATGCTCAACTATCAGTCGACCTCGTTCCACGACGCGCTCTATGTGCGCGAGGCGTTGGGCCTGAAGCGGGCGCCGGAGTTCGAGGACTGGCTGCGCCGCGTCGGCGTCACCGACGACGCCGGCAAGCTCATACCCGAGACGCCCGCTCATCCCCTTCTTCAGCACGCGCGGGGTCTTGCGGCATGAGCGTCGAGGAGCCCTGGAGCAGTCTGCGCCGCTTCACCGACGCCCGCATCGGCCTCGGGCGCTCGGGCGCGGCGCTCCCGACACGAGAGGTCCTGAAATTCTCGATGGCCCACGCGCAGGCGCGCGACGCCGTGCGCACGCCCATCGACTGGGAGCCCATAGAGACGCGCGCTGTCGGGCCTCGGCCTCGAGACCGTCCGCGTCGCAAGCGCAGCAGCCGATCGTGACACCTATCTGCGCCGGCCCGATCTCGGCCGCAAGCTCGATGCCGATTCCTGCAAATGGCTCTCGGAAGGCAAGCCGGCGGCGCCAGACCTCGTCATCGTCGTCGGCGACGGCCTGTCTTCGACCGGCGTGATGGCCAATGCTGTCGCCATGATCAAAGCGCTTCTCCCTCTGGCGAAAAAGCACCAATGGAAGCTCGGGCCGGTCGTGCTTGCGTCGCAGGCGCGCGTCGCGCTCGGCGACAATGCTGGAGAGATACTAGGTGCCAAGGCCGTGCTCATGCTGATCGGTGAGCGTCCCGGTCTTTCTTCTCCCGACAGCCTCGGCGCCTATCTGACATGGGGACCGCGCATCGGCCGCAAGGATGCCGAGCGCAACTGCATCTCCAACATCCGCTCGGGCGGCTTGAGCCACGACGAAGCCGCCTTCAAAGTCGCTTGGCTCCTGCGCGAGGCCTTCAGCCGCAAGCTGACGGGCGTGCAGCTCAAGGACGAGAGCGACTATTCCGGCGTCATCGAAGCCGCCCCCATCGTCGCCATCGCCGAGCCGAAAAAGGCGAAGAAGAAAGAAAAGAAGAAAAAGAAATAGGCGCGGTCACCTGAAAGCAACCGCGCCCGTTCTTCGTGCCTGAGCGGCTACGCTATTGGATAGCGCCGCCGACAGCCGCTTCCGCAGCCTTGATCTCGGCCTGCCGGCTTGGCGATCTCGGCGCCGATCGGCGGACCCTTGAAGCGGCGGTTCTCGAACAGCACCCAGATGATCAGCGACAGGACGACGAACCCGACCGTGATCGGCAGCGCCCAGTCGTTCGGTGGCTGGATGCCGGCGAAGAAGATGATCGCCATCGAGATCAGCGACAGCACGCAGACGAGCCTGAAGAGGCCACCGCCCAGATCCCACGGGCCGGGCTTCGGGAACTTCGCTGTGCCGTAGGTGAAGAGCGCGAGCGCGATCGGCACCGCGAACGACAGGAACAGGAAGATCACCGTGCACGACACGACGATCGAGTAGGCCGGTGTTCCGGCAATCGTGATCGCCGACGTGAACCACACGAACAGCACGCACAGGAGCGATCCGACCCAGATCGCATTGCGCCGGAACGCGGTACGATCGGGCTCACCTTCGCCAGCGCCTTCGAGACGCCGGGAATGCCGTCATCGCGCGCAAACGCGAACAGCATGCGCGACACCGACGTGACGGTCGCGAGACCGCACAGCCATTGCGAGATGAAGATGAGGATGTAGAGTGCCGTGCGGATCCCTTCCGGCACGCGCTCACCCATTGCCCAGAAGAAAACGTTCCAGCCCTGTTTGGCCGCCTCGTCCATGTTCGGGATCATGAGCACGAAGGCGCACAGGAACAGGTATCCGAACACACCCGACCAGAGCACCGACGCCACCATGCCCTTCGGCACCGACATCGAGGCGTTCACGGTCTCCTCGGCGTATGAGCCGAGGCGTCGTAGCCGGTGATCGTGTAGATCGGCAGCAGAAGACCGACGAGAAACGCCATGCCATGCCTGACACGGCATTCGGCCAAACAGCGCTCGCGCCTTCGGTGCCGGTGTAGTTCGACCAAGTGAAGAGGCGCCCGAACTCCCAGGTCTCCGCGAACATGAGGCATACGACTGCCAAGGCGACGGAACCGAAGAGAATGATGTAGCCCGAGAAGTCGGTGAGCTTCATCGTCAGCCCGATGCCGAAGTGGTTGACGAGCGCCTGCAGCGCCGTGATCGCGGCCACGAACAGCACGCGGTGCGTCAGCGTATCCTCGATGCCGAATTGTGGACCGAATGCGCCGAAGAAGAAGTAGAACGTGCCGACGTTGATGGCGCCGAGAACAGTGATCAGGCCGAGAAGGTTGAGCCACGCCGACAGCCAGCCCGTGAAGCGGTTGCCGAGGATCGAGCCCCAGTGATAGAGGCCGCCCGCCGTCGGATAGGCGGACGAGATCTGTGCCAGCGCCAGCGCGAAGACGCCGGAGATGAGCACACCGACCGGCCAGCCGAGGCCGATCGCTATGCCGCCCGCGCCAGCAGTCGCCTGTCCGAGCGAGTTGATGCCGCCCGACAGGATGCAGATGATGGAGAACGAGATCGCGAAGTTCGAGAACGCATGCATGCGGCGCGACAATTCTTGCGCGTACCCCATGCTGTGCAGAACTTTCACGTCCTCGGCGAGGACGGATTTTTCGTCAGATTGGGCCATGGTCTCCCCCAGTAAGGATTGCCACATCCGGAAGCGGCGGTGGCAAGAACTCGCTGGAAGCCAGGGCATTCTGCTGGAAGCCAGCACGTCTAAGCGAGCATGATGGAGAGGCGGCGCCGTGACTGTCAATTGAAGAGAAGCCGTTAAGCACAAAGCGCTCAATACAGAGGCAGGCCGCTGAATACTTGCGCCATCCCAAAAAAACGGCGGGGAAAGCCCAGTTTCTCGCCGAAAAAGGGCACCTAATGGCCGAAAGAATATTTGAACGCCGGGGCCACCCCTACTTTAGTAGGGGCTACCCGCCGCGACCGCCGCCGGCCCTCTAGTGAGCCCCTCTAGTGAGCTAAGAGCGGAGCGAGGTCAGCTCCGCTTCGGGTGCTGCGCGTCGCCGATATGCGGCCAGCGGCCGCAGCTCCGCCCCTGTCGCGGCAATCGGCGTCGGAGCAACGGTCGGCGTTGAAGCGTCCGCCGGATTTGTATCAGCGGCCGGTTTCGGGGCCTCCGTCGCAGCGGGCTCCGCAGGCGCCTCTCCGCCGTCGCCTTCGAGGACTTCCGCATTCCACACCGCCGCGACCTCGGCTGCAGCCGTGGGCGTGGCCTCAGTCGACGCGGTGCTGGTCGGCTCTGCCTTGGGCTCGAGCTTCACGATCTTCCGCAACAGATCCGTATTGGCCTGCGCGGCATCCTGCGGCAGGCCGGCCGAGCCGACCTGCACGGCTTCGTCGTATTTGCCCTGCAGCCCGAGCACGAGCGCCAGGTTCTGGCGCACTTTGGCATTTGCGCCGTTGGCTTCCGCCGCGCGCCGCAGGAGCGTCTCCGCCTTGGCCGCGTCGCCGTTCATCGTGTAGGCAAGCGCCAGATTGTTCATGATCGACGGATGATCGGGCGAGAGCGCGAGGGCGCGCTCGTAGAACGGTATGGCCTCGGCGTACTTCGTCTCCTTCGCGAGCACGGTGCCGCGCGCCATGATCACGCGCCAATCCGGGTTCGCGGGATCGTCCGCCGCCTCGAGCAGTTTCTTCGCCGCACTGACCTGGTCGAGCTCGAGCGCGAGCCGGCCGTAGTCCGAGGCGAGACGCCGGTCGCTGCCGTGGAGCACGGACGCCTGCTGCAGAACTGCGAGCGCCTGCTGCTTCTGTCCCGCAACCTTGAGGCTCTGCGCATAGGAGAGCGCCTTGTCGAGATCGCGCGGATCCTCGGTGTATTCCTTGCCCCAGTATTCGACGGCCTTCTGCGGGTCTTGCGGCACGCCTTCCGCAATATTGGCCACGCCGCTAATGCCGAACATGCCGTCGCCGGCCTCGCCGCCTGTCAGCGCACACCCGCCGAGCATCAGGCATGCCGCGACCGCGGCAGCGACGCGCGCTGCGGGTGTTGGTCTTGCGAATCGCCTGGCCAGAATTGCCGAAGGCCATCCACTCTCTCCCTGGACACTGATTTCCGGCGAATTTGCCGGTTGTTGTCAGTGTCTGGGACAGCCCTCAAGAAAGGCTTAACCAGCAGATAATAGATAACGAGAGTTGTAGAGGCGGATTGAGCAGAAGCTCCGAGGAGCTAGGCCGCCGCTTCTTGCTTCGCCCCGTCCGCCCACTCCGCCATCTCGGGCGTGGCGAAGATGGCTTCGATATAGGCTTGCGCCGTGCCGTCGTCGCCGAACCGGGCGAGGTCTGGGGCATAGGTTCTGAAGCGCGAGGCGACAGGGGCGTACATCGCATCCGCGGCCGAGAAATCCGAGAAGAGGAACGGGCCCTTGCCGCCGAACTTCGCCCTGCAGTCGCGCCACAAGGTGACGATGCGGCGGATATTCGCCTCGACCTTCTCGGGGAACTCGGCCAGCGGCGTCCGCGCAAAAAGGTTCATGGCGCAGGTCTCGCGCAGCGGCTGGAAGCCCGAGTGCATCTCCGCCGACGACGGAGCGTGCGACGGCGCGGGCGATCTGATCTTTCGGCCAAATCGCGAGATCCGGATGGCGATCCTGGATGAACTCGATGATGGCCAGGCTGTCCCAGACGACGAGGTCGCCGACGATGAGCGCGGGCACCATGCCGGCCGGCGAATGGGCAAGGATCTGGGCTTTCGAATCGGGCTGCCGCAGCCGAACGCTGATCTCCTCAAAAGGAACACCGAATCGCCGCATCACGAGCCAGGGTCTCGAGACTCCAGCTCGACCAGGCCTTGTTGCCGATCAAAAGACGGTAATCAGCGCCCGCCATGCCCAAAAAATCCCCACGCAATTGCAATTGACGTTCTCGCTTATGATATTGCACGAACCGTGACGCGCCGTCCAAGCGGCCAAATTTCCTGAGGACACCAGAATTCCACCAATGACAGCCAATACCCCAAGCGGGACCGCCCTTCGTCCATCGGACGTATTCGCATCTGCCGGTTCCTCGGAAACGAGCGTGCCCATTTGGCTTGTCTCCGACAGCCGCCCCGTCGCTCAGCAGCCCGGTATCGGCGACGCCGAGCGCCGCTGGCTGGAGTCGTTGCGATTCACGAGCGCCGCGAAAAAGCAGGTCATCGTGCCCGGCCCCTCGGGTCGCATCTCCGGCGTCGCCTTGGGTCTCGGCAACGGCACCTCCGGCGATCCCTCGGGTCACTCCGAGCTGCTGTTGGGACAGCTCGCCGCGAGCCTGCCGCCCGGCGTCTATCATTTGGCGGACGAATGTGCGGCACCCGAGCTGGCCGCGCTCGCCTGGGGTCTCGGTGCCTACCGCTTCCGCCGCTACAAGAGCGCCAACGGCGACCCGCCGCCGCGCCTCAAGCTTCCCCGCGCCGTCGCCGAGCAGGCTCTACGTCAACATGGTCGAGGCCGTCTGGCTCGGACGCAATCTGATCAACACGCCCGCCGCCGACATGGGCCCGGCGGAGATCGAGGCGGCGGCGCGCGAGCTCGCCCAGAAGCACGGCGCCACTGTCACCAGCATCATCGGCGACGATCTCTTGGCCGGCGGCTTCAACATGATTCATGCCGTGGGGCGCGCGAGCCCCAAGGCGCCTCGCCTCATCGACATCAAATGGCAGAAACCCGGCGGACGCGCCGGCGCTCCCGCCGTGACGCTCGTCGGCAAGGGCATCTCGTTCGACACCGGCGGCCTCGACATCAAGCCGGCGTCCGCGATGCTGCTGATGAAGAAGGACATGGGCGGCGCGGCCGTCGCGCTGACGCTCGCCCACATGATCATGGGGCAGGCACTCGACGTCCGTCTGCGCGTGCTCATCCCCGCCGCCGAGAATGCCATTGCCGGCGACGCCTTCCGCCCGGGCGACGTGCTGACGAGCCGCGCCGGGAAGACGGTCGAGATCGGCAACACGGACGCCGAGGGCCGCCTCGTGCTCGCCGACGCTCTCTCCCTTGCCGACGCCGATGCCCCCGATACGCTTGCTCGTGTTCGCGACCTTGACCGGCGCGGCGCGCGTGGCACTCGGCCCCGATATCCCGGCGCTCTTCACCGACGACGATGCGTTTGCCGCCGAGCTGGTGAAAATGGGAACCGCACTCGGCGATCCCGTCTGGCGCCTGCCGCTGTGGCCGGGCTACGAGCGTCATCTCGACAGCGAGGTCGCCGACTTCAACAACGTGTGGGATGCTCCCTTCGCCGGCGCGATCACCGCCGCGCTGTTCCTGAAGCGCTTCGTCAAGAACGCCAAGCGCTTTGCCCATCTTCGATCTCTATGGCTGGCGCCCGGCCGCTCGCCCGCTTGGTCCCAAGGGCGGCGAGCCGCAAACGGCGCGCGCCGTATTCTCGATACTCGAGCGGGAGAGCGGACGGTGACCAAGCCCGAGCCCGAAACGAAAACCACCGAGGCCGCGCCGCCGCCCGCGCCCGCAGCGAAGGCCGCGCTCGACCCCCGCCGTCATGCCTTCAGGCCGGATCTCGCCGCAGAGGGCCTGGAAGGCAAGGTCTCGGCCACGAAGTTTGCAGCCGGCACGAAGCGGCAGGTCGTGCGCGCCGCGGTACCTCTGCGTCGCATGCCCGAGCCGGCCGCGCCCCTCGATACCGAAGCGCTCTTCGGCGAAACGCTGACCGTCTACGACGAGGCCGGCGGCTGGGCCTGGGTCCAGCTCGAGCGCGACCGGTACGTGGGCTATGTCCCGGCCGACGCGCTCTCGCCCGAGATCGTCGAGCCGACGCACAGGGTCAGGGCGCTCGGCACGTTCGTCCATCTCGCCCCCGACATCAAATCGCCCCCGCTCATGCATCTTTCCATCAACGCCCTCGTGCGCGTGAAAGAGCGTGGCGACAAGATCTCCAAGCTCGCGAGCGGCGGCTTCGTCGTCACGCGCCATCTCGGCGAACGCAGCCAGTTTGTCCGCGACTTCGTCGATGTCGCCGAACGGCTTGCCGGCACGCCCTATCTATGGGGCGGGCGCACGCGCATCGGGCTCGACTGCTCCGGCCTCGTGCAGATTTCGCTCGAGGCTGCGGGCCTCGACTGTCCCCGCGACAGCGACATGCAGGCCGCCGAGCTCGGCACGAGCGTTCCGATCACCGACGCGCTCGACAACCTTGAGCGCGGCGACCTTGTGTTCTGGCCGGGACACGTGGGCATCATGGCCGACGGGCTGATGCTCGTTCACGCCAACGCGCATCACATGGCGGTCACGATCGAGACCTTGCCCGAGGCCGCCCGGCGCATCGCCAAGGCGGGTTCCGAGATCAGCGCCATCAAGCGCCTCCCCGCCCTGTCGGCGTGAGACCCCTCTCCCCACTCTTAGAGTGGGGAGAGGGGGTTCACCGCCGGTACGGCAGGAAATGATGGTCGTGCCGCTCGGTCGCCTCGCGCGGGATCGCCGCAGCGACCGCCTCGTTGGTGCGCCCATCACGCCAAACCGATCCGTCGGCGAGCGTCACGATGGTCTCGACCGCACGCTCCGCTCCGGTGGCACAGCTTATCCAGCGCCTCTGCACCACCCGGCCCTCTGTGACAGCCTGCAGGAGGGGGAGCAGGATCTCGAGAGAGGCGAGCGACCGGTCCTCATAAAGCTCGCGGCCGAGAACCAGATCGAAGTGCTGATTGTCGTGGAGCGTCATCTCGAGCGGACACGCCCCTTCGACCTCTGGGTCCATCGCAAGTCGCCAATACCCGGGCGCCTCGCTTTCGCCGGCTCGGGCGACGTCGGCGATTGTCGGCACCCAGTAGCGCAAAGCCTCGACCGTGGCCTCGACCCGGGAACGAACTGCGTGGTCTGGATGCATGTGTTCCAAGCAAGATAGGAAAATCCGCCCGCGCAGGCGCACGATGGATCAAAGGCCGGGCATTTTGAAGCCCTTTCCAGCGCTAAGTCACAACAGCCGCGCGTTCAGGTCGCAAGCGCGCCTCTGTGCGCAACCCTGAGATCGAGCGCCGCGGCGATTAGCGCACGCGTATAGTCCATCTTCGGCGCGGAGAAAATCTCCTCCGCCGGCCCTTCCTCGACGGCGCGGCCGTTTCTCATCACAATCACATAGTTGCAGAGCGCACGCACGACCTTGAGATCGTGGCTGATGAAGAGGTAGGCGAGGTCGCGCTTTCTCTGCAGTTCGCGCAGGAGATCCACAATCTGCGCCTGTACGCTCATGTCGAGCGCGCTCGTCGGCTCGTCGAGCATGACGAACTTGGGCTCGAGCACCATGGCGCGGGCAATCGCGATGCGCTGGCGCTGGCCGCCCGAGAACTCGTGCGGATAGCGGTCGAGCGACGACGGGTCGAGCCCCACCTCCTTCAGCGCCTCCTTCACGCGCTGCCGGCGCCCCTCGTAATCGAGGTCGGGCTTCTGGATGAGCAGCCCCTCCTCGATGATCTCCGACACCGAAAGGCGCGGCGACAGCGAGCCAAAGGGGTCCTGGAACACGATCTGCATCTCCTTGCGGAGAGGCCGCATCTCCTTGGACCCGAGCCCATCGATGCGCCGGCCCACATAGGCGATCGGCCCTTGCGATGAAAGGAGCCTCAGCACTGCGAGGCCGAGTGTCGTCTTGCCCGAACCCGACTCGCCGACGATCCCGAGCGTCTGCCCCTCGCGAAGCTTGAGCGACAGGCCATCGACGGCCTTCACGTGATCGACGGTCTTTCGTAGAAAACCGCGCTTGATCGGAAACCAGACCTTGAGATTGTCGGTCTCGAGCACGACGGGTGCACTCGTGTCGTAGTGCGGCGGCTTGCCCTTGGGCTCGGCGGCGAGCAGGTGGCGCGTGTAGGCATGCTGCGGCGCCTTGAAGATGTCTTCCGTCTGCCCTTCCTCGACGATCTCCCCGTTCTGCATGACGTACACGCGCTCGGCCATTCGGCGCACGATCCCAAGGTCGTGCGTGATGAGCAGCATGGCCATGTGCATCTCGCGCTGGAGATTGCGCAGAAGCTCGAGGATTTGCGCCTGGATCGTGACGTCGAGGGCCGTCGTCGGCTCATCCGCGATGAGCAGGTCTGGCTCGTTCGCGAGCGCCATCGCGATCATCACGCGCTGGCGCTGCCCGCCCGAGAGCTGGTGCGGATAGGCACCGAGCCGCTTCTCCGGATCGGCAATGCCGACCTTCGCCAGAAGCTCGAGCACGCGCCGGTGCACGGCCGCGTCATCCATGCCCCGGTGCAGCTTGAGCACCTCGCCAACCTGCTGCTCGATGGTGTGCAGCGGATTGAGCGACGTCATCGGCTCTTGGAAGATGATCGAGATCCGGTCGCCGCGGATCTTCTGCATTTCCTTGGGACTGGCCTTGAGCAGATCTTTGCCGTCGAGAAAGATTTCTCCCGACGGATGTGACGCCGCCGGATAAGGCAAAAGCCGCATGATCGACAGCGCAGAAACGGTCTTCCCCGAGCCCGACTCGCCGACGAGCGCCACCGTCTCGCCCCGCCCGATGCGAAACGACGCCGACTTGACCGCAAGGCTCAGGCTTTGGCCGGAGCGGAACGCCACGGACAAGTTCTTGACGCTGATGAGGGTTTCCTTCGCTGTCACCGGCTTGGCCTCCCCCTCACTTGAATGTCTTGCGCGGGTCGAAGGCGTCGCGGACCGCCTCGCCGATGAAGATCAGGAGCGACAGGATGATCGCGATGGCGAAGAAGCCCGTGATGCCGAGCCACGGTGCCTCGAGATGGCGCTTGCCCTGCAGCAGGAGCTCGCCGAGCGACGGCGACCCCGGCGGCATGCCGAGCCCGAGGAAGTCGAGCGCAGTAAGCGCCGAGATGGATCCCGAGAGCAGGAAGGGTAAGAAAGTCAGCGTCGCCACCATCGCGTTCGGCAGGAGGTGCTTGTGCATGATGGTCACGTTGGAGAGGCCGAGCGCGCGCGCCGCCGTCACATACTCGAAATTGCGTGCTCTCAGGAACTCGGCGCGCACGAGGCCGACGAGCGCGGTCCAATTGAAGAGAAACAGCACGCCGAGCAGCGTCCAGAAGCCCGGAATGAGCACCGAGGAGATGATGATAAGCACGTAGAGAGAGGGAATGGCCGACCAGATCTCGAGGAACCTCTGGAAGTAGAGGTCGACACGGCCTCCGAAGTAGCCTTGCACGGCCCCCGCTGCGACGCCGACGACGGACGAGGAAAGCGTCAGGATGAGACCGAACAGGAGCGAGATGCGAAAGCCGTAGATGACGCGCGCGGCGACATCACGGCCCTGATCGTCGAGGCCGAGCCAGTTCGTGTTGCCGAGTGCGGTGAAGCGCGCGATCTGATCGGGAGGCGCATCACAGAGCGGGGCACTCGTCGCCCATGGCGGCGGCCCGGGATAGCCGAGACAAAGTCCTCCCGGGCCCTTCCGGCGCGGATAATCCTTGTTGATCGTGTCGTAGCTGAAGCGGATCGGCGGCCACAGCATCCAGCCGTTGGCCGTGATCTCATCTATGACGACGGGGTCTTTGTAGTCCGTGACGGCAAGAAAGCCACCGAATTTAGATTCCGGATAGTCGGTCAGAACCGGGAAAAGCAATTCGCCCTTGTAGCTCACCATGAGAGGCCGATCGTTGGCGATGAGCTCGGCGAAAAGCGTCACGAAGAAGAGGACGATGAGAATCCAGAAGCTCCAGTACCCGCGCCGGTTCTTCTTGAAGTTGTCCCAGCGCCGCTGGTTGATCGGCGACAGCGTGAGCCGCGATCTGAGGCTTCCGAGCCACGAGCCGGTGCCGCCCTGCCGGGCGATCGTCACGTCCTGGACGCGCGCCTCCACCGGCTAGACCTCCCGGCTTTCGAAATCGATCCTCGGATCGACCATGGTGTAGATGAAATCGGAGATGATGTTCACGACGAGACCGACGAGCGCGAATATGTAAAGGTTCGCGAAGACGACCGGATAGTCACGTTGCATGACAGATTCGAAGCTGAGCAGCCCAAGGCCGTCGAGTGAGAAGATGGTCTCGATCAGGAGCGCGCCGGTGAAGAAGGCGCTGATGAAGGCACTGGGAAAACCCGCGATGATCAATAGCATGGCATTGCGGAACACGTGCCCGTACAGCACATCGCGCTCGGAGAGCCCTTTGGCCCGCGCCGTCATCACGTACTGCTTCCTGATCTCGTCGAGGAAGCAGTTCTTGGTCAGAAATACCATCGTCGTGAAGGAGCCGAGCGCCAACGCAATCATTGGCAGGGTAAGGTGCCAGAAGTAGTCGACAACCTTTCCGAAGAGCGACAGGTCGTCCCAGTTATCGGAGGTCAGCCCGCGCGACGGGAACCACTGAAAGAACGACGAGCCGGCGAAGAGAATGAGTAGGAGCACGGCGACGAGAAAGCCCGGCACCGCGTAGCCGACGACGAGCACGCTCGACGTCCAGGTATCGAAGGGCTCGCCGTCGCGCACGGCCTTGCGAATTCCGAGCGGGATCGAGATGAGATAGGTGATGAGCGTCATCCATAGCCCGAGCGAGATCGACACCGGCAGCTTCTCTTTGATCAGCTCCAGCACTGACACATCGCGGAAATAGCTCTTGCCGAAGTCGAACGTCAGGTAGTTTTTCATCATTAGGAAGAAGCGCTCGTGCGCCGGCTTGTCGAAGCCGAATTGCTTCTCGAGGCTCTTGATGAACTCTGGGTCGAGACCCTGAGCGCCGCGGTATTTCGAGGTAACCGTCTCGGCGGCGCCCTGTCCGAGTTGCGACTGGCTCCCCGTTCCAAGCGTGTCGCTTCCCCCGCCCATCCGCTCGGAGATCGACGTGTCGGAGCCTGTCAGCTTGGCGATCACCTGCTCGACCGGCCCGCCCGGCGCGAACTGCACGATCACAAAGCTGATCAGCATAATGCCGAGCATCGTCGGCAGGATGAGCAGCGCGCGTTTCAGAAGATAAGCGGCCATCGGCTAAAACAAGTCTCCGTTAGTTCGCTGTCAGTTTTGCACCCTTTTCGGCGTCGTACCACCAGGTCTCGAGCGCACCGCGCTCGTACTTGGGTTTGATCTCCGGCCAGCCGAACTTGTTCCAGAACGCCAGGTTGTGAGAGCCCTTGTACCACTGCGGCACCCAGTAGTGGCCGGCTCTCAGCACACGGTCGCAGGCCCGCGTCGCCGTTACGAGCTCGGCGCGCGACTTGGCCGTGATCACCTTCTCGATCAGATGGTCGAGCACGGGATCGGCAATGCCCGCGAGATTGAAGCTGCCGATCGTCTTGGCCGCGTCCGAGCCCCAGAACGCCTTGAGCTCTATCCCCGGCGTCAGCCGCAACGAATAGCGCTCCGTCGTCATCTCGAAGTCGAAGTCCTTCACCCGCCGCTCGTATTGCGAGGGGTCCACGCGCCGCATGTTGGCATCGATGCCGATAAGGCGCAGATTTTTGATATAGGGCCCGATAATGCGCTCGAAGGGCTCCTCGAAGAGCAGGATCTCGATCGTGAACTTCTCTCCGGCGGCATTTTTCAAGCCCTCAGGCGTCTGCTTCCAGCCAGCCTCGGCGAGAAGCGCGGCCGCCTTGCGCAACTGGTCGCGGTTGTTGCCCGAGCCGTCCGTCACCGGTGACGAGTAGGGATCGCCGAACACTTCCGGGGACAGCTTGTCGCGGTAGGGTTCGAGCAGCGCCAACTCCTCGGGCGACGGCGGCCCGCTGGCCTTCATGTCGGAATTCTCGAAAAAGCTATTCGTGCGCTTGTAGAGTCCGAAGAAGAGATTGCGGTTGCTCCACTCGAAATCGAAGGCGAGGTCGAGCGCCTTGCGCACGCGGATGTCCTTGAACTTCTCGCGTCGAATGTTGATGAAGAAGCCTTGCGCGCCCGACGGTCGCTCATCCGGGATCGTTTGCAGAACGACCTTCCCATTCTTGACCGGCGCCTTGTCGTAGCCCGTCGCCCAGTCCTTCGAGGTGAACTCCTCGCGAAAGTCGAAGTTTCCGGAGAGCAGATTCTCGAGCTCGAGCCCGCGGTCGCGGTAGTACTCGTAGCGCACCTCGTCGAAGTTATAGAGGCCGCGATTGACCGGCAGATCCTTCGCCCAGTAGTCGTCGCGGCGCACATAGGAGACGTAGGTGCCGGCCTTGTGCCCGCCGATCTTATAGGGGCCGGAGCCGAGCGGCGGCTCGAGCGTCGTCTGGTCGAACTCGCGCGTTGCGTAGAAGGCTTTGGAAAAGATCGGAAGCCCGGAGACCGTGAGCGGCAGGTCGCGCACGAGCTGCCCTTGAAAAGTGTAGCGCACAGTCGAGCTGTCGAGCGCCTCCGCCTTCACCACGTCGCGGATCGTGACCGTGATGCGCGGATGCCCCTTCTGCTTCAGGATGTCGAAGGAGAACACCACATCGTCGGCGGTGACCGGCGAGCCGTCCGCGAACTTGGCCTCGGGCCGGAGCTTGAAGGTGACCGACATGCCGTCATCGGCGACATCGGCGGTCTCCGCGACGAGCCCGTAGACCGCATCCGGCTCGTCATTGGCGCGCACCATGAGCGTGTCGAAGACGAGCTCGATGCCCTGCGCCGCATCACCCTTCAGGATGTAGCCATTGAAGCTGTCGAAGGTCGTGAGCCCCGCCGACCCGATCTGCGACGCCTTCCCGCCCTTGGGCGCATCCGGATTGACGTAGTCGAAGTGCTTGAAGTCCGCCGGGTACTTGAGGTCGCCGAAGATCGAGATGCCGTGCCGTGGGGTGGCCGTGGCCGGTGGAACGGCAATCGCGTTGGCCGCAACGATCCCTGCAAACAGCGTCGCTAGTGCCGCAGGCGTGCGCATATCCCTCACTTCCCGCGTGCCGCGACGAGCGCCTGCTGCTTGGCCGGATCGATCCACCAGACCTGCGAGAACGAGGAGGTGAGAGAGGGCAGCTTTGCCGGCCGGCCGAAGATATCCCAGGCCGCGATCCACTCGCTCGGATTGTACCACTGCGGCACCACGTAATAGTTCCAGAGCAGCACCCGATCGAGCGCACGCGTCATGGCGACGAGCTCTGCGCGGTCTTTCGCGGCGATGAGCTTGTCGATGAGCGAATCGATCACCGGGTTTTTGATGCCGATGGTATTGCGGCTTCCTTCATGGTCGGCCGCGGCCGACCCCCAGAAATCGCGCTGCTCGTTGCCGGGCGACATCGACTGTGGAAAGCCGTCGACGATGATGTCGTAGTCGAAGCTCGTCTCACGCCGTTCGTATTGCGCCGGATCGACGATGCGAAGCGTCGCCTTGATGCCAATTTTTTCCAAGTTGGAGATGTAAAGAGCGACGTGTCTCTCGAGGCTCTCCGAGGGCAGCAGGAATTCGGCCGTGAACGGCTCGCCTGCCGCGTTGCGCAGCACGACCTGCGTCTTGTCGGAGCCGAGCCCGATGGCCTTCAAAGCCTTGCACGCAAAGCCGCAGTTGGGATCCTCCACCGCCTCCTCACGCACCTCCCACCCGGCTTCCTTCATGAGGCGCATGGCCTCGCCGAGGTTCTTGCGCACGTCCTCGCGCGTCTCGTTCACCGGGTTCTTCCACTCGGTCGTGAAGAGCTCCGGCGGCAGGTCCTTCTCGTACTCGTTGAGGATCTCGAGCTCCCGGCCCTGCGGCAACGCCCGACGCCTTGAGCTCGGAGTTGTCGAAGAAGCTTCCGACGCGCGTGTACTGGCCGAACAGCAGGTTCTTGTTCAGGTCCTCGAAGTTGAAGGCAAGATTGAACGCGTGGCGCACGCGAGGATCCTGGAACTGCTTGCGTCGCAGGTTGAAGGCGAATGCCTGCATGCGCGCTACGCCAGCGTTCGGGATCGTTTCCTTTTTGACGAGCCCCTTCTTGACCGCATCGAAGTCGTACTGCGTCGCCCACAGGCTTGCGGTGTTCTCGCGCCAGAAATCAAAATTGCCGCTCTTGAACTCCTCGAAGGCGGCTACCCGATCGCGAAAATACTGGAACCGCATCTCGTCGAAGTTCCACTGCCCGACCGCGACCGGCAGATCCTTCGCCCAATAGTCCTTGACCCGCTCGTAGACGATGCTGTTGGCCGCCGAGAATTCCTTGATCTTGTAGGGCCCGGAGCCGAGAGGCGCCTCGAGCGACGACTTGGACAAGATCGCGCGGCTCGCCGTTCGCTCCCTTGGCCTCCCAGTAGTGCTTCGGCAGCACATAGAGCTGCCCGAGGATGTTCGGCAGCTCGCGGTTGCCAGCCATGTCGAAGGTGAACGTCACCTCGTGCTCGCCGGTCTTCTCCGCCTTGACGACGTTCTTGTAGTAGCGGGCGTAGTGAGGATGCGCCTTCTTCAGGGCCTCGAGACTGAAGATGACGTCCTCGGGCGTAATCGGCTTGCCGTCATGGAAGCGCGCCTCGGGCCTGAGCCCGAACGTCGCCGAGGAGAAGTCCGGGGGATAGGAGACCCATTCGGCGACGAGACCGTATTCGGTTGATTCCTCATCCGGGCTCTGCGCCATGAGCGTGTCGTAGATCAGGTTCACGCCCGCGGCCGGCATGCCCTGGACAGAGAATGCGATTCAAGGAATTGAACGTCGAGCCCGCGAACTGCCATCCGCACCGTGCCGCCCTTGGGCGCGTCGGGATTGACCCAATCGAAGTTCTTGAAATCCGCCGGATACTTCGGCTCGCCGATGAGCGACAGCGCGTGATGGCGCGTTTGCGCCTTCCGGGTCGGCACGGCCGGGATCGGGGAGAGCGCGACCGCAGCCAGCGCAAGCGCAGCCGCAGATGCGGTTGGAGAAGCGTAAGAAAGCGGCCATCGCGGAAGTTTCCGTTGTTAGGACTGCCCCAGACTATACGCAGCAGAAAGCCGCATTGGGCCAGTTCCTAGCACGGGTTTCCGGCCCATCCGGATTAAAGATCGGCAACATGGGCCGGGCCTGGCTGGCCTCTGGTCCCACGTGTTCAGGAGCCGCCAAATGGCTGCCGGATGCCAATCAATTGGGCAGCGGAGCCGGACTGTCGGCCAGCGTGCGGATGTAGGCCAGAAGGTCGGCTACGTCCTGCGGATCGGACACGCCCGGAAACATCATCTTGGTCCCCGGCAGCCACCCCTTCGGGTTGTGAACAAAGCCGGCAAGATCAACAAAGGTCCACTCGCCGCCTTTTGCCTTCATGGCCTCGGAATATCCGCTGAAGTCTTCCCGGCTGGCCCGCTTGCGGCCCACGACGTTCCACAGGTTTGGTCCTGCCTTGCTCGCCGCAGCCTTGTCGGCGGTATGGCAGGTGAGGCATTTCTTGAAGATGGCCTGGCCGTTCTCGGGCTTCGCGGTCGCGATCATGGCAACGACTTTCGCCGCATCGAACGCTGCGGCTTCGCCACCCTTTGCAGCCTCGCCGGAAGCCCCCGGCTGCGCCGCCTGCTCTGTCGCCGCCGGCAAGGTGAAGCCGGCCTCTTTCACATGATGCCCCTGCTGCCATAGGTCTATGAGTGTCTTGGGGACGAAAATGACGAGCAGCGCCGCAAGCACCGCCCCCGCGAACTTGCTCAATTCGAAGGAATCTATCATCGCTCCACCTGCGCCGCGCCGGTCGCCGCCGGGCCGCTCCGCTTGAGACCACCCTCACGCGCGCCGCAAAGCGCCGCGCCAGCCGGACGCCTTCAACTCGAGCCCATCTACAGGAATCCGGCCCCGCCTTGCAACCCGGTTGAGGTCTGGTCTAAACGCTTCCTCTCAAGGCTTCCACAGCTAGATCGCCTCACCCCCCGGGGCCCAAAAAAAGAGCAACAAATCCATGTCGAATGCGCTGATCGTCATTCCGGCACGGATGCAGGCGACGCGGCTCCCCGGCAAGCCGATGGTCGACATTGCCGGCGAGCCGATGATCATCCACGTCTGGCGGCGTGCGCGCGCCGCCGAGATCGGCCGAGTGGTGGTCGCCACCGATACCGATGCGATCATGGACGCCGTTCGCGCCGCCGGCGGCGAGGCGGTCATGACGCGCGCCGATCACATCTCGGGCTCCGACCGCGTCTTTGAGGCCTTGAACCACGTCGATCCAGACGCCGAGGTTGAGATCATCGTGAACCTGCAGGGCGACCTTCCGACGCCTCGACCCGCATCTCGTCAGGGCGTGCATGGACCCACTCTCCGCCAAGGGTCCCGACATCGCGACGCTTGCCGCCGAGATCACCGATGAGGACGAGCGCACGAACCCCAACGTCGTCAAGATCGTCGCCACACCGCTCGCCGAGAAGCGACGCATGCGTGCGCTCTATTTCACGCGCGCCACCGCCCCCTACGGCGATGGGCCTCTTTACCATCACATCGGCATCTATGCTTACCGGCGCGCCGCGCTCGAGCGCTTCGTGGCGCTGCCGCCGTCTCCGCTCGAGATCAGGGAGCGCCTCGAGCAGCTCCGCGCCCTTGAGAACGGCCTCCGGATCGATGTCACCGTCGTTGACACCGTTCCGCTCGGTGTCGATACTCCGGCCGATCTCGAGCGCGCACGCCACCTCCTCGATGGTGCCCAGTCACCACGCGGATCATCACCGCGCGGCTAGCTCCGGCCGAAAAGCCGCCCCCAGAAAACCAGAACAGTGTCCCGAAGTCCCGGTCCGATGCCAAACTCCTCGCGCGCCCAATCCGCCGACCCGCATGCTGCCAAGGGCCGCATCGCCTACCAGGGCGAGCCGGGCGCCAACTCGCATCTCGCCTGCACGGAGGCCTATCCTGCCCTCGAAGCGGTCGCCTACCCGACCTTCGAGGACGCGCTTGCCGCCGTGAAGTCGGGCGACGTCGACTTCGCCATGATCCCGATCGAGAACTCGGTCGCCGGCCGCGTCGCCGACATCCATCATCTGCTGCCCGCCGCAGATCTCTACATCGTCGGCGAGCACTTCCTGCGCGTGCGCCACCAGCTCATGGCGAAGAAGGGCGCCACCCTCAAGACCATCAAGAGCGTCATGAGCCACACGCATGCCCTCGGCCAGTGCCGCAAGGCGCTGCGCGAGCTCGGGCTGACGCCCGTTCCCGAGGCCGACACCGCGGGCTCGGCGCGCATGGTCCGCGATTCCGCCGATCCCACGCTGGCCGCCATCGCCTCGCGGCTTGCCGCCGAGATCTACGGCCTCGACATCCTGAAAAGCGACGTCGAGGACGAGGCCCACAACACGACGCGCTTCATCGTCCTTGCCAAGGAGCCCGACGACGCCGAGCCCGGCAACGGCCCGGTGATGACCACCTTCCTCTTCCGCGTCCGCAACGTCCCCGCTGCCCTCTACAAGGCGCTCGGCGGCTTCGCCACCAACGGCGTCAACATGACGAAGCTCGAGAGCTACCAGCTCGAGGGCTCCTTCAACGCCACCATGTTCTTCGCCGACATCGAGGGCCATCCCGCCGACCGCCCCGTGCAGCTCGCGCTCGAGGAGCTGTCGTTCTTCGCCGCCGAGCTGCGCGTGCTCGGCACCTATCCGGCGAGCCCCTACCGCGCCGAGGCCGCACGCGCCGCCCAACCGCCGGCGACCGGAAGGCGCTGATCGATGCGCCTCGAAGGCAAGGTCGCAATCGTGACGGGAGCCGCGTCCGGCTTCGGGCGCGGCATCGCAGAAGCCTTCGCGCGCGAGGGCGCCCGCGTCGTCGTCGCCGATCTCGATACGAAGGGCGCGGCCGCCGTCGCCAGCGGCATCGGCACGGCCGCCGTCCCCTTCACCTGCGACGTCTCGAAGAAAGCCGACGTCGATGGCCTGGTCGCCGCTGCAGTGAAGGTCTTCGGCGGCCTCGACATCCTCGTCAACAACGCCGGCATCACCCACAAGAACCAGTCGCTCATGACGGTGACGGAAGCCGAGTTCGACCGCATCTATGCCGTGAACGTGAAGTCGATCTACCTCGCCACGCTCGCCGCCGTCCCGGAGATGGAGAAGCGCGGCGGCGGCTCGATCATCAACACCGCCTCGACCGCGGGCCTGCGCCCGCGCCCCGGCCTCACCTGGTACAACGGCTCGAAGGGCGCCGTGCTCACGCTGACGAAATCCATGGCCGCCGAGCTTGCGGCGAAGAAGATCCGCGTCAACGCCATCAATCCGGTGATCGGCGAGACGGGCATGTTGTCCGAGTTCATGGGGCTACCCGACACGCCCGAGAACCGCGCCAAGTTCGTCGCCGGCATTCCGCTGGGGCGCATGTCGAAGCCCTCCGACATCGCCAACGCCGCGGTCTTCCTCGCCGATCCCGCCTCCGAGTTCATCACCGGCATCGCCATCGAGGTCGACGGCGGCCGGTGCATTTAGGAGTTTCCCACTGCTCCCTCACTCGCAATGCGATGGGGAGAGGGCTTGCGGGTGAGGGGCAGAAGCTGGAGGCTGGCGGCGTAGATCCGCTCGCCCCTCCCCCTGAGCGCCTCTCCCCGTTCGGAGCGGGTGAGAGGGGCCCTATCAGATCTTCAGATGCACCACCGCGGAGCTGATAGAGCGTGAGCGCGGTTGCGACCGCGAGGTTGAGGCTGTCGAGCTTCCCCGCCATCGGAATCTTGACCAGCTTCGTGCAGCTTCGCGTCAGGCTTTCCGAAAGCCCCGGCCCCTCGCTGCCCATGACCAGCAGCACCGGCGCCTTGTAGGCCGCTTTGCGGAAATCCTCCTTCGCTTCGAGGTGCGTGCCCACCACATCGCCCGGCCACCCGGCCCGCCACGCGAGGAACTGCTCGCGGCTCACGCGCACCAGCGGCACGGCGAAAATCGAGCCCATCGTGGCGCGGATCGCCTCGCGCGAAAAGGGATCGCAGCAGTTGCCGATCAGGACCACGCCCGCCGCGCCGACCGCATCCACCGTGCGCACGATCGTCCCGAGGTTGCCCGGGTCGCGCACTTCCTCGAGCGCCAGCCACACGGCATCCTTCGCTATCCTTGCAGGCGCCGGCAGCTCCGCCCAGCGCTGGCGGAACACCCCGAGCATGCTCTGCGGATTCTCCTTCGAGGCGAGCTTGGCGAGCACCGCCTCCGACACCTCGAGCACTTCCACGTCTCGCGCGAGAGCCCACTGGATAAGCTCGCGCGCAACGCCGCCCGCCTCCGAGCCTCCGTGATAGACGAGCGTCTCCGGCACGAAGCCGTGGTCGCGCGCCGTCACCAGGATCGACGCGCCCTCGGCGACGAATAGGCCCGTTTCCTTGCGCTCCTTCCTCATGTCGAGCGCGCGGATCGCCTTCACGCGCTCGTTGGTGAGGCTGGTGATGGTCTTCGCTTCGCGCCTCATGCCGAGGTCCACCGCGTAAAGAGGGACGTCGGCACGGCGTTGCCGCTCCTGGCGCGGATGGCGAGCTCGCCCGAGGAGAACGAACCGCCACGGTCCGACAAGACATCACGGCAAAGCTGATCGAACGCGAGTGCGGAAGCGCGGATGGCATAGACGGTGAGCACCATCGACGCGTCCGACGGCGCCAAAAGCTGCGCGCAGTTGCTGAGGAGACCCGGCAAGCCGGCAAAGAGATCCCACACCTCGCCCTCGGGGCCCCGTCCGAACTTCGGCGGATCGACGAGGATCATGTGGTAGGTCCGCCCGCGCCGCACCTCGCGCGCCGCGAACTTTGCCGCATCGTCGAGGATCCAGCGCACCGGCGCCGCCTCGAGCTTGGAGGCCGCCTGGTTCTCCTTGGCCCACTGGATGGCCTTCTTTGAAGCGTCCACGTGCGTGACCTCGGCGCCGGCCTGCAGCCGCCAGCAGCGACGCCGCCCCCGTATAGCCGAAGAGGTTGAGCACGCGCGGCGCCTCGCCTTTGACGGTGCCGAGCCGCGCCAGCATCCACTCCCAATGCGGGAGCTGCTCCGGGAAAAGCCCCAGGTGCCACAAGCCCTGCAGCCGGCAGAGCATCGTCACGCCGCGCACACGGACCGGCCAGCTCTCGGGCACCGTCTTGTCGACGCGCCACTTGCCCTTTTCGTCGTCCTCGCCCGAGGCCGAGAAGACAGCGTGGACATTGCCCCACTCGCGATCGGAAAGCCTTCGCCGCCACAGCGCCTGCGGCTCCGGCCGGTCGACGATGACCGCGCCGAAGCGCTCGAGCTTGCGCCCCGCCCCGCTGTCGAGAAGCGCGTAATCCTCGAACCCGAATGTTTCGATGAGAGCGAGCGGCTGCGTCCCCGGCCTTGCCGGAGCGATCGCATCGCCCCCGGGGGCCTTGCCGTCGCCGTCCATTCGATGTCCTTGGGAAAGGGATCTAGCGCGTCTGCGTATGCGCCCGCGCCTTGTCGAGGATGTCGAGCACGTGCGCCGGGCTCTGGATCCCGCTCGAGACGCGTGAAATCTGCCTTGAGCTTGAGTGCGGCCTCGAGCCTGCGATGAAACTCGTCGCGGTCGACCTCGATCGTTCCGAACTGCCTCAGGTGATCGGTCACGAACTGCGTGTCGAGCAGCGTGAAGCCACCGTGCACGAGCCGGGCCGCGAGATGCACGAGCGCGATCTTCGAGGCATCCCGCTCGTAGGAGAACATGCTCTCGCCGAAGAACGCGCCGCCCAGCGCCACGCCGTAGAGCCCGCCGGCGAGACGATCCTCCAACCACACCTCCACCGTGTGGCAGTGGCCCATGGTGAACAGATCGCGGTAGAGGCTGCGGATGCGCGAGTTGATCCACGTCGAGCGCCGCCCCGGTCGTCCCGCGGCGCAGCCTTCGATGACACCCTCGTAGTTCGTGTCGAAGGTAACCCGCATGGCCCCGGTACGCACGGAGCGCGCGAGACGGCGCGGCACGTGCATGAGGTCGAGCGGCAGGATGCCCCGATGCTGCGGCTCGATCCAATAGAGCGCCGGATCGTCCGCGCTTTCAGCCATGGGAAAGATGCCGCAACTGTAGGCCTTCAAGAGGACCTGCGGCGTGATCTCGATCATGATGTCGTCGCGCGACGTCATGAAGCGGTTGGCTCCCTTCGTCTGCCCACTGGCACCGGTCGCCTAGTTTATGACTTTCCGAGAAATTTTTCGAGCCAGTGAATATCGTAAAGGCCGTTGGCGATGTCGGGCTGCCGGATGAGCTCGTTGAAGAGGGGGATCGTGGTCTCGATGCCGTCGATGACGAACTCGGAAAGCGCGCGCTTGAGGCGCATCAGGCATTCGTTGCGGTTCTTGCCGTGGACGATGAGCTTGCCGATCAGGCTGTCGTAGAACGGCGGGATCCGGTAGCCCTGGTAGACGCCGCTGTCGACGCGCACGCCGAGGCCGCCCGGCGGATGCCAGTAGGTGATCTGCCCAGGCGATGGGCGGAAGGTGCGCGGATTTTCGGCATTGATCCGGCATTCGATGGCGTGGCCCGAGAACGTGATCTCGTCCTGCGTGAAGGCGAGCGGCGCCCCCGACGCCACGCGGATCTGCTCGAGCACGAGATCGATGCCCGTGATCGCCTCCGTGACCGGGTGCTCGACCTGGAGACGGGTGTTCATCTCGATGAAATAGAACTCGCCGTCCTCGTACAGGAACTCGACGGTGCCCGCCCCGCGGTACTTGATCTTGCGCATGGCCGCCGCGACCGTCTCGCCGATCTTCTGGCGGGCAGCCTGGTTGAGGGCCGGCGACGGTGACTCCTCGAGGATCTTCTGGTGCCGCCGCTGCAGCGAGCAGTCGCGCTCGCCGAGATGGACGGCGTTGCCCTGCCCGTCGCCCAGCACCTGGATCTCGATGTGCCGCGGCTTCGTCAGGTACTTCTCGATGTAGACCGAGTCGTTGCCGAACGCCGCCTTCGCCTCGGCGCGCGCGGTCGAAAGCGCAATCCCGAGATCGGCGGCCGTGTGGGCGACCTTCATGCCGCGACCGCCACCGCCCGCCGTCGCCTTGATGAGGACGGGAAAGCCCATGTCCTTGGCGAGCTTCAGCGCCTGGGCCTCGGTTGTCACCGCACCGTCAGATCCCGGCACCACGGGGATGCCGAGCTTCTTCGCCGTGACCTTGGCTTCGATCTTGTCGCCCATGATCCGGATGTGCTCGGAGGTCGGGCCGATGAAGGTGATCGAGTGCTCTTCCAGGATCTCGGCGAAGCGCGCGTTCTCTGACAGGAACCCGTATCCAGGATGCACGGCGTCGGCGCCGGTGATCTCGCAGGCAGCGAGGAGCCGCGGGATGTTGAGGTAGCTGTCGGAGGCCGGCGGCGACCCGATGCAGACGCTTTCATCGGCGAGCCGCACGTGCATGGCGTCCGCGTCTGCCGTCGAGTGGACGGCGACGGTCGCGATCCCGAGCTCCTTGCACGCGCGCTGGATGCGCAATGCAATCTCACCCCGGTTGGCGATCAGAACTTTGTCGAACATTCGTTCCTTAGGCAGTCGGCAAGAGGCACTAGGCAGTAGTGGATCGAGGACGTCCCGCTACTGCCTACTGCCCACTGCCCACTCCCGCACTCCCTTATTCAATGATGACCAGCGGCTCGCCGAACTCCACGGGCTGGCCGTTCTCGAAAAGGATGGCCGTAACCGTGCCGGCGCGCGGCGCCGGAATTTGGTTCATCGTCTTCATGGCTTCGATGATCAAGAGCGTCTCGCCCTGCTGAACCTTGCTGCCGATGTCGATGAACGCCGGCGCCGTAGGCTCGGGCGACCGGTATGCCGTCCCGACCATGGGCGATTTGACGGCTCCGGGATGCTTGGCCGGATCGCCGGCCGATGCCGCAGGCGCCGCAGCTGCGCCTGCCGGAGCATGCATGGCGTGGGCCGCAGGCAATGCGGCGGCGACGGTGATCGTGCGCGCGACGCGGATCTTGAGCCCGCTCTTCTCGATCTCGATCTCGGACAGCCCGGTCTCGTTCAAGATGTGGGCGAGATCGCGGATGATCTGCTGTTCCGCGGCTGGTTTCTCGGCTTCGTCTTTCGCCGTCATACGTAGTCGCCCCTTCTTAATCGGCTTCTTGGCCGGTCGCCTCTTGTGCTGAGCCATGATCCGCCTAGGCAATCAATTCTGCCATAGCCTCGAGCGCAAGTTCGTACCCTTTGGAACCTAGCCCGCAAATCACGCCCTTGGCTGCGAGCGAAACGTAGGAATGCTGCCGGAAGCTCTCACGGCGGAAGATATTCGAAAGATGCACCTCGATCACGGGAAGCTCAACGGCGGAGAGAGCGTCCAGGAGCCCGATCGATGTGTGCGTGAGCGAGCCGGCATTGAGCACGATGCCGGAGGCCTTTCCGCGCGCCTCCTGGACCCAGCCGATGAGCTCGCCCTCGACATTCGACTGGCGGAATTCGACCGCGAGACCAAGTGCGCTCGCCCGCGCCTCCGCCTTTTTGCGAACGTCGTCCAAGGTCTCACGGCCATAGATCTCCGGCTCTCGCACGCCGAGCATATTGAGATTAGGTCCATTGAGGACAAAGACAGGCTTGGCCATGGTCCTGGTCTGGGGAGCTGGGTCTCGGCAAGGATGAACAGGGAACGCGGCGAGCACCGAGGCCCGGGGGGCGCCACGAACTTCTCCCTCTAGCAGCTTTCCCGCACCTGCGAAAGGGTGCTCGGCCGCCCTGCGAGAGGGGCTCCTGAGCCCCCCTTAGCAGTAGGAGCAACCCGATTTTCTGAGGTCTGCGACGTCCTTGCTGAGGAGGTCGTAGAGGTTCTCGGGCGCCCCGCCAATGGCTTGATCGCCGACGAGGAAATGCGGCGTGCCGTTGATGCCGAGCTTCTTGGCCAGCTCCTTCACGCGGTCGATCTCCGCCTTGACCTCGGGTGAGGCCATGTCGGCCTTGAGCTTAACCATATCGAGGCCGAGCTTCTCGGCCGTCTTGAGGGCGACCGCCTCGTTGACGAGACCCTTGGTCGCGATGAGCTCGCGATGGACCTCCCAGTATTTTCCCTGCATGCGCGCTGCGAGAGCGACCTTCGAGGCTTGCTCCGACTCGTCCCTCAGGATCGGAAACTCCTTGAAGACGAAGCGCACGTTTTTGTCGGACTCGATCAGCTTGGCGACATCGCCGAAGCCGCGCTTGCAGTAGCCGCAGTTGTAATCGAAGAACTCGACGACGGTGATGTCGCCGTCGGGATTGCCGGCGACCGGCGCGTTGGGATAGCGGTAGATATCCTTCGCGTGCTCGGCGACCATCGCCTTTGTCTTCTCGGCCTCATCCTTCGCCATCTTTGACTCGAGCGCCGCCTGGATCTCGAGGAACACTTCCGGGTTCGTGACCAGGTAATCCTTCACGATATCTTGGATGGCGCGCTTCTGCTCCGGCGAGAATTGGCTGCCGTTGGCGCCGACCAGTTGACCGATACCGTCAGCAGCTCCCGTCGCTGTCCCCTCGCCGCGCCCCCAGACGAGAAAACCGACACCGATTAGAAGCAGAAGCGGCGCGAGGATGATGGCGCTGAGACGCGTTCCCCCTAGGCGCGCTTGAGAAGCCGCAGCCGGTTTGTCTTGTTCTTCTTGAGACATGTTTGCTCCGTTCATGGAAGCCGGACGGCGATCGCGAGATTGCTTCCGGATTACCTTATAGAAATCAGGTCGGCGGCTTGTAGTTGACGATATCGTCGGCCCTGACCCACTCTGGGGTCCCGGGCTGGAGGCCCGCTTGCGCCCGCTTCGCGAACTCCTGCGCCTGCTTGAGCGCGCCAAAATAGAATAGCCCCTGCGCCCGCGCCAGCTCGGACTGCGCCATTAACCCCTTGTCATAATAGGCTTGCCCAAGCGTGTTGTAGGCGGTGGCGTTGTCGGGTTCGCGCAGTGTGGCCTTGCGCAACAGCGCGATCGCCTCGTCAGTCGCCCCGGGCGTCTTGGTCTGCACCAAGACTTGCGCCAACTGGGTCGCGATGAGTGGCGCATCTCCCTTGAGGAGCTGCAACGCCTTCCGGAGCGCCACCGACGACTCGGCCGGGCGGCCGGCCTTCTGCAGGAAGTCGCCTTTGAGCTCCCAGAAATAGGGATTGTTGGGCTGCTCGCGTATCAGACCGTCCGCATCGGCGAGGGCCTGATCGAGCGCACCTTGGCCGCCCATGCGGAAGCGCGCGGCCGCCCGTGCGTATCGGGCGGCAAGGCTCATATTCGTCATCGGATAGCGGTTGAACACGGAGCTTGGCGGGTCGATGTAGCCCTGCAGCTTGGCGCGCATCATGTCGTGGCGATGCTGCAGCGCCGGCGGATCCTTGACGTTGAAGTAGGGGCTTGATTCCGCGAGCTGCCGCAACCGCGCCAAGCGGTCAGTTGCGACGGGATGTGAGCGGGCGAACGCATCCTTCTGTGCGTCCGAAAAAAGTTCCTGTCCGGCGAAGCGCTCGAACGTCACGAGCATGCCGCGCCCGGACTGCTGCGTCGCACTGAGATAGTGAAGACCCGCCTGGTCGGCCGCCGATTCCTGAGAGCGGCGCTCGCCAAGAAGGCTGCGCATGATGAGCTCATTGCCACCCATCATCACGCCCTGGCCCGCGCTGCCGATCTCCTTGCCGGAATCTCCGCCTGCGACCGCGCCTCCGATCATCGCGCCGATGCCGAGAATCTGCACCAGCAAGGCCCGCGTCTGATCCTTGGCGATTCGGGCCCTGAGTGCCGCCATGTGGCCGCCGGCGATATGGCCCAACTCGTGCGCCAGAACGCCGATCACCTCGTTCGGCGTCTCCGCCTGCATCAAGGCGCCGGTGTGGATGTAGACGCTGCGGCCATCGACGACGAAGGCGTTGAATGCGTCGTTGTTGACGATGCGCACCGCGACCCGGCCGCCTCCGAACCCGGCGACCTTGAAGATGCTCTGCGAATAGTCGTTGAGGAGCGACTCGATTTCCGTGTCGCGGATGAGCGGCAGCCCCTGCGCGGCCGCCGGAGTGCACCTCGCGGCAACGCTCACGATGGCCGCGAGGCCCAAGAGCGCCTTCAAGACAGCGTCCGAAACCATATGTCTCATGCTGTTGAAATAACTCGCAATCCAGCGAAGATAGACACGGGAAATGCGCCTGAGCGTCAGCGCCGGACGTTAGATGGGGTCGAGCGCACCGTCAACGCAAGGGCCGGCCGCCGGCATGCCCGCAGGCGTTTTATAGCTCCATGATTCTCTACGTGGCCACGATGCCCGCAATGTGGCAAACGAGCCACCAATCCTCGCTTCAGGACGTATACTGTAAAAATCGAAGCCGCTGACCCACACAACTGGTCAGTGTTCGGTGCCGGGATTATTCGGGCCGCTACTTCGTTTATTGCAAGTCGTCCCATGCAATCCGCTTCCCCGTGATGCGTATTTCGGAGGTGGAAAGTGACTGTAACGGCCAAAGCTATTGCGCCGTCTCTCATGCCGCTCCTGCGCTATCGCGACATCGCGGGCGCGATCGAGTGGCTTGGCGAGGCCTTCGGCTTCGAGCGCGCATCCATCGTCACCGCTGACAGCGGCGCCATCCTTTACGCGCAGCTGAAGCTCGGCAACGCCATGGTCATGGTTGAGCCGATGCCCCCGGGAACGGCGGCACCGCCCCCCGAGCCGAGCGGCAGCGAGGGCCAGAGCTGCTACATCGTCGTCGCCGACGCCGACGCGCACTATGCCAGAGCGCGCGCCGCGGGCGCCGAGATCGTCTTCGACATCGACGAATTCGGCCAGGGTGGACGTGGCTATTCGTGCCGCGACGGCGAGGGCCACGTCTGGAGCTTCGGCACCTACGATCCTTGGCACGGCCAGGCACGACTCCCGAGCGAGCCCGAGCCGCAGCCTGAATGGCAGCCCCCACTGCCACCGCCGGCACCGGAAGGCACAGGGCGCGCGAGCGCCCGCTGGGCAATTCTGAGCGGGCTCTGCGCAACCATTGTCACGTCCGCCGTTGCCGCGGCCTGGATCGGCGGCTCGGACCCGCAGATCCCGCCCGGCGCTGCAACATCTCTTGCGGCTGCGCCGATTGCCGCCGACGAGCTCTCGCGCGAGCGGGCTGCAACGGGAGGCTGCCGAGCGCGCTGCACAAGAGGCCGAGGACCGCGCCGAAGAGCAAATCAACGCGCAGGAGAAATCCGCGAAGGAAGCCGCGCGGGCGGCCGAGGAGGCGGCATCGATCTTGACCGCCGAGCAAATGGCGCGTGCCGCCGCTGAGAAGGCCGTCGAGCAGGCCCGCGCCGAGCTCATCCGCGAACGGAGTGCAAAGGAAGCAGCCGAGCACGCTGCCGGCGAGCTCAAGACGCAATTGGCGCGGCGAACCGCCGAGGCCCACGCCGCCGCGGAGCAGGCTAACAAATCGACGTCCAAGGAGAGCCTCGCCGACCGCTCCGCCCGCGAAGGCGACGTGGCCGAATTGAAAGAAAAGCTGGCCCAGGAGCTGGCCGCCAGAGAAGCGGCCGAGCGGGCGAAGGACGAGGCGCAGCAAGGCCTCGAACGCGAACGCGACGCAGCAGCCGACTTGAAAGAGCTGCTTGCCAAGGAGCAGGGCGCCAAAGCCGCCGCCGAACGTGCGAGCCAGGAGGCGCGCGAGCAGGCCAATCGCGAGCGCGCCTCGAAGGACCAGGCATGGAAGAGCGCCGCGCAGTTGAGAAAGCAGCTTGCGCGCACGCAAGCCAGCGGCGCCGACTATGCGCTGCCGGCCGACGCGCCGGCAGAATCGGGCGGCTCAGGCACTCCCAAGAAGGGCGACCCGCAATACAACGGGCCGATGTCACCGTTCTGAGAGCGGCCGTCCCAGGCGAAAAAGTGGGTCGATCAGGATCTCGCGCCCACAAGGCGCGACACGTCGCGCCTACGACGCCGAGGATGCAGCCATTCTCCGGAAACGTCCGGGCCCTTCACGGCCATGTGCCCGGTACGCGCGCGCGGCAAACTCCTGGCGGATGTGGCGTGCCAGCTCGACCGCGATTTCGCTCTGGCGCGCCGGCGGCAGGTACATGTTGATCATGAATTTTGGCAGTCGCGGCAGGCGCTTCTCCCCGTCGAGCGCATCGAGATAGTGCGGGACGGTCGTCCGGAGCAGTGGCACGATGGCGAGGTCAGCATCGACCGACGCCAGCAGCGGCTCCATGCTGCTCACCTCGCACACAGGACGCCAGTCGCGTCCCGCGTCGCGCACCGCCTTGAGCACGTAGCGCCGGAACTCGCAATTCTCGTCGCCGATGGAAAGCGGCAGCGGATCGCGCATATGTGCCGAGCCGTTTTTGGCACCGGCCCAGACGAGATCGTCCTCGAGCAGCGTCTCGCCGTTCGCTCCGCACCGCTGCTCGGTCGTAAGCGTGAGATCGACGACCCCCTTGCGCAGATTGTCGAGCAGTTGCGGTGTCGTCGTGCACTTGAGGGAAACGCGCACGCGCGGCCAGGCCTTGTCGAAGCGCCTGAGAATTGGCGGCAGATAGGGGCCGACGAGATCATGCGGCACACCCAGCCGCACCTCCCCTTCGTAGGCAGGCGCGCTCATCGCGCTCCACACCTCGTCGTTGAGCGCAATCAGCTTCTGCGCATGCGCGAGCAGACGTTCGCCGTTGGACCGCAAAACGAGGCGCTTGTGGTGGCGCTCGAAAAGCTCCGTTCCGAAAAGTTCCTCGAGCCTCTTGAGCTGCTGGCTCACGGCCGCCTGCGTCAGGTTGAGGAGCTTGGCCGCGCCCGTCACGCTCCCCGTTTCAACGACGGCGACGAACGCGCGCAAGAGCGCCGTATCGATGTCACGATGCATGAGCGACCGTCCCGCTGCTTAACGCAGAGTTATGCAAGATATAAATAACATTCGATTTCGTTATGCAAGAGCGGCCTGTAGACACGGCGCTCCGGCGACTTGCAAGTCGCAAACGAAGGAGCCCCGCCATGTTGAAAGCTGCATGCGCGCCATCGCGGTCTTGGGAGGGACCGATCGGCGCAGGACATTTGATCTCGCGTGCATTCCTCACTCTCGAGCGCGCGCTCACGGTATGGCGCGAGCGCCGCATGTTGCTCGAATTGAACGACCACGCGCTCAAGGACTTGGGCATTGGCAGAGGCGATGCCTATGCCGAGGCAAGCCGCTCCATTTGGGACCTTCCGTGCGACCGTGCGAATAGATGACCGCGCACCTACGCAACCTTGCGCAACGTGAGATTGATGCGCCGCCGTCCCATGACGGCATGCTCTCCGTCCTTGAGCGTGTCCACGCCATGAAAAGCCAGCCGTGACGGCCCGCCCCACACGGCGACGTCGCCGTGCTCGAGCATCGTGCGCAGCGCCTTGTCCGTGCGCTTGAGGCCGCCGAACAGAAACTTCGCCGGCAGGCCGAGCGACACCGAAACGATCGGCGCGCCGAAGTCGCCCTCGTTCCGGTCCTGATGCAGCGTGAGCCGCGCGCCGGGCTCATAGAGATTGATCAGGCACGCGTTCGGCACGAAGCCCATGTAGCCAGCCGCCGCTGCCGCATGAGCCGCCAGGTCGCGAAACACGTCCGGCATGGGCGCCCAGGGCTGGCCGCTCACCGGATCGCAAGGCTCGTAGCGATAGCCGCGCCGGTCCGTGATCCACCCCAGCGCGCCACAGTTGGTCATGGCGACCGACATCGTCTGCCCGCCCGGCGTCACCATGTGCCGGAACGGCGCCGCGGCGACGGCCGCGTCGAGCGCGCTCAAGATTTCCGCCTCCCGGTCGAGTGCGAACCCGCGCAGCAGAACCGCTCCCGGTCCCAGCGTTTCACGCCGCAGCGATCCGCCCCCCAAGTCGAATAGATCGCGCGTCGTCGCTGGCTGTGTCACGCGTCAACCGTCGTCCGGCTCATGACCCACCGTTTCGCGCTCGTCGAAGACGAAGCATTCGCCCCGCCACAGGCTCTCCTCCGGCGGCACGCGCTCGAGATAGTTCAATATGCCGCCGTCGAGCTGGTAGACCTCGGCGAAGCCCTTCGACAGGAGATACGCCGATGCCTTTTCGCAGCGGATGCCGCCGGTGCAGAACATGGCGACCTTGGCGTGCTGCGCCGGATCGAGATGTGCTTCGACGAATTTCGGGAAATCGCGAAAGGTCCGCGTCGCGGGATCGACCGCGCCTTCGAAGGTGCCGGCATCCACCTCGTAGGCATTGCGCGTATCGACCACGATGACACCGGGCTCGCGGATGAGCGCATTCCAGTCGGCAGGCGCCACGCGCCTCCCGGTGCGCTCGCTCGGATCTGCCCCTGGCTCGCCGAAGCGAATGATCTCGGACTTGATCTTCACTTTGAGTCGCTTGAAGGGGCGCACGGCCGCTGCCGCTTCCTTCACGACGAGATCGCCAAACCGCGGGTCCGCGCGCAGCCAGTCGAGAAGCCGCGCAATGTGGTCGTGCGCACCGGCAAGCGTTGCATTGAGCCCCTCGCGCGCAATCAGCGCCGTGCCCTTGATATCCCCGTGCGCACACTGCCGCCGCAAATCCGCACGCAGCCGCTCGCAGTCGTCGATCGCGACGAACTTGTAGAATGCGGCGACAGTAATCGTCACGGCTTTGCCTTTGCGATCCGCGCCTCTCTATCGAGCAGCGCCCGCTTGCGTTTGACGCCCCAGCGGTAGCCCGAGAGGCTGCCGTCGGTTCTCACCACACGATGGCAGGGTATGGCAACGGCGATTTTGTTCGCCGCGCAGGCGCCTGCGACCGCGCGCACCGCGTCGGGCTTGCCGATGCGCCGCGCGATCTCCGCATACGTCGCCGTCTTGCCGGCGGGAATGTCCCGCAGCGCCTTCCACACGCGATGCTGGAATGCCGTCCCCTGCACGTCGAGCGGCAAGTCGAGCCCGGTCTGCGGCGCCTCGACGAAGCCCACCACCTTGGCTACGACTTTCTCGAACGCCCGGTCGCCGCCGACGAGGCGCGCACGCGGGAAGCGATCCTGCACATCACGCACCAATTCCTCCGCATCATCGCCGATGAGGATCGCGGCCACGCCCTTGTCGCTCGCCGCGACGAGAATCGAGCCGAGCGAGCATTCACCCGTGGCAAACTTCAACGCTGTGTTTTTGCCCCCGGCGCGGAACTCGGTGGGGGTCATGCCGAGAACCTCCGAGGAATTCGCATAGAAGCGGCCGCTCGAATTGAACCCAGATTCGTGAATCGCTTCGGTCACCGATTTGCTCCTATTGAGTTGGTCACGGACGCGCTTTTGGCGGCGCGCGATCGCATAGGCCTTAGGCGTCACGCCCGCGATCGATCTGAAGACGCGATGGAAGTGGTAGGGGCTGAGACCGGCAGCCGCCGCCAGCTCCTCGAGCGTGGGCTCTTCCTCTGCGGTCTCGATCATGCGGCAGGCCTCGGCCACCTTGGCCGCATGCTGCTCGTCGAGGGAGCTTCCTCTCGGCTTGCAGCGCTTGCACGGGCGAAACCCTGCCGCTTCTGCGTCGGCGCAAGTATTGTGAAATGTAACATTGACTTGCTTGGCTAGCCGGGCCGGGCACGACGGCCGGCAATAGACGCCGGTTGTTGCGACCGCGTAGACGAAGCGCCCATCCGCCGCCTTGTCGCGCGCGGCCACCGCCGCCCAGCGCGCCTCGTCGCTATCCCGCTTCGCCTCGGCTTTGGCTCTCCGCGCCTTTTCGAGTGTTCGCGTCATGCGTGCGCCCTGGTCGGCTTCGGTCACGACGCAAACTTAGTGCGCCCGCTGCACGCACGCACCCCGATCCTTGCGGTCAAATTGGAAATGCGCCGCCGCGAAATATGTCGCGCGTCACTTCTCTTCCAGCTTGAGGCAAACCGAATTGATGCAATACCGCTTGCCGGAATCTCCCGGCCCATCGTCGAACACATGCCCGAGGTGCGAGCCGCACCGCGCGCAGGTGACTTCCGTCCGCACCATGCCGTGCGACGTGTCGGTGTGAAACTCGACCGCGCCCGGCAGCGCCTGCTCGAACGACGGCCAGCCGGTTCCCGAATCGAATTTGGCATCGGACGAGAACAGCACGTTGCCGCAGGCGGCGCAGGCGAACATGCCGTCGGCATCGGTATGCAGCAGCTCGCCCGTAAACGGCGCCTCTGTCCCCTTCTCCCGGAGCACGCGGTATTGCTCCGGCGTCAGCTTCTCCTTCCACGTCTTTTCGTCGGTCATCACAGGCGTCCTATCCGGCTCTCCGAGCGCACCGGCCCCGCAATGCAGGGCCCCGCTCGATATCCTGCCACTTACTTGCTCCCCTCGGCGACTGCTTTCAAGCTCGCCAGCCCCTTCTCCATCTCGCCGCCCATCATCTTCTGGCCGTTGAAGATCAGGCACATGGCCTTGCCGATGAAGTCATGATGGCCGCCCATGGTCCACGTCACCGCGGTCTGATTGCCCTCGGGCTTGAACGAGAACTCTGACGTGCTGCGGCCCTCCATGGGCTTCGTGAAATCGACGTTGAGCGAGACCACCTCCGCCGGCCGGCTCTCGGCCACCGTCATGCGGCCTTCCCCCACATAATCGTTGCCGCTCCAAGTAAAAACGGCGCCCTTTCCGGCCGAAGGTCCCTCGAAGGCGACCTTCGCATTCGGATCGAGCTTCGCCCACGGTGACCAGGCGTCCCATTTCCTGAGATCATTGACATGACCGAAGACGTCCGCCGCCGGAGCGGCGATGGCGGCCGTACGGCTCACGCTGAACTCGGACGGCTGCATCGCCACGACGCCGATGAATGCGACGACAACGACAACCAGACCGATCAGGATTTTCTTGAACATGGGCGTCCCTCCCAAGGGTTGCACAGCGCGTTGGCTTCGCTGTCGAATTTCGTGACCTTCTACTACCCTATATATTGCGACAATTGGGCATGGGCGCCTCCCGACCCGAGCTGACCGCGCCACCCGCCGCAATGCTCCAATAGACCAATAGCGAAAGCACTTTCCGCATTCGCCTCTTTGAGCATATATCTGTCTTGTCTAAGTCTTTTTCATCCTTTCTAAGGGTTTCTTAGATGCTTCCGGCGCACACTCTCGAGCCCGGTTGCCGCGCGGACGGCGCGATCTTTTCGGCAATGGCGGTGGGACGGCCATGACACGAAGAGAAGAACCAGTCTCCCTTTTGTCGGCGGGCTTGACGCATCTGATGATGGCGAGCGCGCTGGCCATTGCTGCCATTCCTTTCATCTTTGCGCCTCCCGATCAATCCGCGCCGCCTGCAAACACCGCAGCAGGCACCGCCCCCGCTCAGAATACTGGCGCCCAAACGCCTACGGCTGAGCCGCCTGCCACTGCGGCCGCCCAGCCGGCCGAGCCACCGAAAGACGAATGGCCGAAGGAAGAGATCGCGAAAGCCGCCGAGCAGTGCACGCATCTCCTCTCCGGCGTCGCCGCCGAGGTCGAGCACCTCGAGCCCATCAAGAAGGGCGAGTGCGGTCTCCCAGCACCGGTGCGCTTGAAGAGCCTGGGATCGGATAAGAAATTCGTCTTCGACCCGCCGGTCGACATCAACTGTCCGATGGTCGTGGCGCTCGACAAATGGATCAAGTCGACGTTGCAGCCGAAGGCGGTCGCCGGGCTCAAATCGTCGGTCACCGGGATCGTCAATGCTTCCGGATACTCCTGCCGCAACATCTACAGCCTTCCGAACGCAAAGCTCAGCCAGCACGCCCTCGGCAACGCCATCGACATCGGCGGCTTCAAGCTCGCCGACGGCCGCACGATCAAAGTACTCAAAGGCTGGGGCATGACCGAGCGCGACAAGGTCGCCCTGGCCAAAGCCAAGGCAAAGGCCGAGGCGGAGGCAAAAGCCGCGCGTGCGAAGGGCACCGAAGCCGCGCAAAAGGGAGACGTCGCCGTTGCCCCTCACGGCGACAAGCAATCCGCGCCCGTGACCAAGGCGTCGCTCACGCTTCTGCCGGGCAAGAAGGAGACGCCCGCGAGCGCCGCCGAAACGAAGCCTGCCGCCGAGAAAACGGCAATTCCGGCCGATCCGCCGAAGCCGACCGCAGAGAACCTATTCTTGCGCGCCATCCACGACGGCGCCTGCAAGGATTTCGGCACGGTGCTCGGCCCCGAGGCCAACGACCCGCACCGCAATCATTTCCATCTCGACCTGATCCCGCGCCGCCATCACGCCATCTGCGAATAGTTGCACGCGGCGCTTGCGCGGCCGCCGGCCTCAGCCCTTCTCCTTCGGCACCATCGCGAGATAGGGCTCAGCCTCCTTGAGCGCCCGCGCATAGGACGGCCGCTTCATCAGGCGGTCCAGATACGCAGCCGTATTCTTGTAGGTCCCCGCGAGCGGAACGATCATGTTGGTGTAGAAGAGCGCCGGCGCGGCCGCGCAATCGGCCATGCTGAAGTTCTCGCCCATAGCCCACGTCTTCGCTGCCATGTCCTGCTCGATCATGCCGAGTGCGGTCTTGATCAGCGCCCGCGCGTCCTCGACGCCGTGCGGATCGCTTTTGCCCTCGGGCCGCAGCCGGTCGGTAATCACCTTCTGCATCGGCACATGGATATGGAGGTCGAAGAAGCGATCCCGGAAACGGGTCTGCCGCGCCGCTTCCTCATCTTTCGGCACCAGCTGCGCCTTCCCCGGATAGTACTGAGCCAGATACTCGATGATGATGCTCGACTCGGGGACGGTATGGTTTCGTGCCTCGTCGCGCAGCACCGGGAACTTGCCGATGGGCCAGATCTTCTTGAACTCCGCGCGCGAGGTCTCGTCGCCGAGATTGACGAGATGGCCCTTGAACGGCGTATCGTTCTCGTAGAGCGCGATCAGCGTCTTGTGGCAGAACGACGACAGCGGATGAAAGTAGAGCGTGAGCGACATGCCTGACTCCTCGCGTGCGAGCCTCGCCGCCGGCTACGCGCCGGCCTTCGTGCTCTCAAGCTCCCTTTCGAGCGCAATGAGCAGCTCTCCGCACCCGTGCTCGCGGTCCGCGACCTGGTCGAGCTTATCGAGGAACGCGCCCTGCTCCGTGTAGACGAGCCGCGTCCCCTTGCCGGCGGGCTTGAACTCGATCGTCGCCAGCGAGCAGGAGATCGGCTTCTCCGCGATCGTCATCGCGTAGGCGATGATGATGCGCTCGTTGGGCACGATGTCCTGAAAGACCGTGTCGTTTGTCACGAGCGGACCGTCGAGAAAACGGAAGCGGCTCCGTTCGAAGCCGCCGACGCGGAAGTCGACGTCGAACGTCTCGATCTTCCAGCCGTCGCCCTCCGCGAACCAGCGCCGCTTGGCGGCGGGATCGGCAAACGCGCCGAACACCCGCACCGGCGGATGGTCGTACGTGCGCTCGATCGAGAACGTGGCGTGATGCACGGACCGCTCGGTCATGACTTACTCCTCACTTCTTATGATTTCCGTTGCGGGCATCAGGCCGCGGCCCGCTCGCTGCGCAGCAGCTCCTCGAGGTTGTCGAGTGCTGTCCCGGTGCCGCCCTCGCGCCCTGCCACGTCCTCGTAGCCGTCGAGGAACGCACCCTGCTCGGTGAAGATGAGCCGCGTGCCGTCGCCTGCCGCCTTGAGCTCGACCGTCACCAGCGACACCGAGATCTTCACGTCGTCGAGGTGCATGGAGAACGAGATAATGATGCGCTCATTGGGCACGATGTCCTGGTAGATGCCGCTCATGATGTGCGCCTCGCCGCCCTCGGGACCCGTGCGCAGGTATTCCCGCCCGCCGACGCGGAAATCGATCTCGAACTCGCTCGTCTCCCATTCCGAGTGGCAGAACATCCAGCGCGCCTTGGCCTCCACGCTCGCGAACGCGGCGAACACGCGCGCCGGCTTGGCGTCGAACGTGCGCTCGATGGTGAAGGTGGCGTGCGTGACCGAGCGTTGGCGTTGGCTCATGACTTACTCCGTTACTCATCCTTCGGTTTCGTCTCGTCCAGAAAGGCGCCGAGCCGATCGAGTCGCCGCTCCCAGACCATCCGCCGCTCGTTGATCCATCGCTCGGCGCTCCGCAGCGCCTTGGGCTCGATCTGGCAGGTCCGCACCCGGCCCACCTTCTGCTGATCGCACGAGCCCGCTCGCCTCGAGCACCTGCAGATGCTGCACCACCGCCGACAGCGTCATGTCGAGCGGCTTGGCGAGGTCACTGACTGAAGCCGGCCCGCTGCAAAGACGTTCCACCATGACGCGCCGTGCCGGATCGGCGAGGGCCTGGAACATGAGGTCGAGAGGGGCCGGATTGCTGAAGCATATGCTTAAGTATCGCGCCGGCACCGATTAGTCAAGCGATCTCTTAAGTGTCGCGAATTTCGAGGAATTAGAGCATCGCCGCGATGAACGCCGCCGACGCGGCGAGCGACGCGATGGTGCGCACCGTGGTTCCACCACGTCCACGCCGAGAGGTAGTGCGTCCACACGCGCCGGCCCTCGTCGCTGCCCGCGTTGACCGCCGCGAGCGCGTCGTTGAGCGGCACGTTGCCCAGGATCGTCACCAGAAAGCAGCCCGCGAAATAGAGCACGCTTCCCGCCAGCAGATAGCCGGCACCCGGCTCCGACCACCTCAAGAGTGCGGCAACTGCAAGCACGAGAGAAAGCGCCGCCGTTCCCATGAACACGCCGAGAAAGACAGGATTCAACACCACCACGTTGATCGACTGCATGGCGGAGATGCCGGCCTCCGGCGCGACGCGCCCGAGCGCCCCCATGACGAAGTTCGAGAAGGCGAAGAAGATTCCAGCGACCAGCCCCGCTCCGAGCGCGGCGAGAAAGGTCAAGCCGAATTGCAGGCTTTCCATCGTCGTAGGTCTCCGTGCTCGGTGTTGATGAGAGACGACACCCACCTAGTTTCCGCTGCCCCTGATCACGTCTTGTCCGAGTGCCCCAGCGCCCGGCCGGGCGCGATGCGATCGCGGACCAGCTGCTTGATCTCCTTCATCTCCGGAAAGCGGCCCTGCTCCTTGCGCGACCAGACGACCTCGCCTTGAACGCGCACCTCGAAGACACCGCCGGTCGCGTCCGGCGTCAGCGTCACGGAGCCGATCTCCTCGGCAAATGTGGTCAACAGCTCTTGCGCCATCCAACCGGCCCTGAGGCCCCACCCGCAGAGCCTGCAGTAGGTGATCTCGATCGTAGGCTCGGCGGGCATGGCGACCTTTGCCTGATTGCGTGGACCATGCCTGTGTAGACGAGCGGCAAGGCCTGCGAAAGACGGCTCAGCCCCTGGCCACAAGCTCCGCAAGCTTCTCGAGGCTCTGCGTCCAGCCCGCCTCCATGCCGGCCAGCATCTGCGGCGCAATCGGCGCCAGACCCTTGGCCGTCGCGTTCACGGTGAGCTTCGTCTTCTTGCCCTGCGCGACGAACGTGACGGTCGTGAGCGACTCGAGCAGGCGGTTGCCTTGCGTGTCCTCCGCGAAGCCCGTGAACACGAGGAGCTTGGGCTCGATCACCTCGCGGAAAATGCCCGTCATCGGATAGACGGTGCCGTCGGGCCCGCGCATGTGGATCAGGATCTTGCCGCCGGGACGCGCATCGAGCTCGCACACCGGATTGGTGAAGCACTGCGGACCCCACCACTCAGCCATGTGCTTCGGCTCGGTCCACATGCGGAACACGAGCTCGCGCGGCGCGTCGAACACGCGCGTGATCGTGACCGTGCGCTCGTTGGAGAGCCTCGCTTGCGGCTTCACGGTCATGATCCACTCCTCGCCATCGAAGGCAGATATCTCGTCGAGGCGCTCGAACGTGCTCGTCCAGCCGCCGCGATGCCCTTCGCGCTCGCCCGTCGACTGGAAGGGCGTCTGGCGCAGCGTCATCAGCGTCTTTCCGCCCTGGTCGGCGAATGTCATCGTCACCACCGTCTCGAGGCCGCGCTCGCCTTCCTCGTCCCATGTGAACGTGAACACGAGGCGGTCGGGCGGCACGACCTCGCGGAAGTTCCCGCCGTGCGTCAGCACCCGGCCATCCTCAACCGACCGCAGCGCGGCGCGCCACGTGCCGCCGGGACGCGGGTCCGTTCGCGCGCTGACGGCCGGATGGTGCTTCGGGCCCCACCAGGCGAGGAGATGCTCCGGCTCGGTCCACGCCTTGAAGACGAGCTCGCGGGGCGCATCGATGAGGCGCGTGATGACGAGCTCGCGCTCGAGCGTCTGGGTTCCTGTATCGGCTTTCGCGACCATGATGTGTCTCCTACGCAAACTCCGCGCTGTCCGAGCCCTCGACTTGCGTCAGCCCGCCGCCGCCTTCTTGAGCTTGGCGAGATCGATCTTGGTCATTCCCATGACCGCCTGCATCACTCTGCCGGCGCGCGCGCGATCGGTGTCGTTGAGCATCTCCGCCCAGTGAGCATGGCCGACCTGCCACGAGAGGCCGAACTTGTCCTTGAGCCAGCCGCACTGGCTCTTGGAGCCGCCCTCCGAAAGCTTTTCCCAGAGGTAGTCGATCTCCTCCTGCGTCTCGCAGGCGATGTGCAGCGAGGCGGCCTCCGTTAGCTTGAAGATCGGCCCGCCGTTCAAGAGCGTGATCTCGAGCCCCTCGAGCTCGAACGTGGCCGTCATCACGCTGCCCTTGGGGCCTGGCCCGGCGTCTCCGTAGCGCGTGATCGTGCCGGGCTTCGAGTTCTTGAAGACCGAGCAATAGAATTGCATCGCCTCCTCGGCCTCGTTGTCGAACCACAGGAACGGCGTGATCTTGCTGCAGTCTTGCATGTCGGCGTCCTCGATACTGATGTGGGTTCGTTGCTCAGGCCTCACTTCTCGGCGAGCGCTTTCAGGTTCGCGAGACCGTCCTCGAAGTCCCCGCCGACCATCTTGTCCATGTCGATGATGACGTGGATGACCTTCGCCATGAACGGCACCGGCCCGTTCATCGCCCACGTGACCTCCGTCGCGTCGCCCTTCGGCACGAGCGTGAACTCCACTTTGTTGTGGGCTTCGAACGGCTTCACGAAGTCGAGCTTGAGGGCGACGCGCGACGGCGGCGCCGTATCCGTGATCTCCATGCTCCCGGTGCCGACTTGCTTGCTCTCCCACGCATAGGCCGCGCCCTTGCCGCTCGCCGGCCCGCTGTAGGTGCCCTTGATGCTTGGGTCCTTCTTCTCGAACGGATTCCACGTGTTGAACTGGTGCAGATCGTTGATGAGCGGGAATATCTTCTCCGGCGGCGCCTTGATGGCGGCCGAGCGCTCCACGCGGAACGTGTCGGGCTTCATCGCCGCGAGCACGAGCACGACGCCGCTGCGACAGAGCAGCAGCGCGCCGATGATGCCGATGACCTTGAGCATGATGCGTGTCTCCATTCTCACGCTGTCTTGAGATAGGCTTCGAGCTTGTCGAACGTGCCGCCGAAGCCGCCGCGCATGGAGTCGAACATGCTGACATAGATCCGGCGCTCCTCGTCGGTTGCGTTGACAGGGCTGCCGCGAAGCATGAGCGTCGTCTTTCCGTCCGTCCTCGCTGAGCGTGAGAACGTTGAGAACCTCGAGCGGCCAGGAATTGTTGAGCTGACTGAAGGGCGCGCGCGTCAGCCCGCCGTCGGGATCCGAGAAGGAGTTGATGAAGACGAGCCGTTCAGGCGGCACGATCTCGCGATAGGTGAACCGGCCCCACATGTCGTGGCCGGGCTTGAACTGCATCGCATAGTGGAAGATGCCGCCCGGCTTGAGCTCGAATTTGACGACGCGGATTGTGCACCCCTTGGGCCCCCACCACTGCGCGAGACGGTCAGCTTCCGTCCACGCCTTCCATACGAGATCGCGCGGCGCATCCACGGTGCGGCTGAAGACGAACTCTTTCGTGGTCTCGACTGCGGTCATGATCGTCCTCCCGGAATTACTGCAAAGCCCCACATATGGCCGCACGGGTCGGCGACCTGCGGAAACCCGCTTGATTTCGCCTTACGCCATGGTGCGGATATGGGCTTCCAGCCGCTCGAGCGATGTCTCGGCGCCCTTCTCGACGCCCGACGCGAGATGTGCGTCGCGGTCGGCCTTCGAGGAATGCGCCGCCGTGCTGGTGAGCGTTGTCCTGCCGTTGCGCTCAACGAATGTCACGGTGGCGAGCGCGTTCGGGCTGAGGAAACCGTCGGTGACATAGCCCTGCGTGTAGACGAGCCGGCCCGGCGCGGCGATCTCGCGATAAACGCCGAAGATCGTGCCTGTGCCGCCCGCATGGCGCATCGTGTAGCGATAGCCACCGTCGACGGTGAGATCGACATCGCACTTGAACAGTTCGGCCAGCCCGCAGCCGTACCATTGCTCGAGGTGCTTCTTTTCGGTCCAAGCCCGGAAGACGAGGTGAGCCGGCGCATCGAATGTCCGCGTGATCTGAAATTCGAGATCCGAGGGCAGCGTCAGCGTCATCTTCTGCTTTGCGATAGCGTCCACGGTCCTACTCCCTTGCTGTTGAACTAGACGACGCGCCTAATCCGGCGACATATTCCCCGAGCCGATCGAGCGTTTCGCTCCAACCACCGTGGTGTCCGTCGCGCGACGCAATCGAACTCGAAGGGCGCCTGGTGCAGCGTGAGCTTTGTCTTCTTGCCGAATTCGGTGAAGATCAGCGTCACCACGGTTTCATGCCCGGGATTGCCGCGCTCGTCCTCCCAGGCGTGCGTGAACACGAGCCGCTGTGGCGGAACGATCTCCCGGTAGACGCCGCGCACCCAGTGATCCACGCCCTCCGCCGAGCGCAGGCACGAGCGCCACGCGCCGCCGGGACGGAAATCCATCTCTCCGAATGGGATCGTGAAGCCACGTGGCCCGCACCACCGCTCCATGTGCTCGGGCTTGGTCCACATCTCGAACACCAGGCTCCGCGGAGCGTCGAAGGTGCGGGTGATGACGAGCTCGTGCTGCGCCGTCTTGGCGCTCAGACTATTTTTTGCGCCCACGTTTCCTCTCCTTCTTTTGAGATTTGCCCGGTCTGTCGCTTTTCTCCTTCGCCTGCAGCTCGCGCAGGTAATCCTCGAGGCGATCGAACCGTTCCTCCCAGAACCGGCGGTAGCTCTCGAGCCATTCGTCGACGCTCTTCAGCGCCTCGGGCTCGATCCGGCACGGCCGCCACTGCGCTTCCCGGCTGCGCGTGATGAGCCGCGCACGCTCGAGCACCTTGAGGTGCTTCGAAACCGCGGGAAGGCTCATGTCGAACGGTTCGGCCAGCTCCGACACCGACGTCTCACCCAGCGCAAGGCGCGCCAGGATCGCGCGTCGCGTGGGATCGGCGAGAGCCGCGAACGTCGTGCTGAGGGGGTCCAGCGCCATTTCTTATTTGCCCGATTGGTTAAGTAACCTATCGGTTAAATACAGAGGGGCGATGAGCGTGTCAAGCGCTTCTCGCTGAGAAAGAACCAGCCAGCTAGATCTGCGTCAGGCCCAGCGCCATCAATTGCCGGATTTCGGTACGCCGTACCTGGCAAGGAACATCCGCACCGCCGAATCGACGACTGTCCGGATTTCATCCTCGCTCGCTGGCCCCTGCACGACCGCATAGAGACGCGGCCGGAAGATCGTGGCCTGAGCCAGCTCGAAGAGCTGCGCCGCCGCAAGGCGCGTATCCTCGATGTCGAGGCGCCCCGCTGCCACGTGATAGTCGAGGAACGCCGCGATCGCCTCGCCCATGCGGATAGGCCCGGCTTCGTAGAACTCGCGTCCGATCTCTGGCATCCGCTCGGCGACGCCGATGACGATGCGGTGGGCGGCCACGACGAACGGTTGCGACAGGCGCCTCAACGCCTCGCGCCCGAATTCGATCAGGACCGTTTCGAGCGGCAGGCTCTTATCAAGCATGGCCATAAGCTCGGCGATGTTGCGGTCACGCCGCTCGGCGCAGATGGCTGCGAAAAGCTGTTCCTTGTTTTGGAAGTAGACATAGAGCGTCGCCTTCGAGACCTCCGCCTCGCGTGCCACGTCGCTCATGCTCGCGGCATCGAAGCCGAGCGTTGAAAAGATGCGCCCCGCTCCCTCCATGATCTGGCGCCGCTTCTGCGGGTCCGTGCCGGCCGCGGGCCGGCCGCCCCGCCGCGCCTCCTCGGTGGCCTGTGCTTCGTCGGGCATTCCCGTTTCCATCTTCGCCATCTTTCCCTGCGGCCATTGGGCAGGAGAAAACTTACAAATAATTGAACCGAACGGTTCAGTTTGATCTTGATATCGGGCTCAGAGTCGGTCTATGTCAACCATGAAACTGAACCGTACGGTTTAGTTAGCTTTTTGTGCTCATACACCAATTCAAGGGGTGGCCAATGTCCACCGTACTCTTGTCTCGCTCGAACCAGAAATCTCAGGACGACGCGACGCCCGCCGATCCACAGGCTGCCGTGCCTCGCATCGTCAAGGCCCGCGTCGAGCCGGCGCCCGCCACGACAGAGCCGCCGGTCGCACGTCGCACGCCGGAGAGTCCGGTCGAGGCGCCGGCTCAAGAGGCCGGGCACGCGCCGACGGGAAACAAGCGTAAGCGTGCGCTCCTTGGAGCGGCCGCCGTCGCTCTCCTCGCTGCCGGATGGTACGGCTACGACTACGTGACCGTGGGCCGCTTCATCGTCTCGACCGACGACGCCTACGTCGGCGCCGACATGTCGATCATCGCGCCCAAGATCGCGGCCAACGTCGCCGACGTGCCGATCGTCGAGAACCAGCACGTTCTCTCCGGCGATACGCTCGTCCGCCTCGACGACGGCGACTACAAGCTCGCTGTCGATCAGGCCGCTGCCAAGCTCGCCACGCAGAAGGCCGCGCTCGAAACGTTCGCGGCGCAGATTGCTGCTTCCCAGGCAACTGCCGCCCAGACACGCGCGCAGCTCGACGCCGCCAAGGCCACTCTCGTCAGGACAGAAGCAGACTACGCCCGCACGAGTGCGCTTGCCGACAAGGACTTCTCCACCAAGGCCTCTCTCGACGCAGCGCTCGCGGCGCGCGATTCCGCCAAGGCGCAGGTCGCCGCCGGCGGAGCGGCCATTGAGACAGCCGACGCCAATGTCGGCGTGCTGAAAGCGCAGCGCGCCGAGGCCGAGCGCGTGGTCAAGGAGCTCGAGGTTGCTCTCGCCAAGGCAGAGCGCGATCTCTCGTTCACGGTCATCCGCGCACCCTTCAACGGCGTCGTCGGCAACAAGAGCGTCCAGGTCGGCGACTACGTGACGCCGGGCAAGCGCATCGCCGCCATCGTGCCGCTCGACAAGGTCTACGTCGACGCCAACCTCAAGGAAACGCAGCTCGCCGGCGTGACGCCGGGAGAGACCGCAAAGGTGTACGTCGACGCGCTCGACGGCGCAGCCATCGAAGGCACGGTCGAGAGCGTGGCCCCGGCATCGGGCTCGCAGTTCTCGCTGCTGCCGCCCGAGAACGCGACCGGCAACTTCACCAAGATCGTGCAGCGCGTGCCGGTGCGGATCGCGATCCCCGCCGACAAGGCCGACGGCAAGCTGCGCCCCGGACTCTCGGTCATCGTCGACATCGACACGCGCACTGCACCGAAGACAGCGCTGCAGCACGCGTCGAACTAGCCCCGCGCAAGACCGCTTAGGCTGAGAGCCAAGTCCATGTCTCAATCGGCAACCATAGCCAGCCCGCCCCTGGGATCGGCAGCCCCCGCACCCGGAACGCTGTCATGGATCGGCGTGACGCCGCGCCAGCTCGCGGCCTTCCTGGCGATGGTGTTCGGCATGTTCATGGCGATCCTGGACATCCAGATCGTCTCCGCCTCGCTGGCCGAGATCCAGGCCGGCCTGTCGGCAAGCGCCGACGAGATCTCGTGGGTGCAGACGTCCTACCTGATCGCCGAAGTCGTGATGATCCCGCTCTCGGGCTTCCTCGCGCAGGTGCTGTCGACGCGCATCCTTTTCACGATCGCCGCCGCCGGCTTCACGGCCGCGAGCGTGCTCTGCGCCACCGCCACCACCATCGATCAGATGATCGTCTACCGCGCCATCCAGGGCTTCATCGGCGGCGGCATGATCCCGAGCGTGTTCGCGGTCGCCTTCTCGATCTTCCCGCCCTCGAAACGCGGCATCGTCTCGCCTCTGATCGGGCTCGTCGCGACGCTGGCCCCCACCATCGGGCCGACCGTCGGCGGCTATCTCAGCAACGCCTTCACTTGGCACTGGCTGTTTCTCGTCAACGTCGGCCCCGGCATCGTCGTCACCATCGCCGTGTTCCTGCTCGTCGACTTCGACAAGCCGAACTATTCGCTGCTGAAGCGCTTCGATTTCGTGGGGCTCGGCGCCATGGCGCTGTTCCTCGGCTCGCTCGAGTACGTGCTCGAGGAGGGACCGCGCTACGACTGGCTCGACGACCGCACCATCGCGACATTCGCGGCCCTGACCGCTGCCGGCGGCGTAATCTTCTTCTGGCGAGCGCTGACGGCGGCACAGCCGATCGTCGAGCTGCGCGCCTTCAAGGATCGCAACTTCGCCTTTGGCTCGGCGTTCAGCTTCGTCATGGGCATCGGCCTCTACGGCCTGACCTATCTCTATCCCGTGTATCTCAGCCAGGTGCGTGGCTACGACGCGCTGATGATCGGCGAGACGATGTTCGTCACCGGCGTCGCCATGTTCCTGACCGCGCCGATCAGCGGACGCCTGTCGCAGGTCATGGACCCGCGCATGGATGATGATGATCGGCTTCATGGGCTTCGCCTTGGGCACCTACCTCGCGTCGGGCATCACCGTCGACTGGGACTTCAACGAGCTGCTCCTGCCGCAGATCCTGCGCGGCTGCTCGCTCATGATCTGCATGGTGCCGATCAACAACCTATCGCTCGGCACGCTCCCGCCGGCTCAGCTCAAGAATGCGTCCGGCCTCTTCAATCTGACGCGCAACCTGGGCGGCGCCGTCGGCCTCGCACTCATCAACACGCTTCTGAACCACAGGCTCGATCTGCACCTCGCGCGCCTTCACGAGAACGTCGCGTGGGGACGCTCTGTCGCCGAGGATACGCTGTCAGGAATGGCGCAGAAGATGTCGCCGATGGTTCCGGATGGCGACCTCACGGCGCTGAAGCAGCTTGCCCACCTCGTGCGCACTCAGGCGAACGTCATGTCCTTCGCGGACGTGTTTCTCGTCCTCAGCATCTTGTTCGCGAGCCTCGCCCTGTTTGCGCTTCTCATGAGGAAGCCTCCGGCCGCAGTCCAGGGTGCGGGCCACTAAGTCGACGGCAGACACCAGCTCGGCAGGCGCAAAGGGACAGCGCCAGACATGACGCCGTCCCAAGTTTCGCGTTGCTGACTAAAGTTCGCGCTTAGCTGCGTGCCACACGCTTGCGCCCGCCGCCGAACCCGAGCGAGACGAAGCGCTGACCGATATCGACGTGGATGTGGCTCATGCCTGCATACGTCATGGTGCCGCCATCGTGATGGTTGGCGATCAGCCACTGCACGATCGCGCCCTTGCGCGAGCCTGCCTCGAAGTCGATGGCCAGACCGTAGCGGTGCTTGGACGGCTTGCCGGTATTGCGGATGGTAGCGCCTGGACGGCAGGTCGAGACGATCTGCACGGGGCCGAATTGCGCCTCGATGCGCGCCAGCAGTGCGCTGGCCGCGGGCTGCAGGCAGCTGCGCGCGGTCCCGCCGCCGCCATCACCGCGCTCGGCTGTCACGGCACGCGACTGAAGCGTGCCGTAGATCTTCTGGCTATTGGTCCCGCCCTTGTGGGAACGCGCCTGGCGCTTTCCCGTCGCCTTGCGGGCGCTGCGCTTCGAGGCCTTGGAATTGTAATTCTGCGCCCGCTTGGGCTTCACACGCGTCACGGAATCCTGATCGTAAAGCGAAGGCACCAGACCATGGTCGAGGCGCGCCTCCGCTGAGGTCGCGAGCATGGCCGCAAGGCAAACGCCAAAAAGAGCCGTAGCGATCTGCTTACGCATGGATACTCCTTATTTTCCCTGAGAGAGATCTTCCGGTGCGCTCAAGCGCAGCGCCGCAGAGTTGTCGAAGAGGGCGCCTGATTTTCTTTGTCATGCCGCGGACGACTGGGTCCGGCATAGACGCTTGGATTCCGGAAGATCTCGGTAGTTGCTCACCCGACTATTGCGCTACGACGCCGTAACCGACGGGACCGACACAAATTTCTTTGCGGCGACTCCGTTCTCCCCGGTTAACCCGGCGTCAGAAGGCGTAACACCAACCCCCTGTGTTGAAAGTGTGGCACGCCTTCTGCGCTATCCGTCGCACCTCTGATGCTGGCACGATGCAAACACGCCCCAACGCGTGCGGGTGATCTGCGGTCAGCCGCGAAAAAAGGCCGGGCGTTTGCCCGGCCTTTTCAATGTCGAATACTAAATGAGACCGCGCCCTACTCGCTCCCAAGTCGGCGCTGCCACCAGCCGCGGCGCGTCGGCTCCGATGCAAGCACGCCGGACTCCGTCGCCGTAGTACCTTCGAGCTGGTCGGGCTTGACGACGACGCGCTCGATCTTCGGCTCACCTGACGTCGCCGTGTTGCGTGCCCGAGCCCGCGACCGCGTGGGAGCCGCAGGCTCCTCACCAACGGGCTGCAACTCGCTGCCTGCCCTCGCATTGCCAGGAGCCTCTGGGGCGGCGGGCGCGACGGCTTCTTGTTTGCGAGCCGTAGCCTGCTCGCGGTCAGGGCTGCTCTCCTGAATGATCGGCTGCGCCTCGTCGCTCTCGTCGAAGCTGGCGTCTGGCGCGCTGCCTTCCTGCCGTTCCATCGGCGGACGGTCGCCGCGATCGCGTCCGCGACGGCCGCCGCGCCGGCCCCTTCGCCGGCGCCGGCCGCCTTGCTCGTCATGGCGTCCTTCTGAGCCACCACCCAACGCTTCGCGCTCGCCGCCCTGTCCCGTTTCACTTTCGGAGGCGTGCAAGTCTTCCACACCGCTTGCCTCGTCCGAAAACTCCGAATGCTCGCCGTTGACGCCGGCCGCTTCGAACTCGCGCGGCTGCCTGCCCATCCCGGGCTGCTCGTCGCGGAGGCGCTCGCCGCCGCGCCGTCCGCGCCGCCGCCGCCGCCGCCGGCCGCCGTCCTCACCGCCGCCGCCTGGTGAGGCCCGTCCTCGCGCGGGCGCGGCTCGCCGCCACCGCCGCCGCCGACAAAGTCGACCTCGCGCTCGCCGGCCTCTGCCTCGGTGTCGGCCTCGACCGGCTCCGCGCCTTCACCCTCGAAGCCCCAGTCCATGTTGACGGCGGCGCGCTCGGGCCTGCGCACGGCCTGCGCCGGCGCGTGGCCCTTCTCGATCGTGAAGTTGGCGCCCTGCAGCTTGTCGGAGGCCTGCACGGCGACGAAGATGCCGTGCCGGGTCTCCATCTCGTTGATGAAGTGGCGCTTGTTGTTGAGGATGTAGAGCGCCACGGTCGACGTCGTCGTTGCGACGAGCGACGTGCGCGCGCCCGCCATGAGCGCATCCTCGAGCCCGCGCAAGACCGCGAGCGCCACGCTCTCCGTGGAGCGGATGATGCCTGTGCCCTGGCAATGCGGGCACTGCGAGGTCGACCCCTCGAGCACGCCGGACCTGAGCCTCTGGCGGCTCATTTCCATCAATCCGAAGTGGCTGATACGCCCGAGCTGGATGCGGGCGCGATCGAAGCGCAAGGCATCCTTGAGGCGGCGCTCCACCGCGCGATTGTTGCGCTTCTCCTCCATGTCGATGAAGTCGATGACGATCAGCCCCGCGAGGTCGCGCAGCTTGAGCTGCCGCGCAATCTCGTCGGACGCCTCGAGGTTCGTGTTGAGCGCCGTCTCCTCGATCGAGAACTCGCGCGTCGCCTTGCCCGAGTTGACGTCGATGGCGACGAGGGCCTCAGTCTGGTTGATGACGAGGTAGCCGCCGGACTTCAGCGTCACGTACGGGCTGAACATCGCGTTGAGCTGCCGCTCGATGCCGAACTTCGTGAACAGCGGCTCCGGCTCCTGGTGCAGAACAACGTTCTTGGCATGGCTCGGCATGAGCATGCGCATGAAGTCTTTGGCGTCCCGGTGCGCCTCGTCGCCGGCCACGATGATCTCTTCCACGTCCTTGTTGTAGAGATCGCGGATCGAGCGCTTGATGAGGTTGCCTTCCTCGTAGACGAGGCTCGGCGCCGTAGACTGCAGCGTGAGATCGCGCACGCTTTCCCAGAGCCTGAGCAGGTATTCGAAGTCGCGCTTGATCTCCTGCTTCGTGCGCGCCGCGCCCGCCGTGCGGATGATGAGCCCCATGCCCTCCGGCACCTCGAGCTCGGCCGCGATGGCCTTGAGCCGCTTTCTGTCCTGCGGGTTCGTGATCTTGCGGCTGATGCCGCCGCCGCGTGCCGTATTCGGCATGAGCACGGTGTAGCGGCCGGCCAGCGACAGATAGGTCGTGAGCGCCGCGCCCTTGTTGCCGCGCTCCTCCTTGACGACCTGCACCAGGATCACCTGGCGCCGCTTGATGACTTCCTGGATCTTGTAGCTTCTCGGGCGCCGGCGCGGACGCGACGGCAATTCCTCGAGCGCGTCCTCGGATCCGGCCTGCTCGACGGATTCCGGCGCTCCGCTGGCGACCTCTCGCACCTCGCCGCCTGTGCCAGAAGCGCCGCCATTGGTCTCGGCCGAGCCCTCGACGACGTCCCCTCCGTCGGCCGGAGCATTTGCTGCGTCTGGCCCTTCCTCGACATCTGCCTCGGCTTCGGCCTCAGCTTCTTCCGAGGGCTCGAAGCCTCCAGCGGTCTCGGGCTCGCCGACTTCCTCGGCGATGACGTCATCGGCTCCCGCGGCTTCGAGCGCGGCCGTGGTCGGCTCGTCATCCTCTGCGTCGGGCTCTTCGCCCTCGCCGCCGGCGCTCTCGATCTCGGAGTCGCTCTCGACCATCTCGGAGGGCTCGCCGCCTTCGCCGCGAGCATATTGCTGTCCCTCGCCGTCCCGCCGCCTGCGCCGCGCCATGCGCTCTGCGCGCGCGTCCGCCGCGGCTTCCTCCTCCGCTTCCGCAGCCGCTTCCTCGTCGAGGAGCGCCTGCCGGTCGGCCATGGGGATCTGATAGTAGTCGGGATGGATTTCGTTGAACGCCAGGAACCCGTGACGGTTGCCGCCGTAGTCGACGAAGGCCGCCTGGAGAGACGGTTCGACGCGCGTTACTTTCGCGAGGTAGATATTTCCGCGTAACAGCTTCCGCGCGGCGCTCTCGTAATCGAACTCCTCTACGCGCCCACCGCGCAAGACCACCACCCGAGTCTCCTCGGGGTGGGTGGCATCGATAAGCATCTTATTGTTCGCCATGTCTTCTTATCCTTCGCGCGCGGGCTCTGCAGCCCACCTGTCCCGGCTCTCGTGCCGGGGGCGACAAGCGGCCACGAAAGGGCGCGCGCCTTTGTTGGGTGTGTATGTGTGAGAGTGTGGGTCGAGTGTCGGGCGCGCATCTTGCCCGGCATCCGATGGGTCGGACGCCAACGGCCCCGGGTTTGGGCAAACCCGGCGGCAGAGAGGCAGGACGTGCGGTCGTTCTGCATGTTCCTCGAAGTTCCAGTCTGGCGATCGTGCTCTGGCTTGGGTAGCGGCAGAGCCAAGTCGCCGGGGCCGGCGTGCGTATATCCTAGGGCTGGGAGGCGTCCCGCCGTCCGGCGCGGAAACTGCCGGCGTCGTTGCGGTCCGATACCCCTCGCAACGCGCAGTGCCCCTTTCCCTGGCACCGGACGCGCGCGCGACGCACCACGATCGAGAATGCCCTTGGCTCGCGACAGAAAGGAGGCAACGTCTCCGGTGCAACGCGCTCAGGTCTGGATAACAACCGAGTCGCCGAAGCTTCCGATCAACAGGCGGCCGCCACTATGCCGTCGTTCCGCGTGCACCGTCCTCCTGCAAAGACTGCAATCCAGGGCTGTGGAATTGCGACCGGAACCGATCGAGTATCCGCCAGCCAAAAGAGATCGCTTCAAGAGGACTCACTCAACGGGATGCACTGGAATTTGTAAGGGTTCGCCGCCCTGCTAGCAAGAGTGATATATGGGAGACGGTACGACGCATCTCGCGCAACGCCCGGCTCGGCCTTGCAGAGCCATCTTTGCGCTAACATTCAGGTTTAGAACGGCTTTTCAGGGGTACTGGGGTTTCTCGGGGCAGGCAGCAGGGATAATGGCAGGAAGCGCAATCTGGCGATGGGCGCTAAGCGGCCTCGCCTTTCTCATTGCGGTTGCCCATGCGCCTGTTGCCGGAGCGCCGCAGGCGCAGGAAGCCGGCGCGGCTTGGCCAACCACGGTCATCCCCAAGACCTCGCCTAAATCAGAGCAACCAGCGGCGCCCGCCGCAGCCGAGACACAGGCGAAGCCCCCGGCCAAGACCTCGATAGCGATTGCGACCGCCGCCGCCCTCGACGGGGACGTGCAGCGCACGAGTTTTCGCCTCGAACTCTCGAAGGGGGTGACGGCCGAGATTTTCACGCTCGCCAATCCCTACCGCGTCGTCGTCGACCTGCCCGATGTCTCCTTCGAGCTGCCCTCGACCGCCGGCCGGGAGGAGCGGGGGCTGGTGAAAACCTTCCGCTACGGCTTGTTCGCCGAGGGCAAGGCGCGAATTGTGATTGATACGACCGGCCCGGTGAGGATCGAGCGGGCGGCCATGGCGGCCGCCACCCGCGGCAAAGGCATCGTCTTTACATTCGACCTGCTGCCGACTGCCCCCGAGGTCTTCGGCATGGGTACCGGCGCCGCGCGTCAGGAGAAAGCCCACCCGAAACCGAACATCAAGGAAGAGATAATCGCCAAGCCCAAAGGCAGCGGCAAGACGATCGTCATGATCGACCCGGGCCATGGCGGCATCGACGGCGGCGCGGCCGGGTCCACACATTTGCTGGAGAAGAACGTCGTGCTCGCTGTCGGCAAGGAGCTGCGCAAGGCCCTGTCTGCGAGCGGCCGTTACGACGTGCGCATGACGCGCACCTCCGATGTCTTCATTTCCCTCGACCAGCGCCTCGCCGCCTCGCAAAAGGCGGGAGCCGAGCTCTTCATCTCGCTGCACGCGGATTCGCTCGCAGATTCGGGCTACACGCAGTCGATCCGCGGTGCCACCGTCTACACCCTTTCCGAGCGCGCCTCCGACGAGCAGGCCCGCCTGATGGCTGAGAAAGAGAACGCCTCCGACCTCGTGGCGGGGCTGGTTGCGACCGACAGCGAAGCATCCGACCAGGTTCGCAACATCCTGTTCGATCTCATGAAACGCGAGACCGCGAACTTCTCGGCAGACTTCTCCAACGTGCTCGTGAGCAGGTTGAAGGGGTCCGTCATGCTCTCGCGCGACCCGCAGCGGTCAGCTGCCTTCAAGGTGCTGAAGCAGACGCACGCGCCGTCCGTGCTCGTCGAGCTCGGCTATCTGAGCCACCTCGAGGACGAAAAGCTCATGAATACGGCCCATTGGCAGAAGCAGGCAGCGGCCTCCATCGCCGCAGCCGTCGACGCCTATTTTGCCAAGCGGACGGTGAGCACACCCTGAACCGCCCTATTTTCTCGCTTTTCCACCGGCAGCCACGCCGAACTCCGCTAAGGGCGGTGGTTAATTGTTCAAGAAGGCCTAGCCGCTAGCATTCCGCGCCACTCGGCCAGGGGTCGGCAACATGTGCAAAGCGGAAAATGTGGGAACGCCAATGGTTTCACCGACGACCTCATGCCACAATCCATGGTATTCTGCCGCATTGAACCAGATCTTGCTGCAGCGCAAAAAGGCGCACTAAATAATCCCTCGAGCGGAAGAGGCGATGCGAGCCCCCATACTCCCACCTCCGGCTGAACCCAAGAGAAGTGGACGGCGGCGCAAGAGCTTTCTCTTGAGCTTCCTCGGCTTCAGCTTCGGCGCGTTCGTCGTTCTGTTCATTGTCGGCTCGGCGGGGGCCGGGTTCATGCTGTGGCGCGTGTCGCGCGACCTGCCCGACTACGAGAGCCTTGCCAAGTACGAGCCGCCGGTGATGACGCGCATCCATGCGCACGACGGCTCGCTCATCGCCGAGTATGCGCGCGAGCGGCGCATCTTCGTCCCCATCAACACCATCCCGAAGACCGTCATCGCCGCGTTCCTCTCTGCCGAGGACAAGCGCTTCTACGAGCACGGCGGTCTCGACCTGCAGGGCATCGCCCGCGCCGTCTTCAAGCTCGTCGAGACCAAGATGGCGGGCGGCGACCGCCGCGCGGAGGGCGCCTCGACCATCACGCAGCAGGTCGCCAAGAACTTCCTGCTCACCAGCGACCGCACGGTCGAGCGCAAGATCAAGGAGGCGATCCTCGCCATCCGCATCGAGCGCGCCTACTCCAAGGACAAGATCCTCGAGCTCTACCTGAACGAGATCTATCTCGGCATCGGCGCCTACGGCGTCGCCGCGGCGGGCCTCGCCTACTTCAACAAGGAGCTCAAGGACCTCACCATCGAGGAGGTCGCCTACCTCGCGGCGCTGCCCAAAGCGCCGAACAACTACCACCCGTTCCGCCAGAAGGAGAAGGCAACCGAGCGGCGCAACTGGATCATCGGCCAGATGGCGGAGAACGGCTACATCACCGACGAGGAGGCGCGCGTCGCCAGGCAGAAGCCGCTCGCCGTCAACTTCCGCGCCGGAGGCGCCCACATCTTCGCCGCCGAGTACTTCGCCGAGGAGGTTCGCCGCTCGCTGCTTTCAGAGTACGGCGAGTAGAAGCTCTACTCCGGCGGCCTCTCGGTCCGGACCACCTTCGATCCCAGGCTGCAGCAGATCGGCCGCAAGGCTCTGATCAATGGCCTGGTCGCCTTCGACCGCAAGGAAGGCTGGCGCGGGCCGGTCGCCAAGATCGATATCGCCGGCGACTGGGGCAAACCCCTCGGCGCCATCGATAGCCCGACCGACATCGCGCCCTGGCGCCTGGGCGTCGTGCTCTCCGTCGAGAAGGCCAAGGCGGTCGTCGGCTTGAAGCCCCCGAAGCAGCAGGACGGCACGCTGACGGGCGAGCGCCAGGCCGTCGAGATCGCTTTCGACGAGGTGAAGTGGGCTCGTGTGCTCGGCAAGCGGACCGCGCCCAAGGCTGTGAGCGATATCCTGGCTCCCGGCGACGTGATCTACATCGCGCCGAAGGACGAGAGCAACCTCGCCGGCGTGTGGTCGCTCATGCAGATCCCCGAGATCGGCGGCGGTCTCATCGCCCTTGATCCCCACACCGGCCGCGTCCTCGCCGTGGTCGGCGGCTTCTCCTTCGCCATGAGCCAGTTCGATCGCGCCATCCAGGCCAAGCGCCAGCCCGGCTCCTCGTTCAAGCCGATCGTCTACGCGGCGGCGATCGACAACGGCTACAAGCCGACCTCGATCGTGCTCGACGCGCCGATCGAGATCGAGCAGGGCCCCGGCCAGGACATCTGGAAGCCCGAGAACTACGAGAAGGAGAAATCCGCCGGCCCCTCGACGCTGCGCGTCGGCGTCGAGAAGTCCCGCAACCAGATGACGGTCCGCCTGGCCCAGGACATGGGCATGCCGCTCATCACCGAGTACGCGCGCCGCTTCGGCATCTACGACGATCTGATGCCGGTGCTGTCGATGTCGCTCGGCGCCGGCGAGACGACGCTGCTGCGCATGGCGACCGCCTATTGCATGATCGCCAACGGCGGCAAGGCCGTGCGCCCGACCCTGATCGACCGCATTCAGGACCGCTGGGGCAAGTCGGTCTGGCGCCACGACGCACGCCAATGCCCGGGCTGCGCGGCCGACTCTTGGGGCAGCGGTCAGGAAGAGCCCGAGATCGCCGACGACAGGAAGCAGATCATCGACCCGCACACCGCCTATCAGATGACCTCGATCATGGAGGGCGTGATCCAGCGCGGCACCGCGACCACGTTGAAGTCGCTCAACCGCCCGCTCGCGGGCAAGACCGGCACCACCAACGAGGAAAAGGACACCTGGTTCATCGGCTACACGCCTGACCTCGTGGTCGGCGTCTTCGTCGGCTACGACACGCCCAAGCCCTTGGGCAAAGGCAACACCGGCGGCCACGTCGCGGCGCCCATCTTCGGCGAGTTCATGAAGCTCGCGCTTGGCGATACCCCGCCCGTCCCGTTCCGCATCCCGCCCGGCATCAAGCTCGTGCGCGTCAATGCCCACACCGGCCTGCGCGCCGCCCCTGGCGACCCCGACGCAATCATGGAGGCGTTCAAGCCCGACGAAGAGCCTGACGACGCCTATTCCGTGATCGGTTTCTCCGATCCGGCGTCCGCCGAGGGCTACGTCGACGGCCAGGCCGCGCAGCAGAGCGACGACAGCTGGGCCCCGCGCCCGTCCGGCCCTCCAGGCTTCGGCTCGGGCCGCGGCGGCGTCTGGTGACGACTGGCGTTTGACCGCTGCCGCTGTGCGTCACGTTGTACGCCGCGTTTACATGCAATGCGCCGCGCCCTATATGTGACCGCAGTTCCCCAAAATAGTTTTCTCCACTTGGGAGGCACCGATGCGCGCTGAAGCGCAAAAACTCGTCGAGTCCATTGAAGAGGCCCTCCTCCTCTTAAGGAGGTATCTTTGACCCGGACAGTGCTTCTGCCCGTCTCGCGGACTTAAACAAGCGCGCCGAGGATCCGAACCTCTGGAGCAATCCGGCAACCGCACAGAAGCTGATGCGCCAGCGCCAGCAGCTCGAGCGCGCGCTGACCGACTTCCGCCGCCTCGAGCGCGAGCTCGAGGACAACGTGACGCTGATCGAGCTCGGCGAATCCGAAGGTGACGCGGCCGCCACCGCCGAGGCCGAGGCGGCGCTTGCCCGCCTCGACGAGGAGGTGCAGCGAAAGAGCGTCGAGGCGCTGCTGTCGGGCGAGGCCGACGGCATGAACACCTACGTCGAGGTCCACGCCGGCGCCGGCGGCACCGAGAGCCAGGACTGGGCCTCGATGCTGGCGCGCATGTACATGCGATGGGCGGAGCGGCGCGGCTTCAAGGTGCGCCTCGTCGACGAGAGCCCGGGCGAGGAAGCCGGCATCAAGTCTGCCACCCTCGAGATCGAGGGCGAGAACGCCTACGGCTGGCTCAAGTCGGAGGCGGGCGTGCACCGCCTGGTGCGCATCTCGCCCTACGACGCGAACGCCCGCCGCCACACGAGCTTCGCCTCCGTCACCGTCTATCCGGTGGTCGATGACACCATCGACATCGAGATCAATCCCGCCGACGTCGACATCTCCTTCGCGCGCTCGAGTGGCGCTGGCGGCCAGCACGTCAACCGCACCGAATCGGCCGTGCGCCTCGTGCACAAGCCGAGCGGCATCGTCATCTTCGCGCAGGAGCAGCGCTCCCAGCACCAGAACAAGGACATCGCCTTCAAGCGCCTCAAGGCGCGTCTCTACGAGCGTGAGCTCAAGTTGCGCGAGGAGAAGGCCACCGCCGACCAGGCGGCCAAGACCGACATCGGCTGGGGCCACCAGATCCGCTCCTACGTCCTGCAGCCCTATCAGCTGGTCAAGGACTTGCGCACCGGCTCCCAGAGCAGCAGCCCCGACGCCGTGCTCGATGGCGACATCGATCAGTTCATCGAGGCGACCCTCACCCACCGCATGAAGGGCGGCGGCCCCGCCGAGGTCGCCGACCTCGACTAATACTCCGACGCTCGCGCACAATCCTCAGAGCACACGCCAATCGCCGCCGAGCGGTGAGCGCGGTGCTTTCGCCCGACCATTGCCAAACCGTCGCGGGGCCGCGAGTCCCGGCAGGAACAGCTGCATGCATCTCCAGGCAGCGTTAGCTGGTGATCCGAGAGCGAAGGCCGGCACGAAGCCCGGCCGGCTTCGGACTCCTGGTCTTGCTGCCGGGAGCAATCTCAAGCTCACAAATGGAGATGATTATGAGCACCACCAAGAAGGCAGCGCTTGGCGCTGTCGCGGCGCTGATTGCCGCGACGGGCACCTTCAGCGCGGCCGAAGCGCATGGATTCTGCAAGCATCACTTCCTGCGCAGCAGCCTGCTCGTCGCCACCTACGACGATTGCAGCCTCTACAAATACAAGTGGCTCAAGACCGGAAAGCTGTTCTGGCAGCTCAAGTACATGAAGTGCCTGAGCCACGGCTACTGAGATCCGGCGGCCGGCTGATGGTCGGCTCCGCCAGATTGGGGCCCTCGGGCGTTCGCCCGGCGGCCCCTTTTTCATGGCGATTCCCGATGCTCTGTGCTCCGAGCGATCTAGCGGCGAGCCCGCTTTCTTGTTAGCCGTGCCAAGCTTCTCCTGAGAGAAGCGACTTGTCCGGGCTGTACCATGCCGCGTTCCCTGCTCGCGTTCCTCGCCTTGCGCTCCTCGCACTCGCTCATCCCGCCGCAGCGCACCACACCTTCGTCACCAAATACGACCCCGCCAAGCTCGTGACCGTCTCGGGCGTCGTGACCTCGGTGAGCTTCACCAACCCGCACATTCATTTCGACGTGCAGGCTGCCTCTGCGACCTGGACGATCGAGACCGAAAGCATCTCGACGGCACAGGGCAAGGGCATCACCCAAAGCGTGCTCAAGCAGGGCGCCAAGGTCACGGTCAGCGGCTGGCGCGCTCGCGACGGCTCGGCGGCGATGGGATTGCGCTCCATTTCCATCTCGGGCGGCCCCTCGGCCACGATGCGCCGCACGGCGCGATGACGTAGCCCATGAGCCCATTCTCCGAGGAGTTCTGGGAGGGCGTCGCGGCGACGAGCCTCGCGGTCGACATTCGCGAGTCGATTTGGGTCTACCCCTTCCTCGAGACGACGCACGTCCTGGGCCTGGCCCTTCTTTTCGGCGCCATCGCCGTATTCGATCTGCGCGTCCTCGGCCTCAACAAGGAGCTCTCGGTATCGAGGCTCTGGCATCACGTGAAGCCGTGGGTCTGGACCGGCTTTATCGCCGCCTTCTCGAGCGGCGTCCTGCTCTTCATTGGCGGCGCCGTGGATTTCGCCTTCAATCCCGCGATGCAGGCGAAGCTGCTGCTGCTTGTCTTGGCGGGGCTCAACGCCGCATCTTTCGAGACCCGGCTGCGCACGTCCGTCGCCGCCTGGGATCAGGGCATCGCAGCCCCGATGAACGCGCGCGTCTCCGCCGCCCTCTCGCTCGCGCTTTGGCTCCTGATCATGATCGCCGGGCGCTTCATCGCCTACGTCAAGTAGAGCGGCCGCGCCCTACTTCACCGTGACCTCTTTGGTCATCATGACCAGCGGGGCTTTGTGATCTTCAGTGTGCATGGCGAACATGTTGCCGCGCACGCTGATCGCCTTCCCCTTGTGCAGCTCGAGCGCCTGTTGGATCTTCTCGCCGTCGGGCGCGAGGTGAAGCCTCTGCGTCGGTCCGACACGGTCGGACTCATCGTCCCCGGGGAGGCACATCGCGTCCTCCATCTCGAGGATGAAGGCCCCCTCGCTGACCACGAGCTTGCCTTCGGCAGTCGCCCCCTCGCCGGGCGCGAGCAGGCACATTTCAGCGGCCAGCGGGCCGTGAGACGCTAAGAGCCAAACAAAGGATACCGTCGCCAGTCTGAGCATGGGCAACCCCTCGTCGTATCCGCCAACCCTAGCCCGCAAAGGGACCGGGCCATCGGCCCGGACGGCGGTAACGTTATTGGGCGGCAAATACTGAGCACGGAGGCCGCCGAAGCGGGACTTTCCAGCCTGTAACGCGCGGAACAGCGCCGGACGCGGGCCCCCGGCATACTGAACACCATCGAGAGCACGACGGGCCCACGCTCCCTGACGCTCTCTCCGCACTCCCCGCCGGGTCCTTCCTCCCCCGACCCCCACGACCCGGCGTCTTCGAGCCCCTCGGCCCTCTCCCCCGCCGAGGGGCTCTTTCTTTTTCGGCCCCGGGGAATTCCCAACATTATGAAAGATAACGATTCTTTGTGTGGCTCCCGGAGAAACCGGCAGCCGTCAGGGGTTATCCACAGGCTCGTGAGGGGCGCCGAGAATAAATCGCGGGGCCGATCGTTGTCTCACCAACAGCGACACACGCTGCCAATGTCCCCGCGTAGGCGGCGAGGGTGTCGCACGAAACGTCTCGGAGTATCTGCGTATCACGAGCGAGACGTCATTGGACGGGACAGGCCCCACACGCCTGTCCCGTCTTTCTTTGTGGCAACCTCTATCCCTCTTCCCCATCGAGAATTGGGACATGCTGGGCGACCGTTCGTGGAAGCACGCCGGTCACGCGAGGATCGTCGAACACTTCCACCCAGTGCGCATAGGGGCGCAGCCCGAAGCGCTGGTAGAACGCCAACGCGTCGGGATGATCCAGATGGCACGTATGCAGCCAGAACCGCTTGATCGGATGCGACCAGGCGATCGCGAGCGCCCGGTCCATCAGGAAGCCACCCGCGCCGCGCCCCATCGCCCGTTTGACGACGCCGAGGAAGACCAACTCGCACTCCTCCGGCTGCCGGAAATCGAGCTCGATGAGGCCGATTTCTCCGTCGTCATCCGAGAGCACGTAGGTCTCGATCGCTGGATCGTGGTGGACGGCGCAGAGCTCGTCGTCCGATCGCATGAGGCGTGACGACCACAGCCAGTCTTGCCCCACCTCCCGGAAGAGAGCGCGGTAGCGGTCGAGATCGTCGCCCTCCCAGCGCGCCAGTGACAGGCCCGCGATCTCAGGGGCACCGCGACCTGAAGGTCTTTCGCGCATTTCGAGGCACGTGACCGCACTCGCGAGCTTGCCGGGCGGCACGCGCGAGAACCCGTGCGGCAATGTGGGATTGGAGCTTTTCATTCATCGCTCGTGCCGGAGGCACGCCACGCCCACACGGTCGTGCCGAAGGCGCACAAACTTAATCCCGCCGGAGGCACGCTATTCCCACTCGATAGTCCCTGGCGGCTTGGACGTGATGTCGTAGACGACGCGGTTGATGCCGCGCACCTCGTTGATGAGCCGCGTCGCCGTGCGCCCCAGGAACTCGTGGGAGAAATCGTAATAGTCGGCCGTCATGCCGTCGGTCGACGTCACCGCGCGCAGCGCGCACACATAGTCGTAGGTGCGCGCATCCCCCATGACGCCGACCGTGCGCACCGGCAATAGCACCGCGAACGCCTGCCAGATCTTGTCGTACAGCCCGGCGTTGCGGATCTCCTCGAGATAGACCGCGTCCGCGCGGCGCAAGATCGCGAGCTTCTCCTCCGTCACCGCGCCGGGGCAGCGGATGGCGAGGCCGGGCCCCGGGAACGGATGCCGGCCGATGAAATGCGCCGGCAGCCCGAGCTCGCGCCCGAGCGCGCGCACCTCGTCCTTGAACAGCTCGCGCAACGGCTCGACGAGCTTCAAGTTCATGCGCTCGGGCAGCCCGCCGACGTTGTGATGCGACTTGATCGTCACCGACGGCCCGCCCGTGAACGACACGCTCTCGATCACGTCCGGATAGAGCGTGCCCTGCGCCAGGAACTGCGCGGGTGCTGTGTCGGCACCCGAAGCGCCGGCCAAAGAGCCGCCGCCGACCTTCCTCGCCTCCTCCTCGAACACGTCGATGAACAGCGCGCCGATCGTCTTGCGCTTGGCTTCGGGATCCTCGATGCCGTCGAGCGCCTTGAGGAAGCGCTCGCGCGCGTCGACATGCACGAGCGGAATGTTGTAGTGGCCGCGAAACAGCGACACGACCTCTTGCGCCTCGTCCTGCCGCAGAAGCCCGTGATCGACGAAGATGCAGGTGAGCTGATCGCCGATCGCCTCGTGGATCAGCACGGAGGCGACCGCGCTGTCGACGCCGCCCGAGAGGCCCGAGATCACGCGGCCGCGGCCCACCTGCGCGCGGATTTTGGCCACCTCGCTGGTGCGGAAGTGCGCCATCGTCCAGTCGCCGGCAAGGCCTGCAATTTTGTGCACGAAGTTCGCGATCAGCTTCGCCCCGTCCGGCGTGTGCACGACCTCGGGATGGAACATCGTCGTGTAGATGCGCCGCGCCTCGTCGGTCGCAATCGCAAACGGCGCGTTCTCGCTCACGGCCTTGACCGTGATGCCGTCCGGCATGCGCGTCACCCGGTCGCCGTGGCTCATCCAGACGGGATAGCGGCGGCCGACCTCCCAGACGCCGTCGAACAGCGCGCTCTTCTCCTTGATCAGAACGTCGGCGCGGCCGAACTCCGCCGGATGGCCGCCCTCGACCATGCCGCCGAGCTGCACCGCCGTCGTCTGCTGCCCGTAGCAGATGGAGAGGATCGGCAGGCCCGCTTCGAACACGGCCTGCGGTGCCCTGGGCGAGCCGTCGGTCGTCACCGAGGCCGGCCCGCCGGACAGGATCACGGCCTTCGGCTTGAGCCTGGCGAGCGCCTCGTCCGCCCGGTTGAACGGCACGATCTCGGAGTAGACGCCGGCTTCCCGCACGCGCCGCGCGATGAGCTGCGTCACCTGGCTGCCGAAGTCGATGATGAGGACGGTGTCGGTCACGGAGGCTCCACGGGGTTCGGGCCCTGAGCGGCCCCATAGATCACCCGCCTTGGGGAGCGTCAAGCCGTGCCACGGTCGCGTTTTTTGGGCTTTTTGCGGCCCCGCCCAAAAAAAGTTCGCTCCCCATGTCGATTTCGGCATCTTGCCGTTCGTCGTCTGGGTAGAGCGGGCAGCAGGCCCGGCTCCGGAACACGCCAATCAAAGGGAGAAAGACAATGCGTTTCATGGTGATGGTCAAGGCGACGAAGGACTCGGAAGCGGGCGTCATGCCCTCCGAGGAGCTGCTCTCGGCCATGGCGAAGTTCAACGAGGAGATGGTCAAGGCCGGCGTCATGCTCGACGGCAACGGCCTGCAGGCGAGCTCCAAGGGCGCGCGCGTCCGCTTCGAGGGCGACAAGCGCACCGTCATCGACGGGCCGTTCGCGGAAACCAAGGAGCTGGTCGCCGGCTACTGGATCCTCCAGGTCAAATCCAAGGCCGAGGCGATCGAGTGGATCAAGCGCTGCCCCAATCCCCACAACGAGGACAGCGAGATCGAGATCCGCCAGCTGTTCGAGATGGAGGACTTCGGCGAGAGCGAGGCGGTCGACCACCACCGCCGCCTCGGAGAAGCAGATGAAGAAAAAATAGCGTGGCGATCTCGAAGCACGCCGTTTGAGCGAAACAGAGAGCGGCCTCGAGCGGGCGCGGCTCACTCAACCCAATGATGGAGATGAAAATGAAATTCATGTCGATGGTGAAATCTTCGGAGGATCACCGCCTGGGACCTCCGCCGCAGGCGCTGATGGAGGCGATGGACAAGCTGGGCGAGGAGATGACGAAGGCCGGCGTCATGGTCGACATGGGCGGCCTGCTGCCGACCGCCATGGGCGGCTACCGCGTACGGTTGTCGAGCGGCAAGCTGAGCGTCACCGACGGCCCGTTCAGCGAGGCCAAGGAGGTGATCGGCGGCTATGCGGTGTTCGACGTGCGGACGAAGGAGGAAGCCATCGAATGGACCATGCGCTTCATGGACCTCCACCGGCAGCACTGGCCCGAATGGGAAGGCGAGACCGAGGTACGGCAGATGTTCGAGGGCCCCGGCTGCCCCGACGGTGAGCCTTGCAGCCCGTAAGCGATGATGCTGGTATCGGTAGCCGTGACGGCTACCGATACACATCAAGCCATCGACGCGGTCTTTCGCATCGAGCAGGCCAAGCTCATCGCCGGCCTCGCCCGCATGGTGCGCGACGTCGGCGCGGCCGAGGAGCTGGCGCAGGACGCCCTCGTCGCCGCCCTCGAGCAGTGGCCGGGATCCGGCATCCCCGACAAGCCCGGCGCCTGGCTGATGGCCGCCGCGAAGCACCGCGCCATCGACCGCCTCCGCCGCGCCAAGCTGATCGAGCGCAAGCACGAGGAGATCGCCCGCGACGTCGAAGCTGACGGAGATGGCCACGCCGGATCTCGATGCCGCCCTCGACGACGACATCGGCGACGACCTGCTCCGCCTCATGTTCACGGCCTGTCATCCCGTGCTCACGCAGGAGGCGCGCGTTGCCCTCACGCTGCGTCTCATCGCCGGCCTCAGCACCGAGGAGATCGCTCGCGCCTTTCTCGCCCCGGAGCCGACGATCGCCCAGCGCATCGTCCGCGCCAAGCGCACGCTCGCCGAGAAGCGCATCCCCTTCGAGGTTCCGCGCGGTCCAGAGCTCGCCGAGCGCCTCGCGTCCGTGCTCTCCGTCATCTACCTCATTTTCAACGAAGGCTATTCCGCCACCGGCGGCAGCGATTGGATAAGGCCCCAGCTCTGCGAGGAAGCGCTGCGCCTGGGCCGCATCCTGGCCGAGCTTGCGCCCGGCGAAGCAGAGGTGCACGGCCTCGTCGCGCTGATGGAGATCCAGGCCTCCCGCCTCGGCGCGCGCACGACCCCCACCGGCGAGCCCATCCTGCTCCTCGATCAGAACCGCGCCCGCTGGGATCAGCTTCTGATCCGCCGCGGGCTCGCAGCTCTCGAGCGCGCCGAAGAAGCTTGGCGGCGCACGCCGGCCCCTACGTGCTGCAAGCCGCCCTTGCCGCATGTCACGCGCGTGCCCGCACGGCCGACGAGACCGACTGGGCGCGCATCGTCGGGCTTTATGGAAAGCTGGCGGAGATCGTGCCGTCGCCGGTCGTCGAGCTCAACCGCGCCGTCGCGCTCTCGATGCTGCTCGGTCCTGCCGCAGGCCTCGAGATCGTCGACGCGCTCAACGCCGAGCCGGCGCTCAAGTCCTATCACCTGCTGCCGAGCGTCCGCGGCGACCTGCTCTTGAAGCTCGGCCGTCCCGCAGAGGCGCGGAAGGAGTTCGAGCGCGCTGCGTCGATGACGCGCAATGCCCGCGAGCGCGAGCTCCTACTCGCACGTGCAGTTGCCTGCGGCACTGGACCGTCGCCCGCCGAGACATCATGATCGAGGAAACCAACCAAAGGAGAGCGTAATGCAGTATGTCGACGGATTTGTCATTCCACTGCCCAAGAAGAACATCGCCGCCTATCGCGCCATAGCAAAGAAGGCCGGCAAGGTCTGGCGCGACCACGGCGCGCTCGAGGTCAAGGAATGCATCGCCGAGGACGTGAAGGTCGGAAAGCACACTTCGTTTCCGCAGAGCGTGAAGCTCAAGCCGGGCGAGACGGTGGTCTTCTCCTGGATCGTCTTCAAGTCGCGCGCGCACCGCGATCGTGTCAACGCCAAGGTCATGAAGGACCCGCGATTGGCGAAGATGATGGATCCGAAGAAGATGCCCTTCGACGGCAAGCGCTTGATCTATGGCGGCTTCGAGACGCTGGTTGCCGTTTAAGCCGAGACACGGCGACCATTGACGCCGCGCAAGGCGGAAACCGCCCCACGCGATATCAGAAAGAAGAAATGAGCGCTCGGCGGGAGGGCCGGTCGTGCTGGAAATCAACGTGTGGACGGTGCTCGCCGCCGCCCTGGCGACGGCGTTCGCGACCGGGCTCGGCGCGTTGCCGTTCCTCTATCTCCGCTCGCTGAGCCTCTTCTGGGTCTCGATGGCGAATGCCGTCGCGGGCGGACTGATGTTTGCCGCCACCCACAGCCTGATCGCCGAAGGCGTGGCGCTGAGCCCCACGCGGGCCATCACGGGCATGCTGATCGGGCTCGCCGGAATCATCGCCGGCAAGCACTTCATCCGCGCGCGCGATCACGTCGAGATCGCCCACCTTGCCGGCCGCGATGCCCGCAAGGCCTTCCTCATCATCGCCGTCATGACCGCCCACTCGTTTGCCGAGGGTGTGGGCGTTGGCGTCTCCTTCGGCGGCACGGGCGAGCTTGCGGCCTTCATCACCGCCGCGATCGCGGTCCACAACATTCCCGAAGGCCTGGCGATCAGCCTCGTGCTCGTGCCGCGCGGGACGCCGGTTTGGCAGGCCGCCCTGTGGAGCGTCTTCTCGAGCCTGCCGCAGCCGATCATGGCCGTGCCGGCGTATCTGCTCGTGCGCACGTTCGAGCCCTTCCTGCCCGTGGGCCTGGGCGTTGCCGCAGGTGCCATGATCTGGATGGTCTTCGCCGAGCTGATCCCGGACGCGAACCGCAACGCGTCCTCGAGCGCGGTCGGCATCGCCGTGACGCTCTCCTTCGCCGCGATGCTCGCCTTCCAGTACCTGTTCCTCAAGGTCTAGGCGCAAAGGAACAATTAACCTCGAGCGGCGCTCAAGCTTAACCTCGATGCTCGATTGCTAGCGGCGGCCGTCCTGCCGGCTACGCTGCATTAACCCCCCGCCTTTACGGTCGACCCGGCCTATTTCTCGACGGGCGTTCGGAGACCGCGATGGCTGCTGAGCAGGCCACATCGATGCATGGGCGCCGCGACGGCGCGTTTCAGGAGACGTGGACGACCATGGCCCAGCGCTGGCTGCTCGGCACGCTCTACGCGCTGCAGCCGAAGCGGATCGCCAGCGTGCCGCATCTCCTCTGGCATGTCGCGCGCGACCTCGCCCGCGGCGGCACGCGCGTGCCCGATCAGGCCCGCACTTCCCCGCGCCCGGACACCTTCGGCGGCGTCTGCAAAGACATCGCAGTGGGACACGGTCCTTGCCGCAGCCCGCCTCGGCTTCTTCCCGTGGGCCCATTGCGGACCGCTCAAATGGTGGACCCGCAAAGAGCGCATGGTGCTGTTCTTCGACGAGCACCACATTTCGAAGCGCCTCCGCCGCGACATGCGCAAGGCCACGTATCGCATCACCTTCGACCACGCCTTCGAGGACGTGATCCGCGCCTGCGCCGGCCACCGCAGCTACAATCGCCATTCGCTGACCTGGATCACGCCCGAGATCATGCGGCTCTACACCGACCTCCACCGGCGCGGGCACGCGCATTCTTTCGAAGTCTGGAATGCAGCTGGCGTGCTCGTCGGCGGCGGTTACGGTCTTTCGGTCGGACGCATCTTCTTCACCGAGTCGCAGTTCAGCCACGAGCCCAACACGTCGAAGATGGGCTTCGCCCTCTTCAACTACCACCTCGCCAAGTGGGGCTACGTCTTGAACGACGGCAAGGACTTCACGCCGACGATCGACGCCATGGGCTTCCGCTTGATCCCGCGTGCCGAGTTCGAGGCGATCCTGAAGGAGAATGCCCACGACGGCGGCCACGGCGGAAAATGGTCCGTCGAGGCGACCCTGGCCGAGGTTGCAGCCTGGGAGCCGAAGGGCCCCGCAGCCGCCTCAAAAGCCGCCTGAGTTTTGTGACGCCTTGCCTGTCCCCGCTGGGGAGAGGTCGGACGCGAGAGCAGCGAGCGTCCGGGTGAGGGGGCCAATCGTCAATTGACGGTCTACTGCGCCGCTTCCACCTGCGGCTGCGCTTGCGGCTTGCCGACGATGTTGAGCCGCTCGACGGCGGCCTGCAGGATCTGTCCCAGGAGGTCCGAGTACCGCATGCCCTGGAAGCCGGCCATGAGATTGACCTTTCCGTCCCAGCACCAGCCGGGATTGGGATTGACCTCCAGAAGCTTGATCTCCCCCTTGGCGTCGGCTCGGAAATCGAAGCGCGCATAGTCACGGCATCCGAGCCGCTCGAAGAGCCGCATCGAGTGCTCGATCATCTGCTGCTGCGCCTGATCAGATAGCGTCGCCTCCTGATAGCGGATTTGCGTCCAGTAGGGACTTGTCGGCTCCCACTTCGATTCGTAGCCGAGGATCTTCGGCAGCTTGGGATCGAGCCTCGAGAAGTCGACCTCGAGCAGAGGCAGCGCGCGCAGACCCTGATCGGGATTGCCGACGAGCGCGACCGAGTATTCGGCCCCCGTCAAGATATTCCTGCACGAGAACAGGGCGCTTCGGAAACTCGATCCTGAGCTTGTCGAGATAGTCGAGCAGCGCCTTCTCGTTCCTGACCACGGCGTCCTTGGTGATGCCTTGCGAGCTATCGCCGTAGTTGGGCTTCAGAAGGGCCGGAAACACCGACGGCAGGGTCGCACCCTGGTCGCCGGTGCGCACATAGGTTTCGAGCGGCACCGGCACGTCGAGCGTCATGGCGACGGCGCGCACGAGGCCCTTGTCGTAGCAGGCGGCGAGCGCGGCCGGTGACCCGCCGGTATAGGGCAGGCCCAGCGCATCGAGCATCGCCGGAACGTGCAGCTCCTTGAAGGGATCGTTGTTCAAACCCTCGTCGCACAGGTTGAACACGAGATCGGTCCTGAGATCGGAGAGATCCCGGTCGAGCGTGGCATGGTTGTCGAGGTAGCGGAACTTGTAGGCCGGCAGCTCCGAGAGCGCGTCCTTGAGCCGCTTGATGGTCTCCATGTCCTCGGCGTTGAACGTGCCGCCGAGCTTGACCGTATCCGGCAGCCTCGGATCGCCCATCACCACCGTGACGTCGATCTGCTGCAGCTTGCCACGCGGCTTGCGGGCAGGAAGTTGCGGAGCATCCGCCGTCAGCAAGAGGCGCCGCGCCATCATGCCGAGATCCTGGTCGCGGTCTGAAAGCGCTTCGGCGCTGCCGTGGTGGCGGACGTTGCGGAAGCCGCACTTCTCCAGGAGCTTGGCGATGCCTTCCCGCGTATAGAGCCGCTCGGCGTAGAACTGGTCGGCGATGACGCCGAGCTCGTCGTGCACGATCACCTCGCGCGAGATGAGCCGGTCGCGGTCGGCCGACAGCGAGCGCTCGCGGCACACGAAGTGATGCTCGTCGATCCACTCCCATGAGCGCCGGTCGAAGTGGTCGGCCATATAGGCGCCGTCCGTAATGTCGAGCACCAGCTGGCCCGACGGGCGCAGGACCTTGCCGACAGTCGTCAGCACCTTCTCGTCGTCCTGCTTGTTCGAGAAATAGCCGAACGAGTTGCCCATGATGGCGACGCAGTCGAAGCTGCTCTCGGCCAGCCTCGGGTTCCTCGCATCCCCTTCCTTGAAGACGACCTGCAGGCCCTCATTCTGCGCCCGCTTCTTGGCGAGCCGGATGAGATAGCGCGACCGGTCGACGCCGGTGACGTTCTTGAAGCCGCGCCTGGCGAGCTCGAGGCAATGGCGCCCCTGCCCGCAGCACAGGTCGAGGATCTGGCTGTGCGGCTGGATCGCGGCCGCTGCGACGATGAAGTCCACCTCGCGCCGCGTGTTCTCGTTGTTCTCGACGACGTCGCCGTCGGTCTTGACGTAGAGCGCGTTGAAGAGCTTGCGCCACCATTCGGCGGGAAGATGCTGCTCGAGGTCCGCAACCGGACCGAGACAGGAGCGCGGCGACGGCCGCTTAGGCTTTCGAGCCTTTGGCACTGGGGCCATGATGGACGACTGTCCTCCAGAGACAGGATCTGTCCGAGGCCGCTGGTGATGCGGCGGCGGGGAGGCGCGTGTGTAGAATGATTCGCCCCCGACACCGGCCAGCGACCGGACGCACGTCAGCCCATCCAAGGCCTCGTGCAGCGCGCGATACTTAGTTCACGATTGCGGCAATGCAAGTGACAACTTTTGAGTTCCCACTTGTTGTGGCGGGTGAGTGGCGCTGCGGCAAGAGCCTCAGCTCTCTTTGGTGAAGCTCGCCACGAAGAAGCCGTCGGTGCCGTGCGAGGCCGGCGTCAGAAGAAGAGCGTCCTCGCGGCCATCCGCCGAGACCGGGGGCTCGGTCTTCAATCCCTCCCGCCAGACCTCGCCAAAGGGGACGAGCCGGAAGCCCTCGTGCGCGCCGAGGAACCACGCGACCTGGTCGCCATTCTCCTCGGGCAGCACCGAGCAGGTGACGTAGGTGAGCCGCCCGCCGGGCTTCACCAGGCTCGCCGCGAGCTCGAGCACGAGGCGCTGCTCGCTCTGGCGCTGAACGATCGCCTCGGGCCTCAATCGCCACTTCGAATCGGGCCGCCGCCGCCAGGTTCCGGAGCCGGTGCAGGGCGCATCGACGAGAACGGCGTCGAATCGGGCCCCGAGCGCCGTAAGTGCGGCCTCGCCGCCCCCTTCCAGCACCTGAACGTTGCGCACGCCCGCGCGCTTCAAGCGCTCGAAGATCGGGCGCAGCTGCCCCTTGTCCGAGTCGTAGGCATAGACTTGGCCGGTGTTCTCCATCAGCGCGGCGAGCGCGAGCGTCTTGCCGCCCGCGCCCGCGCAGAGGTCGAGCACCTGTTTGCGGGGCCCCGCGCCGGCCATCAGCGCCGCGATCTGGCTGCCCTCGTCCTGGACCTCGAACCATCCCTTGCCGTGGCCCGCCTCGGACTCGACGTGCGGGCTCTTTCCGGCGCCGGCGGGAGCCGGGACGCGCACGCCGACGGGCGAGAGAGGCGTGGCCACGGCGCCGAAATGTGACAGCGCCGTGACAACCTTTTCCCGCGTCGCCTTGAGCGTGTTGGCGCGCAGATCGATCGGCGCTCGCGTGCTGAGGCCGGCGCCCTCCGCGACGGCGCGGTCGCCGAAGGCCCGCATGAACGACGGCATGAGCCATTCAGGCACGTCGGCGGCCACGTGGGGCGGCACCTCCGCGGGAAGACCGCCTTCGAGCCGCGCACGCTCCTCTTCGGTCAGCGGCTCGAGCGCATGCTCCGACCCGTCGGCCGCCCCCGCCACATCCGCCTCCGAGAGAGCGAAGGCGCGTGGCGCGGCGGCGATGACCAGCGCCCGAGGCGTCTCGCTGCCCATCTGCGCCGCGAGCGAGGACCGCCGCCTGAGCACGTCGTAGACGAGCGTGCCGATGGCCGCGCGGTCGCCCGAGCCGGCGAAGCGGTGCGCCTTGCCCCAGTCGGCGAGCGCGGCCGACGCCGGCCGGTGCCTGTCGAGAATGTCCGCCAGCACTTCGGCCGCGGCGCGCATCCGTGCGCCGGTACGCATTATGGATTGGCCAGGATGAGCTGGACGGCGAAATAGGCCCACATCGCGATCAGCACCATGACACCAGCGAAGAACACATAGAAGCGCCGGGGCACATTGTTGTGCGTCGTGTGAATGAAGGCGTGCCACAGCCGCAAGGCGACAAAGATCCACGCCAGCGCCACGAGGACGGCATCGACGCGGCTGGTGATGAGCGCGAACGCGGCGAGAAAATAGAACAGGAACGGCAGCTCGAGCTGATTGTGGAAGGCATTGGCAATCTGCGTGGCGCGGTCCGGCCACGCGCGCTGCCCGAGCGCGATGTCGGGAATTCGCGTCTCCCGGCGCTTGATCGCGCCGACGCGCTCGCGCCCCATCCAGACCTGCAGGAAGAAGGTCAGCGCGACCTGAACCAGGACGGGATAGAGAATGGCCGTTGCTTGCATGTCCCGTTCTTCGCTGGTCCGGTGATTGCGGCTCGGCCTAGACGTTGCCCGGATAGTTCGGGCTTTCGCGGGTGATGAGCACGCCGTGGGCGTGGCTCTCGCGCATGCTGGCGGGCGAGATGCGGATGAACTTGGCCCGCTCCCTGAGCTCGGCGAGCGTGCTTGAGCCCGTATACCCCATGCCGGCCCTCAAGCCGCCGACGAGCTGGTTCAGCACGCCATCGACGGGACCCTTGTAGGGCACCTGTCCCTCGATGCCCTCGGGCACGAGCTTCAGCGTGTCTTTGACCTCCTGCTGGAAGTAGCGGTCGGCCGAGCCGCGCGCCATGGCCCCGATCGAGCCCATGCCGCGGTAGGATTTGTACGTCCGGCCCTGGTAGAGATAGGTCTCGCCCGGCGCCTCGTCGGTGCCCGCGAGCAGCGAGCCGATCATGACGCAGTCGGCGCCCGCCGCGAGCGCTTTGACGATGTCGCCCGAGAACCGGATGCCGCCGTCGGCGATGACCGGCACGTCGTGCTTGTGGGCCTCTTCGGCGCAATCCATGACCGCCGTCAGCTGCGGCACGCCGACGCCGGCGACGATGCGCGTCGTGCAGATCGAGCCGGGCCCGATGCCGACCTTGACCGAGTCCGCGCCCGCTTCGATCAGCGCTCTCGTCGCTTCCGCCGTTGCGACGTTGCCGGCGATCACCTGCACCGCATTCGAGAGCTTCTTGATGCGCGTCACCGCCTCGAGCACGGCGCGCGAGTGCCCGTGGGCGGTATCGACGACGATCAGGTCGCAGCCCGCCGCGATCAGCCGTTCCGTGCGCTCCTGACCGTCGGCACCGACCGTCGTCGCCGCCGCGATCCTGAGGCGTCCCTCGGCGTCTTTGCACGCGTGGGGATGCTTCTGCGCCTTCTCGATGTCCTTGACGGTGATGAGCCCGATGCAGTGATAGCCGTCGTCGACGACGATCAGCTTCTCGATGCGGTTCTGGTGCAGGAGCCGCTTGGCGTCCTCGCGGCTCACGTCGCGCGTGACCGTGATCAGCCTTTCCTTGGTCATGAGCTCGGCGACGGGCTGGCGCGAGATTGGTCGCGAACCGCACGTCGCGATTTGTCAGGATGCCGACGAGGCGGCCCTTGCCGTCGCCCTTTTTCGGCGCCTCGACGACCGGAATGCCGGAGATCGAGTGTGCTGCCATCAGCTTCAGCGCTTCGTCGAGGCTCGCCGAGGGTTGGATGGTGACCGGATTGAGGACGATTCCCGATTCGTACTTCTTTACGGTGGCCACATGGCGGGCCTGCTCGTCGGGCTGGAGGTTGCGGTGCAGGACCCCGATGCCCCCCTCTTGCGCCATGGCGATGGCGAGGCGGCTTTCCGTGACCGTATCCATCGCCGACGAAATGACCGGGATATTCAACGAAATAGTGCGCGTTACCCGTGTCGACACGTCGACCTGGTTCGGCATGACCTCGGAGGCTGCCGGGACCACGAGCACGTCATCGAACGTCAGAGCCAGCCCCAAATCGCTATCGATTGGGCTCTTCGCCATGGACGGTCTCCTTAGAGGGTATGACAAAACGCGGCCGCAAGCGGGCTTGCGGCGGCGGCGATGTCGCCACGCCTATAGCATCCGAGTCGGGGAAGGGGAAGGGCGGGCCTCGCCGGGCCCGGACCCCCGCCGGGCGGCCAAATACCGGCCTGACCCAGTTGCCAAAGGATAAGGCTACCTAATGGGCCGACAAGGAAAATTCAATTAGACCTTATGCGTCGTTCCGTATAATAAAGCACCGTTCGAAATGCATTCCGAACACCATCTAAGGAGGAAACAAGATGAAGATTTGGTCCAAGCCCGCCGTGCGCGAGCAGGAAGTCGGCCTCGAGGTGACGAGCTACCTCCCGGCAGAGATCGACATCATCTAACTGGATGATGAAGACGGGCTCGCGCACTGGCGAGCTTTGGCACGGCGGTCGAGCAAGCGGCCGCCGTTTCCTTTTGCGCAGCCGCCCGCTCCTCTCAGTCTTTCTCGAGCCCGCCGCCAGAATTTGCCCCCTACCCCTCGACAGCCGTCAATCGCCCCATAAGATGCGGCTTCCCGATACCGGCAACCGACGGCGTAGATGCTCTATTCCATCCAGTATCTTCGGGCGATTGCCGCAACGATGGTCGCCGCCTATCACGCCTCGCTTGATCTGCCTGCCGGCAGCGCCCTGCATGGCTTGCTCAAAGGCCAGGCCGGCGTCGATATTTTCTTCGTCATAAGCGGCTTCCTGATGTGGCAGACCACGGCGCGGCCCGTTCCACCGTCGCCATCCGAATTCATGAGGAAGCGCCTGCGCCGCATCGTGCCGCTTTATTGGATCGTGACCCTTGCGATGTTCGCCATGCCGGCAATCTCGGGAACCATAGCAGGCAGCACAGTCTACGATCCCATGCACCTCGTAGCGTCCCTGCTTTTCATCCCCTACCCCTACCCGGCCGACCCAAGCGCCTGGTTCCCTGTCTACGTGCCGGGATGGACAATCAATTACGAGATGTTCTTTTACGCCTTGTTTGCTTTGGCCCTCTTCACGAAAAGCCCCAGGATCCGCCTTGCGGCCATTGTCGGAGCGCTTGTTGCCCTCGCGGCCGCCGGCGGCGTCTTTGGCACCTCTGGAAGGATCGGATGGTACCTATCTCCGATGTTGCTCGAGTTCGTGGCGGGGATTCTCATTGCGGCATATTTCACGAGCCGATCACCTGTGCCGTTGCCCGTTGCGGTGACCGCTCTGGCAATAGGCGTCGCCGGCTTGGCGCTCGTTCCGGCCGATACGTCATTCCCACGCGCCTTCACCTGGGGTGTGCCGGCAGCTCTCATATGCCTCGGCGCCGCCTCGCTTGAATGGCACGGACGCGTTCCAAAGACTGGGGCACTCGAGTATTTAGGCGATGCGTCGTACTCACTTTATCTCACCCACCCGTTCGCCATCGGCGCCATTGCAATCGTGTGGAGCAAGATGCACATGGGGCCGCTCGACCAAGGGGGCTATGCCTATCTTGCTGTCGCGCTGGCGGGCAGCATGATCGTTGCCATTCTCACTTATGAGATCTTGGAGCGCCCCTTATCGGCTCCCAGACGCAAATATGCCGCTCTGAGGCCGTGATGGTGATCGATCAGAAACACGACGCCTCAGGCCGCTCATTCGGCACGCGCGCTGCGCTTGAAGCCGGTCGCAAGAACATAGAGCTCGGCGCTTCCCGTCCGGCTCGCCGGCGGTTTCACGTGCCGCACCGTCGTGAACGACCGCTTGAGCAGATCGAGAAGCTCGCGCTCCGTGCCGCCTTGAAACACCTTGCAGAGGAACACCCCGCCCGGCGCCAGCACATCGCACGCGAAGTAGGCGGCCCCTTCCGCGAGCGCCATGATCCTCAAGTGATCGGTCGCCGTGTGGCCGACGGTCGACGCCGCCATGTCGGACAGCACGACGTCTGCGGCGCCGTCTCTCAGCATAGCCTTGAGCCGCGGCTCCGCGTCTTCGCTCGTAAAATCGAGCGCCGTAAACTCCACGCCGGCGAGCGGTTCCATGCCGAGGATATCGATCGCGACGACCTGGCCCCGCCCTTCGATCGACTTCACGCGCTCGGCAGCGATCTGGCTCCAACCGCCGGGCGCCGCGCCAAGGTCGACGACGCGGAGCCCCGGCTTCAGAATGCGATACTTGTCGTCGATCTCGGAAAGCTTGTAGGCCGCGCGCGAGCGAAGGCCCTCCCGCTTTGAGGCAGCGACATAAGGGTCGTTGAGCTGGCGCTCGAGCCAGCGCTGCGACGAGGCTGTGCGTTTCCGCGCGGTCTTGAGACGAACGCCGAAATCACGCTGCCCACCCTGGGGTCCGCTGCCACGGCCGCCCTTCGCGGCCCCGCGTCCTGACTTGCCTTTCATGCGCATGGGGTTCAGCGTCCGGAATTCTGCCGGCGGCGGCGACGGCGCCCCGCGCGATAGACGCCATCCTCGCTCATCAGCGTGGTGAGGATGCCCTCGCGCAAACCGCGATCAGCGACGCGCAGCCGTTGCGCCGGCCACATCCTGAGCAAGGCTTCGAGGATGGCGCAGCCGGCAAGCACGAGATCCGCGCGCTCGGGTCCGATGCACGGCTCCGCGACGCGCTCCTCGTAGCTGCGCGCGAGCAGCCCGTACGTCACGTCGCGTGCAGCCGCGACGTCGAGCCAGCAGCCGTCGACGCGCACGCGATCGTAGCGGCGCAGTCCGAGCTGGATGCCGGCAACCGTTGTCACCGTGCCCGACGTGCCGAGGAGATGGATGTTCGCCGCCGCGGTCCGCGGACGGAAATTGTTTCGCGTCTCGAACGGCATGATCGAGTCCCGTGACGTACGCGACCATCGCCTCGAAGCTCTCCGGCGTCACGTGATGGCCCCCGAAGCGCTCGGCCAGCGTCACCACGCCGACCGGCAGCGACGTCCACGCCGCGATGTCGCTCTTGACGTCGAACCGCTCCGGTCCGCCGCCGCGCGCGCGCGATCGCCTGAGATCGAGCCAGATGAGCTCCGACGATCCGCCGCCGATGTCGAACACGAGCACGTAGTCGGCGCGATGGTCGATGAGCGAGGCGCATCCCGACACCGCAAGGTGCGCTTCCGCCTCGCGGTCGAGAAGCTCGATCCTGATGCCGGTCTCGCCCTCGACCCGATGCAGGAATTCCTGTCCGTTCTGCGCCACGCGGCAAGCCTCGGTGGCAACGCAGCGAGCGCGCGCCACCGAATTGCGCGAGAGCTTCCCGGCGCAGATCTTGAGCGCTTCGATCGTGCGCTTCATCGCGGCATCGGAGAGGCGCCCCGTCTTCGAGACGCCTTCACCCAGTCGGATGATGCGCGAGAAGGCGTCGACTACGCGGAAGCCGCGGCGCGACGGGCGTGCGAGCAGCAGCCGGCAGTTGTTGGTTCCGAGATCGAGAGCGCCGTAGACCTCTTGCCGCTCGCGCTCCTGGGCTTCGCGCCCCGCGACGCCACCGGAAGGGAGCGGCTCCAAGCGATGGCCGTTGACGTGCGATGTAGCTGCAATTCCGTTATGTGATTTCAGGCTTTCAGGATGCGGAATATTCGGCGCCGCCGCGGTGCGGGGACCGTGCTCTTGGCGTGGAGGGCTCGCGCGCTCTTCGTCTGGCAGTCCGGCCACGTCGCTTCCCCAGGGCCTGGTCCGGACTCGAGCGGCCTTGGCCGCAGTGAGCCCTCTCCTCAGGCGTTTACTGGCTACATCCTTGTGCTCACTTTAGCAGCAGTTCCCTTCCCGTAAAGAAAAAGCGCACACCTCGGTGAAATCACGTGTGAGAGATGACGGCGCGCACTGGGCGCCGTTAAGACTGTTTTTCCGCTACTCGCGATACGGAAGATCAATTCAACATGCCGACGGGCTTACGCATTTCACTCGCGGCCGCGCTCGCGTCCATGGCCGTGGGCGCGGCCCTCGCGCAAGGCGCTGACGTATCCGCCAAGCTCGAGCACCTCGTCGCCGCCTACCCCGATCAGCTCGAGCGCATCGAGGCCAACACGCTCGTCTGGCGCGACGGCACGCGCATGGCGCTCGACGACGGCAAGGGCACAAAGGATTTCGAGGCCTGGCTCGATCATCCCGACATCGAGGACATGCTCGCCATCCCTTATCCCGCAGGCAGCGCGGCGCAACCGCGCCGGATAAGAACGTCGACCCAGGCCGCGCCCGCAACGCGGCCTTCTTCGACAAGATGTACGGCGACTGCCGCAAGGGCGAGGTCGCGAAGAACCTGACGGAGATCGTCTGGCTGCCGAAGAAGGCGCCGCAGCGACTCAAGGTGACGAAGGTCAACGGCGTCGCCGACAAGCTTGCGGCCATCTCCGCCGAGCTCGATCTCTTGCCGTCCGAATTCAACGTCTTTCTCATGCCAGCGGCCGGCACATACAATTGCCGCGTCATCGCCGGCACCGACCGGCGCTCCGCACACGGCTACGGCATCGCCGTCGACATCGCGACAAAGCGTTCCGACTACTGGCGCTGGTCGGGCGCTGGCGCCAATGGAGGCGCCTATCGCAACCGGATCCCGATGGAGATCGTGCGCATCTTCGAAGGTCACGGCTTCATCTGGGGCGGCAGGTGGTATCACTACGACACCATGCACTTCGAGTACCGGCCGGAGCTGTTGCGCTGAGCGTCATTGCCCCGAGGCCCGCCGGCCCGGCCGAGAAAGGCCGCGTCGGCCGCCGCGCCTTGCGATGCGTGGGGCTACCTGTTATATCGCCCCCCTTGCGACGGGTCGCCTCTGCCCCGTCCGGTCCCGGCATTGGGGGATCGTCTAATGGTAGGACTGCAGACTCTGACTCTGCCTGTCTAGGTTCGAATCCTAGTCCCCCAGCCAGATTTTTCCCTTACATTTCAAAGGCAGGAATTACCAAATTACCCATCGGAATTACCCATGTCAAGACGTCAGACCGCGATCACTCGGTCCCAGAAGGTCAGCGGGTTACATCCGACATCACGGGCTACGCCTGCTTCGCAGAGGAAGCGGACATCGGGACTGTCAGAGCCTTAGCCGTGATCACCACCACCAATTCTGACGTCGGAAAGGCGCTGCAATTTCGAGGCTGGTAGATGCTATCGGAGAAGCACTATTTGGCTTGGGCTGCCGGCCTCTTACCATTCTTCTGCGAGCCCGGAGTTCGGACCGCGTATCTGGGTGCCACTCCGGCATGCCCTCGTATCGTCCGGTCGGTTGGAGTTTCGTCGAAAAGGTCCGAGACTTGGCTAACGCAGCCGATTCCATTGGGATGCAGCATGTCGAAGCGCTGAAGCGCCTCTTCCCGCGTCCGACCCGTGACGAATTCACCGTTGCGTACGTCGATCATGACGAAGCTGCTGCTCTGTACTCCTCTCTTTTGGAGCTCCGGAGTAAGCGTCTTCAGCAGCTGTTCGCCGGATCTCCCCGCGCAATCGGAGAGTGTTTCGGGTGTCGAGTTAGTCGCCCTTCCTTCACGCAGCACCTGGGATCTCCGTCGTCACGGGATGTCGCATTTTATGATTGAAGTAGTGCCAACGGGCCGCTTGCAGCATGCGCTGGAAGCGGCCCTGCTCAGGCACTAATCGATCACCGCAATATTGCTGGCAGCCGACTTGCCGTTCTTCCCCGGAATAAGCTCGTAAGAGACCTTTTGGCCCTCACGCAGCATGCTCAGTCCAGCCTGTTCGACTGCGGATATGTGGACGAAGGCGTCCTTGGAACCATCTTCGGGCTGGATAAAGCCAAACCCACGTTGTCCGTCGAACCACTTCACAATTCCATTGGTCATAGCTACTCCTTTGGCAATAGGGCCATCGGACCGAACTCGAGGTCCGGTCCGTTTGAAAACGTCCATAATGTCAGGAGATCACTTGACTGGTCGTGTCGACGTTTGAGCGAAATACTATCAATTATGTAACGTGACTATTGATATGGTGCCGACTCGAGTCCCAATACAATGGGCGAAAGTTTGGTTCACGAGCAGCCGTCACACGCTCAACGCGTTGGAGCAATGGACGCGGCAACCTTTCCCGTCAGAGCAAGCGTGAATTGGGCGCGACGACTCGTGTCGGCGTCGGCCACTTAAAGCTCAGCTCTTCCTCGAGCGACCCGCTTCGATCTTCTCTTTGCTGGCCGCCGATTGCCGCATGCTAACTTCGAGTCGATCGAACAACTGCAGAATTTCATCGACGGCCATCGCCACGTCCAAGGGGTCGTCCTTCAAGCGCGCATTGCTTATGTGACCGAGGCAATCGTCGATCCTGCGCAGCTGGCTTCTCGAGTAGATCGAGAAGGATTTGACAAAATCCTCCTGTGAAATTCTCTCTCTCAACTCAGCAATCGAAGGGTCCAACGTCGCCACATTTCGCCGGGACGTGATGGCGGTATCAAAATCCCTGCGCAACTTCGTCAGTACGGGTTCTTGCATGTGGGTACTCCTCCCGTTGGCGAACGGGTTGACGCAACAAGCGTAACACTCGCACACAGCGGCATGCTCTGGTAATGCGGTCGGCTCCCGTTGGCCCTTGGAGGGGCCCTTCAGGCTACCGCTGAACGCGTCTCAGCTCGGGATTCAGAATTACCGCAAGGATGCCGGCGAGTAATGGCGGGCGTCGCCGCGACTTGGCGCGCGACAGGCCCGACGCCGCACAGGCGCGTTGCCATCAGGAGAGTGGGGCGGCAACTGCACAGAAGAATCACTTCAAGGCGGCTTCCGCCTTGTGGAGATGGTCCATCGCCGCCTTTTCGATCCTTGCGATGTTGGACTCTATTGCGGCCTCATAACTCTTGAGGGCGGCGTCCTTCTGGGGGCCCTTAGGCGCCCTTTCCCATGTGACCTTCAACGCCTTCATTTGTTCTACACGGGTTTTCATTTTCACGCCTATCGTTTCGGGCATTCGATCGAGTGGTGCGCCTGCGGCTTACTCGGTGGTGTCTATTCGCATGCACACAGCCTTCCACTGTCGTTTCGTCATGTGTGTTGCAGGCTCCCACAGATTCAAGCACGCCGCCAAATTCTGTTCCTTGGTGAGAGGTAGTATTTGCCGACCTCGGCCGCAGGTTCGGTCCCAGCCGGAGCGGAAGGCATCACGGGCTCCGCCGCAGCGTTGCCTCGGGATGGTAGTGCCGCAAGCGCCAGAAGCAAGGTCGCGGGCCAAATGATTGAAACGACGGCGAGGCGGTTATTCCTTCCGGGCATGATTGCGTTCCTCACACGAGCAAAGTCTAATCCATTCTGGCGGCGTCAATTTTAGCTCAGTCTCCCTGGTAGAGAATGTAGGAGCCGCCTGCTCGTAACCCACATGAGCAGCGCACGAAGACGGTCAACGTCCGCTTCATAGACCGGAGGTGCTAGACGCCGTGGATCGCTGCCAGCTTGAGCTTCGCCGGATCACGTTCGCCTGCGGCTGCCGCGGCTAGGAGACCTCGCGTTAGCCTGGCTTTGGTCGCAGCATGCGTAGCCCAAGGGTGGGTGGTGGCCTCGAGGTCACGCCACGCCGCGTTGTATGCGTCGTAGAGAAGTCGAGACGTCTGTCCGTTGTAGGTATTGAAGGGTGCCATGGTTGATCGCTCCTTATCGTTGAAAGCGGTGACAAGGGCTGTCGCATGAGCGAACGCTGTCCGAAAGCTTTTTCACCACAAACCTTTCATGAACCAAAGCTAGGAAAGCGCGGCCTCGGCCCACCAGCTCCGGCACAGTGTCATTTGCTCTGCGGGCGCGGGTCGCCGACCGGCATAAGCTCAAAAGGGTATGCTTCTTCTGGATCGTCCTGAGCGCCACTCCGCTTGCTAACATCGACCCGCTCGCTATGCGGTAGCGACGCTCTGCTTTCGGGGGTGCCGCCGGCGTTTTTGAGAGTGTCGGTCACAATATCCTCCGGTCACTCGGGCCCCGTCTCCAGCATTTTTCGACAGAGAAGTGCTCGAGCTTTAACTCCAGTTGCAGAATGAACCTAACTGGGAACTGCAACGACCGGGTAGACTCGGAATCTACCTACTCCTGCTCGAAGCGCCGGCCTTCTTATACGGCGCAGAGTGCTTCTGGCATTGCGTTCTCGTAGCATCGAAAGAAATGGGGCGCCGAGCGCGGCAGCACCGAACCGCCGGTCACGGTCGGCCGGTATTGCCGAGTTGCACGACGCCCCAAGGCAATTCATCAGCCGTTGCGGCAGTCGTAGTAACGCTCACGCCAGTATCGGCTGCCGGTGGCCTTCCACTTCCGGTAGGAAGAGGAGCAGGCGCCCCCGTTATCCAAGGACAGGTAAATTCCGCCGAAGCCGCGCCGGGCATGCCGGTTGCGGTGGTCGTTATTGCTGTGCCGCGCGTCGACGTTGTACGAGCTCTTCTGGCCGTCGTTATCGTGATGCTTTTGGCTGCGTTGCGCCGCCTCGGCTGCGCCGACCGTTGCCATCAGGGCAAGGAGAGCCCCGGCGCTCGTGATCATCAAATTCCTGCTGGTAGTGCTCATGGTTGCATCCGTTCGTTTGTTGTTCGAGGTGCGAAGGGCCGACGGCCGCTCGGATCCGCGCTCATGCCTGCTGCCGTCCGATCCGCTTGATTGGTGCCCTCAGTGAGCTGGCCCTCGTCAGCTGCAATGGCTGTTCGATGACTCGGATTTGCGGGGGAGGCGTTTGGCTGTGTATTCACGATAGGCGTGGTTACCGCGGAAACAATAGACTCGGAAACTACCTAGCCTCGGTCCCGAAATGCCGTTCTCACAGAACTTCCAGGTGTCGCATCGAAACATGATCTGGAATTGCGGCGCATCGGGAGCTGACGGTTGTCAAAAATGACGGCGATCGGAGGCGTCGGCGCCACACTCTCTGGAACGTTTCAAGCTGTGTGGTGTTAGTCAAGGATGGAGACAGCATTAAAAATGATTGGCGAGCGGCTTCGGAAAATTTTCGGAGATCCGACCAAAAGCGCGATGGGGTGGAGCTTGATCGACGCGTTCACGCGTCTTGAGGAGCGTGAAGAAGCGCTTCGGGACGACGATGACAAGACCGAAAGCGACGAAGGACCGTCCTTCGAAATTCGGATCGCTGGGCCCCTGGACAAGGACAATTAGCGTGCAGATTTTGCTCGGATCGCGCAGATGACTGGCGGACTGCTCTTGGAAACGCGCCAATTGCGGGTTTGCGCCGGCGCCCCTCCAACCATAACGGCAGCCGCGGGGACGTCGAGCGTCCAGCTTACTCCGCGGGGGTCGAATTCATGAGCGACATTGCCGTGCAGGGTCTCAGCAGTCATGCGCTGTAGCACGATGTGACCGAAGCCTTGACGCGTCGGTGGGATTACTTCCGGACCATTGAGTTCCCGCCATATCAAGCGAAAGCGCGTCGGTCCTACGTCGCACGGCTCGAGCTCCCAATCCACCGTGACGGAGCCCTCCGGCACGGAGAGTGCCCCGTGCTTGATTGCGTTCGTTGCCAGCTCGTGCAGCGCTAATCCAATGTTCTGCGCGGCCATCGGGTTTAGTAAGACGTCGGGGCCTGTTGCCGAGATACGCACCCCATCAACCTCACCGAAGGGCTCGAGATGGCTGCGTACCAGGTCGCCAATCAATGCACCGCACCCGTCCTCCTCGACGAGAAGGTCAATGGACCGTGACAGACCTTGTAGACGCTGTGAAAACTGCGGTCTGGAATTCTCTTCAAGCTCGCGCTTCGCCTGCCGATCTGACCCGCTAAAGCCTGCACAACCGCGAGCAGGTTCTTGGTTCGATGGCTGAGTTCGTCCGCAATGAAGCGCAGTCGTTCCTCGTTCTCAATGAATTCCGCGGAGCCTATCGATCCGTGGGATTCCAGATCGGTTTGGGTTTCCGAACATCGACTGGATGTTGAGCACTGCACATCTCCTGAACAATGGGGTTCGGCGTGTGAATGCGATTGCATCAGTCGTTTCACCGCAGCGGCAACGCAGGGTGCTCGCGGGCTTTCTGTTGAGGCCCTAAGAGCACGTATCCTGCGCGCCAATCTCAGGGGTAGATTAGCGAGGGGAGTGAGCTGGCCGTAGTCTCGGAATCTACTCAGAGGCGGTTCCAACTGCCCTATTTCGTGTCGAACTGGCCTGAGCTGCTCAATCATTCGTCAACAAACGCGAACGTGATTGGCGCTCAAGGTCGAGCGTCCCCACATGCAAAACAGAGATTGGTGCAAAAGCGCCTTTCCAGGAAATGGAGGACATTATGAAGATTTGGAACAAGCCGCAGGTTCGTGAGCAGGCCGTAGGTCTCGAGGTTACGAGCTATCTGCCGGCAGAAATCGACATCATCTAGTGGCGTCGATTCACTTACATACCTAACGAGTTTGCGACGGCGGTCGCGTCAGCGCCCGCCGTCTTAATTTTTGACGCTCACCCATCGGCTGCAACCATGCGGCATTCTCGCGATGGGTGTCGACATTCCAACCTTTTCAGGAGTTCAAACATGATCCGCACCCTTTCACTTGCTACGGCTATCGCCTTGGCTCTCGTGCTCCCCGCGACAGCGGAGAACGCAACAGTCAAAGCACCAGCCACGACGACTGACGTGAAACCTGCAGCGCAGGGCAACCTGTTCACCGAAGAGCAGGCGCGCGTCCATCTCTCCCACCTGGGCTACACCAACATTTCCGCAATGATGAAGAACGAGAACGGAGCCTGGGTCGGATCCGCAACAAAGGATGGCAAGACCGTAACAGTTGCCGTCGATGTTAAGGGCAAAGTCGGCACCAACTAGCCCGCTGCCCGACGTGCTACTCTGCCGGCGCCCGTCAGTCAGCGGGCGCCGTTTGCGTTCTGAATTCATTAGCGACCCGGAGATTTTTCGGACGGAATGATCGGCCTCCATAAGCTCGTTCGCCGCAATGGTCGATGGATGCTACCATGAGCGATGAAGCCGTCGAGCTCACTGCGACACCATCTTGCCGAGAGCAACTGGGCCATCGGGCGCACGGCACGCTCACGACGTGGCAGAAAGGTCAAGTTGATAAGCCTCATCCGCCGCGTCTTAGGGGCCGCGCCGCCGGCATCGCCCTGGGACAGCCACGAACCCGTCCGCGAAGAGCTCTTCAGCGTCGAGCGCCTCGAGGAGCACGCACGGAGCCTCGCCGTTGCGCAGCCCGTAACGACGAGGCCAACTAGGGGCCATGCCCTGGCCGGCCGGCTCGCCGACAACGAAGCGGTGCTGCTAGATGTGCATCGAAGCATCGCCAAGGCGATCGACGATGGTCACGCGATCACACCGGCGGCGGAATGGCTGGTCGACAACTTTCATCTCGTTGAAAAGCAAATTCGCCAGATCCGCGCCGACTTACCCTCCGGCTACTACCGGCAGTTGCCCAAATTGGCCGATGGGCCATTTGCGGGCTATCCCCGTGTGTTTGGCTTGGCCTGGGCCTTCGTCGCTCATACCGACAGCCGTTTCGATCTCGATGTGCTCTCTCGATTCGTACGCGCATACCAGGAAGTCCAGCCGCTGACGATCGGAGAGCTTTGGGCCGTTGCGATCACATTGCGGATCGTCCTCCTGGAGAATCTCAGACGCCTCGCCGAGCGGATCGTGCTCGGTAGGGCCGCCCGGCAAGAGGCTGACGATCTCGCCGACCGCTTGCTGGGTACTGCCGGGCGTGCGACCGAACCGGTGACGGCCGTGCTTGATGCGTTCTCGCACAGGCAGCTTCCTGACGCGTTTGCAGTCCAGCTTTTGCACAGGCTGCGCGACCAAGATCTCAGAATTACCCCTGCGCTTGTTTGGCTCGACGAACGTCTGGCAGCACAGGAGACGACGACAGAAGCGGTCGTGCGCGCCGAGCACCAGAGGCAGGGTGCCGCGAGCGTCACGATGCGCAATATCATCACCAGCATGCGCCTCATCTCCGACGTCGATTGGACGGAACTGTTCGAGCGCATCAGCCTCGTCGACGAGGTGCTCGCCGACGACAGCGGCTTTCGGGACATGGATTTCCCGACGCGCAACCTCTATCGCAGTGCAATCGAGGAGCTCGCGCGGGGCTCGAAGCGCTCCGAGCTCGACGTTGCGCGCCGCGCCGCGTTGGAAGCTAAGAAGGCTCAGTCTGGTGACGAGAGCTCGCTAGAGAGCCGTCGTGCCGACCCAGGCTATTATCTCCTTGGCGGCGGACGCGGTGCGTTCGAAGCGGTGATCGGTTTTCGACCGCCGGCGAGTGCTTGGCCCGGGCGCTTTAACCAGACACTGGGCATCAGTGGCTACGTCGCGGCCATCGTTGCCATCGGCGCGCTCCTCCTCGCGCTGCCGTTGGCCTATCTCTCTGCAAATGGACTTGCCGACTCGGTTCTGATCCTGCTCGGGGCCTTGGGTGCGATCCCGGCGCTCGACGCGGCTGTCGCGCTCGTCAATCGCGTCGTGACCGGCGGGTTCGGCGCGACGTTCTTGCCTGCTTTGGAGCTTCCGAACGGCGTCCCTCCGCATCTGCGGACGCTCGTCGCCGTGCCGACGCTTCTGACTTCGCCAGAGGCGATCGAAGAGCAAATCGAACGCCTCGAGATTCATTACGTCGCGAGCCCTGAGGGCGACCTTCATTTCGCATTGCTATCCGACTGGGTCGATGCAACCACCCGCGATGCCGAGGGTGACGGCGCTCTCCTCGCAGCTGCAGAGGAGGGCATCGCTCGTCTCAATCAGCGCCACGGCTCCGCGCCCGGCGGCCCCCGCTTCCTGCTTCTCCATCGGCGCCGCGTCTGGAACGACAGTGAACGGCGTTGGCTCGGTTGGGAGCGCAAGCGGGGCAAGCTACAGGAGCTGAACCGGCTGCTGCGCGGCGCGACCGATACCACGTTCGTGGAAACCGAGTGGGGGCCGAGCCTTCTGCCCGCCAACGTTCGCTACGTCGTGACGCTCGACGGCGACACGAGGCTGCCGCGCGACACGGTGCGCCGGCTCATCGGCAAGATGGCGCATCCACTCAACCAGCCCCGCTTCGACGTTGCCGCCGGCAGGGTCGTGGAAGGCTATGCGGTACTGCAACCTCGGGTCACGCCCTCACTGCCGGTCGGGCGCGAGGGCTCGCTATTCCAGCGCATATTCTCCAGCATGAGCGGCATCGATCCCTATGCCTCGGCCGCCTCTGATGTGTACCAGGATCTTTTCGGTGAAGGATCCTACACAGGCAAGGGAATCTATGACGTCGACGCCTTCGAGGCCGCCGTCGCCGGCCGGGTGCCCGATTCGACGCTGCTCAGTCACGATCTCTTCGAGGGCGTGTTCGCTCGCGCCGGGCTTGTTACTGACATCGAGGTCGTCGAGGAGTTTCCGGCCCGTTACGATGTCGCCTCGTTGCGTCACCATCGTTGGGCGCGTGGTGATTGGCAGCTGTTGCCTTGGGTCACGGGGCTGGGACCCGTGGCGGGCGGAAACCGGGCGCGCAGTGTTCTCCCGGCGATCGGCCGCTGGAAGATGCTCGACAATCTGCGCCGCACGCTGTCGGCACCGACGACAGTGCTCGCCTTACTGGCTGGATGGACATTGTCATTCGAGCAGTCACTCTTCTGGACCGCCTTCCTGCTCTCGACGATCGTACTGCCGACGCTCATTCCAGTAGTTGGAGCCCTCCTGCCGCGTCATTCCGGAATCAAGGCCCGGAGCCATCTGCGGTCACTCGGGGGTGACCTGAGCCTCGCGTTGACGCTGTCGCTCCTGCAAATCACCTTTCTGGCTCATCAGGCGTGGCTGATGGGCGACGCGATCGGGCGAACCCTGGTCCGGTTGTTCGCCACGCGCCGGCATCTTCTCGAATGGGTGCCGGCGGCGCAGGCGACAATCGGTCCCCGTCTCGATTTACTCGGGTTCTACCGTTGGATGGCCAGCGGTCCTGTCATCGGCGCTCTCGCGATGGTTGTCGCTTGGTTTTGGGGAGATGAGACATGGCTCTTGTCTGCGCCGTTCGCAGCACTTTGGATCGCTTCGCCGGCCATTGCGCGCTGGGTAAGTCTCTCTCCCCTTATCGAAGGGGGACTATCGGTGTCGGCCGCCGATACTCGTGCCCTGCGTCTGACTGCGCGCCGGACCTGGCGTTTCTTCGAGACCTTCGTCACGCCCGTCGACCATATGCTGCCGCCGGATAATTTTCAGGAAGACCCCGTGCCGGCGCTCGCCCACCGGACATCGCCCACCAATCTCGGTCTCTATCTTCTGTCGGTAGTCAGCGCCCGCGACTTTGGGTGGACTGGGACAATCGATGCAGTTGAACGGCTGGAAGCGACACTTTCAACCATGAACGACCTCGCACGCTTTCGTGGCCACTTCTACAATTGGTACGATACCCGCGACCTGCGGCCGCTCGATCCGCAATACGTCTCCTCCGTCGACAGCGGTAACCTGGCTGGGCATCTGATCGCACTCGCCAATGCATGCCGGGAATGGCGTAGCCTGCACCTTGCGGATGCGAGGCGTTTGACCGGTATCGCAGACGCGGTCGAGCTCACGCGAGAAGAGGCTGGCCGTCTGCACGACGGGCGTCGAACTCAGACGGTGACGTTGGGCCAGCTCGATGAGGCACTCGCTGAACTCGCGGCCAGCGTGGGACGGCTCCCCGTGGAGGGTGAGAAAGCCATGGAGCGGCTCGCCGACCTGGCGGCTCAGGCCGAAACCATGGCCGACATTGCTAGCGCGATCGCAGCTGAACGGGATGACGACACTGGCGCGGACATGCTGGTGTGGGCGGCTGCGACCCGGGCGTCGATCGATAGCCATCGCCGTGACCTCGGGCAGTCGCCGGATGCTTTCAACTCTTTGGAGCGGCGCCTCTCGGTCCTCGAAGAGACCGCTCGTTCGATGGCGCTCGCTATGGAGTTTGGCTTTCTGCTCGACCCTGACCGCGGCCTTCTCTCCATCGGCTACCTGGTACCCGAGAGCACGCTCGACCAGAGCTGCTATGATCTCCTCGCATCAGAGGCGCGGCTCGCGAGCTTCATGGCAATCGCCAAAGGCGACGTTCCTGCTCGCCACTGGTTTCGCCTCGGCCGTGGTATCACGCCGGTCGGGCATGGCGCCGCGCTGATCTCCTGGTCAGGATCAATGTTCGAGTATCTGATGCCGTCGCTCGTCATGCGTGCGCCGGCGGGAAGCCTCATCGAACAGACGAGCCGGCTAATCGTACAGGCGTCAGATTGAATACGGAGCCACGCTCGGCGTCCCCTGGGGCATTTCCGAATCCGCCTACAATGTTCGTGACCTCGAGTTCACCTACCAATATTCGAACTTCGGGGTTCCCAGTTTGGGACTGAAGCGCGGCTTGGGAGAAAATGCGGTCGTCGCGCCCTATGCGACGGCGTTGGCGGCCATGGTCGATCCGCAAGCTGCTGTGCGAAACTTCGAACGGCTTGCTGGCGTCGACGCGCGCGGCCGCTACGGCTTCCACGAGGCGCTCGACTACACACCGGCACGGGTGCCGGAAGGGAAAAAGCTATCGGTCGTACGGGCGTTCATGGCGCACCATCAGGGCATGACCATCGTCGCCATCGCCAACGCATTGCTGGAAGGCGTCATGCGGGCCCGATTTCATGCCGAACCCATCGTCCAGGCAACAGAACTGCTGTTGCAGGAGCGCACACCCCGCGATGTCGCGGTGATACGTCCCTGGGCAGCAGAAGCGAAGTCGGCAGTAAAGATCGGGGAGGTCGAGGCGCCCGGCGGGCGACGGCTCACCACAGCGCACAGCGCGACACCCGCCACGCACCTGCTCTCGAACGGCCGTTACGTCGTGATGCTCACGGCCGCCGGCTCGGGCTACAGCCGCTGGAGGGATCAGTCTGTGACCCGCTGGCGCGAGGACGCCACCTGCGACGACTGGGGTTCCTACGTCTTCGTCAGAGACGTGCGCAGTGGCGAAGTGTGGTCGGCAGGCTTTCAGCCTAGCGGTGCCGAGCCCGACGCCTATCTGGTCACATTCAACGAAGATCGCGCCGAAATAACACGTCGCGACGGAACGCTCACAACGGCCATGGACGTGCTCGTCTCGGCCGAAGACGACGCCGAGGTGCGTCGTGTTTCGATCACGAATTCCGGTAGCTGGGCCCGCGAGATCGAGGTTACGTCGTACGCCGAGCTCGTGCTGGCGCCTCAAGCCGCTGACGTCGCGCATCCGGCCTTCTCAAAGCTGTTCGTCGAGACAGAGTATCTGGCAGGCGTTGGTGCTCTCCTGGCGACCCGACGGCGGCGCGCTCCGGCGGAGCCGGAAATCTGGGCCGCGCACCTTGCGGTCGTCGATGGCGAAGCAATAGGCAAGCCTCAGTTTGAAACCGACAGGGCGCGCTTCCTCGGGCGCGGATCGGGAATCCGCAGACCAATCGCGGTTCTCGACGGACAGCCGCTCTCCAACACCGTTGGAACCGTACTTGACCCGATCTTCGCTCTGCGCCGCCGAATACGGATCGAGCCCGGCGAGATTGTTCGTGTCGCCTTCTGGACGGTGGTCGCCTCCTCTCGCGAAGCGTTGCTCGACCTCGTTGACAAGCATCGCGATACAACCGCGTTCGAGCGAGCGGCCACATTGGCCTGGACCCAGGCTCAAGTGCAGCTCCGTCACCTCGACATCGATCCGGGCGAGGCCGCGCTGTTTCAGCGTGTCGCCGGGCACCTTCTTTATACCGCACCGACCCTGCGACCTTCCTCGGACACAATCCGGCGTGGCGGTGGGGGACAGCCAGGATTGTGGAGCATGGGGATATCCGGGGATCTTCCGATCGTGCTCCTCCGCATCGCTGAGACTGAAAGTCTCGCTATCGAGCGCCAGCTCCTGCGGGCGCACGAGTATTGGAGGATGAAGCAGCTTGATGTCGATCTCGTAATCCTGAACGAGCGCGCGTCCTCCTATGTTCAGGATCTCCAGATTGCGCTTGAGAACTTGGCCCGCACAAGTCAGTCGCGCACGCAGGCGGCCGGGGAAGAAGGTGCGCGCGGCCGCATCTTCGTGGTACGGGCCGATTTGATTTCTGCGGAGACGCAGGCGCTTCTCGTGTCGGTGGCTCGGGTGGTGCTCGTCGGTACCCGCGGACGTCTCGCTGATCAGCTCGAACGCGGGCTGGGGGGAAAGGGCCTCGATAGGCGCACCCCAAAGTCCGCGATCGCCGTACCGACATCGAAGGTCGCGCCGGCGGTGCCGGATCTCGAGTTCTTCAACGGCCTCGGCGGCTTCGCCGACAACGGAAGGGAATATGTGACGATCCTCGGCCCGGGCCAGTGCACGCCTGCACCCTGGATCAATGTTATCACGAACCCCGCCTTTGGCTTTCAGGTGGCGACCGAGGGCGGCGGCTATACCTGGTCCGTCAACAGCCGGGAGAACCAGCTCACACCGTGGTCGAACGACCCCGTCGCCGATCGATCCGGAGAGGCGTTCTATCTGCGCGACGACGACAACGGCGGCGTCTGGACCCCTACGGCTTTGCCGATCCGTGATGACGCCGCGACCTATGTTGCCCGTCACGGCCGCGGATACAGCCGCTTCGAGCATTCGGCCAACGAGATTGCGGCCGATCTCCTCCAGTTCGTTCCAATCGACGACCCGATCAAGATCTCGCGCCTCAAACTGCGCAACTTGTCGAGCCGTACCCGGAATCTCTCAGTGACGGCCTATGCGGAATGGGTTCTCGGTACCTCGCGGACAGCGTCGGTTCCGTTTGTGACGACGGAGATCGATCCCGATACCGGTGCAATGTTCGCGCGCAATCCATGGAGCCCAGACTTCGGATCGCGCGTGGCCTTTGCCGATCTTGGCGGTCGTCAGACAGTCTGGACCGGCGACCGCCGGGAGTTTATCGGCCGCAATGGAACGCTCGCGAGGCCGGCGGCTCTCGCCGAAGGGGCGTCACTGTCCAATAAAGTGGGAGCCGGTCTCGATCCCTGCGGCGCTCTCCAGACTAAGGTCAAGCTCCCGCCGAACGGTGCGATCGAGATCGTCTTTTTTCTCGGTCAGACCGCGAGCGCTGAAGAGGCGCGGAATTTGGTCTCGCACTATCGCACGGCCGATCTCGACGCAGTGCGGTTCAAGGTCGACCGGTACTGGGAGGATGTGCTCGGCGCCGTGCAGGTGAAGACGCCCGACCGGTCGATGGACATCATGCTCAACGGCTGGCTCCTCTACCAGACGCTCGCCTGCCGCGTTTGGGCGCGCTCTGCCTTCTATCAGGCGAGCGGCGCTTACGGCTTCCGCGATCAGCTTCAGGATGGCACCGCGCTCACCACCACGCTACCCAGCATCACTCGAGAGCACTTGCTCCGCGCCGCGGCTAGGCAATTCGTCGAGGGTGACGTTCAGCATTGGTGGCGGCCTGATTCTGGCCAAGGCGTGCGCACGCGGATCTCCGACGGTCGTGCCTGGCTCGCCTACGCTGTCGCTAACTATATCGGCGCGACGGGAGATGCAGCGGTTCTCGACGAGATGGTTCCATTCCTGGAAGGCCAGAGGTTGCAGGAAGGTCAGCACGACAGCTTCTTCCAGCCGACGGTCGCCGACGAGACTGCGACCCTGTTCGAGCACTGCGCCCGTGGCCTGGATCAGAGCCTGGCGCTGGGCAGTCATGGGCTGCCTCTGATCGGCACCGGGGACTGGAACGACGGCATGAACCGCGTCGGAGAACAGGGCCGCGGCGAGAGCGTCTGGCTGGGCTGGCTTCTCTTTGCGACGCTCACGTCATTCGCTTCCCTTGCCGACGCGCGTCACGAGGCGGAGCGAGCCGCCAAGTGGCGCGCCCACGCCACCGCGCTGCAGGGAGCGCTCGAGCGCGAGGCATGGGACGGAGAGTGGTATCGGCGCGGCTACTTCGACGACGGCACGCCGCTCGGGTCAGCCACGAGTGAAGAATGCCGCATAGATTCCATCGCGCAGTCTTGGGCGGTGATCTCGGGAGCTGGCGACCGTGAGCGCGCCACCCGCGCCATGGCGGCGGTCGAGCGTGAGCTGATCCGCTACAAGGATCGGCTGGCGCTGCTGTTTGCGCCCCCGTTCGACAAGACGCCGCTCGATCCCGGCTATATCAAGGGCTATCCGCCCGGCATCCGTGAGAACGGCGGCCAATATACTCATGCCGCGTTGTGGTCGGTCATGGCGTTCGCGGCGCTTGGCGAAGGTGACAAAGCGGCGAAGCTGCTCGCTCTCCTCAACCCGATCAACAACGCCGGTACGCGTGCTGATGTGCACCGCTACAAGGTGGAGCCCTACGTTGTGGCGGCCGACATTTATTCCAAGCCTCCCCATGTGGGGCGTGGAGGGTGGACCTGGTACACAGGTTCCGCGGCATGGATGCAGCGCGCCGGCATCGAGAGCATTCTCGGGCTGCGTCTTCAGGGCGCGTTCCTGCATCTCGACCCGTGCATTCCGACCGGCTGGCGGAAGTACGAGATGACACTTTGCTACCGATCGGCCCGCTATGAGATCCTCGTCGAGAATCCAGACGGGGTCTCACGGGGCGTCGTTTCCGCCCAATTCGACGGGACGAAGATAGACGAACGGCCTTTGCGATTTCCGCTCCTGGACGACGGCAACACCCATCATGTCCAAGTGCGGCTAGGTTGACCGGCTTGCCGTCTCGCGCCCAAGGGGACCAACGAAACTTGAGCGGCGTGCCGATAGTGCGGGACTTGTTGTGCTGAATTCCCACAAAGCGAAACAGAAAATGGGCCGCGAGAGCGGCCCACTAAGTCGGCGAAGCTTTTGTAGGGAACGTCAGGGTGCAGACCAAGCGCCTGCACCCAGATGCCAAATGACTACTTCTTGACTGCCGGAAGATCCTTCGCCTGTTCCGCCGTCAGACTGAGCGCAATGCGGTCACCCTGCAGCTTGAACTGCGCGGGCGTTAAGTTGACGCGGGTCTGACCCAGGCCCAAGAAGCCGCCGACATCAGCATGCATTCCGATGACCTTGTTGTCAGCGTCACGCTGGAAGGCCGCAACCTTGCCAATCTCTTTCCCGTCGCTGCTGTAAATGGGCTTGTTGATCCAGGTCATCCCCTCCTGCACAGTTAGCGAAATGCTGGCACCCTGCTCTGCCGGCGCTGCGGCCGTCGTCGCAGTAGGACTGGATTTGCTTCCTGATGGCAATTCGGCGTTCCCGGGCTGCATCGGCGGCGCCGCATCTGTCATGGTGCTCGTCGGCCCGGAGCCAGGTTCGATTTTGGTTTTCGTGTCCTCAGCCATTACCGGCAACGCGAGGGCGGCACTAAGAATGGTGGCAAGCGATAGAGTGCGGATCATGATCATATCTCCAAATAAATACGAAGGTTCATGCGAGCATCTGCGCATAGCGCGGCGCTGCCGCCTAGGTTCGGAAAATGCCTACGCCCGAGGGACGAGCCTGCGTCGTTCGCGCGCAACTCTCCATCTATTAGACACCCACTGCTCTGAGCCGCTGCTCGGCAGTTCGCCAAAGCTGCCGTAACGGTGGGTCATGTCGAAAACCTCGGGATCGATGGGATTGTGTCGCTGCAAGATTGTTTGGGTCAAAGCATGGTGTTCGCAATTGCTCCGGACAGCCACCAGGGTGGCGCCGCCGCGGACGCCGTTGACGTACAGCCGCGCACGCCGCTCATTGAGGCCACTATCTGTCAGTACGCCCAAAAGTCCGCGCTGGTCGGGTGGGGCAGCAAGAACGGCGGCCGATGAAGTCAGCCATCCCGCTGCGACGACCGGACCAATGTCAGGAATTGTCAGGGCACCGAGTTCAGACAGAAGCCCCGTCCCGGCTGCGATCGCTAGCCTGACAGCATAGCCTTTGCGGACTCTCGAGCTGTCTCCCAATTGCGATTAGCTCGAGCCTGTCCGGGGTCATACCATTGGTTCCGCGATCGACGAAATGGCTGGCGAGGATGCTGATGTCGCAACGGAGGATGCCAGCCGCTTCCAGATCTTGAACCGTCTGAGCGGCGTTGTGGTAGGCCTCATACATCCGAATGAGAGGCTGAGCCGCCATGGTAATTCTCCTTAGGTGCAATGAAAGCAACGACTAACCCGCCGCGCGACCGAGCAGCATTATTGCGGGGGCCCGTTTGCTAGAGGGCGCCACGCATGTTTTTATAAGTCGGCTACGATCTGGCGGCTCACGCCACTCTGCGCACGAAACTGATGAGGGTGAGCAGAATGACCGCTCCGATGGTAGCGGAGATGATCTGTCCGATGATATTCCCGCCTGGGAACAACCCGAGCTGTGGCAGCAACCAGCCTCCAAGGACAGCGCCGACGACGCCGACGACGATATTCCCGACGACGCCAAAGCCGTAACCCTTGACGATAATCCCCGCCAAGAAGCCTGCGGCCGCGCCGATAAGCAACAAGATCAATAGAGCTTCGACTTGCATGACTATTCTCCTGCGTTTGCGTGGTTTCGCACCGCGTTCGTATTCTGACTTTCTCGCGTTATCGAGCTTTCCATCTCGGTGCCGAGTCAAACCTTAACCAACAGCTGCATTGGCCAGGTAGACTCGGAATCTACTTACTTCTGCTTGGACGCTTGGGACCGCCGGCTCGATTTAATGCCCACGGAGCGCTGGCCCCAAAGAGACCGCCGCAGTGCAGCAGACCATGCTATGGTGGCGATGCCCGACAATTCCCCTGCGTGGAACGAGGGCATGCAAAGAAAGCAGGAGTGATGACTGGACTCCGTCCAGGCGTTTCCGGAGCGGCTCGACCGCCGCCGAGCGGACAGCCGTTGTTCGGCCGTAAATCCGAGGGCTGGATTCATGGATTTCCAGTTGTCGGGATTGGTGCCTCGGCAGGCGGGCTTGAAGCCTTCCAAAAGTTCTTTGATGCCCAACCAGCCAATAGCGGTCTGGCCTTCGTCCTGATCCAGCATCTCGATCCGACCCACGCAAGCATGATGCGAGATTTGCTGGCCGGCCATACACTTATGCAGGTGGTGGAAGCGTTGGACGGCATGCCTCTCGAGGCCGATCACGTCTATCTCATTCCTCCGGGAGCCTATCTTGCGATCGACGATGGGGCCCTGCGGCTATCCAAGCCGCGCGAGCACCATGGTGCTCGCCTGCCCTTCGACTACTTTCTGCACTCGCTGGCCAAAGAGTGTGGCGAGCGCGCCATCTGCGTGATCCTGTCGGGTACAGGCGCTGACGGCAGCCGCGGTTTGAATTCAGTGAGTGAGCAGGGTGGCCTGGTCATCGTGCAGGACCCCAAGGAGGCCGCTCACGATGGCATGCCCCGCAGCGCCATAGAAACGGGTCGTGCGGACTTGGTTCTTCCGGTGGCGGAGATGCCCGACGCTCTCCTCCACTTCTGTCGTCAAATGCACGTCAAAGACAGCCACAAGGGCCCATCTCCTCGCGCGACGGACGAGCACGGCCTAACCGAAATTATCTCCTTCCTTAGCGCAACGACGTCGCACGATTTTCGACTCTACAAGTCAGGCACGCTGCAGCGTCGCATCGAGCGCCGCATGGCGATGGCTGGGATCGAGGGCAGTGCGCGTTACCTTGAGGTCTTGCGAGAGGATGCCAAAGAGCGTGAGCTCCTCGCCAAGGATCTCCTCATCAACGTCACACACTTCTTTCGCGACGCGCCGGCGTTCGACGTGCTGGCGGAGAAGATCGTTCCAGAGCTGGTGCGCGATCAGGCGCTGGATCGACCACTGCGCATCTGGGTCCCCGGCTGCAGCACGGGCGAAGAAACATACTCCATCGCCATGCTGTTCCTCGAGGAGATCGCCGCCACGAAGCGCAACATCAAGTTGCAGGTATTTGCCTCCGACATCGATCCTGATTGCGTGGCCTTCGCCCGGAACGGCGCTTATCCAGAGCAGATCCAGGCCGACGTGACGCCAGATCGGCTCGCCCGGTTCTTCGTCAAGGAAGACGGCACCTACCGAGTGATACGCGAGCTGCGAGAGGCGGTGGTATTCACGACCCAGAATCTATTGGCTGACGCGCCATTCTCGCGCCTCGACCTCATTTCGTGCCGAAACGTTCTCATCTATCTGAGCCTCGAGGCGCAGGAGAGGATTCTTTCGCTCTTCCACTTTGCGCTTCGCGAGAACGGCGTATTGTTTTTAGGGTCTTCTGAGACGGTCGGCAATCTCGGCGACCGCTTTGCGCCGATCACCAAGAAGCACCGCATTTTTCGCCATATCGGCCGCAGCAGCCCAGGCGAGGTCGATTTTCCCCTCAGCGCCGGTGACTATGGCCGCCCGTCCCTACCTAGAGCGGAGCGAAAGACCGCTGCTCACCGCCCGCGCCTCGGCGAGCTTGCGGAGCGGACGCTGATGGAGGTCTACGCGCCGGCCTCGGTACTAATCAACGACAAGCGCGAGGGGCTGCATTTCTTCGGGCCAACAGACCGGTACCTTAAGATCGCGACAGGCGAAGCAAGCCAGGACATTCTTGTCATGGCGCGCGAGGGACTGCGCAGCAAGCTCAGGACGGCGATCCAGCACGCCAGAGATGATCAGGCTCGCACGCTTGTTACCGGCGCTCGGGTAAGCCGCGATGGTGGCCCAGTTGCGGTCAACATCACCGTGTTGCCAGTCGTCAGCGATGGCGAACGCCTTCTGCTCGTCAGTTTCATGGACGAAGCCAAGCGCGAGCCAACACCCATTGGAGCAGTTGAATCGGCAGCTGACTTGTCTCGGATCAGTCAACTCGAGCAGGAGCTCGAATCAATGCGCGGGGAGCTTGGTAGCGCCGTCCGCGAACTCGAGATCGCCAATGAGGAGCACAAGGCGATCAACGAGGAAGCCATGTCCGTCAACGAGGAGTTCCAGTCTACAAACGAGGAGCTGGAGACTTCGAAAGAAGAGTTGCAGTCGCTCAACGAGGAGCTCAGCGCCCTCAACAGCCAGCTTCAGGAGACTGTCGAGCGGCAGCGTGAGACGTCCGACGACCTCAACAACATCCTGAACAGCTCGGATGTCGCCACGCTCTTTCTGGATTGCGCTTTGAAAATTCGCTTCTTCACGCCCGCGGCGAAGGTGCTGTTCAACATCATCGCATCCGATATCGGGCGGCCACTTGGCGACTTAACGCACAGCTTCAGAGACAACGACCTGTTGGCCGATGCGCGAACGGTGCTCGAGACACTTGCTCCGCTTCGGCGTGAGGTCGAAGCCCACAACGGTGCCTGGTATATTCGCTCCATCCTACCCTATCGTAGTGACGGCACTCACGTCGGGGGCGTGGTCATCACGTTTGCCGGCATTTCCGAAATGAAGGCGGCAGAAAGAGAAATCGAGGCCGCGCGCGCATATTCCGACAGTATCATCGCCACCATCAGCCAACCGCTGGTCGTACTGGACGAAGAGCGGCGCGTCATCTCCGCCTCAAGTTCTTTCTATCGCGTCTTTGCGGTGGAGCCTGAGGCGACCGTTGGGCAGCACCTCCACGATGCAGGCGAGCATCTCGACGTGCCGGCACTGCGCGAGTTTCTCGCCTCACTTCCTGACGAAGGCACACTCATCAAGGATGTAGAGATCGAATTCACGTTGCCCACGCTTGGGCGGCGTGCGTTGGTCATGAGCGCGCGCGTCATTCGAGAGGCGCCCTCGGCGAAGCGAAAGATCCTGGTAGCGATAACCGACGTCACGGACGCCAAGCGCGAGGGAGAGGTATTGGAGACTGCAAAGGCACTGGCGGAGCACGCCAACCTCGGCAAGTCGCGGTTCCTCGCCGCCGCCAGTCATGACTTACGCCAGCCGCTGCAAACGATCAGCTTGCTGCAAGGCATTCTGGCAAAACGAGTGAAGGACGAAAACACCCTGAAGCTGGTCGACAGGCTCGATGAGACAGTGAGCGCGATGTCGAGCATGCTCGACAAGCTGCTCGACATCAACCAGCTCGAAGCCGGAATCGTACGCCCGGAGGTCATCGATTTCCCGATCAACGGCTTGCTTGACCAGCTGAGATCGGAGTTCACGTATCATGCGGCTGAGAAGGGCGTTGGCTGGCGCGTGGTCCCGAGTGGACTCATGGTAAGGAGCGACCCGCGGCTCCTTGAACAGATGATCCGCAACCTTCTCTCGAATGCGGTGAAGTACACAACAAAGGGCAAGATACTGCTTGGCTGTCGGCGGCGTGGGGAAACGGTCCGCATCGAAGTTCTGGATACGGGCATCGGCATTCCCAAGGAAGAAGTTCGGAGGATTTTCGAGGAGTTCCATCAGCTCGACAATCCCGCCCGCGAAAGCAGCCGCGGCCTCGGGCTTGGCCTGTCAATCGTGCAGCGACTGGGGGAGCTGCTCGCCCATCCAATCGATGTCCGGTCTCTGCCGGGATCCGGATCCGTTTTCGCTGTGGAGGTGCCGCTCGGAGGCCACGGCGCGCCAAGCCAGGCGTTTCCCCCAAAGCAGGAGACCGAAAGCGATGCACCATTAAGCGGTGCCATCCTGGTCATTGAGGACGATCCGGCAGTTCGCGAGATGATCAAGCTTCTCCTCGATGGTGAAGGGCATCGCACGTCGGTTGCTGCCGATGGGCCGCAAGCGCTTGCCTTGGCGGCGCGAGTTGCGACAAGACCGGACCTCGTGATCGCCGACTACAACCTACCGCGAGACCTCAATGGTCTCGCCGCCATAGAGAGCCTGCAGATTCAACTCCGGCAGGAGATACCGGCCATCGTGCTGACCGGCGACATCTCGACGGACACCCTGCGGGAGATCGCCTTCCACGGATATGTCCATCTGAACAAGCCGGTGAAGGCTCAGCAGCTGACCGGCCTCATTCAGCGGCTCCTCAAGAATGCGCGACCTGTCGCGGTCGCGAGAGCGCCGCAGTTGACACTACCTTTGGACCATCAGAAGCGGTCCACGGTGTTCGTCGTTGACGATGACCTCTCCGTCCGCGAGGCAACGCGAGATTTGCTCATAGAAAATGGATATGCAGTGGAGGTTTTTGCCGACGGCGAAGCGTTCTTGCGGGCCGACCGGCCCGAAGGCTGTCTCCTGGTGGATGCCCGGATGCCCGGCATGACTGGCCTTGAGCTGATCCAGCGCCTCACAGTGGACGGTCGCAGCCTGCCGACCATCATGATCACCGGCAATGGCGATGTGCCTATGGCTGTCGAGGCCATGAAGGCTGGTGCAGTGGATTTTATCGAGAAGCCGATTGGCCACGTCGAGCTGCTTGCCAGCATCGAACGCGCGCTCGATCAGAACGGCGACGAGGCGAAGTCATCTGGATCGCGAGATATTGCTGTCTCGCGCGTCGCCAGCCTAACCGCGCGCCAGCGCCAGATTATGGATCTCGTCCTGGCTGGCCATCCCAGCAAGAACATTGCTGCTGACCTTGGCATCAGCCAGCGCACCGTGGACAATCACCGCGCGGCCATTATGAAGAAGACCGGTTCGAAGTCTCTTCCGGCGCTGATCAGATTGGCGATCGCCGCTGCGTGAAGCGCACGAACATTCCCCAGCAACTCTGTCGCACACTTCGAAAGAAGACGGCCCGGCTTAGCGGGGTAGAAAAGCCGAGCCGCCTCGCGGAATGAGGGACCATGCAATCGAGCACGCATAACATCCCTCTCTCGCGCGGCCCCCATGACCGAATCCATGCATAGGATCGCGGTCGATAGCCTAGATACGGAAAGTGCCTAGTGGAGAGCGCATTGTCCATTGTGCGAGGATGGCAAATGCATCTGAGTGGATCTGTGCGAGCGGGCGGCGGTCGATTCCTCTCAGAAATCTGACGCGAGCAATGTGTAGGAGTTCCTGCGGCACCGAGAATAGAGTTTGGCAGCTACCTCGAGAATCCTGCTGCGATTGCGATCGAAGGCGCTGAGGAGACCGGCTTCGTCCCGCTTAACATCCGGATTGATCCGGCCAAGGGCGCCTTGTTCCACAAAGAAACAAATCTCGAAGGCACCATCGTGGCCCCAAAAACGCACGCGGTGACCGCGTTGATCGTAGCTGCGGCTCTGATTTGGGAAGTTGAGTGTCATAACGATAAAATCGTCCGATGTTGACTGATGCTTATCCAGATGACGTGCCGTAGGTTAAGTTGGAAGCAGTCGCCGCCTTGCGTGCTGCTACCTAAGAACCTTCTGCGCGGCAACGCCCGATGCCTATCGTTGCTCGATGAATTTTGCGCGGTAGCCGATCATCAGCAACTCCATCGACACACTTCCGATGATGCCCGACAAGCAGCCGATCCAAGCTGATGGAGGCGGGCTTAGGACACTCAAGCTAAGGCCGTATCCAACCAAGCCACCTATAACCGATGCAACGACTGAATTGATCAAGACTACACCGGGGATCAGCGAGGTTCCGGGACCTGCACCGGCTCCCCGAATTGATGCGAATATGGTGAAGTGACGGATGGCTGTGGCCACAAGAACCGCCAGGAACGCGGCAGTCACTGCTAGGAGCGCCTTGTTGGCGACGATGCTGTCGAGAGCGAGGCCGGCCACCGCACCTGCTACCCCTCCAGTGATCACGGTGAGCACGATGCCGGTTGATATGAGCTTTTGATATCGCGACATTTCATCTCCTGAGTTTCGGGTCGTGAAAATATGCGAACACTTGAACGTTAGGTCGGCTCGCCCGTGTTCCGTCAGTTGGCGCCCTGATAGAGCACATATGCTGCGGCCAGCAAGACAAGGACGACGGGGACCACCAACGGCGGTACGATCCAAGGGGCGAGCGTGCGCCAGCTCCACTTCTCGGCAACAATTCTATGTGCGGGATCGTTCATGAAAGATTTGTCCTCTACGCAAAGTCGGTCGGCACAGCGCATTTGCCGAGTGACGGCGCATGCCTGCTTAAATCCATATCCAACCAGAGCTTAGCCAATTGAGGTCGCGGGTCGAAGACTCGGAAAGTACTCAGAGGGTGATGCCACGCTCATGCATGACCGGCATCGCTCGTTGCGGCAGTTCGTGGTAGCCCTATCGATATGGATCACACCGTAACTGTCCTCGAACGCGCATTTCAGCTTGCGAAATCGGGTAGCTATACCTCCGTCGCTGACATCAAGAAGCGACTGAGCGTTGAGGGCTATGGGGTCGCGCAACTCACTGGGAGGGTGCTGACAAAGCAATTGAATGCGCTCATCAATGCGGAGCGAGGTATACTCCGCCGTTGATGCGCTCGTTGCGTCGGATTTCGATTCTGCGGGACTAGGTCCTCGAGAAGGGCTACTGTTCGCCCATCGGTGATAGGTCAGCCTACAGGCGTCACCGGCTGAGAGTGCCGATCCGCATCGCTCCCGCCTGCAACAGGATGAGGAGCGAATATTGCCCTTCCAAAATGGTTCGTTCGACGATGCCACGCTCGATGTATTGCAGCGTGCTTACGACGAAGCGTGTCGAGACGCTGGTGTCGAGGAAAAGCTTTCCGAGGCACCTTGGAACGCCGAAAGACGCGCGAAAATGGCTGCCGCTATTATGGAGTTGGCTGTTGCAGGGGAGCTTGATCCGCACGTCCTGAAAGAACGCGCAGTGAGTCAGTTCATCTTGATAAGATAGAGGGCTACGTGCCTGCACAGCATGCGGAAGCTGGAGCTGGTCCGATTTACGTCCGTTGTCCTCAACATCTGAGACATGGTCATGCACCTATACGCGCACGAACGCGTTGGCCTGTTCATCGACGGGCCGAATCTCTATGCGACGTCGAAGGCACTCGAGTTCGATATCGACTACAAGCGCCTACTAGAGTTCTTCCGAGGTAAGGCGCGCCTCGTCCGTGCTCTCTACTACACGGCGCTGATCGAAGATCAGGAGTTCTCCTCTATCCGTCCGCTGGTCGATTGGCTCGACTATAACGGCTACACGATGGTAACGAAGCCGACCAAGGAATTTACCGACGCGCAGGGACGGCGCAAGATTAAAGGCAATATGGATATTGAGCTCACCGTTGATGCCCTGAGCGTGGCCAACGAGCTCGATCACATTGTCCTCTTTTCCGGCGACGGCGATTTCCGCAGTCTCGTCGGGGCACTTCAGGAGGTAGGGAAGCGGGTGAGCGTGGTGTCGAGCCTGGTTACGCAGCCCCCTATGGTCGCTGACGCGCTTCGACGGCAAGCCGATCAATTCGTGGACCTCGCCGACCTCGAGCAGGTCATAGGCCGCGATCCAGCGGCACGGCCCCCGCGCACCATTTCGACGCCGACTAGGCTGGAGAATTGATTCGATCCACGACCGATTCCCCCTAATCAACAGAAGTGATAGCGACCCCGGGCGGCTATTCCCCTAGCAGCGGCCCATCACGCGCACGATGGATCGGTAAGAAAGGCTCAAGGGCGGTCGTTCATGCGCCAAGCGCAAAAGTTCTGCGGAGGGTGATCTAGCCCGTCAGGGCGTCACACTCTGGATAATATAGCCCCCGGACTTCTCATCCAGCTCGAGCTTGAGATAGCCGCGCGTCTGCGCTTCCTCGAGCAGCTCGTTAAATGAGGCGAACCCGTAAAATGACTCATTAAACCCCGGATGACGGCGCTTGAGTGTCTGCTTGATCATCGATCCCCAGAGCTTGGCCGTGTCCGCCCGCTCCGAGGCCAGTGCCGTCGTCGTCTCCAAGACCAGATCAATCGCTTCCTGCTTTCGGTCTTTCAGCGGTTTCGGCGCCTTGGCGACAGGCGTACGACCCACCGTTTTGGTGTCCTTGCGCGAGGCTGACACGTCCCGTACCAAGTCGTCATAGTAGATGAACTCGTCGCAATTGCTTATCAGCAGGTCGGACGTCGAGTTCTTTACCCCGACACCGATTACGGTTTTCGCATTCTCACGAAGTTTGCTGACCAACGGTGAGAAATCGGAATCACCGGAGATGATGACGAACGTATCGATGTGCTCCTTAGTGTAGCAGAGGTCGAGTGCATCAACGACCATGCGTATGTCTGCCGAGTTCTTACCCGATTGCCGGACATGCGGAATTTCGATGAGCTCGAACGCGGCTTCGTGCATGGCTTTCTTATAGCCTTTGTACCGTTCCCAATCGCAATACGCTTTCTTCACGACGATACTGCCCTTGACGAGCAGCTTCTGGACCACGAGCCGCATGTCGAAATCGGCGTATTTGCTGTCCCGAACGCCGAGGGCAATATTCTCGAAATCGCAGAACAATGCGAGATTGCAGGCGCCGTTCACGGCCACGGGTTCTTGTGGTGCGGTCATACTTCTATCCCTTTTTGGAGCTCCGATCCTTAGCGACTATTGGCGTTTTGACCAGTCCGTATTGAGCACCACCTATATGTGGGGCGAGAGCTGCGTGCTCAAGAAAACGGCACCGTCGATCGAGCGCGATGGCAACAGCCAAGTGACTTTGATTCAAGTCAACGTTAGCGTTCGTAGCAGCCCATTACTTCCCTGTATCGCCGGTCACGCGGGAACGGAGGCACGGTACCTTCGACCGGCTCATGCCGCCACTCACCTTGGAGTTTCCGTTGATCGCGCTGAAAATCCATCACACGACGACTTATCGCTACCGCCAGCCGGTGAGCCTCGGACCGCACCGTTTGATGCTCCGCCCGCGCGAGAGCCGAGATCTTCGACTGATGTCGAGCGATGTGGCGGTGACGCCCGCCGCGGCGGTAACCTGGGCGCATGACGTCTACGGCAATGCCGTCGCGATGGCCACCTTTCAGACCATGGCCGACAATCTTGTTATCGCCAGCGTCGCCGAAATCCAGCTCAACACCGCCGCATGGCCTGTCTTCGACATCGCCGCCTCTGCCATCTACTACCCTTTCCGATATTCCGATGACGACTGGACCGACCTCGGCGCACTGACGATCCAGCAATATCCAGACCCGGCAGGGCGGTTGCGGGAGTGGGCACGTGCCTTTGTCCGAGGCAACCCGACGGACACGCTTTCCCTGCTCAAAGACCTCGGCGCCGGCGTCTCAAAATGGATCCGTTATCAGAGCCGGGACGACGAGGGCACGCAATCGCCGCCCCAGACCCTGGACCGCGGTTGGGGATCCTGCCGCGATTTTGCGGTCCTATTCGTCGAAGCGGCACGCAGTCTGGGCTTCGGGGCGAGAATAGTATCTGGCTATCTCTACAATTCGGATCAGACCATTGTCGGCTCCGGAGGTGCGGGATCGACGCATGCCTGGGCTGAAGTCTATGTGCCGGGCGCAGGCTGGATCACGTTCGATCCAACAAACCGGAGTGTCGGTGGCTTCAACCTGATCCCCGTCGCCGTCGCGCGCCACATACGGCAGGCTATCCCGGTGGCCGGCAGTTTCGTTGGGATGACGGATGCATTTCAGGGGATGTCGGTGGAGGTCCGGGTGACGTCCGTGAGGTAGTCGAGACCTGCGATCCGAGTACGCCAACTGACTTTGTTCAAAGTGGACGCGGGCCGGCAGCGCGTAACTCTTCCGTGGTCATACAATAGTACCGAAAAGTTTTCCGATGCCAGCGGTGAGAGCCATCGCCAACGCGCCCCAGAATGTCACACGGGCTGTGGCGCGCAGAACGTTTGCGCCGCCTGCTCTTGCACCGATCGCACCCAGAAGAGCGAGAAAGCCCAAAGACGCAGCGGACACGATGGGGACCAGCGCGCTTGCGGGCGATACGACAACCATGAGCAAGGGCATGGCCGCGCCGACAGAGAACGTTGCGGCCGATGTCAGTGCAGCTTGCACGGGGCGCGCGGTGGTGATTTCCGATATCCCAAGCTCATCGCGCGCATGAGCGGACAAGGCATTTTTCGCCATAAGCTGCTGGGCAACCTGCCGCGCAACCGCCTTATCGACACCACGCTTGACGTAGATTTCGGCAAGCTCCGCAAGCTCAAACTCGGGGTCCTCGCTCAACTCCTTGCGTTCGCGCGCGAGATCCGCCTGTTCGGTATCGGATTGCGAGCTGACGGACACGTACTCGCCCGCGGCCATCGACATTGCGCCAGCTACCAATCCCGCGACACCCGCGATCAAGACATCGCTTTGGGTTGCAGCCGCAGAAGCAACGCCGACGATCAGGCTTGCGGTCGAGACGATACCATCATTGGCGCCGAGCACCGCGGCTCTCAGCCACCCGATGCGGTCGACGAGATGATTCTCACGGTGCGTGCGAAGGCGACTCATTTGATTTCCAGGCTGGTAGTCCCGACTCCACCCGAGCGACAAGAATGATAAGCCCATTCTACATGGCGCCGCAGAATGTCAAGCCCCACTTCTTGCACATCTCGGCGCCCTGGTTGGCAAGCGTATGCGTGGATGAGATTCCCATGCGGCTCGCGACATTGATTGAGCGTAAAGATCATGAGTTCTTGGGACACCATCGCCAATGCAATTCTTGAAAGGAGACCCTTATGTCGAGCCACTATCACGCCATCGTTTGGATCGACCACCGCGAAGCGCGCGTCTTTCATTTCAACGTTGCAGAGGTCGATCGCATCGTGCTGCACCCACAGAACCCGACGCGCCACATTCACCACAAGGCCAACAGCATCGGCAGCGGCCGCGCTGCGGAAGACCACGATTTCTTTCAGCGCGTGGCGGAAGCCATTGCGGATGCCGGAGCTGTGCTCATCACGGGGCCCGCAAATGCCAAGACAGAGCTTGTCAAGCATATCGAACGCCACGCGCCCGCGTTGAGCGCCAGGATTGCGGGCGTCGAGACCGTCGATCATCCCACCGACGGCGAGCTGGTCGCCAAGGCGCGCAAGTATTTCAAGACGGATAACCAAATGCCGCCGCGCATCTTATAGCGCTTCGAGTGGGTTTGCGGGCTGCTGTACCCCTTGCAGGGATAGCGTCTCGCGTTCAGAGTTTTCGCAGATTTCTCCGCGTCGTTGCGGTGGTGGAGATCGGGCAGGAACAGGCGCGCGGCCTTGCTTTAGAAATCATAGTCGTTTGAGATCAATTTCGTGACCGCAAATTTCAAGTGCGCTCGTCTCGACATTATGTCTGCATGGCATCGGCCTCTTCCGTTCAATGTGCTCGATGAAATTAATTGCGTGTTCGCGAGACGGCGCCGTTAAAAGAGAGTAGAGTTTAAACATTGGCGGCAATCTGGTCCTCAGGCGTCGCTGGCAGAGAGAATCGATACGAATTGCTCCCGCCTGATCGACCCCAAGGGGCAATCCATGATCCGTTTCACGCAAATGCATGCTGTTTCCGACGAGGCAACGCCGAATCTTCTTCAGCGAGCTTACAATGACTTCTGCCGGGATGCCGGCCTTGAGCCAAGGCCGCCGGTCGCGGCTCAGCCTGAACCCGCCCTGGGTGAAGGCATAACGCGTACCCAGCATGCCGAAGGTCATCGTCGACCTTCAGCTCGGCATACCGTTCGCGCCGCGACCTTGAGCGCGACCGCGCATTAGATCCGCACCTAGTCGCACTTTTGGCCGGCTCCGCTATGCGTCATGAACTGACTTGAACGTCCTTCGCGCAAGACGTCCGCTAGCACCTCAAGAGCAGACATTTACTTGACCGTCGCCAATGTCAGAGTTGGGCCAAGCAGACATTCGCGATCGGCGAATGTCGGTCCGGCAAGCGGCATGCTGGATGTGATCGGCCGAAGCTCGTCGACATGGCCGGCCCCTGTTCGATGCCGCTGAACGCACGCCCGCATGATTGCCTTCCGTAACGAGTACCGAGTCTCGTCGCTTCCTCCACAGACCGGCTTCAACTGCGAGCGCGAAAGCGCGCCGAGGGAGCCTCCCGGCTGCGGCGCGGTAGAGGTGCCAGCCGCGCGGCGTCACGCGCTGAAAGCAACTTCAGCCTGATGGCACGGAGCGCCACTTCGCGGACCGTCAGGCCGGTTTCTCTCGCAATTTGGCTCATCGAGCCTTTGCGCCCTATTCCCTCGCGGATTGCGGTATCGCGCCATGTCTCTAAGAGGATCATGGGTTCACTCCATTTGTCGGCCGACTGTCTGAGGGCGGTCACTAATGGCAAATCCGGGAGGGGAAAGATGGATTCCCGAATTTCCCGTCTTAGCGAGATGCCATTATCAGGACGCCGAAGCTCTTGCCGAATTCATCGCCCGCCGAAAGGGCGACGGCAGGAGCGCTGCGTCTTGAGGCCTTTCGGGCAGGGTGGCGCCCTGGTGGCTCCGCCGCAAGATCAAATATTTCCGTCTCGTCCAGTTGCGCTGCAAGGAATTGCAGCGATGCGGCAGGCGCCGTTAGTACGGCAACCCTCCGGTCATGAGCTTCTGGGCGAGATAGAGCGATCTCGAGTTCACGTTGCTCCACGCGGCTAGGCGGGCGTGGGCCGGTGTTCTGGAAAAGTGGTAGCGCTATAGAAATCGCGCGCGTGGCGACAAGTGACGAGAGATTGACCACGAGGATAAGCAGGCTACAGACCGATGCGAGGTACGCGGCCGTCGCCCAAGTCTTGTTGGTGAACGCGCGCATTGACCAATCCTTGCCTGGCGAGGGAACGTGCAGGCGTGAAAATGGATCCTTTTCGGGTGCGCGGTTGGCCGATCCGACGCGGGACCTTTTTGTCAGACTCAAAGTTGCTCGGTTACGCGATTCTAACATTGGGTTCCGTTACCTAGGCGGCTGAGAAGGAATCAGGCCATGAGTGAAATCGGATGCTTATGTACTACCCGTGCAAAGGACCAGCCCGAGAGGTTTTTCGCGGTGCCGAAGGATATTCTTGGCGAGATCATGCTCACCCGAGGCCAGCTGCTCGCCATGCCGCTTACTAGGCGGGAGCCAGCCACTTGCCTCCGATTAGGCTAAGCATGGATAGCGTGGCCGAAAGATGCGGCGGATACCAGGCTGGGCTTGGGATTCAGTGCAATCCAGAGGTGAGCAAGCGCCTCTAGAGGAGTTGCCCCCTGTGCGGAGAACTCGCGAGAGGGTGCGGACGCGATGCTGCTATTCTCAGAGTGGAAATCCAAGACAGTGCCTTGGCCACACGCGCCCAGGAGCTCTTCAAGTGTGGGAAAGTGCACGGGTGGATCGTCCTCAGAAGCGCCCGCTGCGCGTTGGATCATGGTCTGCGGATAACCGGCGGTCTTCAATTCTTTCGCAAGCGCAAAGGAAATCATCATTCACGTCCTTCAATGGAATTCAACTTCGGCTGGGTCTCAAGCGTTCCTAACGATGGACAACAAGGGGCTAGCGACAGCTTGAATCTGACATTCGGCAAGCAAGCCTTTCACGGTTGCTACCAGCACCGAGATACTGGCTGGTTTTCTCACGTGCACGCATTCGCCATATGCGCCGCCAAGGTTCTCGTAGCCGCTATACGTGATGAACGGGATGTCGCGTTCCCTCATACGTGCGCAAACCATGGGACTATCCCCGTCACTCAACGCATGATCCAAGATGGCAGCGGACAAGGCTGGGGTCTTCAACCACATCTAGGGCCTCACTAAGAGTTCCGGCCGTTATGACCGTTGCTCCCTCGTTCTCAAAGCCTTGCGTGATGTCCAGGGCAATCAGCGGCTCATCCTCGGCGATGAGGATAAGGCGCCCCGCGAGCGAGGCTTCCACAGGAGCCCCTTTCTGCGCTACTAGGCGCGATCTCATAGGGACGCATGGAAGCCCACGCCGTCGGCACGAACCAGACTCGGAAAATACCTACGAAGCCTTGGTCATGCTGCCTTCAACTCGCCATTTTTGACTTTGGCGGTTGCAAGCTCACCCGCAGTTCGGGGGCGGACTACACTGACCCGAGCGATGGTCACACCCAGACGCATGCGAACGAATTCGACGGCTTTGTCGTAGTCCCTAACCGCAACGTTGTAGAACACGAAAACGGGTGGCTCACTGTCGTCTGGAGCGGTGACTTGGACGACCCAGCCCGCGGGCGATGCTTTATCGGTCATGCATGCCAGTATGCGCTCGCCGTAGACTTGCGCAACGCGGCTTGACCGTCGCGCCATCGCTTGGACGAACGAATTGCGAAAGAGAAACGAGGAACTCAGGTGTTGCTGCGTGCGCGGTCGTATCCCTCCGCGCTAATCCCTAGCCACGTTTTAGGTCGCCCACCTGAACCATGACGAATCCGTCTTCCTCGATCTGCCCGCGATCATGCTTGTCGCTCGCGACATGCTCCAATCTGTTTCTGTGCTTCCGGAAGCAATGAAGATGATCGAGGGAACCTGGTTCCGAGCGCTCGATTACGTCGAGAGCAGCATGAGTGACCATGACAGGGACAAGAATTGGGCCGTCCCGCATGGAAAAACGCACGCCTCTAATAGTCTCCTGCGCTGGATTTGCAATTGCGGTGAGGCTCATTGAAGGCGACCTAGGTTGGTTTTTCTTCGTATTGAATGTTGATCGCGACGCTAATCCTTTCTCCGCTGCCTTTCGGGAGTGGATTGGAAATCGTGCCGTGCAATGTGCTTACCATTTTGCGCATGATGGTCGCCAGTGGATGACTTGCAAGCCACTGGCTGAGAGCTTCTGCGGCTTCAGGTTCCGTGCTGGCCGTGAATGTTTCTGATTTCATCAAACGCTCCCATCACCGCCCGCGCCGTTCTTGATCTGGTTAGCCCCGCTTGCTGATCAGGATGGGAGCCGGGCGAACGATTTGGTCGCAACGCTGTTCCAGGTCGCGAACGTCTGCTGTGTCAGCTTGGTCGCAAGTTCGTAGAACTCCTTGCTCTGCTCACCAGCCTTGGCAATCTGAGCCTGGATGAACTGCGCCTGAAGCTGCGCCGCCTCGGTTACGTCCTTCGCGCGCAACATGGCTTGTGCGGCATCGAACGCGGCCTCCGTATTCACGACGAAATTCTGGAGGGCCTTTTCTGCCAGAGTTTTGGTATCGCTCAGAGCTCGCTCGACGAGTTCCGCACCGTCTCTTGCGGTTGCAAACGAATTCCGTGTTGCTTGCCGTGTCTTGGCCAGGCCTTCGTGAGCGGAGGCTTGGAAGTGTTCTGGAAGATGCCCATTCTGGGCAGCCTTCAGGATCGCTTCTGCTTGCTGTAGATATTGGCTAGTGGGCATGGGAATCTCCTTGAGGTGCTGGCTCGCTTCAACCGCCGTCGCAGTCACCTATCCTACATATAGGGATCAATTGCTGCACCGCAATATACTTTGAAATATATAAGTATATTAGTATCTTACGAGGCACTGACGCTCATGTCGGACCGCGGTGCGAGGGCGCCGTTTTGCCAAAGAGAGAATGTCAGGGCGCCCAGATGATCAAGCGCCCTCCGAACGCCCGCATTGAATCTGCATTGGATCGTGAATGCTTGTCGTTAAGTGGAGCGCTTCCGCGTCTAAGCAGACTGCCGTCTCCCTAGATTCGCGAAGTCCGGTGCCCCCAACATGATCGCGACCCATGGGGTCTCCCCAAACCGGGGATGATGATCGCAACGGCCTGGTCTATACGCCGCTGTGACGGCTGCCGGGCTTGTGGCGTGAATGCCGCGGACAGAAGCTCGAGGGGGAGCCATCCAACTGGCTCCGCAGCCGTCACTTCACTATTCCGAACTGTGCTCACCGGTTTTGGCCCCCTAGAAGCTGCTGCCGGACTCGCTCAGAAATGCGATTTCCTCGGGCGTGGCTGCCCGCCCGAGCACGGCGCTACGGTGCGGGAAGCGTCCGAAGCGATCGATGATCGCCTTGTGCAGTTCGGCATAACGCAACACTTCCGCGTCACCTAGGTTGGCGAAGAGCTCGACAGAGCGCGCCTGTACGCCGCGATCCTCACTGTGCTGGAATGGCATGTAGAGGAACTGGCGCTCGCAGGCCGCGAGCTCGCGATCGAGGCCGCGCGCAATCGCAGACCGGGCGATTGCCAGCGCGTGCGCATCGGATGCAAATGACTTGGGCGAGTCGCGGAACATATTGCGCGGGAACTGATCGAGCACGATTACCGTCGCCAGCGCGGCTCTCGCCGATGTTGGCACTTCGGCAGATGTCGTCCGCGCTAGGGCCTCGTACTGCGCGCCGAAGCGTTTACGGATGGTCGCGTCGATCGCGTCATCCTTATTGTACCAGTCTTCGGGGCCGAGTTCCTTGAACCAGAAATCGAGCACGTCGCCGATCCAGGCGTCGCTTGAAGTGGTGCCAGACATCGTGCTTCCTCCAAGCATCTTGTCAGTTGTGGACGGGATTTCGCAGGTACTGTTGGCCAGACGGCTAGAGTTGAACCTGAACTTTGCAGCGGCGCACCGCGCGGCGTTGCAGGTCAACTGCCCCTCGCTCGCCAAGCTTGGCGATCTCGAAGATCAGCGCCGCAAGGCGTTCGCGGCGGTCCCTGTCGGCGTCGCTATTGGTTGCGATGCCGAGTTCCTTGCAAGCCCCGTAGTAGGCCGCACGCACTGCCGTAACGTCGACGTTGTCAAAGCGAAGAGATGCATTGCTGAAAGGCATGGCCGAGCTCCTTGGCCTGACAGGTGGGGTCAAGACAGAGGCATCGTCTGGGCTAACGCGGGATCGCCGGATCTGGTGTGATCATCGCGCATGACGTCGCAACCCTCATGCCGTGCCCGTTATCGGTCTTAAGAAATGCAGCTGCGAGCGCTTGGCACCCCTTCATGCTCATAAATCCCCGTGTCGTCGTAGTGACCTCGCCGTTAGCGAGCGTCACTATCATAGTGAGCGTTGCCACATCCACCGGGTGCCACCGAACGCTAAGGCCGCCCAAAGAAGAGGAAAAAGAGAGGCCGCAAACTTTGCAAGTACTCGATACAGATCTTGCGCGGCCTCTGACAGCCCCTACTGACGCACATCAGGATCTGGGTTCAAAGGTTCGGAAAGTACCTATGACGGTTCAGGCCTGCAGTAGTCAGGGGGTGTACCTGGTGCGTCCACGAGGCCATGGCGGGGAACGACCCTATTTCAAATTGCCGTACGCCCAAAGGGCATACGCTTTGAGGACGTTCGGATCGCGCTCCCCAGTCGCTGCTAACGTAGTGATCGATTTCTCCAGCGCGTCACGCTCAGGATTGCCGAGTTCGTCAGATGGCGTTGGCTTGAGGCCTGCGTCACGGCACGCCTCGTCGTAAGCGTGATGCAATGCGCTCAGTGTGGCGTCGTCGTAGATGGCAAGTTTCTGAAAGGGCATTGACCGCTCCTGCCTTTCCAACTTTGCGGGAGCATTTCTTGAGGCGCTCTCAGTCGGCGAACGCCTTGGGAAACATTTCTGTCGCCGATGGCTCCACTATGCACTGTCAGGGCTATGTGTCGAAATCCTCCCTAGAGCGCACGCTGCCAGCGGTCCGGCAGGCGCGGGGCCGAGACCGGACCGCTGGCAACTAAGGAGCCAACATGGGCTATGTACGCGCTCCCCTATCGTCAAGGTGCACATACCGCAGCACACTGCCTAGATTCGGAAAGTACCCACCACTGTACGGCCGATGCGTGGCTTGCGGCTCACAAGGACGGCTGGGAACTGTTTAGTCGTCCCCCTCGCTAATCTCAAAGATCGCCGCCTTCAGTCTCTCCGGTGCGCGTTCTCCCTTTGCCGCCGCTGCAAACAGGCGCTCGGTCATCGTCT
>CAVQUQ010000010.1:0-126376 GCA_963716835.1 uncultured Alphaproteobacteria bacterium | reverse complement strand
GCATCGCGTCCTTCTTCTACATCAAGCGCCAAGGGCGAGGATAAGGGCAGGGCCAGTTCAGGCGCGGCTTACGTGCGCGGTGCCGAGCCCGATATCGTAGGTGCAGACCAGGCTCGTGCGATCGGACGGGGTCAGGACCAGAAAAGGATTACGGTAGCGCGCGTTCCAGAGCGCGTGATCGACCTCCCAGACATAGACGCTGAGGTTGCTGTCGCCGATAACGAGCTTGACGGCCGTGGCGTTGCCCCAGTTGACGGCGGGCGTGCGCGCATCGCGGGCCGGCTCCTTCTGGCAGGCCGCGACGGCGCGGTCGCGGTAGGCGGCGACGAGGGCCTCCTCGGTCGCCGACCGGTAGACGCTATCCTGAGCCCATAGCTTGAGACCTGCGAGAAGCGCGAGCGCAAGTACCAGCAGCCTCATGGTGAAGCCCCCTCCTCTGCGAGCGGTGCGACCAAATCGGGTCGCCGCGGCGCGGCATTTTGGCCGGAGTTCGCAGCCGCGAAGTGTGCGCCAGCATGGTGAATAAAGCGTTAGGGCCCCTCTCGGAGCGCTTGGCGCTTGTCAGGGAACGGTCGTTGCGGCAAAAGCGGCGGGAAATCCGAGAAACGCCGACGACGGGGGAGGACAACGTCCCATGAAGAAGAAAATCCTGATCACCTGGCCTCTGCCGGAGGCCGTCATGGCCCGCGCGCGGGCGTCCTACGACGTCATCGCGCACGGCGACAACCCGAAGATCACGATCGACGAGATGCTCGAGACGGCCAAGAGCGTCGACGCGCTGCTCATCACGCTCAACGAGAAGTGCCGCAAGGACGTGATCGACAAGCTGCCCGAGAACATCAAGTGCATCTCGACGTTCTCGATCGGCTTCGACCACATCGATCTCGATGCCTGCAAGGCGCGCGGCATCAAGGTCGGCAACGCACCGCACGGCGTCACGGTGGCCACCGCCGAGATCGCCATGCTGCTGCTGCTCGGCTCGGCGCGGCGCGCGTCCGAAGGCGAGCGCATGGTGCGCGCGCGCGCCTGGCCCGGCTGGCAGCCGCTGCAGCTCGTCGGCCAGCGGCTCGACGGCAAGAAGCTCGGCATCTACGGCTTCGGCAAGATCGGCCAGGCGCTGGCCAAGCGCGCGCGCGGCTTCGACATGGAGATCCACTACTACGACATCTACCGGCAGCCGCCCGAGAAGGAGAAGGAGCTCGGCGCGACCTACCACGACAGCCTCGACAGCCTGCTCACGGTCTCGCAGTTCTTCTCGATCAACGCGCCGTCGACGCCGGAGACGCGCTACTTCTTCAACAAGGACGTGATCGAGAAGCTGCCCGCACGGCGCCATCGTCGTGAACACGGCGCGCGGCGACCTGGTCAAGGACGAGGACATGATCGCGGCGCTCAAGTCGGGCCGTCTCGGCTATGCCGGCCTCGACGTGTTCGCCGGCGAGCCCGCCATCAACGAGGGCTACTACGACCTGCCGAACACGTTCCTGTTCCCGCATCTCGGCTCGGCGGCGATCGAGGCGCGCAACCAGATGGGCTTTGAGGCGCTCGACAACATCGACGCGTTCTTCGCCGGCAAGGAAATGCCGTTCAAGCTCGCTTAAGAGTTTGCAGCGCAAGACTGCCGCCTTGGCCTTCCGATCCTTTTCAATTCCGGTGCGGACCGGAGCCCGGCGTGCACGCGTGCGCCGGGCTTTTTCTTGCGCGGGGGCTGCCTCAGAGCTGCGCCTTGCGCCGGCGGCTTTGAGGCAGAGCGCCGAGCTCGCGCCAGATGGCCTCTTCGAGAGAGCCTTCCTCGACATGGCCGATCTCACCCGGCAGGAGCCAGGTCGAGCCAGAGTCAGACGGCTCGCCTCCTCTGGCCTTGGTGTATTCGTCCTCGCCCGTCGTGACAGCGAGGCCGGTTCGTCGTGACAGGCCGGTGCTGGTCATGTGACGCTCCTAACTGTCTTGCGACTTGGGCCAGACTTGTGGCGGCGTGGCGCTGCGAGCTTCTTCACGGGCGGCAACGGGTCGTAGCCAAGCTCCTGCAGGGTTGTGGCCAGGCCTGCTTCGCGGGCGCCATCCTCGCCGAGCGCGGCAACGAGCAGGAAATAGGCGCCTCGGAACGATTGAATGGCGGCGTCGACGAGCTCCTCGCTCTTGGTGTCTTGATAGAGGAGCGAGATGTAGTTGCAGTAGGCGAGCCAGAGGTGGACGCATAAGCCATCGCTGCGCAGTCCCCAAAGCGTTCGCAGCTGCTCGGCGTTGAAGTCGACCTGGCGGCGGCGCGCTTCTGCGATGATGTCGACGATTTCCGGGGCGGCGTGGCGGGCCTCCGATAACGACGACAGGATGACCCAGTTGTTGGGGCGCTCGGAGATGACGACGCGCCTCAGCGCCTCGAGGTATTTCTCGAACGCCTCCTGACGCGTCATGCGCGTGATGTCGATGGACAGAAAGGCGTCGGCATCGCGCCTGAGGGAGCGCTTCAGCAGCGCGGCCAGCAGTCCTTCCTTGTTGCCGAAGTGCCAGTAGAGCGTCGGCGCGGAGACGTCCGCCAGCTTGCAGACCGCCGACACGCTCAGGGCACCATAGCCTTCGCGGCCGAGCAGGTCGGTCGCGCAATCCAAAATGCGCTCGCGAATGTCGCCGCTCTCGGGACGCGATGAGCTTGCGTTCGTGCGGGCGACTGGTCGTACCGGCTTGTTTCTATCGTGCGCCATAGGCTCAAAAACACTATATATCTAGCGATCGTTATATTCATATAGCGATCGATATAGAGAGTCAAGGACAAGAGGCCAAGGCAAGTTCCTCGCAGCGCGCGAGCGCCCGAGGTGTTGGAGAGTAGGGGGAGCGGGGCGCGGGATTGCCGCGGTCTTCCGCATCTGTCAGAATCTGAAGGCGCACCGGCGCCCCGCTTTCCGAGCTTTGCGCCGGGTGAAGCCAAATCCCGGCGTCCCGCGCCTCAGTTTAACCGCAGCGTCATCAGTACCGACGTTACCGCCGGCCATTGGCAGACGCGCCGGGGAGACGGAGTGCGTGCTCCGCGCATCCCTCAGACCTCGGACCCGCCCCTCGCATTCAAGACGCCTCTAGAAGGCGACCCCAGCGGAGCGGATCGCGCGACTGTACGGGAGAAGATGCGGGCGGGGACAAGTTTTCGCGTCTGGTGCGAGCGTTCGGGCTCGAGCAAGGCATCGGCCGATGCATACGCTTCTCGTTCAAATGGCGAGCGCGGCGCTCCTCGTCTCGGGTGTGGCGGGCGGCTCGCTCGTCGGCAGCTCGCAGAGACCGCCGCCAAGGTGCAGATGGTGCCAAAGTTGCGTCGCCAGCACGCCAACCAATCCGATGCCGCTGAAATACCGCCATTTGGCGTACGTGCCGTTCTCGACGGCCTCGTATGCCCAACGAACTTTGGCAATATCGAAATAGCCAGTCTTTTTCAGAGAAGCGGGAACTCATGAGCTGACTCACATACCGAGGCGGTGTGGTGAACATGCTGCGAGCGAATGGCGCAGTGAACATATGCTTCGGACGTGAGGCGATCTCTGGAGGCAGGTATCGCGCCGCCACCTGGCGCAAGAGAACCTTGTCTCGCTTGAGGCCCCTCAGCTTCCACTTGGGATGGACGCGCGCAAAGAGACTGACGACATCTTCGTCGAGGAAGGGGTATCGGGTCTCGACACTGTTGGCCATTGCGACGCGGTCGCCCTTTTGGTTCAGCAGCAGTCCGGCGAGGTGAATCTTGTAGTTCGCATAGACCATGCGATTAAGGGGATGCCAGCGGCGAATGCGATCGACATCGAATTCATAGTCCTCGTAAGCGACAAATGATCCGAGCGTCTGCCTGAGGTCGGCGGTGTAATAGCCTTGGGCACCGGTGGAAACGAGACCGTGAAAACACGCGTAGGTATCGAATTCTCCGAGCATGCCGTCGAACCGGCCTTCCTTCGCTATTGGCGGCGCGATCAGCTCTCGCAGGCCGCGAATGGCGGCGTTGCCGAGTGGCAGGCCGCTGGAATTGAGCCGCGTCCTCAAGGCGTCGAATTTAAACCACGGGTATCCGGCGAGTCCTTCATCGGCTCCTTCGCCCGTCAGCGCCACCTTGTAGCCTTGAGCGCGCACTTCTCGCGCTAGGTGCCAGAGCGCCGCGCACGAGGTGTCCATGACAGGGGCGCTGGTCGCAGCCACCAGCGCCGGATAGGCATTCGAGATCGACTCGGCGTCGCACGTCACGACGGTCGGGCTCGTACCGATGTGGCGCGCTGTCAACATCGCGTTGGACGTTTCATCGAGCTTGCGATCCGGTATGCGGATCGTGAAGCTCGGCGGCGCGTCGCCTCTGATGCGTGCTGCCGCGGCCATCACGCTTGCCGAGTCGACGCCGCCGCTGAGGTAGCCGACCACGGGGACTTCCGCTCGCAGACGGATTTCGACCGCGCGCCGGAAGGTCGCATCGAATTCGTCGAGAAGGCTTTGGGGCTCCGCGGGGTCTTCCTCGTCGCCTGCGTCGGGAAAATCGAGATCCCAATAGCGCCGCTCGATGATCTCACCGGGCCTGCCCGATCTGCCAAGCTGAACTTTCAGATAGTGCCCGGGTAGAACGGACTGCACATTCGCAAACATCGTCCGTCTCGCTCCCATGCCCATGAAACTCAGGGCGTGATCGAGACCCTTGAGGTCGCAAACGGCTGGAACGCCACCCGACGCGAGGAGAGCGCTGATCTCAGAGGCGAAGAAGAGCTGATCGTGCTGGCGCGACCAATGAAGCGGACAAATGCCGACGCGGTCGCGGGCGAGAAAAAGCGTGCGCTTTTTCAGATCGAGGAGCGCAAAAGCGAACTGACCCTTCAGGTGCTCGAAGAGCCCTTCGCCGTATTCCTCGTAAAGATGGACGATGGTCTCCGTGTCGGTGTGGGTGCGAAAGACATGGCCCCTGGCTTCCAGCGCCGCTTTCTGCTCCGGGTAGTCGAAGAGCTCGCCGTTGTAGATGACGGCGACGGTGCGGTCCTCGTTGAAGATCGGCTGTCGGCCATCGGCCAGCCCAACAATCTGCAGGCGGCGATGCCCTATGCCGATGCCGGTGGCAAAGAACCACCCGTCCTCGTCAGGTCCTCGATGCTGGAGAGCTGCGGTCATGCGCCGGATGGCGGCGCGATCAGGTTCACGCACGCCGCAGAGGTCGACTATTCCGGCAAATCCACACACTGTCGCGATGCTCCACGTGGCAATTGCGCGGCTATTGCTGCCCGCACATCCACCTAATGTGGGAGCTCAATCGCGGCGATCATGACGTTTGGCCTATGACAAAGCGCCGCTATGCCACTAGTTCCATACGGAAAAGCAGCGAAAGAGTTCTCGTGATTGGCGCTGACTCGATCACATTAACCATGAAAGGTGGCGTGTGGCCAGCCGGCATAAGGCGCTGGACGGCACTGTCTTGCGTTCAGTCTTGAATGGCGGAGAGCTTTGCCTCAGCAGCCGCGCCAGATGCGCTTGGCGGCACTCGCATTCATGTAGCGGAAGCCGCGGTTGGGGAAGCCGCCGTTCTTGTTGACCCATCCGGCGACGTCGCGCGAGTGCTCGGGCGTGAAGCGCTTCACGAAGCGCATCGGTCCGCCGGCGGTCAGCTGCTCGAGCACGTAACCCTTGTGAAAGCCGAAGCGCGCCTTCGACGTGACGCAGACGTTGCTGCGCGCCTGGTCGGCGAGAATTGCGCATGCCGAGAGGCATGGGCCGTTGATGACGACGTGGCGTCCGCTCCGCTTGATCTCGCGCGCGGCGGCCTTGAAGGCGCCGACCTCGCCGCCAGAGTTGAACGAGACGACGCAAGGGTCGCTGTCGCATTTCAAGACGTCGGATACGACGTCAGCCCGGGCAGCATGCGGTGCCGCCAGGAAGCCCAAAGCCAAAACAAAAGCGTAACTCGATCTCATGGCGCCCCTCCGAGGGTGAGTTGCGCACGTCGCCAACGCGCGCTCCGAAATCGCCGCATCATGTGCTTATCACTCTTATCGAGCACTGCCGCAATATTGTGGCGCAGTATCCACAAACGGCTGAACGCCGTGTTCCAGCAATCTCGGGCTTGGTGTCAGCCCCGCGAGGCCGCGTCGGCGTTTTTTCCGGCGAAGAGCCAGTAGGCCGCGGCGATGAGGAAGATCGAGGCCGGCTTCACCAGCATCTCCCAGGTCAGCGCGTTGTCGAACTCGGGCAGGTCGGTCGCGAAGTCGACGACGAGGTAGACCAGGATCACGCCGACGAGCGTGTCTTTCAGCTCGTGCACCCCTTCGACGCGCATCCAGGCCGGCAGTAATTTTCGCTCCGCAGGATTCAGGTCGAACACGAAGCCGAAGGCGATGGCGTAGGCGAAGATGACGAGGACGAGACCGAAGAGGAAGGCGTCGGTGCCGCTCATGATCCAGGGAATGATCTGTTTCATTTCCTGGCTCGCGAAAAGCGCCGTCGCGGCCTCGAACATCCGCCAGCAGCCGAGCCACAACATGAGGAGCGCGCCGATCGCCGTGCCGAAGGAGGCGATCAGCATGATGAAGCGCAGCGAGATAGCGAACTTGAGCATGGTGGTTGGTCCCCGTCGCGGTCAGGGCGTCAGGGGAGAGCCCGGCCGGTACAGCACTTTATCAGCAGGCGGAGCCAAGGGTTGCGAATTTCCAAATTTGAGTTACGCCAGCGCTGCTACGGCATTTGGCATTCATCATGCGAGGCGGACTTATGCTGGATCGCATTCGAGACGGGCGCACGGACCTTGTTTTCGACTACGTGGCGGAGGGCGGTGCGGCGACCACACGGGACGATGCGGGCGTTTCACTCATCCAATGGTGCGCCTACTACGGCGACGTCAGCGCGATACGGCTCCTCATCTCCAGGGGCGAAAGTCTCGGCTCGCTCGGGCCCAATCTGGATCTCAACGGGGCCGCCTTCCACGGCCATTGGCGGCTCTGTCAGTTCCTGATCGAGAACGGCGCGGACGCTAACGCGTCCCTTCCCGACACCGGCGAGACGCCGCTGCATGCTGCCTTGTCGAAAGCCAACCGGCCGTCGTCGGAGCCCGTCGTCAGAGTGCTCTTGGCTGCGGGCGCCGATCCCAATCGCTGCGCGAAAACGGGCGCCGCAACGGGGAGCTTCATGCGCGACGCGCGCACGCGGGGCGAGACGCCGCTGCATCGCGCCGCCGCCTTCGGCTCCGAGTGCGTCATCGATCTATTGCTCGGTGCCGGCGCGGCAAAGGACGCCAAGGATATGAACGGCGACACGCCGCTCGCGTGGGCGAGCTGGCATCTCCGGCCCGCCGCAATCATCCGCAAGCTGTGCTATGGCGACTTCTCGATACACCCACATGCGCGCTGGACCGGAGATCACGGCTCGGGCGTCACGGGGCTCGATGCCGCCCTCCTCGGAACGCCACATATTTGAGCAACGCGCGGCCGCCGCGAGCCGATCGGGACGTCGCGCGCGGCGTGCGGGCACACTATTATGTGAGGGGGTAGGTGCATCGCTAAGGGGGCCCGGCATGCCGGCGGAAAGAGCAAACGCAATCGCGGTCGGAGGGGCGCGCAGCGGCTTGCCTTCCATTGGACTCGTGCTCGGCGGCGGCGGAGCACGCGGGCTCGCACACGTTCTGATGCTCGAAGTGTTCGACGAGCTCGGTCTCAAGCCCAAGATCATTGCGGGCACGTCGATCGGCGCCATATTCGGCGCGGCCTATGCGTCGGGGCTGGCGGGGGCCGACATCCGAGCGCACACCGTCGACGTGCTGACGCGCCGCTTCGGGCTGGTGCGCGATCTCCTGTTTGCGCGGGCGCAGAGCGGAACCGGGTTCTGGAACATCTTCTCGGCGCGCAACGCGCTGCTCGCTCCGGGCGCATTGCTCGACGTGGTGCTGCCGCGCGGCGTGGCGCGCGATTTCTCCGAGCTCGAGATCCCGCTGCGCGTCATCGCCAGCGATTTCTATGCGCTCGAGCCCGCTGTGCTCACGGAGGGGCCGCTCAGGCGTGCGGTCGCGGCGAGCATGGCGCTGCCTGCCATCTTCGAGCCGGTCAACATCGATGGGCGGACGATGATCGACGGCGGGCTGACGAACCCGCTGCCGTTCGACGTCATCGAGGGAGAGGCGGATCTGCTGGTCGCGATTGACGTCACCGGCGTGACGGTGCCGTCGGCAGAAGCGCGCGTACCCGACCGCGCTCGAGGCGCTTTTCGCCTCGTCGTTCCTGTTCGAGCGCTCGATCGTGCGCGAGAAGCTCAAGAACCGGCAGCCGGACATCTATATCGACGCGGGGACGGGGCGCTTTCAGGCCCTCGACTTTCTCAAGGTGAGGGACATCCTGGCGGCGGCGGCGCCGGCGAAAGAGAAGCTCAAGGGCCAGCTCATGCGCATGCTCGGGGCGGAAGTGCTTCCCGTGCTCGCTGCGCCCGAGCCCATGGCGCTGCTCGAGGCGGAGCCCGCGCTCAAGCCCCAGCGGCGCCTTCTCAAGCGGCTCCGGAGTCCGCGGCGCAAGCTGCGCAGCTAGGCCTCTTCATCCCTCCGGCGCGGCGAGGGACTCAATCGCGGCGCTCGGTGAAGAAGGATCTGAGGAGGGCGGCGGACTCCGCTTCGCCCATGCCGGGATAGATCTCGGGTGTGTGGTTACAGGTCGCCTGCGCGAAGACGCGGGCACCATGCTCGACGCCGCCGCCCTTGGGGTCGGGGGCTCCGTAATAGAGCCTGCGAACGCGTGCGAAGGAAATGACGGCGGCGCACATCGGGCACGGCTCGAGCGTGACATAGAGATCGTGGTTCGGGATCCGCTCGGAGCCGAGCACGCGGCAGGCTTCGCGGATGGCCAGCATCTCGGCGTGGGCGGAGGGATCGGCAAGCTCGCGCGTGCGGTTGCCGGCCTGGGCGACGACGTGGCCGTCCGGGCCGACGATCACCGCGCCGATGGGGACCTCGCCGCGCCGTGCCGCGGCTTCCGCCTCGAAGAGCGCCACATCCATGTGGCCGAGCGATGCTCGCGGTGTCATAAGGGCCTCGCAGTCGAATTCCCTCTCCCCGTTCTTGCGGGGAGAGGGATAGGGTGAGGGGCAGAACGGCGCAGTGCTGAACCTGCCCCTCACCCTGACCCTCTCCCCGTGAGGACGGGGAGAGGGAGAAGTCAGAAGGATCACATGCGCAAATCGTTTTCCGGTCAACGCCCGCCGCGCGAAGAACGTGAAGAAAAGCGCCCGAAGGGGCGAGGTGGATCGCGTCCGCACGGAGAGAACGACGAGCGTCACCCGAAGAAAGGCGGACGGCCGCGGCACGGCAAAGGCAGACGCGTGCCCGCCGGCCCGCCCGCCATCTCCGAGCCGATGCGGATCGCCAAGGCCATGGCGCGCGCGGGGCTCGCGTCGCGGCGCGAGGCGGAGCGGTGGATCGCAGACGGCCGCGTTTCCGTCAACGGCCAAGTGCTGAAGACGCCGGCGGTCGAGGTCGGGCCCAAGGACCGCGTGCTGGTCGACGGCAAGCCCGCTCCCTGTCTCCGAGCCGACGCAGCTCTGGCGCTACTCGAAGCCCAAGGGGCTCGTCACCACGCACAACGATCCGCAGGGGCGGCCGACGGTGTTCGAGAGCCTGCCGCCGGGACTGCCGCGCGTGGTTTCGATCGGGCGCCTGGACTTCAATACGGAAGGGCTCTTGCTGCTCACCAACGACGGCGAGCTGGCGCGTCATCTCGAGCTCCCCGCGACGGGCTGGCTGCGCCGCTACCGCGTGCGCGCGAAGGGGCGCGTCACGCAGGAGGAGCTCGACCGGCTGAAAGAGGGCATCGAGATCGAGGGCGTGAAGTACGGGCCGATCGAGGCTACGCTCGATACCGTGCAGGGCGCCAACGCCTGGCTCACGGTCGCCATCCGCGAGGGCAAGAACCGCGAGGTGCGCAAGGTGCTGGCCACATTCGGCCTCGAGGTGAACCGGCTGATCCGCATCTCGTTCGGCCCCTTCCAGCTTCTCGATCTCGAGCCGGGGAAAGCGGAGCACGTGAAGCGGCGCGTGCTCGCCGAGCAGCTCGGGCCGGGCCTGGCGCGCGAGTTCGGTCTCGTCGATGAGCCGGAGAAGAAGCCCTCTCACAAGTCCGCCAAGGGTCCCAAGGGCGGCAAGGCGGGCGAGCCGCCGCGGAGACCGCGCGAGACATGAGGGTCGTCGGCGGGAAGTTTCGCGGGCGGGCGCTCGTGTCGCCGGAGCACGAGGGTCTGAGGCCGACGGCGGACCGCGTGCGCGAGTCGGTGTTCAACATTCTTCTGCATGGCATCGAGGACTTCGAGATCGAAGGTGCGCGCGTCATCGATCTCTTCGCGGGCACAGGCGCGCTCGGCATCGAGGCCCTGTCGCGGGGCGCCGCCTATTGCCTGTTCGTCGAGGAGACGGCGGAGGCGCGCGCGCTCATCCGCACCAATGTCGAGACGTTCGGGCTCACGGGCGTGACGCGGATCTTCCGGCGCGATGCGACGGATCTCGGCCCGGCGGGCAACATCGAGCCGTTCGGGCTCGCCTTTCTCGATCCGCCCTACAGCAAGGGCCTCGGCGAGAAGGCGCTCGTTTCACTTAGAGATGGGGGCTGGCTCGCGCCCGGCGCGGTGATCGTGCTCGAGGAGCGGGCAAACGCCGAGCGTGGAATTGCCGCCGGGCTTCGCGGAGCTCGACCGGCGAACCTACGGCGAGGCGCAAGTGATCTTCGCGCGCTATGAGGCGCCTGCGAGCTAGTCCGTCACGCCGGCGAGAACAGAGCGGCGGCCGCGCATGCGGCAATGACCAGCAGCGCGCAACCGGCGATGACAAAGCTCCTCGGTCCTTTCGAAGCCATGGCCAGCGATCGCAGGCCGATCTCGGGGACGAGCATCGACACCATGACCTTCGCCAGCAGCAGCCAACCGTAGATGGTCACGACGATGGCGGGCCCGTGCCAGACCTGGTGGAGCGAGACAATGAGCAGGGCGGGCCAGAGGTCGAGCATGAAGGTGCGGGTGATCACGCCGCGGGTCCCTTCAGCGTGGAGGCCGGTGAAATAGTCGGCCCACATTTGCGGGCGCACAATGTGCGAGAGACCCATCACGCCGCCGCCGACCAACATGACCAGCTGGACGAACGACGGTCCGTCGTTGACGAAACTCATTCAGATGCTACGACGCGCGGGCCTGATAGCGCCCCCAGTCGACGCTGGCGATCTTGTCGTTGGCGCGGCGGCTCTCGTGCTCGATCTTGCGCCGCTCGCTCGAGGATTTCTGCTCGACGGCGACGATCTCTTCGGGGGCGTAGCCCTGGGTGCGAACGGCCTTGCCAAGGAGCGACGCCGAGGGGTGAATGGAAATCACGCTGTGCTCGATGTCGCCCTCGACGAAGGCGCCCTCCATAAGATGTACGACGCTGGCCTTGACCTTGCCGACGATCTGGCCTTCGACGAACAGCTCGCGCGCCGTGACGTTGCCGAGAACATAGCCGTCGCGGCCGATCTCGAGGCGGGAGCAGACGAGATCGCCTTCGAGCCAGCAGTCGATGCGCATGGTGCCGGCGGCATTGAGCTTGCCGCGAACAACGCTGTGTGAGTCGAGAACCAGCATGGGGTCACCCGCTAGACGTGAATTTCGTGCGCTCCGGCGCGAGTTGGACTCCACTCCCTGGGCGTGGTTGCAGAAAGGCGGAAAGCTTGCCCGTCCAAGGAATTATTTCTCAGTGCAGGGGGAATAAACGGTGGACCTCAACCGACATCCGGTTGCGCAGGGGCCGGCGGCCGGCGCAATTCTCCGCCTTACCCATCATGCGTTCCAGCGCCGAGGCGAGCGCATGGCCGCGAAGGTCAATGTGCGGGGCTCACAATGTGATTGTAACCGCTGGGGCCGCCTTCGGACGACCAGAGGAAATCGCCGCCGGGCGGACGGGGGCTCTGATCACCGTTCTGCGGTCCCGGGGCCGTCAAGGAATTGCGCGAGACGATGCCGCTTCCGGGCGGCGGAGCTGCCGCTTCCGCTTCGAGCAATGTGAATGGGGCACTCCCGCCATCGAGCGACGGGAGCGACGGTGGCGTGACGTTGCCGGGAGCTGCGGACGGCGAGGATGCAGCAGTGGTGGCGCCCGTCGGCGACGTCTGCGTGCTGCCTCGATTGGAATCGGAGGCCGGCAAGCGCGTGTCGGATCCGGGTGCCGGAGGCAAGCCAAAGTCGGTCGGCAAAAGGAAGCCGGGTGGCCGGTTCTTGATCAAGGCGTCGAAGTTGCCTTTGCTTGGCGCGCCGGGTTGACCGGCAGAGGGCTGCGCCAGCCCTGCGGGAGGCGGCAATGCTGCTGCGGGGTGGTCGGGAGATCCAGCCGCAAGCTCCGAGATGGTCGACTCGGTGGTAAAGAGAGCTCGCAGGCTCGGAGACCCTTCAGAGGCGACAACCTGCTTGATCGCTTGGGTGATGTCCGGGCGCTTTGCGGCGCACTGGGTCGCGGCGCGGCTAAGCCCCATGCTGAGCGACACGACGTGGACGGGTTTGGCGTTCTTGGCCAGCGCTACCAGCGCATGGACGGTGGAGGGATCACTCGCGGCCAAGCGCTGGACCCGCGCCGACAGCGCAGGACCGGCCGCCGGATAGTGCTCCAGCAGCTCGGAGGGGTTGGCGAGAAATGCGGCGATCTCCGCCTGGTCGGGGCTTGTTGCGGCGTTCAGGCAGCCGGTATCGGAAAGCGCGCGATCGCTCACGTTCACAAACAAGAGGGCTGCGAGGGCGGCTGCGCAACCAAGACGACCAATATTCGCTTTCGGCAAGACGCACACGGGAGGCCTCCTATGTGCCGACAAGCGCCAAATACAATGATTTACAATAGCATGATCTCAAACTGCACGCACAGGTTTTCCAACGGTGCCCCTGCGCGCCACCGGATGTGATGGGCGTTCAGCGCATGGCGGGGTGCCCTTCAGCGGCGTCCGAAAAGGCGCTCGATGTCGGAGAGCGCGAGCTCGACATAGGTCGGGCGGCCGTGGTTGCACTGGCCGGAAAAGGGCGTTGCCTCCATCTCGCGCAGGAGCGCGTTCATCTCCTCGGCCGATAGGCGGCGGCCGGCGCGGACGCTGCCATGGCACGCCATGCGCGAGCAGACGGCCTCGAGACGGTCGCGGAGCGCCGAGCGGTCGCTGTCGTCCAAGATTTCGGCGGCGAGATCCTTGACCAGGCCTTCGACGTCGGCGTCGCCGAGCAGTGCCGGCACCTCGCGTACGGCGACGGCGCCGGGGCCGAAGGCCTCGAGCACCAAGCCGAGCTCGGCAAGCTCGCCGGCCTTCTCCGCGAGCGCAAGCGCCTCCTCCTCACCGACCTCGACGACGGCCGGAATCAAAAGGCCCTGGCGGGCGACGCCGCCGTTCGAGAGCATCTTCTTCATGCGCTCGTAGACGAGGCGCTCGTGCGCTGCGTGCTGATCGACGATGACGACCGAGTGGCGCGTCTGGGCAACGATGTAGGTCTCGTGAAGTTGTGCGCGGGCGGCGCCGAGCGGGCGGTCCAGAAGATCAGACGGCACAGCCTCCTCGCCGGCGCGTGTGTCGGCGGAGGGATCGGCAAATGGTGCAAACGGCGCCTGCATCGCCTCGGCGAAGCCCCCTCCCCCTGGCGCCGTAGGCACGGCTTCGCCGCGACGTGGGAAGGGGACAGGGGCGGGGGTATCCCAAAATCGTCGCGACTCGCTGCCTCCGCTAGCCTCCCCCACAAGGGGGGAGCGGGATCGCGCGAGCGTCTCGAGTGTGAGCGCGCCGCCGCGGGCGCTCGCGCGATGCCCCGCCTCGCCGAGTGCGTGCTGGAGGGCGCCGATCAGGAGGGAGCGGACGCGGCCCGCGTCGCGGAAACGCACCTCGGCTTTTGTCGGGTGCACGTTGACGTCGAGATCGGTCGGGGCAAGCTCGACGAAGAGCGCGAGCAGCGGATAGCGGCCCTTGGGCAAGAGGTCGCCGTAGGCAGCGCGCACGGCGCCGACGAGAAGCTTGTCGCGCACCGGCCGGCCGTTGACGAAGAGGTACTGCTGGCCCGCGTCGGGGCGATGCAAGCGTCGGCAGCCCGGCAAAGCCCGAGACGCTCACGCCGTCGCGCTCGCCTGAAACGGCCAAGGCATCGTCGAGAAACTCGCGGCCCATGATGCGGCCGAGACGGTGCAAGAGGCCGTCGGAGGTTCTCTCGACGCGCGGCAGGCGAAGGCCGGTGCGCTCGCCCATCGTGAGCGAGAAGCCGATCGCCGGGTGCGCCATGGCGAGGCGCTTCACGGCTTCCGAGACGGCCTGGTTCTCGGCGCGCTCCGATTTCATGAACTTCAATCGCGCGGGCGTGGCCGAGAAAAGATCGCGCACCTCGACGCGCGTGCCGGGATTGGCGCCTGCGGGCTTGAGGCCCGATTTCTCGCTGCGGTCGACGACGACCTCGAACGCTTCGGTGCCGCCGCGAGCGCGAGACTGGATCGACAGATACGCGATGGCGCCGATCGATGGCAGCGCCTCGCCGCGGAAGCCGAGCGTGCGGATGGCGTCGAGATCGTCGTCGGTGAGCTTCGAGGTGGCGTGCCGCTCGACCGAGAGCGCGAGGTCGGAAGGCTCCATGCCGTGACCGTCATCGGTGACGCGGATGAGAGACAGGCCGCCGCCCGCGGTCACGACCTCGATCTCGCGCGCGCCGGCATCGACCGCGTTCTCGACGAGCTCCTTGACCACGCTCGCCGGGCGCTCGATCACCTCGCCCGCGGCGATGCGATTGATCGTCTCCGGCCTTAGCTGGCGGATCGCCATGCGCCAGGCTCCCTTGAGAGTTGCGCTTTCGCTCGGCCGCAGAGATCAGTGTCTCGACCAACTCGGCGCGCCACCTACAAGATAGCCGGGAGCGCAGCGGAGGAATACCGCGCACCCGGCAGGGGCTGCCAACGTGTGGACAAAGCGGCGTGGGGCTATTGCAGGCCCCAGGCCTCGATCGTGCCTTGTCCTTTAAGTGTGAGCTTCGAGCGATACTTGAGCTCGATGCGATTGACGTAGCGGCCGCTCCACCAACCTTTGAGATTGAATTGCGGCGTGGTCTGGCCTTCCTTGAGCTGGGCTGAAACGGGCACGTCCTCGGCCTCGCCGTTTCCGTAGATGACGCGCACGCCGTAGATACGGATGTCCTCGCGCCGGGCCGTGAAGCGCAGGGCCTTCAGGCGCCCGAAGCGCTCGCCGACCTGAATGACGTCGCTGTCCTTGGAGAACATGGAGGCACGCTGCGCGCCGAGCAAGGCCCAGCCGCGATTGTAGTCGCGGTAGCCGCCGCGGTCGCCGAACCAGTCGCGGGCGAAATCGCCGTAGACCTCGACGATCGCCGGCTTGCCGCCACCGGGCCGCGACCGATAAACGAGCTCGATGTCGCGGATGAAGCGGTCGCCCTTGAGATCGATGCCGCGCGTCTGGCTGTTGGCCGGGATGGCGGTCTCGATGATCTTGCGATCGCGCTCGCCATTGGCATAGGTCACCGTGATCTCGCGCAGGAAGATGTCGTTGTCGAGCACACGCAGCGCGATGTGCTCAAAGCGGCCGACCTCGGGGCCGACGGGGACCACGTCGCGGTCGCCGCGGAAGTCGACCGTCTGGGCGCCGAACAGAACCCAGCCGCGCGGGATCTGAGGTCCGATGCCGGCCCACGGCGGCGGCTCGCGCCGATCCGGAACCTCGAGGCCCATCAGCTCGACGGTGAGGCGGCCGGGCCGGAAGCCAGGGCGCTTCAACAAGGTGACGGTCGCGATGCGGCGCGTTTCGCCCGCGAGATCAAGGGGCCGGCTCTCTTGTCCCGGCATCAGACGATCAACGAGATTGTAGGTTTGCCGTTCGCGGTTGGCGTACTCGATCTCAACTCCGCCGACGAGCATAGGGCCGTCGACGGGGCGGTATTTGATCGCAGCAAAGCGTCCTTCGCGGGCGCCGACGCGAAAGACGACGCGGTCGTTGCGGATGTCGACCGTCTGACTGTCGATGACGCTGAACTGGCCTCCCCGCGGCGGCTCGGGTCTCAGAACACCGATGAGCTGCACGTTTATCATTCCCGGTCGCAAGCTCGGGCGCTTCCACAGCGTTACTTGCTCGACGCCCGGCAGATCGGCGTCGATGCCGATCGGCCGGCTCTCGGCGCCGGGCGGAACCCGATCGAGAAATTGCATGTTCTGGCGCTTGCCGCCCTCGAAAATGATCTCGACGGAGCTGAGGAGCATGCCGTCATCGGAGCGGAAGCGGATCTGATCGAGGCGTCCTTGTCCGCGCGGGATGCGGAAGACGACGCGCTCCTCACGGTTGTTGACCCTCTGGCTATCGAGGATCTGGGGATCGCGGGCCTCGGCGGCCGAGGCGGACATGGCCGCGGCGATGGCGAGGATGGCTAAAGCTAGTCGACGCAACACGGCGTCCCTCCTTATTTTCTTGGGCGTATTTTCTTCGGCGTGGGCCGCATTTGCGGGCGGCCGGTAATCCGTGTTCACACTTAGAGTCCGACCGCGCCCAAAAAAAGACAGGGCCGGAGCGGCCCTGTCGGTGGAGGGATGCAGCAAGTGACGTTCAGTGCTGGCCCCAGATCTCGACCACGGCGGGCTTGCCGTCGACGACGCTCTTCAGGCCTTTCATCAGGTCGAAGCGCGAGCGGTATCTCGCCTCGATCACCTTGATCGGCGCCTTGCCGCCCTTGAACTCGAGCGGACCGTAGGGCGTTCCGGGGTCGACGCGCTCGTGCATCGTGAACACCTCGTCGGGGCCGGAAACGAATTTGACGCGGATCTCCTTCAAGGTGATCGCCCGGTCCTTGGCGGCGACGCGGAGGCGCGTGAAGCCGCCCTCGTTCTCGCCGACGCTGATGGTGTCGTGGTCGAAACCGGTGAAGCCCGCCGTCTGCGCACCGAGCAGCACCCAGCCTTCATTGTATTTGCGGCCCTCGCCGTCCGTGCCGAGCCAGCCTGGCGCATATTGGCCCGTCACCTCGACGCGCGCCTGGCCCTTGAGACTGGGCTGGGAGCGATAGACCATCTGGATCTCGCGGATGAAGCGGTCGCCCTTGAGATCGAACCATGGCGTCTTCTTGTTGGCCTTGATCTCGGCATCGACGGCCACGTCCTCGGAGTCGCCGTCGACGTAGACGACCTTGAGCGAGACGATGTGGATGTCGTTGCCGAGCACGCGCAGGCGAATGCGGTCGAACTTGCCGAGCTCGCCGCCGACCTTGATGACGTCGCGGTCGAGCGCGAAGCCGACGTTCTGGTAGCCGAACATCACGTCGTTGCCGTCCTTGACGGTGCCGGGCGCGGATGCGTCGGGCTTGGCGGCCGTGTCGGTTGCGGCGATCTCTCCGGTCGCGGCCTTGGCGCGCGCCATCCTGGCGCCGTTGCCCGTCTGGATGCCGAGGACGTCGAGCACGATCTGGCCCTTGCCGGGGTCGTTGGTGATGCTGATGCGGTCGATGAAGCGGTCGTTGTCGTCGTCGCCGATGGGACGGCTGCGCTCGCCGCCAGTGAGGGTAAACGGGCGGTCCTCGCTGTGGACCGTGCCGTCGGCATAGATGAGCTGGACGCGGGCAATGCCGGCCGTGCCGCTTTTCGAGCGCAGGCGTATGCCGCGGTAGGCGCCGCGCGCCTTGCTGACATCGATTGCGACGCCGCTGCCGGCGAGGTCGACGTTCTCTGTGCCGATGACGATCAGCTTTTCCGCTGCCGCGGCGCCGGTCACGGGGCCGGCGAGTACAAAGGCCAAAGCCGGCAAGACGAGCTTACGTAACATGGGAACAAATTCTCCAGATGATCTTGTAAGCCCCGGCGCCGGAGAGTTTTCTACTGCAGCATGGGCGCCAAGAAAAGGTCAGCCGTGAGCTGGAGGTCGCACGGGCGATGAGCGTGGCCGGACAGAGCGACGTCAAAGCCGCGATCGCGGAGGTGCGGGAGCTCATGCCCGGGCGCGTCGAGACCGGCGAGGCGCTGCGGCGCCAGCATGCGAATACGGTGAGCTCCATTGCGGGCGAGCCTCCCGACGCGGTGGCGTGGCCGCAGAGCACGGAAGAGGTGTCGGAGGTTCTCCGTATCGCCGCGCGGCATCGCTGCCCGGTGATCGCCTTCGGCGCCGGGACATCGCTCGAGGGACACGTCAACGCGCCTCACGGCGGCATCTCGCTCGACATGAGCCGCATGAACCGCATCCTCGCCGTCAACGCGCGCGATCTCGATTGCGTGGTCGAGGCCGGCGTGACGCGGCGCCAGCTCAACGCGCACCTGCGCGACTGCGGCCTCTTCTTCCCGGTCGATCCGGGAGCCGAGGAGGCAACGCTCGGCGGCATGGCGGCGACGCGCGCCTCGGGCACCAACACCGTGCGATACGGCACGATGCGCGACAACGTCGTCAATCTCACCGCCGTCATGGCCGACGGCGCGGTGGTCAGGACTGGCGGGCGGGCGCGCAAGTCGGCCGCGGGTTTCGATCTCGCACGATTGCTCATCGGATCGGAAGGCACGCTCGGCATCATCACCGAGCTCACGCTTCGTCTCTATCCCGTGCCTGCCTCGGTGGTCGCGGCCGTCTGCCCGTTCATCTCGATCGAGGGCGCGTGCAACGCCGCCATCGAGGCCATCGAAGCGGGGCTCGGGCTGGCGCGTATCGAGCTTCTCGATCAAGTGCAGATCGGCGCCGTCAATATCCACGCGAAGCTCGCGCTCGAGGAGGCACCAACGTTGTTCGTCGAGTTCCACGGAACGCCGGCGGCCACGCGCGAGGACGCCGAAGCTTTCGGCAGCATCGCGCGGGAGCATGGGGCGATCCGTTTCGAGTGGGCCGAGGGTCACGAGGAGCGGCGCCGGCTGTGGAAGGCGCGCCACGACGCATACTGGGCGGTGCGCACCGCCTGGCCCGGCAAGACGACGCTCGCGACCGACGTCTGCGTGCCGATCTCACGCCTCGCGGAATGTGTTCGTGAGACCACGGACGATATCCGCCGCTCGGGGCTCATCGCGCCGATCGTGGGACATGTGGGCGACGGGAACTTTCATGCGATCCCAGTCTTCGATGCGACGAGTGCGGAAGAAGTGGCGGCGGTAGAGGCCTTCGTCGGCCGTCTCGTGCAACGTGCACTGGCCATGGACGGCACTTCTACAGGCGAGCACGGTATCGGCGAGGGAAAGATCAAGTACCTCGAAGAAGAACTCGGCCGCGGCGTCGACGTCATGCGGCAGATCAAGCGCGCCTTAGATCCTGCCGGTATCCTCAATCCGGGTAAGATCTTTCTGCTTTCGGATTAAGTTGATCCGGAATGTCAACTTACAAGGTCCGCGCGCCGTTTCGCGTGATTTAATCGACGTTCAGAACAAATTAACGCGCGTTCTCCGGCCCGCCGCATGCCAAGGCGGTCCTTTATTTCCAACAACTTGCGTTGTGTGCCCGGAGAATGTGCGATTGCGAAGAAGGACTCTGCCGAGGGTGCCGTCAACTTCCCGCTGTCACAAAATGGTACGCGAAATCTTTACGAATGCGAAAAATATCTTCGGAGAGGTCTTGCTATCTACTCGTAGTTGCGCTGGAATATGGGCTCGAACGTGGCGCCGTCCCACCTATCCCCCTAGGGGCGTCACGGTTCTTTAAGCCCGCAGCCCACCCCCGGCTGCGGGCTTTTTTCATGGCGCTCAACCGCATCGTGCGTAGGCCGATGATTATGTGATCACAGACTGATGCTCGTGATCACAAATTCTCACGACGAGGGAGAGACGGGGCGCCAGCCGGCCGCCTGGGCCTCCGCCTCGCTGCAGAACCAACGCTCGCCGCGCGCACTCACGACACGCACGCTGTCATAGGCTGGAGACCAGGGGAGCACATAGATGCGTGAGCCGGACGCGACGCGACCCTTGATGGGGCAGCCCTCGGGCGCGGCACGGCGCGCCTCCTCCCATCGTTTGGCGCGATACTCGGCGGGGCGATCAGTCTCGCCTGCCCAAACTCCGGCGCCCGCGCGTCGCGCGTCGCTTTCCTCGGTGGCGTAGCGCGAGAAGAGGCCCTCCTCGGCGAACACGTGGCCCTCGCGCACGAGCGCTTCCGCAATATCGGCGCCGCGCACGGTGCAGCGTGCGGTTTTTGTCCCCTCGTCGCGTGTGCCAGTGAATTCGCACGATACGCGCTTGCCGCGGATCGCGCGCGCAAGCGCATCCTTGGCCGCGTCGCCGCAGCGCCAGCGTTTGTCGCCGCGCAGGCATTCCTGATCGCGCTCGGGTGCCTCGATGCCATCGAGCGCGACGGTCGCCTCGGCGAAACGAAGGCTGTCGCCGGCCACGGCGACGGCGCGCCCTTCGAGCGTGGACGACGGGTCGCTGCTGGGTGTTTCGGTGCGCGACGCTGCGCGCGTCGGGGCTGATCCGTCGAAGCGCTCCACCAGCATCCAGCCGCCGCCGGCAATCAAAGCGATCAAGACGACAAGCGCGAAGGCTCCTGCGTGGCGTGCCTCGAGGCGGTCGAGAATCGGAAGGCGCCGCAACGCATCTCCGGCGCGCGCGACATATGCCGCGACTTGCGGGCGCTCGCGCCAGCTCGGGCTCAGCACCAGGCGCGGAACCATGAGAAGTCCGGCGGCTGTGAGCGAGATGGCGGCGGCCGTCATGTCTTGGCTATCGAGGCCGTTGGTCAAGGCGCCGAAGACCGCAGAGATGCCGGCTGCGGCCGCCATCAGCGCAAGGGGAAGCTGGATGGTCGGCTGGCGGAGAAACGCGAGGACGGGCTCGAAGCAGACGTACGATGTGGGCGCCCGACCATGCGAGTGCCGGCCCGAGAACGGCCGCAGCGCCTCGCAGCATGGCTGCAAGTGCTACGCCGAGAGCCGCGAGGAGGCTGGAAAATCCGGCGCCGGCCTTCTTCAGTGCCCACGCCAACGCTGTGCCCGAATGCCGGGCCGCGACCCTCAACCTCACTGCGGCCTCGAGGAGGAGGCGCTTCAAGACCGGGCCAAGCCACGCCAAGAAGGTCACGGTACCGTGGGCGGCCGCGCTGGCACTGCTCGCCGCTGCGCTTGCACCCGCCCGGCCCGCCTGCTTCACGCCAAATACGGCGGCGGCCTTGGCGTCGTCGAGCTTCTGGCGGCGTGCGCGGCGGCGATGGAGGATCTCGGTGCGCACGTACTCACGCCATTCGAATCCCTGGTTTCGTTTGCGCCAAAAGAACAAGGCCGGGCCTCCGCTGCTGATCTCGGCTCTGATACGGCTACGGGTTAGTGTGATGATTTCGAAGTCCGCTTCATTCCTGCGGCGGGCTCGAGAGCGGACTTCGAAATCTGAATCACACTAAAATCTTAGAGTTGCTAGTGTCCTTTCGATCGCGAAGTTCGATCAACGCCTGCGGCAGAAGGTGACGAACTTCGCGATCAGGACACTAGGTTGCGGGGACGTGCCGCTCAATGCCGCAACGGCGCAGCGCATATCCGACGCACGCGAGAACCCTGGCCAGCAAAGATGGCGGTCCTTGGGCTCAAAGCATAACAATCCAAAGCTCATGCGGCGCCAAGGCCCTGCGGCGGAGCGCAAGTGGACTTGCGCGGCGGGCGGAGATAAATTGCGCCGCGCCGGGGATTCGAGATCATATCCAGCTTGGGAGACAAGCACATGAGCCACACTTGGTTGGGTGTTTGGGGGCGCACTGCGGCGGCGCTCGCCGTCACCGCCTTCTTCCTCCCCGTGCAGGCCTTCGCCGATTTGGATCCGCCGGCACGGCCGAAGATCGACTGCTCGAAGCCAGGCAACCAGAACAAGCCGGCGTGCAAGAACAAGCACGGCGAGCTCTCGGACGACGAGATCTACAACGCAGCCTATTGGATGGCGCGCGGCGGCCAATACCGCGAGGCTCTGGCGCTGCTTGCGCGAGCCAAGGATCACAACGACCCGCGCATCTTGAATGCCACCGGGTTCGCAACGCGCAAGCTCGGCGACGTCGACGGCGCGCTTCCCTATTACGCGCGTGCGCTCGAGATCAATCCGAACTATGCGGTCGCGCGCGAGTATCTGGGCGAGGCGTACCTGGCGAAGGGCGACGTCGGCAGCGCGCGGGCGCAGCTCGGCGAGATAGAGAGGCGTTGCGGGAAAACCTGCGCGCCGTTTGCGGAGCTCTCGAAGCAGATCGCGTCCTACGATGTGCTGCACGCAAGCAGCGGGCAATTGTGAGCGAGCGCCTGATACCTATGCGAGGGCGCTTCGCGAAAGCGCAGATCAAAAAAGAAGGGTGGGAACAATGACGGCATCTGCGCTCAAGCTGGCGAAGGGTCTTTCTGCGCTCCGCGGGTCGCGCTTGCGATGACGGTGTCGGCGGCGAGCTTCGCCGCCGAGCCGGCGCAGTTCTCGAAGGACGTCGGCCCGGCCAGTGCCGCTTGCGACGGGCATGCGAAGGGGAGCGCGGCGTGGACGGCGTGCGTCGGCACGGCGACTGCGGCGATGCCCGACAAAGAGCTCTTCTATGCGGGCTACTGGCTCGCCAAGAACGGGCAGTATCGCGAGGCTCTGAGCTACCTCAATCTCGCGAAAGTGAAGGACGAGCGCGTCCTCACCTACATCGGCTTCGCGACCCGCAAGCTCGGCGACGTGGATGCGGCGCTGCCGCTCTACGCGAAGGCTCTGGCGCTCAATCCCGATTACTCGGTGGCGCGCGCCTATCTGGGCGAAGCGTTCCTGACCAAGGGCGAGCCGGACAAGGCCAAGGCCGAGCTCGCCGAGATTCGTGCCCGGTGCGGGACGACGTGCGCCGAGTATGCGGATCTCTCCGGCCATATCGCGCGCTACGAAGCGGGCGCGGCTAAGAAGGGCTGAGCACGTCTCGCCAATTGCGGGGGCATTCTGTTGCGAGACGGGTGAGCGCAGCGAGCCTCGTGCGGTCGCGGCCGAGACGTGTCGCCCAGATGCACCGCGGCCTCGGCGGCGGGCTCCGGGGATCGGAATAAGGTCACCGGAACGGCGTTGTTCCTACATCTCGCGCTCGATCCGCATCCCCCCACGCGGGGGCGGCACGGCCTGCAGCTTTTGTAGATCGTTCTGCACGGCCCAGGACACCCTGGCACAGGCCCCTCTAGCCGGGGTGTCCGTCATGCGCGGGCGAGAAACCCTTGCTCGTACTCGGAAAATCGCCCGGACCGCATGCGAAAGCCCCGGATGTCAGGGGAGGCATCCGGAGCTCTTGGCAGAAGCTCGCACGACGTGAGACCTGCGGCGAGCCTGATTGAGCCTAGTGCGGAGGGCCCTAAGACCGCCTTAACAAGATCAGTAGTCGCTCACATTTTTTTGCGCGCCAGGGTGGAAATGATCACCCAGCTGGCGTGAGGGGGAGGCAACGTACAGCCCTGGCGCGCCGACCGCCGGGCAATGCACGTTGTGGATGATTTCGTGGACGGCGTTGCCCAAAGCCCCTAGCGAGCACATTGCTGGCTTTTTAGTCTCGCGACGGTTCGGTTGGGGATTTTTTATGAGAATTGCTTCGTTTGTTGCTCTTATTCCATTGGTGAGCGGCTGCGCGACAATTGTTAAAGGCACCACCCAGGCCGTTGCGGTGGATACGCCCGGAGCGCCGGGAGCCGTGTGCGAGCTGAGCTCACCCGGCATCGGCACGCAGACAGTTACGACGCCGGCGACGCTGGTCCTGGAAAAGAGCCAGCACAGCGTTTCGGTGACCTGCCGCAAGCCCTGCTTCCAGGACGGTGTTGGTGTGATTGCCTCCAACAGCGAAGGCATGGCTGTCGGGAATGTCGTGCTCGGCGGCGTGATCGGGCTCGGCGTCGATGCCGCGACGGGCGCCATGAACAAATATGCCGACCGGACATCAATCACGATGATCCCGGTGCCGGGATGCCGCGTTTAGTCGTCTAGCGTACGGAATCTAGTTCGTGGCGGCGCGCTGGATGGGGTTGGCCCAGATGCGCACGACGCCGTCGTTGCCGGCAGATGCCACGCGCTCGCCATCCGGCGAATAGGCTGCCGCGTTCACCACAGCTCCGCCGTGGCCGACGATCGTGCGCAGCGTGCGCGCGCGGTTGACGTCCCAGATGCGCACCTGGCCGTCGGACCCCGCCGAGACGAGCGTCTCGCCCGACGGCGAGAAGGCGAGCGCGCCGACGCGGCCGCGATGACCGTAGAGGCGGCGCATGAGCCGGCTCGAGCCCGTCGCCCAGATGCGGATGGTGCCGTCGAGGCCAGAGGACGCCAGCCACTTGCCGTTCGGCGAGAAGGCGAGCGTGGTGACGAAGTCCCTGTGGCCGCGATAGGTGCGCACGCGGTCGAAGGTGTCGAGGTTCCAGAGCTTCACCGTCTTGTCGGCGCCGGCGGAAGCAAGGAGCGGCGCCCGCTGCGCTCCCGAAAACGCCACCGCCTGCGCGGCGCTGTCGTGGGCGTCGAGCACTTGGACGGGAGCGGACGTGTTCGTGGTGTCCCAGAGCGCGACCTTCCAGTCGTGGCTCGCGGCGGCGAAGCGATCGGGGCGGCCGGCGAAGACGAGCGACCAAACCTCGGCGTCATTGCGCTTGAACGCCGCGATCTTCTCCGCGCGCTCGATGTCCCAGAGCACGATCTGGCCGTTGGCGTGGCCGGTCAGCACGCGGGCGCCGGTGATGGCGAGTGCGGTGGCGGGCCCGTCGTCGAGCTCGATGGTGCGCATCGAGGTTGCCGCTGGCGGCGTTCCACAGCTTGAGGCGCGCGTCCTGGCCGGCGGTGGCGATCGAGCTGCCGTCCTCGGTGTAGACAAGGGCCGTGACGGGGCCGACATGGCCCCTGAGCTCGGCGAGCGGCTTGATGTCGGGGATGGCCGCGGTCGTCACCGGGCGGGTGGAGGCGGAGGTCAGGCCCGTGCCGCGGCTCTCGTAGCGGGGAAACTTGTCCTGGAGCGCCACGGCGGCGCTCGCCACGCCGACGCCGATCAACAGCTTGAACAGGAGGGGTTGCCAGCGCGACGTGCCGCCGATGCGGATGGGGCGCGGGCGCGGCGGCTTGCGGCGCTCCTTCTCCTTTTCCTTCGCGGCCTTCTTCGGCTCGGCCTTGGCCTTGACGACTTCGGCTTTGGGTTTCGCGGCGTCGGCCTTGGGGCGCAGAACACGCGGAATTCTGATCGGCGCCGGCGCCGGGCCTTCGAGCTTGACTGTTCCGGCGGCCGCAGGCGCCGCAGCGGGTTGCGGCGCGGGGGCGGGCGCGGGCTGTACCGCGGCCTCCGGTTTCTTGCCGGCGCTCGGCTTCCTCTTCAGCGCGTCGAGAAAATCGAGCATGCCGCCCTTCGGCCCCGGCGCGTCGGGTGGCGGCGGCACGATCGAGGCCGGATCGGCCTTTTTCTCGGGCTGCACGGGCGCGAGCGCCTTGGCGTCGTTGCGTCCTTTGCGAAGGGGGAGCGTGCGCGAGAGCCAGCCGGCTTGCTTCTCGGGCTCGGGCGCGAGGAGCGCGCCGCGCCAGGCGGCGACCGACTGGGGACGCGCTTCGACGGTGAGGGCCAGCGCATGATCGATGGCGGCGAGAAAGCTCGGGCGGTAGGCGGCGAGCGCGGCCTCGCGCGCGGAAACGTACTCGTCCTTCACCATCCGTGACGGGCTGTCGGCGGGGCGCTTGCCGGTCACGGCATGATAGAGCGTGGCGCCGAGCGCATAAATGTCGGTCCAGGGTCCCTGCTGGCGGCTCGTCTCGGCGTACTGCTCGTAAGGGCTGTAGCCGGGCTTCACGAGCGCGGACACCGTTTTCGAATGGGAGGCGATCTCGCGGCGCGCGGAGCCGAAGTCGATCAAGACCGGCTCGCCGTCCTTCCTGATGATGATGTTGTCGGGCGCGATGTCGCGATGGAGGAAGTCGGCCTTGTGGATAAGCTCGAGCGCGTCGAGGAGCGGGGCGACGATGACGATCGAGCTCCTTCTGGCGCGGGGCGCGGCCCAGGCCCTTGAGCCAGGACTTGAAGCTCAGGCCCTCCTCGAAGTGGAGGACCATGTAGCCGGTGTTATTGGCCCTGAAGTAGCGGTAGACGCGGACGATGTTCGGGTGGTTGAACTTGGCGAGCGTCTGGGCTTCCTCGATGAAGCGGTCGAGGCCCCAGCGGTAATCGCCGGCACAGTCCTGGGAGCGCGGGCCGGCCTCGATGCCGCCGCGGGCGGCAAAATCGGAGGGAAAGTACTCCTTGATGGTGACGCGGCGGTCGAGCGCAATCTCGTCGGCAAGATAGGTGATGCCGAATCCGCCAGCACCAAGCATGCGCTCGATGCGGAAGTCGCCGACAAGCTCCGTACCGCTTTGTAGAGCGATCAGATTGGCCATCTCGTCTCTGCGCTAACGTTCCAGAGTACTTCCGGAGCAGAGTCGCGGCGCCGCATCAACGCCAGATTCAGAGCCCCGCCTATCACACCACCTCCAGCGCCATTTATGAAGCAGGAATGTGGCAAGGTGTCGAGTGATCCAACTCATATGAGCAAATCTCTCGAGCCCCGGTGTTTCGGCCATGTTGCTGCCGCAGAGGGCGGGGAACATTCCGATCGATTCGTGTGGCGGGAAATGAATATGACACCGGCATGGCCGGCGATGATGTGCGCGCTGGCCGCACTTGTGGCGGTCGCAGGGCAGCCCTCCATCGTCAACGCAACCGAGGGCGCGGCGTGAGCCGCAGCCCGGTCTGCGTGCAGAAGCTCAGGCGGATCTCGTCAGGACGGGAGACGCGTCCGCGTCTGAGGGTGAGACGTCGGATGCTCCGGCGCTGAGCCTCACTGCGGCCCACGACTGGATGGTCGCGAGCTACGAGCGCGCACCCGCCTTGCTGCTCGGGTTGGCGGCGCTGCTCGCCGTGCCGCCGCTCGTGATGGCTGGGGTCGTGCTCAACCGGCGCGGTGTGGCCGCCCCGGCGGGAGACCTGACCCAGATGCAGACGCAGATGGTGGCCAGGACGCGCTCGAAACCGGAGCGGCGCCAGGGTGTTACCGAAGCGCCGCGGTGGCCGACGGAGGCATGGATCGAGATCGAGGGTGCGGGTGACGGGGCGCGACACGGCAGTCGGCCGGTCCGTCGTGCGGATCGGACGCGACGGCGACAACGACATCTGCCTCAGCGAGATGACCGTGCACCGCTATCACGCCGCGGTGCATCGCACGGACGACGCGGATTTCGTGATCACGGACCTCTCGAGCGACGGCGGCAACGGCGTCAAGGTCAACGGCAACGCGGTTACCGAGGCGCGGCTCGAGGACGGCGATCTCATCGAGCTGGGGCTCGCACGGCTCAAGTTCATTGCGAAGCCGGCCTGAGGGGCCGGTGAAGAACACGGAGAGCCCCGCTTGCGACCGAGCGAGGGGCACAGCGGAGGACAACATGGAAGAGGAGCGTCAGATGGCGACCAGCAGTGGGCCGCAGGGCCAGCGCCCGGGCAGGTTTCTCGGTTCATTGAAGGACGCGCTCGTTGCGGCGAGCCGCGACGACACGGGGCAGGTGCAGCAGCGCGTCGCCAAGGCGGCCGATGAGGCCGCGCAAGTCGTGAAGCCTGATCCGGACGCGACGCAGATCATCCGCAAGGACGGCGCGGCAAGCCCGAGCGCGGCGGAAGCCGCGCGCGACGCGCGTGCACCGACGACTGCGCCCGATGACCGGCATGTGGAAGCCGATGCGCCGCCGACGACTCGCGTCGTTCGCGGCGGGGGCGCCGCGCCCAAGGAGGCCGCCGCGGCCGACGGCTCGTCGCGCACGACGCTCGTGCGCGGCAAGATGCAGGTGAAGCGCGGGGCATTCGACCAAGACCCGGTCGTCGGCTGGCTGGTCGTCGTCGGCGGGCCCGGCATCGGCCAGTACCGTCCGATCTTCGAGGGCAACAACACGCTCGGGCGCTCGGCGAAGAACCGCATCGCCATCGATTTCGGCGACGACGCCATCTCGTCGGAGGAGCAGGCCTACATCCGCTACAATTCGTCGGATCGGTCGTTTCTTTTCGTGCCAAACCTCAGTAAAACGAACGTCGTCTCGCTGAACGAGAAGCGTCCGACGGGCGCGGTCGAGCTCGCGCAGATGGACGTCATTACGATGGGCCGGACGCAGCTCGTCTTCGTGCCGTTCTGCGGACCGGATTTCGATTGGTCTGCCTTGAGTGAATCCAACAAGGACTGATGCTGGCTTTCGAGCATGCAAGCCGCGCCACGAAGGGCGCGCGGAGCTACCAGGAAGATACCGCTCTGTTCTGGCCGGGAGAGGATCCGTTCTCGCCGGGCGGAGCGGGCGCGAACGGTAGCGAGATGATGGCCGTGCTGGCCGACGGCATGGGCGGGCATGCGGGCGGCGCGCTCGCGAGCCGCATGGCGTGCGAGAGCTTCATCAAGGCCTATGCGGGACAGAACGGCCCCAAGCGCGAGCGGCTCAAGTCGGCGCTCGAGGCCGCGAACCAGGCGATCGCGGCCACGGTCGAGGCGAACCCCGCGCTCACCGGCATGGGCTCGACGCTCGTCGGCGTCACGTTCGGGCCGGACGGCGTCGAGTGGGTGAGCGTCGGCGACAGCCCGCTCATGCTGTTCCGCCGCGGCGAGATCGCCCTCCTCAACGAAGACCACTCGCTGGCGCCGGAGCTCGACCGGCTCGCGGCCCAGGGGCGCATCTCGGAAGAGGAGGCACGGCGCGATCCGAGGCGCCATATGCTGCGCTCGGCGGTGACCGGAGACGAGCTCGACCTCGTCGACCTGTCGCGCCGGCCGCTCATGGTCGAGCCCGGCGACTACATCATATTGGCGAGCGACGGGCTGCAGACGCTCGAAGCAGGCGAGATCGAGCGCGTCGTCGCGGCCTATGCCAGCGACGGGGCGTCGGCGGTGGCGAACGCCCTCATCCGCGCGGTCGAGGCGATGAAGGATCCGCACCAGGACAACGCCACCGTCGTCGCCGTGCGGCCGCTTCCCGCCGCGGAGTAACGGCCAGTCGATCCATTCGAATCGTCCTTCATCCTGAGCTTGTCGAAGGATGAAGCGATGCGGCCCCATGGTTCGACGGCTCACCATCTGGCTTCGTGTATGCTCCAATGGCTTTGGAGCACGGTCGGCGTCTCACCTTCATCTTGAACCGAGGATGAGGAGGCGTACGCGCACTGCTCATGCGCCCTCGACAAGCGCGGGGTGCGGCTCGACCCATGAGGCGGTCGGATGCGGTCTCTTAGGAAAGCGAAGCGTTGAGGCGCTGGGCAGCGGCAATCATCTTGTCGATGTTGGCTTCGGCCGCGAGATACGACTGCGTGGCCGTGCCGTAGTCCTTCTGCTCGATCTCGCGCATCATCTTGGCGATGCCGGCGTGCGCGGCCTCGTCGGCGCTCTTCAACTCGGAGAAGGCCGGGTTGTTGACGATCGCGGGGTCGGAGACGCTCGCGGCCCATGCCGCCAGGCGGCGGCCGGCCAAGGCCTGGGTCTCGGGTGAGGGCTGTGCGAGGCCGACGAGGGTGGCCGCACAGCGGCGCTTCCAGGCTGCCGCCTCGCCGTGGAGCGCGATCATCTCGGCGGCGGGCTGGCCGGAGCTGCGTACAGCGCTCAGCGTCTCGATCGCCGCCTCTTCCGCCTTGACGAGGCGACCGAGCGAGGTCGTGATCTCCTGGCGCAGCTTCTTTGCCTTCTCGCTGATGGTGCTGACGCTCGACGAGATCTCGCCGCTCGAGGCCTCCTGGCGCATGATGTGGTCGGCGAGCTGATGCATGCGATCGGCGATCGAGGAGATGTCGTGGCCGAGGCTCTCGGCTTGCGTCTCGGCGAGACGCGCCTTCTCCTCGCCGCGCGCGACGGCGGCGACCGAATCGGCCGTCACCTTGCGGATCGCGTCCATGCCGGACGAAAGCGTCGTCAGGCGGGCGCGGATGTCGTCGGTTGCCTTGGCGCTGTCGCCCGAAAGCTTCTTCACCTCGTCGGCGACGACGGCAAAGCCGCGGCCGGCCGGGCCGGCGCGGGCGGCCTCGATGGTGGCGTTCAAGGCAAGAAGGTTCGTCTGGCGGGAAATCGTCTCGATGGTTCCGGCCATCTCGGCGATCTGGCGCACGGCCGCGTCGAGCTCGCCGCAGCGCTGGGCGATCGATCCGACCTGAGTGGCGATCTGGCGCATGGCCTCGCCGGTCTGGCGCATCTCGGAAATGTTCTGCTGCACGCCGTCGCGCACGCGCGCGGCGTCGGCGGCGCTGGACTGGCTCGTCTCGGAAATCTGGCCGATCGATTCGGCAAGCTCGGAGACCGCGCCGCCGATCGCGGTCGAGTTGTCGGCGATCTGCTGGACGTCGTAGGTGATCCAGCCGATGTTGGCGCCGGTTCCGGACACTTCCGACGAGAATTGAGCGAGGCGCGCGGCCGCCGCCGTTTCTTTCTTGGCATGGGCGCGGACGAGATCGAGAACGGCGCGGCGGACCTCGGGCCCGACATGGGCGGGAATGTTCTCTCCGCCGCGAACCAGAACCTCGATGGCCGAGGCGATCTCGCGGTCGGAGGGCGTCTTCCTTGCTGCGTCAGATGCCTGAGCGGTCTGCGAACTGGGCTGCGTGCGCCGACTAGCTGAGAACATTCCTGCTCCCTTACCTGATTATTGCGTGTGCCGAATATTCGGCCTTTTGCCGGCGAATTGAACGCTGTTGCTCAATGCCTCAGCCAGTGAACATCCTTTCCTACTTGTTAGATCGTTCCGGTTAATTGACGGTGAACTGCGACGTGCGCACACATATTCTCGATTAAATTTCCGTCTAGATTGCAGGCGGCAAGCTCGGCGCGAGGGACGCGTGCGAGGATTGTGCCTTCGACATTGAAAGGTGGCCGGATTTGCCATCGGCCAATGCCGCCGACACCGTTGCGGGCGTCCGCTCCATGGTGGCCGGAGGTCAGGGCGCACCTTCAAGACGATCGAGCGGACCCTAAGCAATTGACCGGCAGGAACACTCTCCACGGCCTCTTCGTGACGCGGCTCAGGCGGCCGACGCTGACGCACGCCTTCGAAAGGGCGCTCGATGACGCGCGCTTCGACGCGCCGCCCGGCAGCGACAGCGGAGCGGATGGCGATCAGGCGGAAGACCCGGCGCAGAAATTCCAGAGCGCGCTCGAGCAGCTGCCGGAGCTCGCGGCCTCATCCAAGTATGTGGCGGCGCGCTCGCTCGCGGCCGCCTACGAGGCGGAAGCCAAGCAGGCCGAGACGCCGAAGCCACCGCGTGCGCCGCGCGCCGCGCCAGCGGCCACAGCCGGTCAAGCGGCCACAGCCGATCAAGCTCAGGCCGGGCCTTGCCGTGCGTGAACTCAAGCGCCTGCGACGGCAGTATGCGCTCGACAATCATCCGGACCGCGTGCCGGTCGAGATGCGCGAGGAGGCCGCCCGCGTCATGGCCGAGGCCAACGCCGCGATCGACAAGGCGCTGAAGCGGGCCAGCCGGGACTGAGGCTTCAAATCCTGCAAAGCTACTTGCTGAAGCCGCTGATGATGCCCTCGCCGCCGACGCCGATGTACTCGCCGTTGATGATGTCTTCCCAGCGGAAGGCGGCATAGAAGTCGGCGCAGTTGCCCATGGCCTCCTCCGGATAGGCGCGCAGGTGCTCGACCTGCCCGTCGAGGAACCAGACGGTGATGAAGTAGTCGCCGTCGCGGCGGGCGAAGAGGTGCTCGAGGCTCTGGATGAAGTCGCCGCGGCGAATGCGGATGCGCTCGAGGAAGTGCGGGCAGTACTGCCAGGCCTGGCGGGTGCCGTTGACCTGAATGTAGTCGGGGGGGCCGATGACGGATTGCAGCTCCGTCTGATTCATGCCGGGGGCGACGGCGCGGATGCCGTAGATGCGCTTGGCTTTCCTAGGCCTGCCCGCCACTCCATCCGCCCGCGCATCCGAGCCCGCATCCGAACCGGTATCCGCACCCACGTCCGCCGCGTTCGCGCTCGCGATCATGAGCGCGGCCGAGGCCAGAAGCGCGAGTGCGAAACGCGATGCCGCGAGTGCAAGCGCGCCGACCGTGCCGTGTCGCATGTCCCACCCTTCCGCAAAGAACCCTACGGAGAAGCTCGCGGCACGAGAAGCGTGTGCCGGCATCGAAACCCAAGCGCGGAGGAGGGCGCGACGCGTCTCGTTGCGACGCGCATTAGAGGCGTACGGACTTGTGCCAGGCTTGAGATCGACGCTCGCCGGTGTGATCTCTTTCCGCCACACCTCAAGCGCTAATCAATTCAGCGTCCGAGAAATCCTCAGGAAATCGTTGCGTCCAGCGGGCGGCTCACTGCAAACAATTAATAGTGGTTTACGAGTGATTCGAGGGGGACCGATGGGCGGGGGAACATCAGATGATCGTCGTCGTCGACGAGCGTGCGACCGTCACGCAAGGCTATACGGCATGGTTTAATCGCGAGGGAATCTCAGCCTGCGGCCTCGCTCCCGGCGAGTTCGACGGCTGGGTGCAGACGGTATCGGACCCCGACGTGCTGGCGGTGGAAGCGTTCCTGCTCGGTGCCTGCGGCAACCGGGGGGCGCTGTCCAAAATCATAAGACGGAGATCGAGCTCCGCGGCCATCATTGCGATGAACGAGAACCGGTCGCTGGAAGAGACGCTCGACCTTTTTGCGGCGGGCGTCGATGACGTCGTCAGGAAGCCGATCCATGTGCGGGAGATCATCGCGCGGATCAAGGCCATCCGCCGGCGCGCGAGCGGTGCGCCGGACTATTCCGACGTCGGCGAGATGCGCGTCTACTTCGACGGCCGGGATCCCGAGATCAACGGGGAGGTGCTGCAACTGCCGCGCCGCGAGCGGCGCATTCTCGAGTACCTCGTTTCCAACCGCGGTTGCCGCATCAACAAGACGCAGATCTTCAACTCGGTCTACGGCCTGTTCAGCGAGGACATCGACGAGAACGTGGTCGAGAGCCACATCAGCAAGCTGCGCAAGCGCTTGAGGCACCGGCTCGGCTACGATCCGATCGATTCCAAGCGCTATCTCGGCTATCGCCTCGTGCTCGACTTTGCGGCGGAAAAGCGTTCGGAAAGCGGCGTGCGTTCCAGCTTCGCGCAAGATGCAGATGCTCTAATCGAGAGATCAGAGCATTTTGCAAAGGAACCCGCTGGATGAGTATTTTCGGCATGATGCGGACGGCGACGTCCGGCATGAATGCCCAGTCGAACAGGCTGGGGACCGTAGGCGACAATATCGCGAATTCCTCCACAGCCGGCTACAAGCGTGCGTCCACCGAGTTCTCGTCGCTGATCCTCGAGTCGGGCAGCGGCGAGTACAACTCGGGCAGCGTCGAGACCGAAGTGCGCTATGGCATCAGCCAGCAGGGCGGCTTCGACTTCACGACCTCGGCAACCGATGTCGCCATCAGCGGCAACGGCTTCCTCGTGGTGTCCGAGGGCACGGCGGCGGGAGACGCTGACCATCTCACGCGCGCCGGCTCGTTCGTCAAAGACGGCGACGGCTACCTGGTCAACTCGGCGGGCTACTATCTCTTGGGCGTCCCCTGGACCAACCAGAACGCCACGCCGACCATTCCGTCCAACGGAACCTCCGGCCTCTCGCCGGTGCAGATCCAGACGCTGTCGCTGCAGGCCGTGCCGTCGTCCTCCGGTACCTTCAACCTCAACCTGCCGTCGACGGCCACGGTCGAGACGACGCTTCCCTCGGCCAACACGGGCGCTCCGGTGTCCTCGTACAAGAGCTCGCTCGTCGTCATCGACAATCTCGGCGCGAAGGTGACGCTCGACATCTATGCCTCGAAGACCGGCACGGCGCCCGACGTGTGGGAGGTCGCTGATCTTCAATCAGGCTGACGCGGACCCGACGACCGTCTTTCCCTATACCGGCGCCGCGTATCCCCTCTCCAGCGTGACGCTCACGTTCGACGCCACCGGCAAACTCGACTCGACCGTGCCGAGCCCGACCTCGATCACGCTCACGGTTCCGAACGGCGCCTCGCTCACACTGGACATGGCCAAGACGACCCAGCTCGCGACCACGTTCCAGGTGCTCGAGCCGAAGGTCGACGGCAGCGCACCGAGCGCGGTCGATCGCGTCGAGATCGACGACACGGGAACGCTCTATGCCGTCTACGACAACGGACAGCGCGAAAAGAAGTTTCTGATCCCGCTGGCAACGGTGCCGAGCCCCGACAATCTCATTCCGAGGGCCGGCAACGTCTTCGATCTCGGCTCCGACTCGGGCGACCTGCAAGTCGGCGCGGCGGGCACCGCGGGCTTGGGCAAGATCGTCCCCAAAGCTCTCGAGAAATCGACCGTCGATATCGCGTCCGAGCTCACCGACATGATCGAGGCTCAGCACAGCTTCACGGCCAACTCGAAAGTGTTTCAGACGGCCGCGGATCTCATGGAGGTTCTCGTCAATCTGCGCAGGTAGTCGGTAAAAGCGTTGGCGCCGTTCCCGGAAAGAAAGCCGTCCTATGGGCCTTACAACCGGTCTCAGCATCGCGCGGTCAGCGCTTTTTACGTCTGCAGACCAAACGTCGATCGTCGGGCGGAACGTCGCCAACGCGGGGACGGCCCTCTATACGCGCAAGTCGGCGAACGTCATCAGCGTGCCGGGGGCGGGCGCGCGCGTCGTTTCCGTGTCGCGCACGACGGATGCGTCGCTGCTGCGCAACCTCTATGCCGCCAATTCGGACCTGAGCGCGCAGAAGTCCCTCGTCGACGCGCTCAATCAGCTCGACCAGACGGTCAATGACCCGGAGCTCGACGCGTCGCCCGCGGCGCTAGTCAGCAAGCTTGCGGACGCCGTCCAGCAATATGCCTCGCAGCCGCAGAGCGAGCTCGCCGGCCAGGCCGCCGTCACGGCAGCGCGCAACCTCGTGACATCGCTCAACAGCTCGAGCGACGTCGTCCAGAGCGTCCGGCGCGACGCCGACGCGGCGATTGCCGACGGCGTGGACCGCATCAAGACGCTGCTGACGCGGTTCGAGGCGGTCAACCAGCAGGTCGTGACCGGGACAAGGTCCGGAACGGACGTCTCGGACTACATGGATACGCGCGACAATATCCTGAGCGATCTCTCGACCGAGATCGGCATTCGCGTCGTCGAGCGCACCGACAACGACGTGGCGATCTATACGGACAGCGGCATCACGCTGTTCGACAAGTCGGCGCGCGCGGTCTCGTTCGACCGCTCGCTCACGCTCGCGGCAGGCGCGGTCGGCAACGCCGTCTACATCGACGGCGTCCCGGTGACCGGCTCGGCCGCGACCATGCCGATCAATTCCGGGAGCATCAAGGGCCTCGTCGAGGCGCGCGACGAGCGGGCACTCGTCTATCAGCGACAGCTCGATGAGATTGCGCGCGGGGTCATAGAGATCTTCGCCGAAAGCGATCAGAGCGCCGTGCCTTCGCTCCCCGATGTGCCCGGCCTCTTCACCTATCCCGGCGCTCCGGCCATGCCGGCCACGGGCACGGTCGTGAACGGGCTCGCGAGCCTCATCTCGGTCAACGCGAACGTCGATCCCAGCCAGGGCGGCGTGCTTACTCGCCTCAGAGACGGCGGTATCTCCGATCCCCTGGCGCCGGAGTACAACTACAATACGAGCGGAGTCGCGGGCTTCTCGGGCCGGCTCAACGAGCTCACTGAAAAGCTCAATAAATCACGCGCTTTCGACGCGACGACGGATCTCGACGCCAGCGCGACGATCTTCGATTTTGCCTCGTCGTCAGTCGCCTACCTGCAGGAAGCGCGCAAGATCGCCGACAACGAGCAACAGTATCGCGAGACGCTCTATCAGAGGTCCACGGAAGCCTACTCGAAGGTGACGGGCGTCAACCTCGACGAGGAGATGACTATTCTGCTCGAGCTGGAGCGGTCCTACCAAACCTCCTCGAAGCTCGTCTCCGTAATCGACAGTATGTTCGATCAGCTCGTCCAGGCGGTGGGCTAGAGCCATGAAAACCACGCAGATCTCGACGTTGGCCATCTCCGAAGCCACCCGGTACGGCGCGGATGCAGCTTCAGATGAAGCTGTCGGATGGCCAGAAAGAGGCGACCACCGGGCGGCTTGCGGACGTCGGCCAGGGGCTCGGGTACTTGACCGGGCGCGCGGTCTCGATGCGTCAGGATCTCGACCGGCTCAACACCTTCAAGGATACGAACGCAATCGCCTCCACACGGTTGCAGCAGACGCAGACGGCGCTCGAGGGCGTCGCCGATCTCGCCCAGCAATTCATCAGCACGCTTGTCGCGGCGCGCGCTTCGGCAGCGAGTGCCGAAGTCTCGGTCGCCGATGCCAAGACGAAATTGATCGCACTCATAAGCTCCATGAACAATGCCGGAAACGGCGCTTTCCTCTATTCCGGCATCAACACCGACGTCAAACCGCTCACCGACTATTTCGAGACGCCGGCACCCGCCAACCGCACGGCGGTGGCAACGGAGTTCACGAGTGCCTTCGGCCTGGCGCAAGGCGATCCAGGTACGGAGCTGATTACCGGCACGGATATGAAGACGTTTCTCGACGGGCAGTTCAGCACGCTCTTCGACAGCGCGAACTGGGCCGGCGACCTGGTCCGCGGCGTCGGACCAGAACATCACCTCGCGCATCTCCAACAACGAGCTCATCGAAACGTCGACCAACGCCAATATCAGCGGCATTCGCCTGTTGGCGAGCGCCTACACGATGGTTGCCGATCTCGGAGTCGATAAGCTCAACCAGGATGCCTACCAGGCTGTCGTCGACAAGGCGATTGCGGTGACGGGCGAGGCAATCGGTGACATCACGCAAACGCGGGCCGCGCTGGGCACGGCACAAGAGCGCATCCAGACTTCCAACGATCGGATGTCGCTGCAGGTCACGATCATTACCGAGCACGTCAATCTTCTCGAAGGTGTCGATCCCTACGAGGCCTCGTCGCGCGTCAACGCACTGCTCACGCAAGTCGAAACCGCATACGCGCTCACCGCGCGGCTGCAGCGCCTCAGCCTGATCAACTATCTCTGACGTCACGGCGCCGGCGGGCCGGCGGGGGAAACAGGACCGGTAAGATGTACAAGTTCTACTACGGGGAGGTTCTCGACGAGGCACCGCAAGGGCAGCGGGAGCGCGAGCGCACGGCACTCGAGCGGTCGATCGAGATGCTCGCGAAGGCGGAGGAGAAGGGGACAACCTCCATCGAGGCCGTCGAGGCCTTGCACTTCGTACGGCGGTTGTGGGGGATCTTTGTCGAGGATCTCGCGAAGCCCGAGAACGGGCTGCCGCAAAAGCTCCGGGCCGATCTGGTCTCCGTGGGGCTCTGGGTGATGCGTGAGACCGAGGAGATCCGGCATGGCCGGTCGAAGGACTTCAAGGCGATCATAGAGGTCAGCAAGACAATTTCAGAGGGACTCCGATGAGCAAGAGTACGCACCTTTCGCTGCGCGCAGGCGAAAGGGTCTTCGTCAACGGCGCTGTGATCAAGGCCGACCGGCGGGTGTCGATCGAGCTCATGAATGATGCCACCTACCTGCTCGAGAGCCAGGTGCTCCAGCCCAAGGACACGACGACGCCGCTGAGGCAGCTCTATTTCATCGTGCAGACGATGCTCATGGATCCGAAACACGTCGAAGCGGCGCGGCAAATGTTCGAGATCACATACACCTCGCTCATGCTCGCCTTCGCCAACAAGCAGATCCTCGCCGCCCTTGTCGGGGTGCGGGGCCTCCTCGAAAAGGGCGACGCTTTCGAGGCGCTCAACACGCTGCGGGGGCTCTTCGCAATGGAGGACCAGATCCTCGGCAACACGCCTGCGGCTCCCGTCAGGCTTCTGGAGGCAGTGTGATGGCGGTCGATGCAGTCTCAGGCGCTACAGCAACCAACACACCGACTACGAACGACACGGCCAAAGCGGCGACGGTCGACTACGACGCGTTCCTCAAGCTTCTGGTCGCCCAGCTCAAGAACCAGGATCCGACAAACCCGACGGACTCGGCCGAGTTCATGGCGCAGCTGGCGTCGTTCTCGAACGTCGAGCAGTCGGTCAAGGCAAACACGAAGCTCGACAGCCTGATCACGTCGCTGGCGCTGACGCAGGCCGACGGTCTCATCGGCAAGACGGTAACATCTTCCGACGGGACGATCTCGGGAGTGGTGGATTCGGTGCGGATCGTCAGCGGCGGTGGGGTCGCGATCCTCACGAACGGCAAGGAGCTGCCTCTCGAGGCGGGCATTACGGTAAAAGCAAATGAACCCAGCTGACGCGCTCGATATCGGCCAGGCGGCAATCTGGACGGTGATAATCGCCTCCGCGCCCGCGGTCGCGGGGGCGATGGCGATCGGCATCATCATCTCGCTGCTGCAGGCGCTGACCCAAGTCCAGGAGGTCACGCTGACCTTCGTGCCGAAGATCATCGCCATCCTGCTCATCATGTCGTTTACGGCGCCGTTCGTGGGCGCCGTCATCTTCTCGTTTGCCGAGCAGACCTACTCGCGCATCCCGAACGGGTTCTAGTCCGCATTCCGACGAGCAGGCTTCGCCCGGCGTGAAAGCGGGGCGGGGCTGCTTGCCGTGTCTTGCGGCCGGCACACAACCTTCGCGCAAGCTTCGTTCGCCAAGCTCGCAGGCCTCGCCGCAGTTTCGAGGGTTTGATGGCCACGATTGCCGCCGTTCAGGGGAAGCAGGACCGCGACGGCGCGCGCGACGTCAGCTTTGCCGTCGGCATCATCTTTATCCTGACGGTTCTGTTCCTGCCGCTGCCCGCGATCCTGATCGACGTGGGGCTCGCTTTCTCGATCGCGTTCGCGGTGCTGATCCTGATGGTCGCCCTGTGGATCCACAGGCCGCTCGAGTTCTCGGCCTTTCCGACCGTGCTTCTGATCGCGACGCTGCTCAGGCTCGCGCTCAATATCGCCACGACGCGTCTCATCTTGTCGAACGGCGCCCAGGGCTACGACGCGGCCGGGCACGTGATCGCCGGATTCGCGAATTTCGTCATGGGCGGCGACTTCGTCATCGGCACGGTGGTGTTCGTCATCCTGATCACCGTCAACTTCCTGGTCATCACCAAGGGTGCGTCGCGCATCGCCGAAGTCGGCGCACGCTTCACCCTCGATGCCATCCCCGGCAAGCAGATGGCGATCGACGCCGACCTCTCGGCGGGAACGATCGACGAGAAGGAGGCGATGCGGCGCAGGCGCGAGCTCGAGGAGGAGAGCTCCTTCTTCGGCTCGATGGACGGTGCGTCGAAGTTCGTGCGCGGCGACGCGATCGCCGGCATCATCATCACGGCGGTCAACGTGTTCGGCGGCATCATCATCGGCGTCACGCGCCATGACATGTCGCTCGCCACCTCCGCCGACGTGTTCGTGCGGCTCTCCGTCGGTGACGGCCTCGTGACGCAGATCCCGGCGCTCATCATCTCTCTGGCAGCGGGCCTGCTGGTGTCGAAGGGCGGCACGCGGGGCTCTGCCGAGATGGCAGTTTTTGCCCAGCTCGGCCACTATCCCCGGGCGCTCTCCGTCGCCGGCATGGTCGTGCTGGCGCTGGCGCTTGCACCCGGCCTGCCATTCATCCCGTTCGCGGGGCTGGCCGGGGTCATGCTGTTCATCGCCTACACGATCCCGCGCAAGCTCGCCGAGGTGCAGGCGGCGGAGGCGGCGAAGGCGCGCGACGCGGAGGCGAAGTCGCAGGAGGAGGCGCGCCAGTCGGTCAAGGAGCAGCTCAGGACGGCAGAGGTCGAGATCTGCCTCGGCAAGCAGCTCGCGACATCGCTGCTCAGCTCGCAAGGGCGAGCTCGCGCACAGGGTCGGGCGCATGCGGCGCTCGTTCGCGAAGCAGTACGGATTCGTGGTGCCGGAGATCAAGATCACCGACGATCTCACGATCGCGAGCAAGACCTATCAGATCAAGATCCACGGCACGGTGGTGAACAGCGAGGAGCTGAGAATCGGCGACCTGCTCGTCATCACCGGCGACGGTCCGGTGCCGGACGTGCCGGGCGACGAGGCGCGCGAGCCGGCGTTCGGCATGAAGGCGATGTGGGTCTCCGAGATGTTCGCCAATGCGGTGAAGCGCGAAGGCTTCAATCCCGTCGACCCGATGTCGGTGATGCTGACGCATCTGCGCGAGGTCATTCGCGGCAATCTCTCGCAGCTCCTCTCGTACAAGGACATGCGCGGGCTCCTCGACCGGCTCGAGCCCGAATACCGGCGCCTCGTCGACGAGATCATCCCCTCGCAGATCTCGTACTCGGGCCTGCAGGCGGTGCTCAAGCTGCTGCTTGCCGAGCGGATCTCGATCAGGAACCTGCATCTCATTCTCGAATCGATCGCCGAGATCGCGCCGCACGTGCGCCGCGCCGAGCAGATCGCCGAGCATGTTCGCATGCGCATGGCGCAGCAGATCTGCGGCGATCTCGCGGACGGCGGCACGCTCAAGGTGCTGCGCCTCGGCAACCGCTGGGACCTCGCGTTCCACCAGAGCCTCAAGCGCGACGCGCAAGGGCGACGTCGTCGAGTTCGACATCGATCCAAGGCTCATCGAGCAGTTCGGCAGCGAGGCCTCGAAGATCATCCGGGGCCTCCTGGATCAGGGGCACCAGTTCGTCCTCGTCTCGGCTCCCGATGCGCGGCCCTACGTCAGGATGGTCACCGAGCGGCTCTTCCCGACGCTGCCGGTGCTGTCGCATCTCGAGATCGCGCGCGGCGTGCAGATCAAATCGCTCGGCACAATCTCGTGATCCCGATCACCGCAGGCATGGTCTTCCTGACGTTTCTCGTGTTCTGCAGGATCGGCGGCTGCCTGATGCTGATGCCCGGGTTCGCGAGCCCGCGCATTCCGGTTCATGTGCGCATCTTCATTGCGGTCGCGGTGACGCTGGCGCTGGCGCCGCTGCTCGTGCCGTCGCTCACGGGCGAGCTCAAGGATCTGCCGCCTGCGCTCATGGCGCAGCTTCTGATCTCGGAGACGCTCATCGGCGCCGTCATCGGCCTCATGGGGCGCATCTTCATGTTCGCGCTGCAGTTCATGGGCACGGCCACGGCGTCCTTCATCGGCTTTTCCGGCATGGCGGACCCGCCCGTCGAAGAGGGCGAGCCGGCGCCGGCGATCGCCACGATGTTCACGCTGACCGCGACCGTCCTCGTGTTTCTGACGGGCCTGCACGTCGAGATCTTCAAGGCGCTTTCGGCGTCCTACTCGGTGCTCAAGGTCACCGACCTCTTCGACACGCGGTTTGCGCTCTCGAAGCTCACGGACACGGCGTCCGACGCGTTCTTCCTGGTGGCTCAGCTCGCGAGCCCGTTTCTCGTCTATTCGCTGATCATCAACTTCCTGTTCGGCATCATGAACAAGCTCGCGCCGCAGATTCCGGTCTACTTCATCTCGTTCCCGTTCGTGCTCGCCGGAGGGCTCCTGCTTCTCTACTTCACGTTCGGGGAAATCCTGCGCCTGTTCGTCACCGGCTTTCAGACCTTTCTTGCCAACGGATGAGGCGCCATGAAGGACCGGGTCCGGACTGCGGAGCGCATCGTCGCCGTGCAGAGGCAATTGCACCGCATCGAGGAGCTCAAGTACGCCCAGAATCCAGCAGAAGCTCGTGCAAACCGAGACGGATCAGGCGGAGCTCACGCAGGCCTTGTCCGAGGATGAAGCGCTGCACGGGCTCTTCATCGACATGACGGTGCGCCGTCTCATCACGCTCCGGCAGGAGGCGGCCCGGCTCGGGGCCGAGCTCGAGGAGCAGGCCAAGGCTCTGATCGAGCACGGCGGGCGCCTCAAGAACGCGGAAAGGCTCAGGGACAATCTCGGCGTCGAGATCCGGCGCGTCGACGAGCGTAAGGAGCTCGAGCGGATTCTCGAGGTGTCGCTCGCCAGGGGTGACGCAAGCCTCAAGCAAGACCGCTGAGTCATGCTCAGCCAAACGGTGGCTTGAGGACTGATCAACTTGCCCGTCAATCTGTCGCTGAGCCCAACCATTCAGCCCGTGTCGACGATGTCGACCGCGAGCGCCAAAACGTTCGCGCCGAAGTCGACGCGGGACGTGCCGAAAGAGTTCGAGGCTTTCGTGCTGCAGACCTTCATCCAGGATATGCTGCCCAAGAACGCCGAAGGGGTCTACGGAACCGGAATTGCCGGCGATATCTGGCGTTCGATGCTCTCCGAGCAGCTCGCCAATGAGGTTGCCGACCGCGGCGGCATCGGAATTGCGGATCAGGTTCGCGCCTCGGAAGCGATCAAGGCCATGCAAGGCCCTCTTCCGACAGGGGGATCGGCCACGCCGGCATCCGACGCCCCGGCAAGTGTCCCTGCACCCTCCGAGACGATTGCGGATGGCGCCGACTCGGGCTGGCGCACCGTCGTCGAGCGGAGCTAGCCCGTGCTGCAGCGAAACCCATATCAAACGCCGTCGCAGTCCACCCCTCCGGGCGCCACGGCGTCCGCCGTTGCCGAGCGGGCAAAGCCCGTGTCCAGCGCCGCCATCGAGGTCGTGATCCAGCGGCTGGAGGAGGTCGTCGATCAGGAGACGGCGGCGCTCAAGAGCCGCAAGGCGGTGGACCTCAAGGACTTCAACGACCGCAAGAGCCATGCGCTGCTGGATCTCACGAGAGCGCTGCGCCATATGCCCGCCGGGGGCGCAAGCCAGGCGCATCTCAAGGGCCGGCTCGCAGACCTGCGTGCGAAGCTCGAGGTCAATCGCCGGGTTCTGCAAATGCACCTCGAGGCCGTGCGTGAGGTGTCGACGACGCTCGCCGACGCGATCCGCGAGCAGGACTCCGACGGAACCTACAGCCCGTCGGTTCGCATGACCCATAAAACGTCATGATGAAGCTTCTCTTCGTCGGCATATGGGCCTGCGCGGTGTCGCTCGGGGCGGCCTATGGCGTGATCCAGTGGAAGCTCAAGCAGTCGGGGGTGCACGAGGCCGAGGAAGGGCCGGCGAAGCTCGTGGAGGTCAAGACCAAGGCCATCAACGTGCCGATCATCTCCGACGGAGCCGTGCAGGGCTACATCATTGCGCAGTTCATCTTTGCTATCGACTCCAAGATCATGGGCGACATGGCGGTCAAGCCCGAGGTCTATCTGCTCGATGAGGCGTTCAAGACGATCTATGCCGGCGAGAAGGTCAACTTCCGCCAGATGAAGCGGCAGGACCTGCCGGCGCTCGCCAAGCAGCTCGGCGAGAATGTCAACAAGCGGCTCGGCGCCACGCTCGTGCATGACGTGCTCATCGACCAATTGAGCTACGTGCCGAAGGAAGAAGTCCGCGGCGGCACGAAGAAATCCTGATCGACTAGGTTGGGCTGCGTCCCGACGGCTTTGCCCCTTCGTCCTTGGGTGGCGAAGTCAACGCGCGCGCGATCTCCTGGAAGGCGTCCGTGCTCGCGGCGTCGCTCAGGCTCTGCTTCAAGACATCATAGATCTTCGGGACCAGATCGATGGCTTTGTCGAGCTCGGGGTCGGCGCCGCGATGATAGCCGCCCATAAGGCGCAGGTCGCGCGTGTCCTCGAACTGGGCGATCATGGCGCGCAGCTTCATGACGAGACCGCGCTGCTCGGCCGTCCAGACGGTATTTGCGAGGCGCGAGACGGAGGTGAGAACGTTGACCGCTGGGTAGCGGCCCTGGTCGGCGATGGCGCGCTCGAGGACGATGTGCCCGTCGAGGGTGCCGCGGATGCTGTCGGCGATGGGGTCGTTGTGATCGTCGCCGTCGACGAGGACCGAAAAGACGCCGGTGATCGAGCCCATGCCCTCTTCGCCGGGTCCGGCCCGCTCGAGGAGCTTCGGCAACTCGCTGAAGACGGAGGGCGTGTAGCCGCGCGCCACGGGAGCTTCGCCGGCGGCGAGCGCCACCTCGCGTGTGGCGTGGGCGAAGCGGGTTACCGAGTCGACGATCAGGAGCACGTTCTCGCCGGCGTCGCGGAAGGATTCGGCGATGGAGAGCGCGGTCTTCGGCGCCAAGCGGCGCATCATCGGGCTTTCGTCGCCGGTCGATACGACGGTCACGGCGCGCGCCCGGTTCTGCATGAGGGCGTCCTCGAGAAACTCGCGCACCTCGCGGCCGCGCTCGCCAACAAGGGCAAGCACCACGGTATCGAAGCCGCGCGAGCGGGTGAGCATGGAGAGAAGCGTCGACTTGCCGACGCCCGAGCCCGCAAAAATGCCGATGCGCTGGCCGGCGCAGAGCGGCGTGAAGAGGTCGAGCACGCGCACGCCGGTCTTGAGGGGCGCGCGAACCCTGTGGCGGCGCATCGCGGCCGGAGGCTCGCGATCGCACGAGAACTGGCGCTCGCCCTCTGTCAGAGGTCCGCCGCCGTCGATCGGCGCGCCGAGGGCGTTGATGGCCCGGCCTTTCCAGGTGGCATGCGGGCGAAGGCTGACGAAGCCGTGCCGCCAGGCCGTTTCGCCGAGGCCGGTCTGGATCGTTGCCTCGAAGGGCTTCACCGTGGCGCCGCTCTCATCGACACGGACGACCTCGGCGAGTTGGGAGCCGGTGCCGGAGCCGAGGCTCACGCATTGGCCGAGCTTCAAGTGGCGAGACAGCCCCGAGACACGGAAATAGGCAGGGGTCACCTGGGTCACCACGCCGCCGACGTTGGCAAATGAGAGCGTTGCAGCGGCGCGGCCGACGACCTCGGCGAGGGCCTCGAGCTCATGGCGCGGACGCGCCGGGGGGATCAGCGCGCTTTGGAGTTCGCCTTCGCTCTCAGTCATGACGGCCTAACCTGACCTTTGGCCGCAGTGGGGAGCGCGGCGGCTCAATCGCGAAAGGAGGCGCCTAAGGGCTCGCGTTAGCCCGTCTCGCCGAGTGTCTTGATGGCCTCGTCGAGCGTGGTTTCGGTCTGGCGTATCGAGCCGCTCACCGAATCGAAGGCGCGCTGGACCATGATCATCTTTGAGATTTCCATCACGGGGTTGACGTTGGCGCGCTCGACGAAGCCCTGGTGGACGCCGACCCTGCTGAAGTCGAGCGCGGGCTGCGCCGGCTGATCCGGGATCACGCCCGAGTTTTCGAAGCGCTTGAGATTTGCCGCTTCGGGGATCGTGAACAGGCCGAGTGCGCCGACCTGCCGGTTGCGCTGAGAGATGGTGCCGTCGGGCGCTATCGCCGGTGCGCCGGCGGCCGGGTTCAACTGGACTGGCGAGCCGCCGACGTCGAGCACGGGATAGCCGTTGAGCGACTGCAGCTCGCCGGTCGGGGTCATCTTCATGCGGCCGTCGCGGGTGTAGATGTTTCCGGCCGGCGTCTGGATGGACAGCCAGGCGTCACCCTTGACGCCGACGTCGAAGGGATTGTCGGTTTTGACGAACTCGCCGGTCGTGCGGGAGAGATAGGTGATGCCGGGCGAGACGAATGCCGTCGGGTCGGCGGTCGAGCTCGAAATCAGCTGCTCGAACTTGATCTCCTCGGCACGGAAGCCCGCCGTCGACGAGTTGGCGACGTTGTTGGAAATCGCCTCGATGCGGCGCATCAAGGCCATCTGGGCGGACAGCGAGACATACAAGCTAGATTGCATTCGATTGCCTCCGGGATTGGGGCTGCTGGAGGCTCTTAGGCGCCACCTGGGGCTGGTGCGCCGTGTCGGAAAGCGACCGCGTTAAGTCGGCGCTAACAATTCTGTAGCTTGCTGAGGTGGTGACCACGGCGCTTTTGCCTTGCGAAGCACTGCCGAAATTGTGCGCAAGGCGCCTTACCTCAAGCTGACTTATGCCCGTTCAGCGCATGCCGGTATTGATCAGGCTCGCACAAGGACGGCGCCGTTAGAAGTATTATGACGAACGCAACCCGCGAGGCGCTCTTGTGACGATTCTCCTCGGACTCGTAATCACGCTGGTCTGCATGCTCGGCGGGTTCATGGCCATGGGCGGCCACGTCGCGGTGCTCATTCAGCCGTGGGAGTTTGTGATCATCCTCGGGACGTCGCTCGGCACGTTTATCGTCGCCAACCCGATGAAAGTGATCAAGGACACGATGAAGGGCTTCGGCGAGGCGTTCAAGAACAAGGCGCCGACCAGCCGCGAGTATCTGGACGTCCTCGGCCTCCTCTACACGCTGATGCGCGAGCTTCGCAGCAAACCGCGCAACGAGGTCGAGAAGCACATCGACAAGCCGGACGAGTCGGCGATCTTCCAGAAGTTCGCGACCGTGCTCGAGAACGAGAACCTCACGATTTTCATTTGCGACTACTGCCGCCTGATCATCATCGGCAACGCCCGCACGCACGAGGTCGAGGCGCTGATGGACGAAGAGATCCAGACGCTGCGCCACGACCGGCTCAAGGCCTACCACGCGGTGACGGCGGTCGCCGACGGCCTGCCGGCGATCGGCATCATTGCCGCGGTGCTCGGCGTGGTCAAAGCGATGGGTGCGCTTGCCGAGCCGCCGGAGGTGCTGGGGCGCCTGATCGGTGCGGCGCTCGTCGGCACGTTTGCGGGAATTTTCTTTTCGTACGCCGTCTTTGGTCCGATTGCGACAAAGATCAAGACGAGCCGCGAGAAGCAGATGCGGCTCTACATCATGGCCAAGCAGACGCTGCTCGCCTTCATGAACGGCGCCATGCCGCAGGTCGCGGTCGAATACGGACGCAAGACGATCTCGGCCTACGAACGGCCGACCATCGACGATGTGGAGCAGGAGACGGTGGGCGGCGGGTCCGGCGAAGCCAAGAAGGCCGCATGATCGCGACACGCGCACGAGTTTCAGCGCCCATCACATGATCTGGAATACTCTGACGTAAGGTGAGTTTAGATGAGCCAAGATCCAGGTACTGAATTCCGCCCCGCCGCCGCGGAGCTTGCGACGGTGACCGAAGAGCCGCCGGCGCCTGTGGAGGTGGCTGGGCAATTGTCGAAGATGAGCGACGTGCCGCAGCGGCCGCGGCATCTCGAGACCGTCATGCAGATCCCGGTCTCGGTGAAGATCGTGCTGGGCTCCGCGACCATGCCCGTCGCCAACGTACTGAAGCTCGGGCGCGGCGCGGTCGTGCCGCTCGACCGCAAGGTCGGGGAGCCGGTCGACGTCGTGGTCAACGGCCGCATCGTCGCGCGGGGCGAGGTCGTGGTGCTCGACGAGGACAGCTCCCGGTTCGGCGTCTCGCTCACCGAAGTGATCGGCATCTCGGGACCCAACCGCGCTGCCTGACGGCTCGATGGCCGTCGGGTGCGGTTTCGGGCACCGGTACCTAGCGACAACGCGAAGACCACGAAGGTCCGGAACTCTCTTCTATGGCCGAGGAAAACGACAGAGAGAGTAAAACCGAGGAGGCAACGGAGAAGAAAATCCGTGACTCGGTCGAGAAGGGCCGGGTTCCGCACTCCAAGGAAGCTGCAGCGCTGGCGTCCATCATCGCCATCCTGGCGGCGATCATCTTCCTGCTCACGGGCAACGCCGTCCGCCTCAGGTTCTCGCTCGAGACCTTCATCGACAATCCAGGCGGCTTCCGGCTCGAGAGCAGCGCGGATGCTGTGGCCATCATGCAGGCGGCGCTCTCGGACGCGGCACTCCTGGTCTTTCCGGTGGTGCTGGTCATCGGCATAGGCGGCATCGCCGCCTCGCTCCTGCAGAACCAGCCGCAGATGGTGCTCGAGCGAATCAAGCCAGAGCTGTCGCGGATTTCGCTCACGAAGGGGTGGACGCGCATCTTCGGCCTGCAGGGCATGGTCGAGTTCCTGAAGTCGCTGTTCAAGGTGTCGATCGTCGGCGCGGCCGGATACATGGCACTGGCCTCCTCGCACAGAGATTTCATCAACGCGCTGTTCATGGAGCCCTCCGCGATTCCGGGACTCATTCAGAGCCTCCTGGTGCGCTTCCTTTCGGCGGTTGCAGTCGCAACCGCGGTGCTCGTCGCGGCGGACCTTGTCTGGTCGCGGGTGTCGTGGCGGCGCGACCTGCGCATGAGCCGCCAAGAGGTCAAGGACGAGCTCAAGCAGACGGAAGGCGATCCACTCATCAAGATGCGCCTGCGCTCTCTGCAGCGTGACAGGTCGCGCAAACGCATGATGGCGCAGGTGCCGAGAGCGACGCTCGTCATCGCCAACCCGACACACTATTCGATCGCCCTGCGTTATGTTCGGGAAGAAGGAGGCGCGCCACTCGTTCTAGCTAAGGGGAAGGATCTCATCGCCCTCAAGATACGGTTTATCGCCGAGGAAAACGGGATCCCCATTTACGAGGACAAGGCGCTGGCAAGGTCGCTCTACGACAAGGTGGAGGTCGAACGGATGATTCCGCAGGAATTCTACAAGGCTGTTGCCGGAATCATCCTGTTCCTCGGCGCGCGTGGAAAGCCTGCCCGCCCGGTGATGTAAGGGATTACGAAAATGCTGAAGCAAGGGAGAGACTATACTCGCGAGCGCGAAAAGGCGCTGGCGGAAGGCATGCGGGACGTCGCGTCCGAGCTGCGTCTTGTCGATCCGGCAGACTTCATCGCTTTTCTCAGGACCGAGCAATTCGGAAATATCCGCAGCCTCGTCAATTCTTCGACGGAAATGTTCTTCAGGCCGGGCACGATCAGCTTCGGCCTCTCGGGAGAGGTCGATCTCAAGTGGGGCTCGCCGCCCTGCGTCTCGCTCGACATGGAATTTCACAACATGAACGTGAGCGCGTACTTCCGCCTCATCCTGCAAGAGGTGCAGGCCGGCATCGACATCAGCTACGTCTCGTTCGAAGGCGGGTCGGCGAATCCGGACGAAAACACGCATCGCCTGATCGAGGCGATCGCGGAAGCACGTCTCGTGCCGGCCGCGGCGATCGGCCTCGAGAGCGTCGCGCGCGCCTAGAGCGTGATCGGTGCCATCAATTGAGCTTGAGCTCGGTCCCGACGAGCTTGAGCTCGCATGGCTTGATCAGCTTGGTATGCGCAACGAGAACCCGGAACAGCTTGCCGTCGAGATTTCGCGTCCAGAAGTCGAGAAAGCTCGCGAGCTTGGGAAAGCGCGGGTGGAGATCGTAGTCCTGCCAGATGTAGCTCTGGATCAGCCCCGGATGGTCGGGAAGGCGGTAGATGATTTCCGCGGTCGTCAGGCTGTAGCCGGCGACCAATCGAGGCGAAGTCTCTGTCGGGTGTCGTCAAGGTCCGCTCCTGCGTCCGATCGAGCGCAAGCACATACAAGACAAGATAGGCGAGATTCGCGGCAAGAAAAGATGGATTCTTTCGCGATATCAATTGTGTAGCAGCCAGTGTTGCGGTTTGCTAACAGTGGCCGCTCCGTGCCATCCATCGGCAAGGCAGCCGACAGGCATCCCAGGTATGCTCAGGCATTGCTCACTCGCTCGCACGGCCCCGATGCTTGAAACCGCTCTCACCAGCTTCACGACATTCTTCGCGACCGTCGGCCCGATCGAGGCCGCGGTGTTCTTTGCCACGCTGACGCCCAACCTCGGCGCATCCGAACGGCGCTGGATTGCGGTGAAGGCGACCCTGATCGCGACCGGCATCCTCGTCGCGGCGACGCTCGCGGGCGGGCCGCTGCTCAACGAGCTCGGCGTGACGATCCCGGCGCTCCAGACCGCGGGCGGGATCATCCTGTTCCTGATCGCGCTCGAGATGGTGTTCGCGCGCCCCATGAGCGCCTTCAAGCTCACGCCTCCCGAAGGGGCTGAGGCGCAGACCAAGGACGATCTCGCCGTGTTCCCTCTGGCGACGCCGCTGCTGGCGGGGCCAGGCGCGATGAGCGCCGGGATCCTGCTCGCGGCCAACGCCGACAACAAGGCGGTGTACATGACGATCATCGTCGCAGCGCTCTTCATCGTCATGGCGGCGACGCTGGTGCTGCTCCTGCTCGCGCACGAGGTGACGCGCTTTCTCGGAGTGACTGCGCAACGCGTGCTCATGCGCGTCTTCGGAATTCTGCTTGCCGCGATCGCCGTCCAGGCCCTTTTCAACGGCCTCGAAGCGAGCGGACTGTTCCCATCGAACGCCTGAGCAACGCCGCAACGGCGGCTAGTGATCGCTGCGGCCTCGCGTAGCCGGTCAGCCGCGTCTCGGCCGCGCAGCGCCCGCGGCGGCCGTCAATCACAAGGTTCAGACAAGGGAAGCCTTCTACAACAATCAGGATATCCAAACGGGGCGGACCATGGATCCTGTTAACATTTTCGCTGTCGCGTCCCAGCACAACCGCTGGCTCTCGATCCGACAGTCGGCTGTCGCACAGAACATCGCGAACGCGAACACGCCCGGCTACAAGGCCGTCGACGTCGAGCCTTTCGAAGCTGCGCTCGATGCAACGCGACTGACGATGGCGAGAACGCGCCCCGAGCATATTTCGCCGTCGGGCTCGTCGCCTGCCGACGGCGAGATGGTCGAGGATGCGTCGTGGGAGATCGTGCACTCGGGCAACAGCGTCAATTACGAGCAGCAGCTCATGAAGTCGGGCGAGATCGGCGGGGCGTACGCGCGCAACACCGGCGTCATCAAGGCGTTTCATCGCATGCTGATGGCGGCCGCCCGGTGATAATCGATGGCTGATCCGATCCAGACTGCAATCAGGGTTGCCGGCTCGGGCATCGAGGCCCAGTCGCGGCGCATGCTGGTCGTGTCCGAAAACCTCGCCAACGCGAACTCGACCGGCAAGACGCCGGGCGCCGATCCCTACAAGCGCAAGACGATCAGCTTCGTGAGCGAGCTCGACGAGGCCGCAGAACGCGCGCTTCGTCAAAGTGGACCACGTCGATCTCGATCGGGCGCCGTTCCGCATCGAGCACGATCCGAACCATCCGGCGGCGGATGCCAACGGCTACGTCAAGCTGCCCAACGTCGACATGCTCGTCGAGCTCGCCGACATGCGCGAAGCCAACCGCTCGTATGAAGCCAACATCCAGGTGGTGAAGCAGGCGCGCTCGCTCATTTCGATGACCATCGATCTGCTCAGGAGCCAGTGATGCTGAACGGGGTCGCCGCACCGACAATGACGCCGAGCGTCGGCACGCCCGGCGTCACGGGTCCCTCGCCAGCGCCGATCACCGGCGCCACGCCGAGAACGGAGCCGCTGCCGAGCGACTTCGGCGCCGTGCTCGGGCAAATGACGATGGATGCCATCGGAGTTCTGAAGTCCGGCGAGGCGATGTCGATCGCGGGTGTCCGCGGGCAGGCGTCGACGCAGCAGGTCGTGGAAGCGGTGATGGCGGCCGAGCAGACGCTGCAGACCAGCGTCGCCATACGCGACAAGGTGGTTTCGGCCTATCTCGAAATCAGCCGCATGACGATTTGATGAGTGAAGCGAGGAACGCGTCATGAGAGCACTTGCGATCGCTGCCACGGGCATGAATGCCCAGCAGACAAACATGGAAGTGATCGCGAATAACATCGCGAACATCAACACGACGGGCTTCAAGCGCGCGCGCGCGGAGTTCACCGATCTCCTCTATCAGGCCGAGCGCCTTTCAGGCGCGCCGACGCGCGGCGGGCAGGAGAGCGTGCCGGAAGGCGCCTATGTCGGTCTCGGCACGCGCACGGCGGCGATCCGCAATCTGCACATCCAGGGCGCGCTCACGCAGACCAACAACAAGCTCGATCTCGCGGTCAACGGGCGCGGCTGGTTCCAGATCGCGGGTGCCAACGGCGAGCTCTTCTATACGCGCGCCGGCGCCTTCAACAAGAATTCGCAGGGCCAGATCGTGACGCTCGACGGCTACCAGGTGCAGCCGGCGATCACGATCCCGCAGGATGCCAAAGACATCGTCATCAACGAGAGCGGCGAGGTGTTCGTCACCACCGACGCCAACGCCACGCCGACGAATCTCGGCCAGCTCACGCTGGCGACGTTCATCAACGATACCGGCCTCGAGCCGCTCGGCAACAACCTCTACAAGGAGACGGAGTTGTCGGGGACCGCGACCGTGGGCGTGCCGAGCGATCCTGGCTTCGGTAGCGTGCATCAGGGCTACCTCGAGCACTCTAACGTCGATCCGGTGAAGGAGATCACGGAGCTCATCTCCGCGCAGCGCGCCTATGAAATGAATTCGAAGGTCATTGAGGCCGTCGATCAGATGTTCGGCACGGTCTCGAACGGGATCCGGTAGTCTCTTAGGAGCGTGAGCCTTGTCGATGCGATTGCGATCATGGGCGGCGGGCCTCACCGCAGGCTTCGCATTGGCGTTTGCGGCGGGCCTCGCCATCGCGGCGGAGCAGGCGCAGATCCCCGTGCCGCGCGCCGTGATCTATCCCGGCGAGGTGATCGGCGAGAGCCAGCTCATCGATCGGCCCTATCCGTCGCAAGCGGTGATGGGCGCCTCCGTGTTCGCGAACCGGATGGGCCTCGTCGGCAAGGTCGCCAAGCAGACGCTTCTGCCCAACGCACCGATCGGCATCGGCGCCGTCCGCGAGCCGTTCGCGGTCAAGCTCGGCCAGCCGACGGTCGTCGTGTTTCAATCGGGCGGGCTCACCATCTCGGGGACGGCCGTGTCGCTGCAGCAGGGCGCGATCGGCGAGACCATCAGCTTGCGCAACACCGATAGCGGCACGACCATCCGCGGCGTCATCCAGGGGGACGGAACGGTCCGCGTGGGCCTGCCATGATGCGACGCCTACTCATGGCACTGCTGGTGTCCCTGATCGGGTCGGGCGCCAATGCCGCGGTCCGAATCAAGGACATCACCTCCGTGCAGGGCGTGCGCGCCAATCAGCTCGTCGGCTATGGCCTTGTCGTCGGCCTCAACGGGACCGGCGACAGCCTCAGGAACTCGCCGTTCACCGAGCAGTCGCTGCAGTCGATGCTCGATACGATGGGCATCAACATCCGGTCGGCCAACTCGCGCACGCGCAACATCGCGGCCGTGCTCGTGACGGCCGATCTGCCGGCGTTCTGCGGGCAAGGGATCGCGCATCGACGTCACGGTGTCGTCGCTCGGAGACGCGACGTCGCTCGCCGGCGGCACACTGGTGCTGACGCCGCTCTCGGGCGCAGACGCGGCGATCTATGCGGTCGCGCAGGGGCAAGTTTCGATCAGCGGATTCTCGGCACAGGGGAAGGCCGAGTCGCTCAGCCAGAACACACCGACGGCGGGCCGCATCGCGAACGGGGCGCTGGTCGAGCGGGAGGTCATAGGCAAGCTCGACGACGAGGAGATGCTTATCCTCGAGCTGCGCAACCCCGATTTCTCGACGGCGGCAAAGATCGCGGACACGATCAACGCCTATACGAGGAAGCGCTACGGCAAGCGAGCGGCGCGCGAGCAGGATCTGAGGAGCGTCACGCTCAGACGGCCAGCGGACGTCAAGGCGGCGCGCTTTCTTGCCGAAGTGGGCGAGCTTCTCACGGACCCGGACGGGCCGGCCCGCGTCATCATCGACGAGAGGACGGGGACGGTCGTCATCGGGCGCGACGTCCAGATCTCGACGGTCGCGGTTTCGCACGGCAGCCTCACGGTGCGCGTCACCGAGAGCGCGAAGGTGTCGCAGCCGGAGCCGTTCTCGGACGGCGAGACGGTGGTGACGCCCGAAAGCTTCGTCACGGTCAATCAAGAAGGCGCGAACCTCGCCATCATGGGAGGAACGAACCTCGAGACGCTGGTCCGCGGCCTCAACATGATGGGGCTCAGGCCGACGGGGATCATCGCCATTCTGCAGGCCATCAAGACGTCGGGTGCGCTGCAAGCTGAATTGGTCGTGCAATGATGCGGCGGAGCCGGGAGCCATGGTCGGCGGCGAGGTTGCTCTCGGACCGGCGCTGCGCGACGGCGGCGGTCGTGGCGGCGGCAGGCGCGTTCTCGTATTGCATCGGCCTCATTCCGAGCGTCGCCGCGCAGCCGCGCTGGGACGTGATCGCGGCAACGACAATGGGCGGCGATCTCGCTCAGCGTCTTGCCGTCCCCTATTCCGCGACGACCGCTGCGCAGGCTGCCGGGTCCGTGACCAGCACGCCTTGGACCACCGCGACAGTCTCGCTGGTGCCGGTTCCCGCGCTTTCGGCCCAGCCCCTTCCCAAGGGGCCCTGGAGCACGATCGTGACGGGGGCGATCAACGATGAGGGCGCACAGACACGGCCGCCCGCAGGCTTCAAGCCCGTCGACGAGAACGCCGACAAGCTGTCGCAGGCCCCGCCGGCCAATCCGGCCGCGGCGCCCGCTCCGGCCGCGACGGGAGATGCAACTGCGCAGCCGGCTGCCGCGCCGCCGCCCCAGCACAAGCCGCTCGAGTCGCTGCCTCCCGACGCGACGGCCGTGCAGCAGTACTGCTTCAATACGGCCGATCCGGCGGCGGACGCACGCTTCGCCTGGCAGGCGAAAAAGATCAGCGACATGGAAGCCGAGCTCGAGAAGCGCGTCGCCCTGCTCGAGACGAAGACGGAAGAATTCAAGACGTGGCTCGCGCGGCGCGACGAGTTCTCGAAGAAGGCCCAGGAGAAGCTCGTCGCCTTCTACACGCGCATGCGCCCCGACGCGGCCGCGCTGCAGCTGGCGGCCATGGACGAGGAGACGGCAGCGGCCGTGCTGACCAAGATCGACGCCAAGGCGGCGAGCGCCGTCATGAGCGAGATGGAGCCGGCTCGCGCCGCGAAGCTCGCGGGGATCATCTCGGGGGCGGGCAAGATTCCGCGCCCGAAGCCCCACAAGCCCCAGGTCGAGGGAGCGGTGCCTGCCAAACCTCAGGCCGAGGGCGCTCCGACGACACCGGCCGGTACTCCGGCTGACAGCGGCGCGGCAGGCGCAAGGACGGAAGTCATGAAGCTGGCCGCCATTTCGTTGCTGATGCTACTGGGCGCCGCGGCTAGCGGATGCGCCACGGATCCGCGCGACATCAACCGGGAGCCGGCGCTGACAGCGGTCGGATCGGGCCTCCTCGCCGACAGGGTTCCGGTGCCGAGCGAGACGACGCCGCCGCCCGTCTACAAACCGGGCAACTCGATCTGGCAGGACGGCAGCGCCGATCTCTTTCGCGATCCGAGGGCGCACAAGATCGGCGACGTCGTGACCGTCAAGATCTCGATCAACGACAAGGCAGAGCTCGACAACAATTCGAAGCGGTCGCGTGACCAGAAAACAACTTTCAACCCCGAGCTGACTTACGACATCAACGTTGGCAAAATTCACACATCCGGCGACGGCTCGATCGATGCTAAGGTCGATTCGAAAACTGAGACCGACAGCAAAGGCGGAATCACGCGGTCGGAAAACATCGATCTACTCGTTGCAGCCATCGTCACGGGTGTGCTGCCAAACGGCAATCTCATCATCAGCGGCAGTCAAGAAGTGCGGGTGAACTTCGAAGTTCGCGAGCTCAGCGTGGCGGGAATCGTCCGTCCGCGCGACATCTCGACAGAAAACACGGTTGCATATTCCAAGATCGCGGAGGCGCGGATCTCCTACGGCGGGCGGGGGCGGATCACGGAAGTCCAGCAGCCGGCGTGGGGCACCCAGATCTGGGATATGATCACGCCGTTCTGACGGGGGCGAGCGACGATGGCGAAGGCCGCAAGGTCCGGTGACCAGCCTAAATCGTCGGGGGGGATCGCCGGCATTCTGATCGTGACGCTGCTTGCGGTCGGCGGGGGCGCGGGGTTCGGATTCTATCTCAGCGACTTCCTCAAGACGGAAGAGCCGCCCAAGAAGGGCGCGCAAGCCGGCAAGAAGGACGAAGAGAAGCCGAAGATCGGAGCGGGAGTCTCGATCGTCGAGATGACGCCCATCATCGCCAATCTCGCCGAGCCCAAGTCGGCCTGGATTCGCATCGAGGCGTCGCTCGTCGTCGACCGTCACCTGGAGGAGGTGCAGGCGCTCATCGGAAAAATATCCGAGGACATCACCGGCTACCTGAAGAGCACGACGCTGGCCCAGTTCGAGGGCGGAAGCGGCTTCCAGAACCTGCGCGAGGATCTCAACGAGCGCGCCCGCCTGCGCGGGGGCAAGGACGTCAAAGAGGTCATCATCCACGGGGTCGTCGTCGAATGAGCCGGCTGGCCGTCCTCGTCCTGTCGATCCTCGCTCTCGTCGTCATCGGCCCCTCGATCGCGGCGGCGCAGGGGATCAATCTCGACACGCTGCTGCCGGCCGGCGAGACGACGGTCAGCGGCCGCATGGTGCAGATCATCCTGGTCGTGACCGTGCTGTCGGTCGCGCCGGGCCTGCTGATGATGGTGACGTGCTTCACACGCTTCGTCATCGTGCTGTCGCTGCTCAGGGCCGGCATGGGGCTGCAGACGACGCCCGCCAATCTCATCCTCATCAGCCTCGCCCTGTTCATGACCTTCTACGTCATGGCGCCGACGTTCGACAAAGCCTGGCAGAACGGATTGAAGCCGTTCATCGAGAACAAGATCTCGGAGGAAGAGGCGTATACGCAGATTACTCAGCCATTGCGCGAGTTCATGCGCGCCAACGTGCGGCCCAAGGATCTCGAGCTGTTTCGAGGATCTCGCGGCGGAGCGCTTTCCGACCAAGCCGGCCGAAGGGCCCGAGGGGGAAATCGAGCTCAGAATCCTCATCCCGGCATTCATGATTTCCGAGCTCCGGCGCGGTTTCGAGATGGGCTTTCTCGTCGTATTGCCGTTTCTCGTCATCGACATGATCGTCGCGACACTGACGATGTCGATGGGCATGATGATGCTGCCGCCGACGGTCATGTCGCTGCCTTTCAAAATTCTTTTCTTCGTGCTGATAGACGGCTGGAATCTATTGATCGGCGGACTCGTCCGCTCATTTCCTTAATTCGACATTCATTTCGATCGCGGAGCCTAATGTCCGTTAGGCCCAGCGGTGTATGGGCAGTTGCGGTAGCCTCCCGTTAACCACGAATCAACCATTTCGGCGTAGATGATTCGTTGATGGCAGGTTGGGTCTGGGACTGACCCTTAGGCACGGTGCCGCTCTGTCATGCCGGCCGCTTTCGGTATGGCCCAGGTTGCGTCACGAGTGAAAAAAGGTATGCGCAAATGAGTAGCATCAATACGAACCTCGCGGCGATGACTGCGCTGCAGGCCCTCAACCACACTAACTCCGACATGCTCAAGACCCAGAATCGCGTCGCGACGGGTCTGCGTGTCTCCTCAGCCGCGGACAACGCCGCCTACTGGTCGATCGCGACGACGATGCGCTCGGACAGATCGGCATTGTCGACGGTCTCCGACGCCCTCGGGCTCGGCGCCGCGACCATCGACACGGCGGTCTCCGGCCTCGACAACTCGATCACGCTCGCGAGCCAGATCAAGACCAAGCTCGTCGCGGCGCGCGCTCCCGGCATCGACCGCGCCAAGGTCCAGAGCGAAATCACGCAGCTCCAGGCGGCGCTCCAGAGCACCGTCGATTCGGCAAGCTTTTCGGGCGAAAACTGGCTCTCGGTCGATTCGACCGGCACCACGACCAAGAGCCTCGTGGCGTCATTCTCGCGCGACAGCAGCGGCGCGATCACGATCGGCACCATCGACGTCGACATCGGCGCGACGGGCTCGATGCTCATCGATTCGTCGGGCGGCGGCGCCGGCATGCTCGACCAGTCGCGCACGGTCACGAGCGGCGGCACGTACACGGTCCTCAATCTCGACATCAGCGGGCTGACGGACCGGCGGCAGACCTCACGGATCTCGAGGACTACATCAGCGGCGTCGATGCGGCGATCAGCTCGATGACGGACGCAGGCACGGGGCTCGGCGCGGCCAAGTCGCGAATCAACCTGCAGAAGGACTTCGTCTCGAAGCTCATGGACGCGATCGACGTCGGCATCGGCCAGCTCGTCGACGCGGACATGAACGAAGAGTTGACCCGCCTCCAGGCGCTGCAGGTTCGCCAGCAGCTCGGCGTGCAGGCGCTCAGCATCGCCAACCAGTCGGCGCAGCAGATCCTGCAGCTCTTCCAGTAAGCGCGACGCAAGCGATTCGTTTTCACAAAATAAGGCCGCGCTCCGCACCGGAGCGTGGCCTTTTAAATTTCTTCAGCGGGCTGTCCTACGGAGTTAATTTCCATTAACTTTTCAGATCCCAGCTCACCCTCGTACGAGCGGGATATACTCAGTTTAGTGCTTATTTCCGTATCATTTTGCGACTTCGGCGAGATTGGCGGATGCGTTTCAGCCAGCGGGACGTCGCAATCCTATCATGCGGTGCGGGCCGCGCACCGCTGAAGTCACGTCCTCTATTTTGGGTCGCCGTTTAACGGTTCAGTAATTGCGGGACAGTATTTTACGTCCAGGTAACCCCAGTTGGTGCTGCGTCATACCGTTGGGACCGGACGCGTCCGTAGAGGAACTGAACATGGCGAGCATCAATACCAACATTGCAGCGATGACCGCGCTGCAGGCCCTCAACCAGACCAACAAGCAAACGCTGATCACGCAGAACCGGGTCTCGACGGGTCTTCGCGTCGGCACGGCGGCCGACAACGCCGCCTACTGGTCGATCGCGACGACGATGCGCTCGGACCGCATGGCCCTGTCAACCGTGCAGGACGCCCTCGGCCTCGGCGTGGCGACGGTCGACATCGCCGTCTCGGGTCTCGACAGCTCGATCAAGATCGCAAGCGAGATCAAGGCGAAGCTGGTGGCTGCCAGAGCGCCGGGCCTCGATCGCGGCAAGATCCAGAGCGAAATCACGCAGCTCCAGAGCTCGCTGCAGAACGCCGTCGAATTCGGCGAGCTTCTCGGGTGAGAACTGGCTCAAGGTCGACTCGACCGGGCCGACGACCAAGAGCCTCGTCGCATCGTTCTCGCGCGACAACACCGGCGCGATCACGCATCGGCACGATCACCGTCGACATCGGCCCGACCGGCTCGATGCTCATCGACTCCTCGGGCGGCGGCGCCGGCGTTCTCGACCAGTCGCGCACGGTCACGAGCGGCGGCACATACACCGTCCTCAACCTAGACATCAGCGCGCTGACGGACGCGCCGGCGGATCTGCAAGACATCGAAGACTACATTTCCGGCGTCGATAACGCGATCTCGCAGATGACGGACGCCGCCACGGGATCTCGGCGCCGCCAAGTCGCGCCTCGACCTGCAGAAGGACTTCGTCTCCGCGCTCATGGACGCGATCGACACGGGCATCGGTCAGCTCGTCGACGCGGACATGAACGAAGAGTTGACCCGGCTCCAGGCTCTGCAGGTGCGCTCGCAGCTCGGCGTCCAGGCGCTCAGCATCGCGAACCAGTCGGCGCAGCAGATCCTTCAGCTTTTCCAGTAATAAGCTAGCCGCAGAACCAATAGGAACCTGATAGGCCGCGCACCTTCGAGTGCGCGGCCTTTTATTTCGTTGCCGCCGGCAGCCGCATAAGCGGGGCTGGACTGACACATCATTGAAAACGATAAGGCCGCGTTTCTTCTGGAAACGCGGCCACTTGGCGTCCGCGCGGTGTTTCGGCCGGGCTCGGCGGCATAGACGCCTGCGATTTCCTCGCCACACCGCTGTGGCCACACACGCCCTCAACCGCAATGCTCGCACAAGCTTGGACGCTGACAATCTGTACGAATTGGTTAAGGGGCTAAGAATGAGCAGCATCAATACCAACCTCGCAGCGATGACCGCGCTGCAGACCCTGAACCACACCAACAAGGAGATGTTGGAGGTCCAGAACAGGGTCTCCACCGGTCTCCGGGTCGCGACAGCTGCCGACAACGCGGCCTACTGGTCGATCGCCACGACGATGAAGTCGGACAATCTCGCGGTCTCGACCGTGCAGGATGCGCTGGGTCTTGGCGCCGCCACGGCAGACGTCGCGGTCACGGCGATGAACAGCGCCATCGATACCGTGAGCGAGATCAAGCGAAAGCTGGTCGCGGCACGCGCGCCGGGTCTGGATCGCGTGAAAATACAGAGCGAAATCACAGCACTGCAGACGCAACTACAGAATACCGCCGACTTCAGCCGTATTCTCGGGCCAGAACTGGCTGTCAGCCGACGCCACCGGTCCCGCAACGCGGACAATCGTGTCTTCATTCTCGCGCGACAGCGCAGGCGCGATTTCAATCGGCACGATCACGATCGACGTAGTAGGCCCTTCCGGAATGCTGCTGTTCGACACCTCTGGCGGCGGCGGCGGCATTCTTGACCAGGCGCGTACGGTGACGAGCGGTGGCACATACACGGTGGCATCGCTCGACATCAGCGCGCTGACGGACGCGCCTGCGGACCTCACCGACCTCGAGGATCTCGTCAAAGGCGTCGATGACGCCTTCGCGCAGATGACGCGGGCGGCCACCTTCCTCGGCGCGTCGCGAGCTCGAATCGACCTGCAGAAAGATTTCGTGTCCAAGCTCATGGATTCGATCGACACCGGCATCGGTCAGCTCGTCGATGCGGACATGAACGCCGAGTTCGACTCGCCTGCAGGCGCTGCAGGTTCGCCAGCAGCTCGGCGTGCAGGCGCTCGGCATCGCGAACCAGAGCGCGTCGCAGATCCTGAAGCTCTTCCAGGGCGGCTAAGCTCGGCACATCGATTTTCTCGCGGCCACGCAGCTTCAGCGCGTGGTCTTTTTTTGTTTGGCCAACCCCACGCAAGCTTCCGGCCGCAGAATCGCGAACGCCGTTATTGCACTAAGGCGCAGGAGGGGTTGGACTATCTATGTTCGGGCTTGAGCAGCTGGATAGGCTATGGAGCAATTTGCTCGCGCTCGGCCCGCGTCGCCTCATTGCGCTCGCGGTTGTGGGTGTTGCGGTTTTCGGTGCGGTGGGCTTCGGCAGCTTCTATTGGAGCCGGTCCGACTTCGAGACGCTCTACGGTGGCCTCAACGCCAACGACGTGACGCGCATCGGTGCAGCGCTGCGAGAGGCGGGCATCCAGTTCGACGTCAACGCCGAAGGCAACAAGGTGATGGTGCGCCGGGAGCAGACGTCGGAAGCGCGCATGCTGCTCGCGGAGAAGGGTCTGCCTTCGAGCTCGAACGCCGGCTACGAGCTGTTCGACAAGCTCGGACCCATCGGCCTCACCTCGTTCATGCAGGAGGTGACCCGCGTGCGGGCTCTCGAAGGGGAGCTGGCGCGGACGATCCAGGCCATGAAGGGCGTCAAGGCGGCGCGGGTGCACATCGTGCTGCCGGAGACCGGCTCGTTCCGGCGCGGGCGGCAGCCGGCGTCGGCGTCCGTCGTCATCAAGACGGAGATGGCGGCCGATGCGACTGCAGCCCAGGCGATCCGCCATCTCGTCTCCGCGGCCGTGCCGGGACTGTCGCCCGACGAGATCAGCGTTCTCAACACCGACGGCACGGTGCTTGCCTCCGCCGGCGACGGGGCCGGCTCCGGATCGACGCGGATGGTCGAGCTCGAAAAAACCGTCAGCAAGGATCTCACCGACAACGTCCGCAAGACGCTGACGCCCTATCTCGGCATCGACAACTTCGAGGTGAGCATCGCGGCGCGCCTCAACATGGACAAGCGGCAGACGAACGAGACCAACTTCGACCCGGACTCCAAGGTCGAGCGGTCGCTGCGGGTGGTCAAGGAGACGGGGACGCAGCAGAACTCGACGAGCCGGACGCCGGTCGGCGTCGAGCAGAATATTCCCAACCAGGAAACCAGCGGCGACGGCGGCGATCAATCGAAGCGCGCCAACGAGCGGCGCGAGGACCTGACGAACTACGAGCTCAACTCGAAGACGGTCTCGACGGTCAGCGAGGGCTTCAGGGTCGAGGCGCTGACGATCGCCGTCGTCATCAATCGCAAGCGCCTCCTGGCCACGCTCGGCGAGTCGGCCGCGCCCGAGGCCGTCCAGGCGCAGATCAAAGAGGTCGAGCGCCTCGTCAGCACGGCGGCCGGCATCGACGTGAAGCGCGGCGACCAGATCAGTGTCGTGGCGGTCGAGTTCGCCGAGGACACGCACGTGGCGGACGGCGTCGATACCAGCGCGCTCATGGCGCAGCTCATTCAGCTGGCGTTCGGCCTGGTCAAGGCGGGAACCGTGCTCGGCGTCGCGTTCATCGTCATCTGGTTCGGCTTGAGACCGCTGACACGCATGCTCATCGAGCAGAAGACGGCGGAAGAAGCCGCGGCGCTCGCGGCCGCCGGAGTCGAGGGCATCGACGGCATGAACGTCACCGAGGCCACGGCCGCCATCCTCGCCGCCGGCGGCAAGGGCGCTCTTCAAGAGGCGCCGAACCTCATCGAAGATCTCACGAACGAGGTCCGCAACGTCTCGCAGAAACGTCTCGAGCAGATGGTCGAGCTCGATGAAGAGCAGGCCGCAGCGATCCTCAAACAGTGGATGCGGGAGCGGGCGGCATGAGCGCACTTCCTGTCGCACAGTATCTCAAGGACTTGAGCGGCGAGGCGGGCCGCGTACGCGGGCGGTCATCCGCGGAGCTCGCCGGGGAGGCCGCGAAGGGCGCCGATACGGTGGCGCGCATGGCGGAGGCCTACGGGCGCGGGCTCGCGGAAGGCAAGGCGGCGGCGAAGGCCGAATTCGACGAGAAGCTGGCGCAGCAGAACAAGGCTGCCGAGGAGCGGCTCGCCGCTGAGCGTGAGCGATGGGCTGCGGAGGAAGGCGGGCGGCTCGCGGACCTCATCGCATCTCAACTGGGCGAGCTCGAAGCGCGGATCGGGGAGCAGGTGGCGCGGGTCTTGAAGCCCGTGTTCCTCGCCGAAGTCCAGCAGCGCGCGGTGGCAGAGCTCGCGAGCACGCTCGCAGAGCCTCATTGCCAACGGCGAGTACGGCAAGCTCACGGTCTCAGGTCCGGAAGACCTGCTCAAGATGCTGAGCGCCAAGCTCAGCGTGAAGGTCGGCAATGTCAGCTTTACGCCGGCGCCGGGCTGCGATCTTCACCTCGCGGTTGATCAGACGGTCCTCGAGACCAGGATCGGGGACTGGGTGCGCGCAATACAGGGGGACGCGCCATGAGCGCCGACGGCGATGCACCAGTAACGCATGAGGTCGTCATCGTTCGCCGGCGCAGCGGCGGCGAGGACGAGGGGCACCATGGAGGCGCCTGGAAGATCGCGTTCGCCGATCTGATGACGGCGATGATGACGTTCTTCCTGGTCATGTGGCTGCTCAATATCTCCGACAAGGAAAAGATCACGAAGATCGCGACCTACTTCAATCCGACGAAGCTCGCCGAGAAGACGCCGAGCGTGAAGGGCGTAGATGACCCGCAGGACCAGGAAAAATCGAACTCCGCCAACTCCAAGGAGTACATGCCTCCCGTCGAGGAGCCGAAGGAGGATCACAAGGCGAAGCTCGAGGAGGCCAAGGGCGACGGTCAAGCGAAAAAGGGCGATCCGAAGAAGGCCGAAGAAGAGCTCTTCAACGATCCCTACGGCGTGCTCGCGCGCATGGCGCTCAAGGCGATCGAGCGGGGCGAGCTCGCGAACGGCGGCACGAAGCAGGGTGACGAGCTCTTGCCGGGAGGCGAGGCCTATCGCAATCCGTTCGAGCCCTATGCCGCCGACAAACCGCTCGCCGAGCAGCCGACGCCCGCCATTCCCGACGCCGGAGTGGAGGCGAGAGTTGCCGCCAAGACGGCCGAGGGCGAGGCAGCGAAGGAAGGGTCCCCGCCAGGCAGCGCGACGCCGAGCGATCCCGTGAAGGCGGCTGAGGATAAAGCGGCGGTCCAGGGCCTAGCCAAGGACATCGTGAAATCGCTCGAGGGGCTGACGTCGCAGAATACGCCCAACATCGAGGTGCAGAAGACGGACGAGGGGTTGCTGGTCAGCCTTATGGACGACTTCCGCTTCGGCATGTTTGGGCTGTCGTCGGCGACGCCGGTTCCCGAGGTCGTCGTCGTCATGGAGAGGATCGCCAAGGTCCTGGCAAGCCGTCCCGGCCAACTCGTGCTGCGCGGCCATACCGACGCCAGGCCGTTCAAATCCGGGCGCAACGACAACTGGCGGCTGTCGATGGATCGTGCCCGCGTGGCCTTTTACATGCTGACGCGGGGCGGCCTCGACGAGAATAGGATCGAGCGCATCGAAGGGTATGCCGACCATAACCTCAAGGACACCAAAGATCCCAATGCCGCCCAGAACCGGCGGATCGAAATCCTGCTCAAGGTGCCGAAGACGTGACGAGGCTAGCGCGGATCATTCTGATGCTCGGGTTCGCCCTTGCCTGGGCGCCGGTGCCCTCGGCCGCGAACGAACCAGCGGCAGAGGAGGAGGCTGCGCCCGAGCACGGAGACGCCGAGGCCAAGAGCGAGCACGCGGCAAGCGACGGCGCCAAGAGCGGGGAAGACGCAAAGAGCGGAGAGGCAGGCGAGGAGAAGCCCCACGAGCTGCCCATTCTCTCGCCTGAAGAGGCGGCGAAGCAGCCGTTCGGGCTCGTGCGCACGCTGAAGGCGGTCCAGGACCAGATAGCACAGGGGAGCGCGAGCGCGCACGAATTCCAGAAGCGCTTTCTGGCAGAGCTCAACACCGAGATGCGCAAGATGCCGCCGGAGGTCTGGGATGATCCGCGCAACGCGCGCGCGGCGGTCATCTTCGTCTTGAGCGGCGGCGATCCGCGGCTGGCCAACGATCTCTTGAGCCGCACGCCGCTGCCGCCGGTCGACGACCGGCTGCTCAAGGGCGCGCTGGCCTTCGGCGAGGGGCGGGCGCAGGACGCGGTGCAGTTCTTCGAGGCCATCGACGTGCGCTCGCTCGAGCCGGGACTGGCGGGCCTCGTTGCGCTCATACAAGGGACGCTCATCGCCAAGAAGGAAGCGAAGAAGGCGATAGCGCTCTTCGACGATGCGCGCCTCCTTTCGCCCGGGACGCTGGTAGAGGAGTTGGCCTTGCGCCAGGAGGTGCTGCTCGTTGCCCGCGAAGGCGACTTCGAAAAGTTCGACAGGCTCGTGTCGCAATACTCGCGCCGTTTCGGCAAGTCGATCTACGCGCGCAACTTCCGCCGCCAGTTCTTTGCAGGCGTCGCGCGCCAGGATTTCAACGGCACATCGGAATGGATCTCGCGCACCGAGACCGAGCTCATGAAGCTGCCGCAGGCCGAGCGTGGAGGCGCTTATCTATCGATCGCCGAGGAAGCGACGCTGGCGGGCAACATCGCCATCGCGAGCTTCGCGGCCGGAAAGGCGGCGGAGCTTGCGCGCGAGGGCAGCGCAGAAAAGGAGCGGGCGCACCTCTATCAGGGCGCTGCGCATCTCGTCAGCGACGACTACGACGGCGGATTGAAGACGCTCAACGATGTCGCGAAGGAGAAGCTGCGTCCCGCCGACAAGGAAATTCATGAGGCCGCGCTTTCGCTCGCGAGCCAGCTCCGCAAATGGCCGGCGGCTCCTGCGGAGAGCGCCGAGGCTATACCCGCGGGCGTGGCGCGGGCGCAGGATCTCATGTCCCAGGTCGACACTCTTCTTGCCGGAGGCACGCAACAATGAATATGGCTGAAACTTTGCTTCCCAACAGGACGGCGCCGCCTCAGAGCGCATCCCGCGATACGCGTGTCAAGGACGACGGTCCTGCAGGCGCCGGAGCGCGGGGCGACGACGATTCATTCCGCGACGTGATGTCGGATCTGGCTGATCGGGCCGAGGCAAAGCGCAACGGTGCATCGGGCCAGCCGGCAAGCGCCGAGCGATCGGGCGCCGGGAGCCAATCGAGGTCCAAGGCGACGCAAGTGGGAGCAGGCGACACGACCGATCAGGAGACGGCCGTGGATCCGGAAGCCATTGTGGACGATGCGTTCCGGCGCATCCGAGGCCGACTTGCTCTTGGCGCAGATGGCGCTCGTTCTCGGGCAAACCGGCGATGTCGCAGCGACTGCGGTCCGGGCAACAGCTCCAGAGGATTTGCAGCTTGCGACGAACGCGAACGTCGGCGAGGAGAGCACGCTCAAGTCGAGCTGGCAGCTCTTGAGCTCACTGGCGAGCGGCGGCGATGGTGAAGCGCAGACCGGCGCTGCGGACAATACCGGGGCGGCAAACGCGCTGGCAGCCCTCAGCGACGGCGTCGAAGAGACAGCGTTCGCCAACCTCATGGCGCCGGCATCTCAGCCCAGCGACGATAGCGCGAGCGAGGCATCGTATCCGGCGATGACGGTCACGGTCGCCGGCGAGGAGACGCACTTCGCGCCCGTGCAATCGGCAGAGAGCGCGCTCAGCAAGCTCCTCAATGGTGCGGCTGTGAACGACAATGGCGCGCCGAAGGCGAGCACGGATAACGCAGCCACTGCCGAAGGCGATGATGCATCGGCCAAGGCCACCGGCGTTGCCGGGCTTGCCGCGACAGAGGCGCTGAGGCCCGCATCCGGTCTCGGCTCGGCGATGGACTCGGGCGGCGGCAAGGACGGCTCGGGAGGCGAGAGACGTCTCGCCGAAGGTCAGACGCAGGGGCCGTCGGCCGATCAGCAGGGCGGGCGCTCCGGCACCATCACGGCGGCCGAATTCCAGGCCGCGGCGGCGGCCAGCTTAGCCGGGCAATCCAGCGATGTTTCGCCCAGCGAGCAGATCGCGCGGCGCATCGCGGCCGAGCTCGCCGACCCCGCCAGCCGTCCGGCACCTTCGGCATCGAGCAGCGACGGCGCGGTCAAGGTGCTCCATCTCCAGCTCGAGCCCGCCAATCTCGGCAGCGTGACGGTGCGCATCTCACTCAAGGACAACGTGATCAATCTCCAGGTCGAGGCCTCTCGTCACGAGACGGCGTTCGCCATCGAGAAGGACCGCGAGCTCTTGTCGAATGCGCTCAAGTCGGCGGGCTATGTGGTCGACGGCATCAGCTCGCAGCCGGCGGGCGATCCGGCGCGGCCGAGCCTGCAGGCGCAGCCCGTTTCCAGCGACAATCAGATGTCGTCCTCGCTGCAGTCGCAATCCGACTCGCAGTCGGGGCTCGCTCAGTCGGGCCGCAGAAATCAGGGCGAGGAGGGCCGGCAGTTCACTGAGACCGGCTTGGCGCCGGTCTCAGGAGTTAACGAGAGCCGCGGAGAGGGTCCCCGTACGTCGAGCGGTGCGCTATATGTGTGAGATCGCGCCCCACCGACGAGGCAAGTCCGTCCATGAGTATCATCCCGTTTCCCGTCATTCCGAGAGCGACTAGAGCCATGGCGAAGATAGGACTACTCGGGCCGTACCGGCTCACTTTCGACGAGATCTCGAGCGCGATACCGCGGGTGTCGCCGGGGGTCTATGCGCTGGGTCACAAGGGACCCGACGGAAAATTCTATATCGATGTCGTGGGCAGAGCCGATCGCGACATCCGCGAAAAGCTGCACAACTTGATCGGATCTGGCACGCTTTTCAAATACAGTTGCGCACCCACTACGGAAGCTGCCTTCCATAGAGAGTGCGAGCTGTTTCACGAGTTCAAGCCGCCGGGCAATCGCCTACACCCGGACAGGCATCCCGGATCTAATTGGGAATGCCCGCAGTGCCGGTTTTACCGCCTTCAAGGGCTATCAGCGCCATGATGTCGTTGAGAGCGGCCTGGTAGCCGTGATGCCAGTAGGCGCGCTCGGGCGTGTGCGCGTCGAGATGGCGCTGGTCGACATCGGTATAAGGCGCCTCCTCGTCGAGCCACTCGCGAATGCTATCGCGCCGCTGGCGGAGGAGCGTGACGCTGTCTTTGTTGAACATGTTTGACGACCCTGACACATCGCTTTTTTTGCAGCCGTCCCGCGATACACATGCGGGCAGCCTCGCTCTTTGTACTCGATGGCGATTGAGGGCGATTTAGGGGCGGCGTCAGAGTTTTCGTCAAATTTTAGGGGTGGGCGGGCCCGCGGCGGCATTGGGTATGCCGGCGGCGCGACGCGCAAACGTTAGCAGCCGTTAACGCCGCCCAGCCGCGTTCGATCAGCGAACCTCGGGAAGAAAGTCGGCCAGGGAGCGGATGCCGCGGCGCTTGGCCGGCTTTGCGGCCTCGGGCGCCGACTTTTCGGCGATCTCGCGTGCAATGCGGGTGATCCAAACGTCGAGCAGCAACTCAGGGTCGACGCCCTGCTTGACGTCGGCGACGACAAAGTCCGCAATGGCGCGTGCGATGGCGGCGGCACGCTCCTCGCCCAAGGGCCGGGAGAGGGTGCCGAGCGCCGAAATACGGGACAGAAGATGGGCCGGCAGCCTGTTCATGGCACTGCTCCTAAACAACAAGTAAAGAGAAGCAACCCCCGTGCCAGACGCTCATGACTAAGTTCCCGCTTGGTTAAGCATTCACCTTAGGTGTCCGGCTGCGGTGCCGGTGTCCCGTTTGCGTCAGCCCGGCGCAAGGGGCGGCAGCTTAAAACAGTGCTGCCATCCTCCGGGTACGCCGCATGAACAGCCCCGTTTTCAATGCCATACGAGCTTTAGAAGGCTTCTCGCCACAGGCGCAGTGGGACTACGCACAGTTTTCGAACGGCTACGGCACGCGGGCGAAGTTTGCGGGCGAGGTGATCGACAAGGCCGAGGCCGACCGGCGATTCGAAGCGGCCGTCGCCAACGCCAGGTCGGTCGTGGAAAAAAACGCTCCGCGCGCCGACGAGGGGACAAAGGCGGCGCTCACCTCGCTCACCTTCAATGCCGGGGAGACGTGGGTGAAGAGCGGCCTCGGCGAGGCCGTGCGGCGCGGCGATCTCGACGCGGTGCGCTCGATCTTCGTGCAATACAACAAAGCCGGCGGCGAGGTTCTGCCGGGCCTCGTGAGCCGCAGGGCGGCCGAGGCGCTTTGGATCGGCAACCCGGAGCTCGTCGGCGCCAATGCGACGGAAGTGATCGCCGCGGCCTCAGCCAGCATTGCGGCGCAGCCTCAGAATCCTGCGGAGCGCGCCGATCACTGCGGCGATGCAGCTCGCGGCCCGCGGGCTGGCATCGGGCCCGGCCGATGGGCAGCCCGCGCTCGGCGCGGCGGCCGTTGAAGCCGCGCAGGCGCACGGCGACGGCACGTCAGAAGAGCCGGCGCCTGTCTTCACATCCAGAAGCTTTTCAGATCTGTCGCGTATCGTGCAGCTCGAAAACGGCCACGCACTCATCACCACGACACGCGGCGATCAGCGCGAGGATCGCGATGGGGCGAGCAAGGCGTGAGGCGGCGCCTCTCGCGGTGTCCCCACAGTCTGCGAGTTGTGCAAGCGCGCCGGGCTCGCCGGCCGACAGCGCCTCAGCATGAATGACTTGCCCCGCCGGTCATCGAAAACCGGCGGGATTTTAGCCTCTAGCGTGTGCGGGCGACCGGCATTGCGGACGGGGTCGGCCACTCGCGCTTGGCGGTCGCGAGCGCTGGCGCCGGATCGATCTTGGGGATCGGCCGCGACAGGGGCAGCTCCGCCGTCCCGCCGTTCGCGCCGCGGACGAAGAGACCGCGATGCTCGGGATGGGGAACGAGGTCCGTCTTCAGGCCGATGAGGCTCTCCGAGGCGCCGAGCACAACATAGCCGTCGGGAGCAAGCTGGCGGGTCATCCTGCTCAGGATGTCGGACTTGCGGGCGGCGTCGAAGTAGATCAGCACGTTGCGGCAGTAGATGATGTCGAAGCGGCCGAGGGAGGCGTAATCCGACAGCAGATTGAGGTGAGCGGAAGGTGACCTTCGAGCGCATGGCGTCGCTGATCTGCCAGGAATCTCCGATCTGGTTGAAGTGACGGAGAAGATAGGTCGTCGGCAGACCTCTCTGGACCTCGAACTGCGAGTAGATGCCCTTTCTCGCCTTGTCGAGCACGCCCTCGGAGAGGTCGGTGCCCACGATCTCGATCTTCCAGCCGGCGACCTTGGCGGCGATGTCCTCGATGATCATGGCAAGCGAGTAGGCTTCCTGACCGGTCGAAGCGGCGGCCGACCAGATGCGCAGGCGCTTCTCGCCGGAGCGGGCCGCGAGAAGGTTCGGCAGAATTGACGGAGCGGAACTGATCGAACGGCGTCTTGTCGCGGAAGAAGTAGGTCTCGTTGATCGTCATCGCTTCGATGACGTCCTTGGCCAGTTTCGGCGACTGGCCCCTTTGAAGGAGCATGACCAGCTCGTCGAGGCCAGAAAGCTTTTCGCGACGCACGATCGGCATCACGCGGCTTTCGACGAGATAGCGCTTGCTTTGCTCCATAATGAGGCCGGAGTTGCGGCGCAGGAATTCGCAGAGGGCGTCAAAAGATTGGGACATTTTTACGCATCACGCATACTGGAGTTGAGGCAATTGCTATTCGGGACGGACCGAGTAGCGATGTCTTGACATCCCGAGGACCTGCTCGCCGAAGCGTGGATATTTCACGCAACGAGAAGCAGGCGCCTCACACCATCCCGATCTGTTCGAGCTTGGTGCGGATGATGTCCTGATCGAACGGCTTCATGATGTACTCGGTGGCGCCGGCCTCGAGTGCACTCAGGATTTTCTCCTTGGTGTTCTCGGTCGTGCAGAAGACCACCTGAGGCTCGTCGCCGCGCGGCATCTTTCTGAGCTTGGTGAGGAAGTCGAGGCCGCTCATGACCGGCATGTTCCAGTCGAGCAGGATCAGCTCGGGGAGCGTCTTCTCGCAGTGCTCGAGCGCCTGAGCGCCATCCTTGGCCTCGGAAACCTCGAACTCCATGCCTTCGAGGATCTGCTTGGCGATCTTGCGGATGAACGCACTATCGTCCACCACCAGAGCTTGCTTCATTTTACTCACCTTTTACTACTCACTACTTCTGGGTACGCACGCAGCTTGGTCAGTTCGTTAGTTGGTCGTGTTCGCGAAGTCGAAGATGGCCGAGATGTTGAGCGCCGGGACCAGCATGTTGTTGACCTTGTAGAGGTCGGTCATGAGGCGGCGGCGGGCGGTATCGAAGTGGTTCGGGACGGGCACGCGCATCGAGGTGTCGAGCGAGATCACGTCGCCGACCTCGTCGACGATCAGCGCGAAGTTCTCGCCCTTGTGCTCGATGACGATGGCGAGCGCGTTGTGCAGGTTCTCAGCCGGGATGCCGAGACGGCGGCGCAGGCTGACGGCGGTGACGATCTTGCCGCGCAGATTGACGAGCCCGACGATGTCGACGGGGCCCATCGGAATGGGCGTGATCGAGCCGATGCGGAAGATGGTCTGGGCGTGGAGCACCGAGAGGCCGAAGGCCTCGCCGCCGGCGAAGACGGTGAAGTAGCTCTCGTCGCCCGCGCTCGGGACGTCGGCAACGGCGTGCGATGAGGCGGCTGTTTCTGCGCCGATCATGCTGCGAGCTCCATATCCAAGCTGGCGGCCTCAGCGCTCGCGTCGAGCGTGAATGCGAGTGTCTCGAGCAGCGTCTGGCGATCGTGCTTGCTGACGAGAGCCGCCATGCCGCAGTCGGCTGCCTTGCGGGTTGCGCGGCTCGTCGGGCTCTTGGACAGGCCGATGACGGGGGCGCGCAACGTGTCGCGCTTCTGCTGGAGGGCACGCATCAGGTTCGAGGCGACGGCGGCCGGCGCGTCGGTGTCGACAAGCAGGGCGTCGAAGCTTGCGGCCTGAGCGAAGAGCTCGTTCAGGTCCGCCGGGATTGCCATGGGGCTTACGCTGTAGCCGGCGGCAGCCAGCGGCGGCGTGAGCATGTCGCGGAGGAGCTCGTCGCCGGTGACGAGAAGCACGCGCTGGGGCGTCGCGCTACCCTTGGACGGCGGCTCGGCCATGCGCACGAAGTGCGACACATCGATGAGCTCGACCGCCTCGCCGCGGATCTCGGCGGAGCCGACGATGTCGGAGCTCGAGCTCGCGAGCTGGATCTCGAGCCGATCCTCGATGATGTCCACGATCTCGTCGGCGAGAAGGCCGATGGAGCGCTTCTCGGTGTTGATGACGAGCACGGGGTAGGACGACTGCGAGAGGTCGGTCTGCGACGAAATGGGCACGATCGGCATCAGGCGGCCCTGCAAGAGGACCATGAGGCGGCCGTCCGAGCTCTCGATGCGCTTGGTCTCGACCATCTCGATGCGCGAGACGAGAGAGAGCGGGAGAACCTTGGGTGCACCCTGGCCGGCGCGGAACATGACGAGACGGCGGCGCTCCTGCACGTTCTGGTCCCTCGTCTGCTCGCGCTTCTTCTCGTTGTTCGACTTCTCGATGCCGAGGTTGGCGGCGATGCCGGCCGGATCGAGAATGAGGACGACGGAGCCGTCACCGAGGATGGTGTGGCCGCTGAAGACCTTGAGATGGGCAAGCGACGCGCTGAGCGGCTTGACGACGATTTCCTGAATGTCGGCGACGCCGTCGACGATGACGCAGAAGGAGTTGGTGCCGACGCGCATGACGACGGCGAGCTTCTCGCTTTCCGAGTTCTCTTCAGCAGCCGTGAGACCGCAAACGTTGCGCAGCTCGACGGCCGGGATGACCTCCTCACGCAGCTTGAGGACGAGCGCGTTCTGGACGTTCTGGATCAGGTCCTTGTAATTCTTGCCGAGGCTCACGGCCTCGACGACGGACGTCTGAGGCAGGGCGAAGCGCTGGCCGGCGACCTCGATGATGAGCGCAGGCGCGATGGCGAGAGTGAGCGGGATCTTGAGCGAGAAGCGGCTGCCCTTGCCAGGCGTGGACGACAGAGAAACCGAGCCGCCGATGCCTTCGATGTTCGATCTGACGACGTCCATGCCGACGCCGCGGCCCGAAACGTTGGAGACGACGGCTGCCGTCGAGAAGCCCGGCTCGAAGATGAAGCGGTTGATCTCGTCGGGGCTCATGGCCTTGACGTCGGCCTCGGTGGCGAGACCCTGCGAAATGATCTTCTGCTTGATGCGCTCGGAATCGAGGCCCTTGCCGTCGTCGGCGATGTCGATGGTGATCTGGCCGGCCTCGTGGGCGGCGGAGACGCGGATCTCGCCCATCTCAGGCTTGCCCTTGGCAAGCCGCTCCTCGGGCCTCTCGATGCCGTGGTCGGCGCAGTTGCGGATCAAGTGGGTGAGCGGGTCACGGATGACCTCGATGAGCTGGCGATCGAGCTCGGTGTCGGCGCCTTCCGTGATCAGGTCGATGTTCTTGCCAAGGCTGCTCGAGAGCTCGCGGATGAGGCGCGGCAGATTGGCGTAGAGGCGGCCCACGGGCTGCATGCGGGCGCGCATGACGGCGTCCTGCAGATCGCTCGTCAGCGTCGAAAGGTGCTGCAGCGGCGTCTTGAGTGCGTCGTCCTCTCTGTGGCGCGCGAGCTCGAGGAGCTGATTGCGCGTAAGGACAAGCTCGGAGACGAGCTGCATCATGCGCTCGATCGTATCGACCGAGACGCGGATCGTTTCCTGATTCGGATTGGCGCCGGATTTCTTCTCGGATTTCTCGAGGAAGACTTTTCGGAAGCCAGAGCGGACGGCTCCTTGGCCTTCTTGGCGGGAGCTTCCTCAGCGACAGGAGCATCGGCCTCGGGCGCTTCGGCGGCCTCTTCGGCGGGGGCCGCCTGCTGGACGGGTGCGGCCTTCGGAGCCGGCGCCGCTACCTCTCCGGGGCCGTTGGCGAAGTAGGCCTCGAGAGCGTTGATGATCTCACTGTCGTCGCCGGCCGGCTCGCCGCCGGTGCGCGCGATGTCCTCGATGATGGTCTTGATGCGGTCGATGGCGGCGAGGATGAGGGTGACGGAGAGCTCCGTGGGGGGCGAGCCGTCGCGCAGCATGCCCATCACGGATTCGGCCGCGTGTCCGACCTTCTCGAGGCGATCCAGCCCTAGGAAGCTCGACGTGCCCTTGATCGTGTGGACGAGGCGGAAAATGCTCGAGATAAGCGACTGGTCGGACGGGTTGCGCTCGAACTGGACGAGCTGCGTCTCCGCGCCTTCGATGTGCTCTGTCGTTTCTGTGAGGAAGTCTTTTAGCAGCTCATCCATGGCGGGATTCCCGGCTGTATTCTTTGTTTATTAGGCGACGCAGGGAATGAGCCGATCGGCCATTCCTTGAGGCGATTCGGCTGGAGACGTGCGGCCGTTGTTGACGAGGTCGGCGGCACGATTCAAGGCGCTGCGGATGGCGCTCGAGGCGTTCTCGCAGAATTCGGAGACACGGTCGGGTTCGAGATCGCCGCTGTGGCTGCGGTGGGCGCGGATCACCTCAATGCTGGCGAGGGCCATGGCATTGATGCCGTCGATGATGGATTCGAAATCGCGGCGGAAGTTTTCGTCGAGAGCGTCATAGATCTCGAGGGCGCGCGCGCTGCCGGGCAGCTGCGACTTGGCGAAATACTCGCGATAGGTGACGGGCTTCCACTCCAAGAGCTCGTCGAGCATCTCGGGAAGGAGCGTGGGGAGGTTCTCGATCAGAAGGAGAACCTCGTTGAAATGGTTCAAATAGTCATTGGCAATGCCGGATGCCGGATTGACAAGAGCAGCCGCTCTTTCCTCAAGCGAACCGCCTACTACGTTTGCCGAGCTGTTGTCCATCGTCCCCTGCGTGCCGTTGGAGCTTCCGCCATTTTCTCAGAATGACGATACTCCACCCAGCTGGCTAAGAAACGGTTACATAAATAAGGCTATTCGAAATTCGATGTAGAAATTTTTGTCGATGCAAATCCAACTTCTATAAAAATGTATAATGGTCGGCCATAAAAATTTACGCGCTTAAATCCTTTCAGCGAAATTCTGAATCAATAAACGTCAACGTCAATTAATTTTAATGCGCCGGAAAGGAAATCAGCGCGTCGGGGTGGCGGCAACAATCAGATCCGAGACGAATTCCTTCTGGCGGTCGACGGCGGAGTCGACGACGAGCGCGAAGTGCCCCTTGGATTGGGCGAGTTTGCACCAGAAAACCTTCTCTCCCTCGCACTCGACGGCGATCAGGCTCTGGGGATCGGATTCCAGGCGGATGATCTGGCCTTCGCGCAGCTCGGATATTTCATCGAGCGTGAGGCTCGGACCTTCGAGCACGCCTTCGAGGACGACGTCGGCCGTAACGAGCCCATCCTGCATTTTTCTCGCCCAATCGGGATCGACGCTCGTCGATTCGAAAGAGCGGCCGCGTTCGAGGCGTTTTCTGATCGGATACAACGCGGATTGGGGAATGATCATGAACATTCGCCCGCCGTTGTCGAGAACCTGAAAGAGTATCTGCACCACGACGACAGGAATCTCGCTCGGGCCGAGGATTTGGAAATCGAGCTTGGATTCGGTTTTCTCAAGATCGAAAATCACCGGAGAAATCGGTTGCATAAGCTCTTCAAAGGCCGGGACGACGATGCCGAAAACACTTCGTGCCAGACGTATTTCGAGCGGCGTGAAGGGGCGATCGGTCTCGAACGGCTGCGTGCTGCCGTCGCCGCCATAGGCGGCGTCGATCAAGGAGAAGATGAACCGGCGGTCGAGACCAACCAGGACCTGGGCATCCCAGGCGCGGGCGTAATAGATGCCGGCGATGCTGTCCTCGTAGGATTCGAGCACGTCCCAGGAGTTTCCGGCCTCGAGCTGGTTGACGAAGAACGAGCAGGGAATGGTGCAGTATTCGCGGAAGCGCTCGGCGCAGGTCGCGACGAGGCGCTCGAGGATGTTGGTGAGGACGGGAAGCCGGTCGAGCGCCAGCTTGGGCGTCTCGAGAAGCTTCTCGGTGCCCGGACGGGTGGCGACATTCTCCATGACCTCAGTCATTGCGTGATCTCCCCGCGCGTTCCCGGCGCGTGATGCGTGTTGCATATGCTCTTTGTGGCGCGGCTAGAGGGGCCTGCGCGGGACGCAACAGACCGAGGTGCCGGGCGGGATGTAGAGGAAACTCTTGCATCTATTCCTCGTCCTCTTCCTGCGCACCGAGCTCGATGACGCCCTTCTCGATGAGCTCCAGGGCGAGGTCCGCGATCGCGCGGCGGGCCTTGGTGATCTCCTTGGTCAGCGGCTTCTTGCCGGTGGAGACCTCCTGCTCGATCATCCTGCGCGCGCGTGACGGGACGGCCTCGAGAATTTTGTCTCGGAGCCCGCGCGTCAGCCCCGTGCAGGGCCGTGATCGTGCGCTCGGGCGGCACCTGGTCGAAGAGCGCCAGCAGAGCGGTGGTGTTGAGCTTGGCGATGTCCTCGAACGTGAACAGGAGGCTGCGGACGATCTCGGCCTCCTTGGGGCGGTGCGCTTCGAGATCCTGGAGGACCTCGTCCATATGCTTGCGGTCCATCTTGTTGATGATGTCCGCGAGGCGGGCATGAATTGTGGGGCCAGAGTTGCGCGCGCTCTTGTAGAGAATGTCCTCTTTCAGGTTCAATTCGAGGAGCTTGAGCGGTGCCTCGAGGATCGGCTTGATCGAGAGCATGCGCCGCATCACCTCGTTGCGCATCATCGACGGTAGCAGCCGCAACGTACCCGCCGCGTAGGCCGGGCTCGCGCGCGAGAGAACGAGCGCGGCGATTTGCGGGTGCTCCTTGGTCAGATAGGCGGACAGGCCGTTCTCGGGGACCTCGCCCAGGCGCAGCCAGATCGACTGGAGCGACTTGCTGCGAACCTGAGACATGATCTCGTTGATCTGCTCAGGGGGGACGACGCCGTTCAAGAGCTGCTCGACCTCGTCGGCGGTCGCCATGAGGTCGCCGCCGCTCTTCAGGTTGGTGGCGAATTCCTCGATCAGCTCTTCGAGCACGGGCTTCGGGACCGTGCCGAGATCGGATGCCGTCTGGGCGATGAGCTTGATGTCGTCTTCGTCGAAGTGCTTGAGCAACCTCGATGCGAGGCGCTTGTCCATCGACAGAAGCAGCGCCGCGACTTTTTTGGCACCAGCGAGCTTGGGCGGCGGCGGGGCGGGTCGCGCTACCGGTGGTGTGGCTTTGGAATCCGGTTGCGGCTGGGTCATCGCTCACTACTAATCAGGGAAAGGGCCTTGGCCGGTCTCGCGCGCCAGATTACCGGCTTCGCGGGGCCCAATCGACTTGCGGCCTGCAATTTGATTAGCAGTTTTCAACGATTTGCCTTGAGCGAGGCTGGCGAATTCCGGCAGTGCGATACGACATCGCGCACAACCTGCCTTGCGGGTTGCATGTCAATCTGCGCGCTCGCCGGTGGGTGCATGGGCAACTCGATTTGCCACTCACTGCCCGGTTGCTTGCGCCCCCGCAGCCTACTGCCGCCGCTGGTGCGAGCGTCATGGCGACGTTGCGGCGGTGCACGTCCTCGTAGGGTGCAAAGTAGTTGATCCATCCTGCCTGAAGCGGGCCGGCAATGACCTCGCGCAAGGAGGCCTCGCGCAAGGCGGGATCATCGGCACATCTCTGCAGCGCGCGAATGTACTGCTGGGTTGCGCGCACGAGCGACTTGCCGTAGCCGCCGGCGGCGATGATGCCGGGATCGCCGTGGTTCGGCAGGATGCGATCGGGCCCGAGCGCCCAGAGGCGGTCGAGATCGGCGAGGTGGGCTGCGAAGCCCTCGGGCTCGGCGACATAGGTGACCGTGTCCTCCATCGTGTCGCCGGCAAGGAGCAGACGGCGGTCCGCAAGCCAGATCACGGTCGCGTCGTCGCTGTGAATGTTGGCCTGGATCAGGTTCAATCGGACGTCGCCGATGTCGAGCTCAAGCTCCGAAGCGAATGTGCGCGTCGGCAAGACGAGCGGGGCGATCGCCGGCATGCCGTCGTACGTGCCGGTCTCGATCGCCTGCTTGTGCTGCTCGAGGTGCGCAGCCGTGCGCTCGTTGGCGAGGATCTCGCAATCGGAGAAGACGGCATTGCCGGCAACATGATCGAGATGCCAGTGGCTGAGGAGCACGGTGAAGCGGCTTGCGCCAAGCTCGGCGAGCGTGCGGCGGATGAAGCGCGCGTGATCGATCGAGACGTGCGTGTCGTAGACGAGGGCGTGATCACGACTGAGAATTGCGTAGCTGGCGATGCCGAGTGAAAGCGCGCCGTCGTCGACCCAATTCGGCCCGTCGGCGAAGCGGTAGCCGTCGATGCGGCCGTCGTAGAACGCAAAGATGCTCTCGGCGGGCCGGAGAACGCGCATGTGCTTCGTCACGGGAGCTCACTCCTCGGGGCCATCGTCTGCGTGGAATGCGCTGCCGGCCGGGATCTTCGCCGAGCCTCCGGTGCTACGCAGCTGCCAGTCCTACTGTACGCGCCAGCCGGCGTCGATTGCGGTTCGCTGACGCAAGCACAGTGTCGCGGCTCAGCAGGGAAGCAGGTTCTTCTGGCGGGCGTAGCTCAGCATGCCGTGGCGAATGCCAGGACCGCCGTCGATCGTCAGATCGCCGCCCAGGTGATAGACGGCCGGGCCGCCGTCGAGAGCGTAGAACTCGTCGGTGAGCGCTGAAAGTTGCGCGTCCCAATCGTTCCAGTCGCCGTGGTTGTCAAAGTGGGCATCGCGACGCTGCTGTGTGTCGCGAATGTAGGACTCGCCGAACATGGCGATCCCCCGTTGGAGGAGAGCAGCCTGACGTTCGAGGCCGAGCTCGATCAGGGCGGCATGAACTTCCGGCGCGATTGCGCCCGCGGAGTTGTAAAAAAACTGGTGCACGCCGCCGTTCTCGAATTCGCTATTGAAAGTCGCGGCGACGAACAGAGTGCGGTGCTCTTTGGAGAGAGCAGATAGCTGCCGATCGATTTCGGCGGGTGGCTGCCAGAGGTCGACCTTGTCACCGAGGGCGTTCGTCAGCAGCTCCAGACGCTCCGGATCGCCGAGCTTCTCGCGCAGGGCCTCGATGCGTTGCCAGAGCGCCGGAGTGCGATTCACATAGGCGATGACGGCCGCTGCATAGGTTTCCTTGGTGCCGAACTCCTTGCCGAGCGCCAACAGCTTATGGTCGAAGTCGTTCAGCTCCTGGCTGGCAGTCGAGTGCCCGAAAGCCTTCTCGCGGACCGCTTCCTCGATCGGATAGGTGTCGCCGAAGAGCGCCATGGCACGGGTGAAGATCTCGTGCTCACGGGCCATGCCCGCCTCGCGCAGCGCATCACGGATGGACGGCGCGACAGCGCCGCCCTTCATGTAGAAGAACGTGTGCAGGCCGTTGCGGCCGAAATTGTCCCAGAGCGCATACAGCAGCACGAGCCGGCGCATGTCGTCGTCGAGCGAGGCGATTTCCTCGAGGAACTTCGCGGGACCGCGAACCGTTATCTTGACCGTGTAGCGGCCTGATGCGTGCGAGACGAGCGCCCAGAAGGGAATCTCCGTCAAGCTCATGCTGGTGTCTTCCGAACTTTGTCCCGGCGATGTGTGCAACGGACAGCCGTTGGAGGCGACGTCGCGCGACCAAGACGGAATGGGTACGAGGGTGTCCATGAGTTTGGTGCGCTTCTTCGCCGGTGTTTGCTGATCGCTCTCGGGGGCAGCCTGCACGGGCCTGAAGGCAAACAATCCTGTGCCGGCGATAGCCGCCAGCACGCAAGCGAACGCGTTGTTCCGAAACTGCATCGATTTCCCCGTGCCGACATAGGCAGGCGCCGGCTCTCCGCAAGCCGTGAGGCTAGTCTCACGGGAGGAGCGGCGCTTGTTCCCTAGGTAACAGGACGCTGGCTTACCGATTGCCTAGTCTCTCGTCGACACGATCGGCGAGGCGAAGCGCAAGCTGGACGATCGTAAAAGTGGGGTTCGATACGCCGGGGCTCGCGAAAACGCTCGAGCCGCCGATGTAGAGGTTCTCAATCCCGTGCACGCGGCAGTCGCGGTCGACGACGCCGGTCGCGGGATCGTCGCTCATGCGCGTCGTGCACATGTGGTGCGAGGAGCCGCCCTGCTCGCTGGTGATCGGCACTTCGCTCTTGGCGTCCGTCACCCAGGGCTCGAGGCGCAGGCGTCCGACATCGTGGCGCGCGAGCGCGCGGCCCATCTCCCCGGCGGCGATGCGCAGCGTCTCGCGGTCGATATCGGCGAGGCGCCAATCGAGCTCGATCTCGCGCAATCCGAAGCGGTCCTTCGTGTTGCCGAGGGTGACGCGGCTGTCGCGGTTGACGGACTGGCCGATCACGGTCAGCACATTGGTATCGAAGCATGCCTTGTCGGGCTCGCGCAGGGCCTGGGCCAGGCGCTCGGCGAGCGGCAGAGCACACGCCACGCCGTCACGCTCGAGGGGTACGAGCTCGATCTCGAAGCTCAGGCAGCGGCGGTCGGCGATCAGCTTCTCGCTCGCGATGTAGAAATCGAGGTCTGCAGGCGGCGCGGCCAATATGGCGCGGCCGACTGGGATCTCGATGTGCTCGCAGAAATAGCGGCCGACCTGGTCGTGACGATTGCCGATGCCGGCCGGGATCCGGCCGTTGGCATTGAGCAGGATGCGGGCGTTCTCGATGGCACCGCAGCAGACGACGTAGCGGCGCGCGGCGACGCGGAATGTCTCGTCGCGCGTGTAGGCGCGGAAAACCATGCCGGTCACCGCGGTGAGGTTTTCACTCAGCTCGATGTCGACGAGGTTGGCGTTGAGGCAGAGCGTGATCAGGTCGGAGCGCGAGAGCTCATCCTTGTACTTTGTGCCGAACTGCACCGGGCTCACGCGGTAGGCTGTGGGCTCGATCAGCGCCTCCTTGCCGGCGAAGATGTCGAGCGGCGGCGCCGGCGGCGGGAGATCGAGAATCTCGGCCGTGCGCTCCGCGTAGGGCTCGAGGTCCGTCTTCCTGATCGGCCAGGCATTGAGCGGGTGTTGGGGCAGGGGCTCGAAATCGCGCGCGTCGAGCGGGCGCGTGAAGCCTCCCCAATGGTTCGACGAGCCGCCGAGATAGCGCAGCCGGCAGGCGTCGAGCGGATAGTAGGGCAGGCCGACGCTCCTTCCCTGGTAGAGGTCCTGGGATTCGGTCGTGACGTCGACGCCTCCAGCCTCCATCAAAGCAACGCGGCGGCCTTTGGCGGCAAGCGCGAGCGCGAGCGTGATGCCGGCAGGCCCGGCGCCGCAGATGCAGACATCGAAGATCGTGCGCTCGAAGGCGCCGTCCGCACGCCGCTCCGCGTCAAGCAGCATGAAGCGCGGCCTGTTCGAGATCGCTCGCGCGCAGGACCCAGCCATCGACGATCACGATCTCGTTCGCAGCGCGGGGTGCGCGTGTGTGCGGCCGTGCTGCCGCGGGCAGGGCGAGAAGCCCGGCCAAGAGCGCGAGCAAGCGTCGCCGATTGAGCTCCACAAATGCCGCCATCGCTGCCGGACCGATCCCTTCAGGTTGCGGCCACGCTACGGCCGGGGTGGGCGCGGGGTCAATCGGCGGCGTTTGGCGCAGGTGGCGTTCCAGCCGGCAACACGTAGTGCTCTGAAATTGCGTAAGAAAGCAATCGCGACGTGAGAGCCGGCGAGAATTTGTTGCCTGTGCCGGGCGGGACAGCGGCGGCGGGCTCCAAATGCGAAGGTTGCATCACCTGAACAACGGCGGCCAAGCCGCTGCTCCTTCGAAACAGAAACAAACGGAGACTGCCATGACCACGAAACTCATCGCCGCGCTCGCCGCTTCGCTCATCGCCGGCTCGCTCGCCCTCACCACGGCTGCTCAGGCCGGCGGCTGCGGCGGTGGCGGCGGCTACTACCGCAGCTCGGGCATCAGCCAGAGCCTGATCGCCCGCAAGCAGGCGATCGCCGCCGCTCAGCGCCGCCAGGCGATTGCCGCGCAGAAGGCTGCGGCCGCCAAGGCTGCGGCTGCCAAGGTCGCGAAGGCCGAGAAGGCTGAGACCGAGAAGGTCGCTGCCGCCGAAGAGGCGCCGAAGACCGAGACCACGACCACCGCGAACGCCGCGACGTCGTCCGAGACCACAGTTGCGACCGTCGCCGAGACGGGCTGCAAGAAGTTCGTCCCGGCGATCGGCTCGACGATCTCCGTCGAGTGCCCGCAGTAACAATTGCACGATCTCGGCTGCGGCGCGGGCTTTGCCAGGACTTCAAGTGTCTCCCCCTGGCAGGGCTCGCGCCGCAGCTATTTTTCTCTGACGAGCACGATTCAAAGTGCGTCTGGGCCTTCTCGGACCACGAAGATGGCCGAACCTGAAAAAGCTGTTCGGGCGCAATTGGCGTTCAGGAGAGGGCAGCGCGCGCTTCGCGATCGACGAGCTGCAGCAAGGTCGGGATACGATGTCGACCGTGCATGGCCTGGATGCCCTCGGCGGCCTCCTTCGCGTTGATGCCGATAGCTGAGACAAAAAGCGGCCGCCGACTGCCGCCGCGGGTCACGGGAATGCACCACGACGACGCATCACCAAAGCTGGTCTTGGCGACGCCGACGACAGGGGTTCGCTCAGCGAGCGCCCGATAAAGGATGGCGCCTAGACCGGGCCTGTGATCGCGATCGAGCCAGACGTAGCCGTCGATAATGATGGTCCCGGGCGAACGTCCGATTTGCCCGAGGACCGCGAGCAGAAGCGGCAGTTCCCGCTTGTAGAAGGAACCAGGCTCATAGGCCGCAGCCGCACCCTGACGCCAAGTCAGCACGTCTACTGGTGTCGCAGCCTCCCACGCCGGGAAGAGAACACAGGCCGCGCTCGCCGAAGTATCCGAGTAGGCGGCATCAAGGCAGGCGATTGAGTCGGACACGGCCAAAGACGTTTCTCGGAAGGGATGGGCGACGGATCTATTTGCCGCCTGGATACTTTACGCGGCTAAGCTCGGAATTTGATTGTTGCTCAAGAATTGCCGGAACAGCAGATAGGAGTTGTTGATGCCCGCTAAGCAGAGGTAAGCGGACCTGCGTAACCCGAGAGCGGTAGCATGGAAAAACGTTCGTCAGCGTCGACCCTGAAGCGGATCGCAACCGTTGCGCTCGTGCTCGCCCTCGCGCTGACGGGGCTCGACGCGGCCGATATCGGCGGGCTCGGCTTCGCACTCGGGTTTGCTGGCCCTGCACACGCGCAGCCTGCCGAGACCAAGCCTCTCAAGTCCGGGCCGACCAAGCTGACGAAGGATCAGGCGGCGAGCGCTTGTCGCCTACGACAAGGCCCTGCGCGGGTTCAAGGCGATCCTGACCAAGCGGCGCGCCGAGATCGACGCCAAAAAGAAACTTCCCGACCTGGCGGGGCAGGACGTCTACCTCGCCCGCATCAAGGTGATGAGCACCTACAAGGACCTCACCGACGCGCTGCCGTCGCGCATCGGCCGGCCGAACAAGTTCGGCGTGCCGCCGGCGTATTTCGATGCCGACATCGAGCCGCTGATCGAGGAGTATGCGGCGCTGTTCCGCGTCATGCAGGCGCCGCCCGCCGACGCGCAGAACTCCGAGACGCCGATGAAGGACGTGGTCGACCTCGGCCGCGCGATCGCGCGCGCCAAGGGCGCGGACGCGGCAACCGCGGAAGCTGCCGGCCGCATCAGCCTCGGGCTGTTCTTTGCCGAGACGAACGGCCGCCAGAACATCGGCAACGCGCGCTCCAAGAAATACAAGGGCAGCCTGCAGACGGGACCGTCCGAAGATAGCAAAGGGCGGAGGAAGTGGGCGGCGATCAAAAGCGAGGTCGCGAAGCTCGACCCGGCGGTGGCGGCGCGCGACGACACGGAAGAGGCGCGGGCCGCCAAGCTCGACCAGCGGTACAATCACTGGACGGCGGTGCGCAACGGGCTGATGAACGCGCATGCGGAGCTGTTTGCGCAGATCCCGGGAATTGTGAAGATGCTGCCCGACGAGATCGACCAGATGAAGCTGTTCGAGCTGATCCAGATCATCCCGACGCCGACGCTGGCGGCGCTCTCCTCCGGTGATGTCGCCAGCTACAAGATCTCAAACGCCAGGATCATGGGGTTCCTGCGCAACAACAGCATCTTCACGTTCGGCAGAAAAGACCGCGCCAAGACGTCCGCCACCTACCGCGAAATCCTCGATGCGATGTGGCTGTTCAACGACAAATTCGTACGCGCGAAGGCGAAGTACGATGCGATCAAGCAAGGGGCGGCGGAGTAAGTATCGGATCGGCGTGTCACCGAGGGCAGTCACGAGGCGTCATCGGAACGGAAGTCGTGCTAGGAGGCAATCCGAACAAATCGATGCTCTGAGCCCGAGCGACAGCCTCCGCGCGCGTGCTGGCCGATAGCTTGAGAAAAATTCGCTTGAGATGAGACTTGATCGTTTCCGGCGTGACCCCGAGCTCGCGGGCAATCTCCTTGTTCGATCGTCCGGTGCCGATAAAGGCGACGATAATTCCCTCACGATCCGTCAGCTGGTGCCGATCGCGCCTTATGAGGCGCTGTCCGTCGGCCAGCTTTGACTGCAGATCCAGAGAGAGATTTCGGACAGACTCATATGAGCCTTGGCGAGCCGATTCCTCTGTATTCATGACCGGGTTGTCATCCATGACGCCTACACCATTCTGCAGCAATGTTGCTAAGGACGGTCGTCGAGACCTTATTCTCTGTCGCCGGAGCGGCTTGACGAGGAGAATGCCCCGTCCGTCGCATCCAGCGTTTCCGCCCGTCCTCAGGTCGTAAGCTTACGCATTGTTGGCGCTAAATCTTCTGTTCTCAGGTGGCCTTCAGACGTCAATAGGTGTGGGCAGACCTAGACTCGTGTATAGCTCTACATGCCCCTAGCGCGATCCTTCTTGGCATCCCTATTGGCCGTGGCTTGCCGGGCGATCCGCCGTCAGCGCCGAATGCAGGCATGCGAGCAGGTGCTCCACGTCGAATGGCTTGCTCAGGAATCCCAACGCCCCGCCCTTGAGTGCGCGCGCACGGAGCTTCTCCGTCGGGAACGCAGTTATAAAGATGACAGGCGTGTGGCTGTCATCGGCGATCAACCGGTCCTGCAGCTCCACTCCGTTCATGCCAGGCATTTCCACGTCGGTGATCAGGCACGACGTATCGCGTACCTGGCCCGATTGCAGGAATTCCTCGGCGGAGGCGAATGCGACGGCGCTGTAGCCTAGAGACCGAACGAGGCGCCTAGTCGCATCTCGAACGGAGTCATCATCATCAACAATGGCGATCACGGGGACCTTTGACAATTTGAGTGCCTCTGCTGCAGCCAGAAATACGGCGACTGAGGCTCACGCGCTAGATATCGCTAGGGCTTGCATACCTATCCGTAGGTCTAGGTTGTTACCGCTTTGCGTGGCGAACGCCCAACGCCTCGGCCATCCGCACCAATTCGGCGAGCGACTTGGCGCCCATTTTTCGCATGAGGTTGCCGCGATGCATCTTCACGGTGACCTCGCTGACGCCGATGTCGCCCGCGATCTGCTTGTTCATCAGGCCGCCCGTCACCAGCCCCATAATTTGCTGCTCGCGCGGGGTCAGCAATTCAAAACTCGACTTTACACTTGATATCGCGTCCTCCTCCGCGCGCCGGCCGCGGTCCCTTGCGAGACCGAGCTGGACGGCATCCAGCATGTCCTGATCGCGAAACGGCTTGGTCAGAAACTCCACCGCTCCCGCTTTCATGGCGCGCACGGTCATTGGGATGTCGCCGTGACCGGTCAGAAAGATGATCGGAATGCGGACGTCCGCGTTGGCCAACTCGGTCTGAAAATCGAGCCCGCTCGCGCCTTGAAGCCTGACGTCGAGCACCATGCAGCTCGGCGATTCCGGTCTCTCGCTTGCCAAGAACTCCGACGTGGTCGTGAATGCCCTGACCTGCAGGCCGACCGACCGAAAGAGCCTCGAGAGGGCTGTGCGGATGGACGCGTCGTCGTCGATGACGAAGACGATCGGCAGGCGTTCGGAAGGCGCGACCATCACTGACTGCCCGGCAGAACGACGTGAAGAACCGAACCGGAATGCGCACCGGGCGACGCCCAAAGGCGTCCGCCGTGTGCCTCGACGATGGAGCGGCAAATGAACAATCCCATTCCCATCCCCTCGGACTTGGTCGTATAGAACGCTTCGAAAATACGCTCCTTGTCGCCCGGATTAAACCCGGGGCCTAAATCTTCAATTTTTATGATTACATTTCCGGCATCGACGACATCAGATCGCACAACCAGCAAGCGATCGCCATTCGTTAACGGGGTCATTGCTTCAACGGCGTTCATTATTAGGTTCAATATGACCTGCTGGACTTGCGTGCGATCCGCTTCGACGTGCGGAAGGTCTGGACGCAGATCCTTCTTGAGCACAATGCCGTGCTTTCTAATCTCGCCTCGAACGACAGTCAGGATGTCTTCGATGACATCGTTGATCGCGAGTTGCCCTTTCCCCGTGCTTTCCTTCTTGAAGATCGCCCGAACGCTTCCAATCACGTGACTGGCGCGCTGACCGTCCATGGCAATGTCCTTCAACGCCCCGCGAACCTCATCGAGATCGGGCGGAGTGATCGCCAAGAAGCGCTGTGCGGCATTGCTATTTGCCACGATCGCCGCAAGCGGCTGATTGATTTCGTGGGCAATCGACGCGGTCATTGCTCCCATGGTCGTCAACCGCGCGACGCGTGCGAGCTCTGATTGTTCCGATTGCTCCCGCTCGCGGGCCGCGGCCAGTTCCGCGAGCATGGTGTTGAACGCCAAAACGAGACTGCCAATCTCGTCCTTGCTGCGGTAGTCAATACGGAGACTGTAATCCTTGGTATCGCGCACGGACGATGCAACATTTTCGAGTCGCTTCAACGGGCGCACGACGTACCAATCGGTCATGGCCGCCACAAGAATGCTGAGTGCCACCAGCGCAGCGGTGAGCGCGAGACTTAAGCGCATTCTTTCCAGCAGACCGTCGATGCGCTTCTGCAGCAGACGGTCCAGCTCGGCCGTGGCGGTCGCCCATGCGCCGGTTGCGCTTTGCACCGCGCGATCATAGGCGCCATCGCCCGTGACGCTGCTGTCGGCAAGGCCAGAGTTCAAGCCCCGGAGATAGGCGTCCGTATTCGCGAGCATGGCAGTAATCGGGCCGTCGATGGCCTGTTTCAGGCTGCCATCGGGATTTCCGCGGTATGCCGCTGCGCCGGTTTCTCTTAGGTCGTCTGCAGTCGAATCCAGTTGGCCGGCGAGGAATTGAAAGCGCACCGTATGTTCTTTCGATGGGGCGCCAGCGGCGGCCATTTCGCGGGCCAGTGCCTGTAGCTCGCCGAGCTGCCGGAGAAATGCGGGCAGCTTATTGGCGACAAGGCTCTGCACATAGTAGCTGTCGAGATCCGGATCGAGGGTGAGATTCGAATCGTCTGCGACGCGTGTGGCGAGCCGCTGTGCGTCTGCAAGCACATTGAGTGCGGAAGTGTGGGTGGCGCTACTTTCACTATTGCTTGCCCACGACTGCAACGAGTTCGCGAGCGCCTGTGCCGGTTCGCCCGTCTGCAGCGTGGCGGCCGCCTCGCGTTGGGCCGCCGCGAGATCCTTGAGTAGGTCGCTTGGAGTGGCGCTGGACGGCGCGGCAGAGGCATCGAATGGTGGCCCGGCAAGGACCGTCGCATAGAGCTTGCGTACCGTTGCCAAATACTTCGTGCCGATGAGCTCTTTCCGCGCGAATTCGATCGCAATCAACTTTTCGCGGAAAAGGCCATAGGTCGTTACGCCGATGGCGATCATAAACATGGTGCAGAGAATGAAGAGTTTCGTGCTGGTGCGTAGATTCTTGAACACCGTCTTCTCCCGAAAATGCAGGCTCGATCGTACGTCGCTGATCGCGAAGGCGCCAGTCGAGCTGAATTCGGCAATGCGACGGGGGCCCCCATTCGGGGGGCTATACTTTGAGGTGAGGTCCCAGCAATGTTTCCGATGCGGGCGAGAGGCGGTTCAGTAACCAAACGTCCGCCGTTTTACTCGTCGCCTGGGAGAAAGACCTAGAGCAGATCGTTGGTAAAGCGCGAGAGCCGCCGACCACGACGGTCTGGCCAGAGCGGAGATAGCTCTCTTCCCCCCGTCAGGGCCATCTCTCTCTGGTCGACCGAAACCGATGGCTGCGGGCTGAAGTGGCTGGTCGATATGTGCGTACGGATAGACGCCGAGCCCGCACAAACAATGAGCGCCGATGTCGCGAAGCGCTCCGACAGAGTTCCAACAGATAAGGCTCTACCGGATCATGTTTCTTGACCTAGAAATATTTGCACGCGTCGCCAAGTCCGGAAACATGTCGTTGGTTGCGCGGGACATGAGGACATCACCCGCCGTCATCTCCAAACGGATAGGCCTTCTCGAAAGGAACCTCGGCGCGCGGCTCTTCCAGCGAACGACCCGGCAGCTCACGCTGACCGAAGCGGGTGAAGGCTATTTCAAGCACGCTGTAGATATCCTGAACCTGGCGGCGGAAGCCGAGGAGCTCGTCCGCTCGAGCAACAACGCGCCATCAGGCCTGCTCAGAGTGACTGCACCAACGACCTTCGCCCGTCTCCACCTTGCGCCGCTTCTGCCTCAGTTCGTTGCCTGCTACCCCCATATTCAGCTCAACCTCCATGTTACCGACGACTTCGTCGATATCATCCGCGAAAACTTTGACATTGCCATCCGGGTCGGCGAGCTGAGCAATTCCTCCCTCATCGCCCGCAAGCTTGCGTCCGACAAGCGCGTCATTTGCGCCGCCCCCGCCTACCTCAAGAGAGTGGGCGTCCCAAAGTCGCTTGCCGATCTCGGCACTCACAATTGCCTATCGCCGGACGCGCAGGAGGTATGGCGCCTCGAGGGGCCCGACGGCCCGCATCAGCTCCGCGTCAAGGGCAACATTCTTTCCAACTCGGCGGAGATCATTCGTGAGGCACTGATATCCGGGCTCGGCATCGGCCTGCGCAGCATCTGGGAGATCGGGCCGGAACTCGAGAGTGGTGCGCTGACGGTCCTGCTGCCGCAATACAGGGGTTCATCCAAGGTCGCCATATACGCCGTCTATCCGAGCCGCGACTTCAGGCCCACGAAGGCACACGCCTTCATTGAGTTCCTGACGCAGCATCTTGGATCTGATCCTAATCGGGAGAAAGGCGACGACGACGTTGCGCAGCGGGAGCCAAACTGCCTACCCCGCTCACTCCACGAGGGAACCAACGAGCCGTGCTCGCCGCCTCGCACGGCAGCGAGTATGCCGCGAGGCAGAAATGGTAGCGCAAGCCTCGCCTGACGCCTTCCGAGTTGCGGCGCGGCCAGTGCAGATCCAAATGGCGCACGACCGCGCTGCAGAAACCCTCTCAGAAAGGTACGACAAGAAGCGTTTCGCCGGCCTCGTCAGAAATCTCTAATTTCTGTCCGTCGACATCGTCGTACTCGATATCCGGCTCGCTCAGAATCTGTCGAATGCTCTCGACAACATCGGCGCGGGCATCAGCCAAGTTGTGGAGGTAAAGTCCCTCTTGGTCGACGACCATTCTGTTCCCATACTTGAGATGGAAAAAATATCGCGGCATTGGCACCTCGAGCAAAGAAGACGTTGGATCGGAATTGGTCTCGGCTAGGGCCCACAACATCTCGGCGGCAGTGCATGTATTCCGAGCAGGCCGTGGGCCCTAGTCCGGTGACCTTGTGGGTTGTCCGCGAACTGGACGCCCACAAGGCGGCTCCCCCAGGTAATGGTCCGTAAGCTTTGGGCACTTCCACGCGGCCGGCGGCGCCGCGGCTGCAATTGGATCAGTGATCCCTAACGAAGTGTCATTCTGAACCTCCGGGTCGACCCACGTGCGGCATCGAGGGAGGCAGACTTGCGACGCAGGATTGTTCGGCCTGCGCGGTGATATTTGCGTTAAGCGGGATTGATGCACCATCCCCGGTCTAGGGGAGACTTGACGGGGGACTTCAGGGGATCAGACGCCGGCGAATTGCCTGGGCGACCACGTGGGTGCGGTCGTGAACTCCAAGTTTGGCTTGGGCTTTCTTGAGGTGGCTGCGAACGGTCTCCTCGCCGAGTTCGAGCAGCTTCGCGACCTGGCTGATTTGGTGCCCGACCGACAACATCCGGAGTACGGCAAGCTCTCGCGGCGTCAATGCGGTGCCCCTACCGACCGCGCAAACCTGAGGTCCAACAAGATTCTGCAGGCGAATGGCACAGAACGTTGCTCCCATGAAAAGGATCGCGCGCTCCTCTTCCGACAGGCGCGACAGCACGTTTCGCGACCAATAGCTGACCACCCAACGGCCTCCGACTGGACAGTTCAGGCGGTCGCGCATGCCATACTTCAATGCAAGATCTATGGGCCAGCGGTCTATGCCAAGCGGCTCGACCATCCGCATCAATTCCGACATCGTGAACGGCGCAAGCGAGAGCTGCGCCAGCATGAACGCTGGCCCAGGATGTGTTCGATTCAACTCGATGTGGTCTTCCCACCATCCCTCAGGTGCACTCTTGTGAAGGAAGGCCGTCTTGCCCTTTTCGATGCTGCCCCAGTCCCCCCATCGTATGGGGAACATGGCCGCGCCCAAGACGTTGAGCTGGCAGGCTCCGAACGTCACGTCGTGCAAACTGTCCAAGACCTCGCCGGGAGTGTCGAGCTTGCCGACGCTGCTCGTGAACTGCAGCATCTCTGAGCCGAGCTTCGAGACGTCGTGGATCACGGGTTTTTGCATCGATCAGTACTCCTTGTGGAGTGACCTTACGGCTGCCAGGTATCAATCTCGCCGATCCCTCTGGCGCGATCCGGAGTAGCGGTCAGCAGGCTAAGGAGAAGCGATCCCTGGAACAGTCCCCCATTTGGGGGACGGGGAGGGAACGCTTGTGGAACGGCCGGCGTCGACAATCTGCAAGCTGCAATCTTCACTGCAACCGCACTGGATGCCCGTCGGGCATAGAGTGCCGATGTTCGATCGTGAGTGCATGTCGTCCCTATTGAGAGCCAGGTCCGCGAGTTCGTAGAGAGCGCGCGCGAACGCCGGCTCCGGCACGCATGTACAACTCGATGAGAGTGAGGTGCCGGGGAATGGGAGGTTGCTCTTCCTGAACTCGCCGCGTTGAGCGACGCAAAATGCGCCTCGTGAACGAGCTGAGCACTTCTCGGCAAGGCTTCTTGGGCCGCAGCACACGCCACGACGGTGCGCGGCGGTACGCTCGACGTACGCCCGAGCTTTGTTGAGGCGGCTACTAAAGAGCTAACTGTCTGATTAAATTGGCTGGGGGACTAGGATTCGTATTTCATCGCTAACCACAACCGCCGGAATCCATTGAATAAGTGGTATTTCTGATGCCCCATGGGTAAGCGACATGGGTAAGCGGGAGTGCGCGGATTGGCTGATTTCTTGATGAAGCACGGCCCCGGTTGGAAGTATGTCCGCGCCGTCCCGATGGCCTTGCGCGACGTTGTCGGCAAGAAGTTCTGGACCCGTTACATCGGGTCGATGACGCGCGTGAAAGCGATAGAGGTCGCAAGATCACACGCCGACTCTGATCAGAAAATCATTGACGGCTTGCGCGCCCTTTCCATCGACGAACGTATGAACATCGCGGGCACGGTGGTTCTCGTGCAGGGCAAGACGGTCAAGGGGCTCGAGGCTTGGAGGATGAAAGAAGCCCATGGCCCGATGTCTCTTCGGTTTCTGGAAGCCGCCGCGGGGTCCGACCGACCTGATCCGCTGGTTCGGTGGCTGGAGGCGGTTGAGCGAACCGAAAGTGAACAGACCGTCGCCTCACTTCGAGATCGGGTCGGCAAAGCCTTGTTGGATGCTGCTCTCGTGAGAGGAGCTGTCGCGAAGGGTCATGCAGACCTAGCAGCAGACCGGGTAATCAAACACAAGATGTCCGCGACCGCATTTGAACCGGCGCTTATGTCGCTGGTTCAATTGTGGGTGCGAGTTCGGGCGCCGCGCAATCCAAAGTCGGTAGAAAAAACCCGACTCTATATTCGGCGCTTCGCCGAGATCGCGGGAGACCTAGATGTGACGGAGGTCACACGCGCAAATATCATTCACTTCCGTGATGCCTTGGAGAGCCAAGGATTGAGCGCCGCCAACATCGGGCAACATCTCGACAAGCTCCACACCCTCTTCAACGTTGGGCTAAGTGAAGGCGTCGTCACGGTGAACCCCGTGCATAAGGTCAAGGCGCGGCGCGTCAATGGCAAGCTCGCGGATGGGCGGCAAGGCTTCACATCGGGTCACGTACGCGCAATCCTTAAGGCGCTCAAGGGCGAGAGCGACGATTTCGCATGGACGATGAAGCTCCTCGCCTGTCACGGCATGAGGGGCGGCGAGGCGTGTCAGCTCCGGGTTGATGACGTGACGACCCTATACGGTGTCCCAGTGCTTCGCGTTCATGATCGCCACGGACGCGTGAAAAATGCGGCGAGTGTGCGGGACATTCCTATTCACCCGATGTGCAAGGGCGTCATCACTTTTGCGCGCAAGGTCGAGAAGGCTTACGGCTCTGACGCGTGGCTCTTCCAATCATGGGACGCACAGAAGCAAGGCCGCGCACACAAATTCCAGAACTACGGCAATCGAGAGTTTCTTCGTCAGAAGGTCGGGATTAGCGAGCGCTACTATACCCTGCACTCATTCCGCCATCGCTTCCGGACACTCTGCCGTGAGGCCGAAATGCCAGAGGCGATCTCTCGGGCAATTATGGGACACACGTTGGGCGCCGGCGAGCATGGGAATTACGGAAGTGCACCGTCGCTAAAGAAGCGAGCGGAGTGGATTGCGCGGATTGATCCATTGACGGGATAGTTCGAACGAGCGGACCCCCGCGGCCATCCCACACGCCTGCGTACATTCTGCTTTGGGGGTGCTGGCCCAACGTGAACTTCAGGGTCTCGTCTGCTCTGAGGGGTCTAGCAGACATGTTAGGTCACGACTGCCGATGTCCGCTTCTGACGCGAAGCAGACATCAAGGAGGTGCCCACATGAGATCGTCGTTCTACGACCGCGGCGTCGACGTGACAGCTAGGCACGCTGATCCTGCGCGGCGGGACCCTTACTTGTCGACCGCTAAAGCGAGTGGAAGGAAAGCGCGGAGGAGCCATCGAAGCGCGTCAATCTCAAGTCTGCCATTCGGGAACCCAGCCAAAATCCCCTCCGGCCATTGCTTGACTACTTTGAGTGCGTGCTTGAACACAATCCGACTGGAGACGCCCACCCAGTGGGGCCCGACTAAGCAACGGTCAAGGCGGCAAGTCCTGATCGTCCCGGCGCGACCTTCGTTGCCCGAGAGCGGGGTTGACGCGTCTCAAGGCGAGAGCTCCCGAAAGCTCCTAAGTAGAACTCTGCGCGCCCGCAAAGTAGCACGTCATCCTTGGAGACGAACGATGAGAGCCCTTGTCGTCTACTACTCGCTATCGGGAACGACGCGCGTACTTGCGCAGACGCTTGCGAAAGAGCTGGGCGCCGATATCGAAGAGATCCGCTGCGCACGCTACCGGCCAGGCCCTTGGGTATTTGTAAAGGGCGTTTTTGACAGCCTGGCAGGACGCATGCCGCCGATCGAACGGCCGACGCACGCGCCGACGACCTACGATATCGTTGTAATCGGCGGCCCCATCTGGGCCTCTCACCCTGCACCCCCTGTACACGCCTACTTGCAGCACGAGGCAGGCCGGTTCTCGAACGCGGCTTTCTTTCTGACCCACGGCGGCTCTTCGCCGGCAAAGGCTCTGGGCGAGATGGAGACCCTGGGCGGCGTGGCGCCGAAGGCAACCCTCGTCGTCCGTGAAAGCGACGTAAAGTCGGAGAGGTTCAGCTCTGCGGTATCGTCGTTTGCGGCAACGCTTCGAAAGAGCATAGGCAGTTGAGCGGGAAACATGGCCATTCGGGAGCTCCCGATACGAGGTCACGTCTCCGCCAGAACAAGGTTGGCCGCCCGGCCGCCCGCCAGAATGGCGCCGGTGAAGCCGCCGGAGCCAGCGTACGAAGACGCGAGGTAGAGGCCGCGGAGCGAAGTCTTCGGCGAGGTCTCGGGCCCTTTCCAGATGGGCCCTGGAGGTGGAACTGGCGCAAACCCGTAAACTGCACCATCCGGAGCATTGAGATAGCTCTGCATCGTGCTGGCTGTGCTGAACACTGAGCCCACGACGCTCGAAGCGAACCCTGGGAACTCTCGATCAACCGCGCCGATGATGGCTTCGCGCCAACGCTCGCGCCTCGCTTCATAGGCTGCTTTGTCGAGCCCCGACCAGTGCCCAACCTTGTCAACGCCTACGACCGAGACGGGATAAGGTGGCCCTGCGATGCCGCTTTCGATCGCAGAATAGTCGACGACAGTCAAAATCGGCATGTCATTGCCCGGCAACCCGGCCATGAGATCGCCGCTCAGGCGATAATCGGCGAGCTTCTTCATCCATCGCGGCAGCAGGAGATTCGAATAGGAGCGAAATCCCAGCTCGGCGGGACGAGTCGACAGCCCGAATGTCGCAGAGAACAGCGAAATCGACAGGGCGCGACTTGCATATGGAGCCCAGAACCGCTCCCGCAAGGACTGCGGCAGCATGGCCGCCAGCACTGCAGGCGCAGCGTTTCCGACAACGACCGGAGCTTCTGCCACGGTGCGCTCGCCGCCCTCGCGCCGCTCATGAGCAACGCCGGTCGGCCGACCGTGCGCGTCGAAGAGGATCTCGGTCACCCTGCGACGCAAAACGATCTCTCCGCCTGCCGCCTTCAACGCACGCGCGAGAGCATTGCTGAGACGCTGAGAGCCGCCGCGAATGTAACGGCCCCCTGAAGCCACGTAGCCGCCCTGCGCGACCGCAAACAAGATCCACCACAAGCGTGCGGGGTCATCGTGCCAATAGGCGAGGTTGGCCGCGAGCGCGCACTTTGCCGCCTCGTCGTCACCAAGAGCGTGATCAAATCGTTCCGTGAGCGACAGGCGCCAGCCTTTGACCACGGGCCCCAGCATGGTGAGCGCCGACAAGGCCTTGCCCGGCTCGCGAATGGCCGCTCTGCCGCGACTGAGCGCCCCGAGGCCCGTCGCGATGCACTCCATTTCGCCCAGCACGGCTCCGATACCGGGGCGAGCGGACGGAAAACGTTCCGTCAGCGCGCTGCGTGCGGCGGCAAAGCTTTCGGGCAGAACGAACGGCGCGCCGACCGGACCGCCGCGCACTGCGTAGAGAGAGCCCGTCGGCACCCACTCGACTTCGTTGAGGACGCCGGCTCGCGCCAGGACGTGGTGCTTGGGATCGATCGGATCGCACGGATCGCTCGTCGCATGAAGCGAGGCCTCGATGATTAGATCGCCGGCCTTGTAGGTCGAGGCGGCCCCGCCGACGCCGTGGTTGCGCTCGATGAGAAGCGTCTTGCGACCAGCGCGTGCGAGCAATGCTGCCGCCGTCAAACCGCCGAGCCCCGATCCGATCACGATCACATTATAGGGATTTGCCATCGCCCGAGTTCCCTGCCACCTAGCGTCATGTCGTCACAAGCGAGCCGGACGCTCATGAACTCGCGCTGAACGTTGCAGGTCGGCTTGGTGAATATCTTCGACCCCCTGGACCTTGAGCCCTCCGGATGTTCGCGACCTTTGCAATTGTGCCAGATCCGGGAGGCGTCGAGCTTGATGAAGCTCAATTGACTCGGATGTCGGAGTTCAGCTCATGGCCCGTCGCAGACGTCAGCGATCGTCGGCCGTCATGTCTGGTCCTGGCGTTCAAGCGGACGGGACCTGTGATGCGCGTCAACATTAGTTCATGACCCGAACGGGCCGAACTCGGATGCAACGAGATTGCCTGGTTCTGCCAGCAACTGCGGACATTCACCTCCTGAAGATCCCGATGTGCTCATTTGGGCCCGCGATCGAGTAGATTAGGGTTCAAGAGAATAAGACATGACGACGAGTAGCCCCGGTCAATAGAGAGCCCAATGCCCACTGTCGAACTCTCGTCGGTTGCCGGCTTTCCGTTGTTCGCCAGTTTCAGTGCGGAGGACCTCCGCGATCTCTTAGCGGCGTCACAGACTGTCCGGTTGCCAAAGAACGGCCGCGTATTCACTCAGGGTGATGATGCGAAGTCCTTCTTTGTCCTGCTGAAGGGCTATGTTCGGGCAACGAAGACAACTTCTGATGGCGACGAAATCGTCGTCCGTTATGTCTCACCGGGAGAAATGTTCGGCGTGGCCGTCACGATTGGATTGGATCAATACCCGGCAACGGCCGTGGCGGTGGTGGATGCCGTCGTGCTTGCCTGGCCGTCGACGAGCTGGCCGACGCTTTCGGCGAAGTACCCTGGGTTCGCCTCACACGCTCTCAGAACCGTCGGAGCCCGCCTGCAGGAAGCCCATGAGCGCATTGCCGAGCTAACAACAGAGGAGGTAGAGCGGAGAATTGCCCGAGTCCTACTTCGGCTCGCGGAACAGGCCGGCCGCGTCGTCACCGGTGGTGTGGAAATCGAATTCCCGCTTCGCCGGCAGGATGTCGCCCAACTCACTGGAACGACGCTCCACTCGGCAAGCCGGGTGCTAAGCCGGTGGGAGGAGGAGAACGTGGTCGTCAGCAATCGACAGCACATTGTCGTGCGCGATTCGGCGTCACTCTCGCGAATTGCTGAAGGCATCCGCCATTAGCGCGCATGCTGCTTCCGATGCTCAGAGCAAAGTACGTATTGTGCCTGAATTGGGACAATAGCTTTCCCATCCGGGCGGGTTGATGCTGTCCATCATATCGTCGAGGCAGCGCCGCTTCACCGAGCACGAAGCGCATGTAGTTTGCAGGTCGGCAAGCACCTCAGGATAGGCAAATCCGATGTCCCTGGGGTTGAGCCTGAGCGCCGTCAGCCGCCATTCGAGCAGCACGGGCGTACCGCAGCAGCACATCGGAAAATCCTCGGCCGACCCGCCGCTTACACGACCACCAGCAATCAACCGAACCGTTCTGAGAGGGGGGGACAGAGTACTGACTATGCGCATGGGCCACCTCCGGATCGTTGGTTTTGGGTGTCATTCTATGAGGTCTGCGCACGCCGTCATTGCGTTGGAGCAATGTTGTGATGCTTTCCGCGCTAGCCCGGTCCGCCGGACTTCCGATTAGGATCGGATTCGAGTGATCCCAGGCGGTCGATGGCGGCCTTTGCCAGCTCCTGGGCAACGGTTAGGTCGTTTGCCTCCCGCGCCACCTCAGCTAGGCGCAGGTATGCGTCGGCCAGATATTCGGCAATCGCGGCGACATCCTGGTTGAGTTCGACGGGCAAAGTTGGCGCCAGGAGCTGTCGATGGCCGAGGGCAGCATCCAGGGTGTCAAGTTTTGACGCTGTCTCCCTTGCGGAGGCCGCAAGCGATTCGGCGAAATCGCTCCCGCCGGTGGCGCATTGCGGGTTCTGCTCGATGAGCGTGGCCAGTCGTCGCTCAAGTGATGCAAGCGAGCCAAGCCCAATTGGCCCCTGAGGCGAGGCGGATGGTTCCTGACGCTCAGCATGAAACGCCTTGCGCCGCTCTCGGCGCAATATCGTGACGTGCTCGAGCTCCTCGAGCGCCATTCGCTCGGCGGCCTCCTTCACTTCTGGCTTGTCTGCATGCGCTGAAACGTAGGCCCAGAACGCGAATGAACGCTCCTCGTGGCGGACCGCGGAGGCAAGTGCCCGATAGGGCGTCACAAGTTTGGAGCTGGCTATCTCCTCCGGGGGGGCGTCGAAAGTATCGGGGAGGGGCCACGGCAGCTGGTTAACGACAGACGAAGCCTCGTCTTGGTTCGCGGCCCAGGTCGTTACCTGCTGGACGTGGCCACGCTCGGCCTCCGCCAGACGATCGAATACCTCCGCCAACGCGGTTTCTCCGCGTTGACGGAGTTGCCTCGCCGTCTCAATGTACCGAGCAGCAGCGTCGGCCTCCATGGCACGCGCAAGAGCAAAAAACTCGCTCATTGAGCGAACACGGCCGGCCGGCTCGGCTTTCAAGGTCGACATTTCGCCTCCGATCGAAAACTAGCCGCTATGTGTCCGTCGACGTTGCGCCCGATCAACTTGGGAAACGCGAAACGGTGATAGCAACCCAATATTGAACCCGAAGAGGTGGAGCGTGGCCCTGACCTTGGCCCTGCGTGCGGCTTTGACCTCGCTCGCCATAATACTGGGTATTGAGGCCGCCGGTGCTCAATCGAGGCTGGCCGAATTTGCAACGCGCGCCAAGCCGCAAGACTTTTTTGCCAAGGCATCGCGGTTCGGGACTCGACAGGGCAACCCTCCGATCCTGCCGGTCTACGCAGATGAAAGCCTCCTCGGCTACATCTACCTGAATTCCGACTTTACCGGCTCCGTGGGCTATTCCGGAAAGCCGGTGCACATGCTCGTCGGCATAGACACCGCGGGCGTGATCACGGGTTTCAAGCTCGTCGACCACAAAGAGCCTATCGTCCTCGTGGGCGTGCCTGAAAAGCGTGTGGTTGAAGCCATCAACAATCTGATCGGGACGAAAATCAGCCCAATTGCCTCCGGCAAGGAGCGCGCCCCACAGCCCGACATCGTTAGCGGAGCCACCGTAACCGTTCTCGTTATGGCCGACAGCATTGTCAGGTCGGCGGTTCGCCTCATACGCAGCGGACGGGTCTCGCCGGAAGGACCGACCGGAGCGGGGACGGTCAAGGTGCCGGGTACGAGCACCGTCGATATGGCAAATCTCGAGACCCGGGATTGGGATAGCCTTTTGCGCGACGGGTCGGTCGGCCGTCTGAAGCTCACCGTCGGGGAAATCAACCAGGCATTCGAAAAGTCTGGCAAAGGCGAAGCCGCCGAGCACCCAGAGCCCGGGAACCCCGACGACACATTCATCGATCTCTACGTTGCACTCGCCAGCGTTCCCGCGATTGGCAGAAGTCTTCTAGGGGACTCCGCTTATGAGCGCCTTCGCGGTCAGCTCAAGCCGGGACAGCAGGCGATCCTGATCGCCGGCGCGGGCAGGTACTCCTTCAAAGGTTCGGGCTACGTTCGAGGTGGCATCTTCGATCGTATCGAGCTCGAGCAAGGGGGATCGGGAATCAGGTTCAGAGACCGCAATCACGAGCGCCTCGGAGCGATCCAGGCAGAGGGCGCGCCTGCGCTGCCAGAAATAGCCCTGTTCACCGTTCCCGATGACTTCAGTCTCGATCCAACCGAGCCATGGGAGATCGAACTACTCGTGCAGCGTGCGACTGGCGCGCGCGAGAAGGCATTTCTTGAATTCACCCTCAACTACACACTGCCGGAGCGTTACCTTAAACGGGAAGCGGCCCCAGTCGCGGCGGGAAGCACTGTCGAATCCAAGCCCGGGCAAGCTCAAGCATTGCCGTCGAATACCGAGGCCGCGGGTGAGCCCGGTGAGGAACCGTTCTGGAAGCAGATGTGGCGGCGCAACACAGTGTCGGTCGCCATCACAGCCCTGGCCATTGTCGCGCTGACAGGAATCTTCTTCTTCCAGAATGCGCTCGTGCGAAGGCCTCTCATTTATACCTGGGTCCGGCGCGGTTTTCTCGTGTTCACGTTGGTCTGGCTTGGCTGGTACGCGAATGCGCAACTCTCCGTCGTCAACGTCCTGACGTTCACAAATGCGCTCGTGACCGGCTTTAGCTGGGACTATTTTTTGACGGCGCCACTGATCTTCATGCTGTGGTCGTCGGTTGCAATCTCGCTTCTCTTCTGGGGGCGCGGACCTTTCTGCGGTTGGCTCTGCCCTTTTGGGGCACTGCAAGAGTTGACCAACACCGCGGCCAAAGCGATGGGCGTGCCCCAGCTGCGCGTCGCATGGGATCTGCACGAGCGCCTGTGGCCAATCAAATATGTGATCTTCTTGGCCTTGTTCGGCATGTCGCTCTACTCGATCGCCGCCGCCGAGCGGCTCGCCGAGATCGAGCCGTTCAAGACCGCGATCATCCTGAAGTTCGTGCGCGACTGGCCGTTCGTGGTGTTTGCCGTGGGGCTGCTCGCAGCCGGGCTCTTCGTGGAGCGCTTCTTCTGCCGCTACCTGTGCCCGCTCGGCGCCGCGCTCGCGATCCCGGGCCGCTTGCGGATGTTCGAATGGCTCCGGCGTTGGCCCGAGTGCGGCTCGCCGTGCCAGCGCTGCGCCAACGAGTGTCCGGTGCAGTCGATCCACCCCGAGGGGCACATCAACGTCAACGAATGCATTTACTGCATGCACTGCCAGGAGCTGTACCAGGACGACCAGCGATGCCCGCACATGATTCAGGTGCGTCTGAAGCGGGAGAAGCGCGAGATCCTCTCCTCACCATCGATGAGAGGCGATGCAAAAGGACCGGCAAAGCCGCTCATCAGCTATCTCGGAAAGATCGTGCGGTAGTCGGGCATAGGTTGAGAATAGAACGCGCCAGTCGGGCGCCAAGGAGGTTGCTATGAAGAGCGATGAAGAGACGAAGGGTCTGACCCGGCGTGACATGCTGGGTACGTCGACGGTCATAGCAGCCGCTGGGGTGGCCGGTGTGGCCGGAGGTCTTGGGGTCGCGCAGCTGAAGATGGGCATGGGCGCCGAAGCGCAAACCGCGCCCCGTCCAGGAAGCGCAAGCCCTCACGCAGCAAGTGAGGTCGGCCCTGGCGAGCTCGACGAATACTATGTTTTCTCCTCTAGCGGCCAGAGCGGCGAGGTGCGCATCCTCGGTCTTCCGTCCATGCGCGAGCTGATGCGCGTTCCTGTGTTCAACCGCTGCAGCGCCACGGGATGGGGGCTGACCAATGAAAGCATTAAAGTACTGACCGAGGGTCTCACTCCTGAAACGCGCGAGTTTCTCAAGAACCGAGGCGGGGTCTATCACAACGGCGATCTGCATCACCCGCACCCGTCCTTCACCGATGGGACCTATGACGGTCGCTATCTCTTCGCCAACGACAAGGCGAATACGCGGGTCGCGCGCATACGGCTCGACATCATGAAATGCGATAAGATCATTCAGCTTCCGAACCAGGCGACGGTGCACGGGTTGCGCGTGCAGAAATATCCGAGGACCGGATACGTCTTCTGCAACGGCGAGGACCGCGTGCCCATTCCCAACGACGGCAAAATTCTCGACGATCCAAAGAAATACGGGTCGCTCTTCACGGCTGTCGACGGCGATACGATGAAGGTCGCCTGGCAGATCCGCGTGGACGGCAACCTCGACAACGTCGATGCCGACTACCAAGGCAAGTACGCCTGGTCCACCTGCTACAATTCGGAAGAGGGCGTCACGCTTGCCGAGACGATAGCCAAGGAACAGGACTGGGTCGTCATCTTCAACCTGCAGCGCATCGAGGAGGCGGTCAAGAAGGGGGAATTCGAGACCATCGGTGGCGTTCCTGTCCTCAATGGGAAGCACGGGTCACCACTCACCCGTTACGTGCCGGTCGCGAACAGCCCGCACGGCATCAACACGGCGCCGGACGGAATCCATTTCGTCGCGAACGGAAAGCTTTCGCCCACGGTGACCGTGTTCGACGCACGCAAGCTCCCCGATCTGTTCGATGACAAGATCCAGCCGCGCGACGTCGTGGTCGCCGAGCCCGAGCTGGGTCTCGGACCGCTGCACACCGCCTACGACGGCAAGGGCAACGCGTTTACGACGCTGTTCCTCGACAGCCAGGTCTGCAAGTGGAACATCGACCTCGCCAAGCGGGCCTATAAGGGCGAGAAGGTCAATCCGATCGTGCAAAAGATCGACGTGCACTATCAGCCTGGCCACAACCATTCCTCCATGGGCCAGACCAAAGAGGCCGACGGGAAGTGGCTCATCTCTCTCAATAAGTTCTCCAAGGACCGGTTCCTGAACGTCGGCCCGCTCAAGCCAGAGAACGACCAGCTGATCGATATCTCCGGCGACCAGATGGTGCTTGTCCACGACGGTCCGAGTTTTGCGGAACCTCATGACGCCACCATCGTGCACCGCTCGAAGATCAATCCGCTTCACGTCTGGAAGCGCGACGACCCCTTCTTCGCCGATGCCGTCAAGCAAGCCAAGGCCGATGGGGTCAAGCTCGAGGCGGACGACAAGGTGATCCGCGACGGCAACAAGGTGCGCGTCTACATGACGTCGACGGCGCCTGCATATCGGTCTTTCAAGCTTTACCGTGAAGCAGGGCGACGAGGTGACGGTCTTCGTCACCAATCTCGACGACGTGGAAGACCTGACGCACGGCTTCGCAATCGTGAACTACGGCGTCAACATGGAGATCGGGCCGCAACAGACATCGTCCGTGACGTTCACGGCCGATCGTGCCGGAGTCTACTGGTACTATTGTTCGTGGTTCTGCCACGCGATGCACATGGAGATGCAGGGGCGAATGCTGGTCGAGCCGCGGAGCGTGTGAGCCGATGCTCGCTCGCCGCGTCCTGGTCAGGCTGATGTGGACGGCGGCGCTGGCCGCCGCCCACGCCGTGCCTTCCTTTGCGGGCCGCGTGGTGGTACCGCCCGGGGACGATGACGTGCAATCAATCATCGACAGGGCGGTCGATGGCGATGTCATCGTTCTCGAAGGAGAGCATCGCGGGCCAGTGCGCATCGAGCGACGCATCACGCTCGAGGGCGGCGCCGACGCGGTCCTGATGGGGCGTGGCCAGGGCAGCGTCGTTACCGTTTCCGCCCCCGGCGCGGTCGTCCGCGGGCTCACCATCCGAGGCTCAGGCAAAGACCTCGAGAAGATGGATGCCGGCGTCTTCGTCGAACAAAGCGCCTCGGGCGCGGTCATCGAGAACAACAGGATCGAGGGTAACCTCTACGGCATCTACCTGCACGGCGCCGAGAACTCGATTGCGCGAGGTAACGCGATTGTTGGCCAGGAAGAAGGGAGGGTAAACGAGGCCGGAAACGGCGTGTCGGTGTGGAATGCGCCGGGCGCGCAGGTGCTCGATAACGACTTCCGCTTCGGCCGTGACGGCATTTTTGTGATCGCCAGCGAGCGCAACGTCTTCAGGGGCAACCGCTTCCGCGACCTGCGGTTTGCAGTCCACTACATGTATACCAACGCCAGCGAAGTGAGCGGGAACGTCTCCGTCGACAACACCGTCGGCTTCGCCATCATGTACTCGAACCGCCTCGTGGTGCGCGGCAACGTCTCGGACGGGGACCGGAATCACGGCTTCCTGTTCAATTTCGCCAATGCCTCCGAGATCACGGGCAACGTCGTCCGGGGCCGGCTCCTGCCAGCCGAAAGGTGGGCGAGCCCCGGGCTGCGATTCAAGGAGGCGCGAGAGCATGGTGTAGACCTCGCGGAGGATCAGCCACGGTCGCTCGCGAAGGGTGACCGGAACGGGCCCGAAAAATGCGTCTTCATCTATAACGCCAACAAGAACAGCTTCCGGGACAACTGGTTCGAGGGCTGCGAAATCGGCGTGCATTTCACGGCGGGCTCGGAGGGCAACGAGATCGTCGGCAACGCTTTCGTCAAGAATAGGAACCAAGTGAAGTATGTCGGCACCCGCTATCTCGATTGGTCGAAAGACGGACGGGGCAACTACTGGAGCGACAATCCTGCCTTTGATCTCAATGGCGATGGAATAGCGGACACTGCCTATCGGCCGAACGACCTCGTCGACAAAGTTCTGTGGACCGCTCCCCAGGCGAAGGTCTTGATCAACAGTCCGGCAGTGCAGATCATTCGCTGGGCGCAGGCGCAGTTTCCGGCGCTCCTTCCGGGCGGTGTCGTGGACGGCCACCCCTTGATGGCGCCACCTGTCGTGCGGGGTACTCAGGACAGGGGAGAGCGACCATGACGGCGATCGCGGAGGTCCAGCACGTAACGAAACGTTACGGCACAACTGAAGCCGTGCGGGACGTGTCGCTGGCGCTCAATCCCGGTGAGACGGTCGCGCTCGTGGGTCACAATGGGGCGGGCAAGACGACGCTCTTTAAGCTCATGCTGGGCCTGGCCCGTCCATCGGTGGGAACAATCCGCGTCCTCGGCGAGGATCCAGCAGCGGGCGAGTTCGCGGCCCGGCGTCGGCTCGGCTATCTCCCCGAGAGTGTTTCGTTCAACGCGGCGCTGACCGGCCGGGAGGTGCTGTCATTTTATGCGCGCCTCAAGGATGAGCCAGTTACGAAGACGCTTGAGCTGCTTGACCGCGTCGGGCTCGCCTCGGCCTCGGCGAGGCGCATCGGCACCTATTCAAAAGGCATGCGCCAGCGGCTCGGTCTGGCGCAGGCGCTGATTGGCGAGCCGAAGCTGCTGCTTCTCGATGAGCCGACCACGGGCCTCGATCCTGCGCTGCGCCGCGAATTCTACGAGATCATGCAGGAGCTGCGGAATCGAGGTGCCACCGTCGTGCTGTCGTCGCACGCGCTGACCGAACTCGAGGAACGAACCGAGCGCGTGGTCATTATGAACCAGGGCATCATCGTGGCCAACGGGTCGCTCGATGAGCTTCGGCGCATTGCTGAGCTGCCGACTAAGATCCGCCTTACGTTCGCGACTGGGCAGAGACATAAACTCTCGACCCTGCTTGGCCCGGTCGCCAACTGGCGCGAGGTCAACGGTCACGTCGTCGAGTTTGACGCCGGCGCGGACGAGAAGATCGAGCTTATCCGACGTGCGACCGGCGCAGGCAGCCCGACCGAGGACGTTGCCGTCATTCCCCCCACCCTCGATGACCTTTACGTGCACTTCCTTCGCACGCGTGAGGCAGCCGGATGAGAAATATTCTTTTGATTGCAGGCAAGGAGATCCAGGAGAGCCTTCGCAACAGGTGGGTGCTTGCGACGACGTTGCTGCTCGCGGCCCTTTCGCTCACGCTCACCTTCCTCGGCAGCGCGCCCACGGGCAATGTCGGCGTGCGTGCGCTCGACGTGGTCATCGTCAGTCTGTCGAGCCTCACTATCTTTCTGCTACCGCTCGTCGCCCTCTTGATCTCGCATGACGCTATCGTCGGCGAGATGGAGCGGGGCACGATGCTGCTGCTGATGAGCTATCCGGTGAGCCGCCGGCAGGTCCTCCTCGGCAAGTTCGCGGGGCATCTCGCCATCCTCGCGTTTGCGACCGTTCTCGGCTACGGCGCGGCGGCCCTCGCACTCGCTGCGACAGGGGCCTCGATCGACGCCGAGAGCTGGGGAGCGTTCGGACGTATGATTGCGTCCTCGATCCTGCTCGGCGCCGTCTTCATCGCCATCGGGTATCTGGTGAGCGCGCTGGTGCGCGAGCGCGGTACCGCGGCAGGAATTGCGATTGGCGTCTGGCTGCTGCTCGTCGTCATCTTCGACATGGCGTTGTTAGGTGTTCTCGTCCTCGACCAGGGCCGGCTAATTTCGGCAGGGGTCCTGAACGGTCTCCTGCTGCTCAATCCGACGGATGTCTATCGCGTGCTTAACCTCGCCGGAGCGGCAAACGTCAGCGCGTTCTCAGGCATGTCCGGCCTCGCCGATACGATCACGCTCAGTCCGCTCGCTCTTCTGGCAGCGCTTAGCGGGTGGACGCTCGTGCCTCTGACGCTTGCCGCCTTCGCCTTTTCCCGGAGAGAATTGTGAGAGCCGCTACTTTCCTCGCCGCCGTGCTGACAGTACTTGCCCTTGCAGGGTGCGGCGACGACACGAGCAAGGCCCCGGCCACACCTCATCAACTCACGGCCGACGCGGTCGGTTACTATTGCGGCATGAACGTCATGGAGCACCCCGGTCCCAAGGGGCAAATAATCCTGGCAAGTCGGAGCGATCCGGTGTGGTTCTCCTCTGCGCGCGACGCCTTCTCTTTTACGATGCTGGCCGAGGAGGCCAAGGACATTCGCGCCATCTTCGTCTCCGATATGGCCAGGGCGCCGAGCTGGGACAATCCGGGCGCTGGAAACTGGATCGACGCCCATCAGGCGTTCTTCGTCATCGCCAGCAGCAAGCAAGGCGGAATGGGGGCTCCGGAGACCGTGCCATTCTCCGATAGCGGTGCAGCCGAGAAATTTGCCGCCGGGCATGGCGGCCATGTTGTCAGATTTGCGGACGTTCCACGCGATTACGTCCTGGGCTCGGAACCTACGGCCGGCACGCCGGGTGAGCCGCAAGACGCGGGCGCGCCACTCCGTTCGCCGTAGGAGACGCCGATGAGATCCGGATTCAGCAGGCGAAAGTTCATCGCAATCAGTGCGGCGGCAGCCGGCATGGGACTTGTACCATTCGGCGCTGAGAAGCGAGCGGCCGCAGCCAGCCTTGCGGAGTGGCGTGGACTATCGCTCGGTAGCGTCGCCACTATACGCGTCTATCATCCCGACCGGATCGCCCGCGAGAGTCTTCTCAGGCGCGTCGTATCCGAAGCGCTGCGACTTGAGGCGATTTTCAGCCTCTACCGGACGGACTCGGCGCTAAGCGAGCTCAACCAGCGCGGCGTCCTGATCGCTCCTCCGGCAGAGCTCTCGGATCTTCTGGGACTCTGCGACCGCTTCTGGCATTTGAGCGGCGGCGTCTTCGACCCGACGGTGCAGCCGCTCTGGCAATGTTATGCCGAGCATTTTTCAACGCGCGGGAACGGCGCGGAAGGACCCGCTCCCGGGGATATAGAGAAAGCGCTGCGATTGGTCGGCTGGCCGAAAGTGCGGTCTGACCGCGACCGCATTGTTTTTGACCATCTCGGCATGGGGCTGACGCTTAACGGAGTCGCCCAAGGCTACATCACCGACCGTGTCGTCGATTTGCTGCGGGAGGCCGGTATAGACAGCTGCCTCGTGGACATGGGCGAGATCCGCACGCTCGGCTTTCATTCTGACGGCAGTCCGTGGCGGGTGGCGTTGCGGGGACCGGCCGGAGACGCGCTTCAGTATCCCGCCATCAACACCGTCAACAAAGCCGTCGCGACGTCGGGAGCCGATGGGTTCCAATTCAACAAGGACGGTTGGTGCAATCATCTCTTCAATCCGGCAACCGGGCGCTGTGCCGATCCTGCGAGAAGCCTGACCGTCGTCACAGATACTGCCTCTGCGGCCGACGCGCTCTCGACGGCGTTCGCCCTCATGGACCAGAAGGGCATTTCGAATGTGCTCGCGAGATCCGCCAACACGCAAGTGTACGCCACTACGGTTCATGGGACGCGGGAGGTCACGGCCGGGTGATGCTGAAGATCGGATCGAGATTGCGGTACTGCCGAAATGACAGAACCAATACCTGCCGGGCCAATATCACCGAGAACGGCTTACCGTCTCGACCGACACAAAGAGTTTCTGCCACCCCTCTTTCGAAGTTGAGTGGACTATGACCTACGTCGTTGATGAGAGGTGTATCAAGTGTAAGACGACTGATTGCGTCGCGGTGTGCCCCGTCAACTGCTTTTACGAGGGTGAGAACATGCTGGTCATTCACCCCGACGAGTGCATCGACTGCGGCGTCTGCGAGCCCGAGTGCCCGGTCGACGCCATCAAGCCGGACAGTGAGCCGGGCCTCGAGAAGTGGCTCGAACTCAACCGCGACTATGCGCGGAAGTGGCCGAACATCACGACCAAGAAAGACATGCCAGAAGACGCTCGCGCCTACTGGGACGAGACCGGGAAATTCGACAAGTACTTTTCGCCCAAGCCGGGTAAGGGCGACTGAGCAGTCGTAGGCTGGAAACATCAGCGGTGACTGCTTGTGGCCCTTAGCGGACCTCAGCGATGCTCGACGTCGCGTTTGCTTTTGCGGGTATAGCGGACGTCGCTTGCCGAGGGTCTCGACGTCAGCACATGACCCTAGGCGGCTATGCTCATTCTCGGTAAACGCACGGAATTCGCCAAATCAGTCATTGCCTTTGCGCAGTCTCGCAGGTGGCGACGCTGTCAATAGGCGGGCCTAAGGGTACCATTGCAGCGATCGAGATCTACAGCAGGCGTGTTCCCTCTCGCACGCTGCGAAGGGCCAGAGTGCACGATTGAACGGATTCATGCTTGTTCCCGGTCTCGTCGGCGACACTGGTATTACTCCCTCTTGCTCGCGGGTCCGCAGTGCGGCTGTCAGCCGATATCCATGTCGTTAGGATAGGGAGCCCCTTTGCCGGTTTCGCAGAGCCCCTTCAGGCTGAGCAGAAACGTCGCCCATTTGGTGCTGCAATAGTGCATGAACTCGACAGGTTCCTTCCAGCCGCGTTGGGCGAACAGCACGACGGTCAGGCCGGCCTCGCGTACCGCAGGTCGAAGCTCAACTCAGTGCCGATCCATTCCTTCGCACCGTCCACGCACACCCACGCGACGCGCTTGCCAGGAGAAAGCTCTGCCACCTTCATGTCATTGAAGCCGGCCTCACCGAACCGAAATTGGCTCACGGCCCCCACAACTGGCGACGCCGTGGCGTACCTTGTCCACCAGCCCGTGAGACCACTTTCTTCGGTCAGCGCGGCGAAAACCTTCTCGACAGGGGCGCGGATGCCAACACGATGCAGGATATCGGGCATGACAACTTCTCCCTTGGCTCTTTCATTGAGGCGTTCTCCGGGCTCTCCCAGAAGGCCCTTAGAGAGTTTTCGTCGGGAAAGCGCACCAGGGCTGTGAGCGCCCCAGTCGGCCACTCGCCCTCGACCGTTTCGACAGCCTGAACAACATCGAGGACCTCGCCGCCGTAACGCGCTATGAGTGCGCTGGTCTTCTGCACGTAGGGTGCGAACTGTTCCCAGTCGCGAACGATGACCTGCCCTATCAGGTAGGCTGCCATTCGAATCCTCCGCGAAGATCAGCCGCGACAACGCTTACACCGCATCTCACGTGCCCATCGCGCTGCCGATCATAAGAATGGCGGTCGCTATCATGAGCAGACCAGAGGCGCGCGCGGTAAATTCCGGTCTCGGCGCAATCCTTTCGACTGCGATCGCGGCCGCGACAAGCGCCATCGCGCCCAGGTTCATTACGCCTGCCGCGAGCAGCATTGCGGTGTAGCTCCAGCAACATCTCATGCAGTCGGCGCCCAAAAGAATCCCGCAGCGCCAGGCGTCGCGAGCGCCGGTCGGAGTCCGGCCGCACACGGCCGCGTGGCGGCAGCGGCGAAGCTGGAGCGCTTTCCAGGAACTGAGTTGGACCAACCCCGCGATCAAGGCGGCCACGCTTGCCGCAAACGGGACCAATCGAGAAAGCTCCGCGGATCGCATGGCGGCTGCGCTCAGCATCACCCCTATCGGATAGATTGCACCCCCGAGGGCCGCCCAAACGAAGAAGTATCCGGCTCCCACGAGCGCTGTGAGCGCACCCGAATATGCGTTGCCCTCACCTCGAAGCGAGAAGCGGCAACGCAGCAGCGCCGGCGCCACTGAAGGCAGCATCATCGCAACCATCATCACCGCCCACATACCCAAGAACATGAGCACTGCGCCGCTCCAGCTTTGATGTGGCATCCGCATCCAGATCATCGACATGATCCAGCCGCCCGGCATGGCCATGCCACCGGACATGGACGTGCACATGTAAGCGGTCGCGGCAGCAGCCGCGATGAACAGAAACCCGCAGGTCGCGACAACTCCCCACTCGTGAACAAAGCGGCCGCTGCCGGCATCCATTGCGTTCGCCCTCTCGCTCCTACTTCCGTTTTCGGTCCTTCTGAAGACCCTTGTAGGTCGGATCGACTGAAGCTCCGGCTTCGTACTCGTCGCGGCGACGTACCCAGAACTGGCTGCGGCCGTCTTCATCGCGGCCCTTGGGCGTGAGATCCAGGTAGTTGTAGGCCGTGTTCATCAGGTCGATGCCGCGGGCATAGGTCGAATAGGTGTGAAAGATCTTGCCGGTGGGATCCCGGTAAAGCACGCTGGCCCCTTCGCGCTCGGAGCTTTGTTGCGCCTGATTGGCAAAGTTGTAGAAAACGCGCCCTTTCTTCAGATCTTCCGCTGCGAACGACGCCTGAAAATCGAAATTGAAATCCGTGCCGAAGGAGGAAACCCACTTGAAGCTCCAGCCCATTCGCTTCCTGTAGGCCACGAGCTTGTCGTAAGGTGCGCGCGAGACCGCGATCATCGTCGTGTCACGCTGGTTCAGATGGACGATGATCGGATTGAAGTTGTCGGCCCAGAACGAGCAGTGGGGACATCCGGCTTCCCAATCTGGACCGAACATGAAGTGGTAGACGATGAGCTGGCTTCTGCCCTCGAAGAGCTCGGCCAGCGTCTGCTTGCCGTCGGCTCCCTCGAAGACATAGTTCTTCGTCACCTCCTCCCACGGCAGATTGCGCCGCTGCTCGCTCAGTTCGTCCCGCAGGCGCGTGAATTCCTTCTCCTTCACGAGAAACGCCGTTCGCGCCGCAAGCCACTCCTCATGCGAAACTACGGGATGGTTCTTAACTCGATTGTTCTCATTCATACGGCCGTTCCTTTCCGACGCACGCTCTGCGGTTGGACTGCAGTCAGCTTAATGGAAAGCTATACGTTGCGCAACATAGTGATTGCGCATATGATGGTTTGCGCATACCGTGTATCAAGAGCGCCGCCGTACCTGTGTAGGAGGGTTGATCGCAAATGAAGCTTCACGGAAAGGTAGCGGTCATCACCGGCGGCAATAGCGGGATTGGGCTTGCGACCGCGCATGAGTTCGTGGCGAACGGTGCGAGCGTCGCGATCTTCGGGCGCGACCCGGAGACGATCGCGTCGGCATCGGCGGCCCTTGGCGGCAACACTCTTGCCGTTCTAGGGGACGTGCGCAATCTGGACGATCTGGAGCGCCTCTTTGCGCAGACGGGCGAACGCTTCGGAAAGATTGACATTCTTGTTGCCAATGCCGGCATCGCGAAGTTCGCACCGGTCGAGAGCCTTTCCGAAGCGCTCTTCGACGAGCTGTCGGATATTCTGTTCAAGGGCGTCTTCTTCACCGTTCAGAAGGCGCTGCCGCACCTTCGCGACGGGGCTTCGGTGATCCTCGTCGGCGCCGCCGACGCCGACAAGCAGGGGCGCATGCTCACCTCGGTATATACGGCTGCAAAGTCCGCGGTGCGCGCCTTGGCCCGATCCTTTTCGGTGGAGCTTCTCCCGCGACGGATTCGCGTCAATGTGCTGAGCCCCGGCATGACGGAAACGCCAATCATCATGCGCGAAGGCGGACCGCCGGGCGCCACGCCAGAGCAGATCGCCGCCAAGATCACCAGCCTAATCCCGCTGCGACGACGCGGGACGCCGGGGGAAATGGCAAAAGCCATACTCTTCCTCGCATCGGACGATTCCAGTTACTGCCTGGGATCGGAGCTGATGGTCGATGGCGGCCTCACCCAGCTCGTCAATCCAACTTGAGCCGGTGGAGGGAACATGGCCGAGATCAAGCATCAAATTCCGATCAATGCGTCGCCTGAGAAAGTCTATGCCGCGCTCGCGACGCAGGAGGGACTTCGCGGCTGGTGGACTGCTGACTCGATCGCTGACAAGAAGGTCGGCGGGAAAGCGGAATTCGGCTTTGACAAGCGGGAGATGGTTTTCCGGATGACCATCGAAAAGCTAGACCCGAACAAGGCCGTCGTATGGAACTGTCACGGCGACCACCCCGAATGGGACGGAACGACCCTTACCTGGACGATCGCGCGCGAAGGGAATGCGACGATGCTGCGGTTTGCGCAAAGCGGGTGGAAATCCGTGAGCGACTTCTGCGCGACCTGCAACTCGACATGGGGCGAGCTGATGTACAGACTTAAGAACTACGTCGAGGGAAAGAACCCCGGCCCGCATTGGCTGCAGTAAAGATGCGGGCAGACTTGTACATTGCGGACGTCAGGTCTCACATCGTCATTGCAGGGGCCGCCTTGTCTGCTGTACTGGTGAACGAACTTCGAGCACTAAGCGGATTTGAGCGAATGGGAACTGACAATGCGAATTGGAGCAATGCGGCAAGGCACGGCTCGCTTTGGGAAGAAAACCTGTGACCGCACGCGCTAGAAACGTATCCACGCGGTTGCCGGAAATGATGAAGGCGCTCGGCGATCCCCAACGCCTAGCGATCCTCCGCCTGGTTCACAAGACGGAATTGCCAGCAGGCGAGATTGCCGGGCACTTCAAGACCACGCGGCAGGCGGTCTCGCAGAATCTGCGCGTCTTGACCAATGCGGGGTTGATCGAATTGCGCCAAGAAGGAACGCGGCGGTTTTATCGCATCCGGTCGGAGGCGTTCGACGACATACGGTCCTTTCTTGATGCTTTCTGGGACGATCGCCTGGCGTCGCTCAAGGAGGAGATCGAAATGAAGAAGCGCCCACGGCATGGATGACACCAGCCCGATCGTAAAGGAAGTCTACATCGACGCCCCACCCGAGGAGGTGTTCCCGTATCTGACCAGCAGCGAGAAGTACTTGCTTTGGATGGGCGTGGCTGCCCAACTCGATCCGCGGCCGGGCGGCCACTTCGAGGTCGACCCCAACGGCCGCGATGTCATCTTCGGGGAATTTGTCGAGGTCACACCACCGAGCCGCATCGTCTTCACGTGGGGATGGAATGAGCCGGGCCACCCGATGCCCGCCGGATCGACGCGTGTTGAGATCGAACTCGTGCCGCAGGATGGCGGAACCCTACTGCGGCTGCGCCATCACGGGGTCCCCGATTCCATGCGCGAAAAGCACGACGGCGGATGGTCGCACTATCTCGGCAGGCTCGAGCGACTTATGAGGGGAGAGGATCCCGGCCCTGATCCCTATGCGCATCCTGGCCATCGCCACAGCTAGTGCGCACGTTCGAAGCCAGCAATGTCAGCATTCGGGCTCCAAAATGGCCGTGCAATATCGGGTTATCGCCCGGAGCGGACATTCACCTTCACCCTTGGGCCGAGCGACAAGACCGCCATAAACCGAAGCCTCTGGCCCGACATCGGTCGCCAATAACAGCGGCCACATCGTGAACCTGACAACCACCTTTCGGCATGAGGCAATAGTGGTCGGATGCGCGGCTCGCTTGTGTCAATGTTCATGGCTATGAGGGCAACCAATCGCCCTGTAGGCAATTCCTGCCAGCAGAAAATGAGTATCCGCGTGAGGTACCAAATCGTCGCGGTTTTTACCGCAATACTCATGCTCGTTGGTTCGGCTTCGGCGCATGACTTTTGCCCGCAGCGGAACATATCGGATTCCGCTTACACGGTAGTAAGTCAGACGGAGCGTGGACAGATAGCAAAGAGAGTTCTGATTGCTCCGAAATTTCGATCCGACTCACGCTTCAGAGCACGGTGACGCTGGAATGTCGGGCCCCGTGGCGCTGGTCATGATCGCATCCTTTGTTCTCGAAGGGCATAGGTCCTTGTGACGACAGCCTGCGCCATCACCAGTTCTCCTGACGGTTCAGGTCTGCGACAGAGCTCGCCGATCGCGATGTCGGCTTCTGGCCCCTAGCGGACGTCAGAGACGCCTGACGGCTTGTCTGCTCTTGAGGCTCTAGCGGACGTCGTATGCGAAGGACGTCGAGGTCAGCTCATGACCCTGAGCGGACATCAAGGACGTTCAATCTCCGCCATCATGCGGCCCAAGCGCGAGCGAAAAGGGAAAAAAGTGCCACCCAGACCGTTCACGCCGCGTGAGGCGCGCAAGCGGATCAGGGACGGCGCCTGCGTCCCAGTTCACTCGGCAATCATTCACCGACATCGTTGTCTCCCTCGAGCATTTTTACCTCTTTACCCACCTGCTGCGCCAGGCCTCCTGGATCTGAAAGTGGTCCAGCTGACACCAGCCCTTGCGCTCGATCTCCTCGAGCACGGCGCTCGGGACCACCGTTAAAACATCAGCTATTGCATCCGGCGACGCTTCAATGCTCCCCCGCTCTACCCAGCCTTTGGTATTTTCTTCCGCCGCATACGGATGACGGCCATCCGTGATCTGGATGAGAGGGTGCTTCTTGTACTGATGGATTTTCAGCATCTGGGACATCTCGCCCCTCTGTTACATGCTCAGCGCTAACAAGGGCCGATAGATACCGAAAGTTCGGTACCGATACCCTTGCTGACGTCGGCCGCAAGTCCATGGACGTCGACCACATCCCGGCGGGCGTCGACTTTGTAGGGTACCTCAATTCGCAGGTCGCTGCGTGCAGTGTCTTCCTCGGACGACAAAGGCCGCCATCGGATCGATAACCTTGAAGATTTCGTAGCCATCGAAATTGCGGCTGTGCTTGGTCGCGACATCCGTGATCCCGGTCTTGATCGACGGCGCCCGCATGCCAAGCCCTGACGATCTGCCGGAGCCTCTGAAGCCGCTCGTCCGCCGCAACGCCGCCGTTTTGTCCTTCGGGCACACACTTCGGCGAACGCCAGCTTGCGAACTTTAATGTCTTCCGAACGCCGCGTCGGAAGCTTGGCAACGAAGCCTTCGACCGCGACCTCCCAATGAATTACGCCGTGGCGTGCGCGACCTCGAAGCATTGGGGCGCTCGCGGAACCGCACCTCCCGTGCGCAGGGCGACTGCGACGGCCGCGGTCTCATCAATCCCACTCCAAATTGCTTTGATCTATAGGCGAGGATTCGCGGACGACGGTTGATTGGCCAATATCACTGCTTCCGCTCTCGGGAGCTAAGCCGACCTTGGACAGCCCGGCTCGGACTACAGTTCTCGTCCCGATGGCGCTAGCACGCTATCCCCTTCTGCCGGGTGCGTACCTGACTAGCGTCGCCGCGCAATATGCTACTTCTAAAATCGCGACAAGGTCAATTCGGGTCGCTGCAGCGTGCTGCATCTGTTTTTCCGCCTACGTCAAAGAGGAACTTTCTGATGGCCAAAGCGATCGCGAAGAAGCCTGCTCCGAAGAAACCAATGGCTTCCACTCCAAAAGGGCCGCCTACTAAATCGATCACCAAACTGTCGCCGAAGAGTGGCCGTAAGCGCTGACAGCTCGCTTCTCCAATCCGACTGAACCAAAGCAAGACGGCCCTTCGGGGCCGTTTCGTTTGGTCCATGCACGACGCTTATCTTCGAGTGAGATTGCAGCGCACCCAGCGAGAGTGGCTCACGTGCGGAGGACGTCGAGGTCAGCTCGTGACCCAAAGCCGACGCCTACGCAGCAGTGGGTGTGTAAACTCGGAAATTGCCATCTCGTCCGTACGCGGCGGGGAGTCCGAATGGAATGCACTCCGATGCCAGGCGGCTCCGATCCATGCCGTACCCTGCGGCGATCATGCGACCATGGCGCCGGAGCGCCTTATCGGCGAGGGCGACGAAGAGGCGGTTGGGAGACGGCCACTCGCAAGTGCCTGAAAGCTTGTCACTGAGGCAGACAGTGCCCGCATCGTTCCCAGCAAGCTGGTGCGCGCGCCGTACAACCTCGTAGGACAAGGTGTCTCTCCATTCGGTCATCACTTATCCCTTTGAGCCCTTGAGCCTAGAATCAAGATGATTGGACCCTAGGGCAAACCGTCCATGATCGTGGTTCGATATGGACCCCTGTTTGACTCTTCATCATAGGGGGCGCCTAGTGCACCATCGGCGACGAACGATTAGCTCTAGGCATCGCGCCGACTGAGAGTATCCGTCCTGCGACTTGCTCCCGCCTGTTCAACGGTGAGGTGTAGCAATCCATGGCACCATTCAGTACGTTCGATGAGCGCACATCCAAACTTCTTTATGAAGCATACGATGCAGTGTGGAAGGAGCTTGAAGCTGCGACGCAGCCGTTGCCTACCCAAGCTGCAACAAAGGCCCGGCTAACCCGAGGTCTTCTCGACGCGGCTTCTGCGGGCGAACGCGATCCATTCAAGCTCAAGTTGGCCGCCATCAGAGGCGTTTAGTAACGAGCTATAGCGGCATCGGTTGATCGGTGGGCAGCCCTATCTGCCCACGTGGCGTTCCTGTCCTGGACACGGCCGCAGGAGTTTTTTTTGATTGGGTGGTTTTATGAACCTTCGTCGTGTCGACTGTTGTATCGTTGGCTCGAGATACCATGTCATCCATCGGACCGATGGCAATCCTAGTCGGGTTTTCGAGAGCGTTGAGAGTGCACGCCAAGAGGCTGACAGGTGCGGCGACCCGGAACTAGCGAGGGAGCTTAGGGCGAGCGCGGATAAGGCGTTGAGACTCAATATGGCCCGTTGACAGCGCCCAATGTGCGATCACCGGATCTGGGCGCCTAGCGATCTTGCCCGACGACCGTCGATCCCTCGCGGGTGTAAGTCCGCACAACCTCGTCATGTGGGTGGCCGCGGTGAGTCTCGCGAATAGACGTCCGCGAACATCCGTTCGCCGGAGGAATCTTACGAATCGCAACGATGGCTCAGTCGATCGTGCCGAGTGACGCATGTCTTCTTGCAGCGTTACTCGGCACCGAAGGAACCCAATTGATCGTCACAAATTGTCGTCGCAGTGGCTGCGGTCGTCTGCATGTTTGTGGGAGCCAGCGAACTCGCGCGCCCAATGAGGGTCGGATTCCCAGCCCACTCGAACCCCCGACTCAACAACGACGCGGCCCGGCATTGGGCGGGGTAAAATCCTATGACCGACCATGACGGCCAGAGACCACAGCGCCACTACAATATGACTGCCGTCCGGCGAAAATGGCACCGCTTTGGACTCATGTTTATCGCCCTTGCCGTCGCGCTTGCGGCGCTGATCGCCTTCTACATTTCGTGACGCCGTAATTGCTTCCTCGCCAGAACACGATGTCATCACGCCTTCGGACCGCGACATCGCCAAGAGCACGGAGCGCTCGGTGGAAGCCCGAATGCGCTCGATCATTCCAGCTGGGTTGCCGCACGAAATCTTTGCATTCCCAGACGCGTCAGAAGTCCATGGAGCGCAATCCACCGCTTGGCATCGGCGCATTGCCTCCTCATAGCCGCCAAAACATAAGTGAATAAGTCCTGAAGCGGTCGCCCAAATAGGTCGCCGACCTACTGCTCTTGCTTCGGGTGGCGTCTCGGAAGCTCACTGCGAATGTCATCGAAGAATTGTTCGATCACAGCCAGAGCGCCTGTAAGAGCGTTTGCCTCTGTCTTTATGTCAATTCCTTCGGCGCTAGACGCTTTGAGGCCATCAATGACCTCCTTTTCGATGCGATCGAGCCAAGGACCCGGGCTATTTCCGTAAAACTTGGCAAGTTCGAGCAGCGTCACCCTCAGCCCCTCCCGCATCGACAGCGAGAGGAAAGCGTGCAGAACCGCAGGGAACTGACTTCGTTGGGCAGCCACGGAGACTCCCTTGAGCTCAGCCTACTAGCTTCGCCGTTGGTATAACGTCTTCGGGCTTCTCACGGATCATCAGTTCATCGTCCTCGCTGACCCAGACCACGGCCGTCTCGTTATCCTGCAATCGAAAAAGCATCACGTGGTCAAGATTGATCCAAACCTTCCAGCCGTGGATCGTCGTGCATTCTGTGAACATTTCAACGCTCCCATTCTTCTGGCACGTTCACGATATCGGCGACCCTTTCACAATTGGGCGCTACGAGCACGAGGAAGCGATCACACTGCACCGGTCCCAGCGCCATCTTCCAGGCCAACCGGCAAAGCGAAGCGAGATTATCTCGACTCTGCACCGCTTGCTTCATCCCAACCAACCGACAGTCTCCGTGATCGCGGGTTTGGTCAATTGATCCGCAATCGTGGAATTGGGGACGCTTACGCGGCGCGACATTTTGGAGATTTACGGGACTTAGGAGGCTAATTCGCTCCCCGGAGGAGCTGGACGCGATTGGAAGGCTGCACGCTGCCAGCGGTTCGGTGAACGGGGGGACGAACCGGACCGGCGGCAACCAAGGAGCCAAACACCTGTTGGCCGGTCAGCGATCGCCATGGATGTAGTGTCCGAGCTGTTCGATAACGAACTTCTGATCACCGATGACGCTCTTCACCATATCGCCAATTGAAACTATGCCGATTAGTCGTTCTTCTTCGAGCACGGGGAGATGGCGCACGCCTCTTTCGATCATCACAGCCATGCATTCTTGGACCGATTGGTCAGGTCGCGCGTAGACCACCCGGGTCGACATGATCTCCCGGACAAAAGTTCCCGGCGACGTCCTACCTTTCAAGATGATCTCCCGCGCGTAGAGCCGTTCGGTGATGATGCCGACAGGTTTGCCATCTTCCAGCACGACCAATGAGCCGATGTTGTTTTCCGCCATCATTTTGAGGGCGTCGAACACGGAAGCATCAGGATAAATGAAGTGAACGTTCCTGCCCTTCTTATCGATTACATCTTTTACTGTTGTCATCTGACGTCACCTGCAGAAGGATCGAAATCCTAGACGCTTTGAGTTGGCGTCTCAGGCAAATTAATGTTGTCTCAGGCTAGCATGGCCTCGAACGAGCCGCTTCGATACTCGCCTTGCTGGCCGCCGATTGCTTCATGGTAATCTCAAGCCCGTCGAGCAGTTGTCGAATTGCATCGACGGCTCGCGCCACTTCTAAGGGATTGTCGTTCAATCGAGCACTGCTGATGTGACCAAGGCAATCATGCATCTTGCGCAGCTGGCTTCTTGAGTAGATCGAGAAGGGCTCGATAAAGTCCGTCTGTGAAATTTTCTCCATGAGCTCAGCAATCGAAGGGTCTAACGTGACCGCATTTCGGTCGGACGTGATGGCTGTTTGAAATTCCGTACGCAACATCGTCAGCACGGCGTTATGCTTCGGGGTTTCCACGACTGTTCCTCGACGCGCGGCGAAACGAAACAGAACAGAGCGCCCGCGGGACGCCTGTTCTCAGTTCAAACTCGAGCAGAGCGCTCAGTTGGCGGCGACCGCAGCATCGATGGTCTTGTTCAGGATGCTCTTCGCGACCGTCGCACCGATCTCAATCCTACGGGGCTTAGGCCGCTCTGGTACCTCGCGAGGTCGACATACAGCACCTCGTCCTTCACCCTTGGCGAAAGCATCGTTCAATCGGCGCTGATCCGGTAGCACAAAGGATACCTGGCTTCGAACCAAGGGCTTCGAGGTTCGAAGTCCTGCCGAGATCGCCAGTTTACTGGCACGCGATCTAAGTTCTGAGTATGTAGTCGTTGCAAAGCACCTTGATCTGGGCCTCGGCCTCTTCGCGGGTGACGTACACCTTGCCGCTGAAGACGAAAATCGTTTCGTCGACGGGGTTGACCTCGACCACTCTGCACTTGTTGTCGAGACCACGCACAACGTAAAAGCTCGCCGCCATAGCCGGTGTGGCTACCCCCAGCACAATGCCGAACGCGAAAATGTATCTCAACATTGATGGGACTCCGCTGCCGGTACAGACTTCCCCGCTAGGCTATGAACGGCTGCGACGGTGTCGTGCACGAGGCTTTTGCTGTTATTCGCCATCTCGACGATCCCGTCTAAGTAATGCTCGGCCGACTTCTGGTACCAAACGCCATAGACGCTGCGTACCTCCTCCGCCGTCTTGCACGCCGCAATCCGCTGTGACAGCTCGAGATTGTCCTTCAGGCACCGGTTCACAAAGGTGACCCAGTCTCTGTTGAACGCTGCGATGCCCTCAAATAAGCGCCCGTTCATCTCGGTGACCAGCGCCGTGGGCGGGATGCTCATCCCCATGAGAGCATTGAATCCAGAGGGTGCCCACAGGTTCCCCTGCTCGCCATTCGTGTTGGTAGACCTATTGATCATGGCAAAATCCTCGCAGACATGGAAACCACGCCCAAGATTAATCGGACTGAGTGCTGTTCATTGTTTGCGTGTGAAATTGTTAAATAGGCGCGGTATGATTAAATGTCAATGCATATTGATGGAATCTTTAAATAATACTAAGTTTTTATCTCAATTATTATTGCGTGTATACTTCTACAATAAATCGAGCAAAAGTTCTGGGAGCAATTTATTGCTGTGCTATAAAATGCAAAAATGATCAAAACACCAAAAATATTACACATTTACCAGCAACGCCTAACCGCTCGGCTCGATATAGCCTTGATTGAATCAGGAACTCGCCTCCGCTGCCGCGTCATTCAGGATTTCGCGTCCCCGTCTTGCCGCGCAGTACTTCGAGCTACTTTCTAAAGCGTCGCCCTCTGATGCGGAGAGCGCTGCGCGCCGACCTTGGTATCGACCGCTTGGAAACCAGCGCTGGCACTCGTGACGCGAGAGTGCTAAAGGTTTCTGACTATACCCATACATGCACGCGGGGCTTCGGCTGTTCCTAACAACCGCGACCACCCCGTGCTCCGCGCTCAAGCCAGAAAACTCAAGATATTCAAGGAGATTTCGATGAAATTCCGTCCTTTACATGACCGTGTCGTCGTTAAGCGGCTTGAAGAAGATGCCAAGTCCGCTGGCGGCATCATCATCCCTGACACCGTCAAGGAAAAGCCGATGCGCGGCGAGATCGTAGCCGTCGGCCCCGGCGCCCGCGACGAGAGCGGAAAGATCAATGCCCCGGACGTTAAGGCGGGCGACATCGTACTTTTCGGCAAGTGGTCAGGTACCGAGGTCAAGATCGACGGCGAGGACCTCCTGATCATGAAGGAAAGCGACATCATGGGCGTGATCGAGGGCAATGCCAAAGTGAAGGCCGCCGCCTAAGCCCCGGAAAGCCAATCCCCCAATTTTTCAGGAGTTGCTCAGATGGCCTCGAAAGACGTTAGATTCGGCCAAGACGCGCGCGATCGGATGCTGCGCGGCGTCGACATCCTCGCCAATGCAGTGAAGGTGACACTCGGCCCCAAGGGCCGCAACGTTGTCATCGAGAAATCGTACGGCGCGCCGCGCGTCACCAAGGATGGCGTGACGGTCGCTAAGGAGATCGAACTCGAAGACAAATTCGAAAACATGGGCGCGCAGCTGCTCAAGGAGGTGGCCTCCAAGACGTCGGACGTTGCCGGCGACGGTACGACGACCGCTACCGTTCTCGCCCATGCGATCATAAGAGAAGGCGCAAAGTCGGTTGCGGCCGGCGCCAATCCGATGGACCTGAGGCGCGGCATCGACCAAGCGGTTGCAGCCGTGGTCGAGGAGCTGAAGGCGAACGCCAAAAAGGTTACGTCCAACGACGAGATCGCACAGGTCGGCACCATCTCGTCGAATGGCGACACTGAAATTGGTGCCAAAATCGCCGAAGCGATGAAGAAGGTCGGCAACGAAGGCGTGATCACGGTTGAAGAGAGCAAGAGCCTCGTGACCGAGCTCGACGTGGTCGAGGGCATGCAGTTCGACCGCGGCTACCTCTCGCCCTACTTCATCACGAACGCCGAAAAGATGATGGTCGAGCTCGAGGACCCATACATCCTGATCCACGAAAAGAAGCTCTCGGGTCTCCAGGCGCTGCTGCCTCTGCTAGAAGCCGTCGTTCAGGCGGGCAAGCCGCTCCTCATCATTTCCGAGGACGTCGAAGGCGAGGCGCTCGCGACGCTGGTCGTCAACAAACTGCGCGGCGGCCTCAAGGTTGCGGCCGTCAAGGCCCCGGGCTTCGGTGACCGCCGCAAGGCCATGCTGGAGGACATCGCCACCATCACGGGCGGCAGCGTCATATCCGAGGATCTCGGCATCAAGCTTGAGAACGTGACCCTCGACATGCTCGGCAGGGCTAAGAAAGTCACGGTCGACAAAGACGACACGACGATCGTCGACGGCGCGGGCAAGAAGACGGATATCGAGACGCGCATCAAGCAGATCAAGGCGCAAATCGAAGAGACGACCTCCGATTACGATAAAGAGAAGCTGCAAGAGCGCCTGGCAAAGCTTGCTGGCGGCGTTGCCGTCATCAAAGTCGGCGGCGCGACCGAGGTCGAGGTGAAGGAGCGTAAGGACCGCGTCGATGATGCGCTTCACGCCACCCGCGCGGCAGTCGAGGAGGGTATCGTCCCCGGCGGCGGCGTCGCCTTGCTCCGAGCCATCAAGGCGCTCGAGTCCCTTAAGTCCGGAAATGACGATCAGAAGACGGGTATTGCCATCGTGAGGAAGGCGCTCCAGATGCCTGCCCGCCAGATTTTCACCAACTCCGGTGAGGACGGCTCGGTGATCGTAGGCAAGATCCTCGATAACAATAGCTACGGCTACGGCTATAATGCTCAGTCGCATGCCTACGGCGATCTCATCGCCCAGGGCGTCGTCGACCCGGCCAAGGTCGTGCGCTGCGCGCTACAGGACGCGGCATCGGTCGCCGGTCTCCTCATAACGACCGAGGCCATGGTCGCCGAGTTGCCAAAGAAGGACTCCGGCCATGCTCACCCGCCGATGGGTGGCGGCGGCATGGACTTCTAAGTCGATCTTTCGCGCTTAAAACGGAAAAACCCCGGTTTGCGCCGGGCTTTTTCTTTTTGAATGCAGACGATGACCGAGCGCCTGTTTGCAGCGGCGGCAAAGGGAGAACGCGCACCGGAGAGACTGAAGGCGGCGATCTTTGAGATTAGCGAGGGGGACGACTAAACAGTTCCCAGCCGTCCTTGTGAGCCGCAAGCCACGCATCGGCCGTACAGTGGTGGGTACTTTCCGAATTTAGGCAGTGTGCTGCGGTATGTGCACCTTGACGATAGGGGAGCGCGTACATAGCCCATGTTGGCTCCTTAGTTGCCAGCGGTCCGGTCTCGGCCCCGCGCCTGCCGGACCGCTGGCAGCGTGCGCTCTAGGGAGGATTTCGACACATAGCCCTGACAGTGCATAGTGGAGCCATCGGCGACAGAAATGTTTCCCAAGGCGTTCGCCGACTGAGAGCGCCTAAAGAAATGCTCCCGCAAAGTTGGAAAGGCAGGAGCGGTCAATGCCCTTTCAGAAACTTGCCATCTACGACGACGCCACACTGAGCGCATTGCATCACGCTTACGACGAGGCGTGCCGTGACGCAGGCCTCAAGCCAACGCCATCTGACGAACTCGGCAATCCTGAGCGTGACGCGCTGGAGAAATCGATCACTACGTTAGCAGCGACTGGGGAGCGCGATCCGAACGTCCTCAAAGCGTATGCCCTTTGGGCGTACGGCAATTTGAAATAGGGTCGTTCCCCGCCATGGCCTCGTGGACGCACCAAGTACACCCCCTGACTACTGCAGGCCTGAACCGTCATAGGTACTTTCCGAACCTTTGAACCCAGATCCTGATGTGCGTCAGTAGGGGCTGTCAGAGGCCGCGCAAGATCTGTATCGAGTACTTGCAAAGTTTGCGGCCTCTCTTTTTTTCCTCTTCTTTGGGCGGCCTTAGCGTTCGGTGGCACCCGGTGGATGTGGCAACGCTCACTATGATAGTGACCCTCGCTAACGGCGAGGTCACTACGACGACACGGGGATTTATGAGCATGAAGGGGTGCCAAGCGCTCGCGGCTGCATTTCTTAAGACCGATAACGGGCACGGCATGAGGGTTGCGACGTCATGCGCGATGATCACACCAGATCCGGCGATCCCGCGTTAGCCCAGACGATGCCTCTGTCTTGACCCCACCTGTCAGGCCAAGGAGCTCGGCCATGCCTTTCAGCAATGCATCTCTTCGCTTTGACAACGTCGACGTTACGGCAGTGCGTGCGGCCTACTACGGGGCTTGCAAGGAACTCGGCATCGCAACCAATAGCGACGCCGACAGGGACCGCCGCGAACGCCTTGCGGCGCTGATCTTCGAGATCGCCAAGCTTGGCGAGCGAGGGGCAGTTGACCTGCAACGCCGCGCGGTGCGCCGCTGCAAAGTTCAGGTTCAACTCTAGCCGTCTGGCCAACAGTACCTGCGAAATCCCGTCCACAACTGACAAGATGCTTGGAGGAAGCACGATGTCTGGCACCACTTCAAGCGACGCCTGGATCGGCGACGTGCTCGATTTCTGGTTCAAGGAACTCGGCCCCGAAGACTGGTACAATAAGGATGACGCGATCGACGCGACCATCCGTAAACGCTTCGGCGCGCAGTACGAGGCCCTAGCGCGGACGACATCTGCCGAAGTGCCAACATCGGCGAGAGCCGCGCTGGCGACGGTAATCGTGCTCGATCAGTTCCCGCGCAATATGTTCCGCGACTTGCCCAAGTCATTTGCATCCGATGCGCACGCGCTGGCAATCGCCCGGTCTGCGATTGCGCGCGGCCTCGATCGCGAGCTCGCGGCCTGCGAGCGCCAGTTCCTCTACATGCCATTCCAGCACAGTGAGGATCGCGGCGTACAGGCGCGCTCTGTCGAGCTCTTCGCCAACCTAGGTGACGCGGAAGTGTTGCGTTATGCCGAACTGCACAAGGCGATCATCGATCGCTTCGGACGCTTCCCGCACCGTAGCGCCGTGCTCGGGCGGGCAGCCACGCCCGAGGAAATCGCATTTCTGAGCGAGTCCGGCAGCAGCTTCTAGGGGGCCAAAACCGGTGAGCACAGTTCGGAATAGTGAAGTGACGGCTGCGGAGCCAGTTGGATGGCTCCCCCTCGAGCTTCTGTCCGCGGCATTCACGCCACAAGCCCGGCAGCCGTCACAGCGGCGTATAGACCAGGCCGTTGCGATCATCATCCCCGGTTTGGGGAGACCCCATGGGTCGCGATCATGTTGGGGGCACCGGACTTCGCGAATTTAGGGAGACGGCAGTCTGCTTAGACGCGGAAGCGCTCCACTTAACGACAAGCATTCACGATCCAATGCAGATCCAATGCGGGCGTTCGGAGGGCGCTTGATCATCTGGGCGCCCTGACATTCTCTCTTTGGCAAAACGGCGCCCTCGCACCGCGGTCCGACATGAGCGTCAGTGCCTCGTAAGATACTAATATACTTATATATTTCAAAGTATATTGCGGTGCAGCAATTGATCCCTATATGTAGGACAGGTGACTGGGACGGCGGTTGAACGAGCCAGCACATCAAGGAGATTCCAATGCCTACTAGCCAATACCTACAGCAAGCAGAAGCAATCTTGAAGGCTGCACAGAATGGGCATCTACCAGATCAAATCCAAGCCTCCGCTCACGAAGGCTTGGCCAAGACCCGCCAAGCAACACGGAATTCGGTTGCAACCGCAAGAGACGGTGCAGAACTCGTCGAGCGAACTCTGAGCGATACCAAAACCCTGGCAGAAAAGGCCCTCCAGAATTTCGTCGTGAATACCGAAGCTGCGTTCGACGCCGCACAGGCCATGTTGCGCGCGAAGGACGTTACCGAGGCGACGCAGCTTCAGGCACAGTTCATCCAGGCTCAGATTGCCAAGGCTGGTGAGCAGAGCAAGGAGTTCTACGAACTCGCGACCAAGCTGACACAGCAGACGTTCGCGACATGGAACAGCGTTGTGACCAAATCGTTCGCGCGGCTTCCATCCTGATCAGCAAGCGTAGCTAGTCGAATCAAGAACGGGGCGGACAGTGATGGGAGCGTTTGATGAAATCAGAAACATTCACGGCTAGCACTGAACCTGAAGCCGCAGAGGCTCTCAGCCAGTGGCTTGCAAGGCATCCACTGGCGACCATCATGCGCAAAATGGTAAGCACATTGCACGGCACGGCTTCCAATCCACTCCCCAAAGGAAGCGGAGAAAGGATTAGCGTCGCGATCAACATTCAATACGAAGAAAAGCCAACCTAGGTCGCCCTCAATGAGCCTCACCGCAATTGCAAATCCAGCGCAGGAGACTATTAGAGGCGTGCGTTTTTCCATGCGGGACGGCCCAATTCTTGTCCCTGTCATGGTCACTCATGCTGCACTCGACGTAATCGAGCGCTCGGAACCAGGTTCCCTCGATCATCTTCATTGCTTCCGGAAGCACAGAAACAGATTGGAGCATGTCGCGAGCGACAAGCATGATCGCGGGCAGATCGAGGAAGACGGATTCGTCATGGTTCAGGTGGGCGACCTAAAACGTGGCTAGGGATTAGCGCGGAAGGATACGACCGCGCACGCAGCAACACCTGAGTTCCTCGTTTCTCTTTCGCAATTCGTTCGTCCAAGCGATGGCGCGACGGTCAAGCCGCGTTGCGCGAGTTTACGGCGAGCGCCATACTGGCTCCGCCGATCGGGTGGTCGAGGTGGAGTCATAAATCAAAACAGATGCGTCGGACAAGATCTCAAAGGCCAAGCTAGAAAGTCGGAACGTGAAACCCCTGTCGCGGATGCGACAAGTAACTCTGACTGGACCGGGCAAGGTCAAGATGTTCGACGCAGCGCCTGCGGTGCGGTACAAAAGAAACTCGACGCTTGGCGAGGAGGCGAGGATGGCAGACGGCGAGACGGATCGGCTGGCAAGTCGATAGACGAGGCGTGCGACATCGCCAGACGCGACGAGCGCAAACGGATCGCCGAGCACATTCGCGATCACGTGATCGGCTTTGAGGGCGTGATAGGCACGGTTGAGGCGTTGATACTAAAGGCGTTGGCTGACGAGATCGAAACCGACACGTGGTCGTTAAGCGCCGCGAGAGGTGATGCACCGAGGCCCCTAGAGCAGACGCTGCCAGCGCTCCGGCAGGCGCGGGGCCGAGACCGGACCGCTGGCAACTTAAGGAGCCAACATGGGCTACGTACGCGCTCCCCTATATTCATGGTGCACATACGGTAGGACGCTGGGTAGACTCGGAATGTACTCACCGCAGCGAACGGCGGCGGGCCGTAAGGTTCGGGCGATTTGTGGCGGCATCATTTGCGGACGCTATGAATGATCTTCAGCGCAGCGGTCATTAGCTTCCTCAGCCTCGTGTTCCCATCCGGGATTGTGATGGACGATCCGCGGGGGGTCTCGACCACCATTCGGACGCGGCCCTTTTTGTCGAACTGGGCAAGGGCTGACAGTGACATGTCACCTTATCTCCACGGGCTCAATTCTATCCCCGCCCCATTACTCCGCCGCGAGGGCAGCTGCGACGGTCACATCCCGAACCGCAGGTGCGAAGCTATCAGCACGCGCAAGAGCCCATTCCAATCAAGATCCGTCTAAGCGGTCATAAACGCTCTTATCTCGGCCGCCCGCGCGATGGTATCGGCATATCCCAGCTCAATCAGGGCGCGACAATATCCGGGCTCGAACAATAGATAGCTCGGCAAGCGCCAATCGCGGCCCCGAACGCTGAGCCGCTTCAAGAGCATCTGGATTGTCCATGGCATCTCATGGGCATGCTCGCGGGCAATCTCGCGCACGTCGCGGGAGGGCTGCACCATGAGGATGTCAATGTCGCGCAGCCGAGTTCTCATTTGCTGCTCCCGGGAGCAACGCCAGCGTGTGATCGACGCGAAGCGCACGCTCGATATCGGCGTCGACGTTATCCATAAAGATGGTATCGAGCAGGTAACCACTGAGTGTGCCAAGGCTCGGATAGATGGGTTCGGATTTGGTGACCGGAACCGGCTTGGCGTCACGAATACCAATGACCAGTATTCGGTCAGCCCCACAATGGATTGCGGGACTTAGGGGCGACGTCAGGCGCAAGGAACCATCCCCATAGTACTCGTTGCCGATTCGCTGTGCGACGAATACGAACGGTAGGGCCGCCGATGCCATAAGATGATCGATTGTAAGTCGCACGGCCACGCCATCACGGCGGACCCGCGTCCACTCCTCCAGCCCTTCAACGCCTTGAAAAAATGTGATTGCCCGCGCCCTGTCGTAGGA
>CAVQUQ010000009.1:0-218332 GCA_963716835.1 uncultured Alphaproteobacteria bacterium | reverse complement strand
GTCTCTCGCCCCGCTCGATGCCGCCCTGCGGCATCTGCCAGATATACGCCGAACGGTCCCCTGACCATTTGGGAAGCCGGCGCCCTGTCCACACCAAGCCCTCCTTGTTGATCAGCATAATGCCGACGCACGGCCTGTAGGGCAGGTCCGGCAACGGCATATCGGCTGTCTTGAGAGGTTTCATGGGCGAGAAAAACGAGTTGCGGATAAGCCAGTTCACGCTATGCGCGAACCCGCGATTTGCGAATCGCACTCGATCTTACTGAAAGAACAGCACGAATTTAAGACGATCGCAGTCCGGATTGTGAATTTTGCTCGCGTCTTGAGGCCTTTAGGCCCTCACAGCGGACGCGCCAGCGGTCCGAACTCGGCGATGACGGCGCCATACACCTGGCGCTTGAACGGCACGATGAGCTCCAAGAGCTCTCCCGCAGGCGCCCATCGCCAGCTGTCGAATTCCCGCTGATGCCCCGGCGCCGGCATGATGTTGATCTCGCTGTCCGGGCCCTTGAATCGCATGAGAAACCAGCGCTGCTTCTGGCCCCTATAGCGCCCGCCCCACGCTTTGCCCTGAAGCTCCGGCGGCAGGTCGTAGGTGAGCCACGAGGCGATGCTGGCCATCACCTCGACGCTCTTCATGCCCGTCTCCTCGAACAGCTCGCGCAGCGCCGCGCGCTCCGGCTCCTCGCCGTCGTCGATGCCGCCCTGCGGCATCTGCCACCAGAGGCCGCGGCCTTCGGCGTCGCCGGGCGTATCCGCGCGCTGGCCGATCCAGACCAGTCCGGCGCTGTTGAGCACCATGATGCCGACGCATGCCCGGTAGCCGCGCTCGCCGCCTGGTGCATCCAGCTGCTGGGATTTGCTCATGCGTCTCAGGCCTCCAAACAAGAAGGGCGCCAGCGCGGCGCCCTTCGAAGCTGCTCTCTGCTGCCCGCACCCGTCAGTTCGGAACCGTGCTCTTGTCGGGTGTCGGATCGGTCGTCGGCTGGTCGGCCGGCTTGGCAACGGTGGGACCGGTCGCCGTGCCGTGCAGGAAGCTCAAGGCGTACTGGAGCTGGGTGTCCTTCTCCGGCTCTTTCGGCACGTAGGCCGACGAACCCGAGACCTCCTTCTCCTCCTTGCCCTCGCTGCCCTCTCCTTCCTTGCCTTCCTTGCCGGGCTCAGCCTTGTCCTCGCCCTTCAGGTGGCCCCTGAGGCTCGCCTCGCCGCGGGGCTTCTCGGCCGACACCTTGCTCTTGAGCTCCTCGGGCAGCTCCTGCTCGATGACGATGTCGGGGTCGATGCCCTTGGCCTGGATCGACCGGTTGGACGGCGTGTAATAGCGCGCCGTCGTCAGACGGATCGCGCCGTTGGCGCCGAGCGGAATGATCGTCTGCACCGAGCCCTTGCCGAACGAGCGCGTGCCGATGATGGTTGCGCGCTTGTGGTCCTTGAGCGCGCCGGCAACGATTTCCGACGCCGAGGCCGATCCGCCATTGATCAGAACGACGACCGGCTTGCCGTCCGTGGCGTCGCCGGGTCGTGCCTGGGCCCGCTGCGTTTCCTCGTTGTTGCGGCCCTTCGTGAGCACGATTGCACCGCGGTCGAGGAAGTCGTCGGAGACGGCAATCGCCTGATCCAGCAAGCCGCCGGGGTTGTTCCTGAGGTCGATGATGTAGCCCTTGAGCTTGTCGCCGATCTCCTTCTTCAGGGCGTCCATGGACTTGACGAGATTGGCATGCGTCTGCTCGTTGAACGTCGTCACCTTGATGTAGGCGATATCGCCCTCCGAGTGCGCCTTGACGGCGTTGATGCGGATGACGTCGCGAACGATCTTGACGTCGAACGGCTCGTCCTTGCCCTTGCGCACGATCGTGAGCGTGATGGGCGTATTGACCGGCCCGCGCATCTTCTCGACCGCCTGTTCGAGCGTGAGCCCCGAGATCTGGTCGTTGTCGAGGTGCGTGATGAGGTCGTTCGCCTGCACGCCGGCCTTGGCGGCGGGCGTATCGTCGATCGGCGCGACGACCTTCACGACGCCGTTCTCCATCGTCACCTCGATACCGAGGCCGCCGAACTCGCCCCGCGTCTGCACCTGCATGTCGCGGTAGTTTTTCGGGCTCATGTACGAGGAATGGGGGTCGAGCGCGGCAAGCATGCCGTTGATGGCCAATTCGATCAGCATCGTGTCGTCGGGCTTCTCGACGTAATCGGAGCGGACGCGCTCGAATACGTCTCCGAACAGGTCGAGCTGACGGTAGAGTTCGGAATTGGGCGAGTTCGCCGAGTACGTGCGCGAAACGTTGAGTACCGTCGTGGCGCCGGCGAGACCCGTCATCAGGAGAAAAGTCCAGAACACGAAATCGGTCTTGCGCATCATTCCTGCACCTTCTGATGACCTGCGACCCACCACGGGTCGGGGTCTATTGGTTGTCCGTCCTTGCGGAACTCCACGTAGAGTACGGGCGAACTCGTTTGCGCACTATCCTGCGCCGAGACTTGGGTCGTTATTTGCGCCGTTCGGGGCACGCCACTCATCGTTCCGACCGGCTCTGCAGCCAGAACGAACTGGCCGGGCTGGACGTCGATCTGCGACAGGCCGGCGACCAGGACATGATACCCGCCGCCCGCATTAATGATCAAGAGTTGCCCATAGCTCCGAAATTCGCCAGCGTAAACAATCCATCCGTCGCAAGGGGAAGTAACCTGTGCGTTGTGGCGCGTCTCGATGACGATGCCCTTGGACTGTCCCCCATATTGCGTTTTCTCCCCGAAGGACAAGACCCTGCGGCCCTGGGCGGGCGCCGGAAGCTTGCCTTTTGCGAGGTTAAAGGCAATGGCCGGCTTGATGCGCCCGGGGCTGCCCGGAACCAGTGAAACGCCGGGTGCCAGCTCCACGACCGACGACGGCACGCCAGGCGTGGGCACCGGACTGAGGGATGCCACCTCCGTGGGCTTGGCTTGGGCTGCAGGGGGCGCCGCCGCAACGGCGGGCGCCTCGGTGGGGCTCCCCGCAGGCGCGGCAGGCTGCGCCGTCTGGCGATCGCTCTCCTTCTCGAAGGCAGCGAATTCGCTGCTCTTCCTGACCTCCTGATCGAGCTTGCCGATGAGGTCGTTGAGATCGTTGACGCTGTTTGCGATTTCGGCCGCCGCCTTGCGGACGTTCTTGAGCTCGCTCTCGCGCTCGGTGAGGCTTTGCTTCTTTGTCTCGAGCAGGCCCGAGAGCCGGATCCGCATTTCGTTCAGCCGGGTGGTCTCGGCCTTGAGTCTTTCGCCCTCGCCTCGGATGTCCTCCATCACGCGAACGAGCTGATCGACCTTGTTCTTGAGCTCGATGGCCTGGCCATGCATCTCCGGAAACGCCGTGGCGAGCAGCATCGCGCTTCTCACCATTTTGAGCGCATCCTCGCGCCGCGTGATCATCACGGGCGGTGGATTGCGGCCCATGCGCTGCAGTGCCCCGAGCAGCCGGGCGATATGGTCGTAGCGCTCGGCCAAGGAGACACGGACCACTTTTTCCTGGGCTTCCAGCTGGCTGAGCCGAGATTCGGAAGCCGTCAGCTGCGCTTCGCTTTTCTGCACCAGAGCCGCGGTCTCGAGCAGCCGTGCGTTGATCTGCTCCCGTTCGGCGGCAATGCTGGCCACTGCCTTCTGCAGCTCGCGGCCGCGGATTTCCGTGCCTTCGAGCTCAGTGCGCCGTGCTTCGAGCTGCTTCTTTTCAGCCTCGAGCATTTCGGCTGGAACGACCGCCTTTGCATCCTGGGCATGGGCGCCCGGCGTGCAAGCGAGCAGCGTCAGCGCCACGGAAATCTGGCGCGCCGGCCTGCCGAGACTGATCATCATCCTTGTTGGGGACCGCTTCACGCCCTCGATCTCACCTTGCCCGCGCATCTTGTTGTTGGAGGACGTCCTGCCCGATCCATTGGCCCTGATCCACCGACCGCAGGGCCTGGCGCGCGCCGGAAGTACATACCTCGCCGCGAGAAGTGGCTAGAATTAGGGCGACTGTATAGTATGGCCCATTACCAAACCCCATATTCGGTGAGGGCCGACGCGTATCCGACCGGGCTGTTGCCCCGCTACTCCGTCGCAGCCGGGCTATTGGCCCGCCGATTGTCCGGGCGCTGTTAAAGGCCCATAAGCTTCAAAAACGTCCCTCCAAGAGGTCGCCAGTCGATGCAACCTATCCTCTATCACCTCACAACCATTGCCGTCGCGGCAGTGTTCGTTGTCTTGCTCCTCGGCCTCTGGAACATGATGCGCGGCGGAAGCCCCAACCTGAGCCAGAAGCTCATGCGCTGGCGTGTCGGGCTGCAGTTTGTGGCCATCGTCGTCATCATGGCCTTCATCCTCTTCCAGCACGCGGGGCAGTAAGCGCATTCGCCTTGATTTGGCGGCGCCCGGCACTAGGGTGTGCCCGATGAGGGGATGCCCATTTCGATGGTCAAGCTGAACAAGATTTATACGCGCACGGGGGACGCCGGCACGACGGGCCTCGGCACGGGCGAACGGGTCGCCAAGGACGCGCCGCGCATCGCCGCCTTTGGGACCGTCGACGAGACCAACGCCGCCATCGGTCTTGCCCGCGCCTACCTCGCCGGGCAGCCTGGTCTCGATACCAAGCTGATGCGCATACAGAACGATCTCTTTGATCTCGGCGCCGACCTGTGCGTGCCTGACCGTGGCAACAAGGCCCAGGGCGAGGCTTTGCGGACCACGGACGACCAGGTGACGCGTCTCGAGGACGAGATCGACGAGATGAACACCGAGCTCAAGCCGCTGAAGTCATTCGTTCTTCCGGGAGGCTCACCCGCTGCCGCGGCGCTTCATCTCGCGCGCACGATTTGCCGCCGCGCCGAGCGAGAGATGGTGGCGCTGGCCGCCTTGCCCGACGAGCCCGTCAGCCCCGCCGCGCTGAAGTACATCAATCGTCTGTCGGATTTCCTGTTCGTCGCCAGCCGCTATGTGAACGACCGCGGCAGGAGCGACGTGCTGTGGGTGCCGGGGCAGAACCGATGAGTTCGCAGATCTGCATCCGGATCGAGTGAGGGACAAGGAAGCGCCATGTTTGTTCCGCTGCACGATGAGAACACGCTGAAATCGATCCGCTTTCAGTTCGTGACCATCGCCCTGATCGCCATCAACGTGGCGGTCTACCTGTTCGAGGTCTCGGGCATGGACGATGCTGCGGTCGCGACCTTTGCGGTCATGCCCAAGAACTTTTTCGACGCGGGACTGCTGCCGGTTGATGCGCCCGCCGCGGTGACGTCGCTTGTCATCCCGCAGCCACTGACACTGTTGTCATATATGTTCTTTCACGGCGACATCTTCCACTTGGCCGGCAACATGCTGTTCCTGTGGGTCTTCGGCGACAACGTCGAGGATGCGATGGGCCATCTGAAGTTCCTCGTGTTCTATTTGGCGTGCGGCGTCTTCGCCGCGCTTTTCTACGCATGGTGGGTCCAGGCCCAGCCTGAATCGGGCGGCGCGCTCATCGGCGCGAGCGGCGCGGTGGCAGGCGTGATCGCGGCCTACCTGATGCTGCACCCCCGCGTCCGGGTCTGGGTCCTGGCGCTGAAAGCCATCCCTTTGCGGATCTCTGCGGCATTTGTGCTGGGACTTTGGATCCTGTGGCAGATCGTCATGGTGTCATTGCCCGGACAGTTTGGCCAGGTGGCCTGGGCGGCGCACATCGGTGGGCTCATCGCCGGCGCGGTCCTGGTCGTGTTCTTCCGCCGTTCCGGGGTGCCCCTTTTCGACCGCCGGGTGACCGTGGCGTAGGGGTCCTGGACGGGCCGGGGGACGGGGAGCGGATGTTGTCAACTTGTAGGGACTGTTTCTCGCCGGTCGCATTGACTTGGCGGGGGCGCGACCGTAGGCTGCCGTTTCGCACTTGCGAAACGGTCGCGGAGGGGCTGTAGACTTGGAATTTGCGCCCCCGGAGCGGCGTTGGACAATCGCGCTGCACAATCGCTGTCCATGACAAATGTGAAAAGAATAAGAAGGCGTGCTGGGGAGCACGGCGGGACATGAAGCTACTTGTGGCCGTAAAACGCGTTGTCGACTTCGCGGTGAAAATTCGTGTCAAGGCGGACGGCACGGGCGTCGAGCTTGCCAACGTTAAGATGTCGATGAACCCCTTCGACGAGATCGCCGTCGAGGAGGCCGTGCGTCTGAAAGAAAAGGGCGGCGCGACCGAGGTGGTTGTCGTCTCGGTCGGACCGGCGAAGTCGCAGGAGACGATCCGCACCGCGCTCGCCATCGGCGCCGATCGCGGCATCCTGATCGAGACGCCGGATGGCGCCCTCGTCGAGCCGCTGGCCGTCGCCAAGCTCCTCCAGAGCGTCGCCGCCGCCGAGAAGCCCGATCTCGTCATCCTCGGCAAGCAGGCCATCGACGACGACTGCAACCAGACCGGCCAGATGCTCGCCGCCCTCCTCGGCTGGCCGCAGGGCACATTCGCCTCGAAGGTCGTGCCCGAAGCTGGCACGGTCGCCGTGACGCGCGAGGTCGACGGCGGTCTCGAGACCGTGAAGCTCAAGCTTCCGGCCGTCGTCACCACCGATTTGCGCTTGAACGAGCCGCGCTATCCGTCCTTGCCCAACATCATGAAGGCCAAGAAGAAGCCGTTGGACGTGAAGAAGCCCGCGGATTTCGGCGTCGACATCGCCCCGCGCCTGAAGGTCGTGAAGACGTCTGAGCCGCCAGTCCGCAAGGCCGGCGTCAAGGTTGCTGATGTGGCGGAGTTGGTCCATCGGCTCAAGACCGAGGCGGGAGTGATCTGATGGCGCTCCTTCTGCTAGCCGAGCACACGAATGCCGCGCTCAACGGCACGACCGCCAAGGCGCTGACTGCAGCCAAGGAAATGGGCGGCGAGATTCATGTCCTCGTCGCTGGCCATAATTGCCGCCCCGCGGCCGAGGCGGCCGCAAAGCTTGAGGGCGTGTCGAAGGTTCTCGTCGCCGACGCACCGCATCTCGCCAACGCTCTCGCTGAGGAGCTGGCGTCGCTGATCGTCCCGCTGATGAAATCCTATGACGCACTCCTGGCGCCTGCGACGGCCACAGGCAAGAATGTCATGCCGCGCGTCGCCGCCCTCCTCGACGTCATGCAGATCTCCGACATCACCAAGGTCCTGTCGGCCGACACGTTCGAGCGCCCGATCTATGCCGGCAATGCGCTGCAGACCGTGCAGTCGACCGAGGCCAAGAAGGTCATAACCGTGCGCACGGCCACCTTCGCCGCCGCGGCAGAGGGCGGCTCGGCCGCAATCGAGGAAATCGCGCCGCCGCCCGCGCTGGGTCTCTCGAGCTTCGTCGGCGCCGAGCTCACGAAATCGGACCGGCCCGAGCTGACCGCCGCCAAGATCATCATCTCCGGCGGCCGCGGCATGGGCAACGGCGAGAACTTCAAGAAGTACATCGAGCCGATCGCCGAGCGCTTGGGAGCCGCCATGGGCGCCTCGCGCGCCGCCGTCGACGCGGGCTTCGTTCCAAACGATCTGCAGGTCGGCCAGACGGGTAAGGTCGTGGCACCCGAGCTCTACGTTGCGGTCGGCATCTCTGGCGCTATCCAGCATCTCGCCGGCATGAAGGACTCGAAGATCATCGTCGCCATCAACAAGGACGCCGAGGCACCGATCTTTCAGGTTGCGGACTATGGCCTCGTCGCCGACCTCTTCCAGGCTCTGCCGGAGCTTGAGGCGGAGCTCACGAAAGCAGGTCGCTGACACCGGCCGGTGCTCGGGACAAGAAGGACATTCACCATGGATGTTGCAGTGAAAGCCGATAGCAAGGCCAAGTCAGAGGCCAGACCAGTCCCGATCATCAAGAAGGTCGGCGTCATCGGCGCCGGACAGATGGGAACCGGCATTGCGCACGTGATCGCGCTCGGCGGCTACGATGTCCTCCTCAATGATCTGAAGAAAGAGACGGTCGAAAAGTCGCTGGCGACCATGGAGAAGAACATGGGCCGCCAGGTCTCCAAGGGCTTGATCAAGGAGGCCGACAAGACGGCTGCTTTGAAGCGCATCAAGTATGCGCCGAACTTCGATGCCTTCTCCGACTGCGACATGGTGATCGAGGCGGCAACCGAGGACGAGGCGATCAAGCGCAAGATCTTCGTCGAGCTTTGCCCGAAGCTGAAGTCATCCTCGCTCGTTGCCACCAACACGTCGTCGATCTCGATCACGCGCCTTGCGGCGACGACCGACCGGCCCGATCATTTCATCGGCATGCACTTCATGAACCCGGTGCCGCTGATGGAGCTCGTCGAGCTCATTCGCGGCATCGCCACCGAGGACGACATGTTCGCCACCGCGCGCACGTTCGTCGAAAGCCTCGGCAAGATCCCGGCGGTGTCCGAGGACTTCCCGGCCTTCATCGTCAACCGCATCCTGCTGCCGATGATCAACGAGGCCGTCTACACGCTTTATGAGGGCGTGGGCACCGTAGAGATGATCGACAAGGCGATGCGGCTCGGCGCCCACCATCCCATGGGCCCGCTCGAGCTCGCCGACTTCATCGGCCTCGACGTGTGTCTCGCCGTCATGCAGGTGCTCTACGAGGGCCTGTCGGATTCGAAGTACCGCCCCTGCCCGCTGCTCGTGAAATACGTCGAGGCCGGCTGGCTCGGCCGCAAGACGCAGCGCGGCTTCTATGACTACCGCGGCGAGAAGCCGGTTCCCACGCGCTAGCCTTCGGGCGAGAGAGCGACGTACTTCTCGAGCTTGTCGAGCGCCCCGCCCCTGCCGTAGAGGTGCACCTGCGGCGACTCTAGGTGCGGGCCCGGCGGCTGAGAGGATTTCCAGGAATGGCAGCGATCTCGAAGGTTGCGCTCGTGACGGGTGCCGGAAGCGGTATCGGCCGCGCAGTGGCGCTTCGCCTTTTGGGCGCCGGCTACGACGTCGTGCTCGCGGGTCGGCGTGCGGGCGAGCTCGAGAAGACGGCGTCGCTGGCAAAGGCCGGCGGTGGCGTCGTCGTGGTCGCGACAGACGTTGCCGACCCCGGCTCCGTCGACGCGCTCTTCGCCAGAACCAAGAATGCCTTCGGCCGCCTCGATGTGCTTTTCAACAACGCCGGCATCTCCGCGCCGCCCGTGCCGCTCGAGGATCTCTCGTTCGAGCAGTGGAAGGCCGTGGTGGACGTGAACCTCAACGGCGCCTTCCTGTGTGCGCAGGCCGCCATCCGGCTCATGAAGGAGCAAGTGCCCAGGGGCGGCCGCATCATCAACAACGGCTCGATCTCGGCGACGGCACCCCGTCCCTTCTCCGCACCCTATACGGCGACCAAGCACGCCATCACGGGGCTCACGAAATCGATCTCGCTCGACGGGCGTGCCGACGACATCGCCTGCTCGCAGATCGACATCGGCAACGCCGCCACTGAGCTCACCGAGCCGATGGCCAAGGGCGCGCGCCAGGCTGACGGCAGCGTCCGCCCAGAGCCGCGCATCGACCTGTCTCACGTGGCCGACGCCGTGCTCTACATGGCGAGCCTGCCGCTCGAAGCGAACGTGCAGTTCATGACGCTGATGGCGACCAAGATGCCCCTCGTCGGGAGGGGCTGACCCCGCGTTTCCGCTGTCGATCGACCCTTTCATGAGTATCTGGCGCGCCGTTCATCGCCTGACGTATCACCGTCGGGATTAGAGTGATAGTTTTGACGGAGAGCGGCACCGCCAGGCACAGGGAGGTCGATCGATGACAAGATCTATTCATGCCCTCCGCGCGCTCGCGATCGTCGCAATTTCTGCACTCTTCGCTAGCCATTGCGCGTGGGCCGCGGACCGCGTCGTGAACGTCTACAACTGGTCCGACTTTATCGACCAGTCGATCCTCGAGGACTTCACCAAGGAGACGGGCATCAAGGTCGTCTACGACGTGTACGACACCGACGAGGTGCTCGAGACGAAGCTTCTTGCCGGCAAGACCGGCTACGACGTCGTGGTGCCGTCGGGGCCGTTCCTCTCACGCCAGATCGCCGCCGGCGTCTTCCAGAAACTCGACAAGTCGAAGCTGCCCAACCTCTCCAACATGTGGCCCGAGATCGAGAAGCGCACGGCCATCTACGATCCCGGCAACGCCTATTCAATCAACTACATGTGGGGAACGACGGCGATAGGCTACAACGAAGGCAAGGTCAAAGAGGTCATGCCCGACGCACCGCTCGAACTCTTGGGACCTCGTGTTCAAGCCGGAGATCATTGCCAAGTTCAAGGGCTGCGGCGTTCATTTTCTCGATTCGCCGTACGACATTCTGCCTGCCGCGCTCAATTATCTCGGCCTCGACCCCAACAGCAGGAACCCCGACGACATCGCCAAGGCTTCCGCGGTGTTGGAGAAGATCCGTCTCGACATCCGGAAGTTCGGCTCATTTGAGTACATCAATACTCTGGCCAACGGCGATATCTGCATAGCCGTCGGCTACTCCGGCGACATCCTGGTGGCGCGCAACCGCGCCAAAGCAGCCAAGAACGGTCAGACCATCGTCTTGTCGGTGCCTAAGGAGGGGGCGCAGATGTGGTTCTGTCAGATGGCCATTCCGGCCGACGCCAGGCATGTCGATGAGGCGCACGTGTTCCTGAACTATCTCATGAAACCGGAAGTGATCGCCAAAGCGTCGAACTACTTGAGCTATGCCAACGGAAATCTCGCCTCTCAGAAACTGCTCGACGAAGCGGTCAGGAGCGACAAGTCGATCTACCCAGACGTGGAGATGATGAACCGGTTCTACGTCACGACACCTTATGACCCGAAGACGCAGCGCATCGTGACGCGCGTCTGGACGAAAGTGCTGACCGGAGAATAGAGCGGCACCTGATCATTCCGGGATGCCCGCCTTGCGCAGGTTCGCGCGCAAATGCTCCCGATCAGCCGCGTTCTTGTAGAGATCGAGGAAGCCGGATGCACAGCTCCCGATCGTAGCTTTCGGGTCGAGGGCCGTGACTCTCGCTATTGCGGCCCGGGCCTGATCTTCATGTCCGAGCGCGGCGTGGCTCGCCGCGAGATAGAGCTGGATACCGATGTTGTCCATCGTTCGCAGGCTCTCCAATGCGGTGATGCCATCTTCATATAGGCGTGCGTCGAAGTAGACGGGGCCGTGTACTGTAGAAGTCCACCATTCCGGGAAGTGCGGGTTGAGCCGCATGGCCTTGCGCATCCACTCGACACCCTCCTTGGGACGTCCGACGTAGCTCAATATGGAGCCGTAGTCGTTCATGACATCGGCGTCGTTCGGATTGACCTCGAGAGCCCGTTCGTAGGCTGCGATCGCGCGGTCGTGCATACCGCAAAATAGGTAATAGCCGCCCAACGCCCAATGACCGTAGGCCTCGTCATCATCATGCGTGATCGCGAGCTTGGCGTATTTGAGAGCCTCGGCCATAGATCGCGCCGAGTCTTCACTCCACCCGAACATGACATCCGTCAGATACGCCCAGGCCATTTTTGCGTACGGCTTGCCATAGGCTGGGTCGAGCTCGATGGCCTTGTGAAAGCACTCTCGCGCTTTGTCGGTGCACCCGGGAGCGAAGCTTGAGAATACGTCAATGCCACGCTGAAAGTGATCATAGGCTTGGAAATTTTGCGGGCTGCTCTTTTCAGCTCGTCCACGCCACGCCTTGTGCAGGCGCCCGCCCCAGGTCCCGGCCAATCTGGCCACGATCATCTCTGTGACCTCGTCGAGGACGGCGGTAATGTCCTCGACACCCCGGTCGAAACGCTCGGCCCAGAGATGCGCGCCGCTATCACCATCGATAAGCTGGGCCGTAATCCTGACCCGATCGCTTGACTTCTGAACGCTACCCTCGAGGACGAAGCATACGCCGAGCGCCTTTGCCACCTCCTGGATCTTGCGGGCTTTGCCCTTGTAGGAGAACACCGAATAGCTGGCGATGACGGAGAGATCGCGATAGCGGGAGAGGCCCGTGATGATGTTTTCGGTGATCCCATCGCTCAAGTAGTCGTGGGCGTTGTCGGCGCTCATGCTGACGAAGGGCAGGACGGCGATCGAAGGCCGGTCGTCCACGTGCGGACCGGGCCCGCGCAGCTCCTCAGCGGGCTGGTCTCGAGCCGCTGCGTGGGCCTGCTCGGCTCCCGGCTCGGAGGTCTTCGGCTGGCGGAACTCGATCTGCGGTGTGTAGCTGCCCTTCGGCATCTCGATGCGGATGGGATCGTTCTGACCCTCGGCCTCGTAGTACTCACGAAGCCTGTCGCGCAGACGCGCGGCCTCGATGCGCACGATGGGGTCGACGTTGGCGTCGAAAGTCGCAGGACGATCGAAGACCTCGAGAGCGACGTTGTAGCCCTTGAGCCTCTCGCCCCGTCCGGCCAGAGCTTCGTTGACGACGAACTCCAGGAACCGTTGCCTGCGCCGTGACTGCAGGAACGGACCGCTCCTGAGGACGCGATCCAGTTGCTCGCGCACGGCGCTTCTGTCGGATTCGCTCCAGCAATTGAGCGAAAGTGCCGTCATTCCCTAACTCCCAACGCGCCGGAAAAAGACGCCAGCCCCGCCGGCATCGGGCCAAGTCGAATACCGTAACATACTACAACCAACGCGCGCGCCCTGTCATCTTTTGCCCCGCGCGGACCCGCGGGCGACGCAACCGGCTTAAGGCGGCGAAGCTTCTTTCTTCGGCCCTGAACGCACGTTCGCCAACTGGTCCTCAAGTGACAATACCCATCCAATTCTCGAGGAAACGCACCATGATCACGACCTTCAATTTGAAGCCTCTGCTCGCTGCCGTCCCTGCAACTCTCCTCGTGCTCTCCGGCGGCGCCGCAATAGCCGGGCAGACCATCAACGAGGTGGGCGCGCTCGTCTGCGTTAACGAAAAGTGGGACGAGAAGGAGGTTGAGAAGGGCCACAAGCTGGTCGACTTCGCCGGGAGCTGCGCAGATATCCCCGACGATGCCGCCGTAGAGAAATATACAGAGGACTGCGTCGGGAAATACGAGTACATGCCCGATGAAAGTTGGAAGGGCGCCGGGAGCTGCACCTTGAACTTCAAAGGTGGCGACCACGTAACCTCGACCTGGGAGGAGGGGTCGCATCTCAAGGAGTACACATACAAGTATAGCGGTGGCACCGGCAAGCACGCGGGCGCGAGCGGCAGCGGCACTTACACCTACGAGAACCTGACCGACAAGCTCGCGGGCGGCAGATACAAAGGCAAGATGACATTGCCCTGAGAGTGCTGTCGCCGGTGGCGGCGAATGACGGCAGTGAGGATGTGCGTCGAGACAATTCAGGCGGCCAAATCGGTGCCGATTTGGCGCGCCCGGAAGGATTCGAACCTCCGGCCCCTAGATTCGAAGTCTAGTGCTCTATCCAGCTGAGCTACGGGCGCGTTTGCCATGTGTCGTCGGAGCGGCGAGCTTGGCCGCGATGCCTGGCGAGAGCAAGCGTCATGAGATGAAGTGGCGCGCCCGGAACAATTCGAACGTCCGACCCTCAAATTCGTAGTCTGATGCTCTATCCAGCTGAGCTACGGGCGCTTTTGCATGCCGACAATCGGGCCCCGTGAGGCAAGGCGTATATGAACCGCCGCCCAGGCCCGGCAAGCCCGCCACTACTAATGGCAGAGGCGGGCAAGTGCAAGCGTCTTGGCCACCGCGTCCCGAGGCGTCCCGAAGGTGCACATGGCCGCACCCGCCGCCGAGACGGCGCGCTTGCTATTTCACGAGCCGGTCCGGGAGCTCGATGAGGAACGTCGCCCCATCGACGCGGTCGAGCAGCTCGAGCCTCCCGCCGTGCACGGCAACGAGCTCCGCCGCGATCGCGAGCCCGAGGCCCGTGCCGCCCTTGCGTGTCGAGACCTGGAAGGCACGGAAGATGTTGGCGCGCGCCTTCTGCGGTACGCCTGGGCCGTTGTCGGAGACCTCGATGAATACCTTGCGTCCATCACGCCACCCCTTGACGCGGATCTCGCCATCCTTGCCGTCGCCCTGCTGCTCGATCGCCTGCACGGCATTGCGCACGAGGTTGCTCAGAATGCGGAAGAGGTGCTCGTGATCGGCATCGACGAGGAGCTGGTCCTCCATGTCGAGCACCCACGCGATCTTTCCTTCACGCGGCAAGCCGAGCCCGTCGCCCACTTCCTCGACCAGCGGTTTGAGGCGCATGAGCTCGCGCCTGGGCTCCGCTTCCTCGGCGCGGCCGAATTTGAGCGAGTCTGTGCAGAAATTGATGGCCCGGTCGAGCGAGGCGATGAGCTTCGGCGCGAACTGCTGCACGGTCGGATCAGGAATGGCCGTCAGGCGGTCCGAGATGAGCTGCGCGTTGGAGAGCATGTTGCGCAGGTCGTGGCTGATCTTGCTCACTGCTAAGCCGAGCTGTGCGAGCCGGTTCTTCTGAATGAGAAGCTGCGCCAGCTCGCGCTGCATCTGTGAAAGTTCGCGCTCGGCCGTGCCGATCTCGTCCGCGCGCCCCGACGGCGTGATGATCCGGCTCGCGTCCTCGGGATCCTCGCTGAAGCGCTGCATATTGCGCGAGAGCCGCATCATCGGCCGCACCAGCAGCGCGCTGATCGCGAAGTAGACGAGCGCCGCCGTCATGAGCGAGATCAATATGGACAGCCATACGATATTGAGCCCGTAGCGCACCATGGCGCGCCGCAAGGGCTCCTCCGGCAGCACGATCTCGATCACGTCGTCGAAGCGCGGCCCGATTAGGCCGACGACGCGGATGGTGCGGTCGTCGGGAGCGAAGAAGACCGCGATGGCGTCATTGATCTCCGACAGCTTCACCGAGAGCTGCTGGCTGAGCGTGAGGTCGGGACGCTCGCGCAGATCGTAATGCGAATCGATGCTGATCTCCGACACCGGCGGCAGGATGAGCCGGCGCGCCCCGCCGCGCCGGATTGCAATGGCACGCACGAGCGCCGTCCGCAGGAGCTCGTTGCGCAGCGCGGGCGGCACGTTTCGTCCCGGCACCGCTTCTGCCGCGAGCACCGCGACGTTCGCCGCCGTCAGGCGATCATTGAGCCAGCTGATACGGTAGCTCGCGATTGACGGCAGGAAGATCAGGATTTCGGCAAGCATCACGAACAGCGCCGTGAGGAAGAGAAGCTTCGCCGGCAAGCCGAGACGCAGCCAACCTGACCTCAGAGTGGCTGTTGCGTCGCTGATCCATTTCCAAGCCGGCATGCTGTCCGGCTTCGCGGTTTCGCTCACGCGCTTGTCCATGTCGCGGGCTATACGTCTTTCTGCCGAGCCGCCGCGATTCTGGCACTTCGGCGGCCCCCTGTCAGCTAGATGTCCAGAAGATAAGGAACGGTTATGGGCCCGATCAGTTTCGCCGTTAGCCAAGCCTGGCGATAAATCCGACCACGCCGCGCAGGAACGGGCTCGCCGCCGCTGTTGCAGTGTAACGGTTTGCGGCGCGCTTGCTGATCTCGCCGAGCGTCGGATAGGGCGAGATCCAATCGGTCATCGCCTTGATCTTCAAGCCCTGCGCGATTGCGAGCGACCACGTCTGGATGATCTCGCCGGCATGGAGGCCGGCGATCGTCGCGCCCAGTATGTGGCCCTTCTTGTCCGTCAGCACCTTGATGTGGCCCTCGGTCGCCCGCTCGGCCTGGGCGCGGTCGTTCTCGTGATAGGGCCACCTCAGCACATTGACGGCGATCTGCTGTTTTTCTGCCTGCTGCTCGGTGAGGCCCACATGCGCGAGCTCGGGCTCGGTGTAGGTCACCCACGGTAAGATCGCCGTGTTCACCTTGGCGGGCAGCTTAAACAGCGCCCGGCGGATGACGATGCCGGCGTGGTAGTTCGCGATGTGCGTGAACTTGAGACCGCCTGTCACGTCGCCGATCGCATAGACGCGCGAGTTCGACGTGCGCAGGCTCTTGTCGACGATGATGCCCCGTTTGTCGTGCTTGACCCGGCCGGCTTCGAGGTTGAGGTCGCCCACGTTCGGCCGGCGGCCCGCGGCGAGGAGAAGATGCGTTCCCTCGACCACGTCCATCCGGTCGCCGATCGAGACGTGTACGCGCAAATACCCGGGCAGGCTCTCGACGCGCTCGGCCTTTGTCCCTTCGCGAATGTCGACGCCCTCGCCGCGCAAGTGCTTGAGCACGACAGCCGAGAGCTCGGGATCGTCCTTAGGCAATGCTTTCTCGGCTTCGAGCACCGTCACCCTGCTGCCGAGTCGGGCATGCGCCTGCGCCATCTCCATGCCGATCGGCCCGCCGCCGATCACGATCAGGTGGTCGAGCTTGCGCTCATTGTCGAAGATGGTCTCGTTGGTGAAGAAGGGCACCGTGTCGAGGCCGGGTATGGGCGGCAGGAGCGGCGACGAGCCCGTCGCGATGACGAAGCGCCGCGCGCTGATCCGGTAGTCGCCGGCCGCCACCGTCCGCTTGTCGAGAAACCGGCCGGCCCCCTGAATGACGCGCACGCCGAGACCCGTAAACCGCTCCACAGAATCGTTCGGCTCGATGGCCGCCATCACGCCTTTCACGTGGTCGTGCACGGCGCGGTAGTCGATCTGCGGCTCGACGCCGGCGATCCCGAATTCGCCGGCGGTGCGCATCATGTGCGCGCGCTTGGCGGCCGCGATCAGGGCCTTCGAGGGCACGCACCCGTAGTTGAGGCAATCGCCTCCCATCTTGTGCTTTTCGATGAGCACGACCTTGCGCCCGAAGGCCGCTGCGGCGGACGCGACTGTTAACCCGCCCGAGCCCGCGCCGATGACGCAGATGTCGGCCGAGATCGGCTCGCCTGCAATCTGGGATGCGGTGCCGGCCTTGCTCTTGGCTGCGCGCTCCGCCTCGCCGCCGTCAGCCGCGGCCGCCCCCCGCACGCGGAGTGTCGCGGATCCGTTCTGTTGCATGGCGTTTGCTCCAGGTTCTTGTAGGCGGCGGGCATGAGGACGGCGAGACCGGGGCGCGCGAAGCCGAAGCCGAGCGGGCCCTCTCTCCTCACCAGCGTCCCGGGATCTACTCTATATGTACATCCAGATTCTGCATTGTCCCCACTGCTCTCTTCCCTTGCTCTCTTCCCGTCGAGCGCGCGGTCGACCCAGCCATTTCACGCTCTCGGCATCCGAAAATGGCCGGTTTCGGCGCCCAATTGACTTGCACCCCGCTTGCCTCGTATAAGCGCCGCTCAATCCGGCAAGATCGGCACTGACGGCCCGAAGCGGGTGCGTCTGAACGACCACTGATCACGGGCCGGCAGCGGAGACTTTGGCCGTGAAACGTACCTATCAACCCAGCAAGCTCGTTCGCAAGCGCCGCCATGGCTTTCGCAAGCGGATGCTGACGGCCGGCGGGGCCAAGGTCATTGCGCGACGCCGCGCGAAGGGCCGCAAGCGCCTTTCGGCCTAGCGCCCGTGCTGGGAAGGCCGGCAGGCCCCTCCCTAGCGCGCCGCGCCAGCGGTCGTCGCGACGGCCTCTCGTGGGAAGGTTTTTGCCCCAGATTGCGAGTCCGCGACCGTGGCGGTGGTCACTCTCAAGAAGCGTGCGGAATTTCTGCGGCTCAGAGGCGGCTCGCGCTGTCCAACGGCCGCGTTTGTGCTTGAGACGAAGCCGCAAAAACCCGGCGACGAACCCCATCGGCAGCGCGCGCTTTGGATTTACCGTGACCAAGGCCATCGGCGGCGCCGTGGCCAGAAACCGTATTCGCCGCCGCCTGCGCGCTCTGGTCGCGCTTCTCGCGCCCGACAGTGCGCGTCAGGATCATGATTATGTGCTGATCGCCAGGCCGGCAGCCCTGGAACGCCCGTTCACTGACCTCAAGAAAGACCTTGAACGAGCCTTCCAACGCGTGCATCACCCAGCGGGACCACAACGGCGGGCAAGAGAAACGTGAGGCGTATGCGAAATCGCTTGCGTTCGCCTGCACGGATTTCGCTTTCCCGTGCCCGGCACCAGCCACCGCGGGCAAGTTGCAAGAACTGCTTAGAGACTGCCGGCACTCGCCCTTGAGGGTTTGAGACGCCGCCTAAACCGAGGCCTTCATGAGCCAGCAACCCGACAGTCAGAATAACCTGCTTATCGCCGTGGTCCTGTCCATGGCGGTCATGCTCGGCTGGCAGTACTTCTACGCCGGGCCGCAGATGAAGGCCCAGCAGGAAAAAGCAGCGCGCGAGAAGCTTGAGCAGGCGGAGAAGCAAGGCGCGCCGGCCGTCTCGACACCACCGGCTGCCGACCGCACTGCGCCCGCCGCGCCGCCTGCCCTCGCACCTGCGGCCAGCCGCGCCGATGCGCTTGCGCAATCGCCGCGCATCGCCATCGACACGCCGTCGCTCAAGGGGTCGATTGCGCTCAAGGGCGGGCTCATCGATGATCTGATGCTCAAGGCCTATCGCCAGACGGTCGACCCCGCCAGCCCCAACGTCACGTTGCTGTCGCCGCTCGGCGGCCCCGACGCCTACTTCGCCGAATTCGGCTGGAGCGCGGCGCGCAACGCGACGCAAAAGGTGCCTGACGGCGAGACGTTGTGGACCGTCGAAGGCGGAGCGACCAGCCTCACACCCGCCGCGCCCGTGAAGCTCACCTGGAACAACGGCCAGGGCCTCGTCTTCCGCCGCACGATCGCGGTCGACGACCACTACATGTTCACGGTCACCGACGAGGTCGAGAACACGACCAGCGGCGATGTTGCCGTGGCTCCCTTCGCGCGCATCTATCGCGTCGGCAAGCCGCAGACCAAGGTCATCGGCGTGCTGCACGAGGGCCTGATCGGCGTGCCGGGTGACGAGGGTTTGGTCGAGATCACCTACGATAAGGCACTCAAGGAGGAAGGCGCCCACAAGTACGACGGCAAGACCGCGGGATGGCTCGGCATCACCGACCACTACTGGGCGACTGCGCTGGTCCCGGACCAGAAGCGCCCCTACGACGCGACGTTTGAGGGACGCAAATCGGCTGGCGGCAAGGAGCTGTTCACGGTCGACTACGCCCGTCCCTCCGTCATCGTGCCCGCAGGAAAGACCGAGCGAGTCGACGGCCACCTTTACGCCGGCGCCAAGCAAGTGAAGCTCGTCGAGGCCTACGAGAAGGACCTCAACATCCTGAAATTCGATCTCCTGATCGACTGGGGCTGGTTCTATTTCATAACCAAGCCGCTCTACTACCTGATCGACTTCCTCTACGGCATCCTCGGCAACTTCGGCTTGGCGATCCTTGCCGTCACCGTGCTCGTCAAGGCGGCGTTCTTCCCGCTCGCCAACAAGTCCTACGAGGCGATGGCCAAGATGAAGAAGCTGCAGCCGCAGATGGAGCAGTTGCGCGAGCGCTACAAGGACGACAAGGCGAAGCAGCAGCAGGAGCTGATGACGCTCTACCAGAAGGAAAAGATCAATCCGCTCGCCGGCTGCCTGCCGATCCTTGTCCAGATCCCGGTCTTCTTCGCGCTCTATAAGGTGCTGTACGTATCGATCGACATGCGCCATGCGCCGTTCTTCGGCTGGATCAAGGATCTTTCGGCCGCCGATCCGACCTCGCTCTTCAATCTGTTCGGGCTTCTCCCCTTCGCTGTTCCGGAGTTTCTCCACATCGGCATTTGGCCGATCATTATGGGGATCACGATGTGGCTGCAGATGCAGCTCAACCCGCCGCAGCCCGACCCTGTGCAGCAGCAGATCTTTTCCTGGATGCCGCTCCTGTTCACGTTCCTGCTCGGCACGTTCCCGGCTGGCCTTGTCATCTATTGGGCCTGGAACAACGTGCTCTCGATTGCCCAACAGTCGTACATCTCTCACAAGCAGGGCGCGGACATTCATCTCATCCGCAACATCAATCGCACCTTCGCACCCGTCCGCCGCCTTCTCGGCAGCAAGACGGACACGAAGACCTGAGGCGTTGGCGCGGCTGAACGCGTCGCTGTCGAGGCACTTGTCGTGAATGCTGCGGCCATGACCGAGTTCTCATTCACGGCGGCCGATCTGGCTGCGGGCGAAGAGCTGTTCGCGCGGCCCTGGAAATTCATCAAGGGCGTCGTCGATCTCGTGGCGCTCCCCGTCGATGGGCGGCCGGAAATCGCCTTCGCCGGACGCTCCAATGTCGGCAAGTCGAGCCTCATCAATGCACTTGTGCGCAACGGCAGGCTGGCGCGCACCTCAAACACGCCGGGACGCACGCAGGAGCTCAACTTCTTCGCGCCCGCTGACGACAGCATCTATCTCGTCGACATGCCGGGCTACGGCTTTGCCCGTGCGCCGAAGGAAAAGGTCGAAGCCTGGACGGCCCTTGTGCGCGCGTACCTCGGAGGGCGGCCGAGGCTCCGGCGCGTATTCCTACTGATCGACAGCCGGCATGGTTTGAAGCCGCCCGATCTCGAGATCATGGCCATGCTCGACACCGCGGCGGTCTCCTATCAGATCGTGCTCACGAAAGCCGACAAGCCGGGGGCGCACGAGGTCGCCGCTATTGCCGCCGCGACCGAGAAAGCGCTCGCCCTCCATCCCGCGGCATTCCCGTCCGTGCTCGTCACGTCGTCGGAAAAGGGAACCGGCATTCCGGAGCTGCGCGCGGCCATTGCGGCGATCGCTGCCGAATGAATGCGTCTCGATAGAACAACACCCTGGCGGGGACCGCCAGGGTGCTGCCTAGTCCGAGAAGGTGGGGCCGACTACCAGTCTCTGCGGCGGCGGTCGGAATCGCGGCCGCGCCGATCGTCATCGCGCGATGACCAGTCACGTCCGCGATTGTGCTTCCACCACCAGGGCTTCTTGTTCCAGCGGTAATCGTTGTCGTAGTAGCGGGGCGACCACCACCAGGGGCCCCGGCGTCTGTAGTCGTCGTAGTGGGCCTTCTGGACGAGGGCATCGGCCGCATGCGCGCCGAGCAGGCTACCCGACGCGGGGGCAGCCTGGGCCGAGGAGGCAACAGCGCCTCCGGCCATCGCGGCGAGCGCGGCGGCCAACACCAGTTTGTGCTTCATGTTCTCTCTCCCAAGAGTTGTTGCGCGGACGTTGTCCGGCGCACCGCCGGAGAGCATTGCGCGATCTTCCCTCCCAGAAAGATGCAGCTCTCGGCCGATCGTCCCATTGGGCGCGCCACGCGCTTAATCGGTGCTGAACGCTTCGTTCACGCGCCCTTCATGTTCGGCGCGAGCCGGCGAACGAAGCCGGCCTCATGGTTCGACAGGCTCACCATGAGGCCAGCTGGTCCATTCAAATCGCATTCGTTTGCTTAAGCCCTTCATCCTGAGCCTGTCGAAGGGTAGCGCTGCGAGACGAGATCGAATGCCTCAGCCGGCCGTGAGCCTGGCGATGATCTCGCGCCCCTGCTCGAAGGCGCCTTCACCGAAGCGGGCAAGCACGCCGCCGATGATGGCCGCGGCGATCCAGCCGACCCACCGTCCCATCGTGCGGCTCAGATTGATGCCGACGCGCACGTTGATCACCTGATCCGGCAGTGCCGTCTCCGCCGTGAGCCCGTCGGCGCCCACCGTCCGCGCCGAGACGATGAGCTGCAGCTGCTTGCGGCCGCGCTCGCGCGGCGTCACCGTCCACCGCCAGCTCGCGTAGTCGTCCGACGACAGACCGAGCACGTTCTCGATCCACTGCGTCTCGGGTGATCGCGTTTCGATCCAGAAGCCGCCGTCCGGTGCCCTGAGCCTGACCGACATGGCTTTCGTCACCACGATCTCGTGGCGATAGGCCGCGCCACCCCCTTGCAGCCCCTCTGCGAGCGCCTTGACGTCGGCTTTGGCGACGCGCGCCTCGACCACGACCGGAATTCCCGCCCGCATCCGCCGCGGAATGTTTTCGACCAGCTGGCCGGATTCGACGAGCGGCCAGGAGCCGACGAAGCCGCCCGATGTCGGCCGCGGGCGATCTGCCGGACCGGCCTCCTGGCGCCGCATGCGTGCGTCGGGCGCGTAGGCCGCCGGCGGAGGCCTTTGGCCAATTGGCGGCTCCGGCGCAAACGGCGGGCCTCCTGGCTGACGCCCGAGCGGCGCGCCGCCTTGCAGCCCTGCCGGAAATCCGGGCGGAACCGGTGGCGGGCCGCTAGCGGCTCCCACGCCCGGAGGCCGGGCAGCGGGCCGCATGGCTGGCGTAGGCGCAGGAATGCCGCCTCCACCGATACCTGGGGGCGGGCCCCCCGCTCCGACGCCCTTGGGCATAGGAAGCTGCGGCTCCGGCGGCTCAGGCTCCCATTGTCTCGGAGGTGGACTTGCGGGCGCAGGAGCGAAGTCGTGAGCGGGCTGACCCTGCGGTCTGGCTGCGGGCGCGGCAGGAGCCGGGCTCGGAGCAGCGGATTGAGGACGGCTGGCGGGTTGCTCTTGAGGAGCTGCGGCAGCCGGCTGATCGCGCGGCATGCCATGAGGCAATGATGCCAGTCCGCGCTCAGTTTGCGGCGGTTCCGTCGAGGGCGCTGCAGGCGCACGCGCTTCCTCGGCCTCGCGTGCAGCGTTGGATGCTTCCTCCGCGGCGGTGCCGCCGCCGAATATTGAATCGCTGCGCGCGGGCGTTGACCGGTTCTGCACGCGTTCCCGAGCGGCGGCCAGGATATCTTCGGTGGTGGCGGGTCTGCCGCTGGCAGCAGGCGCCGGCGACGAGCTCGACGCCTGCCCGCCGAGCGCTTGATTGGCGGAAGCCCGCTGCAGCGCGCGGATTGCCGCCTCGAACGTGAGGCCCTGCGAACGCAGGAGAAGCGCCGCCGTGCTCTTGCCGTCGCCGACGATGGCAGCCAGCACAATGGCGCCGTTGATTTCGCGGCGTCGTCCTTGTTGCGCCGCTGCGGCCGCGGCCTCGAGGATGCGCTTCAGGTCCTGAGAGATCACGGCGCTGCCGCCGCTCTCCGGGCTGATGCGATCCTCCGAGCGGCCGAGAAAGCCTGAGACGTCGCTCCTGAGACGCGCAATATCGACGCTGCTCGACTTGAGCACCACACTGGCCTCGGGATCCTCCGCCAGCGCCAGCAGCAAATGCTCGAGCGTGACCTCCCGGTGCGCCTGTGCGGTTGCGTAGTCGGCGGCGCGCGTGAGCGTTGCCGTGAGGAACGGCGACATGGGAATACGGCCCAACTCGTCGTCGATCATGGTGGTCATTGACGCTCCCGTCTCGCCGCGCGGGATGCAGCGCGGCGGAACCCCGGATGCAGACGCAAGTCTGGCCGCACCCGAACCGAATCTCTCATGCCGGATATGACGTTATCCAAATGTGGCCCGCAAGGGTTGGGAACCTGGTGAATGCTGAGGCGAATTGCTCCTAGCACCCGAATATGTGGGAATTCCGTTGAGGGAACGGTCTGAGCGGTTATATGTGCTGCGGACGCACGGGACCGGCGGCCGCGCCACAGGATACGACGGCGGCGTCGAGGTCCGGCTACGAGAGGCACTATGGCGAAGGTGACGGAAATTCTGGCGAAGGCGCGGGAAGCCTCAGATGCTGCCGAGATCTCCGCGCACGTGAAAGCGCACATTCTCGCCGAAGCGCTGCCCAATATGCTGCGCTACGACGAGCAGACCGTGGTCATCAAGTTCGGCGGCCACGCCATGGGCGACGAGGCGCTCGCCAGGGCCTTCGCCCAGGACGTCGTCTATCTGAAGCAATCGGGCGTCAATCCCATCGTCGTTCACGGCGGCGGGCCTCAGATCGCCGACATGCTGAAGAAGCTCGCGCTGAAGTCTGAGTTCGTGCACGGACTGAGGGTCACCGACAAGCCGACCGTCGAGATCGTCGAGATGGTGCTGGCAGGGGCCATCAACAAGGAGATCGTGACCGCCATCAACGGCCAGGGCGGCAAGGCGGTCGGTATCTGCGGCAAGGATGCGAACCTGATGATCGCACGCCGCATCACCGAGATGCCGGATCCGCAAACGAACGAGATGAAGGCGGTCGACATAGGCTTTGTCGGCGAGCCGCTCCAGGTCAATCCGCACATCGTCGAGGTCATCTCCAATTCCGACCTCATACCGGTCATTGCCCCGGTCGGCCTTTCGCGCGACGGCGAGACCCTGAACATCAACGCCGACACCTTCGCCTCCGCGCTCGCCGCGCGCATGAAGGCCAAGCGCTTGCTGCTTCTGACCGACGTCGAAGGCGTGCTGGACAAGGACGGCAATCTGGTCGAGGAGCTGAGCGTCGACGAGGCGCGCGAGCTTATCCGCAGCGGCACGATCACCGGCGGCATGATCCCCAAGATCGAGGGCTGCATCGAGGTGGTCGAGGCGGGCGTCGAGGCGGTGGTCATCATCAATGGCCGTGTCGCCCACAGCGTCATCCTCGAGCTCTTGACCGATCACGGCGCTGGCACCCTCGTCGGCCGGCGCAAGCCCAAGCCGAAGAAGGCGTAGATGGCACGCAGCGCCGCGAGCTCCGCGAACCCACCTGCATCGGCTTCTTGGTCGGAGAGACTTGGGCACAAGCCTTCGCGCGGGTTCGAAGCAACCGCGACCTGGATCTTCGACCTCGACAACACGCTCTATCCGGCCGAATGCAATCTCTTCGCCGAGGTCGACCACCGCATGAGCGCCTACATCGCCAAGATGCTGGGTGTCCCCGTCCCCTACGCGCGTCATCTGCAGAAGAGCTACTACCGCCAGTTCGGCACCACGCTTTCGGGCTTGATGCAGGTCCACAAGATGGACCCCCACGCATTCCTCGAATACGTGCACGACATCGACCTCTCGGTCGTTCCCGACTCGCCTGAGCTGAGACGCGAGATAGAGCGGCTGCCGGGCCGCAAGCTCATCTTCACCAACGGCTCGCACCGCCACGCCGAGCGCGTCGCGGAAAAGCTCGGCGTTCTCGATCTCTTCGAGGGCATCTGCGACATTGCGGCCTGCGAATTCGTGCCCAAGCCTCAGGCCGAGGCGTTCGATCGCATGGTGCGCCGCCATAGTGTTGCGCCCGGCGAGGCTGCCATGTTCGACGACATGCCGATGAACCTCGAGGCCCCGCACGCGCTCGGCATGACGACCGTGCTCGTTCACTCGAGCTACATTGATCATCCGGTGCAGGAGGCGATGAAGCGCTGGACGAGCCTGCCCCAGCACATCCATCACCTGACCGAGAACCTGCAGGTATTTCTCGGAGGCATTGGGCCGAGGTAGCCCGTAGTATCACCGGAGCCCTACGCCTGCTTTTCCCAGCGGCCCGCTTCCGTCTGCCGCCAATACGTAACCGTTGAGCCGGCTGCCTTCGCTTCTTGCCACTGCCGGCGCGCGCGCTCGGTCGCCTGCTGATCACGTCCATCGAAAAGGTAGACGAGCCGCGAGATGCCCTCGAAGCTTTGCGCCTCAGCGCCGTCGACGAGGAAGCGCACGCCGGCGCCGTTCGGGTTGTCGTCGCTTGTCGTCAGATACACCGGCTGTTCGGCAGGACTGCCGTCCTTGCGCGTGCCGTGCGGCAGAAAACTTTCGTCCGCATAGGTCCATAGCGCGAGGTCGAGCGCCTCGAGACGCTCTTCGCTTCCCGACTGCACGACCGCGCGCCAACCGCGCTCGAGCGTCTTCTCGAGAAGGCTCGGCAGCACGCGCTCCAGAGGCTGGCGTTCGAGCTGGTAGAAGAGGACCTCGGCTTTGTCCTGGCTCAAGCGTTGCACCTCTTGATATGCGCGGCACTGTGCACTACTTCATGCAGTCCGGTGCGGCGCCATTCGAGGGTGACGCCCGTGCGGGCGGTGAGCGCGGCGGCATCTTCGGGTTCGCCACTGTGCTCCCGCCCGCTGCGATTCTGGGCGCGCTCCGCCGCCGTCACTTTTTCCTGTACTTCCGCGGCACATCGCCGGCGTCGATCAACGCGTCGAGGCAGCGCGGCGTCAGCGCATGCCGTCGCCCCGCCTGCGCCATGCAGTTCTTGAGCTGAGGCGTGCCGACGTCGTATTTCGGGCAGAACCTGTAGTAGTCCTTTTCGCACGCGGAGCGCACGCGCGAGCTGACCGCACTGGCTTCTCCGGAAAGCAGCGCAAACGTTGCGAACGCGACTGTCGCGGCGACGGCTCCGCGCGCCAGCTTTGCGGTGAGCACGGCGATGGATGACGACGGCATTTCCTCGAACCTCATTTCTTGACGTTGTTGACTGTCCGGCGGCGCGGCGTGGGCGCGGCGGGAAATTAGCCGGTCGCGCGTTACAGCGCCAGTGCGCGGCAAATGATGCCTCGCGCAGGTCGGCCATTCACCGTCTTTTGTCCTTCCGCGTCCTTCGTTTGCCTTTGGATTCAAATGGGTTGTCTCCCTTGCGCAGGTTGAGTCGCAGGGGAACGCCTTGCAGGTCGAAGGCCTCCCGCAGGCTGTTCATTAGGTATTTGAGATAGGACTTGGGCAAGTCCGCTGGCTTCGAGCAGAAGGCGACGAACGTCGGCGGGCGTGTCGACGGCTGCGTGATGTAGCGAAGTTTGATGCGCCGTCCGGCCGCCGCCGGCGGCGCGTGCCGGCCGAGCGCTTCCGCGAGCCAACGGTTGAGATGCGGCGTCGGCACGCGACGGTTCCAGAGCTCCGAGGCCTTGAAGATGGCTTGCATCAGCTTGTCGAGCCCCTTCTCGCTGAGGGCCGAGATTGGGATGACAGCGACGCCGGGCACCTGTGCGAGACTTTGAGCAACGGTGTCCTTGAGCTCCTTGAGGCGCTTTTGCTTCTCCTCGACGAGATCCCACTTGTTGACGGCGATCACCAGCGCCCGACCCTCATCCGTCACGTAGCTGCCGATGGTGAGGTCCTGATGCTCGAACGGACGCTCGGCGTCGACGAGCAGCACGACCACCTCGGCGAAGCGGATCGCGCGCGTCGCGTCGCTAGCGGAGAGCTTTTCTGCGAGCTCGGTGATCTTCGCCTTGCGTCTCAGTCCTGCGGTGTCGAAAAGGCGGACTGTTCGGTCGCTCCACTTGAGATCGGTCGAGACGGCGTCGCGCGTCAGCCCCGGCTCGGGGCCCGTGATCATGCGCTCCTCTCCGAGCAGCGCGTTGACGAGCGTCGACTTGCCGGCGTTCGGCCGCCCGACGATTGCGACGCGAAGCGGCCGCGGAGCCTCGGGCTCGGCCTCGTCTTCGTCACCGGCGTGTTTCTTTTGCTTGAGCCCGAGCGCGGCCATGGCGTCACGCACGAGATCGCCGAGCCCGAGCCCATGTTCGGCGGAGATCGCCACCGGCTCGCCGAGCCCGAGCTTGAAGGCCTCATAGAAGCCCTCGTCGGCCGCGCGCCCCTCGCACTTGTTGGCGACGAGCACGACCGGCCGTCCCGAGGCGCGCACTGTGCGCGCGAAGATCTCGTCGGTCGCCGTCACGCCGTCCTTGGCGTCGATGACGAACAGCACGAGATCGGCTGCGGCGATCGCCGACTTTGTCTGCAGCCGCATCCGCCCAGCGATCGTGGCCGGCGCCGCATCCTCGAGGCCGGCCGTATCGACGAGCCGCGCCGCGTGCCCTCCGAGGTCGGCCTCGCCCTCGCGCCGGTCGCGCGTCAGCCCGGGGATATCCGAGACCAGTGCAGCGCGCGTTCCCGTGAGCCGGTTGAAGAGCGTGGACTTGCCGACGTTGGGCCGGCCGACGATGGCGATCTGCGGAGCGTGAGGCATGAGCTTCGTGATTTCCGATTGCCGCCTGTTGCACGAGGTCGCGCGGCGGCATGCTGCTCATAACGATGATGAGCGCCGAGGGCCAGCATAAGAGGCTAAAGAGGGTAAGCGAAATGCCCCGCGCTGAGCCCGGAAGGCTAGTTCAGCGCGATGAGCTTGGCGTTGTCGGTCAGCACGAACATCTTGCCCTGGGCGACCACGGGCGCGATGTAGACGGCATTGCCGAGATCCATGGGTGTGCCGACCCGCCCTGTCGCCGCGTCGACGCCCAGGAGCTGGCCCTTGCTCGAGGCGAGCCAGAGCGTGCCTCCCGCCAGCGTCGGCCCGGACCACGTCGAGGCGTCGGGCAGCTTGGCAGTCCACTGCACCTTGCCGTCGCGGCGCGTGATCGCCATCAGCTGGCCTGAGGTGTCGACCAGGAAGACGGCGTCGCCGGCGACCCATGGCGTCTGCGTTCCCGGCACGTTCAACGACCAGAGCCGCTCACCGGACTTGGCTTGCGTGGCGACCATACGCCCGCCGTGGCCGACGGCGAACACGGTGCCGCCGTCGATTGCGGGCCGCGCCGCGTCGCTCATCGAGGCGAGCTGGGAGGTGGTCCGTGTCCGCGAAAGATTTTCCGACCAGATCGCCGAGCCGTCCGCGATCTTGAGCGCGACGAGATCGCCCGAGGGATAGGGAACGACCACGACGTCGCCGTCGACCGCCGGGCTGGAGTTCAAGCCGAGGCTTGCGCTCTGCGGCAGACCACGCACCGACCAGAGCTCGGTCCCGTCGATGCCCGAGAGACATAGGAAGCGTCCCTCGGTCGTGACCACGAACACGCGCTCAGCGGCCGCGGTCGGCGACGAGCGCACGGGCGAGCCGACCGATATCTCCCACAGCCGCTTTCCCGATGCCGGATCGAGCGCGATGACGTTGCCAAAGCCGCTCGCGGCATAAACGCGCCCGCCGTCCGCGGCAAGGCCGCCGCCGTAGGCTCCGCCGTCGGTGCCGCCGAGGGAGAACAAGTTGCTGGCGCTGAAAGAGGAGCCCTTGCTGTTGTTCGCGGGCTCGAGCGACACTTTCCACACCGCCGATCCGCCTGAAATTGCGAACGCGCTCACGTTGCCGTCCGCGTCGAGCGTGTAGACACGCCCGTCGTAGACAATCGGGCTTGCCGAGACGCGTCCGTTCTTGCTCGAGCCTGTTCCCGCGTCAGCGCTCCATGCTTCGCGCACGGCGCTGGCGAGCTCGAGATGCCCGGGTGCGTTGGTCGGCTCTCCGCCGGGCTGCGCCCAGCTGTCGTTGGCGTGTGGCGGCGGGAGCGTGATCGGTCTGGATCCGTCCGCAAGCTCGCCCGGGATCTTATCCTGCGACGGGATCACGGGGATGCGCTTGCCTGGAAGCGGCGGTGTCTTTTCCTTGAAAGGATTGAGCTCGGTGACTTTCGGCAGGCTCGGCATGCTGTCGGCGCATCCCGTAAGCGCGGCGGCGCACAGCAGAGTTGCTGCAAGTGCCTTGAGCCCCGGGTTCCTGCCAACACGCATGCCGGCTGTCTCCTATTTCGTCGCCGGGGCAGGCTTCTCCGTCTCCGCCCCGCCGGTTGCCGGCGCCGCCGGCTTCTCAAGTTCGCTTGCTGCGAGGCCCGCCATCATTCTCTGCACCCGCTCGCGAGTCGTCTGTGGCACCAATGGATCGGCCAATAGCGGCGAAAGAGCGGACCGTGCGTCCTCGAGCTTGCCCGCCTTTATGGCGGCCATTCCCAGAAGCTCGCGCGCGTTGTAGCGCCAGGGGCTCTTGTCACCGGCAAGAGGGTTGAGCCGATTCTGCATCTCAGTAAAGTCGGCATCCCCAAGCCGCAGCGACGCTGCCTGAATTGCCGCGAAGCCTGCGAGCAGCGGATCGGCGCTGGTATCCTTGGAGAGCTTCTCGAATATTGCGAGTGCGTCTTGAGGCCTGCCGGCTTTGAGCTGAGAGGCCGCGAGCGTGAGCTCGGCCAGCGCCGCGTAGCCCGCCTGCCCGCTCTTCGTGATCTCATCGAAGGCTTTCGTTGCCTCGTCGGCCTTGCCGGAGTTCGAAAGCTGGAGCGCCGCCTCGTATTGCGCGCCGCCGGCTTCTGCTAGGGCGAGCTGGCGGCCTTCCCAGAATTTGAAACCGCCGACGAAGGCAACTATGAGCGATGCAGCGGCAATCACGTAGACGCCGTACTTCTCCCAGAGCTTGGCCATCTGCTCACGGCGAAGCTCCTCGTCGACCTCTCGGAATAGCGGGTCGTTCTTATCGACCATCAGGCGTCTGGCCCCCATTTTTTGTGTCGCGATCGAGCGGGCGCAAGCCCCGCCGGGATGCAAGTTGATAGCCGAGCGCACCCGCTGCGCGCAAATCGCCTCAACCGCCCATCGCAGATATATGTGTACGCTGGCGTTTCCCCTGCCGCCTAGGTGCTGGTTGTTTTCGGCTTTTTCGTGGCCCTGACAGGGGGTTGCGTCGCCTCTGTAAGCGGCTGCGGCCCTTGGGCGGCCTTCATGGCGTAAGTATGCTCCCGCGCAGGGAAATCCTTGCTCCGCACCGCCTCGGCATAGCCCCGGATGGCGCCGTCGATGGCCGCGCCGATCTGGCCGAACTGCTTAACGAACTTCGGCACCTGCGGCGAAAGGCCCAGCATGTCCTCCATGACCAGGATCTGCCCGTCGCAGGCGGCTGAGGCCCCGATGCCGATGGTCGGGATCGAGATCGCCGTCGTGATCTTGGCGGCCAGCGGCTCGGCGATGGCTTCGAGCACGACGGCGAACGCGCCGGCCTCGGCGATGAGCCGCGCGTCCTCCTCGAGCGCCGCCCACTCGGCGTGGGTCCGGCCCTGGGTCTTGAAGCCGCCGAGCACATTGACCGACTGCGGCGTGAGCCCGATGTGGGCCATCACGGGAATGCCGCGCTCGACGAGATAGCGCGTCGTCTCCGCCATCCGCCGCCCGCCTTCGAGTTTGACGGCACCGCAGTCCGTTTCCTTCATGACGCGCGCTGCGTTGCGGAAGGCGACCGACGGGCTTTCCTCATAGGTGCCGAACGGCATGTCGACGACGACGAGTGCGCGCTTGGCGCCTCTCACCACCGCCTTGCCGTGAACGATCATCAATTCCAGCGGCACCGGCACTGTCGTCTCGTAGCCGTGCATCACCATCCCGAGGCTGTCGCCGACCAGGAGGAAGTCGCAATAGTTGTCCGCGATCGCCGCCGTATGCGCGTGATAGGAGGTCAGCGCGACGATCGGCCTGACGCCTTTCATCGCGGCGATGTCGGGCGCCATCAGGCGATTGCGTTTTGCGTGGATGGACATAGATCCGTCTGTGGGCGTTGCATCCGGGGTACAGGGCGACCCTAATCGGAGCCGCCGGGCCGCGCCAGCTATGCCTTCGTGCAGCCTCAACGCCCATGTTTTCTAGGTGCCACCGGCAACTCTGCGCCCTTGCAAGAGTTGCTAATGCCTCATTCTGAAACACGGAGTTGCACTCTGATAACCAATAGTTAGCCAACGTCAGTTAAACCGATATCACCGCTGTGGGACCAGCCAACGACGACGGAGTGGGGACGAGCCGTGTCTGTCATCACCAAGAACGCAGTTACCGGATTGGCCGGCGCGAGCCTCATAAGTGTGCTGGCCCTGAGTTCTGGCGTTGCCGTCGCTACGATGACGCTCGGCTCCGCCGAGGCAAAAGCCCAAGGCTTCTTCAGCTTCTGGGACGCCCCTTCGAGGCCGCGCCGGGTGAAGCGCCCGCGCCCCGTCTACATCCCTGACGACGAGGTCGCCACTGCCGAGCCCGTAAAGCCGACCACCGGCCCGTTGCTCATCAATGTCTCGATCAAGCGCCAGCGCCTGACCGTCTATGACGCCAACGGCGTCGTCACCGAGGCTCCGGTTTCGACCGGTCGCATCGGCTACCCTACGCCGACGGGCGTCTTCACGGTTCTCGAGAAGGACAAGATCCACTACTCGAATCTCTACGAATCTGCGCCGATGCCGAACATGCAGCGCATTACCTGGTCGGGAGTGGCGCTTCACGCAGGTGCGCTGCCCGGTTACCCCGCGTCGCACGGCTGCATCAGGCTGCCGTATGGCTTCTCGCAAAAACTCTACGGCATGACGAAGCTCGGCGCGCGCGTGATCGTCTCGCGCGATCCCGCGCCCCCCATGGCCATCGCCCACGATCGCCTCTTTGGCGCCTATCCTGCGCCGCCCGTGCTTTCGACGGCCTCGATCGAAAATGAGCCCGAAGCAACGAAAGTCGTCGATGCGTCGAACCAGATGGTCGGCCCCGTGCCCGCGAATACGACCAACGTGGCTGCGGCCGGCGAAAGCACGCCGGCATCTCCGAACGAGGCGCGCATCTTGGCCTATCGCGAGCGGCGTATGGCGGAGCTCGGCCAGCTTTCCGGCGCCATCAGGGAAGCCGGCTACAAGAAAATGGAGCTGTCGACCCGCATCGCCCAAGCGAGCAAAGAAGCAGCCGACACGCGCGCCGTATTGAACAAGGCCAAGGCGGAAGCCGAGAAGGTGGGCCGTATCGCCAGGAAGGCGGCCGCCGCCAAGGACGCCGCCGAGAAGGAGTTCTCCCGGTTCGCCAAGAAGCTGACCGCCTCGCAGAAGATGACCGACGATCAGGTGCACAAGGCGCCGCAGAAGTGGGACGAGCTCGAGGCCAAGGCCAAGCAGCTCGCCGAGGCCGCTGAGGTGGCCGCCAGGGCTGCAGCCCAGGCCGACGAAGCGGTCAAGGCCGTCGAGCCCGCCGCGATCGAGGCTGAGATGCACCGCCGTACGGCCGTGAACGATTACGGCAAAGCAAGCGCCGCGCTCGCCGCAGCCGTGGCGGCCGAAGACGCCGCCAAGCGCCGCGAGGCCAAGCGCTCGCTCCCCGTGTCGGTCTTCATCAGCCGCGCGACCCAGCGCCTCTACGTTCGCCAGGGCTACGAGCCGATCCTCGACGTTCCGGTGACCTTCGACCAGGCGGACCAGCCGGTCGGCACGCACGTCTTCACCGCTCTCGACTACAAGCCGAGCAAGACGGAGATGGCGTGGACTGTCTCGTCGACCGGCTACACGGCTCCTGCGCCGAACGCCACCAAGAAGCAGCGGCGCAACGAGGCTGCCATGACGCCGACGGCTCCCGTGATCGATCACTCGCTGCAGACCGCATCCGCTGCACTCGACCGCATCACGATCCCCGACGACGTCCGCGATGCCATCGTCGACGTCATGAAGCCCGGCTCCTCGCTCGTGATTTCCGACCACGGCATCAGCAACGAGACGGGCAAGTTCACCGACTTCATCGTCCTCACGCGCTGAGGGACGTTGTTCGATATTGAGCCGGCTCCCGCTCAGCCCGGGAGCCGGATCTGTTTCTCGGGCGGTGAGGAGACGATCTCGACCTCGTCGCCGACGCGCACCTGGCCGCCTTCGAGCACGCGCGCCGTAATCCCGCCGCGCCAATCCGGATGCAGCGCCTTGAGGAGCCCCGGGTAGGCCTCCTCCATGCGCCGGCAGGGCTGCGTTGGATAGGTCACCTCGAGCAGCACCGGGCCGATGCGTACGATGCCGCCGCGGGCCTTGGGCAGCGCCGCGCCCTCTACGAAAAGATTGGCGCGCCGGACAGTCCAGGGCAGCACCACCCGCCCGTCGGACCCCTTAAGCTCGGCGAGCGCCGCTTCCCAGGCCTCCCGCGCCAGCACCGTGATGGCGCGCAAGGGAAACTTCCGCCCCTTGTGATCGCCGTCGAGCCCGCCGCCGGCAACGATCGCGCCCTCGCCGATCTCCTCCATCGGCGCACGGGGAGCGGGCCGCCTGGCGATGCCGATGAGCCGGCCGATCAACTGCTTTCCTCACGGCGTTGCGTTGATATGAAGGAGCGGCACGCCGATGAGCGCACCATGCCCCCAGACGAGGATGATCGCATAAAGGGCGAGACCGAGGACAACGACGATCACATCGTTGACCGGAGCGCCTTCCTGCATGCCGAGCCTCCCCGCATAGGCGCGCCGCTTGACCGAGATGCGGTCGTAGACGGCGAAGGCGAGAAAGCCGCCAAAAAGAAGCAGCGAGGCGAGATCGCCGTTGGCGAGCAGGTGCGCCAGAGCCCAGATCTTGATCGCCGCCAGCATCGGATGCTTTGCAGCCGTGCGGATGCGCGACGGGATCTGCGAGGCGACGAGCAGGATCAGCGCCGGGATCATGAGCAGCATGGCGAGATGCCGCGTCCATGTCGGCGGGTCCCACAGCACGACATTCTTGCCCGGCATGAGTTGCAGCTTGTGGTAGCCCACGATGATGAGCGCGAGCCCGGCGAGGGATAGGATGCCAAAGGCGGCCTTGAACGCGCCCTCCCCGAACCGCGAGACGAGCCCCTGGCGCAGCCCGGGCGACGTCGGCACCAGGTGAACGGCGAAAAATATGATGAGACCCAAGACCAAGAGCAGCATTGCGCAACCTCCCATCGCCTGCCGTCAACTTAAGCGCCACATCCGGCTATTTTTTTTCGCGCCGTCTAAAATCCGTCAGTATCCTGTTGTACGGGCAATCCGGCGCGGACTTAGCGCTTGATTAGCATACCAATGTAGTTGTGCGTGAGGTGTCCATTGGGTCTGTGGAGCAAGGCGAAATCATCTGAGGGGACCGCGCAGCACAAGGCTGAGCGCCCTCATCTCTACCTGGTTCCGAAGGAACCCCGCGGCGGCTCGCTCCGCGACGCCCTGCTTGCCGCCGGCCTCGACCCCGGTCCCGCGCCCGAAAAGCCCGTTGTGCCGCCGGAAGTCATCGAGGCCCAGCTCGAGGGCAAACGAGCGCGCGAGCTCGCGCAGCGCTACGCGCCCGACCGCACCGGCCCCGCGCTGCCGGCCTATTGGAGAACCGCACGGCGCGACCGCTGGCGCGGGCGCCTGCGCGAGGGGATCGCCTGGTTGGCAACGGTGTTCGTCATTGGCTGCATCATCGCGGGAGCGGCCATCGTACTCGTCGGCCCGGCGCTGCGGGGCGAGAAACCGTTCATCGCCCGGCAGTAAATCGCCGATGCGAGCATAGGTGCCGGCACAAACGGTGCTGTGACCGCCTTGGCGCACTCCCCCGACGAGCGAATCAGCTATTCCGGTATCGAGCCGCAACTGGGCCAGAGCTCGATTGCCGATGTTTCTTGCCGCCGATAATCGACGACCCCAGGCTGCATCCGCCGCCCCGCGCGAGATGTACGTCGTCGAACGCGCTATCAGCGCACCGGCCCAATCCGATTCTCGCCTCGCGAGCTATTCCGAGACGCCCGCCGCCGACCAGCTCGCCGCCACCATGCGCCTCGTCAAGGCCGCCCGCTTCAACGCTGCCGAGCGCCTCGAGAGCAAGCAGGCCGCCTCCCTCTTCACGCAATCGATGGTCGCACTCTATTTCGTCGGGCTCGCGGTCTGGCAGGCGGTCTACACCGGCCAGATCGACGATGCGTCGGGCCGCCTCATGACCTTCATCCAGCTCGTCTCCTCGGTGTTCACTCTGATGCTGGGACTGCTCGAGGCGATGAACGACTACAAGATGAAGGCGCATCACCTTCACAATTGCGCGCTCGCCGTCTCCGAGCTCGCGCAGGAGCTCAAGATCGCGCGTCCCTCCGATCCTATCGCCGTGCAGGAGTTCCGCCGCCGCTACAGCGACGCCTTGAAGGCGTGCCCGGTGAACCATTCGCGCCTTGACTATCTCATGGCCAAGCACGACGGGACCACGGACAGAGCCACCTGGATATCCATGAGAGCGAGATACGTGCTCGACGTCTACGGCCTCTACGCGCTGTTCCTCGCCGTCCCGCCGCTGCTTTGGTGGATGCACCAGTAGGCCGGCGACTACCTCTTCCTTATTCACCCTCCGGCGCAGCGAATTGAGCAGTATTCCCGGCGCCGACCTGGAAAACGCGGCCTATCCGTGCCATGTCTAGACTTCGGCAAGGCCGGCGTGGCAACGCACCGTCGGCTTTGGCGAGTGCGGGGCCGCAGACCCAAGGTCTGCTGCCGCCACCGCCAGCCGCGACACACGACGTCCAGCCGCGTCCTTGCCGAGTATCAAGCTTGGCCTTCCGCAGTCCCGTTTCGGACGCGTGAACCATGAGGCGTGTCATGCCTGCTTCACTTGGAACCATCGAAGCCGTCGCCGTTGTCGGAGCCGCCACTGTTGCCGTCGGCTATCTGGCTTTTTCACTCATCAACGGCGACAGCGCCCATGCGATCGCGGCCCTCGCGGTCTATCTCGGCATCTGGGTCTACGGCCTGCTGAGAGCGGCTTACACCGAATCCCCTCCGGGCAGCGCGCATTGATCTCGCGGCTCTCAAGCCCGAGGCGATGAGCCGTTTTCGCACGAGAGCTCAAGTTGCGGAGCGGATTTTTCGCTCCGCGGCAGCCCTGTCTCGACCTGCAAGTCGGGCCACAGAGCGATCCATTCATGGCCGGTGCGTACTGACCTAGATCAGATCTGACCGTGCGATCGGCCAACTTGCATTAGCTGTTTTTTCACGCCGATATTGGATCTTCAGCCCACGGCGATATGAATCGCGCACGACGTTCGTGCACTCGGGGGACATTCCTTGACAATTGAACGGCGCACTTTCTTGCGCCTGGCGACGGCCGGGTGCGCCTGCTGCTTGACGGCTGGCCGCTTGGGAGCAAATCCCACCGAGCACAAGGATGCAGCCGGCACCGGGCACAAGCCGCACTGGTCCTATGAAGGCGAGACGGGCCCCGAGCACTGGGGCGAGCTGTCGCCGGACTTCAAGGTCTGCCAGCTCGGGCTCGAGCAGACGCCGATCGACCTGTCGTCTGGCATGAAAGGCGAGGCCGGCACGGTCGCCTTCGACTATCGCGCTCTCCCGCTTCGCATTCTCAACAACGGCCACACGATCCAGGTCAACGCCGACCCCGGCTGCTCGTGCACGATCGGCGAGACGAAATTCGACCTCCTGCAGTTTCATTTCCATCATCCGAGCGAGCACCTCCTCGACGGCAACGCCTTCGATATGGAGGTGCACTTCGTCCACAAGTCCGAGCAGGGCGCCCTTGCGGTCGTGGGCGTATTTTTCAGGCCGGGCGCGCACAACGCCGGTCTGCAGCCGATCTTCGATCAGATGCCGAAGAGCGAAGGGCCCGAGGTCGAGGCCTCCGGCCAGTTCGATCCGGCGGACTTCCTGCCGAAGTCACGGAGCTACTTCCGCTACATGGGCTCGCTCACGACGCCGCCATGCTCGGAAGGCCTGACCTGGACCGTGTTCCGCGAGCCGATCGAGGCTTCGCCCGACCAGATCCGCCAGTTCGCGTCCCTGTTCCCGAACAATGCGCGCCCCGTCCAGCGTAAGGGCCGCCGCTTCCTGATCGAAACCAGCTCGTAATCACGTCCGCCAGAGGATTGCCCCTATGAACTCGCTTGCTTCCGCCTTCAACAACCTGAAGGTCGGCACCAAAATCGGAATCGGCTCCGCCGTTGTGATTCTCGCCCTGATGTTTGTCGGCATCACGGGCTACCTTGGCATTTCGCACGTCGGCGAGGACTTCGAGGGCTACGCCGCGCAGGTCACGGTCAAAGACGACGTTTCCGACATTGACCGTAGCTTTCTCAATTATCGCCGCCTTGCCGGTGAGATCGCGACGCACGACGATGCCGAACTGACCAAGATGGCGCACGAGGCCGAGGCGACCGTTAAGGACGCCATCGAGCGCACGTCGAAACAGGCAAAGACTCCGGAGGAGAAGGCAAAGATCGAGGAGCTCGCCAAGCAATTCCAGGAGTATGCCGAGGTCGTTCACAAGAGCGAGAAGCTGCACGTCGAGAAGACGAACATCGTCAAGGAAACCCTTGATGCCTCCGACGACAAGCTCATTTCCGACTTCGAGGACCTCATCGCTTCGGGTGCGTCGAATGGCAACTCCAATGCCGTGATCCTCGGCAACGAAGCCTTGAAACAGCTCCTCATCGCCAACAAGAACGTCGATCGCATGCTCGGGGTTGCGGACACGAACGCGCGCGAGGCCGCCGACAAAGCATTCGCCAACATGAAGACCGCGCTGGCGCAGCTCGACAAGGTGATCACCTCGCCCGAGGCCCGCAAGGACTATGAAGAGCTCACAAAACTGGCTCAGTCGTACCACGCGGGCTATGAGCGCGCCGCCGAGATCGACCATGATCTCGACGAGGCGCTCAGCAAGGACATGCCGAAACTTGCCACGGACATCGCCGGCGACACCAAGGTTGTCGTTGACGAGGTCGCCGCCGACGAGACGAAGCTTGAGGCCGACGCCATGAGCCTCATCGGCAGCACCGAGCAGATGATGCTCTGGTCTGCAGTCGGCGGCACGATCTTCGGCGTCGTCATGTCCTGGCTCATCGGCCGCGGCATCTCGACCCCCATTCGTGCCATCGCCGAGGTGCTCCTCGCCCTCGCCAACGGCAACAAGTCCGTCGACGTGCCCTACGCCGAACGCGGCGACGAGGTGGGCGAGAACGCGCGCGCGGCGCAAATCTTCAAAGACAACCTCATCCGACTCGAAAAGATGGAAGCCGAGCAGAAGGACGTGGAAGCGCGCGCCGCCGAGCGGCGCAAGGCCGACATGCGCCACATGGCCAACGAGTTCCAGAAGGCGGTTGGAAGCATCATCGACTCCGTTTCCGCGGCGTCGAGCCAGCTCGAATCCGCAGCTGCGGCACTGACGGGCACTGCGGCATCGACCCAGGAGCTGTCGGGAGCAGTGGCCGCGGCCTCGGAAGAGACATCTGCCAACGTTCAGGGCGTTGCTGCAGCGTCGGAACAACTCTCCTCGACGGTCACCGAGATCAGCCGCCAGGTCCAGGAGAGCAGCGCCATTGCCGGCTCTGCGGTCCAGCAGGCTGGTAAGACGAACACCAGCGTCAACGAGCTGTCGCTGTCCGCCGAGCGGATCGGCGACGTGATCGGCCTGATCAACACCATCGCCAGCCAGACCAATCTGCTCGCATTGAACGCCACGATCGAGGCCGCGCGCGCCGGCGACGCCGGAAAGGGCTTCGCGGTCGTCGCTCAGGAGGTCAAGGCGCTCGCCGCGCAGACTGCCAAGGCCACGAGCGAGATCGGAGCGCAGATTGCCGGCATGCAGACCGCCACCCAGGACGCTGTTGGCGCTATCGCAGAGATCACGAACACCATCAACAAGATGTCGGAGATCTCCGGTGCCATCGCGGCTGCGGTCGAACAGCAGGGTGCCACGACCAAAGAGATCAGCCGCAATGTGACGGAGGCCGCCAAAGGAACGTCGGAGGTCGCCTCCAATATCACCGCGGTGAGCAGGGGCGCAGGCGAAACCGGCTCGGCGTCTTCTCAGGTGCTTTCCTCGGCCAAGGCACTTTCTGGCGAGAGCCAGCGTCTCAAGAGTGAGGTCGAGAAGTTTCTCGCCACGGTGCGGGCGGCCTAAGCAGGCGAAGTCCGGCTCCCTCGCCCTTCGTGCTTCGACAGGCTCAGCATGAAGGGCTCGGGGATGGGACGCAGTACTCCAGCCACCCAAGACGCGCAGCCTCATGGTGAGCCTGTCGAACCATGAGGCGGGGGCAGTGACCCCGTAGTGGGACACTGACGGGCTCGCGGCGCATGGCACCCGAGGTGTTGGAGAGCAGTGGAGCGGGGCGTCATGTCGAAGACTGCAAGCAAGAGGCAAGCGCCCCGCGCCTCGCATCCGGCATCCGAGGTGATGGAGAGTAGGGGAGCGGGGCGCGTTGGCACCTCGGTCTTCCGAATTTGGTTTTAGGGCGCCAAGACGCCCCGCCTTCCGAGCTTTGCGCCGGGTGAAGCCAAATCCCGGCGTCCCGCGCCTCGATTATCCGCAGCTTCTCCAGTACCGACGTTACCGCCGGCCATTGGCAGACGCGCCGGGGAGGCGGAGTGCGTAGCTCCGCGCATCCCTCAGACCTCGGACCCGCCCCTCGCATTCAAGACGCCTCTAGAAGACGACCCCAGCCGAGCGGGTGGCGCGATCATAGGCGCGGCGCGGAGCGCGGGGATTAGTTTCCGCCTTGTGGGCGGGACGAGCCCAAGATTCGTCGAATTGCGGTTGCTCGATGCGGCGTGTCTCTAGTCATCCGCAGAGAGAAGCATGGCGAGCCGAGCGGCTATCGTGAAGTGGTTGCTGGAAGGGGATCCGTCGATCCGCTGGCAGGTGATGCGCGATCTCATCGCTGCTCCCGAAGAGGACGTCGCGGCCGAGCGGTCGCGCGTTGCCTCCGACGGTTGGGGCGCCGCGCTCCTGGCGCGTCAGACACCCGAGGGCCACTGGAGTGACGACACCGAGCACGGCTGGATGACCACCAACGACGCCCTCGCGCTCTTGAGGTGTCTGGGTGCGGATCCGGAAGGCAAGAAAGTCCGCAGCGCGATCGGCCTCGTCCGCGACCGCATCACCTGGTTTCAACTCGATGGCCGCCCCTTCTTCGACGGCGAGACCGAGGCCTGCATCAACGGGCGAATTCTATCGGCGGGCGCCTACTTCGGGGCGCCGGTCGACCGACTGCTCGACCGCCTCCTTGGTGAGCAGCTCGAGGACGGCGGCTGGAATTGTGAGGCTCCGCAGAGCAAGCGCTCCTCGTTCCACTCCACGATCTGCGTCCTCGAAGGGCTGCTCGAATATGAGAAGGCGAAAGGCGCCACGACCGCGGTGACGGACGCGCGGGCGCGGGGCGAGGACTATCTGCTCGAGCGCCGTATGCTGAGGTCGCTCTCGTCCGGCGAGGTGATCGACAAGCGCTGGACGCGCTTCGCCTTTCCTCCCGTGTGGCACTACGACGTGCTGCGGGGGCTCGACTATCTGCGCAGCGCCGGCGTCGAGCCCGACGAGCGGGTCGCCGAGGCGGTTGCGGTGGTGGAGAAGCGGCGGCACCAGAACGGGCGCTGGCCGCTCAATCACATCCACGCCGATCACACCAAGCGGCTCTCCTTCGACGTCGAGACCGAAGTCGGCACGGCCAGCCGCTGGAACACGCTGCGCGGCCTGCGCGTGCTGGATTGGTATGGGAAGTGAGCCTTCCAGACGGCACGGCCCCAATGTCGGTGTCGTCGCAACGCCCGACGTCAGACGACTTTAATGAACGGCTCCCAGCGACTCTGGATGCGGGAGAGTCTAAGCGAGGCAATGCGTGCGCGGACAAGGTTCCGCATCGCGGGCCAGAGCGGGAGAATTCCAATCAAGGCACAATGACCGTTTTGGGCCAGAAGCAGAAACCTGCAGACTGAGGATTAGCTTTTTTCCGGGTTTCGCTGCTGCGCGTTACGCGCCGGCATCTCTCGTCCTTCAGGCTGCAAGGTGTGGACTAAGAGGCACGGGAACATTGGTTCAAAATCGCGCTGATACAAGTCACAACATAATTTCTCCTTCGATCGAACGGCATAGTCATACATGTTATTGAGTTGGTTGCTTTTGAGTCCTTGCGCTCATTCAACTGAATCTACAGGGAAAGGTTTCTCATGTTCAATAACAGGAAGACGGACGGACCACCCATTTCTGCTGTAAGCGCCGAGACCGACAAATCGACCTTCGGCGCCTCCCCGCATTTGCGAAATACTCATTCCGGCAATTACAAAGGCAACCCCTCGGCTCATTCCATTGTCGATGAGTTTCTTACGATGAAAGGGGATTTGGAGAGCGAGGGCGATATTCACGTCAAAGGCAAGGTGCTGGGCAACATTAGGTGCAAGCTCCTGATCATCGAGGTCGATGCATTGGTCGAAGGCGGCGTCGAGGCCGAGGAGGTCGTTGTTCGAGGCCACACCAAGGGAACAATTCAAGCGGAACGCGTAAGGCTTGAAAAGACTGCCAACGTCGACAGCGAAATTTGCCACCGCACGTTCTCTGCCGAGGAAGGCGCGCGCATCAAGGGTTCGCTTCGTTCCAAAGAGGAGGCGGTGGTCGGCCTGAGTAAGGACGCTGCAGCCAAAGACGGTGCGCGCACCAAGCTTGTTGTTCGCTCAAAGGAAGAGCCTTTGGCCGGACAATCTGATGCCGGCAGCGTCAACGCCGCATAGATCGGTTGCAGAAGGTGCGTCCAAGTCTGACAGCAACCCACGTGCGTTCGACCGCCTGACTTCGGCTTCGGGTCATTTCCTGGACTGCATCGCGGCCGCCTCGTGCGACTGCGCAGGCCTACGTGCGGACGTGATCAATCAGGACGTGATCCGTCCGCCGCGTCCCCACCCCCTCAAAGCGCCTTCTTGCGCTGCTGGATCATCATGTAGGTGTCGCTCGTGTGCTCGGAGAGCTGGAACCAGAGATATTCTTCCGCGCGCACCGCCGTCATCGCCTCGTAGACCTTTTTGAAGTCGGCGTTCTTCGCACTAAGCTCGGCGTAGGTATCGTTCGAGGCGCGGAAGCAGGCGTCGAGCACCGCTTCCGGAAACGGCCTCAGCACGGCGCCGTTCTTCACCAGCCGCCGCAGCGCCGCCGGGTTGAGGATGTCGTAGCGCGCCATCATCACCGTGTTCGCCGTCTGCGCCGCGGCGCGGATGATCGCCTGGTAGCTCTTGGGCAGCGCGTTCCACTTTTCCAGATTGAACATGAAGTGCAGCGACGCCTGCCCCTCCCACCAGCCGGGGTAGTAGTAGTTCTTGGCCACGCGGTAGAAGCCGAGCTTCTCGTCGTCGTAGGGCCCGACCCACTCCGCCGCGTCGATGGTGCCCTTTTCCAGCGCCGGGTAGATGTCGCCGCCCGCAAGCTGCTGCGGCACCGCGCCGAGCCGCGCCATGATCGCCCCGCCGAAGCCGCCGATGCGGATCTTGAGGCCGCGCCAGTCCTCGGGCGTGTTGATCTCCTTGCGGTACCAGCCGCCCATCTGCGCGCCGGTGTTGCCGCCGGGAAGGCCGTAGATGTTGTAGCGCTTGTAGAACTCGTTCATGAGCTCGATGCCGCCGCCCTCGTACATCCAGGCGTTCTGCATGCGGTAGTTCAAGCCGAACGGCACGCACGTGGCCAAGGCAAACGTCGGGTCCTTGCCCCAGTAGTAGTAGGACGCCGTATGGCACATCTCGACCGTGCCGCGCCCGACCTCGTCGGCCGCCTGCAGCCCGCCGACGATCTCGCCCGCCGCGAACACCTGGATCAGGAAGCGGTTGTCCGTCATCTCGGCGACGGCCTTGGCGAATACTTCCGCCGTGCCGTAGATGGTGTCGAGCGACTTCGGAAAGCTCGAGGTCAGCCGCCAGCGGATTTCTGGCGCTGTCTGTGCGATCGCCGGCGCCGCGACCGTCGCCGCGCCCGCGCCCCCGCGGCCGCAGCCTTCATGAACCTGCGGCGGTTGAAATCAGCCATGCGCCTCCCCGGCATTTTTGGCCGGCTCGACTGCCGGCTCGAATTGCCGCCGGACTATAGGCAGTCGCCGCTGACTTCTCAAACCGGGCGCAGCCCTTACCCGGCCGAGCAGGCGATCGGGCCTCTGCCGGAAACGGTTTCCTCCTCGGCCCCGGTCTTGCTGTCGACGCGGCGCACCGACGCCGTGTAAGTCCCCGTGAACGACGTCGCGTCGTCCGTGTCCTGCGCGGTCTCGATCACGACCTCGAGGCTGCCGGGCGGCTCGCCTGCGCTATCGCGGTAAAGGCGCAGCTTGAGCTCCCGCCCGTACATCCAGAACTGCTTCACGTCGCCCACCTCGAGCGGCTTCCCGGCAAGGCCGGCCGCGAGCGGCCCGAGATTGGCTTTGATGTCGACCTCTCCCTTGAGCTGCGTCAGCCCTTCGCCGAGGCCCTGGCTGAAGATCCCCTCGACCGAGATCGCGAACGTCTCGTCGTCGACCGAGCACGAGATGTTTCCCGACGCCGCGGCGGGGAGCGTGCCGAACGCCAGCAGCGCCGCGGCAATAACCGATCTCGTCATCTTTCCCTTCCGGCCCATTGAGATGATCGTGCTAGACGAGATCGCACGCCACGCCGAAGAAGGAAAGCGACTGCCCGTGAACGAGAGAGAGCCGCGACGCGCCCCGACCGTGATCGGCATCGCCGGCTGGAAGAACTCCGGCAAGACGACGCTCGTCGAGCGCCTCGTCGCCGAGCTTGCGCGCCGCGGTCTGCGCGTCGCGACGATCAAGCATGCCCACCATGAGGCCAGATCGACGACGGGGAGACCGACAGCGCCCGCCATCGCCGCGCGGGCGCGAGCGAGGTTGCCCTCGTCACGAGCGCGCGCTGGGCCATTGTGCATGAGCTGCGCGATGAGCCCGAGCCGTCGCTCGACGAGGTCATCGCCCGCCTGTCGCCGGCCGACCTCGTCGTCGTCGAAGGCTACAAGCGCGAGCCGATCCCGAAGATCGAGGTTCGCCGGCGCGAGCAGTCCTCGAAGGAGCCGCTTGCCCCGCGCGATCCCGCACGTCATCGCCATCGCCGCCGACCACGCGATAGACGATGCGCGACTGCCGGTCTTCGCACTCGACGACATCGCCGCCATCGCCGACTTCATCACCGCCCGCTTCGCGAAACCGGTGGGATAATATGGACTGCGCGCACCGTCAGTGGAACAGCACGAACGCCTTCTGAACCGTATTCCATACGCCCCACGCAAGGGGCACGCCGACCAAGAGCCAAAAAAGGAAGGCCTTGAAATCGAGCCCGCCCTTGCCGATGCCGTACGAGCCCGTCGTCACCGGACCTGTCGCCTCGTGCAGCTTGGCCAGCTCCGCCGCGACCTCCGCCTCGCTCATGTGCCACTTGGGATTGACGGGGCGCACCAGCAGGTTGGCGAGGAAGCCCACGACGAGCAGACCTCCGAGGATCCAGAAAATCGGGAAAGTCTGAAACCAAGCAAGAAACTCCCAGATCACTTGCCAGCGTAGACCCAGATTGGGGTCAGCGACCGCCGCGGCCGGTTGAAAGAACTCGGGGCCATAGATCTTGTCCGGCGCAACGCCCCCTCCAACTCTGATGTCGTGCAGGTAATTGACGATCACGGGGCCAATAATTCCTGCTGTCGACCATGCCGTAAGCAGGCGCCCGTGAATCGCGCCGACGAACTGGGTGCCGAACATGTCGGCCAGATACGCCGGTATGGTCGCGAAGCCGCCGCCGTACATCGAGGCGATGATGCAGAATGCGCCCACAAAGAGCGCCAGGATTTTCCAGTCCGCCGCAAACGAGGCGAGCATGTAGAGAGCGGCGCCGAGCGTGAAGAAGATGACGTACGTGAGCTTTCGGCCGAGATAGTCGGACGACGAGGCCCAGGCGATGCGCCCGAAAATGTTGAAGAGAGAAATGAGGCCGACGAAGCCGGCACCCACGGCTGCGGCGCTCGCAAGGAGTGCCGCGTCCTTCTTGACGTCGAGATAGCCGAGCTCCGGCCTATTCACGAGCTGGCCGCCGAAAGTCTCCTGCAGCATGGGCGAGGCCGCACCGATGATGCCGATGCCGGCCGAGACGTTCATGCACAGGATGATCCACAACAGCCAGAACTGGGGCGTCTTGTGAGCGTTCCGCAAGTGAACCTGGTTGGACGTGATCATCGCGTTGCCGTTGACGGGCGGCGTCCACCCCTCGGGCTTCCAGCCGGCCGGCGGCAGCCGGTAGCCGAACGAGCCGATCAGCATGAACACGTAGTAGATGCCGGCCATGGCGATGAACGCGTTCCAGACCCCGGGATCTGTCGGGGATTTGTATTGGTTCATGAGCAGGGTCGCGAGCGGCGAGCCGATCATGGCGCCGCCGCCGAAGCCCATAATCGCCATGCCCGTCGCCATGCCACGCCGGTCCGGAAACCACTTGATCAGCGTCGAGACGGGCGAGATGTAGCCGAGGCCGAGGCCGATGCCGCCGATGATCCCCGAGCCGAGCCAGAGCAGCCACAGTTGATGGATGTAGACTCCGAGCGCGGAGATCAGCAGCCCGCCGCACCAGCAGAGCGTCGACACGAGACCGGCCTTGCGCGGACCAGCACGCTCCAGCCAGCCGCCCCAGATTGCCGCCGACACGCCGAGCAGCACGAAGAAGAACGTGTACATCCAGCCGAGATCGAACTGGCTCCAGTTGCAGTCGGTCGCCGTGAGGGCCTTGAGCGTGCCGGCGGCTTTTTCGCCGAACGTCACCGCGCCTGCCGAGCACTCGGGAAGGGCTTTGCCGTCGGCGCCGACGAGCGCGCCCTGCAGCGGCTTCCAGAAGACCGAGAAGCCATACGCCATGCCGATGCAAAGATGAATGCACAGCGCCGCCGGCGGGACCAGCCAGCGGTTGAAGCCCGGCTTCGCAATGATGCGCTCCCGGTCGAACAGGCCAGGTCCCCCTTGGCGGCCGTCAGCCGCCGCTCCTCCCAAGCTCGTCATACGCGTTCCCTCGGTTTCGGCCTTTTGTGCCAAGGCCTTGATCTGCGATTTGTTGAGAGCTTACGACTAGCCCGAGCGGGAGCGTTGAACAAGCTTGAGCCGTCCAGCGTTAGGCTCTACAGCGCCCCGTTGACACCAGTCTGAAGTTCCCTTTTTGCTCGCTAACCTAAACCAGCTTGCGTAACAGTTCAGCGACAATATCCAATCCGCGCTCTCTGCTATGCAAGGCAGTGGCCAAAACCCCCGGCAGTAATCATATTCCCCGAATGGACCCGACAGCCCTGACGCCGCCCCTCATCGACCCCTTCGGCCGCCACGTCAGCTATCTGCGCGTGTCGGTGACCGACCGCTGCGACTTCCGCTGCGTGTACTGCATGTCGGAGCACATGACGTTCCTGCCCAAGCGCGATCTCCTCACGCTCGAGGAGCTGGACCGGCTGTGCTCGGCCTTTGTCGCCCGCGGCGTCAAGAAGCTCCGCATCACGGGCGGCGAGCCGCTCGTGCGCAAGAACATCATGTGGCTCATGCGCGCCCTTTCGCGCCATCTCGAGACCGGTGCCTTGGGCGAGCTGACGCTCACCACCAATGCCAGTCAGCTTGCGAGATACGCCGCCGATCTCAAGGCGTGCGGGGTGACACGCATCAACGTGTCGCTCGATACGCTCGACGCGAGAAAGTTCAAGGCCATCACCCGCTGGGGTGAGCTTTCGGCGGTCATGGATGGCATCGCGGCTGCCGAGCGAGCGGGCCTCGGCATCAAGATCAACGCCGTCGCCTTGAAGGGCGTCAACGAGGACGAGTTCGACGATCTTGTTCGCTTCGCGCATGGGCGCGGCTTCGACCTGACGCTGATCGAGACCATGCCCCTCGGCGAGACCGGCGCCGACCGTCTCGATCAATACTTGCCGCTATCGATCGTTCGCGCCCGCCTCATGGACCGGTGGACGCTGGACGAAATTCCCTATCGGTCGGGCGGGCCGGCGCGCTACGTGCGCGTCAAGGAAACCGGCGGCCGGCTGGGCTTCATCACGCCGCTCACGCACAACTTCTGCGAAAGCTGCAACCGCGTCCGCCTCACCTGCACCGGCACGCTCTACATGTGCTTGGGCCAGGAGGACGCGGCCGATCTGCGCGCGCCCTTGCGCGCCAGCATGGACGATGGCCTTCTTCACGAGATGATCGACGACGCGATCGCGAGGAAGCCCAAGGGCCACGATTTCGTCATCGATCGCCGTTCGCAGCGTCCCGCTGTTCTTCGCCACATGAGTGTGACCGGCGGCTGAGAGCTTGAGACTGCACAAGGGGGGAGTGCCGTGGCCAAGCGTGGCGTAGGATTGTTGCGATACGCGCGCCTCACGCGCCGCCAGCTGATCGCCTTTGCCCTTGCCTCGGCCGCGATCAACGGCGTCATCACCGCCTCCGTCGGCGCCTGGCTGGCACAGACCTACGCCACCTACCAGGCCCGCCGCCAGTCGATCGAGAACATCGCCCATCTCGTCTACGAGCGGCGCGCGCGTGCCGGCATGGTGGCGTCCGCCCTGCGCCGCAATGCCGAGATGGACGAGGTTCGCCATCGCAAGCAGGCCTACGACGAGACCTATGTTGACTGGAACAAGAACGTTCTCTTGAACCTTTTTGCAATTCGCGAAGCCGCAGGCGAGCTCAAGATCTCGTCTTTGGAGCCGTTCTTCGAGGATGGCCTCGTCGCCGGCATGGCCGACGTCGACCGCTGCATAACACAGGCCTACGACCGCCGCGTCGCCGGCGGGGATCCCAAGGCCGTGCTCGAAACCTGCCGCATGGCGGAAATTCACCAGTTCGTTCTCGACTGCGGCGCGACCTTCACCAACGAGCTCTACAAGCTGACCCAGCTTTCGTTTTCGCCCTTCGGCAACGAACGCGCAACAATGCGAAAAGCGGCCGAAGCCAATATCCGTGACAATTGCGTGCGCCACGAGACGCCGCCGGCGCCGGCAGCAAAGCCTGCGGAAACCGCCCCGCCGGCCGCGACCTCGTCAACCACGCCGCCGTCTGCCCCCGCCGCTGCGTCGCCGCCGAAACAATAGCCCGGGGCGCCCCGCTCTCAGCTGAGGAGCGCACGCACGGCCGCGCGAACCTGCTCGAGAGTGAACGGCTTCGACAGCACGCCGAGGCGGGCCGCCTTCACGGCCTTTGCCCGCTCGAGCTCTTCCGTAAAGCCCGACATGAGTAGGACCCTGAGCTTCGGCTGCGCTTCGATCGCCTGACTGGCCAGACGAATTCCGTCGATGCCGGGCATGTGGACGTCGGACACGAGCACGTCGGCGGCGCCGGATTGAGACTTGAGCTTCTCGAGCGCTTCCGTGCCGTCTTGGGTAACCTCGACGTGGTGGCCGTCCGCTTCCAGCGCCCGCTTGACGAGATCGCGCGTTGCTTGGTCGTCTTCGGCAAGAAGAATGCGTGCCATGGCTCTACCTCAGGCGTATGCGATGCGGCGTGGCCTCGTATCAGGCAACAGCCGGGTCAATCCTTGATGACGCGTCCGACGAATGGCAGCTCGCGGTAGCGATGTGCGACGTCCATGCCGTAGCCGACGACGAACTCGTCGGCGCACTCGAACGCCCGGAAATCCGCGACGACATCGACCGCGCGCGAAACTTTCTTGTCGAGCAGCACGCATGTCAGGATCTTCTGCGCGCCGCGTGCGACGATGAGGTCCTTGGCGAAAGCGAGCGTGCGCCCGGAATCGAGCACGTCGTCGATGATGAGCACGGTACGGCCCTCGACGCCCAGATCGAGATCGCGCAGGATCTCGACCTTCCCCGACGACACCTTGCTCTTCCTGTAGCTCGCGAGCGTGAGGAAATCGACCTCGGGCGCCATGCCGGCCTGATGCAGCGCCCGAATGAGATCGGCGGCGAAGACGAAGCTGCCCTTGAGCACGGCGACGACCAGCAGCGGCTCGAGCTCTCTTGCCTTGATTTCATCCGCGAGATTCTTGAGCCGCGCCGCGATGGTCTCCGCCGAGAACACGACTTCGACGTCGTTCGTGATATCTGGTCCTGGCCCCATTTTGCCCTTTCTTGGCCCGGCTGGCCCGCATGCGAGCGGACCGGCTAAGGTACTGGCTGGCCTTCAAATCCGACAACTACCGGAAAAATGGCTGCTCTGAGGCCAATCCGCACTTCGATGCCCGGCAAAGTAGGCCGGCGCACACGAGCCTGCCACAATCCTCCCCGATTGATCCGACTTCAAGCTTCCCGCATATAGTCGCTTCGAAACGTCAGGACCCGTAATCCCTTGAGCATGGCACTCATGATCACCAATCCCCGGGCGCCGGATCTGTTCCTGCCCGGCGTTCGTCTGCGATCGTCGGCCGTGCCGGCAGCGGGTCTTTTGGGGTGCTAGGACCGGCTGCAGGCGATCTGTGATTCGACTGTCCAACATTGGCTTGAAGTACGATCGGGGGACCGAAGTTCTGTCCGACGTGAGCTTCCATCTGCGGCCCGGGTCCTTCCACTTCCTGACGGGCCCCTCGGGCGCCGGCAAGACGTCGCTTTTGCGGCTGCTTTTCATGTCGATCCATCCGACGCGGGGCAACATCCAGCTTTTCGGCCAGGACGTGAGCCGCATCAACACCTCGAAGCGCGCCCCCCTTCGCCGGCGCATCGGCATCGTGTTCCAGGACTTCCGCCTGCTCGAGCATCTGACGACCTGGGAGAACGTGGCGCTCCCCCTGCGCGTCATCGGCAAGCGGATCGACGACTACAAGGAGGACGTGACGGACCTTCTGCAGTGGGTCGGCCTCGGCGACCGCATGCACGGCTACCCGTCGGTGCTGTCGGGCGGAGAGAAGCAGCGCGCGGCCATTGCTCGCGCCGTGATCGGCAAGCCCGAGCTTCTGCTCGCCGACGAGCCGACCGGCAACGTCGACCCGCAGATGGCGCGCCGCCTCTTGCGCCTTTTCATCGAGCTCAACCGCCTCGGTACGTCCGTTCTGATCGCCACCCACGATCATCAGCTGATGCGCCAGTTCAAGGCCCCTCGCCTGGAGTTGCACGACGGCCATGTCCGGATCGTATGACAGACCGACCGGGCGGCCCCAGCAGGCGCCGCCGCTGCCCCGGGGCTATGACCCCTATGACGACCTTGAGGGCGGCTACGTCACGGGGCCGGTAACGGGTGCGCCGTCGCCGCACGATCGCTACGAGCACGATCCGCCGCCGATCACCGGTATGGTGTCGGAGACGACGCTGCGGCCCACGCACGAGACGACGGTGCGGCGTGGCGAGATCTACGCTCCGACGCGCTCGACGCGCAAGGGCCGCCGCGCCAAGACGACCGCGCCGATTGTTCCGGCTGGATCGGTTACCGGCCAGTCGCTGACCCTCGTCATCACCATCATGTGCTTCCTGGCCTGTCTGACGGCCGGCGCCGTCTACATGATCAGGCAGTCCGCCGACGCATGGCTCAAGGATATCGCCAGCGAGGTGACGGTCCAGATCGAGGCCAAGGAGAAGGTCGATACCGACAAGGTGGTGGTCGAGGCCGCGGCATTTCTCGGCCGCCAGCCCGGCATCAAGAATGTCCGGCCGCTGTCTGTCGAGGAATCGGCCGCCCTGCTCGAGCCGTGGCTCGGTCAGGTCGATGCGTTGAAAGCGCTCCCCGTGCCGCGCCTTATCGCGCTTGAGCTGGATCGCAGCTCGCCGCCGAACTTGGAGAGCATAAAGGCCGAGCTCGAGCGGCAGTTCGAGGGCGCTTCCCTCGACGATCACCGCCGCTGGCAGGCCCAGATCCAGACCATCACGCGCAGCTTTGCTCTCGGCGGGCTGGCGATTCTGCTTCTTGTCGCGGCCGCGACCACCGCCATCATCATTTCCGCGACCAAGAGCTCGATGGCATCGAACCGGGAGATCGTCGAGGTTCTCCACTTCGTCGGCGCCACCGACCGCTTCATCGCCCGTGAATTCGAGAAGCACTTCCTGCAGCTCGGCATCCGCGCCGGCACGGTCGGAGCCGGAAGCGCGCTCGCCGTCTTCGTCCTCATGCCGACCGTGATGGAGATCTTGGGCGGCGGCACCGTGACGATCGCTGAGCTCCACCGCTTCATCGGCACTGGCGCGCTGGATATGGCGGGCTATGTGCTCCTGGGCATCGTTGTTGTTGTTGTCTCTGCACTTTGCATGCTGACGTCGCGTTTCGGCGTCTTCCGCATCTTGAAGGGCAAGCACTGATCGCGGCCCTAGACCGTATCTTATTGAAAATGCAACAAGAATGCAGGCGACGCGCTGAACGCGATGTTCGCAATCGGTCAAGCATGTCGCCAATCATTGCCTTGGCGAGCCTGTCACAGAGGCGACCAAATCGGCTAGTCTTGTCCGTTCGCTGAGCCCGATCCGAAGTCGGGCTCCTTGGGCGGCTTGGGCGTAGCCGGTTGAGTGGAACCATGAAGGTGTGGAAGCGCGTGTTGATCGGGACGGCAGGTGCCGGGCTGTGGTTGTTCGCGCTCGGCTTCGTGCTTTTCGCGACCCTCGCCATGCGCGATCCCGGCCGCCAGTCTCCGAGCGCCGAGGGCATCGTCGTCCTGACCGGCGGCCAGACGCGCATCGTCGAAGGAGCAAGGCTCCTGGAGGAGGGCCGCGGCACACGCCTGCTCATCTCGGGCGTCAATCCGCAGATCCGCCGCGAGTCCTTGCAGCGCCTGTCCGGCCTCGACGAGGAGAAGTTCAACTGCTGTGTCGATATCGACCACGCAGTAGACACCATCGGCAACGCAACGGAGACCCGCCGCTGGGCCGAGCAGCTCCACTACGATAGCCTCATCATCGTCACCGCGAGCTATCACATGCCGAGAAGTCTCGCCGAACTCGCGCGCGCGATGCCGAACGTCAAGCTCGTCCCGCATCCTGTCGTGCCCAAGGATCTGCGCCGCCACGTCTGGTGGCTCGACGCGACCGCAACGCGCATACTCGTCTCCGAGTATCTGAAGTTCATCCCCGCCGCCGCGCGCCTCGGTGCCTCGCGCGCCTTTGGCCCCTGGCAGACAAGCTCGCTCGCTTCCGTGACCGCCCTCCCCCGTCCCAAATCCTGAATTCGCAGCCCATGCTTCGCTCGCTCGTCTTCGCCGCGGTGTTCTACATCACGACGGCGCTGTTTCTGGTGCTCGGCTCATGGCTGTTCTTTGCGCCCCGGTCCTGGGCCATGGCGGGTCTCAGGACCCATGCCATCGTCTCCTGCTGGCTCTTGCAAAAGATCGTCGGCACGCGGCTCGAGGTGCGCGGCGCGGAGAAGCTGCCCAAGGGCGCCTACCTCGTCGTCTCCAAGCACCAGTCGGCGTGGGACACGTTCGGCCTCGTCCCGCTCTTCCACGATCCGGCGATAGTCCTCAAGGATGAGCTCAAGTGGATTCCGTTCTACGGCTGGTTCTGTGTGAAGTTTGCCCACATCCTGGTGAAGCGCGATAAGGCGGCCTCCGCCCTGAAGACCATGATCCGCGATGCTCGGGACCGCGCTGCGGCAGGGCGCGAGATCGTGATCTTTCCCGAGGGTACGCGCCGGCCGCCGGGCGCGCCGCCCGACTACAAGCCGGGCTATGTCGCCCTCTACGAAGGCCTGAAGCTCCCCTGCGTTCCGCTCGCGTTGAACTCGGGCATCTTCTGGCCCCGCCGGAGTTCTGATGCGCTATCCCGGAACCATCGTCGTCGAGTTCCTGGACCCTCTCCCTGCAGGCATGCCGCGCAAGGAGTTCCGCGAGCAGCTCGAGAGCCGCCTCGAAGCAGCCTGCGACCGACTGATTGCCGAAGCCAAGGGGACGGGCGTGAACATAAGCGAACAAAAATAGAACATTCATTGACTGGAAAGCAGTTTGCGCCTATATTTGCTGAGGATTTTCAGTCGAGCCGCAGCATGAGCGAACCGCAATTCCTGGCCCGGATCTCGGAAGAGATTTGGAACGCAAAGTATCGGCTCAAGGCCGCCGGCGGCACGCCCGTCGACGCGACTTTGGACGACACCTTCTGGCGCGTCGCCCGCGCCGCAGCCTCCGTCGAGAAGGGCGGCAAGCGCGCACGCGAGCGCTGGGCCGGCCGTTTCCACGAGGCGTTGTCCGATTTCGGCTTCCTGCCCGGCGGACGGATCATTGCCGGCGCCGGAACGGGGCGCGACGTGACGCTCTTCAACTGCTTCGTCATGGGGTCCATCGACGACGACCTCGGCTCCATCTTCGAGAACGTCAAGGAAGCAGCCCTCACCATGCAGCAGGGCGGCGGCATCGGCCACGACTTCTCGACGCTGCGTCCCAAGGGCGCGCTCGTCAGAAGCATCGGCGCCGACGCCTCGGGCCCCGTGAGCTTCATGGACGTTTGGGACGCCATGTGCCGCACGATCATGTCGGCCGGCGCCCGTCGCGGCGCCATGATGGGAACCCTGCGCTGCGACCACCCCGACATCGAGGCCTTCGTCGACGCCAAATCCGATTCTGCGCGGCTCAGAAACTTCAACCTGTCGGTGTTGGTCACCGATGCCTTCATGGCTGCAGTCAAAGCGGATGGCCCCTGGGATCTCGTCTTCGGCGGCAAGGTGTATCGCACTGTCCAGGCGCGCGCGTTGTGGGATCGCATCATGCGCGCGGCCTATGCGTATGCCGAGCCCGGCGTTATCTTCGTCGACCGCGTCAACGCGCGAAACAACCTCGCCTACTGCGAGGACATCCACGCCACGAACCCTTGCGGCGAGCAGCCGCTGCCGCCCTACGGCGCCTGCCTCCTTGGCTCGATCAACCTGGCGCAGTTCGTATTAAAGCCGTTTACGGCCGCGGCAGCCTTGGACCTGGCCAAGGTCGAGGAGCGCGTGGCGACGGCCGTGCGCCTGCTCGACAATGTGATCGACATCTCGAACTACCCGCTCTCCGCGCAACGCCACGAGGCCAAAGCCAAGCGGCGCATCGGGCTCGGCGTCACGGGCTTGGCCGACGCCCTGATCATGCTGGGCGTGCGCTACGGCTCTGAGCGCGCGCGAGGCCTCGCCGGCGAATGGATGGCTGCGATCGAGCGCGCCGCCTACCTTGCGAGCGCCGAGCTTGCGGGCGAGAAGGGCGCCTTCCCGCTCTTCGATGCCGAGCGCTTCCTTGCCGCGCCGAACGTCGCGGCGCTGCCGAAGGATGCGCGCGCCGCCATTCGCCGCCACGGCATCCGCAACGGCTGCCTGATCTCGATCGCGCCGACCGGCACCATCTCGCTGCTCGCCGGCAACGTCTCCTCGGGCATCGAGCCCGTGTTCGACTACACCTTCACGCGCCGCGTGCTCGAGGCCGATGGCTCGGCACGCGACGAAGCCGTCGAGGACCGGGCGCACGCCCTCTACCGGCAGCAGTCCGGTGCAGCGGCGGCGCTGACCCAGGCCTTCGTGCGTGCCGGGGAGCTGACCCCGCGCGAGCATCTCGAGATGCAGGCCGCTCTCCAGCGCCACGTCGACAGCTCGATCTCGAAGACCATCAACTGCCCGCCGGACATCACCTTCGAAGCCTTCAAGGATATCTACGCCGACGCCTACGCGTTGGGTCTCAAGGGCTGCACCGTCTATCGCCCGAACGAGGTCACCGGCGCCGTGCTCAAGACGGCGGACGCGGCCGCCGGCGCGCAGCCGCCCGAGGCACCCGCCGCCGCTGCAACCCTCGCCGAGGTCGTCGCCGCCACCGCCCGCGCCGCGGCCCGTTCCGGCCCCCAGCCTGCCTGAGCGCCAGGGCGACGTCGTCTACATGTCGAAGCCGCTCGAGCGCGAGCCGGTTCTTGCCGGCTACACCTACAAGATCAAGTGGCCCGAGAGCGACCACGCGATCTACGTCACCATCAACGACATCGAGCAGGATCCGGCCGCGCCTGGGGCCGCTCCGCGCCGCCGCCCGTTCGAGATCTTCATCAATACGCGCAATCTCGAGCATTACGCCTGGACCGTCGCCCTCACACGCATGATCAGCGCCGTGTTCCGCCGCGGCGGCGACGTCGCCTTCGTCGCCGACGAGCTCAAGGCCGTCTTCGATCCACAGGGCGGCCGCTGGATCGGCGGCCACTATGTGCCGAGCCTCCTTGCCGCGATCGGCGAGGTGATCGAGAACCATATGATTTGCATCGGCTTCCTCGCCGGCAAGGAGGCGCCGGATCGCTACGGCGGCAGCGCCGCCGAGCCGAGATCAGAGATTGAAACCGAGCCAAGGCCGCAAGTCACGCCGCGTCCAGGGCGCCCGGCACTGTCCGCGCTGCTCGTCGGCGTCCTACGTCAAAGAGGGCGCGTGCTGGGTCTGCCGCTCCTGCGGATTTTCGCGCTGCGGCTAGCGCACGAGATGGGCGACTGCGCTGCCGCAAGCCGTTTCCAAATCGTGACCGGGAGATGGCAAGCCGCCGTTATGCTCGGCTAAACGCTCTCTCATTCTTAACCGCTAATCCTCTGAGAATTGACGCTTCCTTGCCGGTTGCGCGCAAATGATCCTTGCCGCCGGTCGGCACAACCAATCATTCACCTTGCCCAAAAATGACTGAGATCGAGCCATATTTAAGTTAGAAATACCCAGCATGCTGAGCGGCAGTTGAGTTGCGTAGTCGGCCTCGCGGTCGGTAGAGGAAAGTCGTCATGGCAGCGCGTATCATCCAGCTCGCCGAAGTTCGTGCCCGCCGCTTAGGCATCGCGCACCAACCGGCTCGGCTCGAGGACACAGCAGGCTTGACCGAGCGCTTTCATTTTTGGAGCGGAGCTTCGGGCCGCCGCTACGTTCACACCATCTACAGCCTGCTCGACTGCCCGGCGCTTCCCCAGGGCAACTACGTTCTCGTCAATCGCGACGTCTGCGGCTCGCGCACGGTCCTTGCCGTCGGCCGCCTGACGCATGACGCCTCCTCCCTGAACCTCGCCGAGATCCGCCATCAGGGATCCCTGCTCGGCGCCAACGAGGTTCATGTTCACCTCCTTGCCGGCACGTCGAAGCAGAGCAAGCTCGTCGAGCATGACCTGAGGTCCTGCCAGGTGGACCGCATGAGCGCCGAGCGCGTCAACGCCACCTGGCACTGAGCCCCGCGCTCCGTCGTATCTCCCTAACCCGTCACCACCTCGCCCCGAGCTTGCTTCGGTAGCTGAAGCGTTTGTCGCGCGTCAGCCGCGGCACATGCGGCAGCTTTGACGCCCACGCGCGCGCCAGCGATTGCGATGCGGGCCGCGCACCGAGCGCCTGCGGGTCGCGCGTCGCAAGCGCGCCGGCGAGCGTCAGCAGCCGCTCGAGGGCGCGCTCACGAATTCCGAGCTCGCCGAGGTGGATGAGCGTGTTGATGAGATAGTCGAGGTTCGCCCCCGCCGTGCCAGATGCGCCACGGATCAGCGCCACCTGAGTTGCGAGCGGCAGCCGGCCGGCATGGGATGGATGCTTGGGCTCGGCAATGTAGGCCATCGCCAGCACCGGCGCCGCGTCTCTCCCGGCGAGCGTCACCGGCACCAGCGCCTCGCGATAGACGCCGTAGATGAGCTCGCGCCGTCTGAGGTAGGCCAGTGTCTCGGCCGTGCGCTCCGGAGCCAGACGGAAGGCCATGCCTTCGCACACGCCGCCCCGGTCGAGGCCGAGCACCAGCCCTGGGCGCGACGGCGACCCGCGATAGTGAACCGAATAGACGCAGAAGGCACGGTGGTAGCCGGCGAGCCTGGCGTGGTGCGCCTCGGCGAAGGCAAATCCCGGCTGCCACATCAGCGAGCCGTAGGCGAAGACCCAGACCTCGCGCGGCGACTGCGCCATGCCTGGGCTCCGCTCCGGCTAGGGTTTCTTGGCGCCCGGCGAAGGCTTCGGCTTCGCGGCGCGGCCGAAGTCGGGCGCCGCCGTGTCCTGCCCCGCCTGGATGATCCCGCGCCGGACCGCGCGCGCATCCGAGAACATCTTGAAGAGCGTGTCCCCGTCGCCGAAGCGGATCGCGCGCTGCAGCGCCGTCAGATCCTCGGCGAACCGGCCGAGCATCTCGAGCACGGCCTCCTTGTTGTTGAGGAACACGTCGCGCCACATGGTCGGGTCGGACGCGGCGATGCGCGTGAAGTCGCGGAAGCCGCCGGCCGAGAACTTGATGACCTCGCTGTTGGTGACGCGCTCGAGGTGCTCGGCCGTGTTGACGATGTTGTAGGCGATGAGATGCGGCAGGTGGCTTGTGATCGCCAGCACCATGTCGTGATGCTCGGGCGTCATGAGCTCGACCTTGGCGCCCAACGCCTGCCAGAATTGGGTGAGCTTCTCCACCGCGCCGGCATCCGTGTGCGCTTCCGGCGTGAGGATGCACCAGCGCCCGTCGAACAGCTCGGCAAAGCCCGACTCGGGTCCGGACTGCTCCGTGCCGGCGATCGGATGACCGGGGACGAAATGGACGTCCTTCGGAATGTGAGGCGACATATCGCGCACGATCGCGGCCTTGACCGAGCCGACGTCGGTCACGATCGCGCCCGGCCTGAGCGACGGCCCGATCTCTTTCGCCAGCGCCCCGCAGGCGCCGACCGGCGCGCAAAGGATGACGAGATCGGCGTCCTCGGCCGCCTGTGCCGCGCGCGCAAAGCCCTGTTCGATGAGCCCGAGGCTCATTGCGGTTGTCGACCGTCGCTGGCGTGCGCGCCGAGCCGACGATCGACCGCGCCAGTCCTGCCCGCCGGCTCGCATGGCTGATCGACGAGCCGATGAGGCCGATGCCGATGAGCGCGATGCGTTCGAACATGGGGCCGGTCATTGCGCCGCCTTGCCCGTGAAGGCCGCGAGCGCCGCCACGACCTTCCGGTTCTCGTCCTCGGTGCCGATCGTGACGCGCAGCGCGTCCGGCAGCCCGTAGCCCGCGACGCGCCGCACGATGATCCCGCGCGACTTCAGGTGCTCGTCGCAGGCGACGGCGCCCCGCGCCCCATCCTTCGGGAAATGGATGAGCAGGAAGTTGGCGACGGAGGGCGTGACCTTGAGGCCGAGCTTCTCGACCTCCCCCGTAAGCCACGGCAGCCACGTCTCATTGTGGCGCGGCCGCCTGTTCCACGTGAATCTGATCCTCGATCGCTGCAGCGCCGGCCGCAATCGCCGGCGCCGAGAGATTGAACGGGCCGCGGATGCGATTGAGCGCATCGGCGATCGCGGCGGGGCAGTAGGCCCAGCCGATCCTGAGCCCCGCCAGACCGAAGATCTTCGAGAACGTCCGCGTCATCACCGTGTTCTCGGTGGTCGCCACGAGCTCGAGGCCCGCCTCGTAGTCATTACGCCGCACGTACTCGGCATAAGCCGCATCGAGCACGAGCAGCACGCTGCCGGGCAGCCCTTCGCGCAGGCGGCGCACCTCGTCGATGGCGAGGTAGGTGCCCGTCGGATTGTTGGGGTTTGCCAGGAACACGATCCGCGTCTTCCCCGTCACCTTGGCGAGGATGGCATCGACGTCGGCCTTGTAGTTGCGCTCAGGAACCACGACTGGCGTCGCCCCGGCGGCGAGAATGACGATGCGATAGAGAAGAAATCCGTGCTCGGTGAAGATGCCTTCGTCGCCTGGGCCCGAGATAGGCATGCGCAAGAAGGCTGATGAGCTCGTCCGAGCCGGCCCCGCAGACGATGCGCTCGGCATTGAGGCCGTAGCGGCGCGCGATCGCTTGCCTCAGCGCCGTCGCCTGGCCGTCAGGGTAGCGCTCGAGATTTGCCGCGGCCTCCTTAAATGCCGCCATCGCCTTCGGGCTCGGCCCCAAGGGCGTCTCGTTCGACGACAGCTTGATCGGCTTGATGCCCCCGCGCAGCGTGCTCTCGCCGGGCACATAGGCCTCGATATCGAGCACGCCGGGTCTCGGTTTCGGTGCGGCAAGAGCCATCGTCGGGTCCAAAAGGCTTGAGAATTGTGCAAGAGCGCGGAAGTGATAGACGAGCCTACCCTGGATAGAAAGTCGGAAAAGTCGGGGGAGCCGGGGTTAGCCGGCGCCAAGGATAACTTCGCCCCGCCCTTGACCTGGCCGCACGGCGTCCGATATGCAGGCGAAATCCGTGGTGATTTGGCCGGCCGGCTTGCAACCACGTTAAACAAATCGCTAAAAAAGGCCGCGCGCACCCGGTTTCCGGTGGCCCGGCCTCAAGGCAGGGCAAACCGAGCCGGGTTTTCTGTTTCTGCCCTCCATGCGAGTGAGGGCAAGGAGCCTTGCGCAGAATGTCATTCACTCCAATCGGTTTGACCAGCGGTGCCACCCGTGCGGATTCGGGGGGCGATGTCCGCCTCTCCGAGGTGCACCGGCCCTCGAGCAAGATTGTGCATTTCTCCGAAAGCGAGCCGTTACGGCTCGACTGCGACCAGTTGCTCGCGCCGTTTTCCGTCGCCTATCAGACCTACGGCACGCTGAATGCCGATAAGTCGAACGCCATCCTCCTCTGTCACGCTCTGACCGGCGACCAGCACGTTGCCAACACGCACCCCGTAACCGGTAAGCCCGGCTGGTGGGACATTCTCGTCGGCCCGGGCAAGCCCGTCGACACCAACCGCTTCTTCGTCATCTGCCCGAACATCCTCGGCGGCTGCATGGGCTCGACCGGGCCCGCGTCCACCAACCCGAAGACCGGGCAGCCCTACGGCCTCGATTTCCCGGTGATCACCATCGCCGACATGGTCCGCGCCCAGGTCCGACTCCTGGATCATCTGGGCATCGCAGAGCTGTTTTCGGTCCTCGGCGGATCGATGGGCGGCATGCAGGTTCTCGAGTGGGCGGCGCGCCACAAGGACCGCGTCTTCACCGCCGTGCCGATTGCGGCGGCCGCCGGCCACTCGGCGCAGAACATCGCCTTCCACGAGGTCGGCCGCCAAGCCGTGATGGCCGATCCCGAATGGCGGGCCGGCAATTACTATGCTCACGGCGTCGTGCCCAAGAACGGCCTCGCCGTGGCACGCATGGCTGCGCATATCACGTACCTGTCGGAAATGGCGCTCCAAGAAAAGTTCGGGCGCAACCTGCAGGACCGCCAGGCGCGCTCGTTCTCCTTCGACGCCGACTTCAAGATCGAGAGCTACCTGCGCCACCAGGGCTCGACCTTCGTCGATCGCTTCGACGCCAACAGCTATCTCTACATCACCCGCGCCATGGACTACTTCGACCTCGAGGCGGAGCACGCAGGCAAGCTCGCCAACGCGTTCCGGGGCACCAAGACCCAATTCCTGGTCGTCTCGTTCACGAGCGACTGGCTCTATCCGACGCGCGACAGCAGGGACATCGTCAAGGCCCTCAACGCCGTTGCCGCCAACGTCTCCTTCGTCGAGATCGAGAGCGACAAAGGCCATGACGCCTTCCTCATGGAGGAGCCCGTGTTCCACGATACCGTGCGCGGTTTCCTCAACGCCGCGGCAGCCAAGCGCGGCCTCGCGGCGGCGGCGGAGTGACGGCGATGCAGGACGTTGCGACGCCCCTCTTCAGCGCGCCGCGTGGCGATCATCTCCTGATCGCGGAGATGGTCGCGCCCGGCTCGCGTGTGCTCGACGTCGGCTGCGGCGACGGCGCCCTTCTGAAGCTTCTCGCCGAGACCAAGTCCGTCGACGGGCGCGGCGTGGAGCTCTCGCGCGAGAAGGTCAATGCCTGCGTGGCGCGCGGGCTCTCTGTGATCCAGGGCGACGCCGACCGCGATCTCGCCGACTATCCCGATCAGGCCTTCGACTACGCCATCCTCTCGCTCACCGTGCAGGCGACGCGCTTCCCGAAGAGCGTTCTCGAGAATCTTCTGCGCATCGGCCGTCATGCCATCGTGTCGTTCCCGAATTTCGGCCACTGGCGCATCCGCGCCAAGCTACTCCTCACCGGGCGCATGCCGATCACCGAGAACCTTACCGAGCCCTGGTACACGAGCCTCGACGCGCACCTGTGCACCATCAAGGATTTCGTCGATCTCGTTGATCTCGTCGATGCCGAGGTCGAGGAGGCGGTGGCCTTCAACAGTGCCGGCAAGCGTCTCCGCATCAAGAACTCGATCTCGGCCCAGAACCTCCTCGGCGAGAAGGCCGTCTTTCTGCTCACCCGCAAGGGCAAGGTCTGATCCGGAGCGCCTCCCCGGCCGCCCGCAGATGAGTGTTCCTCCGAAGTTTGGTAGGCTCGCGCTGCGGGATGGAACTCCGGAGGACGCTCGATGACGACCTTTGCAGGGTTGAACTATCTCGCCATTGTGATCGCGGCCGCGGCAAGCTTCATTTTCGGCGGCCTCTGGTATGGCGTATTCTCCAAGCAGTGGATGGAAGCAGCCGATATCTCCATCGAGGATATTAAGGCCGTGAAGGGCTCCGCCGCGATTGCGCCCTACGTCGTCGCCTTCGTGGCCCAGCTTGTCATGGCTTACGTGCTGGCGGGCGTTCTCGGCCACCTCGGCTCGGGCCAGGTGACCCTCCCGAACGGTCTAATGGCGGGAGCGCTCTGCTGGGCGGGCTTCGTCGCCACCTCTCTTGCCGTCAATCACGCCTTTCAGGGCGCTAAGCTTAAGCTGACCTTGATTGACTCAGGTCATTGGCTGGGTGTGCTCCTGATCCAAGGTGCACTGATTGGCTGGATGGGTGTGGCCTGAGGCCCGGCGTCTTGCGGGCCTGGGCATTCGACCAATTGTGAAGTTGTGAGGAAGCTCGCTACAGGCGTAAAAAAGAAAAAAACAGCAATGCGTTCGGGAGGAGTAAGCCGATGTCGGACAAATCGTATCCGGTCCCATCTGCATGGGCGAGCCGGGCCTGGCTCGACGACGCGAAATACGAGGCCCTCTACAAGCGCTCTGTCGACGACCCCAATGGCTTTTGGGGTGAGATCGGCCGCCGGCTCGATTGGATCAAGCCCTACACCAAGGTCAAGGACACCTCGTTCGACTACCACAATGTCGCGATCAAGTGGTTCGAGGACGGGACGCTGAATGTCTCCGCCAATTGCATCGACCGTCACTTGCGCTCGCGCGGCGATCAGGTCGCCATCATCTGGGAAGGCGACAACCCGAAAGAGAGCGAGCGCATCACCTACCGCGACCTCCACGAGCGCGTCTCGAAGTTCGCCAATATCCTGAAGGCGCACGGCGTCAAGAAGGGCGATCGTGTCACCATCTACCTGCCGATGATTCCCGAGGCGGCCTATGCGATGCTCGCGTGCGCCCGCATCGGCGCCATTCACTCGGTCGTCTTCGGCGGCTTCTCGCCCGACAGCCTGGCCGGGCGCATCGAGGACGCGAGCTCGAAGTTCATCATCACGGCAGATGAGGGCCTTCGCGGCGGCAAGGCCGTGCCCTTGAAAAAGAATGCGGACGAAGCGTTGTCGAAGGTCGCCAAGGGCGGCGAGAAGCTTCTCGTGGTTCGCCGCACCGGCAATCCGGTGCCTTGGACAGCGGGCCGTGACCTCTGGCTCCACGAGGAGATCATCAGGGTGTCCGCCGACTGCCCGCCGGTCGAGGTCGGTGCAGAGGATCCGCTCTTCATTCTCTACACGTCGGGCTCGACCGGAAAGCCCAAGGGCGTGGTGCACACGTCGGGCGGATACCTCGTCTACGCTGCCGTGACGCACCAGTACGTCTTCGACTACCACGACGGTGACATCTACTGGTGCACCGCCGACGTCGGCTGGGTCACCGGCCACAGCTACATTCTCTACGGGCCCCTCGCCAATGGCGGCACGACGGTCATGTTCGAGGGCGTTCCGAACTACCCGAGCCCGTCGCGTTTCTGGGACGTGGTCGACAAGTGGGGCGTCAACACTTTCTACACCGCGCCGACCGCGATCCGCGCCCTGATGGGCGCCGGCGACGATCTCGTGAAGCGATCGAGCCGGGCCTCGCTGCGCCTGCTCGGCAGCGTCGGCGAGCCGATCAACCCGGAAGCCTGGGAGTGGTATTACCGCGTCGTCGGCGAAGGCCGCTGCCCGATCGTCGACACCTGGTGGCAGACCGAGACCGGCGGCATTCTGATCACGCCGCTGCCCGGCGCGACCGCCTTGAAGCCGGGCTCGGCGACGCGCCCCTTCTTCGGCGTCCAGCCCGCGCTCGTCGATGACAAGGGGGCGACGCTCGAAGGCGCAGCCCAGGGCAATCTCGTCATCCTCGACAGCTGGCCGGGGCAGGCGCGCACGCTTTACGGCGATCACGATCGCTACGTGCAGACCTACTTCAGCGCCTACAAGGGCACCTACTTCACCGGCGACGGCTGCCGCCGCGACGCGGACGGCTACTATTGGATCACCGGCCGTGTCGACGACGTGATCAACGTCTCCGGCCACCGCATGGGCACGGCCGAGGTCGAGAGCGCGCTCGTGGCCCACCCCAAGGTCGCCGAGGCCGCCGTCGTCGGCTACCCGCACGATCTCAAGGGCCAGGGCATCTATTGCTACGTGACGCTCAATGCCGGCGAGACGCCGACGGAGGAGCTGCGCAAAGAGCTGGTGGCGCACGTCCGCCACGAGATCGGGCCGATTGCCTCGCCGGATCTGATCCAGTTCTCGCCGGGACTTCCCAAGACGCGCTCGGGCAAGATCATGCGCCGCATCCTGCGCAAGATCGCCGAGGACGAGTTCTCGAGCCTTGGCGACACGTCGACGCTCGCCGATCCTCACGTCGTCGACGACCTGATTACGAACCGGCAGAACAAGAAGGCGGGCTAGACCATGATCGCTTCGGACCCTATCAGTCCGAAGCGTGAATTATCGGTCCCATCAAAGACCTAGAGCGTGATTTCGATTCGATCGAAAACAATCGCGCTCTAGCGGCGCTTCGTTAGCTGCGGCTATTGTGGGGTGGCGGAACTCGCGCGCCGCGCGGTGCGTTTTGTTTCGTTGCCCGTCACCAACACCCGTGCCGGTGAGAAATCATGAACGATCCCGCTCTCTTCAACACCAATCCGCCGCTCCGGCGCGTCCGCGAAGGCGCAATGATCGCCGGCGTCTGCGGCGGCCTGGCGCGCTGGCTCGGATGGGACCCGACGATCGTTCGTCTGCTCTATGTCCTATTGTCGATAGCCTCGGCGGCATTTCCCGGCGTGCTCGTCTATCTCCTGCTCTGGCTGATCATGCCGCGCGACTAGGTCGCTTGGTACGTCGCGCGTAAGACGCGGACCTCACTTGGTTAGCAGATTCTCGTAGCGCTTGTCGGTCAGCGTCTTGAGGAAGGCGACGAGCGCGTCGATGCGTTTGTCATCGAGAGCCGGTCCGCTTTCGAGCTCCTTCATGGAGAGATTTTCCGGCACCTCCGGCACCTCCCATTGCGCATTGGTCTCAGGGTTGATCTGCCGCTTAGGGCTCTTGCTGTTGTACTTGTTGTAGAAGAGCACGACGGTCCGCAGATCCTTGAAGACGCCATTGTGCATGTAGGGACCGGTGACGGCGACGTTGCGCAGCGTCGGCACCTTGAACTTTCCATCGAGGGCTTTATCCGTCATGGCGGGGTTGGCAAGCAGGCCGTGGTCGATCCGCCCAGGTTCACTGCCGTTTGCTGCACGCACGAGGTGGTTCGCGGGCGTGCCGATGTTGTGATACTCGAAGTTGGTGAAAACCTCCTTCTCCGAGCCGCCCTGCGCATTTGCCTTGTGGCACTGGCTGCAGTTCGTGAACTGGGATGAGAAGAAGAGGACGCGGCCCAGCTCCTCTTGCTCGGTGAGGACCACTTCGCCACGCAGATAGCGGTCGTACTTCGAGTTAAACGGGGAGAAATCGGGCGTTCGCTCGAATGCGGCAATGGCTTTGGTCATCGCGCCGTAGGCTTGCTCGCTGTCGTCGAGAACGTTGGCCCCGAAGAGCGCGTCGAACGCCGCGACGTAGGCCGGGTTCTCTTTGAGGCGGGCCACCACGCTGGCTTTGTCGGGCATTCCCATCTCGATCGGGTTGAGCGGCGGCCCGCCCGCCTGCTCCTCGAGGTTCTTGGCGCGACCGTCATGGAACAGGCCGCCCACAGGCTTGCCGTCGGTCTTGATGTGAAAGTCGGGCGCAAGGCTGGCGTAGGTGGCAGTCGGCGCATTGCGGTCGCCGAGCGAATGACCGTCGTCGCCAATCGAGACGGCCCCGCCGGCCTTTTCTGTCTCCCTCGGGTCGGTGAACGCCAATTGCGGTGAGTGGCAGCTGATGCAGGCCTGCGAGCGGTTCTTCGAAAGATTGACGTCAGCGAACAGCGCGCTCCCGAGCTTCTCGGCTGTGTCGAGCGATGGGGCCGCCGCATGCCCCGCGTCTTGCCGGAAGCCCGCGAGGCCGGGCAACAAGGCAATCAGACCCGCCAGCAGCGACGGCACGAAGACGCTGCGCAGATGTGGAATGCGCCGGTGACGAATGGGCCTCATGCGGTGTCATCCATGGCCAGGCTCGGCCGCAATCTGATTTGGCGGTGGGATGCGGAAGCCTTATCGCCTCACGGGCAATAGTAGAATGGAATTCTAGCCGCGATCGCCATCCATGCGCCCATAGATGACTGCTTCCGTAAACAATCGTCAAGTGAGCACTCGAGTGGAGGTCAGATATGCGTCAGCAGAGTGGCATCTCACGTAGGGGCATCCGCGCCGCGGTGAAAATCATCGACCCCGTGTTTTGCCTCTAATTCGCCTGGCGAATGGCGAGCTTCACCGTCTGCGCGGGGACACCGCTGATCTGGACGGTCACCGGCCCCGAGCCGATTTCGAAGCGAACGCTCTTGTGGATTGCGGCACACTCCTTGCGCCCGGTGAAAGCGCTCGACGGCACGAGAGCCCCATTCTGCACGACATCGATCCAGCCCTGCTGCGAAAGGGAAATCTGATACAGGCCGGGCTTCGCCACACCGCCGAGCGTGAGCCAGCCCGAGAAGGTGTCGGCGCCCACGGCCTGCTTCTTGACGCCCGGGGTGACGGGCATGGTCACCGATTTGGCGGGCTGAAGCGCGAGCGTGATAGCCTTTGCAGGCGGCGCAGGCAGCTCTGCCCCGCTCTCGAGCGACACGCTATCGGCGGCAGCCATCCACGACAGCTCCGTATCGAGCGGCCACGAGAACGACTCGCAGCCCGTTCATGTCGGCGGCGGTTGCCCGGTGCAATGGCGCAGCAATCGTAATCAGGGCGGCTGCGACGAGCGCCCCTGCGTGAAGACTAGTCGATCGCAACCATGACATCCGATGACTTGATGACGGCCGAGGCCGCCATTCCCTTCTTAAGGCCGAGATCGTCAACCGCCTCATTGGTGATCGACGAGGTGATGATCGTTCCGCCGACGTCGATGCGGACGTGCGCCGTCGTTTGCCCCTTGACCACCTCAACGATGGTGCCCTTGAGGATGTTGCGCGCGCTGAGCTTCATGGGCGAGCCTCCTTGAAGAAGCGCCCGCCTGTGCTGGCCGGCGCTTGCTAGAATCTGGCTCGCACGTTAGCGAAGAACTGCCGGCCGGGCTCGGGAAATCCCTCTGCAAGCTCGTAGTTCTCATCGAGCAGATTGGTTCCGCCGATCGCCGCCGTCATGTTCTCGCTGAGCTGATACTCCGCCTGGACGTTGAGGAGGGCGAATGACCCGATCTGGACATAGTTGGGCGTGCGCGGCTGTGGGCCCGAGAGCAACGTGCTGTCCGCGCTCGTAACCAGACTGTTGCGATCGCTCGCGAGCTCGAGGCTCGGCGTGATCGTCAGCCCCTTCCAGGCATTCCAGGCCAAGTAGACAAAGCCCTCATGTCGCGGCGTACCCTCCGGCTTCGCCCCGGCCGTTGCGTAGTCATAGTCGCGTTCGAGATAGGTGTAATTGCCGCCGAACCGAAGGCCCGGCAGGACGGCCCAGTCGAAGGAAACCTCGATGCCGTAGTTCTCGCCGCTGACGTTCTGGTTCTGGATCTGCGTGTTGCTGACGAACACGGGCTGGATCGAATTCTTGAGATCGGAATAGAAGATCGCCGACGCGAGCTTCACCTTGCTGAAGAGCGTATCGCTCCATCCGAGCTCGTAGTTGATTGTCCGCTCCGGGTCGAGATCCGGATTGGGAACCGCAAATCCGAAGCGCGTGCTGAAGCGTTCGAAGACCGTCGGGAAGCGTGTCCGATCCGAGACGGTCGCGTGCATTTCACCCGTGTCGCTGAAGTTATAGATCGCGGCCGCCTGGCCGTTCCACGCGTTGCTGTCGGGCGTCTCGTTTTCCATGAAGACGTGGGTGGTGGTGTTGAAGTCCTCCGCAGTCCGCACGAGATTCATGTCGTAGCTGACGCCGGTCACGATATCGATGCGCCGGGTCGCGTGGAAAGTGTTCTCCGCCGCGAACGACCACGTGTCCTCGATGTTGTCCTGCCACGGCTCGTGGACACTGAGCGCACTGTCGGGCCGCGTGATCTGGAACTCCGAGTGATGGTCGTGGCGGTAATGAACCGCGGCCTTGAGCGTGTTCATCGGGATCAGATTGGTGCCGACCTCCACGAACCCGCCATACGCGAAGTCGTCATAATAGCTCTCGAACGAGCGTCCCAGCGTCTGCGCGTCATAGGTCGGACCGTCGAACGACGACAGCAGGTTCTGGAACGCATTGTAGTAGGCGTTCGTCTTGACGTACGACGCCTCCCCGATCTGCGTCTTCGACAGCCACGATGTGCTTTGGATGTCCCAATAGGGCCAATCCCAGTAGCGGGGTCCCTGCACCGCCTGGCCCTCGACGTGCAGCGGCGCGCTCTTCTCGCCCGACTGCGTCGTGTAGTTGATGCTGTACTCGTCGTGTGCATTCGGCGTGTAGCCGACCTTGGCATTGATGCGCCAGTCGCGGATGTCGGAGTGCTCGCGCTCGTCGCCGTCCTCGTTGATGAGGAGTACCGGATCGAAATCATCGGAAAGCGACCAGTGGTCCCTGTCGACGATCGTGCCGCTGACCTGAGCGTAGAAATCCTTCTGCCGCGTTCCGGCGAACGCATAGCTGTTCCACTCGCCCATCGAGCTCATGTCCCCGTCGAAGACGGCGCCGGATCGGCCCTCGAGCTCGATCTCCTTGGTCGGCTTGCGCGACACGAGGTTGATCGCCCCGCCCATGCCGCCGGGCCCGTTGAGCACCGACACATAGCCCTTCTGGAACTGGATCTCCGAGAGATCCGGCGTCAGGAAGCGGTTGAAGTCGAGCCGGTTGTCGGCCGGCAGATAGATGCGCACGCCGTCGATCGAGAGCGGCACGCGGAAGCGGTCGAAGCCGCGCACGAAGATGTCGCGCTCGTTGCGGGAGCCGCCTGTGTTGTGCATCGTGACGCCCGGAACGATGCTCGCGGCCTGGTCGAGCGTGTTCTTGTTGAACGTCCACATGGCCTCGTTGGTGATCGTCGAGCCGCCGATCACGTCGAGCTGCCCGAGCGTGAAGATGCCGACCGAGCTTGCTGTGCCGCCGACCGTCGCCGGCCCGGCGGCCGTGTCGGGCGACGCTGTCTCGCCCTCCCCTGGGACCGCGCCGGAACCGCCGGGCGGCACAGATTTCGCGCTCTTCTTCGCTGGCTTGCCGATCGGCTCGGAGGGCGACTGCACGACGATGGGCGGCAGTGGCGACGCTTCGTCCGCTGTGACATTGCCGCCCGCAGTGGCGGCCTCCTGAGCTTGTGCTGGGCACAAGCCCGCCCCCACGGCGCAAGCGAGCGCCGCGTACGCATACTTCAACATGACTTCCCCCAACTCCCCACGCCGGAACCCACGGCGTCTTTCGCTATATCAATTCAAACATAACGTCTGGCAAGCGCAAAATTTGCCCACGTGCGGATCCGAATGCCGATTATTGCCGCGCGTTGCCGCTCGCCCACTGACCGGCGAGACCGGTGTTTTGAACCAATCCCAGAAAATGACGCTTTTTCCGGCCACGCGCGTCCGGTTGGCCGACAGTAGAATTGTATTTTTTATTGACGGTCCTAGATTTAAGGAGCGCCCGTTTAGCGCGCCGACAAGCCCGATCGTTTGAAAACGCGATAGATTTGAATACGCGACAGTAGTGAGGCAGCGATGGTCAATCTCACCGTGAATGGCAGCAAGCACTCCGTGTCGGCCCCCGACGACATGCCGTTGCTGTGGGTGCTCCGCGACATCCTCGGCATGACGGGGACAAAGTTCGGCTGCGGCATCGCCCAATGCGGCGCCTGCACGGTCCACGTCGATGGTGAGCCCCGACGCTCGTGCGTCACGCCCGTGAGCGACGTCGCGGGGTCGGAGATAACGACGATCGAAGCCATCGGCGAGACCCCGGCCGGCAAGGCCGTGCAAGAGGCCTGGCTGAGCCATGAGGTGGTTCAGTGCGGCTACTGCCAGTCTGGCCAGATCATGTCGGCGACCGCGCTCGTCGCCAGCAATTCCGCTCCCAGCGACGCCGACATCGACACGGCCATGTCGGGAAATATCTGCCGTTGCGGAACCTACGTGCGGATTCGCGAGGCCATCAAGGCCGCCGCAGCGAAAACCGCCGCCAGCGCACAGTGAGGCAAGCCATGTCACGCGCTCTCGCCATTCGCGCACACGAAGTCTCTCGCCGCACATTCCTCATGGCCGGTGCCGCCGCGGGCGGCGGCCTGATGATCGGATGGGTGCCGGCAGCGCAGGCAGCCGATGCACCGGCCGGCGCGCAGCCCCTTCCCACCAGCGCCTACATCCGCATCGATCGGCAAGGCAAGGTCGCGATCGTCTCGCCGATGGCCGAGATGGGACAGGGCGTCTACACGTCGCTGCCGATGCTGGTGGCCGAGGAGCTCGACGTCGACATGAGCAATGTCACGGTGGAGCACTCTCCGCCGAGCGACAAGCTCTACGGCAATGCCTTCCTCGGCGGCTCGCAGACCACGGGCAATTCGTCGTCGATCCGCGCCTTCTACCTGCCGCTCCGCCAGGTTGGCGCCACCGCGCGGGCCATGCTGATCGCCGCGGCCGCAAAGAAGCTGAACGTCGACGCAAGCGCGCTCACGACCGAGCCCGGCTATGTCGTCGATGCGGCCGGCAAGCGGCGCGTCCCCTACGGCGAGCTGGCGGACGCCGCGGCGATGCTGCCCGTTCCCGCCAACGTCAAGCTCAAGGACCCGAGCACGTTCCGCATCATCGGCACGCCGGCCAAGCGACTCGATGTCTCCGGCAAGGTCGACGGCTCGGCGGTCTACGGCATCGACGTGAAAGTGCCGGGCATGAAGATCGCCACAGTTGCGGCGTCCCCCGTGTTCGGAGGCACGCTCGCCTCCTTCGATGACGCGGCGGCGTTGAAGGTGCCCGGCGTGCATCAGGTCGCAAAGCTCGACAATGCCGTCGCCGTGATCGCCGATCACTACTGGGCTGCAAGGCAAGGTCTCGAGGCCGGCGCGGCCAAGTTCAACGACGGGCCGCACGCCTCGCTCACCACGGCCGACGTGGTGGCGGCGCTTGCGAAAGCCTCCGAGACGCCGGGTGCCGTCGCCAAGAACGAGGGCGACGTTGCGGCCGCGCTGGCCAATGCTGCGACCAAGGTCGAGGCCGAATACGAGGCGCCGTTCCTCGCCCATGCGACCATGGAGCCCATGAACTGCACCGTGCAGGTGACGGCCGACGGCTGCGACATCTGGGTCGGCACGCAGATCCCCACCGTCGCGCAGCAGGCGGTGGCGCAAACGCTCGGCCTCAAGCCGGAGCAGGTGCGCCTTCACAATCACTTGCTGGGCGGCGGCTTCGGACGGCGGCTCGAGTTCGACTTCATCGTCCAGGCGGCGCTGATTGCCAAGCAATCCAAGGACCCGGTCAAGGTCGTGTGGAGCCGCGAGGAGGACATCCAGCACGACATGTACCGGCCTTACTATTACGACCGCTTTTCCGCCGGCCTCGATGAGCAAGGCATGCTTATTGCCTGGAGCCATCGCATCGTCGGCTCCTCGGTCATGGCGCGGTTCTTCCCGCCCCTGTTCAAGGACGGCATCGACCCCGACGCCGTCGATGGCGCGATCGACATGCCCTACGCCATTGCCAACAAGCGCGTCGAATACGTGCGCGAGGAGCCGCCCGGCATCCCCACCGCGTTCTGGCGCGGCGTCGGCCCGACGCACAACGTCTATGTAATCGAGAGCTTCATCGACGAGCTGGCTGCGCTGGCGAAAAAGGACCCCGTCGAGTACCGCCGTGCGATGCTCGGCAACAATCCGCGGGCGCTCCACGTCTTGAACCGCGCCGCCGAAATGGCCGGCTGGGGCAAGCCGCTCGGCGACCGGCGCGGGCGCGGCGTGTGCGTGCACAACACGTTTGGCAGCTACATGGCGCAGATCGCGGAGGTGACGGTCGCCAAATCCGGCGAGGTCCACGTCGACCGCGTCGTGTGCGCCGTCGATACCGGCATCGCCATCAACCCCGACACCATCGTGGCGCAGATGGAGAGCGGCATCATCTTCGGCATCACGGCGGTGTTGTGGGGCGAGGTCACGCTGAAAAAAGGCCGCGTCGAGCAGTCGAACTTCGACGACTACCGGATGCTGCGCATCAACGAGGCGCCGGTCATTGAGGTCGAGGTGGTGAAGAGCACTGCCGACCCCGGCGGCATCGGGGAGCCGGGAACGACAGCCCTGATGCCTGCCGTGCTCAACGCGGTCTATGCGGCAACCGGAGTGCGGCTGCGCAAGCTGCCGATCAAGCCGGATCTCCTGAAATCCGCCTGAACACGGCCTCGATCACGCCGGCTGCTACTTGCACGTCCAAAGCAGGCCGCGGTCGAAATGGAAGTGGTTCTTGTGCGCCTCGTTGAAGTCGGGCCCCAGCGTCACGCGGAAATAGCGGCACGCGCGCCGGTGCGCCTCGTGCAGAAACTTGCCTTCGGGGCCTTTGTCGTTCCAGTCGCGCAGCACGTTGATGCTCCGCCCGTCCTCGAACGTGAAGCCTGAGATGTCGAGTGCGTTGGCCTTGGCGTGCTCGCTGCGCATCTGCGCCCATTTGCGATTGCCGACGATGTTGCGGCAATCGTAGGTGCCCATGTCGCCGAGCGACGCGACGCGCTTGCCGAACATCTCCATCGCCAGCGGCTGCACCTCGTGCTCGACCCACAGCGTCACCGCTGCCGCCATCTCGCAGGTGAGCGGATTGACGCCGATCTTGGCCCCGCCCGTCGTCGAGAAACGCACCGCGTTGGTCCAGCCGCAGCCGTCCTTGAATGGGTTGTCGGGAACGGGTGTGGCGTCGATGTGCGGCGCCTTGAGCACCGACAGGCAGAGTTCGGGATCGTAGCGCAGGCTCGACAGCCTGGGATCGACGAACCATTGCCGTGTCTCGAGCGAGATCGGGCTGAAGGGGCTGAACCGCTGCGGCACGAGCCCGAACCAGAAGCCGGCGAAGAAGGCCAAGGCGACGAGCAGGAGCAGGACGATACGATAGAAAGTTCGAAGCGGCCTGCTCATGCGATTGTTTCCCCCTGGCGAGCTTCGGCAAGCCTACTGGATCGGTGTCGTGCTCGGAAGTTCAGAGTTGCCACACGATGAGAAGCATGTGCGCGCCGGCTCATGCAACCGCGCAACTCTGCAGAGGAGCTGCACGCTCTTCAGAAGTCGGACGCGATGCCGCCCTTTTCCCAATCGCCGTAGCGTGTGGGCTCTGGTCCGTCCTGGCCGCCGATCTCAGGAGCCGCAGGCGCGTTCGAGTCTCGCGCTCGCCGGCGCGCTTCCGCCTCTTCCAGCGCGCGCTTGGCGGCCGCGCTGAGATCGCGTTTCGTCGTTTCTGCGGAAGGATTTACGGTATCGCTCATGGAGGTTTCCCGGAGGGGAAGTGAGCGCTGGTCCTTTGCGCTCCCCCTTCCTATATACTGCGCGCAAAGATAGTGCGCAGCCCGGCCCTTGTTGCTGTGGCCAAGCCGCGCAGGGGAAAGGCAGTCCCCGAAGGGAGACAAGAGAATGCCCGTGAACTACGCCAAGACCGCCTTGCTGCTTGTTGCGCTGACGGCGATTTTCGTCGCCATGGGCGCCGCGATCGGCGGCCAGTCGGGCATGGTCATCGCGTTCGTCATTGCGCTCGTGATGAACGTCATAAGCCTTTGGAATTCCGACACGGTCGTCTTGAGGATGTTCCAGGCTCAGGAGGTCGACGCGCAGTCGGCCCCCGAATACTACGGGATCGTGCGCGAGATGGCGCGCACGCGCCGAGCTGCCGATGCCGCGCGTCTACATCATGAACAACCCGCAGCCGAATGCTTTCGCGACCGGCAGGAGCCCGTCGCGCGCCGCCGTCGCCGCCTCGACCGGCCTCCTCGACACGCTCTCGCCGGAGGAGGTCGCGGGCGTCGTGTCGCACGAGCTCGCCCACATCAAGAACCGCGATACGCTGACCATGACCGTCGCCGCCACCATCGGCGGCGCGATTTCGATGCTCGCCCAGTACCTCCAGTTCGGCATGCTGTTCGGCGGTGGTCAACGCGACGACCGCGGCGGTCTGGGCTGGATCGCCGCAATTCTGGCGATGCTGGTTGCGCCCTTCGCCGCCATGATGGTGCAGATGGCCATCAGCCGCTCGCGCGAGTACGGCGCCGACCGCATGGGCGCGCTGATCTGCGGCAATCCGCTGTGGCTCGCCTCCGCGCTGCGCAAGATCCAGAACGCCGCGCAGCGAATCCCGAACGAGGAGGCCGAGCAGGTGCCGGCCGCCGCACACATGTTCATCATCAATCCGCTGACCGGGCAGGGCATGGACAACATGTTCTCGACCCACCCCAACACGGAAAACCGCATCGCCGAGCTCGAGGCCCTGGCGCGCGAGATGGGCAGTCCCAGTACGAGCCTCGGCATCGACGGCGTCGGACGCGGATCGAGCGACGAAGGTGCCTCGCCGCCCGGCCCGTGGTCGGACGTGGGCGAGCGCCGCTCCGCGCGTGGTCCATGGGGATGACGCTGCGCCCTGGCCGCACCTGCTGATCCGCGATGCAGCAACCCACGCGCTTCAAGCCCGCTCAACGCCGCCATCTCTTCCAAACGCCCGCATAAGAGCGACGGCGGCAAGCCTGCTGATGTCCGCCGCCCGTCGGGGCTCGACACGCGCCAGATCGCCGTGGCCTGCCTCGCCGCCGTGATCGACAAGGGGCGCACGCTCGACGACGCGTTCGAGAGCGCGCTCGCCAGGCATCCGGCGCTCGAAGCGCGCGATCGTGCCCTGGCCCGGCTTCTCGTCATGACGGTGCTGCGGCGCAAGGGCGAGCTTGACGCCGTCATCGGCTCTTTTCTCGAAAAGCCGCTCCCCGAGCGGCGCGGCACCCTCTCGCACATTCTGCTCGTCGCGGCAGCGCAGCTTCTCGTGCTCGGCACTCCGCCGCATGCCGCCATCAGCCTCGCCGTCGAGCAGACCCGCACCGACAATCACGCGCGCCGCTTCGACCGTCTGACGAACGCCGTCCTGCGCCGCGTCGCGACCGACGGCTCTTCGCGGCTCGCCGCGCTTGATGGCGTGGCGCTCAATATTCCGGCTTGGCGCTACGCCGGCTGGGTGAAGGCGTACGGTGCGGAAACGGCGCGCCGCATCGCCGTGGCGTCGCTCACCGAGGCGCCGCTCGACCTCTCGGTCAAGTCGGAGCCGCAGGCGTGGGCGGATCGCCTTGGCGGCAAGGTGCTGGCCACGGGATCAGTACGCCTCGAAGCCTCGGGCCGCATCGAGGACCTGCCCGGCTTCGCCGACGGCGCATGGTGGGTCCAGGATGCGGCGGCGGCGCTGCCGGTGCGTCTCTTCGGTGACGTGCGCGGAAAGGAGATCGCCGATCTCTGCGCCGCGCCGGGCGGCAAGACGGCGCAGCTCGCGGCCGCGGGCGCCCGCGTCACGGCGCTCGATCTCGCGCCTGAGCGTCTCAAGAGGGTTGAAGCCAATCTCGCGCGCCTGAAGCTCGAGGCGGAGCTTGTCGCAGCAGATGCGCTCACCTGGACGCCCGGCCGCGAATTCGATGCCGTGCTGCTCGATGCGCCGTGCACATCGACGGGAACGATCCGCCGCCATCCCGATATCCTCCACTTGAAACGCGAGGAGGACACGGCCGCGGCCGCAGCGCTTCAATCCCGCCTGCTCGACGCCGCCGCCAGGCTCGTCAAAGCGGGCGGCCTCCTCGTCTATTGCACGTGCTCTCTCGAGCCCGAGGAAGGCGAGCGCCAGATCGAGCGCTTTCTGGACCAGCGCCCGGACTTTCGCCGCCAGCCGACATCAGCCGCCGAGATTTCCGCCGATACGGCCTGGGTCACCCCATCGGGAGACCTGCGGACCCTGCCCTTCCACGGCGAGACGGATCAGCCCGGCATGAGCGGCATGGACGGCTTTTTTGCCGCGCGGCTTGTCCGCAACGCCTAAGGTCCGCACCCCGCCAGGATGCGCACAGCTTGTGATCCCCCTCGCCTTGAGTTCGCACGCCTGCCAGAGTAGTCGGGCAAAGGGCAAATGAGCTCACACGGGATGCGATGACGCGGCTGAAATTCGCAGAGCAGCTTTGGGTCGCCCGCCTCGGCGCCGATCGGGCCCGGCGCTCGGCCGTCTCGCGCGTTCTCTATTCTCCGCCGTTCAGATGGCGTTACGGCGCTGCCGTCGCCGATCAGCTCCTGATCGTGCCCCAGGACTTGCGAACCGCCGATCCCAGTTTCTGGGACGAGGTCGAGCTTGGCCAGTTCGGGCTCGCCGGCACGGTGGTCTCGATCGGCGACGTCTCCCCCTTCGACGTCACGCCCCCGAACGACGGATGGGCGCGGGCCCTGCATGGCTTCGGATGGCTGCGCCATCTCCAGGCCGCGGGCCGCCCCGAGGCACAGGAGACCGCGCGCCAGCTCGCGGCTGAGTGGGCCATGCGTCACCGTGGCGGGAGCGGTCTCGCCTGGGAGCCTGCCGTCGCCGGCCGCCGCATGATCTCCTGGGTCTCGCACGCCGGCCTGCTGCTCGAAGGCACGGACGCGCGCACCTACGAGACGATCACGCAGAGCCTCGGCATGCAGCTCGTCCGGCTCGCGGCGGGCTGGCGCGACGGCCCGGGCGGCTATCCGCGCCTCGTCGCGCTGTCGGCGCTCGCGCTCGCCAACCTGTGCATTGCCGGCCACGAGGGAACCATCAGCGATGCGGAGCGCGCCTTTGCGAGCGAGCTGTCGCGCCAAATCCTGCCCGATGGCGGGCACGTGAGCCGCAACCCGGGTGTCCTCATCGAGCTGATGCTCGATCTCTTGCCGCTTCGCCAATGCTTTGCCGCGCGCGGCCGCACGCCGCCTGCCGAGATACCGGCCGCCATGCAGCGGATGCTGACCATGCTCCGCTACATGCGTTTGGGCGATGGCATGCTCGCCCGCTTCAACGGCATGGGCATCGCGTCTCCTGCGGGTCTGGCGACGGTTCTCGCCTACGAGGACAAGCCTGGAGCGAACCCCACGAAGATGACGCCATCGCGCTACATCCGCCTCGAGCGCGCGGGCTCCGTGCTGATCATGGACGCGGGCTCTCCGCCGCCGCTCGAGGCCGCGGGCGAAGCCCATGCCGGATGCCTCTCCTTCGAGTTCAGCGCCGGAACGCGATTGATCTTCGCCAATGGTGGTGCGCCGGGACCGGCAAACAGCCAGTGGCGCGCCGTCTCGCGCGCGACCGCGAGCCACAACACGCTTTGCCTGGGCGAGAAGTCGTCGTCGAAGCTCATTCGCCACAAGGCCCTCGAGGACCTGGTCGGCGCGGCGCCCATTCGATTCCCGGATGCCGTCGGCGCCCGCGTCGAGAGGCACGGCGAAAATCTTGAAGTCACCTCCCATCACGACGGCTATGTCCGTCGCTTCGGCTTGATTCATCGCCGCACGATCGTCCTCGCCGGCAGCGGGCGCCGCCTGCTTGGTCTCGATCGGCTCGAGCACCGCCGTCCCAACACGCGCTTGAGACAGGACATTCCCTTTGCCATCTATTTCCATCTGCATCCCGACACGCTGTGCCGGCGCGGCGAGAGCGGCAACATCGCCGAGATCGTGCTGCCCGATGGCGAGGTCTGGCGGTTCAGCCTGGAAGGGGCGAGACTGTGCCTCGAGGAGGGCACGTTTTTCGCCGATTCCGCAGGCCCGCGCAGCGCCATGCAGCTCGTTGCCCGTGGCGCGACCTTCGGCGCTTCCGAAGTGCGGTGGGTCGCGGAGGCTTTGGACTGAGACGCCGCTCACCATGTCCACACGTCGAATTTCGCGCCGCAGCCCTGCGTGCTAAGCCCTTCGACGAGAAAAAGGGATCAATCCCGAGCGATGACCAACAGCGAACCGAAAATCCGCCGCGCACTCCTCTCCGTCTCGGACAAGACGGGCCTCGAGAAGCTCGCCCACGCGCTTGCCGAGCGCCGCATCGAGGTCGTCTCGACGGGGGGCACGGCGGCGGCGCTGAAGGGCATCGGCCTTCCCGTCCTCGACGTGTCGGAGGTGACGGGATTTCCCGAGATGATGGATGGCCGCCTGAAAACGCTGCATCCAAAGGTGCACGGCGGCCTGCTCGCCATCCGCGGCGACGAGCGCCACGAAAAGGCGGCGGCGGCACACGGCATCCATCCGATCGATCTTCTGGTCGTCAATCTCTATCCGTTCGAAGCAACGATCGCCAAAGGCGCGCCCTTCGACGAGTGCGTCGAGAACATCGACATCGGCGGCCCGGCGATGATCCGCGCCGCGGCCAAGAACCACGCCGGAGTCGTCGTCATTGTCGACAGCGCAGACTATGAGGCGCTGCTCGATGAGATGACGGCGAACCACGGTGCCACGACGCTCGCGTTTCGCAAGCGCATGGCGGCCAAGGCCTTCGCCCGCACCGCGGCCTACGACGCGGCGATCAGCACCTGGTTTGCCGCAGCGTCCGGCGAGGAAAATCCTGTCTGGCGCACGTTCGGCGGCCGTCTCGCGCAGGAGCTGCGCTACGGCGAGAACCCGCATCAGCGCGCCGCGTTCTATGTCACCGGCGAGAAGCGCCCCGGAATTGCCAGCGCCCGCCAGCTCCAGGGCAAGGAGCTCTCCTACAACAACCTGAACGACACCGACGCCGCCTTCGAGCTGGTGGCGGAGTTCAGCGCTGCCGAGGCGCCGGCCGTCGCCATCATCAAGCACGCCAACCCGTGCGGCGTCGCCATCGGCGCGACGCTCACCGAGGCCTACCTCAAGGCGCTTGCCTGCGATCCCGTGAGCGCCTTCGGCGGTATCGTTGCCGCGAACCGGCCGATCGACGCCGAGGCGGCCGCCGAGATGACCAAGATCTTCACCGAGGTCGTCATCGCGCCTGATGCGAGCGACGAGGCGAAGGCCATCTTTGCGGCGAAGAAGAACCTGCGCTTGCTGACGACCGGCGGCCTGCCCGATCCGCACGCGGCGGGGCTCATGGTCCGCTCGCTCGCGGGCGGCCTGCTCGTCCAGTCGCGCGACAACGGCGTGGTCGATGTCTCGCATTTGAAGGTGGTGACCAAGCGCGCGCCGACCGCGCATGAGCTGGCCGATCTGCGCTTTGCGTTCAAGGTCGCCAAGCACGTCAAGTCGAACGCCATCGTCTATGCCAAGGACGGCGCGACCGTCGGGCATCGGCGCCGGCCAGATGAGCCGGGTCGATTCCACGCTCATCGCCGCCTGGAAAGCATCCGAAGCGGCGAAAGCCCAAGGCGCCTCCGAGCCGCTGACCAAGGGCTCCGTTGTGGCCTCTGACGCGTTCTTCCCGTTCGCCGACGGGCTGCTTGCGGCGGCGGAAGCCGGCGCCACGGCCGTGATTCAGCCTGGCGGCTCGATGCGCGACGAGGAGGTCATCAAGGCGGCCGACGAGAAGGGCCTCGCCATGGTGTTCACGGGCATGCGCCACTTCCGCCATTGAAGCGCCGGTTATAGTGCGTACCTGTAACCCTCAGATCATGTTGCCCAACGCCGGGGATTTCCCGATCCCGGCGCGGACGCTATTTCCCGGGAGATCCGAATTCTACCGCGTAGTGAGGGCCGCCAGTGTCGGTGAGTGCGTCTCCCAGCCAATGGGGTGCAGACCGTTTCGAATACCTCGCCAAGGCGGCCTTTCTCGCGGTTGAGCACAAGGTCGTCGGCGGTCTCTTGAGGCGGCAGTGCCGCAATATCTTTCGGCGATGCGGCCTCTATTTCGAAGTCCCCGTCGACGGCCTGATGATCCGCTGCCGGCTCGACAACGCAACCGAGCGCTCGCTCATCGCCGGTGACGTCCGCAAGCGCGAGACCGTCGACCTCATCACCCGCGAACTCAAGGCCGGCGATGCCTTCGTCGACATCGGCGCCAACTGCGGACTCTATACGCTGTTCGCCGCGCGCCGCGTGGGCAGCGCCGGCCGCGTCGTCGCCATCGAGCCAATTCCTGAGATGACGCGACGCCTGAGAGCCAACGTTGCGGCCAACGGCTTTTCGAGAGTGTCGGTCCACGAGACCGCGCTCGGTGCCGAGGAAGGCGAGCTCACGCTCTACGTCAGGCGCGACCAATACGGAGAATCGAGTGTCGAATTCACGGGGCCGCAGCGGCGCACCCTGACGCGCGTGCCGGTCACGACGCTCGCGCGCGTCGTCGCCAGCGAAGGCCTGGTGCGGATCGACGCCTTAAAGATCGACGTCGAGGGCTATGAGGACCGCGTCTTGATGCCGTTTTTCTCGGATGCCGAGCGCGGGCTGTGGCCGCGGCGGTTGCTGCTCGAGCATTCGAATTCCGGCCGCTGGCGGGATGACCTCCTCGCGGTTCTCACCGCGCGCGGCTATCGGCAGATCTGGCGCAGCGAGATCGACGCGCTGTTCGCGCTCGAGTAGGGTGTGCTGTCATCTGCGCTCGTCCTCGCCTGCGATTTGTTCGAGCCAGGTGCTTGGTTTATCGAGGCTCACCAAGGCGCGCCGCCTCCGACATCGAGTTCGAGCTGCAGATGGGAGAACGGCAATAGGCGATGTCGCCCGTGATCGGCATTTACGACACAAGCCAAGTGGATGTGGAAACTTGCGTGGATGCCGGCCTTCGTGGATGACGTCGTCTTGTGATCCGGCTCGTATCGATGATCAGCACTGAAGTGAGCCTACGCCCCGCCACCCGTGGCGACTGGGACCTGATCCGCCGCTGGCTGGCGCGCCCCGACATCGAGGAGTGGTGGGGTCCGCTCTCTGCCACCGAGGCCGAGGTCAACATCGCGCTCGGCTCGGCCCACGCCATCTGTCGCATCATCGAGTTCAGGCGGCAAGCCTGTCGGCTATGCGCACGCAGTCGACGCGACCGTCTGGGGTGCCGATCTCCCGCAGGAGCTCGAGCCCGGCACTTGGGATCTCGATCTCTTCATCGCGTCGGAGGAGCACCGCGGCAAGGGCGTCGGCCAGGCGGCGCTGGCCCTCCTCAAGCAGGAGGTGTTCGCGACCACGCTCGCCGTCGCGGTGTGCATTTTTGCGTCCGTGCGCAACGAGCGCGCCGTTCGCGCCTACGAGAAGGCGGGCTTCCGCTGGAAGCGCGTCTGGCACGACCCGTTGACAGGCCCCGAGTGGTTCATGGTTGCCGATCGGGTGTTCAGGCTACAGTAACATACTACGACCCACCGACACGGACCGTTACGTTCAGGCTGCAACGGAACGGTCTGGCGATGACGGCTGTCCGCAATCAATCTTCTCTAAAGTCCGAGACGCGCGTCGATGTCGCACCGCACACCTGCGACGGGCCGTCACTTCGCTCGTCCCGCAAGGTGGCTTTCGCCAGCTTCATCGGCACGACGATCGAGTGGTACGACTTCTTCATCTTCGGCACCGCCGCGGCCCTGATCTTCAACCAGGTCTTCTTCCCATCCTTCGATCCGGTGACCGGGACGCTCGCCGCTTTCGCTTCGTTCTCCGTCGGCTTCATCGCGCGGCCCCTCGGCGGCGCCGTCTTCGCCCACTACGGCGACAGAATTGGCCGCAAGCCGATGCTGGTCTACTCGCTGCTGCTCATGGGCGGGGCGACGGTGCTGATAGGCCTGCTCCCCGGCTACGCCTCGATCGGCATCTGGGCACCGGCGCTCCTCGTCCTCCTGCGCTTCGCTCAGGGCTTCGGCGTCGGCGGCGAGTGGGGTGGCGCGGCGCTGATGGCCGTCGAGCACGCGCCCGCGCACCGGCGGGGCTTCTACGGTGCCTGGCCTCAAATCGGCGCACCGATCGGCCTTGTCCTCGGAACGGGGACCTACGCCCTCCTGTCGGCAACGCTGTCCGACGAGGAGTTCGTCGCCTGGGGGTGGCGGGTCCCGTTCCTGACCAGCGTATTGCTTATAGCTGTCGGCATGTGGATCCGGCTCACCGTGGCCGAGAGCCCGATCTTTCAGGAGACGCTCGACGCGAAGTCGGCCGCGAAAATGCCCGTGCTCGACGCGCTCAAGACCTACCCGAAGGAGATCGCGCTCGCCGCCGGATCGTTCGTTGCCACCCACGCTACGTTCTACACCGGATCGGTCTGGCTGATCTCGTACGCGACGGCGCATCTTGGTTACGACCGCACCGAGATCCTCAGCGCCAATGCGGCTTTGAGCCTGTCCGACGTGCCGATGATCCTGGCCTTCGGCCTGCTCTCGGACTACATCGGTCGCCGCAAAATCTACCTCACCGGCATGGCCGGGCTCGCCCTATTCGCGGTCCCCTACTTCATGCTGGTGTCGACCTCCAACATCTGGCTGTTCGTGCTCGGCGGCCTCATGATCCAGGCCTGTCTCAGCGCGGTGTACGGGCCGCAATCGGCCTACTTCGCCGAGCAGTTCTCGACCAGTATGCGCTGCAGCGGCTGTTCGCTGGCCTACCAGTTCGCCGCGATCCTGGGCGGCATGGCGCCGCTCGTCTGCACCGCGCTCGTCGCCGCGACCGGAAGCGTGTATTCGGTCGCCGCGTTCGTCATCGTCTTAGCCATGATCTCGTTTGCCTGCTCGTACCTGATGACCGAGACCTTGCGCACCGGGCTGCGCGGCGACGAACGGTTGGCTGGGAGTTAGCCTTGGCGCCGGACCCTGACCGGCAGCATCAGGATCATGCCGACAATGAGGAACAGCGCGATCGACGCCATGCCGAGGCGCTGGTCGCCCGTCGCTGCTGTGACGGTCGCGACCATGAACGGCGCCATGAACGCCGTCACCTTGCCCGAGAAGGCGAAGAGACCGAAGTACTGCGTGATCTTGTCCGGCGGCGCAAGGCGTGCGAGCAGCGCGCGGCTCGCGGCCTGCACGGGCGCCGCGACGAGGCCGACGATCACCGCGAAGGCGAGGAACACCATCTCTCCCGGCGACGAGAACGGCGTCGAGCCTGCGGCCTTGGGTGCCACCTCCGTCGTGTAGAGCACGTGCGTCTTGTCGACCGAGAGGATGCCGAGCGCACCGACGAGCAAAAACACGAGCGAGACGAGAATGACGGTCTTCGAGCCGACGCGATCGTCGAGCACTCCGCCGATGACGGCGCCGAACACGCCGGCGAACGTCAGGATGATGCCGAAGATGCCAAGCTCGAGCGCGCTCCACCCGAACACAGCGGCGCCGTAGATGCCGCCGAACGCGAAAATCGCCGACAGGCCGTCGGTGTAGATCATGCGCGCGAGCAGAAACAGCAGCATGTCCCTGTGCGAGGGCAGCGATCGGATCGTGTCCCACAGCTCGGCCGTGGCGGAGCGGCCGGCAGCCTGAGGCCGGGCAGCGGCGCGCGCGTCGGGCACGAAGAGAAAGAACGGGATCATGAAGAGCACGTACCACGCCGCCGAGAACGGCCCGACCAGGCGGTCGCCCTCGCGTGTTGCCGCATCGAGCGTGAGCAGGGGATCGAGCCCGAGCAGCGTCTTCCCCGTTGCCGGATTGGCGACGATGAGGCCCGCCATCAGCGCGAGGCTCACCAATCCGCCCGCGTAGCCGACGCCCCAGCCGATCGCCTGAGAGCCGCCCGAGCTGGCCCGGCGGCACGAGGCTCGGCATGATTGCGTTGGTGAACACGGTCGTGAACTCGGCCGCCGCCGTTGCGGCGACAAAGCTCACGAGTACGAGCGCGATCACCGGCACCGAGGCGCCGGGCACCGCGAGCCAAAGCGCCGAAAGGCTCGCAATGAACAGCAGCGAGAAGAGCGCGATCCACGGCTTGCGCGCCCCGCGCCCGTCCGCGAGCGCGCCGAGCAGCGGACTGCCGATCGCGATCAGCACGCCGGCGGCGGCGGCGGCATACCCCCACAATGCCTGTCCGTGCGCGGGATCGCCAACGACGGCGTTTGCGAAATAGGGCGCGAACAGGAACGTCAGCACGAGCGTGTAGTAGGGCTGCGCCGCCCAGTCGAAGAGAACCCACGAGACGAGCGCTCGCATCGGAGCGCGCTCGGCCACGGCGGTGGATTGAGCAAGGACTGCTGTCAAATGCGGAAGCTCCCTCTCGGCGCGTTGCGGGCTTTTCTAGCACGGGCGCGCCCCGGCCCCGCTTCTCCTTTGGGATGCAGAACAGTGGATTTAGGTGCGCGCGCTGCGCTCGGGGCACACGCGGCGATGCCTCCCGCCCCTCAGGCGAGGATGATCAGATGATCCGGAAGCTCGTTGCGGTCGGCGGACCCCGGCGGAAAATGCTTGGCGAGATGCTTGCCCACCGCAGCCACCGCGGCGACGAAGCCGTCGGCCGGCCGCCCGGCCCCGATCTGGCGCACGAGGTCGTCGACGATCGCCTGCCATTCGCTCTGCGGAACAAGTGCGTTGATGCCCGAGTCGGCCAGGATCTCGGCGTAGCGTTCCGCGACCGAGACGAAGATCAGCACGCCCGTCCGCCCCGCGGTCGTGTGCAGGTTCTGCGCCAGGAACTGCTCGACGGCCCGCCGGTGCGCCCGCGATTTCTTGACTGAAGCCGGCACCAGCATAGTGCGCACACGCCGCGGCAGCAGCAGGGCCGCCGCGGCCGCGAACACGGCGAGCTGGATGAGATAGATCCAGTACACCGAGAGCCAGGTGAACCAGATGAGCGGCCAAGGGACGAGTAGCGCGATCAGGGCCGCCCAGAGGACCGGCGCGTAGAGATAGCTGCTGCTCTCGGCGGCGATGACGGCGACGATCTCGCCCGAGGTCTCGCGCTCGGCGGCGGCGATGGCGTCGCCGATGCGCTGCTCGTCGCCTGGGGTCATGAGAAGCATGTCCGCACCTTCTCTCACTAGTCTGCTGCCTAGTCTGCTGCGCGCCATCCGGTCCGCCTACCAGCTTCCCGACGAGCCGCCGCCGCCGAAGTCGCCGCCACCGCCGGACCAACCCCCGCCGCCGCCGCTGCTGCCGCCGCCCGACCACCCGCCCCCGCCCCAGGTTCCGGACCCGACGGTGGGATCGGTGAAGATGGAGCGGTTGCGCCCTCGCCGCCGGCCGACCGACTGTGGCGCCTGCTGGGCTTGGTTCATTTGCGCCCAGATGGCGACGGCGATGATCCCGAGCCAGAACAGGATGATGACGATCATCAGCCAGTCCGGTCCCTCGGCCTTGCCGATCACCTTGGCGCGCTCCTTCACGGCTTCGGCGTCGCCGAGCAGCACGTCCTTGACGTCACGGGCGCCCGCCCTGATGCCGCCGGAGAAGTTGCCGCGCCGGAACTCGGGCAGGATGGCGTTCTGGATGATGAGCGAGCTCATGAGATCCGTGACGATGGGCTCGAGCCCGCGCCCGACCTCGATCCTCACCTTGCGCTCTTTCGGCGCCACGATCAGCAGCACGCCGTTGTTCTTGCCCGCCTGTCCGATCCCCCACTTGCGGCCGAGCTGATAGCCGTAGTCCTCGATCTCGGTGCCGTCGAGCGACGGCACCGTGACGACGACGAGCTGATCCGTCGACTTCCCTTCGAGCGACTTGAGGTCGGCTTCGATGGCCGCGCGATCCTCGGCGCTGAGGAGCCCGGCGTTGTCGACAATCTGCCCCGTGAGCTCGGGGAACTTCGGCTCCGCGCCCGCCTCGAGAGCAAGCAGAAGCGCAGCCGCGACCGCGAGCGCCGCAAAGCAAGCCCGCCCCGCCGGGCAATGGAGGAAATGGTACGGCTGCGCGCTGCGCACCGGTTAGCCTCGCCGGTAAAAGCGACTTACTTGCCGGTGCCGAAATCGACCTTCGGCGTCTTGATCTCTTCCGGCGGGATGTCGAACGTCGCCATCACCTGCGAGGACGGATAGAGAACCGACTTCCATATGCGGCCCGGGAACGTGGTGAGCTCCGTATTGTACTGTTGCACCGACTGGATGTAGTCGCGCCTGGCGATCGAGATGCGGTTTTCCGTACCTTCGATCTGGTTCTGCAGAGCGAGGAAGTTCTGGCCCGACTTGATGTCCGGATAGCGCTCGACGACGGCGAGCAATTGCCTGAGCGCTCCGCCCAGCGTGTTCTGGGCGTCCTGGAATTTCTTCATCGCCTCGGGGTTGGTGAGGATGTCCGCCGGAACCTGAACGCTGACCGCCTTGGCGCGCGCTTCCGTGACGTCGGTCAGCACTTTTCTTTCCTGGTCGGCGAAGCCTTTGACGCTTTCAACCAAATTGGGAATAAGGTCCGCGCGCCGTTTGTACTGGTTCAGCACCTCCGACCAGGCCGCTTTCGCGCTCTGCTCATAGGTCGGGATGTTGTTGACGCCGCACCCGCCGGCGGGGAGCGCCAGCACGAGAAGGGCGAGCAGTGCGAGCGGCTTCGGCAGGCGTGCTGAGAGCCCTCGAGCTCGGCTCGGGAGTAGCTGGATTTCACGGAACATGACGGCGTGCACCTCCATGAATGAAGACCCCCGGAGCCTCCGTCGTATGGGGCGGGCAGCCGGGACGCAAGGTTAAAACCGGGCTCTTCGCCGCCTCGCGGTCGCGCCGGCCTGCCGGCTGCAGCAAAAAGCGAGGGTAGGGGAATGATTCCTGCTATCATTTTCGCGAGACCGCCACATTCCCCGCGCACATCCTAGGAGCGGGCAGAGGACTATGGCCACGGCTGATTGTGCCGGGGCCAGGGGAGATTCATCGGGGCCATGCGTAATACGATCGCCGTAATGAACACGAAAGGTGGCGTCGGCAAATCCACTATGGTGCTGGCGCTTGCGGAAACTCTTTCAGCCTATCACGGCAAGAACGTGCTCGTGATCGACAGCGACGCGCAGGCGACTGTCTCCAGCATGCTGATGACGGTTGCCAACCTGCACAAGCTGCAGAACGACGGGCTCACCATCGTCGACTATCTCGTCTCGCGCGTCCTGCAGAGCGCCGAGAGCGAGTGGCCGCGCTTCGTCGTCCGCAATGTCTCCGACGTCGACGACGCGCGAACCGTTTTCCTGATCCCCTCCGACATGCAGCTCACGCTCTTCGAGCGCGAGGTGTCGAAGGAGAGCCTGCACAGCCGGCTCAGGCTCGTCATCGGCGGCTTCCTCGCCGAGGCACGCCGCGTGTTCGACATCGTGCTGATCGACTGCCCGCCCGGCCTCTCGGTGCTGACCGAGAGCTGGCTTCGCGAGGCCGACTTCCACCTCTCTCCCACCAAGGCGGATTATGTTTCGGTCTGCGGGCTCGAGGTATTCCGCCGCTTCAAGGCCCTGAACCCCGAGATGGGCTTCGCCGAGAACATGGGCGTCATCGTCAACATGAAGGACGCCAATTCCGCGGCCGAGGACGACTACCACGGCTGGATCCGCGACAACGCCGAGAACAACTGCTTCAAGCAGGTGATCCCGCGCGCCGCCGCCCTGCAGGAGGCCGCCCGTTTCCACGCGCCCGACCGCTCTTATTTTGCCAAGTATCCCGGCCAGACGGGCCAGGCCATTCGCGGCCTCGCCGAGGAGCTCCTCCAGCGCATGGTCGCCCCGCCGCGGGCCGAGATCGCGCCGCCGGTCATCCCGGTCGCCGAGGCAACCGACGCCGCCTAGGCGCACTGGCCTCGGCAACTCGACGGCCGCGAGCGAAAAGCTCGCAAATTCCCTTGTGCTGTGAGCCCAACTCATGCCGCCGTGGCTGCATGACAAGGCACGTTCTAAACCTGAGGTACGACGGGCTGCGCGCCACGCGTGGCGAGCTTCGGACAGGCGTCTCGAAGCAAGTCGTCCAGGGCGCGCAGATGTTCCTCGGCGCGCACGGGCACTACTTCCTGAGCGGGCACGTGCCGGACCGCATCTCCGACAAGGCGCCGGGGTTCGAGATCATGGACCTCGCCCGCGAGCGCGGGTCGTGGGAAGCGGAGTTTGCCATCGACCTGCAGGCCAACGGCGTCTGGGAGCACGTCAAGTTCGGGTTCGGCGTCTTCCTCTACCAGTCGTATCGCGCGTGGGCCGAGGGGCTCGCCTTTGAGGAGCCGCCCATGCAGCGGCGCAAGCCGGCATTCGCAGCCGTGGGCGGAGCGAACGAGACGGACCTCGAGAGCCTTTCCGTCCGCCACGTCCAACAGGAGCGCCTCGCAAGCCGCGTCGGCCAGGCGATGGTCCTGATGACGGCGCCGCTCGGCACGTCCGCGTCCACGCTCGAGATTTCGCTCGACGGGCGCCTGTTCGCCGTCTGGGATCGCCGTTACTTCACCGAGGACGACATCACCGATGCCGTCATGCTGTTCCGGCAGGGCCGCGCCCACGGACGCCGCCTGAGCTGACCTGCCAAGAATCGAGCTTCGATGAAAATCGCACGCGCCGCAGGCTCAGAGGCGCGATTGAGCGGGCTTCGGCTATCGCGGCTTTAATGGAACCGATACGGAGCCTGCTCGTTGCTTGGTCGTAGGAAACGAAGCAAGGATGGAGCACATGACAAAACTGCTCACCGGCGTCGCCATCGCGACGCTGCTGGCGGCCGTGCCTGCCATGGCACAGACGTCGAAGGAACCTTCCAACACCGGAACGACGGCAGGCGCCGCGAACTCGGGCCCGGGCGTGCAAGGCCCGCCCGACACCCGCACCGGCCCTTCGACCAAGGTGCACGGAAGACAAGTTCAAGATTCCGTCCGCTGACGGTGCTGGCTCGGGCGAGATGGGAACCGAGAACACCACGACGCCCTCTCAGGACTCGAGCGGCGTCAAGGGATTGCCCGGCAACAAGAGCGGTACATCCATGAAGGAGCCGAGCGACGGCGGCGCCGCGGGCGGCGCAAAAGAGTAGTAACCGCGTTTTTGTGCGGGAAGGGCCATGGCTGCATCAGCCGTGGCCCTTTTTCACGCCTCCGCCAAAGGTTATTTGCCCATGGGAGCCGGATTGTCTGGAAGATTGGAGCGGGCGATGAGATTCGAACTCACGACCCTCACGTTGGCAACGTGATGCTCTACCCCTGAGCTACGCCCGCGTCCTGAAAATGGGGTCACGGCCGCTTTGGGCGGCGCGGACCCGTCTTATTGCCTAACCGGGGGCGGTTTGCAAGCGCCGGTGCTTTCCCCTCCGCGCCAATCTCCTTATAACCCGCGAATGACCGTCTCCACCCCCGCTAAGCCCCCCGCAACCCGTGAAGATCTGTTCCGGCGCCTCGCCGAGCTGGGCATTGCCGTGCGCACCGTCGACCACCCCGCCGTGCACACGGTGGCCGAGAGCGCCGAGATCGAGCGCATGCTCCCGGGCGGGCATACCAAGAACCTGTTTCTCAAGGATGCGAACGGCAATCTTATTCTCATTGTTGCCCTGACGACGACGAAGATCGACCTCAAGGCGCTGCCGAAGAAGCTCGGTTGCGGGCGCCTGAGCTTCGGCAAGGCCGAGCTGCTTTACGAGGTCCTCGGCGTTCCGCCGGGCTCCGTCACGGCCTTCGCGGTCATGAACGACACCGGCCAGCGCGTGAGCGTCATCGTCGATGCCGCGCTCCTGGCGCATGAGACCGTGAATTGCCACCCCCTCGAGAATACCGCGACCACCAACATTGCGCGCGACGAGCTTTTGCGGTTCATTCGCGCCACGGGCCACGAGCCGAAAATCGCCAAGCTCGGAGATGAGGCCGCAGGCTAGCGCGTGCCGCTTCTGACCCCATGTGATAAGAACTGCCCGGCCTGGCGGCCGGAGCATGAGCATATGCCCGCCACTTTGAGGAGGACCTATGGATCTGGGAGCACTGAGACCGGGCGGCGGCCGTGGGCAGGGCGGCGACGACATCGTCAAGGACTCCTCCACCGCCGGCTTCGCCAAGGATGTGCTCGAAGCCTCGCGCCAGGCGCTCGTCCTCGTTGACTTCTGGGCCGCGTGGTGCGGCCCCTGCAAGCAGCTCACCCCGATCCTCGAGAAGGTCGTCCGCAGCTACGCCGGCAAAGTGCGCCTCGTGAAGATCAACACCGACGAGCACTCGGCGATTGCGGCGCAGCTTCGCGTGCAGTCGCTGCCGACGGTCTATGCGTTCCGCGACGGCCGCCCGCTCGACGGCTTCATGGGCGCCCAGCCCGAGAGCACGGTGCGCGCCTTCGTCGATCGTCTCTTGGGCGGCGAGGCCGAGGCAGATCTCGCCGGCGTGATCGAGGCGGCGGAGGCAGCGCTTGAGGCGGGTGACCTGCAGGGCGCGGCCGAGGCCTTTGCTGCCGTGCTGCAGGAGGATCAACAGAACGCGCAGGCGCTTGCCGGTCTCGCGCGCTGCTATTTGAAGAGCGGCGACACGGCCCGCGCCGAGCAGACGTTGTCTCTCGTGCCGCCCGATAAGAGGACGATCGCCGCCGTGCAGAGCGCGCGCGCCGCCCTCGACCTTGCCAAGATGGCCGGCAAGTCCGACAATCGCGCCGAGCTCGAGGCGCGGCTCGCTGCCAATCCGGCCGACCACGCGGCACGCTTCGATCTTGCGGTCGCTTCCGCGGCGCGGGGACGTAACGCGGAAGCCCTCGACCATTTGCTCGAGATCGTCCGCCGCGACCGCAACTGGAACGAACAGGCGGCCCGCAAGCAACTCGTCCAGCTCTTTGATGCTTGGGGACCGAAGGACGCGCTGACGGTCGATGGCCGCCGGCGCTTGTCGTCGTTGCTCTTCTCGTGAAAGACGCTTCGAGGATTGAGAGGAACTAGGCTTTGGCGTTAGCAGAACGTTACAGGCGCCCTGCCGATCTACCGCCGCGCATTCCGGTCTTTCCGCTCCGTGGCGCGATCCTGCTGCCGCGCTCGACGCTGCCGCTCAATGTTTTCGAGCCGCGCTATCTCGCCATGCTCGACGACGTCATGGCGGGCGCGCGCATCATCGGCATCATTCAGCCCCAGGGCGGCGACGGCCGCGAGAGCCCCCAGGGCAAGACCCAGGGCTTGCGCCGCATCGGCTGCGCGGGACGCGTGACGTCCTACCAGGAGCTCGACGACGGCCGCCTCACGATCGGCATCACCGGCATCGCGCGCTTCGAGGTCGTTGGCGAGGCCGAGACCGATACGCCCTATCGCATCATGAGCGTCAGCTACGACCGCTTTGCCTCGGACTTGAGCCACGGGCTCGGCGAGGAGCAGGTCGACCGCACCAAGCTGCTCGCCGCGCTCAAGGACTATCTCGAGCGCAGCCAGCTCAAGGCCGACTGGTCGGTGATCGAGCGCGCTTCGAGCGAGTTCCTGATCAACGCCCTCTGCGTCATGAGCCCCTACGGCCCCGAGGAGAAGCAGGCGCTTCTCGAGGCCGCCGACTTGAAGTCCCGGGCCGAGGTCCTGGTCGCGCTGGCCGAGATGGAGCTGGCCGCGCAGGGCGGGTCGGGCGGCACGCTGCAATAGAAAGGGTGAGCGGTATCATGAGCGAAACCGCGCCAGGAAACGCCGCCCCCGAGCGGGCGGACCCGAAGCTTCTCGAGCTTCTGGTCTGCCCGCTGACCAAGGGCCCGTTGACCTACGACGCCGCGGCACAGGAGCTGATCAGCCCCAAGGCGCGCCTCGCCTACCCGATCCGCAACGGCGTGCCGCTGATGACCGCCGAGGCCGCCCGCTCCCTCGACGAGAGGCCGCCCCGGGAGTGAATTGCCCCCGCCGGCCGGGCCGCCCGCCGCCGCGACCGTCGCAAATTTGTCTCGGAATTGTGGTTACATATCCCATTCGCGGAAGACGCGGCTTTATGCCCGTGCCGCCGCGTCTCAGGGCGCGAGCGGCGTTTTTGGTATACCAAGCCGGATGGAGCAGATGAGCGACGAGAGAAGAGCGGCGATGAAGCACTTGAGCCAGCGGCTCGTCGGCAAGCTGACGCAGGCGCCGATCATCCGCTCGGCGCCCAAGGGTCTGCTCGCGCTGAAGGCGCTCAATGCCAAGGCGCGCTCGACCCAGATCCCCTTCACCCGCCGCCCGCCGCCCAAGGTCTATGGGGCGATCGGCGATCTCGAGGTGCGGCTTGCTCAGGCGCGCAAGGACATCCTCAAGGCCCAGCGTCTTCGCTACGAGGTCTTCTACGAGGAGATGTCGGCGACGCCGACCGTGATCGCCAGCATGCGCCGCCTCGACCAGGATCCCTATGATGCGCTGTGCGACCATCTTCTCGTCGTCGATCGCACGAAGGGCGTGACCGGGCCCACGCCGTGGTCCAACCGCGGCCGCACCAAGGTCGTCGGCACCTATCGCGTGCTGCGCCAGGAGATCGCCCAACGCCACATGGGGTTCTACACGCAGGGTGAGTACGATATCGCACCCCTCGTCGCCGCCCGCTCGCCGCGCTACCGCTTCATGGAGCTCGGCCGCTCTTGTGTGCTCAAGCCCTACCGCAACAAGCGCACCGTCGAGCTCCTCTGGCACGGCCTGTGGACCTACATACGCGAGCACAAGGTCGACGTCATGATCGGCTGCGCCAGCTTCGAGGGCACCGATCCCGCCGCGCACGCGCATGGCGCTCTCCTACCTTCACCACAATGCGCTCGCGCCGGCCGAGTGGCGCTGCCGCGCCCATGATCACCTCTACGTGCCGATGGATCGCCTTGCCAAGGACAAGATCGACGCCAAGGCGGCGCTGAAGGCGATTCCTCCCTGATCAAGGGCTACCTCCGGCTCGGCGCCTTCGTCGGCGACGGCGCCGTCATCGATCGCCAGTTCGGCACCACCGACGTGCTGATCATCCTGCCCGTCGAGAAGATCGACCCGCGCTACTTCGAGCACTTCGGTGCCCCCGACGAGATGAAGAGCCGCGTCGCCCTCGACGCCTAGGCCGGGCGGGCGCGCTATAGTTCCCCTGGCAAGCACCTGTTGTGCAGCCCTGAAGCGGCCTACGCCGCCGTCACGCCAATCTGGACCCGCAGCCGGCAAATTCGTGGTGCGTTGATGCGAAGTCGAACCGTGCGTCTAGCTGCCGGCTTGAGCCTGGGCCTCCTGGCAACCGCGCTCGCGCCTGCTGGCGCATTGGCCGGCTCGAGCGCTGAGGACCTCGCCGCCTGTCAGCGCGAGGCCGATGCCCAGGCGCGGATCAGGCTGTGCTCGAAAGTGATCGACAACACGTCGGAGATCGACGACATCCGCGCCGAGGCACTTCTCAATCGCGGGCTCGCCTACGCGGCCGCCGGGCAGGACCAGAACGCCATCGCCGACTATACGGCGGCCATCAAGCTCAATCCGGAGTACGGCGCGCTCTATCAGAGCCGCGGTGAAGCCCATTTCCGCGCTGGCGCCGCGGCTGAGGCGATCGCCGACTTCACGGCGGCCATCAGGCTCGATCCGAGGAATGCGCTCGCCTTGAGCTCGCGCGCGGCCGTCTACATGCATATCGACGACTATGGCGCGGCGCTCGTCGATTTCGAATCCTTGCTCGCGCTCGACCCCGCCGATGCCGACGCACTGGCGGGCCGCGGCCTCGTCTATGAGCGAAAGGGCGACGCCGGGCACGCCGCCGCCGACTATCGCAAGGCTCTCGAGATCGAAGGCAGCAACGACCTCGCCGCGGCCGGCCTCGAGCGTCTGCGCGGTTCGCTCTGATCAAAAAAAAGAGGCCAAGCTCGCGCTTGACCTCTTCGCCGTTGAGTACGGGCCCTTACTTCTTTTTGCGGGCGTCCGTGCACTTCTTTTTCTTCTTGTCGAAGTACTTGTACTCGCCGCAATGGCCGGCCTTGTCCTTCTTCTTCTTTTTGATGAGCTCGAGGACGCTCTGGCTCGGCTGCTTTGCCGTCGAGAGAGTTGCAGCCTGAACGCTGGCGACGGCAACGGTGCCGGCAAGCGCAACGAGAACGAGTGTAGCGAACCGCATTTGTGATCTCCCTATAGGTTCACCGCGAGAATGGGGAAACAAGGAACGACGCCCCCCATGAGGATCGGGCAACCCCGTCACTCCCCAGCGGCGGACTATCGAGGTTCTGCAAGATCGGATTATTTCGAAAACTAATTTGCTGCCGTGATTGATGCGCCACAATCGGCACGCCCGGCGCGCTGTCACGCAATCGTCAGCGACGTGTCATGCGCGCGTCGTCTGCAATCGCAAGCGGCGTCGCTGATGCCGCAGCGGGCGCGAGCAGTTCCTTGATAGTCTCGGAAAATCCCTCTTCTCGTAGGCTTTCATGGGGATGTACTTCCGCAAAAGCAGCTCGTAGCGTGACGCATGAGCTGGCACCTGGAGAGTGACATGAAGCGTTTGTTGGTATTAGTCGCGCTGGGCGCCGCCTTGTTCCTGAAGGCATCGATTTTCGCCGCGCCGGCGCAAGCCGAGAGCAAGCCCGCCGTCGAGAGCCGCTTCGCCGAAGTCAATGGCATAAAGCTCCACTACCTGGTCGCCGGGCGCGGCGAGCCGATCTTCCTTCTGCACGGCTATGCCCAGAACAGCCACATGTGGCTCCCGCTGATTGCGGAGCTGGCCAAGACCAACACCGTCGTCGCGCCCGACCTGCGCGGGTTCGGAGAAACGGATAAGCCGCTCGAGGGCTATGACAAGAAGACCATGGCGCAGGACATTCACGCCCTCGCCGCCGCCCTCGGCTATCAGCACGTGCGCATCGCCGGCCACGACATCGGGCTGATGGTCGCCTACGCTTATGCCGCGCAGCATCCTGCCGAGGTAGACCGCATCGTGCTGATGGATGCATTTCTGCCCGGCGTCGGCGATTGGACGCACGTCTGGCTTCTGCGCGATCTCTGGCACTTCCATTTCTACGGCGAGACGCCGCTCAAGCTGGTCGACGGCCGCGAGCGCATCTACTTCGAGCACTTCTGGAACGATTTCGCCGCCGACCCCAAGAAGTCGGTCTCCGAGCACGACCGCGAGCTCTATGCGAAGGCCTATCACCAGCCCGGCGCCATGCGCGCCGGCTTCGAGGTCTTCCGCGCCTTCGAGCGGGATGCGAAGGACTTCGCGGAATTCGCCAAGACCAAGCTGACCATGCCCATGCTGGTGCTGTCGGGCGAGAAGGCTGGGGGCCAGTTCCTGATCGATCAGGGCCGCATGGTCGACGACAACGTCGAGGGCGTCATCGTTACGGGCTCGGGCCATTGGCTGGTCGACGAGGCGCCGGATCAGGTCATCCCGAAGCTCGTGACGTTCCTGACGCGCTGATCCGCGGTGCAGACTCAGCCCTTCTTCTCCGGCGTCACCACGCGGATCGAAAGCTCGCGCAGGTGCTTCGGCGGCGCCTCCGACGGCGCCCCCATGAGCAGGTCTGCGGCCTGCTGGTTCATCGGGAACAGCGCCACCTCGCGCACGTTCTTCGAGCCCGTGAGCAGCATCACCATGCGCTCGAGGCCGGCCGCCATGCCGCCGTGCGGCGGCGCGCCGAACTGGAAGGCGCGATAGAGGCCGCCGAAACGCTCCTCCACTTCCTTGCGCCCCAGCCCGGTGATTTCGAACGCCTTGACCATCGTCTCCGGCATGTGATTGCGCACCGAGCCCGAGGCGATCTCGTAGCCGTTGCAGACGATGTCGTACTGGTTCGCCTTGAGCGAAAGGATCGCGTCGCGCCCCTCCTTCTCCGCCGCTTCCAGCGCCTCGCGGCCGCCCTTCGGCATCGAGAACGGGTTGTGCGAGAAGTCGATCTTCTTCTCGTCCTCGTTCCACTCGTAGAACGGGAAGTCGACGATCCAGGCGAGCGCGAACTGGTTCTCGTCGACGAGCTTGAGCTCGGCTCCGATCTTGTCGCGGGCGGCGCCTGCGAACTTGTAGAAGTTGGCCGGGTTGCCGGCGGCAAAGAACACGCGTCGCCGACCTTGAGGCCCATCTGCTTCTGGATCGCGGACGCGCGCTCCGGGCCGATGTTCTTGGCCACCGGTCCCGCGCCGCCTTCCTCGCCTTCTCGCCAGAAGATGTAGCGCGAGGCCCGGCTGGCCCTCGCCCTGCGCCCACGAGTTCATGCGGTCGCAGAAGGCACGTGAGCCGCCCGTCGGTGCGGGGATCGCCCACACGCGCACCTTGGGGTCGCGCTCGATCATGCCGGCGAACACCTTGAAGCCCGAGCCGCGGAAGTGCTCGGTCACGTCGGCCATCTCGATCGGGTTGCGCAGGTCCGGCTTGTCGGAGCCGTATTTTGCGATCGCCTCCTCGTGCGGAATGCGCGGCCAGCCGTGGGTCACGGGCTTGCCGCCGCTGAACTCCTCGAAGACGCCGGTGATGATCGGCTCCATGGTGCCGAAGATGTCGTCCTGCTCGACGAAGCTCATCTCGACGTCGAGCTGATAGAACTCGCCGGGCAGCCGGTCGGCGCGCGGGTCCTCGTCGCGGAAGCAGGGCGCGATCTGGAAGTAGCGGTCGAAGCCCGACACCATCAGCAGCTGCTTGTACTGCTGCGGCGCCTGCGGCAGCGCGTAGAACTTGCCCGGATGGATGCGGCTCGGCACGAGGAAGTCGCGCGCGCCTTCGGGCGAGGACGCGGTGAGGATCGGCGTCGGGAACTCGTTGAAGCCGGCTTCATGCATGCGCCGGCGGATCGCGCGCGTGATCTCGAGCCGCTTCATGATGATGGCGTGCAGGGTCTCGCGCCTGAGATCGAGGAAGCGGTAGGTGAGGCGCAGGTCCTCCGGATAGTCGGGCTCGCCGAACACCGGCACCGGCAATTCCTTGGCCGGAGAGAGCACCTCGATCTCGGTTGCGAAGACCTCGACCTCGCCCGTCGGCAGCTCGGCATTGACCGTGCCCTCCGGGCGCGCGCGCACGGCGCCGTCGACCCGGATCACCCACTCCGAGCGCACGGCCTCCGCCGCCTTGAACGCCGGGCTTTCCGGATCGGCGACGACCTGCGTCAGGCCGTAGTGGTCGCGAAGATCGATGAACAGCAGTCCGCCGTGGTCGCGCACGCGGTGCACCCAGCCTGAGAGCCGCGCCGGCTTGCCGATATCGGCCGTTCTCAGCGCGCCGCAGGTATGCGAGCGGTACCGGTGCAGCGCGCCCCCGGTCGGGCCTGCCGCAGCCTTCATGTCTGTGGATTTCAGAGATTTCGTGTCAGCCATCGTCTCTTGTCGCTTGCCGCTTTGAAATCGCGGAAAAGCGCATGCTGGCTGTGCAAAGTCAAGGCGGGCCGCGGCCGTTGCCCCCGCGCGAGGCACGCAAGCCGCAGCGTCGAATTCGACGCCTGTTCACGCCAGCGAAACGCCTCGTATGTACGGAATTCCGAACACGGAAAGGCGCGCCGGGCCCGGCTCAGCTCGACAGGAACGTGGCAAGCCACAACAGCACCGAGCCGCAGAAGAGGCCGGCGCAGTACTTGAGCTTCCGCGTCACGTCGCGGAACTGGCGCTGCATCGTGGAAAGCTCCGTCACCCGCTTGCTCAGCGATTCGAGGCTTTCGAAAGATTGATAATCGCCTTTGCTTTTTCCATCTATTGCATCAACGCGCTCTTTTAGATGTTTGAAACGCCGGGAAATCTCCTCGAGTTTCAGCGCCCGCGCGCGCTGCTCATTATCCTGAAATGATGCGAACCGGTAATTTCGATCCGTATCCTCCCTTATTTCCCCGATCGACTTTTTTGCCGCCTCGAGCTCGCGCGTGAGCGCCCTGATCTCGAGCTGCGTCTGATCGAGCTTGATCGCCATGTCCGTGACGAAGGCATCTCTGGCGATGAGCGGTACGGACGGCGCGGCGTCGAGGCGCTCGAGATCCGCAAACTTCCATTCAAACCCGGCAATAGCGGGAAGTTTACCGTTGCCTGCCTTCGTCTTTCCAACCCTAAGCACTATCGACTCCTGTTGCCCCTGACGTGGTTGCCCCTGACGTGAATGTGAGAACCGTGCGCAAGGCCGTCCGGCGGCGCGGCGGCCCTCCGTGCCGCGCTTGCCGATCGTTTGATTTCGAATTTTCGGTTTTGTCATTTCAAGCGGTCGCCGCTCGAAAAGATTTGCTGCGCGCGCAGCAAATCCGCGAGAAACGAGGCCGCAGCCGCGAGCTCAAGTTTAACTGGGTTGACCTTCACAATTCATACATCAATGCCCGCAGCTTGACTAGATGTCGCAGAGCCAAAATTTTTTCGCACAGTGCATTTCTTGATGCCTGCTTTGCTATCGAGTGCACGGCGCCGCGTGATTGCGCCGGCGCCGCGGTCGTGGCCGCGCCGCGTCCGGTCGCCCGCAGAACAGCCGCCGCGCGCCGCAATCGCATGCCCCCGATGCGTGCGGATCAGGGGTTAATCCTGTTTGCGCCGAGCGTTCCGGTGCCGCCTTGCAAGGCTCAGGGTCCCGTGACAAAGATTGCCGCGATTTTCAGGGCGCGGCTGCGCCATTCGCGGAGCATCCGCGCCGGTGGCCGCGGAAAGGCAGATCCGGTGCAGGTTTCCGTCGTCATCCCGGTCTTCAACGAAGAGGACTGCATCGGCCCGTTGCTGGACGAGATCGCGGCCGCCAAGGATGCGCTCCCGCTCAAGGAAGTGCTGGTCGTCGACGACGGCAGCGCCGATCAGACGGCGCGTGCGGTCATGAGCATGAAGGGCAAGGTTCCGGGCCTGCGCCTCATCCGCCACCGCGAGCGCCGCGGCCAGAGCACGGCCATCCATACCGGCATCTCACGCGCCACGGGCGATCTCATCGTCACCCTCGACGGCGATGGGCAGAACAATCCCGCCGACATGGGCCTGCTCTATAAGGCCTATCTCGATGCGGCTGCGGGCGGGCCCGCGCATTCTGGTCGCCGGCCAGCGCCAGAAGCGCCGCGACAACGCCCTGCGGCGCGTCTCCTCGCGCGTGGCGAACGGTGTCCGCTCGTCCATCCTCGATGACGGTGTCCGCGACACGGGCTGCAGCCTGAAGCTGTTTCGGCGTGAGGACTTCCTCGCCCTGCCGTTCTTCGATCACATTCACCGGTTTATTCCAGCCCTGATGAAGGCGTCCGGCGTCCGCGTCATCCTCGTCGACGTCTCCCACCGCCCGCGTGAGCGCGGCATCTCGAAATACGGGCTGTGGGATCGCCTCTGGGTCGGGATTCACGACCTGGTCGGCGTGAGCTGGCTTATTTCGCGGGGACGCAACGAGGTCGGGATCGAGGAGCAGTGACGATGATACCTGATGGCTTGCTCACGTCGGAGCATGTCTGGCTGGCGATAGGTCTTCTCGGCCAGTTCCTGTTCGCGATGCGCTTTGTTGTACAGTGGTTGGCCTCGGAGAAGAGGGGCGAGAGCGTTATCCCGGTCGCCTTCTGGTACTTCAGTATCGGCGGCGGCCTGGTGCTGTTCGCCTACTCGGTTTGGCGCATGGACCCGGTATTCATCATCGGCCAGTCGCTGGGCGTATTCATCTATGGCCGCAACCTCTACCTGATCCACAGGCCGTCGGCGACCAGCGCGGTTACGTGATGTCGTCTCCCGAAGCGCCGCGCGACGCCGGCTGGATGCGAGACGAGCGAGCTCTCGCGGCCGCGCTTGCCATTTGGCTTGCGGTGGCGGTCGTGATGATGGCGACGCTGCCCGCCCTCCCCGTGGACGAGACGCGCTACTTGACCGTCGCCTGGGAGATGAAGCTCTCGGGCAACTGGCTCCTGCCGACGCTCAACGGCGAGCCCTACTCGCACAAGCCGCCGCTCTACTTCTGGCTGATCAATCTGGTCTGGGCCGTCGTCGGCTCCGAGGTCTGGGCGGCCCGTGCCGTCTCCGTCGCCGCAACGGCCGGCGTGATCGCCATGACGTATCGGCTCGGGCGCGAGCTGTTCCCTGAGCGCGACAACGCTACGCCGTCGCTTGCGGTTGTGATTCTCGCCGGCCCCGCGGTCTTCATCTACGGCGCGCTGCTGATGTTCGACCAGCTTCTCGCCGTGTGGATCCTTGTCGGCCTTTGTGCGCTCTGGCGCGCGGCGGTGAAGCCGTCGTGGAGCCCATGGATCGTGCTCGGCCTCGCCCTCGGTCTCGGACTCCTGACCAAAGGTCCGGTCGTCCTCCTCCATATTCTCCCGCCGGCCCTGCTCGCCCGCTTCTGGATACCCTCGGACGCCAAGCTCTCCATGCGAAGCTGGTTCGGACCGCTGCTCGTGAGCGTCGTGATCGGCGCTGTCATGATCCTCGGCTGGGCAATTCCCGCGGCGATCGTCGGCGGGCCCGAGTTCGCGCACATGATTTTCTGGAAGCAGTCCGCGGGCCGCATGGTCGAGTCGTTCCACCACCGCCAGCCCTTCTGGTTCTACATCCCGGTCCTCGCCGGATTCCTGCTGCCGCTATTTTTCTGGCGGCCGTTGTGGCGCGCACTCGCGAACGCCCGACATGAGCCCTTGAGCCGGCCTGTCCGCTTCCTGCTTTGCTGGCTCGGCCCGGCCTTCGTCGCCTTTTGCCTCATCAGCGGCAAGCAGCCCCACTACATGTTGCCCCTCATGCCGGGCGTGGCGCTGATCGCCGCAAGCCTGCTCGGCCGCGCCGATGCGCGCGCCGGCGACGCGCGGCTCCTCGCTATCCCGTTCGCAGTCCTCTTCCTCGCCCTCGCCTTCGGCCCTTGGATTGCTTCCCTGACGGGACACGATTCACCCAACGGCTTCGTCAGCAAAGGGCTCGGCGCCTTCCAGCCTCTCTTGTCTCTTGCGGCAGGCGCGGTGGCGCTTTTGCTGCTCATGCGCGCGAAAGGCCTTCGCACGCAGGCGCTCGCGATCGCGGCCTCGAGTGCGCTGCTCGTCGCGACGGTCGCGGTGCAATGCAGCCGCGGCCTCTTCAAGCTCTACGATCTCGCCCCGCTCGGCAGCGCGATCGAGCCCTATAAGCAGGGGCCGATCGCCGTCTTTAACCAATACGCAGGCGAGATCGGGTTCATGGCGCGCTTGGCGCACCCGGTGGAAGCCAAAGAGCGCGAGGCGCTGAAAGCCTGGCTCGACGAGCACCCGGACGGAACGGCGATCCTGCGCCACGACACTGAGGAGGTCCCCGAGGCAGGTGTGATCGTCTACGCGCAGCCCTTCCGGCCGAACAAAACCTTTTCGGTGATGCGGGCCAAAAAGGAGTGAGGCTCGGGGCCGCATCGGGCGCTATCGACGCGCGTCCCAAAGCCTCGCGACAAGCCAGCGGACGTGGGCTATAACACCCCGGAAATGCACGTCATCACCTCAAATTCCGACCTTTCCGATATCTGTTCCCGCCTCGCCGACCGCGACTTCGTTGCAGTCGACACGGAGTTCATGCGCGAACAGACGTTCTGGCCCGAGCTGTGCCTCATCCAGCTCGCCGGGCCCGAAATCGAAGTGATCGTCGACCCGCTCGCGGCGGGCATCGACCTGAAGCCGTTCTACGCCCTCATGGCGGACGAGCGCGTGATGAAGGTCTTCCACGCCGCGCGCCAGGACATCGAGATCGTCTACTCGGAAGCCGGCCTCATCCCCAAGCCCGTGTTCGACACCCAGATCGCCGCCATGGTGTGCGGCTTCGGCGAGAGCGTGAGCTACGTGAACCTGGTCAAGCGGGTCACCGGCCGCGACCTCGACAAGTCGTCGCGCTTCACCGACTGGAGCCGCCGTCCGCTGTCCGAGAAGCAGCTCACCTACGCGCTGGGCGACGTGACCCACCTGCGCGACATCTACAGCCACCTGAAGAAGGAGCTCGAGGCGACCGACCGCGCCCACTGGCTCTCCGAGGAGATGGCCGAGCTCACCGCTCCGGGCACCTACGAGACGCACCCCGAGGAAGCCTGGCAGCGGCTCAAGATGCGCGTCAAGAACCGCAAGTCGCTCGCCGTCCTGATCGAGCTTGCAGCCTGGCGCGAGCGCCTCGCCCAGGCCCAGGACGTGCCGCGCGGGCGCATCCTGCGCGACGAGGCGCTCTACGACATCGCCAATCAGGCGCCGACGAGCCCGGAGCAGCTTTCCGAGCTGCGCACGCTGAGCGAGGGCTTTTCGCGGTCGCAGCGCGCGCGAGAGATCGTCGATGCCGTGAAGCGCGGCCTCGCACGCGATATCAAGACCGTGCCGGCGCTCAACCACTCCCAGCCGCTATCGGCCGAGGCGTCGGCCACGACGGAGCTGCTGAAGGTGCTCCTCAAGGCCTCGGCCGCCCGCCACCGTGTCGCCCCGCGCCTGATCGCCGATGCCGGCGACCTCGAGCGCATCGCGACCGAGGCGGAGCCCGACATCCCTGCCCTCAAGGGATGGCGGCGGCAGCTTTTCGGCGAGGACGCCCTGCGGCTGAAGCGCGGCGAGCTTGCGCTGACCCTCGTCAAGGGCGAGGTCGTCGCCATCGAGGGCAAGCCGGCGCTCGAGGCTGCAACGAAGTAGCCGCAACGAAGTGACGTGAGCCGCTGTGCGCGCCGCAAGGTCTAGCCGCGCCGGCCGGGGTCGTAGCGGTGCTTCTGGCGCCACTCGGTCAGGAAGTACGACAGGCTGTCGTCGATCACGTCGGGGAGCACGATGCGCACCGTGACCAGCTCGTCGCCGACGATGCCGGTCGTATTGTTTCTCACGCCCTTGCCCTTGAGGCGCAGCACTTGGCCCGAGCTCGTTCCCTTGGGGATCGTGAGCTGAACGCGGCCGCTGACGGTCGGCACCTCGACCTTGGCCCCGAGCACCGCCTCGTCGATCGTGATCGGCAGCTCGACGACGATGTCGTCGTCCTGGCGCTTGAAATCGCGATGCGGCCGGACGCGGATCTCGACCAGCGCGTCGCCCGCGTCCCCGCCGGCCGGGCTCGGCTGTCCCCGCCCGCGCAGGCGCAAAATCTGCCCGTCGCTCATGCCCTCGGGCACGTTGAGATCGAGCACGCCCCCGTCCGGCATCGTGACGCGCTTTTTTGCGCCCTGGATGCTCTCGATAAAGTCGATCTCGAGCGTATAGCGCACGTCGCGCCCGCGCGGCGCGAAGCCGCGACCCCCGCCTCGCGCCCCCGTCCCGCCCGAGAAGATGTCGGAGAAGATGTCGCCGAAGTCTTCGAAGATCGGCCCGCGCCCGCGCGCACCGGCCCTGCCCGCCCCGGCATGCTCGCGCGCCGTGTACCGGCGCGGCTCGCCCATGGCATCGATCTCGCCGTTGTCGAATTGCCGGCGCCGCTGCGGATCGCCGAGAATATCGTGCGCCGCCGTCACCTTCTTGAAGCGTTCCTCGGCGGTCCGCGCCGGGTTGACGTCGGGGTGCAGCTCCTTGACGAGCTTGAGATAGGCGCGTCGGATGTCCTCGTCCGAGGCGCCTCGCGGGACGCCAAGGATCTGATAAGGGTCGTCGGACATGGAGCGTGCGTCCTGGGAGGTTGCGGCGGCGGAAGTCGGCAGAGTCTAGCAGGAATTATGGCAAGACCGCATCCCCCTCGCGCGCGCATCAGCGATCCGCGATCCTGACCTCAGGTTCGCGCTCGAGAAGCGAGGCAAGAACGCTCATGCGCCGCCTCAGCCGTTCCCCGTCGAGGGCCGCATACGCCTTCGGCAGCGTCAGCACCAGCTTTTTTCCCTCATAACTCAACGGCGTCTCGTCGATGACGCCAGGCATGCCGATCGACAGCATGTGCGCCGTGCGCACCGCCGCACCGATGATCTTGGCGCGCTTCTGCGCCCTTTTGCTCACTGCTGCCTTGAGCCGTTCGGAGAGATCGTCGCCGCCCCCGTCGTCGCCGACGTCGTGGCGGAAATAGACCGAGAGGGCGAGAAAGATGCGCCCGGGGTGATCGATGCCGGCGAGACCCGCATGCGCGATGACGTTGAGGCTCTGCTCGCCCCGGTAGTCGGGGTGCGCCCGCCAGCCGATATCGGAGATGAGGCAGGCGGCGTGCCTGAGCCGGCGTTCTTCCGGCGTTTCCTTTGGCCCGTCGCCCGAGAATAGGGTGTCGGTCCACGAGCAGAGCTCGTAGGCATGCTCGACCGAGCGCGACCTGAGGCGCGCGTAGTCCTCGCAGAAGCAGAGCAGCGGGTCCTTTATCCGCTCGTGCTCCGGAAGCAGGCTGAACAGGAGCCCTTCGCGGATGCCGAACACCGAAAAGACGACCTCCGACGGAGCCAGCGACTCGAGCAGGCGCTCGAGCACGAGCGCGCCGTAGGGCAGCACCTCGCGCCGCGCCCGCGCCACCTCCTCGATGCCTGGGAGCGACGACAGCTTCTTGGTTCTGCGCACGAGCTGGCAGAACTCGATCGCCTCGCGTGTCGGGATGGAATAGCCGTGCATCACGCGCAGCGGATAGTCGACGTGCGCCATGTGCAGCTTGGCGAGCGCGCGCCACGTACCGCCGACCGCATAGAAGGGCCGGCCGCGGCCTTTGACCAGCCAGTTGACGCGCGCGATAGCGTCGTCGACGAGCGGCAACGCCTTGTCGAGCTTGTCGCCGGTCTGATCGATCAGTCGCAGCCCGCCGAGCGGCAACGTGGACGCGTCGTTCAGCCGGTCCTTCGAGATATCGATGATCTCGAGGCTGCCCCCGCCGAGATCGCCGGCAAGCCCGTCCGCGTCGACGAAGCCCATGCGGATGCCCTGCGCCGCAAACTCGGCTTCCTTCTCCCCCGACAGCACCTCAATTCTGACGCCGCAGGCCTTCTCGGCCTTGACGATGAAGGCCTTGCCGTCGGCCGCATCGCGCACCGCGGCCGTGGCGATGGCGCGCAGGTGCTTCACCTTGAGGATGCGTGCGATGGCGCGAAATCTGTGCAGAGCCTCGAGCGCCTTCTCGACGGCTTCTTCGCCGAGCTTGCCGGTGGTGGCGACGGCGCGTCCGAGGCCGCACAGGACCTTCTCGTTGAAAAGCGGCGTCGCGGTCCGCACTGCCCCCTCGTAGACGACGAGGCGCACCGAGTTCGACCCGATATCGATCACGCCGAGCGGTTCGAGCTCCGTATAACGGCTCCGTCCGCTGAGCAGCTGTGCCAGGCTCGTCACGAAGTCCCCTGATTAGTCCTTTTGCAGGAGGTTGAACCGGGGCGGAAAATCCTCCTTCAGCGATTGCCCGCGTCCCGACAGGCTCGGGTTGATCATGAAATATTGGTGCGCATTGAAGGGTTCCTCTCCCGGCGCCGGTTCGATGCGCGCCGACGAGCCGTCGGCATTGATCAGCCAGCTCTGCTGATTGTCCTTCAAGTTAGCAACCATGATCTGGTTAAGAACCTGCTCGTGAACGGTCGCATTCTTGATCGGCACCATGGCCTCGACGCGCCGGTCCAGATTGCGCGGCATCATGTCCGCGGAGCTGATGTATACGGCCGCGCTCGGCGACGGCAAGCCCTTGCCGCGGCCGAAACAGTAGATGCGCGCATGCTCGAGGAATCGGCCGATGATGCTCTTGACGCGGATATTCTCGGACAAGTCCCGGGATGCCGGGCCTGAGGCAGCAGACGCCGCGGCACGACAAGGTCGATCTCGACGCCGGCGCCGCTCGCCTCATAGAGCGCATCGATGATCTGCGCATCGACGAGCGAGTTCATCTTCATCCAGATCGCAGCCGGGCGGCCCGCTTTCGCGTGCTCGATCTCCTCGCGGATGTGCGTGACGATGCGATCTCTGATGCCGTGCGGGGAGGCCGCCATGTTCTCGAGCTCGGCCGGCTCGCCGTAGCCGGTCACGAAATTGAGGATGCGCGTGACGTCGCGCGCGATGACGGGGTCGGTCGTGAACAGCGACAGGTCCGTATAGATGCGCGCCGTTTGCGCATGATAGTTGCCCGTGCCGATGTGGCAGTAGGTGACGAGCTCCGAGTTCTCGCGCCTCACGATGAGGCCGAGCTTGGCATGCGTCTTGAGCTCGATGAATCCGTAGACGACGTGCACGCCGGCGTTTTCGAGATCGCGCGCCCAGCGGATGTTGGCCGCCTCGTCGAAGCGCGCCTTGAGCTCGACCACCGCCGTCACGGACTTTCCGGCTTCAACCGCTTCCTTGAGTGCGTGCACGATCGGGCTGTCGCGCGAGGTGCGGTAGAGCGTCCACTTGATCGCCATGACGTTGGGGTCGGCCACCGCCTGGCGCAGGAACTGCACGACGACGTCGAAGCTCTCGTAGGGGTGATGGACGATGATGTCCTTGTTGCGGATGGCGGCGAAACAGTCACCATTGAACTCGCGAATGCGCTCCGGAAAGCGCGGATTGTAGGGCTTGAACAGCAGGTCCGGGCGGTCGGCGATGATGAGCTGCGAGATGTCCGAGAGCCCGAGCAGGCCGTTCTTGATGAACACCTCCTGCTCGCCGACTTCGAGCTCTTCGACGACGAACTTCTTCAGCCGGTCCGGCATCTTGGAATCGAGCTCGAGGCGGATGACGTGGCCGCGCCGCCGCCTCTTGAGCAGCGTCTCGAACGAGCGCACCAGATCCTCGGCTTCTTCCTGCAACTCGACGTCGCTGTCGCGCAGCACGCGGAATGCACCTTGGCTCTTGATCTCGAAGCCTGGGAACAGCTCCTCGATGAAGAGGGCGATCACGTGCTCGAGCTGGATGAAGCGCTGCTCCGAGGGCTTCGCTTCGTCGACGCGCAAGCGAATGAAGCGCTCGAGCTGGCTCGGGATCGGGATGAGCCCGCTCATGCTCTTGCCGTCGGTCTTGCGCTGCATCCAGACGGCGAGCGTGATGCCTTTGTTGAGAATGAACGGGAAGGGATGTGCCGGATCGACGGCAATCGGCGTCAGGATGGGAAAGACGTGCGACATGAACAGCCGCTCGAGCCACAGCCGGTCGCTGGCGTTGATATCGGTGGGCTCGACGATATGCAGGCCGGCCGCGGCCATGTCCTTCTTGAGCGCGATCCAGCAGGCCTGCTTGTCGGCGACGAGGCTCGCCGCGAACCGGTTGATCTCCGCGAGCTGCTGCTTGGGCGTGAGCCCGTCCTGCGTCAGCGTCGTGACCCCGGCCACGATCTGGCCGTGGATGCCGGCGGCGCGCACCATGTAGAACTCGTCGAGGTTCGACGCCGAGATCGAAAGAAATCTCAAGCGCTCGAGAACGGGGTGGCGCTTGTTCTGCGCTTCCTCGAGGACGCGCCTGTTGAACTGCAGCCAAGACAGCTCGCGGTTGTAGAACCGGGCAGGGCCCTCGGGTGCCGCGCTCACGGCCCGGACCTTCTCTTGCGCTTTGCCCTTCGCTGAGGCCATTGCTTGCTCCCGACTGCCGCTGGTCTGGCCGGATGTGGCGATGCTCGTGCGACAGGATAATGACATGAATCACAACTGTGGCTGCAACCGCAAGTACCCCTCCGGCCAACGCTGAGGATGAGTACGGGCGGACGGCCGAGGGGCCTACTCGCCGTCGCCGCGGGCGCCGATGCTGGCGAGCGCGTCGGCCGCGATCGCCCTCGTCACCTTGCGCTGCATGGCGAGCGAGAGCCGGTCGGTCGCCTCGACGACCTGGCTGGCCGCCTCCATCGATCGTTCCATATGCAGAGCGAGATAGGCCACCACGTGCGGCTCGACCGCGAGCTGACGGTCGGCGAACAGCTTGACCAGCACGGCCTTGAGCAGGCCCTCGTCCGGCGCCTCGATCCTGACCAGCGGCAGCGCCCTCAAGCGCGATCTCAGGTCGGGAAGCGTGATGCTGATCTCGCCCGGCGGCTTTCGCGACGTGAGCAGGATCGAGTATCGCTTTTCCCGCGCGAGGTTGAGCAGGTGGAAGAGCGTCTGCTCGTTGGCGACGCCGCGATCGATGTCCTCGACGATCAGCGCCCGCCGGCTTTCCAGATCTTGGATCGCATCGTCCGTGATGTCGGCCGCGGCAACGCTCCGCGCCCCTGACTTGAGCTGCCAGACATGCGCGAGGTGGCTCTTGCCCGCGCCTTTGGGCCCCGCCACGAGCGCCGCGGGATGAGACCAGGACGGCCAGGCGTCGATCAGCTCGACGGCGGCGGCATTCGAGCGGCTGACCAGAAAATCCTCCGCGCCGAGCGCCTGACGGTGCGGCAGCTCGAGCACCAATTGCTTGGGCGACTGGCTCGTGTTCGCGGTCATGGCACGCGGTCGATCTGCATGGGGACGCTCGGCCGGCTCTGCGCCTCGACACCCTGATAGACCTGGCTCTTGAGATAGACGGAGAGCGCGAACCGCATCAGCACGGCGATCGCTGCGGCGAGCGGCACGGCCACGAGCGCGCCGACGAATCCGAACAGGTAGCTGAACACGAACAGGCTGAAGATCAGCCACACGGGATGCAGCCCGATCTTCGAGCCGACGATGTTGGGGCTGAGGAACCCCGCGTCGAGCGCCTGTCCGCCGAGATAGACGCCGGCAACGAGCAGGATCGGCGCGGCGTCGGGCCAGAATTGCACGACGGCAACGCCGACGGCGGTGATGAGGCCGAGCGCCCAGCCGACGAAGGGGATGAAGGCGAGGACGCCGGTGGCGAGGCCGACGAGCAGACCGTAGTTGAGCCCGACGGCCGTCAGTGCCGCAGCATAGTAGGCGCCGAGTATGATGCAGACGGTTCCCTGCCCGCGGATGAACGCGGCAACCGCGTCGTTCATTTCGGAGGCAAGCGCCCGGATGGAGGGCGCCTGGCTGCGCGGCAACCAGCCGTCGACCTTGGCCAGCATCGGGTGCCAGTCGATCAGCAGATAGAAGACGACGAGCGGCGTCACCAGCATCAGTGCCACGAAGTTGAAGATCGCGAGGCTCCCGCTCCAGAGCGACGTCGCGGCCCATCCCGCGAGACCCGCCCAGTTCTGCGCCAGCTCGTCGGAGGCGCGCGAGATCCCCTGCTCGATGCCGGGGAATGTCGGGCCCAGCCGCTCGCGCGCCCATGTTTCGATCAGCGTCTGCAATCGCTGCAGCTCCGCGGGCAGCGTCGAGGCGAATTGCTGCGCCTGGGTTGTGATCAGGGGCACAAGCAGAAAAAGAGCCGCGATCAAGAGCACGGCGCCCGCCGCGACGATGAGCAGAGAGGCCACGACGCGGTTCAGGCCCCAGCTCGTCAAGCGGTCGGCGATCGGGCTCAGGAAGTAGGCGATCGTGATGCCGACGACGAACGGCAGCAGGATGTCCTTGAGCAGCGCGATGGTGATGATGAGAAGCGCGGCAGCGGTCAGCCAGAAGATGATCTGTCGCTCGGCGCGCATGGCTACACCCTCTCTGGCCCAGGCCTGGAGAACCGCACCCGTCAAGGGCCCGAGGCGGCTGGTCCGCCTGGCCCCGATTCATACCCGGACATATGCCGATGCCAAGCACGCAGATAAGCCGCGAGCGAGGCAATTGTCAGCGCCGCGGTGAACCAGATGAGGACGGTCCTCGGCGCGGAGAGGCCGAGGCCGAATCCCTCGTCCGCCAGCACCGTCGCCGCCAGCACGATCTGCGCCACCGTGTTGGCCTTGCTGACGGCAAGCGGTTTGATCATGACGGGATGATCGAGAAGCCAGGACAACACCACCGCGGACACGATGAGGATGTCGCGCGAGACGACGGCGATGACGAGCCAGGACGGCAGCGCGCCCCTGACGCCGAGGGCAACGAAGATGGAGACGAGCAGCAGCTTGTCGGCGAGCGGGTCGAGATAGGCGCCGAGCTCGGTAGTCCAGCCGAAGCGCTTGGCGAGGAAGCCGTCGACGCCGTCCGAGATGCCCGCGATGACGAACGCGAAAAATGCGGCCTGCGTCTGCCCCGAAACCAGAAGCCAGAAGACCACCGGCACCAGGATGATCCGGCCGAGCGTGATGAGATTGGGGATATTCAAGCGGGGTCCGTTGCTTTGAGGCGCCGCATCGATGCGACGTGCGTTTTACGACGTAAGGGGCAGCTCGGACCATTGTTTTCTTGATCGACGGCTGGCGCAGCGAGCAGACGGGGTTAGCGCCCTGCTCCCCCGCTCGAAACCTGCATCCAGGCGGCTTTTCTACTGAGCGCTCGCCCGCAAGAGCCAGCGCGGGCCGTCGTTGCGCAAGCTGAGCCCCTGGCGCGCCAGCGTATTCGAGAGCGGCTGTCCGCCGCCGGGGTAGCGCAAGGTGACCTCTGCGCTCCGCGCCGAGACGGCGCCGATCTGGACGTCGTCGACGCCGGGCGTGTCGACGATCCGCCGCCGCAGCTCGTTCCACTCCGAGAGGCTCGTGAACTCGACCTCGAGCTGCACCTCCGTGCCCGGTCCGGCGACTGCCTCGACGCCACCGAAGGCTTCCGACTTGGCGGCCTTCCACCGGCCCTCGAGCACGCCGAGCGTGACGACCGCCGCGAGCTCCATGGCGTACGACACGTCGTTGTCGGTGAGCCGGTAGTCTCGCCGCCAGAGCAGCGGCCCGACGGCATCGTCGCCGGCGAGCGTCACGTGCAGGCGCTTCATCGACGTGTCGATCTCGGCAACCGCGATCAGGATGTTGTCCGATTTGTACTGGTCGGCGAGATCGTTCATCGCCCCCGATCCGCCGCTGACGAGCGTCTGGATGACGCCGGCCGGCACTGCCGGCAGCAGCGGCTCGATCTTGAGCGGTGTGAGCGTGTTGTCGAGATCGAGGCCTTTCCACGCCTCGCTCCATGGCGGGCTCGCGGCGCGAAACTCGCCCGCCGCCGAAGCCGGTTGCGCGCCGCCGCTCGCCCCGGCGGATTCGCGCATGACGGGAATGAGAATGGATTTGGGCGCCTGCTCGTCGATGAACGGCACGCCTTCACGGCGCAGAAGGTCGCGCACCTGATCCGCCTGGAAGGAGAAGTCGAGCGCGGCGATATACTCCGTGCTCGAGTTGCGCTCGGAGCGGATGGCGACGCCGTCGATGTAGTCGCCGGCGTTGGCGGTCTTGAGTCCGATCCATGCGGCTGTAGGCAGTGACCGGCACGATGCGCTTCAAGAGCGAGCGGAACGCCGCCTGCTGTCCTTCGGCGTGGGCCTTCTCCTTTGCCGCGACCGCATTCTTCGCCTGCGCCTCGACGGGATAGTTGCCGATCGTGAACGCCTTGTCGCCGGCGGGCGCGGCGCTGGCCCTGCCGCCGGAAAGCGCACAGGCCGCAAGCAGGAGAGCCGCCGCTGCGGCATAGTTGCTCTTGTCGGCGTTGATCCCGTTCATCCCTCGCCCCCGATCTCAGGCCCGGGTGATTTGGACCCGCCGCCCCGTTGCCGGCAATGCCCCGAGCTGATAGAGCGGGCCCGCCCGGATCAGGGTGCCGTCCGCTTCGCTCGCGCATCGACTTCTGGCAGACATTCGGGCGAAAGTTGGGTTTGTTTCGTCAGCTGAGACAGAGATCGCATGAGCCAGCCCAAGGACGCGAGCGCCGCCCCGATCACTTACCGCGACTCCGGCGTCGATATCGATGCCGGAAATGTACTCGTCGCGGCCATAAAGGGACTTGCGAAATCGACGCAGCGGCCCGGCGCTGACACGGATCTCGGCGGCTTTGGCGGGCTTTTCGACTTGAAGAGCGCCGGCTTCCGCGACCCAGTGCTCGTCGCCGCCAACGACGGCGTCGGCACCAAGCTCAGGATCGCCATCGACACCGGGCGGCACGCGACGATCGGCATCGACCTCGTTGCCATGTGCGTCAACGATCTCGTCGTCCAGGGCGCCGAGCCGCTCTTCTTCCTCGACTATTTTGCTGTGGGAAAGCTCGATGTCGAGGTCGCCCGCACGGTGATCGCCGGCATCGCCCAGGGTTGCCGCCAGGCGGGATGCGCGCTGATTGGCGGCGAAACGGCCGAGATGCCGGGCCATTACCAGGGCCAGGACTATGATCTCGCGGGCTTCGCGGTCGGCGCCGTCGAGCGCGGCGAGATCTTGCCGCGTGACGATGTCGCCGAGGGCGACGTGCTGATCGGGCTTCCCTCGTCTGGTGTCCACTCGAACGGCTACTCGCTCGTGCGCCGCCTCGTCGCCGAGGAGAAGCTCGCCTGGGACGCCAAGGCGCCGTTCGACGCCTCGAGGTCGCTGGCCGAGGCGCTCCTCGAGCCGACGCGTATTTACGTGAGGCCCGTTCTCGCCGCGCTCGAGGCGACGGGCGGCGCCGACGGCGCGATCAAGGCTTTGGCGCACATCACAGGTGGCGGGCTCTCGGAGAACCTGCCGCGCGTGCTGCCCGCAAGAGTCGCGGCCCGCGTCGACCTCGCGAGCTGGCAGGCACCGGCCGTTTTCGGCTGGCTCGCCCGCGCCGGGCGCCTCGACGACGCCGAGATGCTGCGCACGTTCAATTGCGGCATCGGCATGGTCATCGTCACGGCCAAGGCGGATGCCGACGGGCTCGTGCGCGTCCTGCAGGAGTGGGGCGAGGCCCCTTACGTAATCGGTGACATCGCGGCTCCCACCGGTGCCAAGACGACCGCCAAAGGCAAGGGCGAAACCTGGGCGGTCACCTACTCCGGGGCCTTGAAATACGAGGCATGACGCTGTTTTTCCGGCGCCTTTCTCGCTCCGCGCGACCGGTCGTGCTAAGCTACAAAACGGCAAGAATTTGCCGGCCAAACAAAGGCAAACGCCATCCAATGGACACAGATCGGGAACAGGTTGCCGGCAAAAGCGTTAATGCCCGGCGGGGCACGGACGGGGCTCGAGAGACCTCCGATAAAATCCCGCTCCTTGAGGTCTCGATGAATCTGCAATTTTCCGCGAACGCGCTACGCCAGGTTGCCGCTCGCTATCCTTGCCGCTTCAGCATTGTGCGCAGCAGAGACTCCGGCACTGGCCGCGAGCAAGCGCGTCGCGGCGCAAGAGCAAGAAGAAGTAGCCGCAAATCCCATCACTGGCAGGCCCGTAATCGCGATCGTCTCACTCGCCTCTCAGCGCGTGACGCTCTACGACGCCCAGGGCGGCACGCTGCGCGCGCCCGTCTCGAGCGGCCAGACCGAATACGAGACGCCCGTCGGAATTTTCTCCGTGCTGCAGAAGGAGGAGGAGCACTACTCCAACCTCTACGACGACGCGTCGATGCCGTTCATGCAGCGCATCACCTGGTCCGGGATCGCGCTCCACGCCGGGCAGCTGCCGGGATACCCCGCATCGCATGGCTGTGTCCGCATGCCTCTGAGCTTCGCCGAGCGCATCTTCCCCATGACGCGGATGGGCATGCGCGTGGTCATCGCGCGCGATGACGTGGCGCCCGCTCCCATCACGCACCAGCTTCTCTTTCAGCCGAAGCCTGTCGGCGGCGAGGTCGCGATCGCAACTCACACCGCCTACCAGCCCGACGGCGCACAAGAGGGCCGCAACGCGCTGCTGCCCGACGTCGAGAACTGGCCGGCGCGCCAGAAGCAGCTCGAGAACTTGAAATCGATTGCCGCCGCTAAGTCGGCGGAAGCCGCTGCGGCGACGGAGCATGCAAAGCCTTTCCAAGCTGCGCTGAAGCAAGCGACGCTTGAGAAGAACAAGGTCATGAAGAAGGTCCGCGCCGCGGAAATAGCTAAGTCCAAAGCGGAAGCGAAAGTGGCCCGCGTCGACAAGTGGCTTGCCGAAGCCAAGAAGCCGAACGACATCAAGAGCGCAGAGGAAGCGAAAGCCAAGGCAGCGACGGCGTTGACGGCCGCGGAAGCAGACCTGGCGGCGGCGAACGCGGCAGCGCAGCCTGCCATCGATGCGCACGCGAAAGCGACCGAGGAGGCCAATGCCGCGGAAGCTGCAAAAACGACAGCCGTCAACGCGGCCAAGGATGCCGAGCACAAGATGCTCCCCGTGTCAGTCTTCATCAGCCTGAAGACACAGCGTCTCTATCTCCGCCAGGGCTTCGAGCCGGTGCTCGAGAGCCCCGTCACGATCCAGAATCCCGAGCAGCCCATCGGCACCCACATTTTCACCGCCCTCGACTATGCTGACGGCGGCAATCAGGTGCGCTGGAGCGCCGTCTCGCTCGCGCGCCGCACCGACGTCGCCGACGACGCCACCTATGACGAATGGAATCCCCGCCCGCGCACGAAGCAGAAGAAGGTGGATCGGAACGCGCCGACGCCTCCGACCGATCTGCGCGCGGCCACTGCGGCCCTCGATCGCGTGACGATCCCACCCGAGATCCTCGCTCGCGTCTCCGAGAATGTCTGGCCCGGCTCCTCGCTGATCATCTCCGACGAGGCGATGCACAAGGAGACGGGCAAGGCCACGGACTTCATCGTCGTCATGAGCGGCGAGCCGCAAGGGGCGTTGAAGAAACGGCGCCGTCCGCCCGACAACTACTTCTATCCCTACGACTATGGCTACGATCGCGATGACCGCGGGTGGCGGCGGCCTTATCGCGGCGGCAATCCAAAATTCTTCTGGTGGTGAGCTGGAAGCCGGGGGGCTAAAGCGCATTGGCCGAATTGGCGCCGAAAGTCAGGTCAACACCGGTCCTCGCCAAGGGGCTGACGGCTCTGGCGCTGATCACGGTCTTTGCGTGCGCGAGCGCGATCGAGGCTTGCGCCGATCCCGCCGATTCCGACGCTTCCGTGGCCGAGCGGCTTAGCCGCAGGGTCGCCGCCATGGAAGGGCGCCTCCAGCTGCCGCTGCCGGGCGCTCCGGACCCTGCGACCCTTAACGACCGGCTTGCGCTCGCGGGCTTGAAGCTCGGCTCGCCCGTCATGATCCGCGTCTTCAAGGCCGAATCCCAGCTCGAGATCTGGATGCAACGGGACGGCACCTATGTGCCGTTTGCGAGCTATCCCATCTGCTATTGGTCCGGGACGCTGGGGCCGAAGTTGCGCGAAGGCGACCGGCAGGCCCCCGAGGGCTTCTACACGATAACGATCCATCAGCTTCACGACGGCAGGCGTTGGACGCGGTCGCTCGACGTCGGCTATCCGAATGTCTTCGACGAGGCCAACCAAAGAAGCGGCTCCGCCATTCTGGTGCATGGCGGCTGCAATTCCGTGGGCTGCTTCGCCATGACCGATCGCGTCAACGCCGAGATCTACGAGCTCGTCTCCGCGGCCTTGAGCGCCGGCGTGGTTTGGGTGCCCGTGCACGTGTTCCCGTTCAGGATGACGGACGAGAACTTCGCCACTCATGCTGCGAACAAGTGGAGCGGCTTCTGGATCACTCTCAAGCAGGGCTATGATTTGTTCGAGCGCACGCATCTGCCGCCGCACATCGGCGTCTGCAACAAGTACTACACCGTCGCGGATGCGCGCCCCGGCATCGACACCGAGGCCGGCCCGGTTGCTTTGTGCGAGCCCGCTCCTGGTGCGACACCGCAAGTGGTGGCAGAAGTTCCTGCGGCCCCGCCGCAGCCGCCCGCGCAAGCGGCTCAAGCCACTCAGGAGGCTCAAGCGGTCAGTGCCGTACCCGCCATCTTGATTTCCGCGTCCGCCGTTCGCGCGGTCGAAGCTCCAAAGGCGCAGCCGGCCGAAACCAGTGCTGCAAGCGCGGCGCCCAGGAAAAAACGTGTGGCGGCGCGCGGATGCTCCGCGTCCCGCCCGAGCTGCCGGCGCTTCACCGCCCTGCGCGCGAACAGAATGATGGTCGGCCGGACCAAGCTCTCGCCGCGCACCGTTGCCAACATGCGCGTGCGCAAGCGCGTCCGGGTCCGCTGAGTCTTTGACTGAGCGCCGCGTCAGCCCGCAACGGCTCGCCCCGTTGATGTAGATCATCGCCCGCTGCAAACGACTCATGCGCTGTGCTAAGCCTCCCGCCAACACTGCGACGGCGACCGCCGACACGAGCCGACGATCCCGCCGCTCCTTGACCGAGGAGACGGAGAGAGATGGATGCGTCTGCGCGCGCGATGAAAAGGCATGAGCCTACCTTCAAAGAGCTTTTCACGCCGAAGCTCGTCAACGTTTTGCGCGAGGGCTACGGCTGGCCGCAGTTTCGCGCCGACGCGATCGCCGGTCTCACCGTCGCCATCGTTGCCCTGCCCCTGTCGATGGCGATCGCCATCGGGTCGGGCCTGTCGCCGGACAAGGGGCTCTACACCGCGATCGTCGGCGGCTTCCTGATATCCGCGCTCGGCGGCAGCCGTTTCCAGATCGGCGGTCCGGCGGGCGCGTTCATCGTGCTTATCGCTTCGATCGTCGAGCGACACGGCTACGACGGCCTGGTGCTGGCGACCATCCTGGCCGGCCTCATGATGATCGCGATCGGGCTGCTCAGGCTCGGCACCTACATCAAGTACATCCCGCCGCGGAGTCCTCTTGAATCGTTGCCGAACCCAGGGCCCTCGCTCACCAGCCGCTAACGACGACCGATCGACGGCTGCATCGCCCCCGCGCCTCGTGCTAAGGCTCCCGCCATGACAGCCAAGAAACGCGTCGCCATCCTGATCTCCGGCCGCGGGTCCAACATGCGCTCCCTCGTCGAGGCCGCCCGCGCCCCCGGCTACCCGGCCGAGATCGTGATCGTGGTCTCGAACCGCCCCGACGCCCCGGGCCTCGCCTGGGCGAAGCAGCAGGGCATCCCGACCCTCGGCCTCGACCACAAACATTATGAAAGCCGTGAGCATTTCGACGGCCAGCTCCACGCTGTCCTCACCGCTTCGCGCGTCGACATCGTCGCCCTCGCCGGCTTCATGCGGCTGCTGACGCCCGACTTCGTCGGCAAGTGGCAGAACCGCATGCTTAACATCCACCCTTCGCTGCTGCCCGCCTTCAAGGGGCTCAAGACCCACGAGAGGGCCCTTGCCGCAGGCGTCAGGATTTCGGGCTGCACAGTCCACCTCGTTCGCCCGGAGATGGACGACGGCCCGATCCTGGCTCAGGCGGCGGTGCGGGTGCTCGACGGCGACACACCAGAGACACTGGCAGCGCGCATCCTCAACGCGGAGCATCAAATTTATCCCCATGCGCTGGCGCTTTTTGCGTCAGATCAAATAAAGATTGATGGGGAAAGCGTAAGGATTTCAGGCCCGGTTAACCAGGAACTGACGCTCTTCTCGCCGTCGTTATAGTTGCCGGATACTCAAGCGTTGCTTTCACAGCGCGCTCGAAGTCAAAAATGTCGCTGGGCCCCGTCGCCGCATGGACAGGGGGCCATGCCGGGATCAATACTTGTGCTTGAAGATGACGATCGCGCGTACCTTAGGGAACAGCCGCCGCCATTTCCGCGTGTGATAGTCTCGAGCCGCCTCGTACGCCGACTTAGGGCGATGTCCTGTGGGCCCGCTGCCCACTCTCTGACGGCTCGTGGATATTGTCGCATCGCCCGACGAACAAGAGCCTTAAGCCAGGCAGCCTAGAGATATTCGGAATGACCGCGCAAAGCCCCGAAGAACATGCTCCCGCCCACGCCCAGGGCCTCGGCGAGGAAAGCAGCATCTGGTTCAAACTCGGAGCGCTCCTCAAGGGCGACCCCGAGAACCCGATGCGCACGATCATGATGATGACCGAGCGCCACGGTCCGGTGATTGCTGTCAATCTCGGCACCCAGCGCATCGTGCTGCTCGCGGACCCCGAGCACTTCAAGCACGTGCTCGTCACCAAGGCCGACGACTACATCAAATATTTCGACGGCCTGAAGCCGATCTTCGGCAAGAGCATGATCACCAACGACGGCGCTCTCTGGCAGAAGATTCGCATGCCTCAGCAGCCGGCGTTCCACCCCGACATGTTCGCCGAGTACATCCCCTACTTCCTCGCGGCGATCCGCACGAAAATGGATTTGTGGGCCGGCCTCGCCAAGACCGGCGAGACCTTCGAGATGGTCGAGCAGACCTGGACGCTCGCCGCCGACATGATCTGCAAGGCGCTTTTCGATCGCGACATGCCCTTCAACCCGCACGTCGTCTTCAAGTGCGTCAAGACCTACACCGACGTCATGAATCACAAGTCGATCCGCCTGAGAAAGGTCGCGGGCGAGGACTTCGAGATCACCGAGGAGGACGCGGCGAAGGCCATGGAGGTCTGGGCCGGCGTTCCGCCGCTGGTCATTTCCGCCGATCCGCGCGAGGAGCGCGAGCGCACGCTGCTCAGCATGATCGAGGCCGCCGTCGCCGATCCCGCCGTGCCGGAGTTTGATCGCCAGCAGGCCGTCGACGAGATGAAGCAGTACCTGTGGGCCGGCACCGAGACCACGGCGCTGACTCTCGCCTGGGCCATGTACCTGACATCGAAGCATCCCGAGGCCGCCGAGCGCATCCGCCGCGAGGGCGAGACGGTCTACGGCGACCGTGAGCCGACCGCCGCCGACTACTCGGGCCTCATCTACACGCGCTCCGTGATCCAGGAGACGATGCGGCTCTATCCGCCGGTTTGGGGCCTGATCCGCGTCGCGACCAAGCCCGACGTGATCGCCGGCAAGGAGATCAAGCCCGGCGACCGCGTCGTCATCTTCGGCTACGGCGCCCACCACAATCCGAAGTTCTGGGACGACCCGGAGGCCTTCCAGCCCGAGCGCTGGATGGACAAGGGGAAGAAGCAGGTCAAGCTCTCCTATATCCCCTTCGGAGCCGGCAAACGCTCGTGCATCGGCGGCGCCATGAGCCAGGTCGAGAACACGCTTGCACTTTCGATCCTCTTGCGCCGCTTCCGGCCCGAGTACGTCGGCAAGGAGCCGCCCGGCATCAACGCGACCGTAACGCTGACGCCCAAGGGCGGGCTCCAGTTCAAGATCCGCGAGTTGAGCTGAGCGGACGGCTGCAGAAGCGTTCGCGCGCGCACGTTCGCGCGCGAAGCGCGGCGCACAACCAACTGACATCCGCGTAAACGACTAATCGGAAACCGCTTTTCGCCCAGTCTTACGAGAATGTAACAACGCCGTAAGATCGCGGTGATCAAAACGGCTCAGCTCTCATGGCTCCCGCTCAGCACTCGACGCAGAGAGCCGATCATGACCACCTCAGCACTCACGTCCCTTTCAGGCGATGGCAGCATTGCGATGCTCTTTCGTCAGCGCCGCGACGATCTCAACACCCTCGCTTCCGCAGTTCAATCCGGCAACATCACCGACGCCCAGACAGCCCTCAAGTCCTACCAGCAGGACAACGACAAGATTACATCCTCGGCGTCCTCGACCCACCACCACCGAAATCCGAAGCTGCAGGCCGACTTCTCCGCGCTCACCACTGCCATTCAGTCCGGCAGCATTGCCGACGCGCAGGCGGCCCTCAAAGCCTACGAGGAGGACCGTCACCCGCCCGAGCACGAGCAGGGGAGCGCACCTCCGGCGCCCGCGGCGGGCGACGCCAAGTCGTCCTTCGTCAACGACTTCGTCACGCTGGTGAAGGATGCGCTGTCGGGAGATACGGCGGCCGCGCAAAAGGATGCGACTGCCCTGGCGAAGGATATTGTCGAACTCTTCCGAGAGAGCGCGGCCAAAGCCGGCGTGTCTCTCGATACCGCCGACGCGGCGCCGGGCAGCGATGCCGCGAGCACTTCTTCTCCATCGGCAAGCGCGCAGACCTCGACCAGCGTCGCGAGCCTCGACGACAAGACCGACAGCTCGGATTCGGACCAGGATGCGTCGCCTGCGAAGGCGATCAACGACATCATCGCGGCCTATGAACTGTCATCTTTCGACGAGACACCCCAATCGCAGTCGCCCTTGACTGTCTGAGGACGCCGAACATCGAGCGCAGCGGTCTCGTCGCAATGGGGCCTCCTCTTCCGCCGGCATCAACTGCGTAGCCGGGATCCTGCGTGCGCGCTGCAGCACGCACCTCAATGCCGTTCCTTCACGTCCTTCAGGCTCATGATGTAGGCGATGACGTTGGCTCGGTCCTCCGGCGGCATGACGAGGTTCGGCATCGCCGGTAACCATAAGCTCGTGCCGGGAGGCTTGATTTGGCGCCCATCAACGCCCGGACCCACGCCCGAATGCGGCCGGCACCGTGGCCGCAATGCTCTAGGCCCGCGCCGGCGCGCTCGCGCATAATGGGGCAAGCCATGAAGTCACGGATCCCCCGCCATGCTGTTCGGCGCCAGAGCGTTTGTCTTCATCGTCTATGTGATCCTCGGAGCCTCCTTCATCGCCGAGACGGCGCTGCTGGCCTGGGAGTTTTGGGATTCCGGCTGGCTCATGCTCGCCACCCACGACAGCCATCTGTTCTTGTTCTTTCCGACGCTGGGTCTCGTCGCCCTTGCCGCCTTCTACCTGCCTTCGTGCGCCTTCGTGGACATGTACTGGCGCCACGTGCGTCTCGGGCGGCTGCGCTTTATCATCGGCATCGTCGCCGTGAGCGCCATCTCCTACCTGATCGGCAGCGGCCTCGCCGCGAGCCCCTATAAGTCGGTCTGGGATCTGAGCCCGGCGACGCTCGCCGCCGACAAGAGCGAGCCGGCGGGCTGCGGCTCCGCCACGCGCCCCTGCGAGCGGGTGGCGCTGCTCGAGGCGATTTCGAGCGTCGCACAAGTGAGCGGCGCGCGTTTGGGCCTCAAGGAGTTCATCCGCAACTGCGAGGCCGAGCCGCTGTTCGAGGCCGAGCCCGCGGCCGAGCGCAAGCGCTTCTGCTTCGCATCGACCCCGCTGTCGGCGGCACCCAAGCTCTCGACCGACGCCGAGTGCTGCCGTGCGCAGGAGCGTTTCAAGGGTGCGATTGCCAAGCTCTACGAAGCGCCCGCGCAGCGCTCGCTGACGGGGCAGGTGCACGACCTTCTGCTGCCGCTCAAGGTCTTCTTCCTCTTGGTGCTGCTCGCCATCAGCATCCTGCTTGCGGTCCGCCACGATGGCGTGGCGCGCCACTACCCCACGCTCGTCGGACGTATCGAGGTCGGCGTCCTCGTCGGCACCATCGCCATGATCTTCTTCCCGCTCATGAGCCAGGGCTTCGTGCAGACCGCGGATGCGCTCTATGGCGTCCAGCAGGGGCAGGGCTTCAAGCCCATCGTCACCTTCATGAGCTTCGTCTTCGGCGCCTGGGCGCTGCTGATCGTGCTCTTCTTCTTCCGCCGCCATACGCCCGAGGTCGAGCTCGCCGCCAAGCTCGCCGGCGTGGTCGCGAGCACCGTCGCCGTAGTGAAGTACGATCTGCTGGTCGCTTTGATCGTGCGCTATTTGGGCTCGGGCGCGGGCGAGATTGCTGTCGCGGCCCTGATCGCGCTGGCGGTTGTCTCGGTAATCGTCCTGCTGTCTCCGTTCGCGCGCCGCATAATCGTCGCCCCGGATAAGGACGGCGTCACCTGAGTGCAATCAGGAACGGAAGAGACTATGCGCGTTTGGGTGTCGGCAAGGGCAAGGCAATTACCCAACGCGCGCGAGCAGATTGGCGCACGCGCCGCCGCTCGCTCATGTCGCCCTCAACGGTGACGTCAGTGCCTCACCTCGGCGTCGACTTCCTCCATGCGGGCCTTCATCACGCTGGCCGTCTCGTCGGCAAGCTTCTGATTGAGGCGAGCGAAGTACTGGAACTCGGCCTGGTACTGCTGCTGTGCCCGTTGGAAGAAATCGGAGTAGGCGGAAAAGACATCCTGCAGCGTTTTGCACTCCATGATCCGCTGCGAGGCCGCGATGTCCTCGTTGAGCCTGCGGTTGACGAACCCGAGCCACTCGCTGTTCGCCTTCGAGAATTGCTCGATCCAGCGGCCGTTGAGCTCCGACACCGCCTCCATCACGGGGCGGTTGAGATTGATCCAGGATTCGAAGGCGGCCATGGCAGGGTTGTCGGCTCTTGGTGAGTCGATGATTGACCGCGATGTCTTGGCATTCATGGGTACGCTCCTCCTCACAGTATGGCCCGTTATCGAGCAATGCCTGAGGCCAATATGGGTTTCATAATTTTTGGCATGCCCGCATTGTGTCAGTGTTGATGCGCGTCAATGCACAAGGCGTTCGGTGAGCTTTTTTGCTTCACGGGACGAGAGACGGGCGAATAGGCGCCGGCTCGATTTTCCAGAAGAATGCAAAGTCGGCCTATTGACGTCAGCCCGAATTTGGTGAACCGGATTTATCCACAGGTTTGTTAGACGCCGGGCGCGGCCGTATTTGGGCGCATTGACGGCTCGCGAACCTCTCAACACAGCCTCACACAGAAAGTCTATCCGCATGTACAAGCACTTGCTGATCGCCGTCGACGGCTCGGACCTCTCCGACAAGGCCCTGAGCCAAGGAGTGGCCCTGGCGAAGGCTCTGGGCGCCAAGGTCACGATCGTTCACGTCTCGCTGCCCTGGTCGAGCATTGCCGTGGGCGAGATCGCCGTCATGTTTCCCCCGCAGGAATACGAGGCCAACATGGCCCAGGCCGCCGCTCAGCTGTTGGGACGCATGAAGACGGCGGCGGAAGCCGCGGGCGTCTCCGCGGCGGTCGAGCACGTGACTGATCCGCACCCGGACCGCGCGATCCTCGCCACCGCCGAGAAGCAGGGATGCGATCTCCTTGTCATGGGCTCGCATGGCCGGCGCGGGATCGCAGGTCTTCTCCTTGGCAGCGTGACCGCGAAAACGCTGACGCACAGCAAGATCCCCGTCCTCGTCTACCGCGAATGAAACGGCGCCGCCGCGCGCACCGATCGGCTTCAAAAAGTTACCCTTGCGCCGGCGAGAGCTTTTCTCGCGAACAATCCGCGGCCATGCTGGGTTAGCCTCCTGCTGCCCGCCCTGGCCGAGGGATAATGCCGAACATTCTCCGCGCCGCCGCCGACGCCTGGATCAGCCGCCACGCCCGTCCGCGCGCCGAAGCGCTCGCCGCCGTCGCGAAGCTGCGGCCGGCGACGGTCGTCACCGGAGCATCCCGCGGCATCGGCTTTGCGCTTGCACGCCGCTTTGCCGAGGCGGGGTCCGACGTGGCGCTCGTCGCCCGCGAGCCTGGCCCGCTCGAAGAGGCGGCAGCCGCCATCGCCCGCGACTTCAGGGTGAAAGCGATTCCGATCGCTCTCGAGCTCACCGACGCTGATGCACCGCGCGCCATCGACGCGAGCCTCGCGAGCCATGGTCTCTACATGGACTGCCTCGTCAACAACGCCGGCATCGGCCTCTCGGGAGCATTCCACGCCCAAGACCCGCGCGACCTCGACAAGCTCGTTGCGTTGAATGTTGCGTCGCTCACGCGGCTCATGCGTCACGCGCTCGAGCCGATGCGTGCCCGCGGCCGCGGCGGCATACTCAACGTCGCGTCTCTCGGCGGCTGGGCTCCGGGCCCCTATCAGGCGGCTTACTACGCCAGCAAGGGCTTCGTCATCTCGCTCACGCAAGCGGTCGCCTACGAGGTTCGCGGGCAGGGCGTGCGCATCGCCGTCGTCGCACCCGGACCCGTCGAGACGACCTTTCACGCTGCCATGGGCGCCGAGGCGGCGCTCTACCGCGCGCTCGTGCCGTCATCCACGCCCGATGGAGTTGCGCGCTCCGCCTATCGCGGTTTCATGGCTGGCCGCCACGTCATCGTGCCGGGCATCGTCGGGACGATCACGTCTTATGCTCTGCGCGTCGTGCCCCATCCGATTGGTGTGCCGCTCGTAGGCGCACTCCTCAATCCTGGTCCAGGTAAATCAGTCGTTGATGCTCGCCGCGACGATTAGTCGTCAGGCTTCTGGGCAGCCGTGCGTCGCTGCTCGCCCCTTCTCCGCGATATGTGCAGCTCTGAGCAATTCTTGGGCCGAGCGGCGTTTGCAGAAGTGAAACACTTTGTCGATTAGATCGGTTTCGAGCGCCGCGGCTCCAGGTTCCGCGTATCCCGGTGCCTCAGACGCGGCGGCGCGCCTCGCACTTGTTCGAGCGCGGGGCGCGACCGCTGCAATAATTCGCTAAGCATTGTTCCAGGCCGGGTCGCGCGGTCACCGGATGTTAATCCGGGCCTCTCTCGGCCGGCCCCGCGGCAAAAAAAATTTTTCGATCGACATTCGCCGCCGCCAGCAAGTCGCCGCAGGCGCATCCGTTACCGTGAGGTTAGCGAGATTCCGGCAGACATCCCCTGTCATGCCGTTGCGTCGGCACGCGGCGTGCACGCCAGGAGCGCATGACACGCGTCTGCAATTTTCAGCGGTCACTATGATTGAGCGGGGCCATTGTCTCCCTCCAACCACGCGCTCCGCGATGGGCCAGGCAGCGACTTACCCCCGTTTGTTCGCTGCCTGGTTCATTCTTGCGGCGCCAGCCTGCTTGTCAGGTCACCCAAGGTCGCGGCCTTTTACGAGAAGATATTCCTCTACGACTGGGAGAACCTGACCAACAATGACGCCGACGAAAGCATCGGCGGGATTCGCCGCGCGCTGCCTGGCGAGGAGACGCCGCCCGGCTTCAAGCGCGTGAAGATTTCAGAGCTGCTGGCGGAGGACTGAGAGTCCGATCTTCCCGCTTCGGGTCCCGGGCCGCTCGGACATGGGGTGACTGATGATCCCCATGCCGCCTGAGGACTTTCCTCGAGCCCAAACCCGCGCGATGGGTCGGCGGGTCATGCGGAAAGCATGCCTTCGGCATGACATCGCGCAAACAAAAATGGTGCCGCAAACAGGACTCGAACCTGTGACCCCGTCATTACGAATGACGTGCTCTACCAACTGAGCTATTGCGGCGGACCGACGCACAAGGGATGTGGGAGGGGAAATACCCTTTGCGGCCTGCGAATGCAAGGCAGGTGCGCGAGCGGCCGGAAATGGCCCTCAGAGCCGCCAGACGGCCGTGCGCTTGATCTCCGCGTCCTCGAGCTCCCGCGTCACCGGAACCTGGTATTCGGCGGCCAGCGTGAACCGGCCGGCTGGAAAGTAGCTGCGCTTGGGATCGCCGATGAGCACCGAGGCGCCGATTCGCCGCTGCCGCCTCGACGAAGGCCAGGACACGCTCGGCGAGCTGGCGCTCATAGAAGAGATCGCCGACAAGAACCACGTCGAACTTGGCCGGCTTGGACGCGAGCACGTCGGCCTGCGTGGCCTCGATCTCGACGCGATTGACTTCGGCATTGAGGCGAAGTGCCGCAATCGCGATTCCGTCGATGTCCGCCGCCAGCACCGGCCCTGCTCCCGCGAGCTTGGCCGCGATCGCGGTCATGCCCGAGCCCGAGCCGAGATCGAGCACGGCTCTGCCGGTGACCGCCTCGGGGTTGTCGAGGATGTAGCGCGCGAGCGCCTGCCCGCCGGCCCACGCGAACGCCCAATAGGGCGGCGGGACGTTGATCTCGCCGAGCTCCTCCTCGGTCTTGCGCCAGATGGGAAGCGACTCTTCGGCGAGATGCAGCCTGATCTCCGGCACGAGCGGCGGCGCGATGAGCTTCGTGTTGGCGCGGATGAAGGCGTCTGCGGCTTTGACATCCTGCGGATCGAGCCGCCGAGCTTCCGCAGGGAGTGGAGAGAGCTCCATCACTTGGCCGCCTTGCGCGTGATTTTTTTCGCGCCCAATCCCCCCATCTTACACACCTCCGCCCACTCATCCGCTGTCACCGGCTGCACCGAGAGGCGCGAGTTGTTGACCAGCACCATTTTCGCAAGTTTCGGATTGGCCTTGATGGCTTCGAGGGTCACCGGCTTCGGCATCGGCGCTACGGCCTTCACGTCGACGCACTCCCATTTTCCTGTGTCGTCCGTGCGATCGGGATGGGCGAGCGCGATCACCTCCAGGATGCCGACGACCTCGAGCCCCTCGCTCGAGTGATAGAAGAAGCCCTGGTCGCCGATCTTCATCGCCCGCATGTTGTTGCGCGCCTGATAGTTGCGCACGCCGTCCCAGCCCTCGCCCTTGGCCCCGCGCGAGACAAGGTTGTCCCAGGAAAAAGCATCGGGCTCGGATTTCATCAGCCAATAGGCCATGCTCACGTTCCTCTAATCCTCGGCCTTGAACGGCCGGCGCATGAGCTGCGCAATGGCATCGTCCACCGTGGTGTGTCCTTCGAGGATCGCATTCACGGCCTCGACGATCGGCATCTCGATGCCCTTGGCTGCCGCGAGGCGTGCCACCGCCGCTGCCGTAGTGACGCCTTCCGTCACCGACACCCGCGAGGCCAGCACATGCTCGAGCTTCTCGCCCGAGACCGAGCGCGCGGCCGAGGCTCATGTTGCGTGACTGTGGGCTGCCGCAGGTGAGGATGAGGTCGCCGAGCCCGGATAGCCCCAGCATCGTCTCGGGCCGCGCGCCGAGCGCCTCGCCCAGCCGGCGCATCTCTGCGAACCCGCGCGTGACGAGGCCCGCGTGCGCGCTCGGCCCCAGGCCCTTACCGTCGACGATGCCGGCCGCGATCGCGAGTACATTCTTGAGCGAGCCGCCGAGCTCGACGCCGGTGATGTCGTTCGACCAGTAGAGCCGGAACTGCCGGTAACCGAGCCTCTCCGCCAGCAGGCGCCCGAGGTCCTGGTCGCGGCACGCGATGGTGAGCGCGGCGGGAAGCCCGCGCGCCACGTCGGCGGCGAAGCTCGGGCCGGAGAGCACCGCGAGCGTCACTCCGGGAAGAGTCTCGCCGATGATCTCGCCCATGAGCTTGCCCGACGCCTGCTCGATGCCCTTGGCGCACATGACGAGCGGCTTGCCGTCGTGCAAGCGGGGGGAAAGCGCCGTCGCCAGCATACGCACATGCTGCGCGGGAGCGACCATGAGCACGGCGTCGCGCTCGGCGACCTCGGCCAGGTTTCCGGTCGCCTTGAGCGCCGGATCGAGCGCGATGCCAGGAAGAAATGTGCGGTTGACGTGGCGCGCGTTGATATCGTCGACGGTCCCGGTCTCGTGCGCCCAGAGCAGCACGTCGCGCCCCGCGAGACGGAGCGTCTGCGCCAGTGCCGTCCCCCAGGCACCTCCACCGATCACACCGACGCTGTCGAGCTTCATGGACTCCCCTTTGCGGCTCGCTGGACGAGATCTCTAGCACGCTCACGGGCAAGCCAATACGACGGGGTCACGCCTTTACTCCGGCGCCGATGGCGGGCGGCGCGTCCGGATCGAGCGGCCACCGCGGCCGCGAGGCGAAATCCAGGGGATCTGAGAGGCCGAGCGCCAGCCGCTCCGCGCCGGCCCAGGCGATCATGGCGCCGTTGTCGGTGCAGAGCGCGGCCGGCGGAACGTGCAGCGTATAGCCGCGCTCGGCCGCGACGCCCTCGAGCGCGGCCTTGAGATGCTTGTTCGCGGCCACTCCGCCTGCCACCACGAGATGCCGCGGCGCGGCCGGTCCGCCGATGTCTTCCGCAAGCTCCATGGCCCGGCGCACGCGGTCGACGATCTGGTCCGAGACCGCGGCTTCGAACGCGGCGCAAAGATCGGCGACGTCCTGCTCCTTGAGCGGCGAAGCGGCTTCGGCGCGGTGGCGCAGCGCCGTCTTGAGGCCCGCAAACGAGAAGTGCGCTTCCGGGCGCCCGATCATGGATCGCGGCAGCACGAACCGCTTCGGATTGCCGCTGGCCGCCGCCCGCTCGACGGCAGGCCCGCCCGGATAGCCGAGGCCGAGCAGCTTTGCCGTCTTGTCGAACGCTTCGCCGACCGCATCGTCGATCGTCGTGCCGAGGCGCCGGTAGCGGCCGACGCCTTCGACATAGAGCAATTGCGTGTGTCCGCCCGACACGAGCAGCAACAGGTAGGGCGGCTTGAGTCCGTCCGTCAGCCCGACGGTCAGCGCATGCGCTTCGAGATGATTGATGGCGAGAAATTTGCGGCCGCGCGCGAGCGCGATCGCCTTCGCCGTGATGAGGCCGACGATGAGCCCGCCGCCGAGACCCGGCCCCGCCGTGGCGGCGACGCCCGAGAGATCGGCAAAGCCGACACCGGCCTCGCGCATCGCCGCGGCGATGATGTCGTCGAGGCACTCGACATGAGCCCGCGCCGCGATCTCGGGCACGATGCCGCCGAAGGGGCGATGCTCCTCCCATTGCGAGCGCACGACGTTGGATAGGATCTCACCCCGCCCCGCCGCGTCGCGCGCGACGACGGCCGCGGCGGTCTCGTCGCAGCTGGTCTCGATGCCGAGCACCAGCGTCCGCCCGCTTGTGTCTGCGCCGTCCCGCTTCTCCCGATCGGGCCCCATCAACCAGCCTATTCCTCGGAATTTGCCTTCGCTCACGGGCAGAGGCATTAATGGCGCCGGCCCGGGCCTGAGGCCCTAACATCCGGAGAGCGACGCTTGCAAGCTGGCACGATCCGCATCGGCACACGAGGCTCGCCGCTGGCCCTCGCGCAGGCCCGCGAGGTCCGTGCACGCCTGATGGCCGCCCACGGCCTTGCCGAGACGGCCTTCGAGATCGTGATCATCAAGACGACAGGCGACGCCATCCAGGACCGGCCACTCGCCGAGGTCGGCGGCAAGGGTCTCTTTACCAAGGAGATCGAGGACGCGCTTCTCGCGGGTGATGTCCACCTCGCCGTGCATTCCATGAAGGACATGCAGACGGTCCTTCCTACTGGCTTGGGGATCGGCGCCGTGCTGCCGCGCGAGGACCCGCGCGACGCCTTCATCAGCTTGAAGTACAAGTCGCTCGACGAGATGCCTGCGCGCACTGTCGTCGGAACGTCGTCGCTGCGGCGTCACGCCCAGGTCAAAAGCCTGCGCCCCGACCTCGAGGTGGTCGGCTTTCGCGGCAACGTCGAGACGCGCTTGCGCAAGATTGCAGATGGCGTCGCCGACGCGACGTTCCTCGCCTGCGCCGGCCTCAACCGGCTCGGACTGTCGGACAGGATCACCGCGCCGGTCCCCGTGGAGACGATGCTGCCCGCTGTGGCCCAAGGCGCTATCGCCATCGAGATCAGGGCCGCCGACACCGAGACCGCCGCCCTTGTCGCGTCGCTCAACGACGACGCCACATCCGTCTGCGTCACCGCCGAGCGCGCGTTCCTTGCTCGCCTCGAAGGCTCCTGCCGCACGCCGATCGCCGGCCACGCGACGCTCGATGCGGGAACGATCTCCTTCCGCGGCATGACGTTCTCGCCGGATGGCAAGGAGTGCTTTGCCACCGAGGGTACCGGTCCTGCGAGCAATGCATCCGCGCTCGGCACGGCGGCTGCCGACGAGCTGATCGCGCGCGGTGCCGGCGCGCTCCTCACGCGGCTCGCCTGATGCATCTGCTCGTCACGCGCCCCGAGCCCGACGCCGGCGAGCTCAAGGCCCGGCTCGAGGCGATGGGCCACCGCGCCACGCTATGTCCATTGCTCGCAATCGACTTTACGCCCGGAAAGGCGCTCGACCTCGGTGGTGTCCAGGCGCTCGTCGCGACGAGCCGCAACGCGCTACGCAGTCTGGCCCGAAGCGAAGCCCTCGAGCGCGCGCGTGCGCTTCCGATTTTCGCTGTCGGGCCGGCGACGGCTGCGGAGGCGCGCGCGGCCGGCTTCACCAGCCCCGTCGAGGGCCCCGCAGCGGCGCGCGACCTCGCGGCGCTTGTCGCCGCCCAGGTCTCGCCCGCGGAGGGCACGCTTTTGCACCTCGCGGGCGACACGCTCGCCTTTGATCTCAAGTCGGCGCTCGAGCAGGCGGGATTTAAGGTGCGCGAGGAGGTCGTCTACCGGACGCGGCCGATTGACAGGCTCGTGCCCGCGGCCGCAGACGCCATAAGGGCTGGCGCCCTCGACGGCGTCATCTTAATGTCACCGCGCACGGCCAGTGTCTTCGCCGACGTCGTTACTGGCGCCGGTCTCGCCGGCGCGGCGCGCCGTCTCGCGTATTTCTGCATGTCGCACGCAGTCGCCCAGGGCCTCGATCGGCTCGGCCCCGTGGACGCGCGCGTCGCCCCCCGCCCCAATACGGAAGAAGTGCTTGCCCTCCTTGCCCAGGCTGCGCCAGAATCAAGCTAGAGCCTGAAACGCGCTCCAATTCCTAGATCCCTGATCACAACGGCCACGGCTGCCGGGCAAATCAGATTTCACGCATCACAGTATCCGGCCGGAGACCGCAAACCGATGACAGACAAGAACGAAGGCGCTGGGAAGGACGCGGGCCGGCCGGGCGAGAATGCCGGCCAGAAGCGCCCGCACGCGACGCTGGATCTCAAGGCGACAGAGATCAAGGAGGAGTCCGCTCAAGACGCCGTCGAAGCCGGCGCTGGAGGCGAGCGCGAAGTCCAGCGCGTCGGCATCGGCTTCCTCGGCCAAGCAGGAGGATGCGGCGGCGACCGCGAAGCCCGCAGCCGGCGCCGCCGCGGCGCGGCCGGCATCTGGTCCGTCGAAAGCGAGCGCCTTCTTCACCCATCTCGCGGCCGGCATCGTCGGCGGCGCGCTCGCGTTGCTGGGCAGCGAGCTCATGAGCACGCAAACCGCATACAACTCTCTCGATACGGCCTCACTCAAGGTGAGAGCGGGTGAGCTCGAGGAGCGCGTGAGCGCGCTCGAAAAGGCGCCGAAACCCGCATCACAGGATCCCGAGCTTGCAAAGAAGATTGGAGACGCCGAAGGCCGACTGGCCAAGCTCGAAGAAGTGAGTGGCACCATCCCGTCATTGCGCGAGGCGCAGGAGAAGCAGGCGGCCGAGACAAAGGGACTCGCAGATGCAGTCGCGCGCGAGAACGCTGACACCGCCGACCACGATCGCATCGGCAAGCTCGAGGAGCGCCTGTCCATGCTCGCCGCGGCCGATACGGGACCCGACGGCGCACGCCTGCCACAGCTCGCCGCTATCACCGGCAAGATCGCCGACCTCGAAGCTTCCCTAGGTGCGCAGATTACGGCGCTGCGCAAGAGCCTGCCCGCAGACATCTCCGACCGCTTGACCGAGGTCGATGAGGAGAGCGAGGCGGCGAAGTCTGCAACGCAACGCTTCGATCGTGAGCTTGCCGCCGTCCGCACGGAGTCGGCACGCATCGGCCAGCGCGTCGACGCTTCGAAAGCGGAGGTCGAGCGCCACGCCGCAGCGTTCGAGGCCATTCAGGAGGACGCGCGCAAGCTCAATGCGGCGCTCGGCGAGATCAAGAATTCTGTCGGTGCCGAGCTGAAGGGTGTCGCCAAACCCGCCGACATCTCGGCCGCGATCGCGCCCGTCGCCGGCAAGGTCACGGCTCTCGAGCAAAGTCTGCAAAGCGTGGTCAAGAGTGAAGAAGGCCGCAACGCCAACGCCGAGCGCATCGTGCTCTCGCTCGAGCTCGGCAGCCTGAAACGCGCCATCGACAGCGGCCGCCCATACGCCCCTGAGCTCGAGCGCGTGCGCAAGGCCGCGGGCGGCACAATGGACCTCACGGTGCTCGATCGCTACAAGGACACCGGCGTGCCGTCGCTTCCCGATCTCGAGCGCGCTTTCCGTCCGGTGATAAATGGCGTCATCGATGCAGCCGCCGAGCCTGCCGAAGGCTCTGTCGTCGATCGCCTGATTGCCGGAGCCAGATCGGTCGTCCGAGTGCGCAGGGTGAGCCACTCCGATGAGGATCAAAGCGCGGAAGCGGTCGTTGCCCGCATCGAGGCGGCGCTCAAGGAAGGCCGCCTCGGCGAGGTGATCGAGCAGGCCAAGTCGATCCCACCGCAGGCGAGCGGCGCGGCCGACGAATGGCTGCAGGCCGTGAAGGCGCGTTACGCCGCCGATCAGGCGATTGCGAGCGTCGAGGGCGAGCTCAAGGCCTCGCTGACGGGGACCAAGACAGCCCCACCCGCAGCCGAGGCTGCGAAGCCGGCCGCCAAGGACCAGAACTGAGGTAATCGCCCGATGCTGCGCGTCGTCCTATTCCTTCTTGCCGTACTCGCGCTCGCCGCTGGCCTCGCCTGGCTGGCCGACCGCCCCGGCACGCTGCTCGTCACGTGGCAAGACTACGAGATCGAGACGAGCGTGTTCCGCGCCGTCGTCATCTTCGCCGCCGTCTTCGGCGTTGCGTTGTTGATCTGGTCTCTGATGCGCCAGGTCTGGTCCGGCCCGGCGGCCTTCAGCCACTACCTGACCAAGCGGCGCCAGCGGCGCGGGCTCGACGCACTTTCCGCCGGCATGATCGCCATTGGTGCCGGTGATCGCGCCATGGCCGCGCGCTACGCGCTCCAAGCGCGCAAGTCCCTGCCCAACGAGCCGCTGACGCACCTTTTGCGAGCCCAGGCGGCGCAGCTCTCGGGAGATAAGACGACGGCCCGGCGCATCTTCGAGGCAATGCTGGCGACGCCCGACACCGAGCAGCTGGGCTTGAGAGGCCTCTTCCTCGAGGCCGGCCGCGAGCGCGAGGAGGAAGCCCAACGCCAATTTGCCGAACGCGCCTTGCGGCTGAACCCCAAGCTGTCCTGGCCGAGCGAAGCGCTCTTCGGGCTGCAGTGCAAGACCGGCGACTGGCCGGGTGCTCAGGCAACGCTCGCCTCCGCGCGCCGCAACGGCCATATCGACCGCCCGACCGCCGATCGCCGCCGCGCCGTGCTGCTGACGGCCGAGGCGCAGGCACTCGAGGACGGCGATCCGGAGAAGGCGTTGAACCTGTCGCTCGAGGCGCACGGGCTCGCGCCAAGCCTCATACCGGCTGCCGCCATCGCCGGCCGGCTCCTGGCCTCGCGCGGCAACACGCCACGCGCGGCGAAGATCATCCAGAAGACCTGGGCCAAGTCTCCACACCCGGAGCTTGCGACCGCCTATGCCTATGCCCGCATCGGCGACTCCCCGCGCGACCGTTTGGATCGCGTGCGCCAGCTTGCAGCGTTGAACCCCTATTCCATCGAAAGCCCCGTTGCCCTCGCCATTGCCGCCATCGAGGCGCGCGAGTATGGCGATGCCCGCCACGCGCTCGCGCCCTACCTCGAGGATGGTGTCACGCGTCGCATCGCCAGTCTCATGGCCCGCATCGAGGCCGAGGAGCACGGCGACAAGGGCCGCGTGCGCGAGTGGCTGGCGCGCGCCATCAATGCCCCGCGCGATCCCGCATGGACCGCCGATGGCGTCGTTGCCGAGAGATGGATGCCGGTCTCGCCCGTGACCGGCGCTCTCGACGCATTCGAATGGCGTGTTCCGGTAGCCGAGCTCGAGACCACCGACCGCAGCATTCTCGGCGAGGAGCTCGATAGCTTGATCGCAATCGGCGAGCCGGCCGCTGACGCCGCGGCCATTGTCGCCGCAGCCGCAGACGACGTGCCGCAAACGATCGACGCCGAGGATCTCGTGCGGGAAAGCCAAGGCAAGGATGCGGCGTCCCCCGCCACCGACGGCGGACGCCCCGCGCGCCTCGATACGCCGTTGCCTGAGCCGGCCACTCAGTCCGTGCGCGACACGACGAAGACGACACGCGCGCCGGGCTCTGCTCCGCCGAAGCCCGCCGAGCCCCCGCCTCAGGGCGCGCACGCCCCGGCTGCGGATGCTGCAAGAACGGCTGAGGCTACGCGCAAGCCCGCGCCGCCGCGTCCCCCGCGCGTCTTTGCCGCCCCCCACGCACCTGACGATCCGGGGCCGGATGTCGACGATGCGAGCGAGCCCGCCACTCCGCTGCGTCCCTACGGCGTTTGATCGCGAGTCGAAAGCAGATCGTCAGCGCACCGTCACGAGCTCTCGCCTCGCGCGTGCCCTGAGCCCCTTTCCGACCGGCGCCGTCATCTCCTTGCGCGCCTCGACGATCAGCACGCCGGCAAAGGCGGGCCACAGGCGCGAGCCGATCCTCTCCAGCGCTGCGGCCGACCGCAAGAAGAGCATCGGCTTGCCGAGCGGCGGCAGGTAGAGCGCGCTGTCCCAATCGATGGGGCTGAACAGCGACTCCCTGAGCAGCCTTTCGAGCTGCGAGCGGCTATAGGGCTGGCCGTGTCCGAACGGCGTCGAGTCGAGCCTTGCCCATACCCCCCGCCGGTTCGGCACCACAATCAGAAGCCGGCCCTCGGGGGCGAGCACCCGCCACAGCTCGCGCAGAAACGGTCGCACCCGCTCGCCGGCTTCGAGGCAGTGGACGACGAGCAGCCGGTCGACCGAGTTGTCGGCGAGCGGCAGCTGATCATCCTCGACCAGCGCCGACAGGATACGGCCGGACTTCGGCCATACGAGCGCCCCTTGCCGCGACGGCATCAGCGCGCCGATACGCGTCGCCTCGCCGCGAAACGTGCCGAGGTAGGGCGTACTGTAGCCGAGCCCGATCAGCGTCCCGCCGTTCAAGCCGCGCCAGCGCGCGCGGATCCGCTGCGACAACAGGCGCCGCGCCACCTGGCCGAGCGGCGTCGCGTAGAAGTCTCTCAAGTCTGCGACGTCGAGCTGCATCTGTGATGGTCCCGGGGGAAAGGGCGTCCGCCCCATCCCTATAGCCTGCTGGCTCCCATTTTTGGCCTGCTAAGCGTTGAAATAGCAAGTCGCCACAGCTAGGTATGTGGCCCGCGCCTTTGGCCCGGACGCAGAAGACGGCGCCGCAATGAAACAGCTCGAGATCCATCAGTTCGCCTGTCTCAAGGACAACTACGGCGTTCTGATCCACGATCCGCAGGCGGACGTGACGGCGTCGATCGATGCCCCCGACCCTGCCGCTGTCCGCGCCGCCTTGGACGAGAAGCAGTGGCGCCTGACGCACATCTCTGACGACCCATCACCATGCCGATCACACGGCGGGCAATGCCGCGCTGAAGAAGGCGACGGGATGCACGATCATCGGTCCGAGAAACGAGGCGGCGCGTATCCCTGGGCTCGACCGCCCTGTCGGCGAGGGCGACACGGTCGCCCTCGGCAACTACGAGGTCCGCGTCCTCGACACGCCGGGCCACACCATCGGACACGTCAGCTATTGGATCCCGAGCGCCCACGTCGCCTTCGTCGGCGACACCCTGTTCGCCATGGGCTGCGGCCGCATCCTCGAGGGCAACTACGAGATGATGTGGGCATCGCTCAAAAAGCTCGCCGCCCTGCCGATCGATACCGATCTCTACTGCGGGCATGAGTATACGCTCGCAAACGCCAAGTTCGGCCTCACCATCGAGCCGGAGAACGAGGCCCTGCAGCAGCGCGCCGCCGCGGTGGAAGCCATGCGCGCCGACGGCAAGCCGACGCTGCCGACCCGGGTCGGGCTCGAGCTGGCGACGAACGTGTTCCTGCGCGCCCACAAGACGGCGATCCGCATCCGCCTGGGACTGCCGGCCGCGGCCGATTGGAAAGTGTTCGCCGAGATCCGCGAGAGAAAGAACAAGGCGTGACGCAACAGGACGCCAACGCCGAAGCCGATGCGATCATCCGCCTCCTGGGCCTCGCGCCGCACCCGGAAGGCGGTCACTTCCGCGAGACGTTCCGCGATGGGGCTTTGACGGGGCCCCGCGCCGCGTCGACCGCGATCTACTTTTTGTTGAAGGAGGGCGAGGTCTCGCGCTGGCACCGTGTCGACGCCGCCGAGGTCTGGCACTGGTACGCGGGCGCCCCGCTCGCCCTTGAGATCGTATCGCCCGCGCGGGAGCCCCTGAGCATCCGCCTCGGCGCGGCACTCGCGGACGGCGAGCGCCCGCAAGCGGTCGTCCCCCGAGGCCATTGGCAGCAGGCCCGAAGCCTCGGCGCCTGGACGCTGGTCGGCTGCACGGTCGCCCCCGGCTTCACCTTCGAGGGCTTCGAGTTGGCCCCGCCCGGCTTCGACCCACAACTCTGAGCCGGCATCTCTGAACGGGCGTCCTTCTCCCGTACTCTGATCACGATCAGTGTTCGGCTCATTCCCTTGCTGGTTGTGTCGGCACCTCAGCGCAATCCACTGTTCAAAAAGCAAATCCGTTGCATTGCCTCGTGCATTACCTGGGGATGGTGCCGCCGCACGCTTGCCGGTCGAACCCGACTCAACGATGAATGCCACCACTCGAAAAGTGTGGGGGTTAGCGGGGGTTGGTGATCATGAGGGGCCAGTCAACTGGACCGGTATTGAGTACGGTTTTCGTCGACTACGACAACATTTACCTGTCCTTGAAGAGAAAAAGCGAGGAAGCCGCCAAGCGCTTCGCCAAGGATGCAGGGCACTGGCTGCGCGAGATCGAGAGCGGCCGCCTGATCACGGCCACCAACGGTTCGAGCTTCGCCATGCCGCGGCGCATTGTCATGGTCCGCTGCTACGGCAACCCCGTGCCGCGCCGCAACGCCAACGACAATTCCACCGACATGAACTCGTTTCCGTTCGTGCGCCATCACTTCCTGCGCGCCGGCTTCGAGGTCATCGACTGCCCCCCGCTCACCGCCCAGCTCAAGAACTCCGCCGACATCCGCATGGTGATGGACGTCCGCGACGTCCTCAATCACGACACGCAGTTCGACGAGTTCATCATTCTCTCGGGCGACGCTGACTTCACGCCCGTGCTGCATCGCCTGCGCGCGCATGCCCGGCGCACGGTCGTCTTCGCCAACGACCACACGGCCGCGCCTTACACCGCAATCAGTGACGGCGAGGTGCGCGACGCCGACCTCATGGCGCTCCTGCTCGAAGGCCGCATGCCTGGCGAGGCCGAGGCGCGCAGCCCGGGCGAGCTGCGTCAATCAAGCTCGGCCGAGCTCGAGATTATGCGCAAGGACATCCTCGCCGAGGTCGTAGGCTCGGTGCGCTCGGCGGGCCAGCCGATGCCGCTTGAGGCCCTGGCCGACCGCGCCGTGCGCGCACTCGGCCACGACAAGACCGTGGGCTCGTCGTGGGGCGGCGCGGGCAGCTTCCGCGACCTTCTCTCGAGAGGCCTGTCCGGCGACGTGCGCCTTTCCGACCAGCCGCCCTACTACGTTTTCGATGCCAGCCGGCAGATCGCGGCCGACCCGGAGCCGCAGGCCGGAGCTGCGACCCGAGCCGAGGCAAGAGCCGCGCGAGCGGCGCGCCGAGTATCGCGATCCGCGCTATGACGCGCGCCCTGAGCCGCGCCCCGAGCCCCCGCGCGAGGCGCGCCCCGAGGCCCCGCGCTATGAGCGCGTGCCCGTGCCGCGCACTGCCCCGGCGGGACCTGCCGCCGGTCCGGCGCGGACGCCGGTCGCCGGATTGCCGCAGCGCCCTGCGCAGCAGGCGCTCGGCGCAATGCAGGGCGGCTATGGTATGCAGCCGGGCCCCATGGCGCCTGCGCCGCATGAGCCCATGCACGAGCCCGCCTATGACCTGGCTCCCCAGCCCCGCCAGCAGCAGGGGGCCCCGCAACCGGCACGCGGAGCCGAGAACGCAACCCAGCTTCAGCAGTCGATCGCGCGCATCCACGAGGCCTGTCAGGCGCCGCCGCTGTCGCCGCCCGAATATCGCGTGCTGTTCGAGGTCATGGCCGAGGAGATCAACACGAACAATCTCTCGGGCATCCAGGCGATCGTGAACATCTCCCAGCGAGCGGCCGAAATGGGTCTCGAGGTGACCCACGACGACGTGCGCTTCGTGCTCGAGGTCGTGAGCGAGGCCGATCCGTGGTTCGAGCAGGGCGCCTCAGCGACGCTCTTCGCCAGCCGCTTCCGCAACTTCGTCGTCGCGCGCTGCCGCAGCCAGGGTCTCAATCTATCCGCCGATGAGATCGATCTCATCGACGCGTGGTTCGGCGCGCCCGTGCCCGCGCAGCGCCCTGGGCCGTCCTATGCTCAGGCGCCGTCGCGCAGCCAGCGCCTCCGGCGGCAGCGCCGCAGATGGCGCCGGCCGACCGCTGGGGCAATCTGGATGAGGGCCGCCAGCACATTGCCGGCAATCGGCCTCCCCCGGGTCTCGGCGCCGAGCCCGAGGAGGAATTTCCCCGCATTGTAAGATCGCGGCTCCGGGGCTAGCGGCATTACCGCCAAAAATACAAAGAGGCCGCGGCGAGCTCGCTGCGGCCTCTTCGTTTGGACTCAATAGAGAAATTAGAGCGCGATGTAGTGGCCGCCGTTGATGTCGAAGCAGGCGCCGGTGATGAAGCCCGCGTCGTCGGCGGCGATGAAGGCCACGGCACGCGCGATTTCCTCCGCCGTACCGAGACGGCCGACCGGGATCAGCGGCAGGATCTTTGTCTCGAGAACTTCCTTTGGCACCGCGGCGACCATCTCGGTGTTGATGTAGCCGGGCGCGATCGTATTGACCGTGATGCCCTTCGCGGCGCCCTCGTAGGCGAGCGCCTTGGTGAAGCCGTGCATGCCGGCCTTGGCCGCCGAATAGTTGGACTGGCCCATCTGCCCCTTGCGCCCGTTGATCGACGAGATGTTGATGATGCGCCCGAAGTTGCGTGCCCGCATGCCGTCGATCACGAGCCGGCACATGTTGAAGACCGAGTCGAGGTCAGTGCGGATGACCGCGTCCCACTGCTCCTTCGTCATTCGATGCAGCATCGCGTCTTTGGTGATGCCGGCATTGTTGACGAGTACCTCGATGGGCCCGAGCGCTTTCGTGATCTCGGCGACCGCCTTCTCGCATTGGGCATAATCGCCGACATCGAACTTGTAGACCGGAATGCCGTGCTCGGCCTGGAACTGCTGCGCGGCGGCATCGTTGCCGGCGTAAGTCGCGGCGACGCGGTAGCCTTTGTTCTTGAGAGCAATGGAGATGGCGTGGCCGATGCCACGCGTGCCCCCGGTTACGACGGCGACCCGCGTCATGTGTAGTTTCTCCCTAGACGGTTGTTTGTTTGATTTGAACGTACAGAGGCCGTGCCTCTCATGCCGCGGAAATTCCGAACACAGTGAATGCTCAATCGCGCTCGACGCACATGGCGACGCCCATGCCGCCGCCGATGCAGAGCGTGGCTAAGCCCTTCTTGGCGTTGCGGCGCTTCATCTCGTAGAGCAGCGTGGTCAGGATGCGTGCCCCCGAGGCGCCGATCGGGTGGCCGATCGCGATCGCTCCGCCGTTGACGTTGACCTTGTCGGCGTCCCAGCCGAGGCCCTTGTTGACCGAGATCGCCTGGGCCGCGAAGGCCTCGTTCGCTTCGACGAGGTCGAGGTCCTTGATGCTCCAGCCCGCCTTCTCGAGCGCCTTCTTCGACGCCGGGATGGGACCCGTGCCCATGATCGACGGATCGACGCCGGCGTGCGCCCACGACACGATGCGAGCCAGCGGCTTGATCCCGCGCTTCTTGGCTTCCGCCGCCGTCATCAGCACCACCACCGCCGCGCCGTCGTTGATGCCGCTGGCGTTGGCCGCCGTCACCGAGCCCTCCTTGGGATCGAACGCGGGCCTCAGCTTGGCGATGCCCTCGAGCGTCACGCCGTCCTTGATGTACTCGTCCTGATCGACGACGGTCTCGCCCTTCTTCGTCTTGATGACGACGGGGGCGATCTCATCCTTGAACTTGCCGGCCTTCTTCGCGGCCTCAGCCTTGTTCTGCGAGGCGACGGCGAACTTGTCCTGCTCATCGCGCGTGATCTGCCACTGCTTGGCGACGTTCTCGGCCGTCGCGCCCATGTGGTAATTGTTGAAGGCATCCCACAGTCCGTCCTTGACCATGGTGTCGACGAACTTGACGTCGCCCATCTTGGTGCCGTCGCGCAGGTGCGCGGCGTGCATCGCCTGGCTCATGCTTTCCTGGCCGCCCGCGACGACGATTGCGGCGTCGCCTGCCTTGATCTGCTGCATGCCGAGCGCGACCGCTCTCAAGCCCGAGCCGCAGATCTGGTTCATGCCCCATGCCGGGGTATCGACCGGGATGCCGGCGCCGATCGAGGCCTGGCGCGCCGGGCCCTGACCCTGGCCGGCAGTTAGGATCTGGCCGAGAATAACCTCGGAAACCTCCCCAGGCTCAACGCCGGCGCGGTCGAGCGCCGCCTTGATGGCAACCTTACCGAGCTCATGGGCAGGAAGGGTGGCTAGCGATCCGTTAAAAGAGCCAACGGGCGTGCGTGCCGCGCTGGCGATAACGATCGTATTGTTGTCCGCACTCATAAAGACCGCCTCCTTGGGGGAAATTCGGGGCTTCTTGCATTGGGGGTGAGAAAGCCGTCTTGATTTGGGTCAAGGTGCAACAGCCCGCTTGTCAAGATAGCAGGTCATAGCAGGTCGAAACGAATGCCCGCAATTAGGACGTTCGTCGGCAAAATCGCCCAAGCGGCGCGCACTTAGATGTGGCACCCCGCGGTCCGCCTGTGTTACGATGCCGCAGTGCAAAATAAGGTCAGACTTGAATGGCTCAGGCGATGCTGAACAAAACCGACGCTCAGCCGGAGAAAAAAGAGGCGGTCGTCATCAAGAAGTATGCGAACCGGCGCCTCTACAATACCGAGACCAGCACCTATGTGACGCTGGACGATCTGGCCCAAATGGTTCGCAATGACAAGGACTTCGTCGTCTACGACGCCAAGTCCGGCGATGACCTGACGCACGCGGTTCTAACCCAGATCATCGTCGAGCAGGAGAGCCGCCAGGGCGGCCACACGCTCCTGCCGATCCCCTTCCTGAGGCAGCTTATTCGCTTCTACGACGACAACATCGGCCGCCTCGTCCCGAGCTACCTTCAGTTCAGCCTCGAGAATCTGGTCAAGGAGCAGGAGAAGTTCCGCTCCCTCTTCGCCAACGCCTTTGCCAATCCCGCCGCGGCCTTCGACGCCTATCAGGAGCAGGCGAGGAAAAACATGGCCATGTTCGAGCAGGCCATGTCGATGTGGACGTCGTTCGGTGCAGCGGGCCCCTTGAGCGGCCGCAAAGTGGCTCCCGACGAGAGCGCCTCGCAGCCCGAGAACAGCGAGACGCCGCGCGAGGAGATCGATGAGCTCAAGTCGCAGCTTGCCGCCATGCAGCAGCGGCTCGAGCGGCTCGCCAAAGATCGCGATTGAGCGCGATAAACAGGGCTCTTCTCGCCTAGTTCCGGTCTTGCGCCGACGGCCGTGATTGCACGCACGCGTGCGACCTGCCTTCCCGCGAGCAGTTTAGGTCTGCGCACGTAGCGAAGCCGGCAACCTGTGCGGCAGCCGGCTCCGAAAATCCCGATTGGGCAATCCCCCGAAGGCGTGAGACGCCGATTACTGGTCGCCCGCGCCGAAGCCGATGTCGCGCTTCGCAACGCGGATGCCGATTGTGAAGCCGGCGATGACGTCGATCAGCAGACACACGAGGATCAGGAAGAAGACCGAGGTCGAGGCCTGCGGCACGAGGAGAAACTCGACCAGCGCGGCGATGAACACCAGCATCGACAGGCCGTGGTCGACGAGCGAGGCGGTCGAGGTATAGGTCGCCTTGAGAATCTCGATGAAGAGGAAGGACAGCATCACGACCAGGATGAGGTCGCCCCAGGTGAACGACCAGAGCGCGCCGCTCATCATGGGCAGGCTGAAGATTTCCGTCTGCAGCAGGCTGCGCGCCGCCGCCGCTCCGTCGGTCGACGTATCGGCGCTCGAGAGGCCGGAGAAGAGCACGATGACGTTGTAGAAAAGGAATCCGAAAACCGTTAGCGGGATGGCTCTGAGCGACATGTGTTTCTCCCTACTTGGCCACTCTGCCGTCGTGGCCCCCTATCCTCACTCGGAAATCAAGTGACCTCAAGCAAGGTTGCCGCACCAACCGTCCAATCGATAAGGGATTGGCGCGATCGTGGCAGTTGCGCCTCGCTTGTCGCTCAGACCTCGGACTTGGGCTCGAGGATCTGGCGCCCCCGGTATTTTCCGGTCTTGAGATCGATGTGGTGCGGCCGCCGCCGCTCCCCGCTGTCTTTGTCCTCGACATAGGCCGGCGCCGTGAGCGCGTCATGCGACTGGCGCTGCCTCTTCTTCATACGCGTCGTTTTCTTCCTCGGTACTGCCATGGTTTGTCTCCGGATTGTCTGGCAGGCGGCTTGGCGCCGTTTCCACTTATGCTGCCGACGTTGTTTGTCAGGCGTTTAGGGCCCTATTTGGCCCCCGCGGTCGCGGCCTTATACTCACATTCCAGGTCCTGCGCCAGCGTCTTTGCCCCTCTTTATCGGCTGCCGGTCACGCAGGCCGCAACCGGCCCCGAAACGTGCATGCGCGCTTGAACGACGCGCGCTTTGCTCGACGTGCGCGGACCCGGGTCGCCGGCGTCGCGGCGCACCGGATTGGGCAGCGAGGCCGCGAGCAGCGCCGCTTCGCGCTCGCCGAGGCGCGACGCCGGCCGGCGGAAATGGTGTCGGGCGGCCGCCTCCGCTCCGAACACGCCCGGGCCCCATTCGGCGACATTGAGGTAGATTTCGAGGATCCTCCGCTTCGGCCAGACGAGTTCGATGAGCAGCGTCAAAGGCAGCTCGATGACTTTGCGCACGTAGCTTTTCGAAGGCCACAGGAAGAGGTTCTTGGTCACCTGCATCGAGATCGTGCTGGCCCCGCGCGGCGTGCCGCTGCCGGAGCGGCGGATCGCATCCCGGATGGCTTCGACGTCGACGCCCCAATGCTCGCAGAAGCGACCGTCCTCGGCCACGATGACGGCGCGCACGAGGTTCGGCGAGATACGCTCGAGAGGCACCCACGTACGCTCGATCGCGGTCCCGCTAAGCAGGCGGATGAGCATCAGTGCCGAGCCCGGCGGGTTGACGATGCGATAAGCGAAGATGAGGAACACGACGAGCGCGAGATATCCGCCGAGGCCGTAGGCCGCGTAGCGTGCCCCCTCGCGAAGAAGACGCAGCGCTTTGCCTTTGCGCCCTTCGACATCTGACACGGGGACAGGCGGCGCGTCGGTGTCGGCTGGCGTTTGAGTGGGCTGCAGCCTCGGCCCACGCCGACTGAACGGTTGGATTTTCCGGAGCGGCCGGAAACGTTTCGAGTGAGGCTGCCGGCGGCTGCTCGGCAGGTTCGACGTATTCATGCCCGGCATGTGCGGCCGCGGCCGGCTGCGAACCAAGAACGCGGGCTTCCGCTATTTCGGCTGCTGCCGCAAACGGCTCCAGCGCGGCTGACCTGGGCCATTCCTCGTGCCTCTGCAAAGGCTCGAAGGGTGTCTGTGGTTCGACGTAAACGGGCGCCGCACCATGCTCCTCCCGATGCGGCTCCGGTTGAGGATGAACGAGTGCCGGTCCGCCATCATCGGGAAGAGTGAGCTCGTCGCTCTCGATGATCTCTTTTGGTGGCAGCTCTTCGCCGGCGGTCTCCGCCCAAGCGTCGGCAGGCGCCGGCATGTCGATCGGCTCGCCCGGCGGTGGCGTCTCGTCCTCCGCGATGTCTGCGGGCGCAATGCTCAAGATCTCGCCCGTGCCTTGAGCAGGACGCGGTGCGCCGCCCGCCGGGCGGCCCTCGGTCCGCGGCTGTTCAGGCGCGGCGCGCCCGTCCGCCTCGCCTTCGGTGTCGTCCTGGCTATCCTTCTGCACCACGGATGCTATATCCCGCCCGTAATCTGGCTTTGCAGCCTGAGAAAGCCCCCTAGGTAAGCCCTTAATGACCTTTGCGCAAAGGCTCGACGAAATCGCATGCCTAATCGACGCCAGGCTGCTCGCCTTGCTCGATGAGCTTGTTCAGGGCGCCGGTGGCCCGCCTACATCTGAACGGTTAGCAAACGCCATGCGCCACGCTACGCTTGGCGGCGGCAAGCGGCTGCGCCCCTTGCTTGTGGTGGAAAGCGCTCGCCTTTTCGGCGTCGAGCCGGCAGCGGCGCTTGATGTCGGCGCCGCTATCGAATGCGTTCACTGCTACTCGCTCGCCCACGACGACCTTCCGGCCATGGACAATGATGAGCTTCGCCGCGGCCGGCCGACTGTCTGGAAGGCCTTTGACGAATGGACGGCAATTCTCGCCGGTGACGCGCTGCTCACATTTGCTTTCGAGATTTTGAGCCGTCCCGGGGTGCATCCCGACCCGCAAATTCGCCTCGATCTCATCTCGTCTCTTGCGCGCGCGGTGGGTGCGGCAGGCATGGTCGGCGGCCAGGCGCTCGATCTCGAGGCCGAGAAGCACACGAGTTCCGCACCGCAAACGATGGCCCAAATCCGCAATCTCCAAAGCATGAAGACGGGTGCGCTCATCTCGCTCTCGTGCGAAGCCGGCGCGATTCTCGGCGCCGCGACCCCCACGGAGCGCGCCGCGCTTCGCAGCTATGGCGATGCCCTTGGCCTTGCGTTCCAGATCGCCGACGACCTTCTCGACGTCGAAGGCGATACGGCGACCGTGGGCAAGAGAGTTGCCAAGGATGCGGCCGCCGGCAAGGCCACGCTACTTTCTCTTATGGGGTGCGAAGCGGCACGCGCCGAGCTGGCGCGCGTTGAGGATCAAGCGGCGGCAGCGCTGGCGATTTTCGGCGCCCGCGTCGACATGCTGCGCCAGACCGCCCGCTTTGTCGCCCGTCGCCAGCATTAATTGACGTGGGCGGATTATTCGTTTTAGGACGGAAACGCGACGCTTTCAGCAAAGCCAATTGGGCTGATAACTATAAGTGTTTTGCTCGGGTATTTGCGCAAAGCGGAATCTCCCCTAAGACCATCTTGCCAAGTGCACATGTTTTCGCCAACCTGTGGCCGCTCGCCAACAGGGGAGTGGGGCGGCGATAACCAAAGATCGATGGGCGCAAGCCATTGCGCCGGCGAGGGGCGACAATGAATTTCTATTACAATGAAAGAACCGCTCTCTTCATCGACGGCGCGGATCTCGACGCGACGTGCAAGGCCCTCGGCTTTCACGTCGACTTCAAGAAAGTTCTCGAGCTTTTCCGCTCCACCTCGAGGCTTATTCGCGCCACCTACTATGCTCTCTATTCCGAGCAGCAGGAATATTCGCCGGTGCGCCCGCTCGTCGATTGGCTCGGCTACAACGGCTACATGACCGTCAGCAAGCCGGCGAAGGAAATTTCCGACGGCACTGGTCGTCATTATGTCGCCAATAGCATCGCCGTCGAACTGACGATCGATGCCCTCCAACTCGCCCCGAGCCTGGACCACGTCGTCCTCTTTTCGGGCTCGGCTGATTTTCGCAGTCTGCTTGCTGCATTGCAGAAATCGGGGCGCCGGGTCACCGTGATTTCCACCCGCAAGGCTGCAGAGCGTTCGGTCTCCGACGAGCTGCGTCGTCAATGCGATCAATTCGTCGAGCTCGACGATCTGCAGGATCAGATTGCACTAGAGCTCCCGTCCGAGCCGATTGTGGAGCGCACGCGGGCACGCACGTCGTCGAAGGCCAAAGTGCGTACGCCAGTGTTGCGTAGCGGCGGGGATGACACGCTTCTCTAGTCTTGGCCTCTGCTGAGGCCCGTGCTTGCATGGCAGGCACGGCGAAGGGCAGACCCGGCCGAAATGAGCACTCCCTGGGTCTAACCGGCTCAGAACGCGCGGAAGGCTTGTTATGGCATCGGACCGTGCCGCGGAAGCAGCAGCGCTGAACACGGTTCCGGCTGGAGGCGTTGCCGACGCCAGCCAGGAGCGCGCGCCCGTCGTGGCGCTGGCAGCTCGTCCTTGCTGCCTCCGCCGCGGTCGTCTCATTCCTTGCAGCAAAGTTCGGGCTCGCGCTCCTTGCCCAACCAGGCGGTGTGGCGCTGTTCTGGCCGTCGTCCGGACTGACCGTGGGCACGCTCATTGCGCTCGGCCGGCGTGCAGAGATCCCCATGGCCGCGGGTGTGGCCGCGGGCGTCTTTGTGGCCAACGCAACCGGCGATAGGAATTTGCCCCTCGCCCTCGTGTTCGCGGCCGTGAACGTCATGGAATTCGTTCTCATCGTGCGGATTGCCGAAGTCGGCTTCGGACGTCCCTTTCAGCTCGATACGCTGCGGCGCGTAGGTGGCTTTTTCTTTTCCACATGCCTGGGCGCTGGCGTGTCGGCCCTGGTTGCGACGGCCGCGATCTTCACTCTTGCCACGCCTCATGCGCCACCGTTCGAAGTCTGGCACCAGTGGTTCCGCTCGGACGTCATCGGCATCATCGGCATCGCGCCACTCCTCATCGGCCTGCGCAGCGAGGCGGAGGCGCGCCGGCCGCTCAAGGTTCATATCGAAGGCCTGTTAACCCTCGCCTTCGTTACGGCTGTGTCCTATGTGCTGTTCTCGGTCGCCCCCACGCCGGATCATTTCTGGACCCACATTCCGCCGGTCGCCGCCCTGTTCCCCCTGCTGCTCCTCGTCGCTGCGCGTCTTCCCCTGGTCTACGCGTCGGCAACGGTCGCCATCGTTACGCTGGTCGTCGTGATTACGACGGCCTCGGGCGTCGGCCGCTTCTCGGACCCGGTCCTGCCGCTCTCTTACCAGCTCATGTTTGCACAAATGGTGATTGTCTCTGCGGCCGTGTGCTCGCTGGCGTTGGCCGCTCTCGTGACCGAGCGGCGCACCGCCGAGGAGCATCAGCGTCTCCTGATCTCGCAGCTTGATCACCGCGTAAAGAACAGCCTCGCGCTCATGCAGGCCGTCGTCGAAAGGTCGCAGGTGAGCGCGCGCAGCATCGGCGATTTTGTCACCTCCCTCGGCGGCCGTATCCGGTCGATGGCGCGGACCCAATCGAAGTTGAGCACCGGCCGCTGGAAGGGGCTTTGTCTTGCCGGGCTGATCAGGGACGAGCTGTCGCCTTATCACACCCCCGGCAGCGATTCTCTTGTCGGCCCGCAGGTTACGCTCAAGCCGGCCGCGGCGCAGGCCATCTCGATGGTGGTGCACGAGTTGGCGACCAACGCGGCCAAGTATGGAGCGCTTTCACGCTCGCACGGCCGCATCTTCGTGCGCTGGAATATCGCGCCGGGCGTCAGTGGCGAGCCAGTCCTCACCCTCGTCTGGAGAGAGCAAGGCGGACCCCGCGTCGTGCCGCCCTCGCGTGAGGGCTTCGGCACCAGCACGATACGCAATCTTCTGGCCTATGAGCTGGGCGCAGAGGTCAATCTGCGATTTGAGCCGGCGGGTCTCGTTTGCATGATTGCGGTGCCGGCCTCCGCCGCCGTCGCCTCCACCGCGGGCGACTCTGCCTAGCAGCGCGCTAGCCGGCCACGAATCTGCCGACCAAGGCGATCAGCTCTTCGGCATCGACAGGCTTGCGAACGATCCCGGCCGCGTACGTATCGGCGTTTGTCGGCAGCATCTCGTAGGCCGTGACGATGATGTAGGGGATCTTCCGGTTGACGAGCTCCGTGATCACGTCATCCGCGAATGCCTCGCGCAAGTTCATGTCGACGAGTGCCAGATTCACGGTCTCGCCGCGGATAACCTCGAGCGCCCGCTCGACCGATGGAACCGGGCCGAGAACGCTCGCGCCCGCCGCTTCCAGTATCGATGCGATCCTGTTCGCGACGTTCCATGAGTCCTCGATGACAAGCACGCGCAGGCGCATCAATGAGTTGGAGGTATCGCTCACGGGAGGGGAGCTCATGACTGATCTTATGCACGCTTAGCGACGAAGCGCGCTCAATACATACCTATGAAAACACCGAGCAGTGCAATGTCTTGATGGATTGGTGAAAGAACAACGTACGCGTGTAATAGGCGATCTGAGCAAAAGATTTGAGCAAAAGAAGAGTGCGATCGTGCTGCGCTTCGACGTCTCAACCGTCAGCGGCTTTGACTTCGCAACGCGCGCTTGCGCCGAGCCCGCTGCCGTATCGCCGTTCAATATAATCCTCGACGACGTCCTTGAAGTCCTGCGCAATCTTCGGCCCGCGCAGCGTCATGACCTTCTTGCCGTCGATGAACACCGGAGCAGCAGGCGCTTCGCCCGTTCCGGGAAGCGAGATGCCGATATCGGCGTGCTTGCTCTCGCCGGGGCCATTTACAATACAACCCATGACTGCAAGGTTGAGCGTCTCGACACCCGGATAGCGCGTCTTCCATTCGGGCATGCGTTCGCGGATCATGTCCTGCACGTCCCGCGCGAGTTCCTGGAACACGGTCGACGTCGTTCGTCCGCACCCCGGGCAGGCCGCGACGACGGGCACGAATGCCCTCAGTCCCATCGACTGCAAGATTTCCTGCGCGACCTTCACCTCGAGCGTGCGGTCGCCGTTGGGCTCGGGCGTGAGCGAAACGCGAATCGTATCCCCGATCCCTTGCTGCAGCAGGATCCCCATGCCCGCGGTGGAGGCGACGATGCCCTTGGAGCCCATCCCGGCCTCGGTGAGCCCGAGATGCAGCGCGTAGCTGCAGCGCTGGGCGAGCATCGCGTAGACGGCGACGAGATCCTGCACCGCCGACACCTTGGCCGACAGGATGATCTTATCGGGCCCCATGCCGAGCTCCTCGGCGCGTGCCGCCGAGATGAGCGCCGACTGCACCATCGCCTCGTGCATGACGCCGCGCGCATCCTTCGGCTCGGACGCCTTGGCGTTCTCGTCCATGAGGCTCGTCAACAGCTCCTGGTCGAGCGAGCCCCAGTTGACGCCGATGCGCACCGGCTTGTTCCACTTGAGAGCGAGCTCGATGATCTCCGAGAACTGCCGGTCGCGCTTGTCCTTGAAGCCGACGTTGCCGGGATTGATGCGGTACTTGTCGAGCGCTTCCGCGCAGGCCGGGTTCTCGCCGAGCAGCTTGTGGCCGATGTAGTGGAAGTCGCCGACGAGCGGCACGCGGATGCCGCGCGCGAGGAGGCGATCGCGGATATGCGGCACGGCCTTGGCCGCTTCGTCGCGGTCGACGGTGATGCGCACGAGCTCCGAGCCTGCGCGCGCCAGCGCCGCCACCTGCGTCGCGGTCGCCTCGATGTCGGCCGTGTCCGTGTTCGTCATCGACTGCACGACGACAGGATGCTCGCCCCCGACGACGACGCCGGCGACGTCGACCGCCACCGACGTGCGGCGGGGCGAGATATAGGACTGCGCGGCGGTTGTCATGGGCAAAGCTCAGAAGGAACGCCTGATGCTTGTTAATCCAGCTTGACGGGTCGCGCCAGGGGTCAGCCGCGCTGGCGCGCCGCCGCATAGGCGAGTGAGAGCCCGGCAAGGCACGACATGGCGATCACGATCGCCGGCCCCCCCGGCGCGTCGGCGTTAACGGACACGGCAAGGCCCATGACCACGCTGGCGACCGCGACGACGCCGGCAATGATCGCCATCCGCTCCGGCGTCTCCGCGAACGGGCGCGCCGCGACCGCCGGCACGATCAGGAAGGCGATCACGAGCAGAACGCCGACGATCTTCATGGCGATCGCGATCGTCACCGCGAGCACGAGAATGAAGAGCGGCTTGACGAGGTCCCGTCGACGCCCTCGGCCGCGGCCAGCTCCTCGTGCACCGAGACGCGAAGCAGCGGCTGCCAGAGCCAGGCGACGATCGCGAGCACCGCCGCGCCGCCGCCGTAGATCCAATAGAGATCCTCCGTCGAGACCGCGAAGATGTCGCCGAAGAGATAGCCGATGAGGTCGACCGGTGAGCCGCTGAGCATGGACATGGCGATGACCCCGAGCGCCAGCGCGCCGTGGTGCATGAGGCCGAGGATCGAATCGAGCGGCACGACCTTCTGCCTCGCGAGCACGACCAGAAGCGCCGCGACCGCGAGCGTGACCAGCACGACGGAGAGCGTGAGGTTGATTTGCAGCATGAGGCCGAGCGCAATGCCGATGAGGCTCGCCTGCGCCACCGTCTCGCCGAAATAGGCCATCCGGTTCCAGACGACGAGCGATCCGAGCGGCGCCGCGACGATCGCGAGCCCGATCGCGGCCGCGAGCGCGCGCGCAAAGGAACGGCTCCATCACGCGGAGCCCCCGTCCTGGGCGCTCGGGCGCGGGCTCGCCGGCGAGATCGTGCCGGTGATCGTGATGATGGTGATAGACGCCGAACGCGCGCGCGGTCTCCGCGCCGAACAGGCGCACATACTCCGGATGCTGCGCCACCGTCTCCGGCACGCCCGAGCAGCAGACGTGGCGGTTGAGGCAGATGACGCGGTCGCTCGCCGCCATCACGACGTGCAGATCGTGCGAGACGAGCAGCACGCCGAGGCCGCGTACGTCGCGCAGGCGCCCGATGAGCGTGTAGAGCTCGGCCTCGCCGACGTAGTCGACGCCGCGCACCGGCTCGTCGAGCACGAGCAGAGACGGACTTCCGAGCAGCGCCCGCGCCAGCACGACGCGCTGCAGCTCGCCGCCCGAGAGCTCGCTCAACTGCTGGCCCCGGACGTGCGCCGCCCCGACCTCGCCGAGAACGATCGCCGATGCGCTCCTTCTGACGCATCGTTGCCGAGCGCCAGGAATCGCTCGACCGTCATCGGCAGCGCGCGGTCGATGTCGAAGCGCTGCGGCACGTAGCCGATCCTGACCCCGTCTGCCCGGCGAATGGCGCCGCCATCGAGCCGCTCGAGACCGAGAAGCGCGCGCACGAGCGTCGTCTTGCCGGAGCCGTTGGGCCCGATCAGCGTCACGATCTCGCGCGGCCGGATGTCGATGTCGATGTCGGTGATGATCGGGCGGCCGTTGCGGGAGACGCGCAGGCCGCGGCCGCTGATGAGCGCGCTTCGAGTCGAAGTCCCGTCGGCCCATGATGATGCGCGTCGCAGTCAGGACCGTGGCTGTGTTCTTCGTGTCATGGCTGTGATCGTGATGCTGCGGGCTCCCGCCCGCGCGAGCCTTGTCCGCCGCGGACCCTTGCACGCTCGCCCATCTGAGGCTAGGCCTTGTCTTTTTCCGCCGCGGCGCAGCGCGGGCAGATCCCCTGGACCTCGACGAACTTGACCCGGGGCGTGAATTTCGCGCCGCGCGCCGCGTCCCCGATGAGATCGAAGATATGCTGCCCGTCGACCTCGCCGACCGCGCCGCACTTCTCGCAGGAGAGAAACAGCGGACGCCGGCCCGTGCGATGATCGAGCCGGCGGCAGGCAAAGAACGCGTTCTTGCTCTCGAGGCGATGGATGACGCCGGCTTCGAGCAGCGCGTCGAGCGCGCGGTAGATCGAGATCGGCGCGACGCGCGTGCCCTTCTCGGCCATGCGCGCGAGGATGTCGTAGGCGCCGATCGAGGCGTAGGTCGCCGCGATCTCCTCGAACACCATCTGCCGGAGCTTGGTGAAGCGGAGGTTCTTTTCGGCGAAGGCTTGGTTGGCGCGCTCGACGGCCTTGGCGACGCGCTTGCCGTCGCCCTTGTCGGGCGCTGGAAAGGGAGTTCTTGTGGTCGCCTCAGACATTGCGCCCGCGTCGTGGTGATCAGAATAACATCACCATAGCATGGCACCGCGCCTTGCCCAGAAAAATCGCCCGTTGCATAACAAGCAATCCCGGGCGCCCGCGATCGGTAAGGTAGCGAACTGCGACATGTAGGCACTTTACCCATGTATTGTAATAGTATTTCGGCTCCTGTTTTTTGCCACCTTCTTATGTAGTTTTGTGCATTGCACGCCAGACCTGCCCCCATCGGCCAGTCCGCCGGGATTTACTGATCTATAAGGCTGATCCTGTTCCCGATGTCCAAGACCTCTGCCTACATTATTGCGGCGCGGCGCACCGCGCTCGGCCGGATCGGCGGCTTGCACCGAAACCGTCGCATTGCCGAGCTTGCCGCCCCGGTGGTGAGGGCAGCGCTCGAGGACTGCGGGCTCGCGCCGAACGGGTCGACGAGCTGATCGCCGGCAACGCGACCGAGGGCGGCAACCCGGCCCGCCTCATCGCGCTCGCGGCCGGTCTCTCCGACACGGCACCGGCGGCGACCATCGACCGCCAGTGCGCCTCGGGCCTCGACGCGATCCTGGCCGCGATCCGCGTCCATCGGCGCCGGCGAAGCCGATGTGATCGTCGCCGGCGGCGGCGAGGCGATCTCGACCGCGCCCTGGCGCATCGCCAAGCCGAAGAGCCTCTACCAGCTCCCCCACTTCATGGCGCTCGAGCCGGCGCCGGTCGAGAGCCCCGAGGAGCTGCTGCCCTTCGAGGCCTCCGAGGAATACACGCGCAAGCTCGGCATCAGCCGCGCCCGCCAGGACGCCTATGCGCTCCACTCGCATCTGCGGGCGGAGGCCGCGCGCTCGACGCGCCGTTTCGTCGGCGAGATCGTGCCCCTGCGCGCCAACGCCGACGAGGCGCGCGACCAGAGCGCGGTCGAGCCGGCGCTCGAAGAGCTCGAGCGCCTCACCCCCTACGTTCCGCCCGACGGCACGCTGACGCCCGGCAACACCAGCGCCCTCCACGACGGCGCGGCGTTCGTCGTCGTCGTCTCGGAGCGCGTCTGGACCGAGCTCGGAAAGCCGCATGCCTTGAAGCTCGTGGCCAGCGCCGCTCAGGGCGTCGCTCCCGAGGAGGAGGCGGGTGCGCCGATCGAGGTGATGAAGAAGCTCCTGGGCCGCATGAACGGTTTAGCGCGCGACGACATCGCATTGATCGAGATGAGCGAAAGCTCGGCCGCGCAGGCCATTGCCTTGAGCGAGCGCCTGGAGCTCGATCTCGACCGCATCAATCCCGATGGCGGCGCACTTGTCAGAGGCCATCCGCTTGGGTGCCGCCGGCGCCGTGCTCGTCGTGCGTCTCTTCACCGGCATGGTGCGGGCAAAGAAGGGCTCGGCATCGCCCCGCTACGGCGTCGCGACGCTCGGCGCCATCGGTGGCATGGGCCTCGCCGCCCTGTTCGAGGCCGTCTGAAAAACAGTTTCTCTCGCGACGCTCGCGGCAAGACGCAAATTTTTCGCGACGGTTTTATCTGCACAGAACCGTTCCTATATTTCGAAAGCCGTGCGTCGAACGGTCATGTGTGCGGACATTAAATCGCCTCCATCTGCGAAACCGCCGCAATGCTGCCGCTAGAAGGCCCGGTGATGTGGTGATCATGCATCGCGCCGTGGCTCGTTTGCCGCGGCGTTGAAGTGAGCCGCGTTTGTTGCCACCGATTGCGGGCTGGAGGGCACGACCGATGGGTTGGGACGTCAAAGCGACTGCGGATTCCTTGGCACAGGCAGTGCCGGACCTTCCAACCCTTTCGCAGCGACGTCTCCGTTCAGCAGGCAGCGCACTGGGTGCTGATGGCGTTCGTCGTCGTGGCGCTCGCGGCGGCCCTCGTCCGTCTCATCCCGCGCCTGTGGGCGGCGATCGAAGCGACCCTCTTCTCCAACTGGCGCCTCGCGCTCCTCGGCAGCGCGGCCCTGCTTCTCTCTGCCGCCGGCGGCTGGACCACCTGGGACGGCATGCGCAATTTCACCGGCGAGTCGGTGCTCTCGGCGATGTTCACGTTCGGCATCCACGGCGTGATGCTGATCGTCGCCTGGCTGATCGGCGAAAGCTTCGCCACCGGCATGAACCAGGTGCGCGGCGCCTACGGCCGTACCGTGAGCCCGCCGATGGTCGCCTTGACCGTGGTCGGCAGCCTCATGCTTCTTGCCGCCGCAGCCGTCTATGTGGCGAGGCTCGGCGTCTCGAGCGACCAGGCGCTCTATGTGCTGATGGCCGCGGGCGCCGCGCTGCTCGCGTTTGCACTGCTCATCATGTTCTCCAAGAGCGATGTCGTGCAGCCCTACGCGCAGGCGTGCGCATCATCGCCAAGAACGCCATGCTGTGGGTGATGTTTCTCGCCTGCATGGCGACCTCGGTGTTCTTCTCCTTCGACAGCCGCTTCAACGTCATCTTCCCCAAGGACCAGCGCGAGCGCGTGGCCGAGATCCGCACCAAGAACCAGGTCGCGGGCGTCGTCTCCGACATCGGCGATACGATCTCCTCGCGCCGCATCACGGAGGCCGAAACACTCTTCCAGAGCGAGGGCTGGAACGCCTACGAGCAGCAGCTCGCTGCCCTCTCGAAGGCCTCCGAAGGTGCGGAAGCCGAGATCGAGGCGCATTTCACGCGCCAGATGGAGGCGCACCGCGCTTCGATCGCCGAGCAGCAGGAGCGCATCGCCACCGCGACCAGCGGCCAGGCGGGCTTGAACGGCAAGAAGATGACGCTGACCGACGAGCTCTCCCGCCTGAAGGCGGAGCGCCCGGCGCTCGCCGCCGAGCTTGCGACGAAGAAGAGCGACCTCGACGCCCGCGCCAAGGAGGTCGATGCCAAGCGCGTCGAGGCCATGGCCGAGGACAAGGGCGTCGAGGGCACGCTGAAGGAGGGCCGCGGCCCCGTCTATCGCCAGCGCATGGACGAGCTCGGCCGCCTCAAGGAATACTACAAGATCGGCGAGGAGCGCGTGAAGGACGCGCAGAAGCGCGTCGACGTAGCCGACAAGCGCATCTCGCAGATCGAGCGCGAGCTGGCGGGCGTCGACGGCGAGATCGCGAAGTTCAGAGGCGAGGCCGAGACCGCCGATCAGCGCATCAAGGCCGCCGAGGGCTCGCAGCTCGGCCAGGAGGGCATGAAGGTCGATCCGGCCCGCGTCCGCGCTGCCTTCGAGCGCGCGCGCGCCGATTTCCGCCAGCAGCCCGACGCCGAGCATCTGGGCGCTCTGCATCAGCAGTGCGCGCAGCTCTACGACGCCATGATCTCAACCGACGCCACCAAGGGCCGCGTCCGCAACATCGACTGCGACCCGAAGCAGGCGACCGAGGCAGCAGCCGTGCTCTTCGGGCTCAATACCGGCCTCAAGGCGTTCGATCAGAACTGTGCCGGCGGCGAGAAGATTCCGGAAACCGGCGGTGTCGATCCGCTGCTGAACTTCGGCCGCAAGTGCCTCCAGGATTCCGGCCTCCCGAGCAAGGAAGCCTCGACGATGGCGGCCAAGCTCTCGGCCATCGATCTCAATCGCGACGACAAGGCCCACAACTTCGTCGTCACGCTGAACGCGTTCCAGGACGGCAACCGCCTCGCCTACCTCGCGCTCGCCATCGCCATCGGCATCGACAGCCTGATCTTCATGACCGGCCTCTTCGGCGCCAACGCCGTGCGCTCGCCGCTCTCGGACGTGCCGAGCATGAAGGCGCGCAACTCGCAGGAGCTGAACGCCATGATCGAGACCGCGCTCCTGCCCGACATGTTCAAGAAGGCGCGCCTCGTCGCCCAGGCGATGCACCCGACGGAGAACGTCGACGGCTTCTCGAACGAGGTGCGCCTGGACGAGCTCGATCCCGAGACCGCCGTGCAGGTGCGCGACGTGCTGAACGCGGGCGCCATCATCGGCGCCGTCCGCCGCCAGGACAAGGAGGGCCGCTACCTCGTGCGCTCGGAGCTGCTCGAGTTCCTGAACACGGTCATCAAGCGCGAGCTCGAGAGGAACGGCGATGCCGCCCGCCGCGGGCTCGAGCTCGACCAGCTCGAGGACCAGATCCGGGTTGCCCTCATGCCGCGCGTCGGCCCGACCTGCGACTTCGTCATGGCTCATCTCGATCCGATCAACGAGACCAACGGCTTCACCTCCGAGGTCTACCTCGATCAGATCGCCGACGAGATGCACCCGCCGATGCTCAACGTCTTGAACACCGGCGCGACCTTCAAGGTCGTGCAGCGCGATCCGAAGTCGGCCGAGCGCTATTACATCCACAAGGATCTCTACAAGACGCTGGCCCGCATCCGCGCCCGCGAGCACATGAAAGGGACCGGAGGACTGCAGATCGCGGCGCCGGCACGCGGCGCGAATTTCGGCGGCGCCTTGAAGGAGCAGCATCAGGCGATCACCAGCCAGGTTCGCGCCCAGACCCCCTCGCTGACGCATCAGGACATGGGGCTCGAGCGCCTCAAGTCCGAGTTCCGCGCCGCATTCCTCGACGCCATGGAGCTCGACGAGGCGGCCTACGCGGCCGTCGCCCGCCCTGAGTTCATCGGCGGCGCGGTCGCTGCCGGAAAGTCTCTCGAGCATTTGAAGGAAAACAACTCGATGCTCGCCAAGAGCCTCCGCTGGAAGGAGAAGGAGATTCGCGACGCATTGCAGCGCACCTACAAGACGCTGTGGAGCCGGCAGAACGACGACGCCAATCGCATTGCTGCGTTGAATGCCGTCAACGAAGAGATCGAAGCTCTGGTGCCGGCGCTCATGCTCTGCCCGCGCGGGCCCTACGAGGGCATCGTGCGCAACCTTATCGACCAGCTGCAGGAAGCGGCCGGCCGCGATGGTGGTCTCGACGACGAGGACCAGGATTTCCTCGAGCGGCTGCGCGCGCACCAATCGGCGCTCTCGCGCGTGCGCCGCGACACGCCGGACGCATGGCACAAGATCGGCGCAGCTCGTGTTCTCGCTCGATGAGGGCGACAGCAACACGGCGCGCAGTGCCAACGCCTGAGTGAGTGCAGTCCGTGCCGCGCAACCGCGGCATGTGAATCAAAGCCCGCGTGACGACGAAGCGTCACGCGGGCTTTCTTTATTCCGCCATCGGACTAGCCCGAATCCGCCATCACTCGCACGCCATTCGGCCGCGCGCGCCGGCTAGTGTCCTCGCCCCTGAGTCTTGAAAGCGAGAACCAAGGAGCTCTCCCCATGTCGATCGCACGATTGATTCCTGCCGTGCTCGGCCTCGCCGCCCTGCACGCCATCGCCCTTCCCGCCCCGCCGGCAAGTGCGGCAGAGGTCAAGCTCGAGGCCGATCTCGGCCAATCCGTCGTCAACCGCCGCGCCTCCGACCGCGTCTACCTCCGCCTCTCTTTGAAGAGCCTGGCCGCGAAGGACCGCGAGCGCCGCTCGCCCATCAACGTCGCCATCGTCATCGACCGCTCGGGCTCGATGCAGGGCGAGCGTCTCGCCGCGGCGAAGGATGGCGCCCGCGCCGCGCTCGACCGGCTGTCGAAGGACGACATCGTCTCCCTCGTCGCCTACAACCACAATGTCGACGTGCTCGTCCCCGCGGCCCGCTTCGGCGGCGCACGCTCCACGTTCGAGCGTGCCATCGAGCGCCTGCGCGCCGACGGCACCACGGCCCTCTATGACGGCGTCAAGGAAGGTGGGCGCCAGCTCAAGGAGTTCCTCTCGGATACCAAGGTCAATCGCGTCGTGCTCCTTTCGGACGGCCTTGCCAACGTCGGCCCGTCGAGCCCGCAGGAGCTGGCCGAGCTCGGTCGCAGCCTCGCTTCCAAGGGCATCTCCGTTTCGACCATCGGCCTCGGCCTCGAGTACAACGAGGACCTGATGCAGCGGCTCGCCGCTGCGAGCGACGGCAACCACGTCTTCGTCGAGCGCCCGAGCGATCTCGCCGAGATCTTCGACCGCGAGTTCGGCGACGCGCTTTCCATCTCCGCCCAGGACATCACGATCACCATCGAGTGCCGCCTGGGCTTCAAGCCCATCCGCATCCTCGGCCGCGACGCAGAGATCTCGGGCGACCGCGTAACCTTGAAGCTGAACCAGCTCCAGGCCGAGAACGAGCGCTACGTCGTCGTCGAGCTCGAGGCGCCGAAGGGCGCAGCATTGGGCGAGGCGGACGTGGCCGACATCGGCGTCGAGTATCTCGACATCGACAGCGGCTCGCGCGCCAAGGCAGAGGCGCACGCGAAGGCGCGCATCACCGACAACGACGACGAGGCGGAAGCGAGCGTCAACAAGTCGGTCATGAGCCAGGTGACGGAGCAGGTCGCGACCGAGAACAGCGAGAAGGCCGTCGAGATGCGCGACAAGGGCGACATCGCCGGCGCCAGGAAGGCGCTCGAGGACAACGCCGCCTACTTGAACAAGCAGCGGGGCTTGGTCACATCCGGCGCCGCCCCGGCTCCTGCGGCCTCCGCGAAGGCCTTGGATGATCTGGAGCAAAAGAGCCGCGAGGCGGCCAACAGCCTCGAAGGCGAAGCCTGGGACAAGACGCGCAAGACCATGCGCTACGACCAGCACAAGTCGAAGGTCCAGCAGGCCTACTGAGCCGCGAAGTTCCCTCTCCCCGTCCTCACGGGGAGAGGGTTAGGGTGAGGGGCAGCCGCTTGCGCTGGGGTTTGTCTCTGCCCCTCACCCCGACCCTCTCCCCATTTCGCTTCGCTCCATAGGGAGAGGGGGAAATAGAAAAAGGCCGGTGGATTCAATCCACCGGCCTTCTGAATTTCAGGGCAGCTCAACCAGGCGCTACTTCGGCGCCAGCACCATGACCATCTGCCGGCCCTCGAAGCGCGGCTCGGACTCGACCTTGGCGATCGGCTCGGTGTCGGACTTGACCCGCTTCAGCACGTCCATGCCGAGATGCTGGTGTGCCATCTCGCGGCCGCGGAAGCGCAGCGTGATCTTGACCTTGTCCCCTTCTTCGAAGAAGCGGCGGATCGCCCGCATTTTCACGTCGTAGTCGTGATCGTCGATGCCGGGGCGCATCTTGATCTCTTTGATCTCGACGATTTTCTGATGCTTGCGGGCCTCGGCGGCCTTCTTCTGCTCTTGATATTTATACTTGCCGAAGTCGAGAATTTTGCAGACCGGCGGCTCGGCGTCCGGCGAGACCTCGACAAGATCGAGCCCGGCCTGCTCGGCTCGGGCGAGCGCATCGGCTTTGCCGACGACGCCGACATTTTGTCCGGTCTCATCAATGAGGCGGACTTCACGGGCCCGGATCGCGTCGTTGATCTTGGGACCGGATGGCTCGCGTTCGGACGAGCTTCGCATGGGCTTTCGGATGTTCTGTCTCCCTCGGTGGTTTCAGACGCGTCACGCCACAAAGCCCCTCACCCTCCCGGCAATACCTGGAAGGCACAGAGAGACTGAGTGGATACCTGAGCATTCAGAAGAAAGTACGCTTCGTCAAGGCAGAGAACGCTGAGTACGCAGAAAATCAACCGGCGCGAAGTGCGGACAGACAGTCGACTTCAAGCTTGGTTTCAAGCCGATTTGCCATCGAAGTTCCAAGTAGTTGGTCGTACACCGCAAGGGTCTTTCGCCGCATTGTTTTGACGGAAAAGGATCCGAGAGCGTGCGCGCGGGCCCGACGCCCCATCTCCGCTCGGGCGTCCGGGCCTTGCGCCAGGCCCTCCGCAATGGCTTCTGCTAGACTTGCCGGCGTCCCCCGGTCGCACGAGCCATCCCGTCCTCTCTCCGGCGGGCACCTTCGGTGGCGCAAGAATCGTCTCCGGCGGGGCGCCGTGGTCGGTGGCCACTACGGGACAACCCATGGATTGGGCCTCCGTTACCGTCCGGCCAAATGCTTCGGGTTTGGTCGACGCCACGACGCTGAGACGGGCCAGGAGGAACGCTGCGGGCATATCGTCCACATGACCGACGAGGCGTACGCGCCCCTCTAGGTTTTGAGAAATGACAAGCTGCTCCAGCTCGGCTCGATAGCTTTCGCGGCCCTGTGCGCTGCCCGCGAAAACGATGACCGCATTGCCGAGCCGCCCCTGGCGGTTGAGAAGCGCTGCCGCCTCGATCATCACCTTCTGACCCTTCCAGCTCGTAAGCCGCGCGGCCTGGAGAACGACAGGCTCATCGCCGTCGAGAGACCATTTTTCCCGAAGCGCTCGAATGCGATCGGATCTGACCGCTTCGGGGCTGAAATCGGTTTCGTCGACGCCTCGGTGGATGACACGGATCTTTGATTTGGCCGTGCCGTAGCGGGCTCGGATCAAGTCTTCCGTAAAGCGCGAGGTTGCGATGACCATTTCACCACGCACCATCACGCTGTTGTACATCCGCTTGAGCGCCAACTTTTCATTGTAGGCGCCATGGTATGTGGTGACGAATGGGCGCTTGGTGAGACGGGCTGCGATAAGTGCGCTCCAAGCCGGTGCGCGGCTGCGTGCATGCACGAGCTGAACGTTTTCGCGCTCGATGATACGCGCCAAGCGAAACGCATTCGACACTATGCGAGACGGGTTCTTCGTCGCTGCTGAGAACGGAATCAACTCGCCGCCGGCAGATTCAATTCTGCCCGCAAGCCGGCCGCCTTCGGAAAGGACGATCGCGCGACCGCCCGCCCGCACGATGGCGCTTGCGATCTCTACGGTCGAGAGCTCCGCGCCGCCGGTATCGAGTTTGGGGATGATTTGCAGGATCGTCGCGCGCTGCTTGGCCAAGACGGAGCTCCTCTGACAAGAATGCATTACATCGAGAGAGCGCGCGCGAATTGCAGCCCGCCGTGTCGGGCAAAAGTCTGACCTGCAGCCACATTGCCAATCTCGCCTCCCGGCCCTTGCGCACCGAAGCACCAAGGTTTGTCTGGCGCATCAGTTCGAAATGCGGTCCGGTGCGTGGGAAGACTCCTTTGGTGCAGGCTTACCATTGGCCGCCAACACCTCGTCATAGACCGCGAGCGTGGCGCCGGTTAGGCGCTCGAGGCTGTACTTGCCCCTCACGTGTCTCGCCCCGCGCTCGCCCATGGCGCGACGCTTATGCTCAGGCCAGGACAGGAAATCTTCCAAGACATCGGCGAGCATATCCGGCCTGCCGAACGGGACGCGCAGGCCCGTGGCATCCGAGGCCGCTACGTCCGGTGCACTAAGCGCCACCTCGCGCCCGGGACCCGTATCGGAGACGATCACCGGCACGCCCATGGCCTGGGCCTCGAGCGCCACACGTGGCAGGCCCTCGGCCTCGGAGATGTTGAGGAGGGCTTCCGCCGCGAGATAAGCCGCCGCCATATCGGCGACATTGCCCGGAAACCTGAGCCGGCTTTCGACGCCGAGCCGCTGGGCAGTCTGCTTGATCTCGGCGAGATAGTCCGCCTTCTCGATCTCGCCCGCGAACACGGCTGCGAAGCCTTCGACACCGCGTTGCTTGAGGAGCCCCATCGCCTCGACGAGGTGCGCCTGCGCCTTGCGCCGCGTAATGCGCCCGGCAAGGAGCACGATCCGCTCGTTCGCTCCTACGCCGAAAACCTCGCGCACCGCCTTGAGCCGGCCGGGCGTGACGGTCGCAGGATCGAAACGCTCTCCATCGAACGCGCGATGGATGACGGCAACGCGGCCCGGCTCCGTCCCGTAGCGGCTCGCAATGAGGCCCGCCATGTGATCGGACACGGCGATGACCTTGTCGCTCCGCGCCATCACGCTGTTGTAGAGCCGCTTGAGCAGCCCGCGCTCCGCGTATTCCGAATGATACGTGGTGACGAAGCGGATGCCGCGTGCGCGCGCCGCCTTGAGTGCGCTCCATGCCGGCGCCCGGCTCCGCGCGTGGATGATGTCGACGCCCTCGCGTGCGATGATCTCTTCCAGCGCCCGCGCGTTGCGCCAGATGCGGAGCGGGTTCTTCGACGCGAGCGGCAGCGTGATGTGCCTGGCCCCCGCGGCTTCAAGCGCTTCGACCATGCGCCCGCCTTCGGAGGCGACGAGCGCCCCATGCCCCGCCTTGACGAGGGCCTCCGCCACCTGCAGGCAGCCGAGCTCGGCTCCGCCGGCGCGCATGCGCGGGATCACCTGCAGGACGGTAAAGCGCCGCTCCAAGGGGGTTGGCCTCGTGCCTGATCGCGCGCGTTGGACGCCGCGCTGCCCGGCCTCTATAGAGGCTGCGTCCGTTCCGGCCAAGCCGGAAGGCCCCCCTATGGCTACCGACTTTGAGAGTTCGACCTAATGAGCGGCGAACCCCAATATCTGGACGTCGGCGAAGGAGCGGCCCGCCGCCGCATCGCCTATTTGTCGGCGCCGTCCAAGGCACCCGGCGGCGCGGGCATTCTCTGGCTGATCGGCCTCAAGTCCGACATGGCGAGCACCAAGGCCGCGGCACTCGCCGAATGGACGGTGGCGCGCGGCGTCGGCATGACGCGCTTCGACTATTCTGGTCACGGTCTGTCAGGCGGCGATTTCGAGGACGCGACGATCGGCGACTGGCTCGAAGAGGCGGAGGCCGTCTTCACCCGCGTCACGACCGGTCCCCAGATCGTCGTCGGCTCGAGCACGGGCGGGCACATCGCGCTTCTCCTCCTCCGGCGCCTCATGAAGGGGAAGCCCGTCGAGGCCGCGCGCCTAAAGGGCCTCGTGCTCATAGCCCCGGCCTGGGACCTGACCGAGGAGCTGATGTGGAACGTCTTTCCCGAGGCAGCGCGCCGGGAGATCATGGAGAAGGGCGTCTGGCGGCGCCCGTCACCCTATGATCCAGCCGGCTATGCGATCACGCGCAAATTCATCGAGGAAGGGCGCAATCATCTCCTCGCGCGGCAGCCGTTCGACCCCGGCCGCCCGATCGCAATTCTTCAAGGCGCCAAGGACATCGATGTCCCGCTGCAGCACGCCCGCGAGCTGGCGTCGTTTCTGGAAGGCGGCTGGGTCACGTTCACCGAGGTCCCCGACGGCGAGCATCGTCTTTCGCGCCCCGAGGATCTGGACCTGCTCTATGGCCTGATCGCCGGCCAGCTGGCCGCCATCAAGTCCTAGAGCGCCGCTCGCGCCGCGCGTGCCGGGGCTGCGCGATTGCCCGCCGCGAGGACGAACAGGTTGACGCCCGAGAGGCGTTTCGCTGCGCGCCAATTGAGGAAGGCCGCCGTGGTGAGTGCCGATGCCGTGGCAATGCTCGCACCCATAAGACCCAGGATCGGGATGAGCACGGCATTGAGCGAGACCGAGACAACCGCCGCCGTGGCGAGCGACGTGGCGCAGGCGCGCTGGTGGCCGAGCATGTTGAGAACGAGCTCCGACGGCCCGGTCGCGGCCCTCGCAAGCACGCCGGCCGCGAGAATGAACATCAGCGGATAGGCCTCCGTGAACCCTTCGCCGAACTGCGACAGGAGCGGCAACCCGAGTGCGAGGATCGTGAGCGTCACGACAAGCGACGGATAGAACGTCCAGCGCACGGATTCATGCACCAGGCGGCGCATTTCGGATTCGTCGCCAACCGCCGTCGCCGACGCGATGCGCCCCGCATACGCGCTCCCGACGGCATAGTGCACGAAGAGAGCAAGCCCCGCCGTCTTGGTCGCCGCGTAGTAGATTCCAACCTCGGCCGAAGGACGGAAGAAGTTCAAGAGCATGACGTCGGCGTTCTGCAGCACCACCTCGCAGGCGCCGACTGCGAGCAGCGGCAGCGAGACCGCGAGCCACGTCGCGACGGCCACGCTCGACTTGCCGCGCGGGACGTTCTCGGCGATGCGCCGCTCGATGAGCAGGGTCTGCACGAGCGCAGCGCTCGCAGTCGCAAGCAGCGCGGCGACGATCGTCGTCAAAGCGGTCGAGTCGTGACCCGCGGCATGCGCTCCCCAGACGAAAAGCAGCACCAGAGCCGGTCTCAGAAGGTACGGCGGCACAATGGCCTCGAGCGTCCATCCCTGGCCGCGGCCGATGCCGTCCTGCACGTCCGTCAGCGTGTAGAAGGGGAGGCAGACGAGCGCCAGAGCGATGGGAACGCTGAGCTCGTACCCGAGCCACTTGCCGTCGAGCCAGAGCGTGACGCACGCAAGCGCCGCCACCGCCGTAGCTGACGCAACCGCAAGCAGCCGCCCGCCGAGAAGAATTCCCCGCAGGGCGTCGAAGGCGCCGCTCGCGTGATACTGCGGCACGAGCCGCATCATCGCCGCGCTGAGCCCGAGATGCGAAAAGCCGCCGAGCAGGAGCACGGCCGTCCACAGCGAGACATAAACGCCGTATTCCGAGGCGCCCATCCAGCGCGCGAGCACGACCTGCGACACGAAGAGCAGCGCCGCGCTCGCCACGCGGACGACGAACACAGAGAGCGCATTGCCTTGCAGGCTGCCGCGGCCCAGTCCGTCGAGCAGCCGGCTGAGCGCACCGGCTTTCGCGCGCAGCGCGGTCGCAACGGAGGGCTGCGTATCGGCCGCATGCCCGCGCTCGGCGTCGCCGGGCCTGTCACGGATGGCGTGTGTCGAGCCCGAATGTTCAGTCATCGCGCCGCCGTGACGTATCGATGATCGGAGGCTTGGCATCCGCTAGGCCCCAGATACAACCCATGATGATGAAGAAGTGGCGCCAGTGGTCTGTATCGACCACGAAGCCCTCGACCACAAGGCCGGCGAAGGCCGCGGTCGAGACGAGGAAGGCACCTTGCAGCGCCCCGTTGCGGACCGAGCACCTGAGGCCGACGACCAGCGTCGCCGCGACGGCGGCGATATAGAGCAGCCCGCCGAGCCAGCCAGCATTGAGGAACATGCTGAGATAGACGTTGTGGGCTTCCTCTCGATGGTAGGTGTCGCGGAACGAATGCGTTCCGACGCCGAGCGGGTGCTCGAGGATGAGATCGACGGCCTTCGCCTGGCCGCCGAAACGGCCGTCGGGACCGCTGTCGTAGGATTGCTCGAGGCTCGCCCGCTCTTCCATCAGCGATTCCACGGCGTCGAGCTGGAGCACGACGCCGAGCGCGAGTACGATGCCGACCGAGCCCAGCACGGCAACGTTGGCGAAGCGGCTGAAATCGGTCCGCCGGCGCGAGCGCACGAGCGTGATCCAGCCGAGAATGAGCGTCGACACGCCGGCCGAGAACCACGCCCCGCGCGAGAAGCTGATCAGCACGCCGAGCACGAGGACGAGGGCCACCGCCGCCGCAATGCACGCCCGCCGCGAGCGCTCGCGCAGCATGCTCCAGACGGCGAAGAGGATGGCGGGCGCCATCGCCGCCCCGTAGACGTTGGGATCCTTGAACGTGCCGCGCGCCCGCCCGAAGTTGGTGAAGAGGTCATAGGCGCTGGGGATGAGCTGGAAGTAGCCGGCGAAAGCTGCCGCCGTCGCGACCAGGCACCCGATCACATAGCACCCCATCACCAGCCTGAAGCGTGGCTCCGGATCTGCCGCGATGTAACCCGCAAGCACGAATGCGCCTGCGGCCAGGAACAGCGTCACGAGCTGATGCGTGATCGCCGTATCGGTATTGGTCGAGGCGCAGACGGCCGCCACACCGAGCGACACGATCGCGAACCACGCAATGATGCCGGTAAAGGCGCTGCGCCCCGGCTTCATCACGCCGAGCACTGGCAGAGTGAGAATGACGGCGAGCATCAGCACGTCGGCGATCGCCGGCTCCGAGAACACGATCGAGCTCGTGACGAGCGCCGGCGCCACGACGAATGCGGCGAGCGTTCCGGCCGGAACTGAAAGCGGCATCGACCGCGCTGTCATGACCGGCTCAGTACGCATTCTTGCCCGAGGCCAGCGCCAGCGGCGTCATGGCGATGATGTAGAGGTCGAATAGGAGCGACCAGTTGTCGATATAGTAGAGATCGGCTTCCACGCGCCGCTGGATCTTCTCGTGCGTGTCGGTCTCTCCGCGCCAGCCGTTGATCTGCGCCCAGCCCGTGACGCCGGGCTTCACGCGGTGCCTGGCGAAGTAGCCGTCGACCACTGTCTGATAGAGGTCCGACTGCGCCTTGGCCTCCGTTGCGTGCGGACGCGGGCCGACGAGCGACATCTCGCCGAGCGCCACGTTGAAGAGCTGCGGCAGCTCGTCGAGGCTCGTCTTGCGGATGAACCGGCCGACCCGCGTTACGCGGGGATCGTCCTTGGTCACGAGCCGGCTCGCGGTCGCGTCTTCCATGTCGGCGCGCATCGAGCGGAACTTGAAGATCTCGATCAGCTCGTTGTTGAAGCCGAAGCGCCGCTGCCTGAAGAGGATCGGCCCTTTGCTTTCGAGACGGATGGCAATGGCCACGGCCACCATGACCGGTGCCGCAAGAAGGAGGAGCAGGACCCCGAGCACGCGGTCCTCGAAGTTCTTGAGCACACGGTCCCAGTCGGTGAGCGGCTTGTCCATGACCGCGAGCATCGGCACGCGGCCGATGTAGGAATAGGCGGCCGGGCTCAGTCTCAGCTTCGAGTTCTGCGCCGAGATGCGCACGTCGACCGCCAAGGTGAAGAGCTGCCGCAGGATCTGCAGCACGCGCTGCTCGGCCGACATCGGCACGGTGACGATGAGGAGATCGACGCCCGCGTCGCGGCAGAAGGCCGAGAGCTGCTCGAAGTTGCCGAGCTTGGCGTAGCCCGCGATTGTTTCGGAGGACCGTTCGCCGCCGCGGTCGTCGAAGATGCCGAGAATGTGCAGCTGCTTGCCCGAGTCGCGCTCGAGCTCTGCGATCAGCGCCTCGCCCTCCGGTCCGCCGCCGACGATGACGGTGCGCCGCACGAGCCGGCCCTGGGCCGCAAGCCGGTCGAGAATGTGCGCTGATCGCCAATCGTGCCGCGATCAGCGACAGCACAGCCAACAGGAGCCACGTCACCGCCGTTGCCGGCGAGAAGACGTGGGTCCCCGTAAGATAGGCGCCGCCCGCGACCACGCAGAATACGACCAGCAGCGACTTCGTGATTTTCTCGACCTGTGCCGACACACGGTGCAGCGACGCGATCGTGTACGACCAGTTGCGCTTGAGCACGGCAACGACAACGAGCGCAATGGCGACCGAGCGCAGGACAGGATCGTCTGCCAATCCGCGCCGTCACTCGTCGCCAGAGATGCAACCAGGCCGGTCAGAGTGAGCAGCGTCGCGTCCATGAAGCTGATCGAGAACAACAGCTTCGGCCTGGAAATGCTCCCGCGCCGGTCGCTGAACCAGACGTCGATCAGTTCGAGCGCGCGCCGGCTTCCTGCGCGCAGCCTGCCGCGCTCGAAGGCCCGCGAATCCATGACGTGGCCGAGCGGCGATTCGTTGTGAAGTCGATCGGGAGACAGCGCAGACATAGCCGTTGAGCCAGCTTAGCGATTGGAAAGCTTGGCTCATTTTGCGGGCTTTACTGTCTCGAAGCCGTAAAGCTTTGCGCGTTTGCGAGCATTGGCCGCGCCGGCGCGGCGAGAGTTGCCGCCTAGGGTTAACGAGCGCTGAGCCGCTGCGCCGCCCTGGGGCGCTCCGCCGGAGGCTTTACCACCGGGGCCCGTCCAGGGCCGCGGCACGGCCGCTCGGAAGACCGCGTTCGATGGCCTCCCTCAGCGCCCGCTTCTCCGGCCTCGCGGGCAAGAGGCTCGGGCACGATCCAGGCCCGCCAGTCCTTGGCCCTGAAAAGCGTTGCGCAAAAAAGCCGCCGTCCGTCGAAATCGCACGAGCGGTCGGCCTTGACGGCGAGCGGCTGGCGCCGGTCGTGGCGCATGATGCGCAGGTCGATCGGCTGCAGCGAGACCTGCTCCGTCTTGAGATCGACGTCGCGGAAGACGCAGCCGAGCGAATGATTGCATGCCGCCGCGCGCTTGCCGAGCGTATTGCCGGGGCCGAGTACTTTGCCGCGTGCCGCCTCGATGGCGCTCCTGTCGGGGCCGGCGCTGACCCAGCATGTCACGCCCACGCAGAGCACGGGGTCGGCCGTCTTCAGGCCGTAGCGGCGAATGCCGGTGTTGCCGGGGTCCATGATCAGAAGGATGGTAACCCGCGTTCCCGCGCCTGCCGTCTCGTAGGGTGCTTTGTGCTCGCGCTCCGCGCTGGCCGGCGGGTCTCTCATATCCGGTCCGGGCTCCGGCGTCGCACCGAGACCCATTTCCGGGTCGCGTCTCGGGTTCCCGTTTCTCCGTCTCGTTGGATCGCGTGTCCTCGAGCCGCTTGAGCTTTTCGGTCAGGCGGCGGCCTTCTTCATCGCGTGCGGTCTCGAGCGCCCGGCGCTGCTCCTCGGCGCGGCGATCTTCGGCGCGGCGATCTTCGGCGGCTTGGCGTTCCTCTGCGAGGCGCCTCTCCTCGGCGTCCTTGGCGTGGCGCTGCTCCTCTGCGCGCCGTGCCTCTTCGACCTCGTGCTCTGCCTCGGCCTTGATCTCCGCGGCCCGCCGATCGGATTCGGCGGCAATGCGCCGCTCCTCGGCCTCCTTGGCGCGGCGTTCCTCGTCGGCGCGGCGCGCCTCCTCGATCCGGCGCTTCTCCTCGGCCTGTCTTTCTTCTGCGGCACGCTGTTCCGTTTCGACGACTTGGCGGCGCTTGTAGGCCTCGAGTGCAAGACGTTGCCGTTCGGCGAGACGTGCTGCCTCGGCCCGGCGTTCGGCCTCGGCCTTTCGTTCCTCTTCGCGCCGCTGGGCTTCGGCCACGAGGCGCTTTTCCTCGGCCTCCTTGGCGAGCCGCTGCTCTTCGGCGTGGCGGGCAGCCTCTGCCTGGCGCTCGGCCTCGGCTTTCTTCTGCTCCTCTGCGCGTCGCTCGGCTTCTGCGGCGAGGCGCTTCTCCTCGGCCTGCTTGGCAATACGCTCCTCTTCAGCGCGGCGCGCTGCCTCGGCCTTCCTCTGCTCTTCCACGCGTCGCTGCTCGACTTCCGCCGCGAGGCGCTTTTCCTCGGCTTCCTTGGCGAGACGCTGCTCCTCGGCCTTGCGTGCCGCCTCGGCCTCGGCCTTCTTCTGCTCTTCCACGCGTCGCTGCTCGGCTTCCGCCGCAAGGCGTTTCTCCTCGGCTTCCTTGGCAGCGCGCTCATCTTCGGCGCGGCGCTTGGCCTCCGCCTGCTGCGCCTCCCTGGCGCGCCGCTCCTCGTCCGCGGCCGCGCGCTTCTTGTCGATCTCCTTGGCGATACGATCTTCCAGCGCCTTCTTTGCCGCGGCATCCGTTTCCTCGGCCGCGCGCTTCTCCTGCTCCGCGATGAATTTCTCGAGCTCGATCCGCTTTGCCTCGTCGGCCTTACGCTCGGCCTCCTTGGCGGCGCGCTCCTGCTCGGCCCGGCGCTCCTCGGCTTCGCGGCGCGCCTGCTCGAGCATTTCGGCTTCCTCTGCCTTGCGCCGCTTTGCGGCTGCCGCCTCGCTCCCGGCGTCGGCGACCTTTTTCTTGCCGGCCTTGTCGGCGTTGGCGAACTTCTCGGCGAGAGCGTGCGCCGCTTTGTCGTCGGCTAAGGTCGCGGTCGAGAGCACGGCAAGCATCGCGGCCACAGCCACCGCTGCCGGTCTAAGTCCTACCAGGCTCGTCATATTTTCCCCGCCTCACGCGAATGGGTCGGAACGCCTTGGTCTGCAAATATCTGCCGACGGCGCTCTACCCGGCATGCGCCGCGCACCGGGATAGTGGCCGCCGATTTCGGCAATAAAGCGGATGACGCTTGAACCAGACCTGAACGAGCTAGGAAATAGCCTGCTCGGCAGCCAGCACGGCGGCGAGCCCTTCGCGAAAGCTTGGATAGGCAAGTCGAACGCCGAGGTCCTCCTTGAGGCGGGTGTTTCTGACCCGCCTGTTCTCCGAATAGAAGCTGAGCCCCATGGGCGAAAGCTCGGCCTTCTCGAAGGCAATCTCCGGCGGCGGCGGGACGCCGAGGAGCCCGGCAGCGTACGCCACGACGTCCTGCGGCGGCCCCGGCTCGTCGTCGACGACGTTGTAGAGTGTGTGCCGGCCCCGGCCGTCCACTGCCGCGGCAAGCACGTTGGCGATGTCCTCGACGTGGATGCGGTTGAAAACCTGGCCCGGCTTGACGATCCGCCGCGCGCTTCCCGCCCGGAGATCGTCGAGCGCGCTGCGCCCCGGTCCGTAGATTCCGCCGAGCCGAAAGATCTGGACCCGCTTGCCCGTGCGTCTGCCGAAGTCGAGCCATGCCGCCTCGGCTTCGATCCGGCGGCTGGCACGTGCCGAGCCGGGCCGCGCCGGGGTCTCCTCGTCGATCCAGGCGCCGCCCGCGTCGCCGTAGACGCCGATCGTGGACAGGTAGCCGATCCAGCGCACGCTTTCAGCGCGCTCGATATCGTCGCCATGGTGGATCAGCGCCGGATCGCCGGCATCTCCGGGCGCCGCCGAGAGAAGCACATGCGTCGACTGAGAAAGGGCCTGCGCGACGCCGGCCCCCGGCCGCGTGCCGTCGAAAAGCAGCGTCTCGAAGCCGTGAGTCGTGCGTTCGCCGCTCCGCGACGTGCCGCGGACGGCATATCCGGCGGCCGCGAGCCGGCGTGCGAGGGCTTCCGCGCTGTAGCCCAGACCGAAGCAGAAGAGCGCGCTCATGCGGCCTGCTCGGCAAGCCATTCGCTGCGCACGGCCGTCGTCGGCTTCGCGCGCCAAATAGGCATCTTTGGCCTCGGCGACCGTCGCCGGGTCGCCGAGCTCTCTCAACGCCCAGACGGCCATGGCGCGGACCAGTGCCGAGGCGTCGCCGAGCAGCGCCATGACCTGAGGCAAGAGCGCGATGTCCCGAGAGTTTCCGGCGGCGATGAGGACATTGCGCATGAAGCGGTCGCGGCCCGTCCGCTTGATCGGCGTGCCGGCAAACCGCTTGCGGAACGCGTCGTCGTCGAGAAGCAGAAGCTCTGACAGCGTTGGGCTTTGCAGCTCCTGGCGCGCCGCGAAGCGCGCCTCGTGCGCCGCGCTCGCAAACTTGTTCCACGGGCAGACGGCGAGGCAGTCGTCGCAGCCGAAGATGCGGTTTCCGATCGGCCTGCGGAACTCACGCGCGATATGGCCTTTGTGCTCGATCGTGAGGTAGGCGATGCAGCGGCGCGCGTCGAGCTCGTAGGGGCGCGGGAACGCATCCGTCGGGCAGATGTCGAGGCAGCGGCGGCAGCTTCCGCAGTGATCGACTTCCGCAGCATCCGCCTCGAGCGCGAGATCGGTGAGCACGGCGCCGAGGAAGAGCCACGAGCCGGCGCTCCGCGACACGAGGTTCGTGTGCTTGCCTTGCCAGCCGATGCCGGCCGCATGCGCGAGCGGCTTCTCCATGAGCGGCGCCGTGTCGACGAACACGCGCACATCGCACGGCGCTTCCCGCGCCAGAAATTCGCCGAGCCGCTTGAGCTTGCCCTTGATGATGTCGTGGTAGTCCCGGCCCTGGGCATAGACCGAGATGGCGCCGTTGCTCGGCAGCCCCAAGGCCTCGAGAGGATCGCGCTCGGGCGCGTAGCTTGCGCCGAGCATGATGATGGAGCGCACCTCCGGCCAGAGCACGCGCGGGTCTCGCCGCCGGTCTGCAGTCGTCTCCATCCACGACATGTCGCCATGCCGGCCGTGCTCGAGGAATTCGACCAGGCGGTCGCCGGCAGGCTTTATCGCGTCGGGCGTGGTGATGCGCGCGGCGTCGAAGCCGAGCGCGAAGGCCTCGCGAATGAGGGCGTCCCTGAGGGTCTTGGGCGCGACGGAGCGGGTCGCCGGCTCGCCCCCGGCACGCGTGCCGGGAGGGATATCAGAAATCAAGGTCGACATAGGCATCGGGTGGACGGGCGCCCGGCATGCGGTCGGCGAGAAGCGATCGGAATGACGGCCTGGACTTCATACGCGCGTACCATGATTTCGCGGCCGAGTAGTTTTCCCACGGTACTTCGCCAAGGTAGTCGATCGTCGACAATTGCGCCGCCGCGGCGAAGTCCGCAAAGCTCATCTCGTCGCACGCGAGCCAGCGGCGCTGGTGCGACAGGTGGTTCACATAGCTCATGTGATAGCGCAGGTTGGCGCGGACCGCACGCAGGATGTCGGTGTCTGGCGTATGCCCGGCACCGCCCTTGAGCCGCCCGTAGATCTTCTCGAACAGCAGCTCGCGCGTGACTTCGCGGTCGAGCTTGTTGTGAAACCAGTCGATGAGCCGGCGTATCTCGGCCCGGTCGTCGGGGTTGCCGGGAAAGAGCGGGGCGACAAAGCCGTCGTTGAAACGGCCGTTGAACTCCTCGGCGAGGTACTCCGAGATCGCGTAGGCGCCGCAAAGATCGGGGCCGCCGTCGATCTGCAGCACGGGGAGCTCGGCCGCCGGATTGACGGCCAGAAAGGTCTCCCGCCATTCCCAAGGCCGCTCTTCGATAAGCTCGGCCTCGACGCCGAGTTCGTCGAGGGCGAGCCGTATCGACCGCGAACGGGGGCAGAGTCGGAAATGGATGAGCCTGTGCATTCGTTCCGGGTTCCGAGACGCGAGCGCCCCGCGAGCTGGCTTCGATCGGTACTTCGGTACATGAACGCACTGCAAGATAGCATGCCGGCGGCCGCGGATGCGGCAAAATCGCATTTCGCGCTTAGGCGTGCCGCTGTCGTCAAATCGTGCTACCGAGCCCGCAATCTAGGCCAACTCGACTGCTAGCAGTCCCCTCCGATAGCCGCCGTCCCTGCCCTCGCTTCACCCCTTCACTGACCGGAGTTGTCCCCGATGCCGATCTGGCACGCCATCATCCTCGGTTTTCTCGAGGGTCTGACGGAGTTCCTTCCGGTTTCCTCGACGGGGCATATCCTGCTGGCCGGTCACTTCCTGGGCTTCCATTCGCCGGGCAAGACATTCGAGGTCCTGATCCAGCTCGGCGCCATCCTCGCCATCCTCGTCGTCTACTTCCACAAGCTCGTCGCCATCGCGCGCGCCCTTCCGAGCAACGAGACCGCCCGCCGCTTCGTTGCCGGGATCTTGCTTGCGTTTCTGCCCGCGGCCGTGATCGGCGTGGCGCTGCACGGCTTCATCAAGGATGTGCTGTTCGAGACGCCGGCGCTGATCTGCATCATGCTCATACTCGGCGGCTTCATCCTGTTTGCCGTCGACCGCTATCAGTTCTCGCCCCGCTATCACGACGTCACCGACATTCCGCCCTCGCGCGCCTTCGTCATCGGGCTGTTCCAAAGCCTGGCGATGATTCCGGGCGTGTCGCGATCCGGCGCGACGATCATCGGCGCTCTCCTGCTTGGGACCGAGAAGCGTGCTGCGGCCGAGTTCTCGTTCTTTCTGGCCATGCCGACCATGGCCGGCGCGTTCGCGTTCGATCTCTATAAGAACTGGTCGAACTTGCATGTCGAGGACGCGCTCCAGATCGGCGTGGGCTTCGTGATGGCCTTCATCACCGCCGTGATCGTCGTGCGCTATGCGCTGACCTTCATCGGCCGCCACGGCTTCACGCCGTTCGCCTGGTGGCGCATCATCGTCGGCACGGCTGGACTGTGCGCGCTCGCCGTCTTCGGCTGAGCAAGGCGGTTGCTCGGGAGAAGGTCTTCGGCCCTCTCCCGATCGCATTCACGCCGCGTGCGAGGTGAGCGGCACCGTGAGAATGCGCTTCAACGCTGCGCCATCGGAGGCGGACCGCAGTCCGTCGAGCGCCAAGGGCTCGCGTACAAGGCGCGAAATGCGCGCCAGCGCCTTGAGGTGATCGCCGCCCGCATGATCTGGCGCGAGCAGCAAGAAGATGAGGTCCACCGCTTCGCCGTCCGGGCTCTCGAAGTCGATCGGCTTGGCGAGACGGGCGAAGATGGTGACGATGCCGTCGAGCGACTTGAGCTTGACATGCGGTACGGCGACACCCCTGCCGAGGCCCGTCGAGCCGAGCCGCTCCCGATGCAATAGCGCATCGTAGATCTCCCGGCTGTCGAGCTTCGTCATGTCGGCTGCACGCGCCGCAAGTTCTTGCAGCGCCTGCTTCTTGCTTGTGGCCACCAGAGACGGAATTACCCCCTCAGGCGCCAGCAAATCTCCAAGATCCATGTTGTCGTTGTCCCACCGGATATTGTGATCACCTGATACTCGTGCACGAACTATGCCGCAACAAGGCAGGGAGACTTAGTTAACTTGAAACTTTAGTCCCGGGTTCTCTCTGCCTGGCCGCCTTTTCCCGCGCCCGCCCCCGATTTTGGGTCGATCCAGCCGATGTGGCCGTCCGCCCGGCGGTAGACGATATTGAGATCGCCGTGGCTTGCATTCCTGAACACCAGGAACGGTGATTCGGTCACGTCGAGTTGCATGACGGCTTCGCTGACCGGCATCTCGCTGATCCCGCGCTCGGTCTCCGCGACGATGACCGGATGACCGGCTTGGCTTTGCTCGTCGTCTTCATGGTCGACTCGCACAGTGTAGTCGCTCGCCGAAACGGCGCGCCCATTGTGCGCGTCGCGGCCGTTGTGATGGCTCTTGAGCCGCCGTTTGTGCCGGCGAACTCTGTTCTCCAATCGCTCGAGCGCCGCATCCGCGCTCGAATAGGCATCTCCGCCCTCGCCGTGGGCCTCGAGCACGAGCCCGCTCCTGAGCCGTATCGAGCAGGCCGTGCGGAACTGGCTGCGTTCCTTCTCCAGCCGCACATGGCCGGAAATGTCGGGTCCGATGTACTTTCCGAGCACATGCCCGATCTTCTCGGAGATGTAGGTCGTGTAGGCGTCGCCCGTCTCAACGTTCTTGCCGGTGACTTGTATTGTCATTGTCTCGCCTGCGTACCCCTGGGACAGCGTCCCGAACGCTCTTCAAAGTGCCCAATCGATTGCGTAGCCGCAATTTATGGCAGAACTTAATTGTTCAAGGCAGCGCGCAAGATCGCTCGAAAGCTTCATATTTTCAGCGCTTTAGCTCGGACAAAGCCCCTGTCCGGATGACGACCCACGCTAGAGCGGGCGCGACGCCAAGTCAATTCATGCACATTCGCAACATCCGCCCCGGTGGGGACAATTGACATCCCCTGTGTCAATCGGGGCCGGCTGAGCGGATGTCGAGCCTCGTCATTGCGGTCCGCGCCCCGAGCGCTCTCCCAGCCGCTTCTCGCGCCGGCGCTGCACCGATGACGGAATCCGCATCGCCTCGCGGTATTTGGCGACCGTGCGCCGGGCGATGTCGACGCCCTCGCCCCTGAGCTTGTCCACAATCTTGTCGTCCGAGAGCACGGCTTGGGCTCTCTCGCCGTCGATCATCTGCTTGATGCGGTGACGGACAGCTTCGGATGAATGCGATTCGCCGTCGCCGGCCGACGCGATCGCCGAGGTGAAGAAGTACTTGAGCTCGAAGATGCCGCGCGGCGTCGCCATGTACTTGTTCGAGGTGACGCGCGACACGGTCGATTCGTGCATCGAGATCTTGTCGGCGACCGTCTTCAGATTGAGCGGCCTCAGGTGCTGGACGCCGTGGGTGAAGAAGCCGTCCTGCTGGCGCACGATCTCTTCAGCCACCTTGAGAATGGTGCGCGCGCGCTGGTCGAGACTTTTGACGAGCCAGTTGGCCGTCTGCAGGCACTCGAGCAGATAGCCCTTGTCCTTTTCGGTGCGCGTCGTCTTGTTCACCTGCGTGAAGTAGCTGCGGTTGACGAGCACGCGCGGCAGCGTCTCGCTGTTGAGCTCGATGAGCCAGCTGCCGTCGGCAGCGGGCCGCACCAGGATGTCCGGCACCACCGGCTGCATCTGGACGGTGCCGAACTTGAGACCCGGCTTCGGGTTGAGCCGCTTGATCTCTTCGATCATATCCGCGAGGTCGTCCTCGTCGGCGCCCACTGCCTTCTTGAGCGCGGCGAAGTTGTGCGCGGCGAGGAGGTGCAGATTGTCGAGGAGCGCGCCGATCTGCGGGTCGTAGCGGTTCTGCTCTTTGAGCTGCAGCGCCAGGCATTCAGCGAGGGAGCGCGCGAACACGCCCGGCGGATCGAATGTCTGCAGCGTCGCCAGCACGCGCTCGACCATGCCGAGTGGCGCTCCGAGCTTCGTGGCAAGCTGCTCGAGGTCGGCGTGCAGATAGCCGGCTTCATCGACCATGTCGACGAGGTGGTGGCCGATGAGTCTCAGCGCCGGATCCTTGAAGGACAGCGGCAGCTGCTCGTTCAGGTGGTCTCTGAGCGATGGCTCGCTCGAGACGAACGCCTCGGGGTTGATCTCGTCGCCGTTGAACGAGTTGGCGCGTTGGCGCACCGATGCCCAGCCCGAGTCCGCTTGGTCCGCGGCGGCGGGCGAGGCTCCTGCGTCCGTGAAGACATTGTCGTAGTCCGCATCGAGTGTGCCCGCGGCGTCGGGCACCGTCTTGCCGAGATCGAGCCAGGTATCGTCGTCGCCGGCGCCGTTCTTGGCTTCGTTGGGGCTCTCTGTGCTGGCTTCGCGCTCGACGCTGAGCTGCGGCTCGCCCGCTTCCTCGATTTCGAGCAGCGGATTGCGCTCGAGCTCGGTTTCGACGAATTGGCCGAGCTCGATGTTCGAGAGCTGCAGGAGACGGATGGCCTGCTGCAGCTGTGGTGTCATCACCAGCTGCTGGCCTTGTCTCAGCTCGAGCTTTGCCGAAATTGCCATTAGACGGACCTTAAGTGCAGCCTAAGCCTTCCCAGGGCCAGGCCAACACCCAGGCTATACTCAACGGCTGTTAACGAACATATCCCCCAAATAGACGCGCCTGACATCTTCGTTGGCTATGATTTCCGCCGGCTTACCCTGTGTCAGAACTTGACCATCGTAGATGATGTAGGCGCGATCGATCAGGCTTAACGTCTCACGAACGTTGTGATCCGTGATCAGAACGCCGATGCCGCGGTCGGTCAAGTGCCTGACCAGCTGCTGGATATCGCCGACCGCAATCGGGTCGATTCCGGCGAACGGTTCGTCAAGCAAGATGAACGAGGGGCGCGAGGCAAGGGCGCGGGCGATCTCGCAGCGGCGCCTTTCGCCGCCGGAAAGCGCGATCGAGGGCGATTTCCTGAGTCGCGTGATATGGAATTCCTCGAGCAGGCTGTCGAGCTGCTCGCGGCGCTTCTTTCGGCTCGGCTCGACGAGCTCGAGCACGGCCATGATGTTCTGCTCGACGGTGAGGCCGCGAAAGATCGAGGCCTCCTGCGGCAAATAGCCGATGCCGAGCCGCGCCCGCCGGTACATGGGGAGCCGCGTGACGTCCTCGCCGTCGATCGTGATCATCCCGGCGTCCGCAGGCACGAGCCCGGTGATCATGTAGAAGACCGTCGTCTTGCCGGCTCCGTTCGGCCCCAAGAGCCCGACCGACTCGCCCCGTCCCACGGCCAGGCTCACGCCTTTGACGACCATGCGCTTCTTGAAGCTCTTCTGCACGTTCTCGACCGTGAGCCATCCCTCGCCGACGGGAGCCTGCTGCTGCGCGTCGTAGCCGTAGTCCGGGCCGCCGGGCGTCGGCGCGTAAACGCCGTTGTGGATGTCCACATCGACGCCTTCCGCTTCCGCGCGGCGCGCTCGCGTCAGCATTTTCCCGAGGGTCGGAAGTCTCACATTCATTGTCTCGCTCAAGGCATGCGTGTGTATTCGAGCCGGTCTCCGGGCATCATGTCAATTTCCGGTTGCGGTCGGGGCATTGGGATCCGCTTCGGCTGCCCATCCGTCCGGAGCGGCCTGACCCGTCTCCGGAGCGGCCTGGGGCGCCTCCGCTGGAGGAAGTGCGCTCTTGCCGTTTGGCCCTTTCTTGAGCTGCTGCGGGAAGAACACCGCGCTCGCCCGCCCGGGGCTGGCCGGCGTGGCGTTGCCGGCTTGGGGCGCTTCCGCCGCCCAGCCGCCGCCTCCCGGCTGCGCGACGGCCTTTGCGGGGGCCGTGTCGATCTTGCTTTCCCCGCTCGTCATGTCGATCACGAGCCGTGTGCCGCGGACCATGTTCTGCCCTTGGGTCACCATGACGTCGCCGCCGACCATGACCTTTTTCGTCTTGGCGTCGAACTCGGCCCAATCCCCGGACGCCGTTTGCCCGTCCTTGGACGTGACGACGACGTCCTTCTTCGCCTCGATCCGCGTCAGCTCCGTGCCGGCATCCTGCTTGCTCTGGCCCGACGAGTGATCGACTTCCGAGCGTGTGACGTCGGCGAGGCCCGCTCCGCCCTTGTAGTAGGCATAGAGCTCCGAGCTGCTGATCGTGAACTCGCCCTGGGTCGCGGCCACGTTGCCCTGGAAGACGGCGACCTTGGCGGTATCGTTGACGTTGAGCTGGTCGGCTTCGACCTCGACCGGTGCGGTCGGGTCGGTCTTGAACGAGAATGGACCGCCCTGGGATGCGGCAGATTGCGATGCCTTCGGCTTGGATGCGGCTTGCTCCTTAGCCGCGCCCTGGTAGAGGCGCGCGAAGATGCGCCCGGTGCCGCCGTCTTCGCCCGGCGACGTAAGCTGCGTGTGGCCCGCCTTGCGGTCGATCGAAAGCCGGCTTCCCCTGAGCTCGTTCTTCCCCTGCACGACCACGACATTTCCCGTGAGCAGCGCGGTATCTGCGCGCTGATCAAGCTCGACCTTGTCGCTTGTTGCGCGCCGCTCCGTGCCCGAGATCATGATCACGTTTCCGGAGAGTATGGCGGTCTCCTGCAGGACGTAGAACTCGGCGTTGTTGCTCGACACGACATCCGCGTCCCCGCGCGTCATCACGACAGGCTCTTTGGCGACGATGCTCCGGATCTTGGCCGCTTCCTTTGCCGTGCCGCGCTTCTCCACGTCGTCGGCGGACGCGTTATCCTCGGCGGATGCGTTGCCCGTCGCCGCGCTGTTCACGCTGCCGTCGTAAGTGACCTCGAGCTCGGGTGTCGTGAGCGTCGCCTCGCCCTGCACGGCCTTTACGTTGCCGGTGAAGAGCGCAATGCTCGCCGCGTCGTTGACGTCGAGCCGGCTTGACGTGATGTCGATAGGCTCGTTCGACTGCGCAAAGAGGTTGGTGCTGCGCGCAGGCTTTGGCGTGTCGGCCTCGGGAGCTTGCGGTTTGAGCGCAACCCGCACATTGTCCACAAACGAGATCTCTCGCACCTTCTGCCTGAGCGTCATCGTGTTCGAGTGGATGGTGCCCGCCGGAAAATCGATCTCCACGGGCTCCTCGGACTTGATCAGGCTCTCTTTGGCGAGGATCGTCGCGCGCGTGAGCTTGGCATTGAGCCCGTTCTCCGACACCACGTTGATGCTGTCGAACAGCTCGAGGATGCTTGCTTGGTGGTCGAAGGTGCCGCGCGTCGCGGTGATCTCGGTCCTCGATTTATCGGCCTGTGTGACCCAGCCGGAGATCTCATCGAGCGCGATCATGTTCAGCGCTTTGAGATCCTGGCGCGCCGTCTTGGCCATGAACGTGTAGGAGCTGCCGTCCTTGCCGAAGCCCTCGTAGCGCGGGTTGTTCATGGCCAGGTCTTCCGGCAGGATCTTCCTCAGCGACAGCTCCGGCATGTTCGTGGCCAGGCCTGCGGCTTTGAGGATCGTGAGCACGTAACCGCCGAGAACCGCCAGTGTGAGCACCGGCAGCAAGAGGCGCATGGCCCGCACGGCGATCGAGCGGCGGCGTGCACGGCGGAATTCCCCCGACCGGTCTCCCGCGACGACGAGCGCAAAGCGGCGCTGGGTGGCGTCGTGCGGGCCGAGCGCGGAGGCGGTCGTCGTGGCCATGAGTGCCGAGAGCCTTTGTTCGTTGGGCCCAACCGATCAAGGTCGCAACAGTGGGAAGCGGGTCCGCGGTCGCTGCACGCTTGGAAACGCCTTTGGCGCGAGAATTTATCGCAACTGCGAGAACAAGGGAAAGGTCACTGGCAATTTGGGTGATATTGGGACTGAAGACGGGTTAACCAGGCTTTTTTGTGCGCCGCACGGGCCTTTGTCTGCCCCGCGCCAAGAGCGCCAGTCGATACCCAACCAGTCGGCACCCGAAAGGGGCGCTGCAACCTCAGTGGGCAAAGATGTCGACCTCGGCGAAGCCCTCGAGATCGAGCCGCGCCCGGACGGGGAGAAAGCGGAAGGCGGCCTCGGCAAACGGGCGGCGGCCCTCCCGGTCCAGCATGATGTCGAGCTTGGCCTTGATCGCATGCAGATGCAGCACGTCCGAGGCCGCGTAGGCGAGCTGCTGCTGGCTGAGCTCGCGCGAGCCCCAGTCCGAGCTTTGCTGCTGCTTCGACATCTCGAGCCCGATGAGCTCGCTCGCGAGATCTTTGAGGCCGTGCCGGTCCGTGTACGTGCGCACCAGCTTCGAGACGATCTTCGTGCAGTAGATCGGAGCAGCCGTGACGCCGAGGAACTTCTCGAGCACCGCCACGTCGAAGCGCGCGAAATGGAAGATCTTGACGATGCTTGTGTCGGCGAGCAGCGCTTTGAGCCGGGGCGCGGCATAGCTGTCGGCATCGAGCTGCACGAGGTGGGCCGTACCGTCGCCCTGCGACAGCTGCACGAGGCAAAGCCGGTCGCGATGCGGATTGAGCCCGAGCGTCTCGGTATCGACGGCGACGCTTCCCGAGAAGGTGACGCCGGCGGGCAGGTCACCTTTGTGCAGTGTGATCGTCGGGGCTGACATGGTGCCGCCTGTCGCGAGATGGATTTGCGGGAAACTGTCGCCGAAAGGCACGAAAGGAACCGTAAAAGTCATAGCAAACCGTTGATAATCAACGATTATTTATGACGAGCAACGCGTTGGGTTTACCGGTTCTGGCCTCCAAATGCAAGTCCGGCAGCGCGCTGCATCCAAAGCCCCGAGCAGGTTTGCGGCAGCGCGAGGCGTCGAGAGTAATCCCCGCCGCCCCGCGTGCAGCGATACTCGCCCGTGAAACCACCCGCGCACGGGCGCTCAGGGCACCATGGACGAGACATCGAACCTCAAGCTTCCCTACATCGTCGCGGCACAAGCCCAGAAGCACGTCACCCACAACGAGGCGTTGCGCGCCCTCGACGCCGTCGTCCAGCTCATGGTGCTCGACAAGGATCTCGCGGCACCGCCGGGATCGCCAGCCGAGGCGGCCCGCTACATCGTGGCGGCCGCTCCGACCGGCGCCTGGACCGGCCAAGCCGGCAAGATTGCGGCTTTTCAGGACGGAGCGTGGGCGTTCTATGCGCCGCTCGAGGGCTGGCTCGCCTGGGTTGCGGACGAGAACGCGGTCTATGCCTTCGATGGTGCTGCCTGGGGCGTCCTCTCCGGCGGCAGCGCCAGCGTCAATCCGACGCCGCTCGTCGGCGTCAACGCCACCGCCGACACGACGAACAGGCTCGCCGTCTCGAGCCCTGCGTCGCTCTTCAATCACGCTGGCGCCGGCCACCAGGTCAAGATCAACAAGAGCGCGCCGTCCGACACGGCGGCACTCCTCTTTCAGACCGGATTCTCGGGCCGAGCCGAGTACGGCCTCGCCGGCGACGACGACTTCCACGTCAAGGTGAGCCCGGACGGGGCGACCTGGCACGAGGCGATCGTCGTCGACAAGGACACGGGCGAGGTTTCCTTCCCCAACACGTCCATCGGCGGCGGCGGCGGCCTTGGAGCCCTCGTCGAAGATACGTCGCCCCAGCTTGGCGGCGATCTCGATTTGAACGGCTTCGATATCCTGGGGCTGGTTCCCGGCACGAATATTCAGGCCTGGGACGCCGATCTCGACGCGCTCGCGGCGCTGTCCTCGACGGGCTTTGCCGCGCGCACTGCTGCAAACACCTGGGCACAACGCAGCCTTGCGGCGCCGGCCGCAGGCATCACCATTTCTAATGCCAACGGCGCATCGGGAAATCCGACGCTCGCGCTGGCGAACGATCTCGCCGCCCTCGAGGCGCTTTCCGGCACGAACAACATCTATTATCGCTCGGCTGCCGACACATGGTCGGCGGTGACCATCGGCGGGCTGCTCTCGTTCTCAGGCGGCACGCTCAACGTCGGCGACGCCGAGCTTGCGGCACTTGCCGCGCTGACCTCCGCCGCCGACAAGCTTCCTTACTTCACGGGCTCGGGGACAGCCGCAGTTGCCGACCTCACGAGCTTCGCGCGCACCTTCCTCGACGACGCCAACGCGGCCGCCGCCGTCACCACGCTTGGCCTCGACAATACAAAGATCGCGACACTCACGTTTGTGATCGACGGCGGCGGCGCGGCGATCACGACCGGGCTCAAGGGCTTTCTCGAGATTCCGTTTGCCTCAACGATCACGCGCGCGACCGCGCTCGCCGACCAGTCCGGCTCGATCGTGGTCGACGTGTGGAAGGACACCTACGCCAACTATCCACCCGTCGATGCCGACAGCATCACGGCCTCGGCGCCGATCACGATCTCGTCGGCCACGAAGTCGCAGGACGCCACCCTTACCGGCTGGACGACGTCGCTCGCCGCGGGCGACATCCTCGCCTTCAACGTCGACAGCGTGACGGGGGTCCAGCGGCTCACGATCTCGCTGCGCGTGACGAAGGCTTGAGGGGCGCGAATGGCATCCGTCTCGCACACCGATACCGACAGCAACACCGCCAACCTGACGACGTATTCCTTTACCTGCACGCTCGGCGCTGGTGACGGTGTGCGCACTTTGGCGTTCGGTATCGTCGCGCGCATGAACAATGCGTCCGCAGCAGGCGTCGCGAGCTCTCACGGTCGACGGATTACCGGCGAGCGGTCGAGATTGCCAGCAGAATGCTCCAACGAGTGGGCAACATCAAGAATTCCGCCGCCATTGCTGCAGTTCCCCGCCTCGTCGCTACCTGATCCTGCCGCCGCATCCGTCACGCTCGCCATCACCTTCAACGGACAGCAGCTTCGAGAGCGGGCGTCGACATCTACGTCATACCCAAGCGTTGACTCGCGACGGCGTCACGATACGGCAACCGAGACAGCAACGCTTCGACCGCCACGCCATACGACTCAATCTCGATATTGACATTCCCGCGATGGAGTTGCCGTCGGCGTCGGCTCGCGCTCGTCATTAACGTCTCGACAAGCTCCTCTGCCGCTTGGACCGGGCATGACCGAGGACATCGACACGTCTGCTGAAGGCGCTGTGCGATACGACGGCGCATTCTGTCCAACGGCTCGCTCGAAACGCCGGCACCATAACGTGCGACTACCGATACGGGAGGCGCCGTGGCTCGGCCCGTCGGAGTGGCAGTGGTGTAGACGCCTTCCGCGGCTGCGGCGGCCGCCAGAAGCTACGGCGTGGTCATGGGCTGAAAGCAACGCCCGGCCTGGCGGCTCCGCTCGAGAAATGATCGGCGTCGCGTCGGATAAGAGAGAGTTCGAAACAGGCGCGGAAGCTTCCACCGGCCTTGCTCACAATCAAATGGCCACTGCCGGCGAGAGCAGACGGGGCTCGAGACCCCGTCCGCCGCGTGGTTGTGGAATAACGGCTGCGAGCCGATGACGGCCTATTGCACGCCGACAGGGCTCGGCACCCCCGTAACCTGCTGCACGCACTGCGGCACGGGAACGCCCGTGCTGTCCTCGACCTTGGTGATGTAGTTCTTGCCGGCGTCGACCTGGACCGCGGCGGATATGATTTCCGTGCTGTCCGGATTGCGCACGTTGTCGAGGTGATACCACTCGGCGCGCGCGCGGTAGCGGTCGATATCGATCACGACATAGCCGTTCTTCTCGAGATCGACGAAGCGGGTATGCGGGTTGGTCGCCCGTGCGACGCATTCGAAACCCTTGACGATCTGCGGATTGGGATCGGTGAAGAACGGCGACGAGATCCCCGGGCAGACGAACTCGACCGCGAGAGAGTCGCTGGCGGGATTGTAGCCGGCCGCGTAGGGATTGCGCGCGACGTCGTTGGCCCACGACGAATGGATGTCGCCGGTCAGCACGATGACGTTCTTGATGCCGTTGGCCTGGATGAACTGCAAGAGCCGCTCGCGCGCGCCTGCATAGCCGTCCCACTGGTCGGGATTGAGCGGCAGGCGAACGCCTGCGGGCAGGGCCGCATTGGCAACCGAGAGCTGCCCCATCATCACCTGCTGGCCGAGCACGTGCCATTTGGCTTTCCTGCAGGCGGGCTCGAGCAACCGCTGCGCGAGCCATTTCTCCTGCTCTTTGCCGAGCAGCTGGCGGTCGGGATTGTTGTAGCCGGCGACCCGCCGCGAAATTTCCGCGAACACCTGCTCCGGCGTGCCTTCCAAGTGCACCAGGCCCAGCGTGTTGAGGTCGATCAGGCCGGGAATCTGCTGGTCGCGCCCCGCATGGCGCGTATCGAGCATGTCGAGCGCCACGAGATCGCCGAACTGGAAGCTGCGGTAGATGCGGCCCGGCGCGTCCCAGAACCGCTGCGGATCGCGAACCGGCAGCCATTCGTACCAGGCCTTGGTCGCCCGGCTGCTTGCGCGCCTGCCAGTCGCCTTCACCCAATTCGGGATTGTGGTTCTCCGCGCCGTTGAGCCAGGCATCGTTGGCGATCTCGTGGTCGTCCCAGACGACGATCCAGGGATGCCACCGATGCGCAGCCTGCAGATGCGGGTCGGTGCGGTATTGCCCATAGCGCGTGCGGTAATCGTTGAGGCTCAGAATTTCCTTGTTCGGCGCGGGAACGCGGCCGATGGGCGTGCCGTTGCCGAATTGCTCGTTGGCATATTCGTAGATGTAGTCGCCGACGTGGAGCACCGCGTCGAGATCCTGCTTGGCGGCGAGATGACCGTAGGCGGCGAAGAAGCCCGCGGGCCAATTGGAGCACGATGCAAGAGCAAGGCGCACACGGTCGGCGTGGAGCGGCAGCGTGCGCGTGCGGCCGATCGGCGAGGCTTCTCTGAGCGCGACGAACTGATAGTAGTAGGTCTCACCCGGTCTCAGGCCGTAGGCGTCGAACTTGACGGTGAAATCGCGCTCCGAGCTGGTGGTTCCCTTGTAGCGGGCGACCACGCGGCGCATGTTGGGGTCGGTCGCGACCGCGCACTCGACGGGAATTGATCGCGTCGTGCTTGGGCGTGATCCGCGTCCAGAGAACGACCCGGTCCTTGAGCGGATCGCCGCTCGCCACGCCGTGACGGAAGACCTTGCCCGGCTCGAGATCGGTGGGCCGAGGCGTCCACCTTTCGTATGTCGGGTGGCCGAACTTGCCGTTTGCGAGCGCCGGCGTGGCGGCACCGATCACGGCTCCGGCCAGCGCCATCTCGAGAAATTCTCTGCGTTTGATCGTCATCCCTCACCCTCCCGTGCGTAGGAACCTGCAGCGACAGCTCCTTATCGCGGCGGTGTTACAGCGGGATGGCGGGGCCGTGACACGACGGCAGTCGGCGGCCGCACACGATATCGCGCGAGGCGCTTGCCGAGCGTTTCGGTCAGATGCGGCAGGAAGGTGAGACGTTGCACGCGGCGGATGGCGCACGCGAGCGAACTAAGTATCTGCCCATGGTTGCTTCTCTATTCAGGGCGCCCGACGACATCGGTCATGGGTTCCAGATCAAGCTGACACTTTGCGCACGCGACGTGATGGAGGGCGCCGGCGAGCTCGCGCACCGGATGCAACGGAAATTCGACTGAGCGCCAAGCGATATAGCCGTCGGGGCGGATCAGCGAGGCACCCGTCGGTCCGATGCCGAAGGCCTCGCCGAACGCGCGGGGGTCGATGCGGTCTGACGACCCCGCGTCAAATCGCACGACCGCGAGATCCGCCTCCGTCTTGGCGAGAGCCTCGTCGGCAATCCGTCCCTGCGACAGCGGCTGGAGCTGGCGCAGGCTCATCGATTTGAACCTCGCATAGTCCGAATGAGCCATGACTTGCGGCAGGTTCGCGTCGAGCACCGCCTTGCCTATCGGATCGGCAGCGACCGTCGCGATCGGCACCTCGAGCGGCGACCGCGCGCCGACCGGCGTCAAGCCCGCCGCCATTCCTCCGATAAGCGCGCACTCCACCTTGAGCTTCAGCCTTTCGCCAGCCGACCGGGCAGCCGCGCGCCAGCGCTCATCCTCGGTCAGCAGCACCCAATCCGGCTGCACCAGATCGAGCGTCGAAACCCGGGCGCCTTCCTTTGAAACCCATACATGGGGCGCACGTGTTCCCGGCTGGCCAGCCCATTGATCGGGGCGCAATGCGTGCGGCAGGTCCTCGCCGGCGCCGAGCACGGCCCTCGACCGGTACAATTGGCCGAGCTCCATCGCATCATCGTCGATGATGGGCACTTCCTTATCGGCCGGCCTCGCGAACTGCTGGTAATCGGGCCGGGCGAATATCTGACCGTGTCGCAGCCAGGCGATGGGCCTGCGCTCGGCGTCGTAGGTGTCGAGCAACGCCGGTGCCGATGTCCCGGCAAGCACCGATGCCAGCTTCCAGGCAAGGTTATGGGCATCTTCGATGCCGGTGTTCGCCCCGTAGCCGCCGCGAGCGGGCGGCAGCGTGTGCGCGGCATCTCCCGCCAGGAACACCCGGCCGGATGAGAACCTGTCGGCGATCAGCGCGCTCAACTCCCAGCGGCCGGTCGTGATGATTTCGATGTCGAGATCCGCTCGGCCGATGGCTTTGTTGACCATCGCCTTCAAGGTGGGCTCGTCGCGCTCCTCGTCATCGGAGAACATCAGCAGCCAGCGGCCGTCGCGATAGGTGGTCAGCATCGCCGTGAAGTCCGGCTGCTGGATATCGAACTGACTGACGCCGGATTCCAGATATTGCTCGAGGGGAGCGCGAAACAGGACGCTTCGGATCGTCCGCAGGTGGCCCCGTCCGTCACGCCCGATGCCGAGCCCCTCGCGGATGGGACTCGAATGCCCGTCTGCCGCGATCATATAGTCTGCCCGAAGCGTGCAGGCGCTGCCGTCGCGGCGGCGGAGCGAGGCGGTAACGCCGCCGACGTCCTGCTCAAATGACATCAAGGTGGTCGAAAGCCTGACGTCGGCCCCCAATTCGATCGCCCTGGTGCGAAGTATGGGTTCCAGACGATCCTGCGCGATCGCCGCGCCGGTGCAGATCGAATAGTCCACCTTGGCGGGCGGATCTCCATCCGGCTTGGCACCCGGCTTGTCCGGTGTCCATGCGCTCTCTTCTGTGGTCCATTTTCCGGCGAGGCTCTCAACTTTGAGCCGACGCGGGCGGCCGAACCCCGGCGGAACCTGCGGAATTTGCTCACCCAGACCCACTGCCCGGTAGAGCTCCATTGTCCGGGCTGTAAATCCGATCGCACGTGGATGCAGTGAGCTGCCGGCATGCCGTTCCACAAGCACGGTCGGCACCTTGCGCCACGCGAGGAACATCGCTGCCGAGAGGCCTGCAAGGCCGCCGCCAATCACCAGCACGGATGTTGAGCTCGTTTCCATACCCCAATCCTTATACAGCGCATACAACAATACACTGTATTTATTTATACGACGTATTGTCAATGAGTGCCGATCGGTGCATAGAAAAAGTGATGACAACAGGATCCAAGAAGCCGGCGAGCGAGCCGCCGTTCATCTGGGACCGGCCGCAGCCCAAGAACCGCCCCGCCCCCAGCCCGCTCAGCAGGGAGAGCATCGTCCGCGCCGCGATTGAGCTCGCCGATAAGGACGGCCTGACCTCGGTCTCACTGCGAAAGGTCGGCGCCTCGCTCGAAGCTGGGCCGATGCGGCTCTACGGCTACCTGTCCACCAAGGAGGAATTGCTCGATCTGATGGTGGACGTGGTCTACGGCGAGATGCTCTCGACGGGATCAGTCCACGGCGACTGGCGTGACGCCCTTCGCGCGATCGCAGAGCGCATCCGGCAGGCCGCTCGGAAGCACACCTGGGTCATCGATCTCCTGGGTGGCCGCCCCCACTTCGGGCCGAACGCGCTGGCGTTTCGCGAGCAGGCATTTGGCGCATTGACCGCCAGTCCCGGCTTCGAGGACATCGACGTCGCCATGCAGGCTCTCAAAGTGGTCAATGCGTACGTCATCGGCGCCATCTTGGGCGAAGCCAGCCAGCTGCGCAGCGAACGCGAGAGCGGTTTGGGCGAGGCGGAATGGCAGGCGGCCTCGTGGCCCTACATCGAGCGGATGATCGCCACGGGTCGTTTCCCGATGCTGGCCAAGATCGTTCGCGACGCGACCCACAAGCCGGCCGACGTCGAATTCGCCGATGGCCTGGAGTGCGTGCTCGACGGCATCGCGGCGCGGCTTCAGCGTTGAACGTCGGCTCGATTTTGCAGCTCAGCTTGCCGCGGCCCGCAGGGCGGAAATCCAGGGCATGGCGCACCGTCCCGGATAAAAGCGCGAGCACCTTCGTTATTGAAGCGACGCGGTAGCTTCTTTGACGGTCTCCTCAGCCTTCACAAAATGCTTCACGCCACTAGCGGCGCAGCAAAATAACAAGAGCGCCGGCGACGGGCTGGTTGGCCTCGAGACGAATCGTCGTCGACAGGATTTCTCCAACAGTGAAGGCATCTCTCGACAACTCTTCTATGTAAGACATCCGATGCGCAAATCGCCCCGATGGCAGGAGGGCAAAATTGGCGATGTCTGTGATTTCGATGCTGAAGGCGAACAGTCCGTTCGATACGAGTGAGCGGGCTACGTGCGCCATCAATGCAGCGAGATCCCCAAGATAGATCAGGACATCAGCAGCGAGAATGAGATCAAATCGCTCCTGGCTGTGCTCGAGAAAGGATGCGATGTCGCCCTCTATCAGACGGTCGTAGACCTGCCGCTCCGCGGCTTTTTCGAGCATGGCTGGGCGCCAGGTCGACACCGGTCAGTGTGGCTCCAAGTGAGCGCAGAAATGGGCCAGCCAAGCCCGTGCCGCATCCCAAATCGAGAATTCGTGGGAACGTTCGACCGGTAGCTGCCAGGAGAGCATGCAAATTCTCAGGCACGCGATAGCCCAAGACGTCGACGAGCTGAGCATCGAACTCTTTTGCAAAACGATTGAAGTAATCGACGATATAGTCATCGGGAGCGCGGCTTAGAGGCTCTCCGGCCAGCGCGGCGAGCAAATAGCGTTGCATCGGGTCGTTCGGCACCAATTTGGCGCGCGCGGCTCCCAACTTGATTGCGGCTTCGTGGTGGCCATAGCCGCTGAGAAGATGGAAGGCTTTACGGGTGACGGTCTCGATGTCCTCCGCTTGCGAACCGGCAGTGCTGTGGTAGATGGCTAGTGCGTCTGCGACGTCGCCGTCGTCGATCACCACTTCGATCAGCCGGGCGAGTGCGAGCTTTTGCCGAACTTTCGTATTTGCAGGTTCGCCAACGAGCTGGACGGCAAAAGCTGCCGCTGCACCGGAGAAGTCCCCGACCAAGAAGCGCGCCTGACCGAGGCAGGCTTGAACGAACGGGATTTCACTGCCGGCTGATACGGCCGATTGCAGACGCTCAGCAGCCTCCGCGAATCGGCGCTGGCGAAAATACAAGAGCCCGAGTCCGGCGGCGGCGTCAGCAAGTTGCGGGTCAAGCTCGAGCGCTCTGAGAAACGCAATCTCGGCTTGAGCATCGTTTCCAGCGTCGCTTTCGATGCTTGCAAGCAGCAGCCATCCCTGCGGCTGGCGATCGTTTCCGGAAAGGGACGCCGACAAGCAGGCCCGGGCATCGTCTGGTCGGCTCGTGGCATGATAGGCGCTAGCAAGGTCGTTCCAGGTTGAAGCTTCCTCCGGGGCCAGCACCGCGGAGGCTGCGAGCATGCTGATCGCGGACTCAAGCTTTTGCTCGCTCCAATGCCTAAGCGCGAGGAATCGCAGCGCTTTCGCGGGAGGGACCTGCTGATTCAGAAGCGCATCCAAACGGGGTTGCTCAGCGCGCCACGCCGTAATGGAGGATTCGACTTCTGACGCCGACGGTAGCCGCATGTGCATTGGTGCTCAATCCGCGGTCGGTTCCCACTCACGTTGGCGGGAAGCCGCGCCGTCAAATCGAAGCAACCAAATCGGTTGCGGCGAACGCTAGCTCGTGGCTCCTGCGAGGAAGATACGGCTGTTGGCGCGCCGGAGTTTCGGGCGACCTGACGATTTCTTCGTCTCTGCGAGCCGTGAGGCGTACAAGAACTGCGTTCGCAGTGTTGCAATGCCAAGGTCAGCTCCGGGTCACGAGCGACCGATCTGATTCTATAGTCGACGTCCGCGCTCACCTCGTCCGCGGGGCATCTCCGCTGCTTGGGCTCCGACAACGTGCAACCAAGGTGATAGCTTGTTCTTGAATTACCGAAGCCGTCTACTCGGGCAAGACCAATGCAATCGCGTGACCGGCAACCCAAGTTGCAGGAACGATGGTGTTCGAATCCTTGATCGTGAAGTGGCGCACCGGGCGGGATGAAACTGCGAACACCTATGTGATTGAGATTGCGCTATAAATCTACGCCGCCAGCAGGGCAACGATCGCTGCGGTCATCAATGAGGGCAGTTAGGTTCAAATCGGGGAAGCGCCTTGGTCTTTGCTTACCGCAGGTCGACGATCTCGACCAGCAAGTAAAGTTGGTTGCGGGGGCAGGATTTGATCTTCATTTGCTGACGCGTGCCGCCGGTCTAACGGTAGGAAGCGTGACTTAGAGGCGTTGAGAGTCTTGCGCGTTGGGCTGACCAGGGTTATGTGAACCTCCCTGTTTTTGAGGCGGCCATTCCACTGCTACGAGGACTGAAGTAGCTGAGCCTTGACTTAGATCAATGCAGACGGGCGGCGGTTGTGACCGCGAGATCCTCTGCAAGGTCAAGCGTGATGAAGTGCGAGGCCGAAGCCGTGATCATCGAATTGCCCTTAGACTTGGTTTTTCGCGATCTGTTCTACCGTCTCCGCTCCTTTGCGCAGGGCCACGACGTATTCCTAAAGCTCGAAGGGTTCAACGTATCCGGCTCGATCAAGGTGAAAACTGCAGTTGGTCTCATTGAAGATGCAGAACGGCGCGGCATCGTCAGGCCGCATAACGTCATCGTGGAATCGTCGTCGGGAAACCTTGGAATAGCACTCAGTCTCGTCTGCGCGATCAAAGGCTACAAGTTCATCTGCGTCACGGATTCCAACTCCACCCGCGCCAACATCAGAGGCATGGAGCTCTACGGCGCAACAGTTGTCGTTATCAAAGACCGGGACACCGACGGCGGCTTCCTCACCAACCGATTCAGAGCGATAAACGACATCTTGCAATCGGAGCCGAATGCCGTCTGGCTCAATCAGTACGACAACATAGCGAACAAGAATATTCATGCCACGGAAACGGCAAAAGAGATCGCCGACGAGTTCGAAAAGGTCGATTGGATCTTCGTAGGAGCTGGAACCACAGGCACGCTCGCCGGGATTTCAGAGCGCCTTCGTCACGAGTTCCCAAGAATCAAGATCGTGGCCGTCGAGCCTACCGGCTCCGTCACGTTCGGTGGCAGACCCGGAAAGCGAAACATTCCAGGTATCGGAACGAGTTTTCGGCCGAAGCTGGCTGACCTATGTAATCCGGACCGGATTGTTGAGATCGACGAAGCGACGACTGTCGAAACGTGTCTATCGTTCGTGCGCGATTACCATCTGCTTGTTGGCGGAAGCACCGGAACCGTCCTCGCCGCCGTGCGGAAGCTGGCTTCGGAGTTCACCCCCGGCGACACCATCGTTGCCATCTCCGCGGACCTCGGCGACAAGTATCTGGACACAGTTTACAACCCGGCCTGGGTGGAGAAAGTCCTCGCGCCGCAGGCCAAGGTCCTCGTAGGGAAATAAGGCTTGGTAACCGCTCCGATCTTTCACGTGGTTCCCGGCTCCGCAGTTAAGAGTGCAATCGAGGGCAACCGGCAGAAGGTTTTTGAAGCCGTCGAGGCGGCATACCGTCTCCACGCCGCCGGCCAATCCATAAACCCCAACAGCTACTTTCTTCGCTATCCGGAGAATCCTTCCGCACGCATTATCGCCCTGCCGGCTCATCTTGGCGGCGAGGTGAGGAAGAGCGGCATCAAATGGATATCGAGCTTCCCGGCCAACAGGGCCAGCAACCTTGCCCGCGCGTCGGCCGTCCAGATCCTGAACGATGCCACGACCGGCTATCCGCTGGCCTGCATTGAAGCGTCGCTGATAAGCGCGACGCGTACCGCCGCCTCTGCCGCACTGGCGGCCGAGCATATTTCCCCGCAGCCTTTTGAAGGCACGTTGAGCGTCATCGGCACCGGGGTTATTGCCCGCAGCGCAGTCGAGTGGTTGCTATTTCGAAATTGGAAGTTCCGCAAAATCAGCTTGTTCGATGTGGATCGCAAGGAGGCGGAGCAATTCGCGACGTGGCTCCGCGATCAGCATGGCCTTGCGGCAGAGCTGCATGGCGGCTTGGAGGGCGCTCTCCGCGATGCGTCTCTCATGATATTCACCACCACGGCCCTCGAGCCCTACCTCACCGATGAGAAGCTTTTTGAGCACGCACCTACGGTCTTGCATCTATCGCTGCGCGATATCTCGGTGAACGTGATCTTGGCGTCGCAAAACATCGTCGATGACGTCGAGCACTGCCTGAAGGCCAACACGTCGCTGCATCTGGCGGAGACGGCGCGCGGAAGCAGAGACTTCATTGGTGGCACGCTGGTTGATGTTCTCGACGGGAAGCTCGAGCCAGACCCCCGCAAGGCGCGCATCTTCTCACCCTTCGGGCTGGGCATACTCGACATTGCGGTGAGCGATTTCATCCTTCAGAAAACCGTAGCGTCGGGCACGGCGCTGGCGATGCCTGACTTCTTCAGCAACTCCGTCCGATGGTGAAGCTCGATGGCTCGTGCGCAAGCACGACACTTCGGGAGCAAAGCATCGAATTAAACGAATGATCTTAAAAGCCGGCGAGGTTCCACATGGGAGGCGTCGCATCTATGTCACGCGTTTGGAGCTGCAACGAGTGGGATCCGCTCGAGGAAGTCATTCTCGGCAATCCGCTGAAGGCGCGATATCCGACGCCGGACCTAAGCACCCAGCTGGCAGAATTCCCCGACCGTCCACTGGCTGACATTCCACGCGGCCCTTTTCCGCAAAGGGTCATTGAAGAGACGGACGAGGATCTAAACGAGTTCCAGCAGATCCTGGAGAAGGCCGGCGTCACGGTAAAGCGCCCAGACACCTGGCCCCACGAAGCCACGTTCTCGACCATCAACTGGGAATCGCAAGGCTACTATAACTATTGCCCGCGCGACATCATGCTGGTCATAGGCGATCAGATCATCGAAACACCCAATGTGATGCGCAGCCGCGCCCAGGAGACGTTCAGCTATCGCACGCTGCTGCTCGACTACATGAAGTCGGGCGCACGGTGGTACAGCGCGCCGAAGCCGATGCTTTTGGACTCGCTGTTTGAAGGCGTCGATCTGGACAAGCCTACGCCGCGCAACGACGAGCCGGCCTTCGACGCGGCAAACGTCCTGCGTTTAGGGCACGACTTGATCTACCTCGTCAGCGCCACTGGCAACGAAATGGGCGGCCACTGGCTGCAGGGCATCTTAGGCGATAAATACCGGATCCATTTCCTCAAAGACGTATATTTCGGCAGCCACATCGACTCGACCCTCGTGGCGCTCGGTCCCGGCTTGATCCTATGCAATCCCGGTCGACTCAATGACGATACGCTGCCGCCGGTCTTGAAGCAGTGGAAGGTCATCTACAGCCCGCCGATGGAGAATACCGAGAGACATGATGCCGATTACATTTACAAAAGCATCGGTAGCGATTGGATCGATATGAACGCGTTCAGCATCAATCCGAATCTGGTTGTCGTCGACCGAAACCAGCCCTCGCTCATCAAGCTTCTCGAGAGGCACGGCCTTGACGTCATCCCATTGAAACTGCGGCACTCGAAGCTATTGGGCGGCGGACCCCATTGTGTCACCTTGGACATTCGTCGTCGGGGCACGCTGCAGCGATACTTCGACTGAGAGCTACGGGCGATGCGGGGTTTGACGCCTGCAGGGCAAGTAGCCCGGATACGTCAGGGTCAGAAATTTCGGAGCATGAAGGAAAAGTCTTGGCGCTCGCAGCTGCCCTCCTGGCGATCGTCGTTGTTCTGACGTTTGCAGCTTGGAGGCGATACCTCTGGGCGGCGAAGAAGTCGGCGCACGAGCCGAGGGACACATGTCCGTACAGTTTGACGGATGTCTTCAGCGACCGCCCGTTCGCCAACGTTCCGCATCAACAGGGCATTCGGTGGCTTACTGAGGTCTTCGGCCGTTCCGCCGAGAAGTATCCCGATTTTGTCGCCTTGCAGATCCCGCATAGCGGAGAGTCACTGACGTTCGCTGAGCTCGATGCGCACGCAGAGAACGTGGCCGCAGCCGTACAGCCGTTTCTAACAGGGCCAGACCAGGTGGTCGCGGTTGCCATGTCACAGGACAATTGGCAGATCGTCGCCGCGCACCTCGGCGTGCTTAGGGCCGGCGGCACGCTGGTGGTGCTCGATACCACCCTGCCCGAGGCGCTCATTACCCACATGATCAACGACGCTCAGCCGATCGTCGTTCTCACGCGCGGACAGAGTAAGTTTCGCGACCTGCCGACGCTCGACGTCCTGACGTTGCCCGAAAGAGCGTCGAAGAGAAATCTCCCGCCCTGGCTCGACGATCCGACCCAGCGCCTCGCGACCATTTTCTACACGAGCGGGACCACCGGAATGCCGAAGGGCGTCGAGTGCCCGCACGCTGGCTATGTAAACCTTGCTCTTACCTACGCGGATTATTTCGCTCTCGTTCCGGGCATGGACGCGAGCTCGCTCACCTCATCGCTGGGCTACGACGGCTGCATTTCCGAGATGTACAGCGCCTGGGTGTCGGGCTGCGCCGTCGTCATGCTGACCAAGGAGGAGATCAGCTCCGGCCCGGACCTTGTTCCCGTGCTGCGCGAAGCCGAGGTCACGGTACTTTTCTGTCCGCCGGTCCTGCTTTCCACGCTCACATCAACACCAGAGCTCGATCTTCCATATCCCTTGTGCCGCTACGTCGTGCCTGCGGGCGAGGCCTTTCCCAACGCGCTCGTAGAGCCATGGACGCGGTGCAGGCGCCAGGTCATCAACACCTACGGCCCGACGGAGGCCAGCACCGACACGAGCCGCCAGAATTTGCGGCCGGGAGAGCCGATCACCCTCGGCTCACCGTTCGCCAACGTGACCTACGTCATCCTCGAGATCGGCGAGCTCCGACCGCTGCTCCACGGCGAGGTCGGAGAGCTTTGCATCGGCGGCATCCACCTCGCGCGCGGTTATCGCAACTTGCCGGAGCAGACCGCGCAGAAGTTCATCACGCACCCTCAGTTCGGACGCCTCTACCGCACCGGGGACAAATGCAAAATCGACGCTCGAACACACCGCGTGCATTTCCTTGGTCGGATCGACGCGCAGCTCAAAGTGCGCGGACGCCGCGTCGAGGCACAGGCCGTCGAGGACATCCTGCAGACGCAGTTCAGCGAGATCGAGGCCGCTGTGCTGGACTACCAGAACGAGGCGCTCGTCGCCTTCGTCATGGCACCGTCGATCCTCGCAGGGGAGATTTCAGTGGTTGCACCCGCGCCAGCGGAGTGGGCCGCACGGGTAACGGCGACGCTCGCCAAGCAACTGCCGGCGCCGTCGGTTCCGACCAGGATCTTTCTCGTGGAAAAATTCTTTATGAAGCCGGTGTCAGGGAAGGTCGACCGCAAGCGCTTGCCGGACCTGTCGCTGCTGGTGCGGAATGGCGGCGTCGAGACACCCCCTAGAGCGGAAGACACCGAGCTTAGGGAGGCGGCGCCGACTGACGCCGACACGAGAATGGAGCCGGGCGCCGAGGAGGTGCTGGCGATCTGCAGGTACGTGTTCGAGACGCCCATCAAATGGGACGAGGGGTTCGCCGAGGCCGGCGGACACTCGATCGTCATTGCGCGCCTAGCGCGTCGCTTGCAGGCCGCGGGATGGCCGGTCTCGGTACGCGCGCTGCTCAGCGACTGCAATACGGCACGCAAGGTAGCGAGCCGAATGCGGCGAATTCAGTCGCCCACCACGGCAGCAACTGTCGCCGAAGAATCCGCGCAGACCAGCGCTTTGCGCGATGAGAGCGCGGCAAAGGTGCTTTCGGTCGGATGGTTCACCACCCTGCAGATCCTCTTTGCGACTTTGCTTTTTTCGCCAGGCTTGCTGGCATCCCTAGAGGTCTTGAGCGCCGTCGAATTAGGAACCTTCTTCGCGACCGCCAGCATTTGGACCTTCATCGTCGCCGGCATCGGCCTGTACCTGCTCGGCCTGCTCCTACCCTTCGCCAGTCTGCTCTGGGTCATGGGCATCAAGTTTTTCCTGGGCGGTGACATCTATCGCAACAACGTGACGCCGGGCGTCTACCCCAAGTGGAGCAAGATGCACCTGCGGGTCTGGTGCATCGGACGAATGGAGAGCCTAGTGCTCCTGCCCCTGCGCGCCATCTACCGCAGCGCGCCGCTCACGGCATTCGCGCTGCGGCAGCTCGGCGCCACGGTCGGCAGAAATCTTCAATGCGCGCCTGACGCGTATTTGTCGGGACCGCTGGACTTGATTACCATCGAGGATGATGTCGCTATTCAGACCGGCGCCTACGTCCAAACCACGAGATGGTCCGGGCAGAATCTACTCGTAGGCCCGATCTACCTTGAAGGCGGTTGCAAGGTCGGAATGCGCGCCGCCATCGCCAATCATGTGAGGATTGGCCGCGGCAGTTGGATCACTCCGTTCACACCCATCTTGCGAGACGTCGGCGCGCATGAGGTTTGGGAAGGGGCTCCGGCACGCCTTGCCGGCCGTTGCAAGGAGCTGCGGCGTACGGCAAGCGCCTGCCGGGACGCTTATCCGATCTGGCTATTGGAAACCTGCAACGTCTTCATGCAGATCGCAGTGTTCTCTGCGATCAGCGTGGTGCCCGCCGCGGCGATCCTGTGGTTTACCCGCGATTTCACGCCGGTCGCAGACGCCGCCGTACCCAGCAATTACCTCAGCGTGACGCCGCTGTACGTAATCATCGGCCACCTAACGCTCTACACCTTCACTACCGCTTGGCTCACCATCGTCGTTACCTCTTTATTGGGCTGCCTCTTCATTCGCTACACAGCCGCGTCACCAGGCCTTCACAGTGCGCGCGGCCTCAGTGGCGCACTCCTCATGTACCGAATGCGCAAGTTCAACAACATCCAGTTGCTGTGGACCTGGACTATCACGGGGCAATACTTGCGGGCGCTTGCCGGCATGCACTTCACCCGATTGGGCGCCTCCGAGTGCGACGTGATGTTCAACCTCGTCCCCGAGCTCACCACCGCCGACGCGCAGGTATTCTGGTCAAACGGCTCTTTAACGAACATGCTCGACTACGGCGCCAAGCACGTAACATTGCGCCACCTGGACATGCCGCGTAATTTTTTCAGTGGTAACAACTGCGCGGCGGAATACGGCCAGTTGCCGTCGAATTTCCTCCTCGGCGTATCAACGCCGTGCAGTGATATAGACTTCCGGCGACAGATGCGGTCGCGGCTCGGCGAGCCCATCGCTGTGGCGGGAAACCCGCCGCTAAAGTTCGCCAGCGCCGAGACCGAGAACGACCAACTGCCGGCCTTCCCGCTTTTTCTCGCCCGTGTCCTCCTGAACGATTTCTTCAGCATCGCGATGCTGCGCGTCACCGACGGGCTGATTTTTACAATCCTGTACATCTGTTCGCTGCGGATGGGCTTCGGTCCACTCATCGGCGCGCTGCTGGCGCTGTTGCTCACCGAGGTCCATCTGGTCTTGTTCAGCGTCGCGATCAAGAAGGCTTTTGTCGGCAGGGACTGGGGCGTCAATCACGCGACGCCCTTCTGGTCCTTGCGCCACTTCGCCTACTTTTTCGCGCAGGATTGCTTTTTCATCTGGTGCCAGGTACCCCTCAACTTTTGCGCAGGTACGATCCTAGCGAACCCCATCTTACGGTGGCTGGGATGCCAGATCGGACGGCACACGATCGTGACCGAGCCCATGCAGTGCTACGATTGGAATGCGGTGAAGTTCGATGACAATTGTGTCGTCGGCGGTTTCCTGCAGTTCCATACCTTCGAAAACATGATGCTGAAGGTGAAGCAAACCCACATTCAGGACGGATGTACAATATGCTCCGGCGCAACGGTGATGAGTGGCGTCGTTGTTGAGCGGGACACGACGGTATTGCCGTTGTCGCTCGTCCTCAAGGATATGAACCTCCACTCGGCCACCTACCAGGGCAGCCCCGTTGAGCCTGTAGATCGATTGCTTGCAGAGGCTCGCGGTTCGGATGACATGGGACGCTAGCGCACGCGTCAACAACCTATTCGCCGCAAGCGCGCGCGACTGCACTCCGGCGCCTGCACGTCATATAGCAAGAGTTCTATTTGCGCCGGTCTCGCACGATCTGGAGGCAGTTAGCTGTTGCGCGTCGGTCCTCTCGGATGCGGAGAAGCGGCGGGCGCAAAGCCTGCTGGGGGAAGGCGGCGAAGCACACTTTAAGCAGCAGCGTGCGTTTCGCCGCTACTGCGGCGCCGTCGCGATCGACTCGGCGCTACCCTTATCGCGCATCGCTTTCGAGGCAACGGAGAAAGGGTGTCCCTACCTCCCCGAACTGCGGGGTTGCTGGTTCAGCTTTTCCTCCTGCAGGCTCGGATACCTCGGGGCATGGTCTTCTACACAGCCCATCGGTGTCGACATCGAAGATCCGACGAGACACCTCGAGGCGACCGAGCTCGCGCAAGCGTATTTTTCAAGAGCTGAGGCAAAGGCCGTTGAAGGAGCCGGCGAACGGACCCGCATGCGAACCTTCTTCCAACTCTGGACACTCAAGGAAGCAGCCCTAAAATCCATTGGAGAGGGATTGCCCTTCGGCCTCGACGCGTTCCAATTCGAACTTGGCCCGAGCATCCGCGTCGTCGATGCGCCACGAGCGTACGGTGGGCCGGAGCAATTTTGCGCCTACGCGATTGATACGGCCGGTAGCTGCGCAGCTCTTGCTATCCGGAGGAATGGCTGATTATCCGCGAGACCAACTCGACTTCAATACCTCGAGCGCCGCGGTGATCAATGGGTCGGTCCCGTTCGCAATATCAGCGGTGCTGTTGAACAGCTCGATATCGGCGGGTACGCCCTTGGTTTCGTAACACACCATGTCGGCCGAAAAGTATTTCTGGTATGACAGGCAGTACTCCCAGCCGTTCGGAAGTTTCTTCTCGAGCTGATAGGAGAATATGCCATTGGTATGATCGCCCAAGATCGTCACGTAAGGCAGCTGCCGTATCGCTAATGCGAACACCTCGCCGCCGCTAAAAACGGCATCGCAGGTCAACAGGACTATCGGCGCTGTAAACTGGACGTCACCCTCAGGTCTAATGTGCCAAGTCTTCAACGGTGTAAACGCATCCTCGCCAGGACCGATCTTCGTCCTTCTGTGGAACGCCACTCTCCTGCGGTCACAAAACCGATTGATGATGGTGAGGGCGGTGCTGTCGTTCCCGCCGGGGTTGTTGCGGACATCGATGATGAAGCCCAGCAGATCCGTGAAGTCGAGGGCGATCTTGTCCAGATCAGCTGTCAACGTGCTCTTCTTGACGCCCTCCAGCTCGAGGATCCGCATATAGCCAACGGTCTGTGACCGGCAGTACCGAAGCATCCAGGCGCTGGTTTCAGCGAGGCGCCCGAAGCCGTTTTCAAAAAGCGTTTTCTCGGTCGTCTTGAAGAGCTCCTTGATCTGGGGCTCCGTGAACTCCTGATAGAAGCGGGGCTGCTTCTCCGCGGTGAAGTAGCGCTTCTTCCCCTTATCACCTGCCTTGGTCTTCAGCTCGACATGCCCGTCATCCAGCGGGTCGAGCATCTGGCAAAAAATGTCGAAGAGCTCATCATCGCTGGTATTACTCGTGACCTTCGGTCTGTGGATGTTGTACTGCTTCCACCAATCGACCTTTCGCAGCTCGAAGAACGGATACCTGTGGTGAAAGGTCTCCCACAGCTCCTCGAAATTCTTTTCGGGATCGCGAACTATCATCGTGGTGCCGATCTTGGTGCTCTCGCTGCGGCGCTGTCACACTGGCCTGCCCCTCGGTACGATGCCAGGCTCAAAGTTAGAACCCGGCCATGTTCAGCCAGCGTTTGGGCGGCCGAAGCGGGACTAGCGGCAAAATCTATGGCGACCGATGGGCTCAACCGCACCAAATTCTCGTAGTGACCGATCTATCTAAGGGGGATCAGGCCGATGCCGGAAACGAGACAATAGGATTGATGGCCGAGCTTGAGCGTCTAGCGATCGTACATGCAGCTGGGGATTTCCGGCGATACTGGCGGAAGGGCCAGGATGCACCATCCATCTTTGCTGCACCGGGGAGAGTCGAGTAATTGCCAAATGCATGACGTCCCGAGTTCGACGAGAACGCCTCCAGTTGACAATACCGACTGGCTGAAGACCGTCGCAATCATCGCGGTCTCAATTGGCCATTTCGGCCATTTCTTCATGGAAGACGACCACTGGTGGGCTGTTTTCGGACGCGTCGCGGCGCCGGTATTTTTCTTCTTCCAGGGCTACGCGGAGAGCCGGACCATTCCACTCAACTGGATATGGCTCGGTGTTACCCTGACTCTGCTCGACAGCTGGAACGACGACTGGAGATGGGTGGCACCGAACATTCTCCTGAGCTACGTGCTTATCCGCCTCATACGTCCGTACGTACAAAGCTTTGTGCAGCATCAGGGCTGGGTCGCCGTCGCCCTCCTCGTCTCCGCACTTCTCGCTGTGCTGCCGCTGGTGGGGGAGCTTGTCGATTACGGTGCGGAGGGCTGGCTGTGGGCCCTGTTTGGCTTATACCAGCGCCGGTACGGCAGATCAGCGGTCAGCGCAATGCAAGTCGCGTCACCGCCTGCGCGCGGGATGAAAGAAAACTTTGGTCTGATGCGCCTAGTGGTCTGCTGTGTCGCTGCGGTCGTCTATGTCTGGCAGGAACAAAAGGAATTCATGTTTTCTCCGATACAGCTCGTCGTCGTCATTGTGTTGGTCGGTGCCATGTCCGTTGGCTTGTGTCTATTCGTGCGTGGTCCAAGCCCCATCCAACCTCCAGAGCCCGTAGCTCGCGTATTACGCTTCATCGGCAGGCACACCCTGGAAATCTACGCCATCCAGCTTGCCGGTTCCGAACTCCTTGTAAAATTGGTGCCCGCTCTCGCTCCCTGATCGAGTTCAGCAGCCGCCTCTGATCTGTCAGCTCAAGCTGTATCGTATCAACTCTGGTCTTGACCTGCCCCACGAGACGATACCAGGCTCTAAATTTCGAAACCTGGAGCGGCGAGCAGACCGTTTATGTCATCAACGACAACAACGGCGCGCTGTTTCAGTTCGAGCAGCTTACTGGCGAAACTTGGATGACGCGCGATGCCGTCGCCAAAGTCTCGCCAACCTGGAATCCGCAAGCGCTCGCGGGCCCTGATGTCCGCGCACTGGCTGCCATTAGCCTTACGGACGTACTGATCGCCGGCGTCCATGCCTGGCCCCGCGGGATCTTTGCCGATCCGCTGCGCGTGGAAGGCCGCGCCGCTCTCTATTCGCTGGGATTCATAATTCGCCGCGCTGCTGCGGTCCGCCTCGATGTCGCCGACTCCGAACTCAAGATCGGTCTGCGGACCACGCCTGGCGTTGGCGGTGTGGTCGGGCAAATCTTCCTCTCCGACACTCTTGAGAATGGCGCAGGCTACAGCACGCAGCTTGGTGCACCCAAGAGGATTCGAACCTCTGACCTTTGCCTTCGGAGGGCAACGCTCTATCCAGCTGAGCTATGGGTGCTTCGCGGCGCGTCTTGCCGGGCGGACTTGATACTCCATTCGCCCAGACCTCGCAAACGAGACCTCGCAAACGATCACCGCAAACCGGTCCCGAGTAACGACGGCGATCGCCCAGATTTGCGCCAAGACGTGCCATGGGCTGACCGAAGCGCCCTGAGCGCCTATAGTCCGGCCCCATGAGCGAGAAACCTGCCAGGAAGCCGAAATCCGCCGCTGACCAATGCTCGGTGCCAGACGGCGAGCCCGTGCCCATCGTCAAGGGCAGCCATGTCTATCTCATCGACGGCTCGGGCTACATCTTCCGCGCCTTCCACGCGCTGCCGCCGCTGACGCGTCCCTCGGACGGCCTGCCGGTCGGCGCCGTGCACGGCTTCTGCGCCATGCTGTGGAAGCTGCTGCGCGAGAGCAAGGCGTCGGAGGCGCCGACCCACCTCGCCGTCATCTTCGATGCCTCGGAGAAGACGTTCCGCAACGACATCTATGACAAGTACAAGGCGCACCGCCCGCCGCCGCCCGAGGAGCTCGTTCCGCAGTTCCCGCTGATCCGCGACGCGGTGAAGGCCTTCAACGTCGCCTGCCTCGAGCAGAACGGCTACGAGGCCGACGACCTCATCGCCACCTACGCCAAGGCCATCGTCGCCAAGGGCGGCGACGTCACCATCGTCTCGTCCGACAAGGACCTGATGCAGCTCGTCCGCCCCGGCGTCGTCATGCTCGACGCCATGAAGAGCAAGAAGATCGGCCGCGACGAGGTGATCGAGAAGTTCGGCGTCCCGCCCGACAAGGTGATCGACGTGCAGTCGCTGGCGGGCGACTCCGTCGACAACGTGCCGGGCGTGCCGGGCATCGGCGTCAAGACCGCCGCCGAGCTCATCAACGAGTACGGCGATCTCGACACGCTTCTCGCGCGCGGCGGGCGAGATCAAGCAGCCGAAGCGGCGCGAGAAGCTGATCGAGTTCGCCGATCAGGCGCGCATCTCGCGCGAGCTCGTGCGCTTGAAGGACGACGTGCCGGTCGAGGTCGGCATCGACTTGCTCGGCGTGCACGATCCGAGCCGCAGACCTTGCTCGGCTTCCTGCGCGGCATGGAGTTCAACACGCTGACCAAGCGCATCGCCGAGAAGCTCGGTGCCGAGGTTCCCGCGCCGCTCGAGAAATCGGTCGGCGCGAGTCTGCCGAAGCCCGAAAAGACCGAGGACGAGAAAGGTGCGCGCGAAAGGCGGCGAGCTGCACGGGCCGGGCACGCCGGCTGCCGGTGCCGCCATCGTCTCGGCGCGGCTCGCCAAGATCGCCCTGCGACCGCACGAAGTACGAGACCGTGACGACGCTGGACGGGCTCGCGGCGTGGATCGCGGCGGCGCGCGAAGCCGGCCGCTTCGCCTTCGACACCGAGACGACCGGCCTCGACGCGATGCAGGCGGACCTCGTCGGCTTCTCGCTGGCGGTCGCGCCGGGCAAGGCCTGCTACGTGCCGCTCGGCCACACCGCGCGGCAGCGGCGACTTGTTCGGCGACGGCGGCGGCCTCGTTCCGGGTCAGATCCCGCTGCGCGACGCCTTGGCACTGCTGAAGCCGCTGCTCGAGGACCCGGGCGTCCTCAAGATCGGCCAGAACATCAAGTACGACGCCCTCGTGCTGGCCCGGCACGGCATCGGCATCGCGCCGATCGACGACACCATGCTGCTGTCCTACGCGCTCGACGGCGGCCGCGGCGGCCACGGCATGGACGAGCTCGCGGAGCGCCACCTCGGCCACACCTGCATCTCGTTCGACCAGGTGATCGCGCACGCGCCCGGCGCCAAGAAGAACGAGCAAGACGTTCGCCGGCGTGCCGATCGACAAGGCGACCGAGTACGCCGCCGAGGACGCCGACGTCACGCTCCGGCTCTGGCTGCGCCTGAAGCCGCGCCTCGCCGCCGAGCGCCTGACGACGGTCTACGAGACGCTGGAGCGGCCGCTGCTGCCGGTCATCGTCGACATGGAGCGGGCCGGCATCAAGGTCGACCAGCCGATCCTCGCGCGGCTCTCGAGCACGTTCGCGCAGCGCGTCGCGCGGCTCGAGGAGGAGGTCAACGAGCTCGTCGGCCACAAGTTCAATCTCGGCTCGCCGCAAGCAGCTCGGCGAGTTGCTGTTCGACAGCCTGAAGCTGCCCGGCGGCAAGAAGACCAAGACCGGCCAGTGGGAGACGCGCGCCGGCCTGCTCGACGATCTCGCCGCCAACGAGGAGCTGCCCGAGGACGCGCGCCGCCTCATCAACACCATGCTCGAGTGGCGCCAGCTGACCAAGCTGCGCTCGACCTACACCGACGCGCTGCCCGACCTTCATCAACCCGCAAACGGGCCGCATCCACACCAGCTATGCGCTGGCCGCGACGACGACGGGCCGCCTCGCCTCGTCCGATCCCAACCTGCAGAACATCCCCGTCCGCACCAAGGAAGGCCGCGAGATCCGCACCGCCTTCATCGCCGAGAAGGGCATGAAGCTCGTCTCCGCCGACTACTCCCAGATCGAGCTGCGCGTGCTCGCCCACATCGCCGACATCCCGCAGCTGAAGAAGGCCTTCGACGACGGCCTCGACATCCACGCCATGACCGCGTCCGAGATGTTCGGCGTGCCGGTGAAGGACATGCCGCCCGAGGTGCGCCGCCGCGCCAAGGCGATCAACTTCGGCATCATCTACGGCATCTCGGCCTTCGGGCTCGCCAACCAGCTCGGCATCTCGCGGGAGGAGGCCGGCGCCTACATCAAGACCTACTTCGAGCGCTTCCCCGGCATCCGCGACTACATGGAGGCGACGAAGAAGCGCGCGCACGAGCAGGGCTACGTCGAGACGGTCTTCGGCCGGCGCATCCACTACCCCGAGATCAACACCAAGAACCCGTCCATGCGCGGCTTCCTCGAGCGCGCCGCGATCAACGCGCCGATCCAGGGCTCGGCCGCCGACATCATCCGCCGCGCCATGGTCCGCATGCCGGGCGCGCTCGAGCACGCGCAGGCTCAAGTCGGCGCAGCATGCTGCTGCAGGTGCACGACGAGCTGGTGTTCGAGGTCAAGGACGCGGAGGTCGAGAAGACGATCGCGACCGTGCGCCGCGTCATGGAGAAGGCCGCCGAGCCGGCGATCGAGCTTTCCGTGCCGATCCACGTCGACGCCAAGGCCGCCGACAACTGGGAGGCCGCGCATTAAGTCACTCCTGTGCGCCGCTTTCTACCTGCCCACCAATCACATGCGATCGCCGCGGGACGCGGCGCGCGCTCTTGCACGCCGCACCTTCGGTGCGGATCGCATGCGATCGATGGGCAGGAAATTGCGGGCAGACGTCCGGTAGGACTAAGGCGCTGGCAAAAATCAGCTCACCGCCGCCACCGGCCCCGCCAGCACCGTCAAGAGCCGATCCTTGATCGCCTTCTGGCGCACGTCGCTCTCGATCTTCTTGCCCGTGAGATCGGTGACGTAGAACACGTCGACGGCCTTCTCGCCGAAGGTCGTGATGTGTGCCGACGCGATGTCGAGCGAGAGATCGGAGAGCGAGTTCGTGAGCTCGTAGAGAAGCCCCGTGCGGTCGCGCCCCGCGACCTCGATCACCGTGAACGCATCCGACCACGCATTGTTGACGAACACCTCGGGCTCGACCGTGAAGGCCTCGACCTTGGGCGGCGCCGGCCGGCGGTTGGCGAGCAGCGCCGAAAGCCAGACCTCGCCCTTGAGCAGTCGCTCGATCGTCTCGCTGATGCGCCGCGCGCGCCGCGTCTCGTCCTCGTCGTACTCGAATTCGCGCTGCAGCAGGAAGGTGTCGAGCGCGAATCCGTCGCGCGTCGTCGTGATATGCGCGCCGACGATGTTGGCGCCGTTGGCCGCGCACGCGCCTGCGAACAGCGCCAACAGACGCGGATGGTTCGGCGCGAACACGGTGAGCTCGGTGATCGCCGTGAAGGCGTCGGTCTTGAACTCGGCGGCGAACGTCCGCCCCTCGACCTCCGCGCGCCGCAGCAGCCAGGCATGATAGACCTGCCGCTTGGGCTCGGTCCGGAGCCAGTAGTCCGGATAGTGCCGGTCGATGAAGCGCTCGACCTCGTTCGACGGCCAATCCCGGAGCGCGGCGCGCAGCTCGTCCTGGGCTTCCGCCACGATCTGGCCGCGCGCCACCTGCGTATGGCCGCCCGAGAGCAGCGGCTCGGTCTCGTTGTAGAGCGTGCGCAGAAGCTGGCCCTTCCAGCCGTTCCACACGCCGGGCCCGACCGCGCGGATGTCGGCCACCGAAAGCAGCAGCAGGAGCTTGAGCCGCTCCGGGCTTTGCACGATGTCGGCGAAGTCGCGCACCGTCTTCGGATCGCCGATGTCGCGGCTCTGGGCGATGTTGCTCATCGTCAGATGGTGCTCGATGAGCCAGGCGACGGTCTCCGTCTCGGCCGTCGAGAGCCCGAGCCTGCGGGCAGATCTCGCGCGCGATTTCGGCCGCCGATGATCGAGTGATCCTCGATGCGGCCCTTGCCGATGTCGTGCAGGAACGCCGCGACGAAGAGCACGCGCCGGTTCTGGATGGTCTTGATGAGCGCGGTCGAGAGCGGCAGCTCGTCGGCCGCCCCGCCGCGCTCGATGTCGGTCAGCATGCCGACCGTGCGGATCAGGTGCTCGTCGACCGTGTAGTGGTGATACATGTTGAACTGCATCATCGCCACGACGCGCCCGAACTCCGGGATGAAGCGGCCGAGCACGCCGGCTTCGTTCATGCGCCGCAGCGTCGATTCCGGGCTCACGTGCCCCGTCAGCAGCTCGAGGAAGATGCGGTTGGCTTCCGGGTCGCTGCGCAGCTTGTCGTCGATCAGGCGATGCGAGCGCCGCAGCTCGCGGATGGCGTTGGGATGCAGGAACGTGTCCGTGTGCTCGCGCCTGCGCGAAGAAGCGGATGAGGTTCACCGGATCGCGCTTGAAGACGTCGGCGTCCGCGATGTTGATGCGCCCGTTGTCGATGCGGAAATCGGTCCGCTCGCGGATCTGGCGCCGCGATCCGCCACGACAGCGGATTGAACAGCTTGTGGCGCCCCGGCGTGCTCTTGAACTGCTGCATCTCGAGCGCCGAGCACAGGATCGTCGTCAGGTCGCCGACGTCCTTGGCGACCAGGAAGTAGTGCTTCATGAAGCGCTCGACCGCCCGCAGCCCGCTCTTCTCCTTGTAGCCGAGCTGCTCGGCGAGCAACGGCTGCAGATCGAACGTGAGCCGTTCCTCCGCGCGCCCCGTGAGGAAGTGCAGGAAGCAGCGCACGGTCCACAGGAAGTCCTCGCACTTGCGGAAGGTCGCTGACTTCCTCGCTCGTGAAGATGCCGGCGGTCACCGTCGGCGGGCCGACCTCGTGACTGAAGAGATACTTCGAGAGCCAGTGCAGCGTGTGCAGGTCGCGCAGGCCGCCCTTGCCGTCCTTGATGTTGGGCTCGACCTTGTAGCGGCTCTCGCCGGCACGCCGGTGGCGCTCGTTCCGCTCGGCCATCTTGGCGTCGATGAAGGCGCGCTCTGAGCCGCGCACGACCTCGGCGCGGAAGCGCTGCTCGAGCTCGGCGTAGAGCTGCGCGTCGCCGTGGACGAGCCACATGTCGAGCAGCGACGTGCGGATCGTGGTGTCGGCGGCCGCGAGCTTGAGGCACTGGTCGACGGTGCGCGTCGCGTGCCCGACCTTGAAGCCGAGATCCCACAGCAAGTAGAGCATGTACTCGGCGACGCTCTCGCCCCACGGCGTCTGCTTGTAGGGAAGCAGGAACAGCAGATCGATGTCCGAGCCCGGCGCCAGCATCTCGCGCCCGTAGCCGCCGGTCGCCACGACCGCCATGCGCTCGGCATCCGAGGGGTTCGTCGCCCGGTAGATGTGCGCGACCGTGTAGTCGTAGAGCAGCCGGACCAGCTCGTCCTGGAAGCGCGCCAGCCCGGTGGCGCAGCGCCGCCCGTTGCCGTCGAGCTCGAGCTGCTCGCGCGCCGTCTCGCGCGCCGCCTTGACCAGCGCCTTGAGACGATCGAGGACCGCCGGACGCGCCTCCGCGGCGTTGCCGTGGGCGTTGAACAGCGCGCGTCAGCTCGGCGCGCAGCTCCGGCGGCTCGAAATAGGGTGCAGGCGGAAGTCTCGTCGTGTCCATGCGTGCGATCTTAGACCATAGGTGCCGTGCCGCTCATGCCGCGACAATCGGCATCAGGAGTTCGGCTTTCTTTGCCCTGAGCTGCTTCAGGCGGTAGAGCGCGTCGAGGGCGGCGCGCGGGCTCATCTCGTCGGGGTTGATCTCGTCGAGCGCCGTCTCGACTGCGGAGGGCCCGCGCACGGCCCCTGGCGCCTTGGGCCGGGCGGCGGCAAAGAGTGGCAGATCATCGAGCGCTCCGCCGCCACTGCCGGCCCCGCGCGGGGCGTTTTTTTCCAGAAGCGCGAGCACCTCGCCGGCCCGCTCGATGACGTCGCCCGGCAGCCCGGCGAGCTTGGCGACCTGGATGCCGTAGGAGCGGTCCGCGGCGCCCGGCTTGACGCGGTGCAGGAAGACGATCTCGTCGTGCCACTCCTTGACGTCGATCGTCACGTTGGCGACCGATCCGAGCCGCCCCGCGAGCGCGGTCAGCTCGTGATAGTGCGTCGCGAACAGCACGCGCGCCTTGGAAACGTCGTGCAGGATACTCGACCGTGGCCCAGGCGATCGAGAGCCCGTCGAAGGTCGCCGTGCCGCGCCCGATCTCGTCGAGGATGACGAGCGAGCGCTCGGTCGCCGATTGAGGATGCCGGCCGTCTCCACCATCTCGACCATGAACGTCGAGCGCCCGCGCGCCAGATCGTCGGCCGCGCCGACGCGGCTGAACAGCCGGTCGACGACGCCGATCGCGGCCGTCCGCGCCGGCACGAACGAGCCCATCTGCGCCAGGATGGCGATCAGCGCGTTCTGGCGCAGAAAGGTCGACTTGCCGGCCATGTTCGGCCCGGTGACGAGCCAGAGGCGCGCCTCCGGCATGTCGTCGCTTGCCTGGGACGGCTCGCCGCCCGCGCGCCCGAGCACGCAATCGTTCTCGATGAACGGAGCCGGCTTTGGCGCGCGCCAGCGCCTGCTCGACGACGGGATGGCGGCCGCCGCGGATCTCGAACGCCTGTCCGCCGTCGACGACCGGCCGCACGTAGTTCTCGTCGCGCGCAAGCTCGGCGAGTGCCGCCGTGTGATCGAGCTCGGCGAGCGCCGCGGCGACGTCGGAGAGCCCGCGCTCCTCGCCGCGCCACATGCGCCGCAAGCTCCGCGAACACCTCCTGCTCGATCGCCAGCGCGCGCTCGGCGGCCGAAGCGATGCGCCCCTCGGTCTCGACAAGCTCGGCCGTCGTGAAGCGCACCGCGAGGCCATCGTCTGGCGATGGCGGAACGTCTCCGACAGCGGTGGCTGCGAGCAGCGGCTTGGCGTTCGCCTGCGTCACCTCGATGAAGTAGCCGAGGATGTTGTTGTGGCGAATCTTCAGCGACTTGACGCCCGTCGTCTCGACGTAGCGCGCCTCGAGCTCGGCCATCACGCCGCGGCTGTCGTCGCGAAGCCGCGGGCCTCGTCGAGCTCGGCGCGAAAGCCCGGCCGCACGAAGCCGCCGTCGCGCTTCAGATGCGGCGGATCGTCGACGAGGGCCGCCGCGAGATTGCGGGCAAGCTCGGCGCCGACCGACTTGAGACGGCCGGCGATCGAGGCCACGTCGTGCGGGCAGCCCGATGCGCTGGCCTTCCGCTCGAGCAGCGTTTGCGCGTTGCGCGCTTGCGCGAGCCCGTCGCGGATCGCCGCGAGATCGCGCGGCCCGCCGCGGCCGAACGCGAGCCGCGAGACGGCGCGCGCGATGTCGGGCGCGCCCTTGAGGCTCGCGCGAATGTCTTCGCGCAGCGTCTCGTCATCGACGAAGAGCTGCACGGCATCGAGCCGCGCCTCGATTGCCGCGGGATCGCGCAACGGCGAGGTGAGCCGCGCCGCCAGCTCGCGCGCGCCGGCACCCGTCACCGTGCGATCGATGGCCGCGAGCAGGCTGCCGCCCTTGTCGCCCGAGATCGACCGCACCAGCTCGAGGCTCGCCCGGCTCGCCGCGTCGATCATGAGCACCGCAGCCGATCCCGACCGCTTCGGCGGCCGCACGACCGGCTTCTTGCCGATCTGCGTCAGCTCGACGTAGCGCAGCACCGCGGCGAGCGCCGCCAGCTCGGCGCGCGAGAAGCTGCCGAAGGCGCCGAGATCGGCAAGTCCGAGCTGAGCTTTGAGGCCGCGCTCGCCGGCGAGGCTGTCGAACGATGCCGCCGGCACCGGCGTCGCCGCGGCGCCGGCAAGCTCGATCGAGCGGCGCAGTTCCGCGTCGGCGAGCAGCGCATCGGTCGCGATCACCTCCCCGGGCGCGAGCCGCACCAGCTCGCCCGGCAGGTCGGCCGACCGCACTTCGCCGATCTCGAACTCGCCCGTCGAGATGTCGAGCGACGCGAGCGCCACCAGTGGCGTCCGAGGTCGCAAGCGGTCCCTCGGCTCCGCCCGGGGCGCGGAAAAGGCCGGTCAGATAGTTGCGCGACTTCGCGTCGAGAAGCGTGTCCTCGGTCAGCGTGCCGGGCGTCACGAGGCGCACGACGTCGCGGCGCACGACCGCCTTGGAGCCGCGCTTGCGCGCTTCCGCCGGATCCTCGAGCTGCTCGCAGACGGCGACGCGGTGGCCGAGCCTGATCAGCCGCTGCAGATATTCGTCGGCGCGGTGCACCGGCACGCCGCACATCGGAATGTCCTGGCCCTGGTGCTTGCCGCGCTTGGTCAGCACGATGCCGAGCGCCTTCGAGGCGACCACCGCGTCGTCGAAGAACAGCTCGTAGAAGTCGCCCATCCGGTACCAGAGCAGGCTGTCCGGGTTGGCAGCCTTGATCTCGAGGAACTGCGCCATGGACGGCGTCGCTTCGCGCGGGCGCCGTCACGCGCTCGGGCGCGCCGCCGTCATCCGACGCAGCCGCAGCGAGAGCAGGCTCGGAGGTCTCCGCGTCCCGGCGCGGCGGCTGAGCCCTCTTTGTGCGATCGTCTGCCATCGTCCCTGCGCGGCCTTCTTCCGGCAACTGCGGGCAACCGATAGCCCGGCACGAGAGGCCTTGGAAACCCTCCTGCGGCAACCATGAAGCGAAAATCGTGCATAGGACGGGCCGCGAAAGATCGTGACACAGTTGAGTAATGGTCTGGCGGCGTTTACTGTTTCCCACTTCCCACGTTCGCCGACCTCGCAGTGCGGCTCCAATCACATGTCCACGAAACAAACGAGAACCCGGATCACCGCCGAGGAAGCGCTGCAGTTCCACGCCCAGGGCAAGCCCGGCAAGCTCGAGATCACGCCGACCAAGCCCTTGGCAACGCAGCGCGACCTGTCGCTCGCCTATTCGCCCGGCGTCGCCGTTCCCGTGCACGCGATCGCCGAGAACCCGGCGCTGGCCTACGACTATACGAACAAGGGCAACCTCGTCGCCGTCATCTCGAACGGCACCGCCATCCTCGGCCTCGGCAATCTTGGCGCGCTCGCCTCGAAGCCGGTCATGGAAGGCAAGGCCGTCCTCTTCAAGCGCTTCGCCGACATCGACGGCATCGACGTGCTCGTCGCCACCGAGGACGTCGATCAGTTCATCAACTGCGTGCGCTACCTCGGCCCGACCTTCGGCGGCATCAACCTCGAGGACATCAAGGCGCCCGACTGCTTCATCATCGAGGAGAAGCTCAAGGAGCTGCTCGACATCCCCGTCTTCCACGACGACCAGCACGGCACCGCGATCATCGCCGCCGCCGGCCTCCTCAACGCGCTCGAGCTCACGGGCCGCGACGATCGACGACTTCAAGCTCGTGGTGAACGGCGCCGGCGCCGCCGGCATCGCCTGCCTCGAGCTCCTCGTCGCCATGGGGCTCCCGAAGAAGAACGTCGTGCTCTGCGACACCAAGGGCGTGATCTTCCAGGGCCGCAAGGAGGGCATGAACCAGTGGAAGTCGGCCTACGCGGCGAAGACCAAGGCGCGCACGCTGGCCGAAGCCTTCGAGGGCGCCGACGCCTTCTTTGGCCTCTCGGTCAAAGGCGCGTTCACGCCCGAGATGGTCGCCTCGATGGCCAAGAAGCCGATCATCTTCGCCATGGCCAATCCCGATCCCGAGATCACGCCCGAGGAGGTCCACGCCGTCCGCGACGACGCCATCGTCGCCACGGGCCGCTCCGACTATCCGAACCAGGTCAACAACGTGCTGGGCTTCCCGTTCATCTTCCGCGGCGCCCTCGACGTCCAGGCCTCGACCATCAACGAGAGCATGAAGATCGCCGCCGCCCATGCGATCGCCGACCTCGCGCGCGACGAAGTGCCCGACCAGGTGATGGCGGCATTCCTCGGCCGCCGGCCGACGTTCGGGCCCGACTACATCATTCCGGCGCCGTTCGATCCGCGCCTCATCAGCCACGTGCCGCCCGCCGATCGCCAAGGCGGCCATGGATTCGGGCGTCGCGCGCCGTCCTCTGATCGACATGGACGCCTACATCGCGCGCCTGAAGGGCCGCCTCGATCCCGTGAGCGGCTGGCTGCAGTCCACCTTCGACAAGGTGCGAAGCGAGCCCAAGCGCGTGATCTTTGCCGAAGGCGAGGAGCAGGCCGTCATCCGCGCCGCGAACACCTATTTCTCGCAAGGCTTCGGCGTGCCGATCCTCGTCGGCACGGCGGCGACCGTGCGCGACAACTTCGATGAGCTCGGCGTGAGGCTCCGCCCCGAGTACGAGATCATCGACACCAAGAGATCGCCCCACACCGAGGAGTTCACGGAGTTTCTCTACGCCCGGCTGCAGCGGCGCGGCTACCTGAAGCGCGACTGTCAGCGCCTCGTGCTCAACGAGCGCAACATCTTCGCGGCGCTGATGGTGGTGCACGGCTATGCCGACGCCATGGTCTCGGGCGTCACGCGCAACTGGACGAGCGTCTACGAGGACGTGCGCCGCGTCGTCGACCCCAAGCCCGGCCGCAACATCATCGGCGTCTCGCTCGCGCTCTGCCGCGGCCGCGCCGTGCTCGTCGCCGATACGAGCGTCCACGACATGCCGACCGCCGACGAGCTCGCCAACATTGCGACCGAGGCCGCGCTTGCGGCGCGCAAGTTCGGCATGGAGCCGCGCGTCGCCCTCCTCGCCTATTCCACCTTCGGCCAGCCGCGCGGCGAGCGCTCGGACGTCGTCCGCCGCGCCGTCGAGATCCTGGACGAGCGCCGCGTCGACTTCGAGTACGACGGCGACATGGCGGCCGACGTGGCGCTGAACCGCGATCTTGCGAAGCTCTATCCGTTCTCGCGCCTCACCGACACCGCGAACGTGCTCATCATGCCGGCCTTCCACGCCGCCTCGATCTCGACCAAGCTCCTGCGCGAGCTGGGCGGCGCCATGGTCATGGGGCCGATGCTGGTCGGCCTCGAGCACTCGGTGCAGATCTCGACGCTCGGCGCCAAGGACAGCGACGTCGTCAACCTCGCGGCGCTGGCGGCCTATAATCTGGGCGCGTGACGAACGATTCGCAGATCACTCCGCAGGTCAGGTCGGCGAAGGCGCTTGCGCTGCCCTTGCTCGGGTGCTGCGAGTCGAATTTTCCGATCAGTCCGCCGTCCGCATGTCGATCACGGCTCGCGCCTACTCGCGAGCGGTTAACGCGATGATTCGTCGCCCCAGCCTCTCCTGCAACGTGTCTAACTCAGCATCAATTACGGCCATCGTGCGGTCTGAAGCAATCATCCGAGGCTTCGATAGGCGATGTGCACACAAGAACTCTATTCGATATGCAGTTGGCGGATGAGTCGCAGCCGCGGAAACCGCTCGGAGGTACTTCACCGGTAAGCTTGTCCCGTCTTTGTATCATGCCGTGAGGACAGGTTAGTTTCGCCTCGGGCAATTCGCCCTACCCACCAGGGGGCGCAATTCGTCAATAAACGGAATTCCTCCTTCAATCTGCCTCTGCTCCCTACCCTTGCGCAACTCGCTGAGCACTTGATTCACGCCAACCTCATTGAGGCGCCAACCTTCGAGATCAGCGCGCTCGTCGTCGCGACTGTCGTCGGGATTTTCTGGAAGCTCGCTTCGTCTGTATCGATGCCGACTGGCACCTCAACCCCCGTCTCCGGACACGTGATCATGATCGCACTCATGACGCAATCTCTCCTCTACAGGTGGCCCACAAAGAGACGCCGCAGGTTCCGCCGGCTACAACTGACGACAGCAACCCGTGAAGGCGGAACGAGCGCAGCATATTCGTCGGTGTGGCCGATACCGACGCGGCGATCGAGGTCTCGCGGTCTAGTGAGCCGTATCTCGAGACGACGATGAGCATTCCAAAACATCGGTTGGCGACGGATGGAACCGGTGTGCTGCGTTAGCATTATTGAGCAGCGACCGTTCAATCATGAGCGGTTCTGCTTTGGTGCTCCGGGGAAGGTCGGCAATGAGCAAAGCCAACCACAGGAGACACGAATGAGCCGCTTCAGGTTGCTACCGATCGTTGCATGTGTTTTAGGGCTTGGCATAGTCGCCAGCAGCCCGAATTCGGCCTCGGCATTAACCGCTGATGCTCTTAGGAACATTTCTGCTGATCAGAGCGTGGTCGATCAAGTCCATTGGCGTCGACACCATCACCGACACCATCATTGGTGGTGGTTCCGGCGTCATCACCATCACCGCCATCATTGGTGGTGATTTAGAGTGGGTCGACTGTGATGCAGGCCCTGAGGGGAGACATGTATCTGCTCATCGCCTGCATCCGGTCGCGACCATGGGATTGTGAGTTGATCCAAGTGCTGCGCCGGGAATTCACGCCTTCCAAAAAGCGCCCCCTAGCGAGGGGTAGGGGCTAGGGGGCGTTGAAGGGTCCGCACGCTAGGGGAACGGGACGGTCGTGCGGATTGCCGATTGAACTCTTCCTGTCCGGTTCGGTTCCCAGACAATTCCGCAGATCATCTGCACCTCGTGGTTATGGCCGCGCCTCGTGAGCGGCCTCAAGCTCTTTCTAAGGCGCCTCCAATTGTAATTTGATAAAGCACGAACACGACTTCCCGTGCTCAACTGTGACGCGGGAGCGTCGGGACGGGAACGGCACCCCGTGTGCTCACCTGCCGATGGGTGCTTGCGACGCTCCCACCAAAAGTCGCAAATCTATCCGCCGGGGCCTTTTCCTGTGGCGATGGCCTCGCCTCTCCACAGCTTGCTCGGAATACCCGCGCCGTGCGCCCGTTGTCATCACAACCCGCGGTCGCATCCCCAAATAGCCCCGCGTGGGCTCGTCGTAGCTCCCTAGGCTTCCCCCCACAGGGCTTGGGGAGCTATTTTTGTCTCCCCGCCATCAGTCATCACACCTATGCTCTCGCGCAAGCTCGATCGACCGCAATTGATCGCGCAAGCTCAGATCGTCGAGCGACTTGAATGGGAGCTGCATGAACGCGCCAAACTGGCGCTCCAGCCCTGCAAGGGTCTGGCTCATCGCCTTTCGCTTCTCCCAGTTTTCGCCCTGCAACTTCTCGGGATCCGGGTAGCGCCAATCCGCTGTTATTGGCCGCCCGGGCCAGCGTGGCAATTCCTCGCCTGCGTCCGGATCACAAAGCGTAAAGACGAAGTCTAGAGGAGGGGCATCGGGACCGGCAAACTCTCTCCAGTGCTTGGGATGCAAACCCTCGGTGGAATATTCTGAAAGCCGCAGGATATCCATCGCTACCGGATCGAGTTCAGCGGCCGGATTTAGTCCGGCACTGCAAGCCTTGAACCGTCCTCTGCCATTGCGGTTCGCCACACATTCGGCGAACAAGCCGCGGGCGGTGTTACGATTGGAGAGAAATAAGATATTGAAGGGATGCTCGTTCATCGGGGCCTCCTTTCCGCAGGTCCAACCAACGCAGATGACACTAATTTTGTTGCCTTCAGCACTCTCAAGTGAACGCGGGGCGAACACTATGTGACGTTTCTGCGAAAGTGGGATGCCACGAGGGCCGGCTCGTACAAAGAAAGTCGCCTCGACCAAGCGCAAAGTCGCGCGCATCGGGTCCTGCATTCTGCGCACGTGCCAGCGCGCCCCGAGTCAGGGGGCAAAGCACGCCGGAACTGGAAACCTTCCTAGATCGTTCCGCCACCGAGCTTTTTTGCGCTCAACCCTGAACGATGCTCTGCCCGCAAGGAACGTGAATGTCCGATTGGGTCTTTGCCCGCCGTGTGGTGATCGTCTTCAGCCTCGCCGCGCTTGGAGCCGGCCTTTGGGTGCTCTCGGATATCCTGCTCATGGTCTTCGGCGCCGCTCTCGTCGCGGTCGCGGTCCGTGCGCTCGTCGAGCCGATTGTCCGCCGAACCGGTCTCTCAGAGCCTTGGGCGCTCGCTGCAGTTATCGTCGCGATCCTCGCCCTCGCCGCAGCGCTTGTCGTCCCGTTCGCCGGGACCATCTCCGAACAGACGAATTACCTCGTCGAGCAGCTTCCCGTTGCCTTCGACGCCGTTGTGCAGGAGCTGAACCTCGGTTCCGTTGCAGACTTCGCTCAAGGGCTCGGCCATCGGCAACCTAATGCTCTCCGCCTTCGCCTGGGGTTCGGCCATCGTGACCGCGGTCACGGGCTTCGTGCTTGTTCTCTTCGGCGGTATCTATTTCGCCGCCGCCCCCGACACGTACCGCGCAGGCTTCCTCAAGCTCTTTCCCGAGCCGTGGCAGAAGCGGGTCACAGCCACGATCGACAATTCGCGCTTCGCGCTAACGCGCTGGCTGAAGGCGCAGGCGATCGCCATGGCCATCGTCGGCACGCTCACTGGTCTCGGCATGTGGGCGGCTGGAGTGCCGTCGCCACTGGCCCTCGGACTTATCTCCGCATTGACCGAGTTCGTGCCCATCGTCGGGCCGATCGTCGGCATAATTCCCGCTGTTCTTGTCGCATCGACCCAGGGTTGGGAGCTGGCCTCTTGGGCGCTTGGAGTCTCGATCGTCGTCCAGCAACTCGAAAACAACGTCATCATGCCCTTCATCGTCGGCCGCGTTGTCGAGCTACCGGCCGCCGTTGGTCTTTTCGCCGTGGTTGCGATTGGCGTCGCCTTCGGGCCACTAGGGCTTCTGCTCGGCTATCCGCTCGCCATTGTCCTCGACGTCGCCGTGCGCCGCCTCTACGTGCGCGAGACATTGGGCGAGAAGGTAGAGATAACGTCCGAGCGGCGCGCCCCGCAAATTAAGAAGAAACTCGCAACCTAGGCTTGAGGCCAATTCCGGCTCAAGTGCGCCCATGGTTTGGACGGGTCACTTACAGACATCGAAGTGGTCTCGTGGGCCCGAGGCAGATGATGGAAGAGGAGGCGGGCAGTAGGGTCGGACGCTAAATTTCTTCGTTTGCTGCACATCACAAGCGAGCGCACCGAACGCGCGGTGAACATTGTCCGGCGACCGCAAACAGGTGAATGGCTCGCACTGCCAACGCCAGGTTAGGTCAAAGTCCGGTCAAGTTTTGCCCGCGGAACCATGGCAATGTCGCTCCTCGTTGACGACCTGAGTTGTGGTCATGCATTTTTACGAGCACGAACGCGTTGGGCTCTTTATCGACGGCGCCAATCTCTATGCGACCTCGAAGGCGCTCGAGTTCGACATCGACTATAGGCGGCTCCTCAATTACGTCCGCAGTCAGTCGCGTCTTGTCCGCGCGCTCTATTACACGGCGCTGGTCGAGGATCAGGAGTTCTCCTCCATTCGTCCGCTCATCGATTGGCTCGACTACAACGGCTACACCGTGGTCACGAAGCCAACGAAGGAGTTCACGGACGCATCGGGCCGGCGCAAGATCAAGGGCAACATGGATATCGAGCTTGCCGTCGATGCCTTGAGCCTGGCCGATGGCCTCGACCACATCGTCATCTTTTCCGGTGACGGGGATTTCCGCTGCCTCGTCGCTGCCCTGCAGCAAATGGGCAAGCGGGTGAGCGTCATCTCGACACTGCAGACCCAGCCGCCGATGGTCGCCGACGCGCTGCGTCGCAGGCCGATCATTTCGTGGACCTCGCCGACCTCGAACAGATGATCGGCCGCGATCCAGCGGCTCGGGCACAAGGGAGCGGCAGAGGCACCTTCAACCAAACTTAGACGGTCGCGTCCCCAGAATGTTGGCGCGCCCCCATTTCACAAGCGCCACGATCGCCGGGCTGAGGCTCATGCCCATTTCCGTGAGCTGGTAGGTCTCTTGGTTCGGCTGAGTTGGGCTGCGTATTTTGCGGATGACGCCTGCCTTCTCCAGGCTGCGCAATTTGCTTGCAAGAACGCTCCGCGGAATTCCTTCACCCGCCTCGAGAAACTCTTCAACCCGAGAACAGCCGAACAGAATATCGCGCACAATCAAGAGGGACCATTCATCGCCGACAATATCGAGCGCGCAGGCCAAAGGACAGTCGGATCGCTTAAACCTCATCCCGCAATCGGGTTCTTTGGCTTCCGCTTCGCCATGTGCGAAAGCTAGGCCCATCGCAAATAGCCCGCAAGAGTGGGCATGGATTGGACTTATGATCGCCGGGGGTGTTTGCACACCCAACCCCAACGCTGGATCCCCGTTATGGGCACGGGTGATGGTCACGCAGTTCTCCGCCTTTGAGGTACTAGCGGACGTGACGTGTGAACGACATCGAGGTCCGTTCATGACCCAAAGCGGACCTTTCAGGGGACCGGTTCCGCCTGCGGAAATTTCCAGCTCCCGTCCAAGATCTCGGCGCGCGGGCGATAGAGGCGCACGGTGTAGTTCCAGCCGCGCATGATGGGCAGGCAATTCACCGTCTCCTTCGCGCAGCCACCGAATTGGATTGTCGCCGACCCATCTCCATTCGGCTCGGCAGTGAGATTGTTGAGCGAATAGGCGTTGAGGTCGTTCTTCTCGAAAAAGCCCTTCTCATTGTAGAGGCTGACCGACCAGAACCCGTCCACGGGTACATCCTTTATCGTAAGCTTAATTTCAGTCAGACTGCTCGTGCCGCAATCGGCAGGGTTTGACCCGCGGCTCACCTCGGCAGTCGCGCCGGCAATGCCTCGCCGCCACACTGCGTGGCGAGCTGCCACAGGTGCAGCGGGAAGCGCTCCTGCTCCCGATGGCCGATGACGAAGCCGGCGTTCTCGATGAACTGCCGCGGAGTGCGGTTGAGATGGCACCCGCCTGCAATACGGCCCCATATGCCGTTCAACCGATCCTGCCAGCGGCTGCGCCACGGCTCGGCGGACCGCTCATGCTCGATGAACAGGAGCCGGCCGTCCGGTTTCAGGATACGGCGGATCTCGCGCAGCGCGCCTTGAGGATCGGGGATCGTACACAGCGCGTAGGTCACAACGGCCGTGTCCACGCTTGCATCCGGCAATGGCAACTTCCTCTGCCCGCCCCTCGATCATCTCGATCTGCAACCGCACATCGGCCGATTGCTGGCGGGCGATGCCAAGCATGACCGGATCGGGGTCGATGCCGATCAGGCGGCTGAGACTCTAGCAGGGTCGTAATACGGCAGATTGAGGCCCGATCCGAAGCCGATCTCGGCCACCACGCCGTGCGCCCTGGTATGATTATCTCTTGCGCGCATGCGCGCGAAGGTCCGCATCGAGCATCCGCCGTGGATGAAGTAGGGCATGATGCGGCTTTGGTAGAACGTCGCGTGTCCTGAGCACATGGCGCGAGCCTCCCGATCTCATTCGGCCTCGGCTTGGGTGAAGGGTGCGGGCACCTCGGCCTGGTTGCCGAGGAAGAGCTCGATGGCGGTCACGATCTCGCCGGCGGCGAGAAACGCGGTCACGTGGTTCCTGCCTTCCAGAGCCACGAATCGTCCATCGACCCGCTCGGCGAAGGCGCGTACGGCCGCAAAGATCGGGTCCTGCGTGCCCGCGATAGCCAGCAGCGGCGCTTTCAGCCCGGCAAGGGCTGCCGAGATGTCGGGCCGGTCGTGAGCAACGCACGCCTGGAGGGCGCGGATGTCGTTGGCAAGCATGCGCCGGCGTGTGTCGCCGGACAGCCGAACGTCTTGCCCCTCAAGCATCGCGAGCCAGCGCGCCATGCCGTCGGCGACGACAAGTCGGTAGGGCGCCATGTCCTGGGCGAAGGGATGAGCCCCAATGACGACCAGCCTGCGCACCCGCTCGGGGAAGCGCAGAGCCGTAGCGAGCGCGATCAAGCCGGCCATGGAGTAGCCGACGAGGTCGGCCGTACGTATGCCGAGGGCGTCGAGCACGGCAACGACATCGCTAGCGCGCTTGTCGACGCCGTACGCCGTCGCGTCGTGCGGCTTGCCGCTGGCGCCGTGTCCGCGGCAATCGACGAGCACCACCTGCCGGCCGGCACGCAGGAGGCGATCGACATAACCGGCCTCCTCCAGGATTTGCTCGTCTCCGCAAAGCCGTGCAGCAGGACGACAGGCGCCCCCGCTCCCAGCACCGTGCAGGCGATAGGCACGCCGTCCGCCGATGTCGCAATCATAAAATGTCTCCGAGTTTGGATTGGGAGGGCAAGACTGTTCATGCGGCTGAGCGGCGCTGGCGATCGATCGAGCCCCACATGGCGCCGGATAGTGTCGGCAACGGCTGCCGGATGCGACAGCGAACTCATGTGCCCGGCGTCAGCAATCTCGTGAAGGTGGGCATGAGGCAACGCTTGGCGTAGGACCTGGACGACCCGCCGCGCCGGCCTGCGGGTGCGCGATAGAAGCGGTCGCCCTCTTTGTCTCTCCAGGCGGTGGTATGTCATTGCTGGCTCCAATTTCGTTGGCGCGGGAAGTGCGAGATCGAGGCCCGGTCTAGTCCGTGGCCGTCCCCGGTCCGTCCCCCGCCAGCGCCCGCAGCGTTAAGGGTTCAGAGATGCCTCGCCTGGAGGTTCAGCTTCTCGGATTCCCGTCTGTGCGTCTCGACGGGCGCGGCGTCGACCTCACCTTGCGCAAGGGCCTGGGCCTTATCGCGTACCTGGCGGACGCGCGCACGCCAGTCGGTCGCGACCACATGGCGAGCCTGCTATGGCCCGAGGCCGTCGCGGACGCAGCGCGCGGCAGGCTGCGGCGGACGTTGCATAAGATCCGCGTCGCCTCCACGATCGACGTGATCGATGCCGACCGCACATCGCTTGCTCTCGCCCCATCGATCGAGGCCCGCGTCGATACGCATGCGTTCGAGGCTGCGTGCGCCAGCGGCGAGCTGAACGAGGCACTGCGGCTCTATGCCGGAGACTTCCTCCAGGGCCTGTCGATCGAGAGCTGCGAGGCCTTCGAGGAATGGGCGTTCTTCCGGCGCGAGGCGCTGCACAGCCAGCTGGTGCAGACCCTGGAGCGACTGATCGAGCGCGAGCTTGCGGCGGGCGACGTCCGCGCGGCGATCGCGGGCGCCACGCGCCTAGTGGGCCTCGATCCGCTGAGCGAGAGCGCGCAGCGGCACCTGATTAGCGCCCATCTGAAGGCCGGGGATCGCGCCGCGGCGGAGCGCCAGTACAAGGCCTGTGCGCGGCTGCTCAAGGGCGAACTCGGCGTTGAGCCCGATACCGAGACGCGTGTGCTGCTGGCGAGACCCTCAGTCGCGGAGCTTCTATCCGGCACGCGTACGCGCTATGCCGAGCGCAGCGGCCTGCATATCGCCTATCAGGTCGTCGGCACCGGGCCGCCGGACATCGAGTTCGTGGTGCCGGGCTTCGTGTCGCATGTCGAGCGCATGTGGGAAGAGCCCCGCTGCCGCGCCGTCCTGACCGCGCTCTCCCAGATGGGGCGCCTCATCGTGTTCGATAGGCGTGGCGTCGGCCTGTCCGATCGCGTTGGCGCACCGCCGACCGTGGAGGCAACGGCCGAGGACCTCACGAACGTCATGGATGCGGCCGGCTGCCGGAGGGCGTTGCTGATCGGGGCTTCTGAGGGCGGTCCGGGCTGCATCCACTTCGCCGCCAGTCGTCC
>CAVQUQ010000008.1:0-76526 GCA_963716835.1 uncultured Alphaproteobacteria bacterium | reverse complement strand
ACTTCGAGGCCGTCGAGACGGTCGAGGTGCGCCCCCGCGTCTCGGGCTTCATCGACAAGGTCCACTTCAAGGATGGGCAACTCATCAAGGCGGGCGAGCCGCTCTTCACCATCGATCAGCGCCCGTTCGATCTTGCCCTGCAGATCGCCGATGCCGAGGTCGCGCGCACGAAGGCCAACGTCGCCTTTCAGAAGACCGAGGTCGACCGCGCCGCGCCGCTCGTCCAGTCCGGTGCGGTTACTGAGCGCGACTTCACGCAGCGCAGCGCCAACCTGCTGATTGCGCAGGCCCAGCAGATGTCCGCAGAGGTGACCTATAAGCAGGCCCAGCTCAACCTCGAGTGGTCCGTAGTCACCGCGCCGATCAGCGGGCGCATATCCAACCGCAAGGTCGACGTCGGCAACCTCGTCACCGCTCCTACCACGCTTCTGACCACGATCGTTTCGCTCGATCCCGATCCACTTCGTCTTCGACGCCTCCGAAGCGGACTATCTCCGCTATGCCCGCCTCAATGAGACCGGCGAGCGGCCGTCCTCGCGCGACATTGCCAACCCCGTCCGCGTCAAGCTTGCCGACGAGGAGACCTTCAAGCACGAAGGCAAGATGGACTTCGTCGACAATCAGATAAGCGCGCGATCCGGCACCATTCGCGGCCGCGCCATACTCGAAAACAAGGCTCAGCTCTTCGTCCCTGGTGTCTTCGCCCGCCTGCAGTTGTTCGGCGGCGATATCGATGCCCTGCTGATCCCCGATACCGCCATCGCCTCCGACCAGATGCGAAAGATCGTCTTTACCGTCGGCGATGACGGCGTGATCCAGGCCAAGCCCGTCAAGCTCGGGCCCATTTATGAGGGCCTGCGTGTCGTGCAATCAGGCCTGTCGAAGGACGACAAGGTGGTCATCGAGGGCATCGCCAATCCGATGGTGCGGCCCGGCGCCAAGGTCACCGCGCAGGCTGGCGAGATCAAGCCCGTGACAGAGGCAGCAAACTAAGACGTTCGCGCGGGGGCGCGGCACAGGGGCAACTTCGAATGCGCTTCTCTCACTTCTTTATCGACCGGCCGATCTTTGCGTCCGTGCTGTCGCTGATCATTTTGATCGTCGGCATCATCGCTGGGCTCTCGATGCCGATCGCCGAATATCCCGAGATCGCCCCGCCGACAGTGAATATCACCGCCACCTATCCCGGTGCTTCCGCCCAGGTGATCTCCGAGACGGTCGCGACGCCGATCGAGCAGGAGGTCAACGGCGTCGACGACATGCTCTACATCTCGTCGCAGTCGACGGGCGACGGCCTCGTGTCGATCAACGTCGTGTTCAAGCCCGGCACCGACATCGACCAGGCGCAGGTGCTCGTGCAGAACCGCGTCTCCGTCGCCGAGCCGCGCTTGCCCGAGGAGGTCCGCGCACTGGGCCTCGTCGTCCGCAAGGCTTCGCCCGACCTGATGATGGTCGTACACATGATCTCGCCGGACGGAACGCGCGATCAGCAATACATATCGAATTTCGCAACGCTCTACGTGAAGGATGTGCTCGCGCGCGTCGACGGCATCGGCGACGTGCGTATTTTCGGTGCGCGCGATTACTCGATGCGCATTTGGCTCGACCCGGACAAGCTTGCGGCACGCAGCCTGACGGCCTCCGACGTCGTCACCGCATTGCGCGCGGCGAACTTGCAGGTCGCGGCTGGAGCGATCAATCAGCCTCCGGCCACGTCGCCAGGCGCCTTCCAGCTGACGGTCAAGGCGCTGGGCCGGCTTTCCACCACCGATCAGTTCGAGAATATCGTCGTGCGTGCGGAGGGCGACGGGTCCTTCATACGCGTGCGCGACGTCGCGCGCGTCGAGCTCGGCTCACAGGACTATACGGTCAACGCCTACCTCAACAACCAGGCGGCAACCGCGATCGTCCTCTTCCAGCGCCCCGGCTCGAATGCACTGGCGACGGCCGCGTCCGCCATCGGGGCGATGGATGAGCTCGCCAAGAATTTCCCGCCGGGCATCGCCTATCGCATCGTCTACAACCCGACCGAGTTCATCCGATTCTCGATCGACGCGGTCGTCCAGACGCTGATCGAAGCCATACTTCTTGTCGTCGTCGTGGTGATCCTGTTCCTGCAGACGTGGCGCGCGGCGGTCATCCCGATCCTCGCTATTCCGGTGTCGCTGATCGGCTCCTTCGCCATCATGAGCGCGGTCGGGATCTCCTTCAACACGCTGTCGCTGTTCGGTCTTGTCCTCGCCATCGGCATCGTCGTCGACGATGCCATCGTCGTCGTCGAGAACGTCGAGCGCTATCTGCGCCAGGGCCTCTCGCCCAAGGAGGCTGCGCACAAGACGATGGACGAAGTCGGCGGCGCACTGATCGCGATCTCGCTCGTGCTGATCGGCGTGTTCCTGCCGACGGCCTTCATCAGCGGCCTGCAGGGTTCCTTCTATAAGCAGTTCGCGATCACGATCGCCGGCTCGACGGCCATATCCTGCTTCGTCTCGCTGACACTTTCTCCGGCCATGGCCGCGGTGCTCCTGAAGCCGCACAGCGAAGGCGAGGGACATGGCGTCCTGCACACGCTGATGGCGCCCGTGCGGGTCTTCTTCCGCGGCTTCAACGCCGCATTCGGCGCCCTCTCCAACGGCTATGCGTGGCTGACAGGACGTTTGGTGCGCTTCGTTTTCATCTTGCTCGTCGTCTACGGCGGGCTCTTGTTCCTCACCTACCAGCGCCTCGCCGCGACGCCGACCGGCCTCATCCCGCAGCTCGACCGCACGTATTTCATTGTTGCCTTCCAGCTTCCGCCTGGCTCGTCGCTTGCCCGCACGGACGCAGTCGTCCGCCACGCGGCTGATGTCATCTTGAAGCGCCCGGGCGTGGAGGCCTCAGTCCAATTCGTCGGCTTCGATGGCGCGACCTTCACCAACGCGCCGAACACCGGCGTCATCTTCGTGCGCTTGAAGTCGTTCGAGGAGCGGTTGAAGGAAGGGATCACAAAGGATCAGATCCTTGCCGACCTGCGCGGCCAGATGTTCCAGCTGCGCGAGGCGTTTGCGCTCGTCATCGAGCCGCCCTCGGTTCCCGGCATCGGTACAGGCGGCGGCCTGAAGGGCTACGTTCAGGATCGCGCCGGGCGCGGGTTGCCGGCGCTCGAGGGCGCGACGTGGGCGATGGCCGGAGGCTCGGGCCAGATCCCCGGCATCGCGCAGGCCTTCACGCTGTTCAATACCAAGACGCCTGAGATCTTCGCCGACATCAATCGCACGAAAGCCGAGCAGCTTGGCGTGCCGATCAACCGCGTCTTCGAGACGCTCCAGATCTATATGGGCTCAGCCTACGTCAACGACTTCAACGTTCTTGGCCGCACGTACCGGGTCACCGCGCAGGCCGACAATCCATTTCGGCTTTCGCTGCGCGATGTCGCCAATTTGAAGACTCGCAACAACACCGGGGAAATGGTTCCGATCGGCTCGGTCTCCACTTTCCAGGACACGACCGGCGCCTACCGCGTGCCGCGCTACAACCTCTATCCGGCAGCCGAGGTCCAGGTCGCACTCGCGCGCGGCTACTCGTCCGGCCAGGCGATCGCGGCCATGGAGCAGCTTGCGGCCAAGGCCCTTCCATCCGGCTTCGGCTTCGAGTGGACGGAGATCGCGCTGCAGGAGAAGCTTGCCGGCAGCACGGCCGCCGTCGCATTCGGGCTGGCGGTCATCTTCGTGTTCCTGCTTCTCGCCGCGCTTTATGAAAGCTGGCTCTTGCCGTTCGCCGTCATCCTGATCGTGCCGATGTGCATTCTGGCGGCGATGATCGGCGTCAACATCCGCGGTCTCGATCGCAACATCCTGGTCGAGATCGGCCTCGTCGTCCTTGTCGGTCTCGCGGCCAAGAACGCCATTCTCATCGTCGAGTTTGCCAAGCAGGGCGAGGAGGAGCACCGCCTGAGCCGCTTCGACGCGGCGGTCGAGGCCGCGCGCACCCGGCTGCGGCCGATCCTGATGACGTCGCTGGCCTTCATCCTCGGCGTCGTACCACTGCTCCTCGCAACGGGAGCCGGCGCCGAGATGCGTCAGTCGCTTGGCACGGCCGTGTTCGCCGGCATGCTCGGGGTCACCCTTTTCGGCCTCGATCTTTACACCGGTGTTCTACGTCTTCACCCGCTCCTTCGCCGCGCGCTCCGAGCCGGCCGGCACGGCCGCCGCGCCGCCCACGGGGCACGCGCCTCCTGCGGAGTAGCGACGCGAGCGAGACGCAAGTTTCCGCGGTTAAAGTTTGTTTAGAAGACCGTCGGCATTGTCCCGGCAGCTAGCTTGCGTCGATTCGCCCGGACCATGATCGTCCAACGTGGGTGCCCCATCAGGAGCTGAAGATGTCGACGACGACCTACCTGAATTCAGCCGCTCTGCTGATCCTGCAGCAAGCAAACGCGCCGGGGGCCCCCGCCGACAAGACGCCGCCAGTCGGCGACAGTCTCCTTGCGGCGGCCAACGGCATCTCGATCCCGACCGTGTCCGGCGCCCAGTCGCAGGCCAAGGCCAAGATATCCGACGCGCTTTTTGACAGCGGAGTCGATGTCCAGGAGCTGAAGGTCAACCTCATGCGGCGCTTGGGCGAGGAGCTGGGCATCAATCTGGACGATTTCGAGCGCCCGGCGGAGTTCGCGTCTGCGGTGAGGGACATCCTCGGCAAGATCAAGGTCCAGCCCGAGGGCAAGCTTTTCCTGGCTGCGCTCGAAAAGAAGCTGGGCCTCGACAAGCTCGACGTGTCGCTGGACGACCTCGTCGATGCGATCTCGTCCACCGACGGGGAGGGGGCCAGGAAGCTCGACGCGGCCTTGAGGGCTGAACTGGGTGAGGATGCCAAGGATGCCGCGAAAGACGGTGCGGAAGGCGCGCTTCGCGCGATCCAGACCGACGAGGCGGGTCTTTACGGCTTCTAGGCAAGGCTTCTAGGAGTGCGGCCGCACGATCGCCGCACCGCTGCGCCGTGGCGTTCCGCTGGCAAACTCCGAGAACATTGCCGATTGATCTTCCGGCGCACCCCCTAGTATATGTGCCCATCCTGGCGCGGTCTCCACGGGCCGTGAGCGGGGCCGGCTTCCCTGATTTTGCTGGTCCATTCAGGCCGGGCGCGACGCTCCCCGGCGAACGGCCGACGTGGCCCTGGACGCGGGCGTGGCGGAATTGGCAGACGCGCTAGGTTTAGGTCCTAGTGCCGCAAGGCGTGGGGGTTCGAGTCCCTCCGCCCGCACCATGATCTCCGCGGCAGTGGCGGCTGCAGAGCGAACGAATTGAACGAAGAAAGCATATCCCATGCAAGTGACGGAAACGAGTTCTGAGGGCCTGAAGCGCACGCTCAAGGTCGTGGTCGCGGCCGATGAGCTTGGCCAGCGCTTCACGAACCACCTCGACAAGATCAAGGACCAGGTCCAGCTCAAGGGCTTCCGCAAGGGCAAGGTGCCGCTCACCCACATCAAGAAGGTGTTCGGCCGCTCCGTCATGGGCGACGTCCTGCAGGAGACGATCCGCGAGACGAGCTCGAAGGCGATCGCCGACCGCAAGGAGCGCCCGGCCATGATGCCGGCGATCGAGCTCGCCGAGAACGCCGCCGAGATCGAGAGCGTGATGTCGGGGCAGGCCGACCTCGCCTACGTCATGAGCTTCGACGTGCTGCCCGAGGTGAAGCTCGCCGATTTCAAGGGGCTCAAGCTCGAGCGCCTGGTGGCCGATGTCGAAGCCGACGCGCTCGACAAAGCCCTAGCCAATCTCGCCGAGCGCAACCAGACATTCGCCCCAGAAGAGGGCCGCAAGGCCGGCGACGGCGACCGCGTCACGATCGACTTTGTCGGCACGATCGATGGGCAACCTTTCGATCGCGGCTCGGGCGAGGGCTTGAGCCTCGTCATCGGCAACGCCAGCTTCATTCCCGGCTTCGAGGACGGCCTCAAAGGCGTGGCGAAGGGCGAGCGCCGCGACGTGAAGGGCACGTTCCCGGCCGAGTACCCGGTTGCCGAGCTGGCCGGCAAGGAAGCCGTCTTCGACGTCACGGCGAAAGAGGTCGAGAAGCCGGTGACGCCCGAGATCAACGACGAGTTTGCCAAATCGCTCGGCGTCGACGATCTCGAGAAACTGAAGACGCTGGTCTCCGCTCAGATCAAGCAGGAATACGACGCCGCCTCGCGCATGAAGCTCAAGCGCGAGCTGTTGGACGCGCTCGAGAAGTCGCACGACTTCGAGCTGCCGCCGTCGCTCGTCGATCGCGAGTTCGAGGCGATCTGGAAGCAGGTGACCGAGGGTATGAAGAAGGAAGGCAAGTCCTTCCCCGGTGAGGACGGCAAGACCGAGGACGAGACGAAGGCCGAGTACCGCCGCATCGCCGAGCGCCGTGTGCGCCTGGGGCTCGTCGTCGGCGAGATCGGCGACAAGAACAAGATCGAGGTCACCCAGGACGAGCTGCGCCGCGCGCTCATGGAGCACGCACGCCGCTTCCCCGGCCAGGAGAAGCACGTCTACGAGTACTTCGAGAAGACGCCCGGCGCGCTCCAGGAGCTGAGGGCGCCGATCTTCGAGGACAAGGTGATCGATTTCGTTCTCGAGATCGCCAAGCCCACCGAGAAGAAGGTCACACGCGACGAGCTGACCGCGAGCCTCGAGGAGGTAGCGGGCGCCTAATACCAGCCGGTGCTCGATCCGGATGGGGCTTGAAGTACGCCGTCCCTATGCTGATGTCTGTGCGTCCGGCCGCCGATTCGGGCTCGACGCGCCCGCGACCGCCCTCGAGAGGAGAGACGACCCATGCGCGATCCCGTCGCAACCCTGACCAACACCTTCTGGCCCATGGTCGTCGAGCAGACGGCTCGCGGCGAGCGCGGCTACGATCTTCCCTCGCGCCTATTGAAGGAGCGCATCATCTTCGTCACGGGGCCGATTGAGGACCACATGTCGTCCTCGATCTGCATGCAGCTTCTCTTTCTCGAGGCCGAGAACCCGAAGAAGGAGATCTCGATGTACATCAACTCGCCCGGCGGCGTGGTGACGTCGGGCATGGCGATCTACGACACGATGCAATTCGTGAAGCCGCCGATCGCGACACTATGTATCGGCCAGGCGGCGTCCATGGGGTCGCTCTTGCTGTGCGCAGGGGCCAAGGGCATGCGCTATGCGCTGCCCAATGCCCGTATTATGGTGCACCAGCCTTCGGGCGGCTTCTCGGGCCAGGCCTCCGATATCGAGCGCCACGCCGAAGACATCATCAAGATGAAGCGAAGACTAAACGAAGTTTACGTCAAGCACAGTGGGCAGCCCTACGAGACCATTGAAAAAACGCTTGATCGCGACTACTTCATGACTGCTGAACAGGCTCGCGATTTCGGCATCGTTGACCGCGTTCTCACTCAGCGCGACGACGTCGAGATGAAGGCAAGCGACGGCAAGGCGAGCTAGGCGGCAAGCTCCAGGCGATGCTCAGCCCGTAATCTTCGAAGTTCTGCGACGTCGAGCGCCCAGGCGAGAAGGGCGCTCGGCGCCCGTAACATGGTTACTCGCGCCGGCGAACGTTCACGTTTTGGAAATGGTCCGAAAACGGCCTATTCTATCAACACTGTTGTAAACAGGACGCCCAAAAGACGGGCACCGTGGACGACGTGTTAATCGAATCTTGATCTCGGGAACGCTAGCGTGCTGAGATTGGGGTTATTGGATTGTGTGCCCCGCGGCGGGCCGTGCCGCGCACTCCGAGACTCTGTTGGGCTCGAGCGTAAATCCGGCGATGACCGGACGCCGTCTCCGACCAGGGTGAGAGAACAAGATGGCTCAGGAAAAGAACACCCTGTACTGCTCTTTCTGCGGCAAGAGCCAGCACGAGGTCAGGAAACTCATCGCCGGACCGACGGTGTTCATCTGCGACGAATGCGTCGAGCTCTGCATGGACATCATCAGGGAGGAGAACAAGAACACCCTGGTGAAGTCGCGCGACGGCGTGCCGACTCCCCAGGAGATCTGCACCGTTCTCGATTCCTATGTCATCGGTCAGGACCACGCCAAGCGCGTGCTCTCCGTCGCTGTCCACAATCATTACAAGCGCTTGAACCACGCTGCGAAGAGCAACGACGTCGAGCTCGCCAAATCCAACATCCTGCTCGTTGGCCCGACGGGTTGCGGCAAGACGCTGCTTGCCCAGACGCTCGCGCGCATTCTCGACGTGCCCTTCACCATGGCTGACGCGACGACGCTCACCGAGGCGGGCTACGTCGGCGAGGATGTCGAGAACATCATCCTGAAGCTTCTCCAGAACGCCGACTACAACGTCGAGCGCGCGCAGCGCGGCATTGTCTACATCGACGAGGTCGACAAGATCTCGCGGAAGTCCGACAATCCGTCGATCACGCGCGACGTGTCGGGCGAGGGCGTGCAGCAGGCGCTCTTGAAGATCATGGAAGGCACGGTCGCGAGCGTTCCTCCCCAGGGTGGCCGCAAGCACCCGCAGCAGGAGTTCCTGCAGGTCGACACGACCAACATCCTCTTCATTTGCGGCGGTGCCTTCGCCGGCCTCGAGAAGATCATCGCGCGGCGCGGCAAGGGCACGGCCATCGGCTTCTCGGCGCGCGTGATCGGACCCGACGAGCGGCGCATGGGCGACGTGCTGCGCGAGGTCGAGCCCGAGGATCTTTTGAAGTTCGGTTTGATTCCCGAGTTCATCGGCCGTCTGCCGGTGATTGCGACGCTCGAGGACCTCGACGAGGGGGCGCTCGTCCAGATCCTGACGGAGCCGAAGAACGCGCTCGTGAAGCAATACCAGCGTCTCTTCGAGATGGAGGACGTGAAACTCACCATTACGCAGGACGCCTTGAAGGCCATTTCCCGCAAGGCGATCGAGCGCAAGACGGGCGCCCGCGGCCTGCGTTCGATCATGGAGGCGATCCTCCTCGAGACGATGTTCGATCTCCCGGCCCTCAAGGGCGTCGAGGAGGTTGTCATCGGACCGGAGGTCGTCGAGGGCGGCGCACGTCCGCTGCGTATCTATTCAGATAGAGCCGAGGAGAAGGGCTCGACGGCGTCTTGAGATTCTGGGTCGGGCCTTCCGCTCGGCCGTGATGTCTTTGAGGCAGCAGGTGGTACAGTCTAGGAGTTGGCCTCGTCCTTGCTATTGATCTCACGCGGTTTGACCCCATTTCATGCCTGGTGCATCTCGGCGGGTGTACCTCCACGACCACGCCCAATTATTTCCCACACCGCACCGAGCGAGGAGCATGCAACGTCCACGGGACTATTGGCCGGCCCGCCACAATCGGACCGACCCGCGGCGATAAGGTAGAACGTCAAGGAATCGGAAGCGCAAGGCACTCGGGCGGCGCTTTGAGAAACGGATGACCAGATGAGCGAAGAAAAGCAGGTCAAAGACAAGACGGCGGGGAAGGAACTCTATCCGGTCCTTCCGCTGCGCGACATCGTGGTTTTCCCCTACATGATCGTGCCGCTGTTCGTCGGACGCGAGAAGTCGATCAACGCGCTCGAAGAGGTCATGCGTGCCGACAAGCACATCCTCTTGGCGGCGCAGAAGAACGCCGGCGACGACGATCCGGCGAACGATGCCATCTACCAGGTCGGCACGCTTGCCTCCGTCCTGCAGCTCCTGAAGTTGCCCGACGGCACCGTGAAGGTGCTGGTCGAAGGCACGACGCGCGCGCGCATCATGCGCTATACCGACAACCCGGCCTACTTCGAGGCCGAGGTCGAGCGTATTCCCGAATCGGTCGGCTCGAAGACTGAGATCGAGGCGCTCGCGCGCTCGGCCATTTCTCAGTTCGAAAGCTACGTCAAGCTCAACAAGAAGATCTCGCCCGAGGTCTTGGGCACGATTGCCCAGATCGAGGACTACTCGAAGCTCGCCGACACGATCGCCTCCCATCTCGCGATCAAGATCGCCGACAAGCAGGACGTGCTCGAGACGACGGTCATCTCGGGCCGCCTCGAGAAGGTCTACACGCTGATGGAGAGCGAGATCTCCGTGCTCCAGGTCGAGCGTAAGATCCGCTCGCGCGTCAAGCGCCAGATGGAGAAGACGCAGCGCGAGTACTACCTGAATGAGCAGATGAAGGCCATTCAGAAGGAGCTCGGCGACACCGAGGAACGCGACGACATCGCCGAGTTCGAGGAGAAGATCGAGAACACCAAGCTCTCGAAGGAAGCCAAGGACAAGGCGCTCGCTGAGCTGAAGAAGCTCAAGCAGATGAGCCCGATGTCGGCTGAGGCGACCGTCGTGCGCAACTATCTCGACTGGCTGCTCTCGATCCCCTGGGGCATCAAGGGCAAGGTCAAGAAGGACCTCGACGAGGCTCAGCAGATCCTCGACGCGGAGCACTATGGCCTGGACAAGGTCAAGGAGCGCATCGTCGAGTACCTGGCCGTCCAGGCGCGCACCAACAAGCTCAAGGGACCCATCCTCTGCCTCGTCGGGCCTCCCGGCGTGGGCAAGACCTCGCTTGGCAAGTCGATCGCCAACGCGACCGGGCGCGAATTCGTGCGCATGTCGCTCGGCGGCGTTCGCGACGAGGCCGAGATCCGCGGTCACCGGCGCACCTACATCGGCTCCATGCCGGGCAAGGTGATCCAGTCCATGAAGAAGGCGAAGCGCGTTAACCCGCTCTTCCTCTTGGACGAGATCGACAAGATGGGCCAGGACTTCCGTGGCGATCCTGCGGCGGCCTTGCTCGAGGTTTTGGATCCCGAGCAGAACGCGACGTTCAACGACCACTATCTCGAGGTCGACTACGATCTGTCGAACGTCATGTTCGTCACGACGGCCAACACGCTCAACATTCCCCCGGCCCTCATGGACCGCATGGAGATCATTCGCCTTGCGGGCTACACCGAGGACGAGAAGGTCGAGATCGCCAAGCGCCATCTCATGACCGAGCAGCAGCAGGCGCACGGCCTCGAGAACGGCGAATGGGTCGTCGAGGAGAGCGCGCTTCTCGAGATCATCCGCCGTTACACGCGGGAAGCTGGCGTGCGCTCGCTCGAGCGTGAGATCGCCAAGCTCGCGCGCAAGGCGGTGAAGGAGATCCTGACCTCGCCGGCGAAGAAGACCGTCCGCGTCACGGCCGAGAACGTGCAGGACTACCTCGGCGTGCCGAAGTATCGCTACGGCGAAGCCGAGCTCGAGGACCAGATCGGCATCGTCACGGGCCTCGCCTGGACCGAGGTCGGTGGCGAGCTCTTGACGATTGAAGGCGTCATGATGCCGGGCAAAGGCAAGATGACGGTGACTGGCAACCTGCGCGACGTCATGAAGGAGAGCATCCAGGCGGCGAATGCCTACGTGCGTTCGCGCTGCGTCGAGTTCGGCATCCATCCGTCGATGTTCGAGAAGAAGGACATCCACGTCCACGTGCCGGAGGGCGCGACGCCCAAGGATGGTCCGTCCGCCGGCGTCGCCATGGCGACCGCGATCGTCTCCGTGCTCACCGGCATTCCTGTCCGCAAGGATGTGGCGATGACGGGCGAGATCACGCTGCGCGGGCGCGTCCTGCCGATCGGCGGCTTGAAGGAGAAGCTGCTCGCGGCCTTGCGCGGCGGCATCAAGACGGTGCTGATCCCCGAGGAGAACGTGAAGGACCTCGCCGAGATTCCGGAAGAGGTGAAGAGGAAGCTCGAGCTGATCCCCGTCGCGCGCATGGAGGACGTCGCCAAGGCGGCGCTTGTCCGCCCGCTGGAGCCTATCCGCTGGGACGAGGCTGCTGAAGCAGCCCCTCCCGCCGACGATGGCAAAGGCGGATCGCGGGTGACCGCGCACTGAGTGCAAGTCGCGGGCGTGATACGTGGCTCGCTTGATTGCGCGCGGGCTTGGTTAAGGTCGCGCCCGCGCATGACAATATGCCCCGCGCTCGTCTCGAGCGCGGGGTTTTTCATTTGTGAACCGTGACTAAGAGTTGCGCAGAATCCCCCGTTTTTCGGCCCAAATTCGATGAAAAGGGCCTTGACGGGGCCGATTTTTCCGCGCTCTTTGTGCGCCACTGTTGCCGACGCAGTACCCGCGCAAGAGCGTGGGGCACATCTCGGCTCGCGCCAAGCGCGTTCTGAAGTCATCAGCACAACAGTCAAATTCCAGTCACGAGGACGGAAAGAGATGAGTAAGAAAGATTTGATCGACGCCGTTGCCAAAGAGTGCGAGCTCACCAAGGAGAAGGCCGGCGTGGCTGTGGACGCGGTGCTCGAGCACATTAGGAGCTCGATGAAGAAGGGCGAGGAAGTCCGCATTCCCGACTTCGGCACCTTCAAGGTGGCGAAGCGCAAGGCGCGCGACGGCCGCAACCCTGCGACCGGCGCCACAATCAAGATCCCGGCGTCGCGCGTGCCGAAGTTCAGCCCCTCCAAGGGCCTCAAGGACGCGCTCAACTGAGCGCTTCGCTATTGCGAGTTCTAAACGCGCCGCAGACGATCAGCGGCGCGTTTTTGTCTCGGCACGAGGCATTCGGCAATCGGGAAACAGGCAGGCGGAGTGAAGGCGGCTGCGCGTGCCGATTGCCTATTGCCGCTTGCCGCGTCTTGACTGTACGACTTTGCGATTGCGGGCGGTTAGCTCAGTGGTAGAGCGCTTCGTTTACACCGAAGATGTCGGGAGTTCGACCCTCTCACCGCCCACCATCCTCAGGCAGTCGGCAATTGGCAGCCGGCAGTCGTAAGCAACTCCGGTTCCGCACTGCCCACTGCCTACTGCCCCTCCAAGGATCTTCCATGCCCATCACCATGCACGAGATTGCGGTACCCTCCTTCGCCAAGCACCTCGAGGCGCTCGACGCTATTCTCGACAAGGCCGCGGCCTATGCGGAGGCGAGGAAGTTCGATCCCGAAGCGCTGCTCACCGCGCGCCTCTATCCCGATATGTATCCGCTGAAGAAGCAGGTCCAGTCGGCGTGCGACTTTGCCAAGCTCAGCGTCTCGCGCCTTGCAGGCCTCACGGCACCCGTTCACGACGACAGCGAGAAGACAATTCCCGAGCTCAAGAAGCGCATCGCCGAGACGCAGGCCGTGCTGGCCGCCGCCAAGCCCGAGCCGATGGAGGCTGCCGCCGACCGCGAGATCACGATCAAGGCCGGCCCGCGCGAGCTCAAGTTCACGGGGCGCGAGTACCTCCTCCAGTTCGCGCTCCCGAACTTCTATTTCCACTGCGCCACGGCCTACGACATCCTGCGCCACAACGGCCTCGAGATCGGCAAGCGCGATTTCATGCGCCGGCTGCCTTGATCCGGCGGCTGGCGCCCGTGAATTCATCGCGGAGACCTTGACGTCACCGGGGCACTCACGTATTTCCACCCGGTGACCGCTGGCCGCCAAGGCCGGCGACGAATTGGATTGCGGGAGTAGCTCAGTTGGTTAGAGCGCCGCCCTGTCACGGCGGAGGCCGCGGGTTCAAGTCCCGTCTCTCGCGCCATTCTTTTCGCTGCACGGTAGCGATGCCATTCGCCAGGCGCAGACGCGTCGCGGCTTGCAAGTGCCGCAGCCCGTTTGCGCGCGATGACTGGCGCGACGCGCTGCTGCCACGTTGCGCGCTCGCGCCCCGCCCTCGGCTAAAGCACACATGTTAGGCAGTGAGGACTCCGGTTGCGCGCCTTGAGCGGCTGCGTTAACACCAGGGCACTCGATTGTGCATCGCGACAAGTCCTCTGCGTGTAGCGGGCTACGCTTCGACGGACGTCCCATGAACGAGCTTATCACCGCCTATCTTCCACTCGCCGTCTTCATCGGCGTCGCCGCCGCGATCGGCGCCGGCCCTTATGATCGCGCCGTTCCTCGTCGCCGTGCGCAATCCCGATCCCGAGAAGGTGTCGGCCTACGAGTGCGGCTTCAACGCCTTCGACGACGCGCGCATGAAGTTCGACGTCCGCTTCTACCTCGTCTCGATCCTCTTCATCATCTTCGACCTCGAGATCGCCTTCCTCTTCCCCTGGGCGGTGGCCTTCAAGGAGATCGGCGTCTTCGGCTTCTGGTCGATGATGATCTTCCTCGCGGTGCTGACCATCGGCTTCATCTACGAGTGGCGGACGGGAGCGCTCGAATGGGATTGATCCGACCCGGAGAGTTGGCCTTCGACAAGGCGAGCGAAGGGGCGGACGGCGCGTCCGGCATCGCGAAGCCCGGCGACGCTTCTTTCACCGAGATCTCGAACGCGCTCGCCGACAAGGGCTTTCTCGTCACCTCGACCGACGACCTCATCAACTGGGCCCGCACCGGCTCGCTGATGTGGATGACGTTTGGTCTCGCCTGCTGCGCCGTCGAGATGATGCAGGCCTCCATGCCGCGCTACGATCTCGAGCGCTTCGGCTTCGCGCCACGTGCCTCTCCGCGCCAGTCCGACGTCATGATCGTCGCCGGCACGCTGACCAACAAGATGGCCCCCGCGCTGCGCAAGGTCTACGACCAGATGCCCGAGCCGCGCTATGTGATCTCGATGGGCTCCTGCGCCAACGGCGGCGGCTACTACCACTATTCCTACGCCGTCGTCCGCGGCTGCGACCGCATCGTGCCCGTAGACATCTACGTCCCGGGCTGCCCGCCGACGGCGGAGGCGCTCGTCTACGGCGTGCTGCTGCTGCAGACGAAAGATCCGCCGCACGGGGACGATCGAGCGATGACGTCGGCCGCCACGCTGAGCACCCTTAAAGACCACCTCACCGCGAAGCTCGGGGCCGCGATCACGTCGTCGCACATCGCGCTCGGCGAGCTCACCATCTCGGTCGAGCGCGCAAAGATCGTCGACGTGCTGAAGCTCCTCCGCGACGATCCGAAATGCCGCTTCGACGTCCTGATCGACATCGCGGGCGTCGACTGGCCGGCCCGCGAGCGCCGCTTCGACGTCGTCTATCATCTGCTCTCGCCGCGTCTCAATCACCGCATCCGCGTCAAGCTCGAGACCGACGAGACCAATCCCGTGCCCTCCGCGATTCGAGGTCTTTCCCGCCGCCAACTGGTACGAGCGCGAGGCCTACGACATGTTCGGCATTCTGTTCTCGGGCCACCCCGATCTGCGCCGCTTGCTCACCGACTATGGCTTCCAGGGCTACCCGTTGCGCAAGGACTTCCCGCTCACCGGCTACGTCGAGGTGCGCTACGACGACGAGGCCAAGCGCGTCGTCTACGAGCCCGTGAAGCTCGTCCAGGAGTTCCGCACCTTCGATTTCGAGAGCCCATGGGAAGGCCCGCACTACCCGCTCCCGGGCGACGAGAAGGCTTCGGCGGCGCCGGCCCCGGCGCGCGCCGCCCCCGTCCAAGGCATGAAGCCATGAGGCCGACGCTCGCGCCGGGCGCGAAGATCAGTTTCCGCTACGTGGTGCCCGAGACCAAGACCGTGCCGCACCTCTATCCGGAGTCCGCGGACTTCCAGGCCATGCCGCACGTTTTTGCCACAGGCTTCATGGTCGGTCTCATGGAGTGGGCGTGCCTCGAGCTCCTGAAGCCCTATCTCGACGCGGGCGAAGGCTCGCTCGGCATCCACATCGACGTCTCGCACATCGCGCCCACCCTCCCTGGACAAACCGTGACGGTCGATGTCGAATGCAAGACCGTCGACAAGCGTCGCGTCGTCTTCGATGTGCGGGCGAACGACGGCGTCGACCTGATCGGCAAGGGCCGCCACGAGCGCATGATCGTGCCCTGGGAGAAATTCAATCAAGCCGTCAACGCCAAGGCGAAGCGCGCCGGCGTCGCGCAGATTTCATGAGGGGCTGATCCGATGGCCGAGACAGAGATCCGCCCGTTCAACTTGAATTTCGGGCCGCAGCACCCGGCGGCGCACGGCGTGCTGCGCCTCGTGCTCGAGCTCGACGGCGAGCTCGTCGAGCGCGTCGACCCGCACATCGGCCTCCTGCACCGCGGCACCGAGAAGCTGATCGAGGCCAAGACGTATCTGCAAGCCATCGGCTATTTCGACCGCCTCGACTACGTCGCGCCGATGAACCAGGAGCACGCCTTCTGCCTCGCCGCCGAGAAGCTCTTGGGGCTTACGGTCCCGAAGCGCGCCCAGCTGATCCGCGTCCTCTACTCCGAGATCGGCCGCCATCTCTCGCATCTGTCTGAACGTCACCACGCAGGCCATGGACGTCGGCGCGCTGACGCCGCCGCTGTGGGGCTTCGACGAGCGCGAGAAGCTGATGGTCTTCTACGAGCGCGCTTCCGGCTCGCGCATGCACGCCAAATATTTCCGCATCGGCGGCGTGCACCAGGATCTCCCGCCCGAATTGATCGACGACATCTACGCCTGGTGCGATCCGTTCGTGAAGGTGCTCGACGACATCGAGGGCCTGCTCACCGAGAACCGCATCTTCAAGCAGCGGAACGTCGACATCGGCGTCGTGAGCCTCGAGGACGCCTTCGCCTGGGGCTTCTCGGGCGTCATGGTGCGCGGCTCGGGCGCCGCCTGGGACCTGCGCAAGGCGCAGCCCTACGAGTGCTACGACGAGATGGATTTCGACATTCCGATCGGCAAGAACGGCGACTGCTACGACCGCTATCTGATCCGCATGCACGAGATGCGCGAAGCCGTGAAGATCATGAAGCGCTGCTGCGAGAAGCTGCGCTCGGAGGAGGGGAAAGGCCCGATCAGCGCCCACAATCCGCGCGTGGTGCCGCCGAAGCGCGCCGAGATGAAGCGCTCCATGGAAGCCCTCATCAACCACTTCAAGCTCTACACCGAAGGCTTCCACGTGCCGGCCGGCGAGGTCTACGCCGCCGTCGAGGCGCCCAAGGGCGAGTTCGGCGTCTATCTCGTCGCCGACGGCTCGAACAAGCCCTACCGCTGCAAGATCCGCGCGCCGGGCTTCCCGCACCTGCAGGCGATGGACGTCATGAACCGCGGCCACATGCTGGCCGACGTCTCGGCCATTCTCGGCTCCCTCGACATCGTCTTCGGCGAAATCGATAGGTAGCTATTTATAGACGGAATCCCAGACCCGTTTGGAGTGAATGAAACCAAAGCCTCTCTGCTCGTCGATGTCGAAGGTCATTTCCTTAAACGGGGACATGTGCTTGAGTTCAATTTCGACTTTCCAAAGGGCTCCTAACAACGCCTGGATGCCATCAATTCCCGGGACGGCGCTTTCGCGCTTTACGACCCCGTCGACCAATATCTGGTACACGCATCGTTCAAGGTCGGGCTCGTTCATTGGGGCAAAGATTCTAACTTCGACCGATCTTTCCTTGTCTCCCTCAAGAGCAATTAGCGTGGAAGTCGCGAACACTTGGTCGAGGTTGCTTGCAGGCATGGCTTCTCCCTTGGTTGCTAGGGTAGATACCCCTCAAAAATAGCGGCGTCCGCCCAGCGGGTCGCGACGCGGCGGTCCTCTGCCGTGCGCACCGTCCATGTTAAGATCGGCAGATCCAGGCTGCCGCGCACATAGCGCGTCGCTAAAACCGGTAGCGCCCGCACGTCATAGGCGATGAAGCTCGGGCGCGCAGGGAATGACTCGAGCAGGTTCGCAAGTCGCCAAGCGCGCCCGGCGCCGATTTTGTCACCCCACCAGCGTTTGCGGTCCTCGTACCGGTACGCGCACGATACGATCCCGCGCGGCACGTGCGGCGCGAGGTGCCGCAGGGCGATCATCACGTCTGGGTCGAACGACATCAGCGCCACCGGTCCCTTGTAGGCCGTAGCCAAGCTCGCGATCTCGCCAAGAAAATTCGGGTCCGGCGGCGCCCATTCGCTCTTCACCTCGACGAGCAGCGGCACGCGCCCCGCGACGAGATCGAGCAGCGCGGCGAAGGTCAGGATTCCGGTGACCTGTGAATTCTTGAAGCGCAGCTTCGCCGCGCATCCCGCCTGAAGCGCCGCCACGGGCCCGCTGCCATCGACCAGCCGCTCGAGCGTCGCGTCGTGGAATACGAGCGGCAACCCGCCCGCCGCCGGCCTCAAGTCGCACTCGATGCCGTAGCCCTTGGCGATCGCCGCCTCGAACGCCGGCCAAGTGTTCTCGATCACGCCGCGGCTCGCGTCGTGCAGGCCCCGGTGCGCGAAGGGACGCAGGAAGGCGCCTCTGTCGAGCATCGTCTAGGCCTGCACCACACGCAGGATGGCATCCACCTCGACGGCCGACCCCAAGGGCAGGCTCGCAACCCCGACCGCGGCCCGCGTGTGGCGGCCTTTGTCGCCGAGCACCTCGACCATGAGATCGGACGCGCCGTTGACGACCTTCGGATGGTCGGCAAAGTCCGGTGTCGCATTGACGAAGCCCGTGAGCCTTACGACCTGCGCGATACGCTCGAGGCTGCCCAGCGCGGCCTTCGCCTGTGCGAGGATGTTCAGCGCACAGAGGCGAGCAGCGGTCGCGCCTGCCTCGACCGTCAGGCCGCCGCCGAGGCAGCCCGTCACGACCGTGCCGTCGCCCGCCTTTGAGATCTGCCCGGAGATGAAAAGAAGATCGCCTGAAATGAGGGTGGGAACGTAGTTGGCGACAGGGTTGGGCGCCGGCGGGAGGGTCAGTCCCAGCTTCGCGAGGCGTGCCTCAATTTCGCCGCTCATGGTCAATTCCTCCTCACGACGCCGGAATCCGGGCCCGAAAGCCGCTCCCTTTTGGGCCGCGGCGGCGCACTTTGCAACGGCCCTATACCGGCCTAGACTTTTGTTTATAGCTATTCGCCGGAACGTCTGGCCGCCGACGGCGGCCCGCCGAACCGGCCGACAGATACGAGGCACCAAGGAACGAACGCAATGCGCAAAGTCGCCGGAGCGGCAGCACTCTTGTCGCTCGCATTGATCGGGCTTTCACCGGCCGGGGAGGCCGTGAGCGGACCTGCGAGGTCCGAGGTCGTATTCGCGCCGCACCGCGCCGTCTACGATCTGACGCTCGACGGCACGCGGCTGGGCTCCGGCGTCTCCGAGGTGACGGGCCGTATCGTCTATGAGCTCACGGGGAGCGCCTGCGAGGGCTATGCGCAGACCATGCGCTACGTCACCCAGACGGTGAGCCAGGAGGGCGAGCCTCAGACGACGGACTTGCGCACGTCGAGCTGGGAGTCCGTGCCGGCGCACCGGCTGCGCTTCTCTTCCTCGACATACCAGAACGACCAGCAGATCGATCAGACGCAGGGGATCGCCGAACGGTCCGCCACGAGCGGACAGGTGAAGGTGACGCTCGCGAGGCCCGCCAAGCGCACCCACGACATCGTGACCGACGTCTATTTTCCGATCCAGCACTCGATGGCGCTCATCTTGGCCGCACGTGAGGGCAAGCGGACGCTCTCGGCCGACCTCTATGACGGCTCTGAGGGCGGCGACAAGTATTACGCCACGACGACCGCGATCGGCCGCCAGGTCATGCCCGGCGCCAAGACGACGCTGACGGGCTTGAAGGACGGCGACAAGCTCGAACGCGTGCCGTCATGGCCGGTTTCCATCGGCTACTTCAAGCCGGTCCAGGGCCACAGCGACGGCCTTCCACTTTATGAGATGTCGTACCGTTTCCACGAGAACGGCGTGACGAGCAGTCTGCGCATCGATCACGGCGAGTTCGCCATCAAAGGCGATCTCAAGGAGCTCTCGTATCTCGAGGCGGGAAAGTGCCCGCCTGACAAGCCTTAGTATTGCGGCCTCCCGCAGCGAGCACGCGGGCGGGCACAATCAATCGACCTCGTTCCACAGCCACGCCGCGCCGCGTGCGCCCGACGCGTCGCCCCACTTCGGCCGCCGCACGTCGGCCGTCGCCCGGTCGGCAAAGATGTGGGGCACCATGAGGTCCGGCAGGACGCGATAGAGATGGTCGAGCTGCGACAGGCCTCCGCCGAGAACGATGACGTCGGGATCGATGATGTTGACGATATGGGCGAGGCCGCGCGCCACGCGCGAGGCGTGACGGTCGAGCGAGGCCTTTGACGCCGGGTCGCCTGCGGCCGCCCGGGCCGCGATCTCCACCGCGGTCAGAGCCTCGCCCGTGACGCGCTCGTGATCCTGCTGCAGCCCCGTTCCCGACGCCCACATCTCCATGCAGCCGCGCCGCCCGCACCAGCAGAGCGGACCCGGATGCTCGTCGCCGCTGGCCCACGGCAACGGGTTGTGCCCCCATTCGCCGCCGATGCCGCGCGGCCCGTTGACGATGCGCCCGCCGATGACGATGCCGCCGCCGCAGCCGGTACCGAGGATAACGCCGAAGACGCAATGGGCGCCGGCCCCCGCGCCGTCGACGGCCTCCGAGAGGGCGAAACAGTTGGCATCATTCGCAAAGCGCAACGGCCGTCCGAGCGCCGCCGAAAGATCGGCATCGAGACGCCGCCCGTTGAGCCATGTCGAGTTCGAGTTCTGGACGAGCCCTGTCGCCGGCGAAATCGAGCCCGGCATGCCGACGCCGACGGTCACCGGCCCTCCGGCATCCGCCTCGAGCAATCCGACCAGATCGCGGATCGCGGCAATCGTCGCGGCGTAGTCGCCGCGCGGAGCGGCGATGCGATGGCGCCTGCGCTCGAGCCCGTCCGCGCCCAGGAGAAGCCCCTCGATCTTGGTGCCGCCGAGATCGATGCCGATGCGCGCCGCACGTCCGGCCTGGCATTTCGCTCGCGCCCGTCACGCGCCTGCCGCCTTGGCGAGGAGCGCGCGGGCAGGTGCGACGGCCTCCGCCGGCACGGCCTTGCTCGCCGAGAAGACGAGCAGGAGGGATTCGTCGCCCATCACATGATCGAGCACGGCCGCGAGCGTCTGCGGGGCATCGGCGCCGGCGCGCAGCTCCTCGGGACCGATCCCCGTGAGCGCTAAGAATCGGCTAAGACGCGACGCGTCCTCGGCGAGAAACGCGAGCGCTGTCAAAGCAATGCTTTGCGCCTGCTCGAGATCTTCCGCAGCATTGGATGTGCTTTTGTCGCGTCTCATAAACCTCCTTGCTTGCGACGACTCAGTCGCCTGAGTTCTTAAACAGTTGGTTAAGGCTTGCTGTGCAAACTGCGCTCCAAGGGCCCGCAGAATTGGTGCACACAGAAGCAGGGCAACGTGCGGACCTTCAGCGATGACCTACCAGGAGACGAGGATGGCCGTCGAGGGCGACACGCAAGGCGTGCAGCCTGAGACGAAGTCTGTCCTGATCGTGGAGGACAACGAGCTCAATATGAAGTTGTTTCATGATTTGCTCGACGCCCACGGCTACAGGACGATCCAGACCCGCAACGGCCTCGATGCGCTGGCTCTGGCGCGCCAGCATCGCCCGCACCTCATTCTGATGGATATCCAGCTCCCCGAGGTCTCCGGCCTCGAGGTGACGAAGTGGCTGAAGGAGGACGATGAGCTGCGCTCCATTCCCGTCGTCGCGGTCACGGCCTTCGCCATGAAGGGTGACGAGGAGCGTATCCGCTCCGGCGGCTGCGAGGCGTATGTGTCGAAGCCGATATCGGTTGCCACGTTCCTCGACACGGTGCGCCGTTTTGCCGGGGAAGCCTGAGACCAAGTAGTCGTGCGTCTGAGAGTTGCGAGATGACTGCCAGAGTACTCGTCGTCGATGATATCGCCGCCAATGTGAGGCTTCTCCAGGCGCGGCTCGAAGCCGAGTATTTCGACGTGCTGACCGCGTCACGCGGCGAGGAGGCTCTCGACATCTGCGCCCGCGAGCGCGTGGACGTCGTACTTCTCGACGTCATGATGCCGGCCATGGACGGCTTCGAGGTCTGCCGCCGCCTCAAGGCGAGTCCTCGGACCCACCACATCCCTGTCGTTATGGTGACCGCGCTCGACCAGCCATCCGACAAGCTGCATGGGCTCGAGTGCGGGGCCGACGATTTCCTGACCAAGCCCGTCGACGACATCGCGCTCGTCACGCGCGTCAAGAGCCTCGCCCGCCTCAAGGTTCTCAACGATGAGATGCTGATGCGCGCCTCGACGAGCCGCCAATTGGGGCTCACCGACGAGGAGGCGCTCGAGCGGGCGCTTTCGGCGGGCCCGGGGCGCATTCTCGTCGTCGATGATCATCCCCGCTCCGCGCCGCGCATCATGAGCGCCTTGGCGAAAGTCCATGTCGCCGTGCTCGAGCGCGATCCGCAGGCGGCGCTGCTCATGCTTGCGGAGCAGCCGTTCGATCTCGTCATCGTCTCGACCAACCTCGAGGGTGCCGACGGCCTGCGCCTGTGCTCGCAGGTGCGCTCGCTCGATCGCACGCGGCACATGCCGATCATCATCGTTGTCGAGGCGGGCAACGAGGCGCGCCTGTTGCGCGGCCTCGATATGGGCGTCAACGACTACGTCATGAGCCCGGTCGACCGCCACGAGCTGCTCGCCAGGGTCAAGACGCAGATCAAGCGCAAGCGCTATTCGGACTATCTCCGCAACCGACTGCGCGAGAGCGTCGAGCTCTCGATCACCGATTCACTCACGGGCCTCTACAATCGGCGCTATATGGAGCGTCATCTGCGGACAATGCTCGCTGAATCGCTTCGCACCGGTGCGCCGCTGTCGATCCTCGTTGCCGATATCGACCACTTCAAGAGCGTCAACGATACCTACGGTCACGATGCCGGCGACGCTGTGCTCAAGGAATTCTCGCAGCGCTTTCAGGGCTGCACGCGCGGCATCGATTTGGCCTGCCGGCTCGGTGGCGAGGAGTTCCTGATCATCATGCCGGATACCGATAGCAATCATGCCTTTCAGATCGGAGAGCGCATTCGCGACTGCGTTGCGGCACAGCCGTTCGAGCTGAGCCAGGGCCAAAAAATCGAGGTAACTGCGAGTGTTGGGCTTGCAACACTGCAAGGCGAAAATGACACACCCGAGTCGATGTTCAAGCGGGCCGACGAGGCCCTCTACGCGGCCAAACGCCGGGGACGCAATCAGGTCGCGGTGGATGCCGCCTAGCGTTCAGGCGGGGCGCTGAGGCTGATTTAGGCCCACCAAGCTACAATGGCGAACTCGGACTGCATCAGGGCTGAGCTGGGGTCGCTGATGGCAGAATGACCTGCGATCCTCCGTTTACCGCTGTCGCATTTGGTCAAGCGTCAACTTGCAATAGAGTGGCTCATCTGCCAGATTGACGAAACATTGTGGAGGGTCTTGTTTAATAAGGAAAGCCCGCCGGCTTAGGTCGTGCCCTGCTGGGCCATAGACCGACTCCTGCGGGACGACGGGTTCCCGCGACCCATTGGGTCCGCCGCATCTCCTGATGGAGCGGGAAATTCGTAGCAGGGTCCAAAACGGCTGGAGACACCTCCTCATTTAATGCTGTACTAGACCGGCTACGACACCAGGTGGAAAGTCAACGCCCTCTTTGACGACCATCTGGTCACCAGGCCAGGGTCCGTGGCTCTCTCGGAATGCTTACCCCGCTGCCGAGCGGTTACGGACCCTGGTCAAGTGTCTTGCGACACTGACCGGCATCATTCATTCCCCACATACGCTGTACTAGTTCTCGACGTTGGGCACGCTTGAATTGCGTGAAATCACCCCGGGAGCGGAATTGATGGCTCCCGTGCGGCGCGAGAAACCGCGTTATTTAATTTTGGTTTCCTTGAACTCCACGTGTTTGCGCACGACGGGATCATAGCGCTTGAACACGAGCTTTTCGGTCGACGTGCGAGGGTTCTTCTTGGTCACGTAGAAGAAACCGGTGCCGGCGCTTGAAAGCAGCTTGATTTTTTGTGTGACGGGTTTGGCCATCGCCGTTCGACCTTGAGAACTTCATCGGTAAATTTGAGAGTGGGGCACCATAGCGAGCGGTGCCGGACTGTCAAGTCGGGGGAGAGCCCGCGGCGATCAGCACGCGCTCGGCCACCCCGTTGCGCTGAAAGTAGAACGGCACCGGTGCGTCGTCTGGGCCTGGCAGCCCCGCGTTCAGCCGATCCCAGAGGTCCTCGACGACAACACGCGTAATTCCAGGCAGATCGAGCGCGCGGATGTCATCGAATGTGAACCAGTCGAGCTCGGAGAGCTCGCCGTCGAGCGCCTCGACGCGGTGTGCGATCGCCGATGCCTCGATGCAAAAAAAACGCGTGTCATAGCGGCGTGGCCGGCCGGGCGGCGTAATCGCCCGGGCGAAATATGTCATGGCGCCGATCCGCGGCACGACGCCTTGCGCGAGAAACCTGTCCCATGCGCTCGCAGCCTCCGTCCGCGGCGCCGCACGTCGTTCACCGATCAGAAGACCCGCTTCTTCGAACGTCTCGCGCGCTGCCGCTAGCGCAAGTGCACGCGCGCGACCCGCGCTCGGATTGCCGCGCATGGCGATGACGAGCTTCGCCTGCTCCGAAGGTCTCAACGCGTCGGCGCACGGCGCGAACCGGTCTGCTCTCTCGACTGCGCCGCCGGGGAAGACGTACTTGTTGGGCAGGAACACCTGGTCCGGCCGCCGCCGGCCCATCAGGATGCGAGGCTCGCCGGTCGATTGATCGATGATGACGAGCGTGGCTGCGTCGCGCGGCCGGAGGGCGGCGAGGCCGCCACCCTGTCCAGAGCTCGGGCTCGCGTCGCCGTGGCCCATATCCGCCTCGTCCGGCTGTGCCTCAGACGGGTTTTGCCGGCTCACCCTCGACCGCTTCCGGGCCGCCGAAGCCGTGCATCCTGAGTGCCCACTGCAGTCCGACGAGCGCGCCTTTGACGCGCGGCAGGAACCAGAGGCTCAAGATGATCAAGAGGGGAAGCCAGATGACCCAGTGGATCCAGGTCTCGGGCGCATAGGCCGTCTCGACTGTGAGAATGCCGCCGACGACAATGTGCCCAACGATGAGCATCGTGAAATAGGGCGGCGCATCGTCGGCGCGATGATGATGCATTTCCTCGCCGCACGCCTCGCAGCGATCGACGACCTTGAGATATTGCCTGTAAAGTTTGCCTTGGCCGCACGCTGGACAATGCTGGCGGAAGCCGCGCCACATCGCAGGGATGACGGGACGAGGGGGGCCATCGCTGGCGGAGGACGGAAGATGCGTGGGATCTAGCTCGATCATGGACTAGTGCTCCTGCTTCCGCGCCGCTACGTCAAGTGAGTGAAACGTCGCGCTGTCAAGCTTCACCGTGCCGGACGGCGCCGCTTCGGGCCGCGGCTGGCGCCTCTGACGCCTTTGATCGCCGTAAGTTGTGCGCTTTTGCCACGTGACAGCATCTCGAAGCGCAGGGCCCCGGCGGTCGGCACGGCCTCGACGAGGCGCACGCTCACCTCGTCGCCGAGCTGAAACGTCTCGCCGGTCCGGTTGCCGACCAGCGCATGCACTGCTTCGGCGTGGTGATAGAAATCGCGCGTCAGCGTGGAGACCGGGACGAACCCGTCGGCGCGCGTGTCCTTGAGGCGCACGAACAAGCCGGATCGCGTAACGCCGGCGACGCGCGCTTCGAAGGTCGCGCCGATCCGGTCGGCAAGGTGGGCCGCAACAAGCCGGTCGATGGTCTCGCGCTCGGCCGCCATGGCGCGCCGCTCCGCTTCCGAGATGGACTTGGCCATATCGGTGAGACGTCCGATCTCGGCTTCCTCGAGCCCATCCGTGCCGAGCCGCAGCGCGCGGATCAGCGCGCGGTGCACGATGAGATCGGCGTAGCGGCGGATCGGCGACGTGAAGTGCGCATACTTGGCAAGGTTCAAGCCGAAATGGCCGATGTTGACGGGATTGTACTCGGCCTGCGCCTGCGCGCGCAGGATGACCTCGTTGACGAGATCGGGCACGGGAAGCGTCTTGGCCCGCTCGAGAATGCGGTTGAACGCGGCGGGCTTCAGCGTCGCTTCGCGCGCGAGCTTCATGTCGAGGCTGTCGAGAAAGTCGCGCAGGTTCTTGAGCTTCTCCTCGCTGGGCTCATCGTGGACGCGATAGACGAGGGGCGATTTCTTGGCTTCGAGTGCCTCCGCTGCCGCCACGTTGGCCTGGATCATGAACTCCTCGATGAGCCGATGCGCGGTGAGGCGCTCCGGAATGACGATGCGGGCGACGCGGCCCTCCTCGTCGAGGAGGATCTTGCGCTCGGGCAGATCGAGGTCGAGCGGTCCGCGTGCATCGCGGGCGCGGCGAGAGACAGTCGTAAGCGGCCCACAGCGGTTTGAGCGCGCGCTCCATGAGCGGCTTGGCTTTGTCGCTCGGGCGCCCGTCGATGGCCGCCTGCGCCTCCTGGTAGCTGAGCTTGGCGGCCGAGCGCATCATGGCGCGCAGGAACGTATGGCTGCGCTTGTGGCCCCGCTGATCGAAGATCATGCGCACCGCGAGGCAGGGCCGGTCCTCGCCTTCGCGCAGCGAGCAGAGATCGTTCGAGATCTTCTCCGGCAGCATCGGCACGACGCGGTCGGGAAAATAGACCGAGTTCGCGCGCAACAGCGCTTCCTTGTCGAGTCGCGTCCCGGCCCGCACGTAGTGGGCGACGTCGGCGATGGCGACGATGACGATATGCCCGCCTTTGTTGCGCGGATCCGTGTCCGGCTTCCGCGTAGACGGCGTCGTCGTGATCGCGCGCGTCGATGGGATCGATGGTGACGAGCGGCGTGTTGCGAAGATCGGTTCGTCCCGGCAGTCGAAGGCGGCTCGAGCGTTTCGGCTTCGGCAAGCACGCTCGCCGGGAAATCATCCGGTATGCCGTGCGCGTGCACGGCGATCAGGCTGATCTTGCGCTCGTCCTGCGGGTTGCCGAGCGCTTCGAGAACGCGTGCCTGCGCAACGGCGTGGCGGCCTCGGGTGGCGAGATCGAATCGCACCAGATCGCCGTCCTTGGCGTCTCCTTCGTCGCCCTTCTCGATCCGCCACGAGCGCAGCTCGCGCCGGTCGATGGGTTCGATCGTCCCGCCGCGAGCGCTTTTGCGAAAGATGCCGAGGAGGCGGCGCTTGTCGCGCGGCAGAACCTTGATCGGCTCGGCTTCGTAGCTTGCGCCTTCGACATCGGGCTCCTCGAGCCGGCTGATGCGCGCCAGCACGCGGTCGCCGACGCCCATCTTTGCTACGTCCTCGGCCGCGCGTCTCAGATGCGTGAGCACGAGCACGGTCGGACGCTCGCCGTCATCGCTGTCCCACGTCACCGGCTTGGCGATGAGATCGCCGTCCGCATCGCGTCCCGTAATTTCGAGCACGGTCACGGCGGGCAGGTGGCCTTTCTCGCTCAAGTCCTTGCGGTTGCCGGCGAGCGTGCCGTCCCGGGCCATATCCGCGAGCAGCCGTTTCGAGCGCGATGCGCGCCCCGCCCTTGATGCCGAACGCGCGCGCGATCTCGCGCTTTCCCGCTTTCGCAGGAGCGGAGCGGATGAAGGAGAGTATTTCTTCGCGCGTGGGCAGCCCATCTTTTGCAGCGGGACCGGATTGCTTGGCTTTTCGGACCACGGGAAAGCGCTCGCCTCAGCTCTCGGCTTCGGCCTTTGCCGCGCTTTTCTTGGGCTTCGCCGCCTTTTTGGCGGGGGCCTTCTTTGCCGGCTTTGCTTTTGCAGCGGGCTTCTCAGCCTCCGCGTCATCCGCGCCGTTCGTTGCTTTTGCGGCTTTCGCCTTGCCGGATTTCCTGGACACCTTGCCGCCGCCTTTGGCGATCCGCTCGGCAAGCAGTCGCACCGCATCGTCGACGGTGAGCGTCGCCGGATCGGTACCCTTCGGCACCGTCGCGTTGACCTTGTTGTGGCTCACGTAGGGCCCGTATTTGCCGTCGAGCACCTCGATCTTGCCGCCCTCGACCGGATGCTCGCCGAGATCCTTGAGAACTGTCTTCTGCCGCGCGCGCCCGAAGCGGCCGCCCTTGCCCGCCCGCTTCTCGGCGAGGAGCGTCACCGCGCGGTTGACGCCGATCGTGAACACGTCCTCGATGCTCTCGACATTGGCGTAGGTGCCGTTGTGCTGCACGAACGGCCCGAAACGCCCGAGGCCCGCCGTGATCGGCGTCCCGGTCTCGGGGTCGATTCCCACTTCGCGCGGCAACGACAGAAGCTGCAGCGCCTTGTCGAGGTCGATGGTCGCCGCGTCGATGCCCTTGGGGATCGAGGAGCGCTTGGGCTTCTCGTCGCCGTTGGCTTCGCCGAGCTGGAGATAAGGCCCGAAGCGGCCCGATTTCAGCATCACCGCGAGCCCGGTCTCGGGATCGAAGCCGAGCTCCCTTTCGCCGCCGTTGCCGCCACTCTGATCGTTGAGCTGGCGCGTGAAATTGCAGTCCGGATAGTTGCCGCAGCCGATGAAGGCGCCGTACTTGCCCGAGATCTTGAGCGATAGACGGCCCACGCCGCACTTGGGGCAGAGCCTCGGATCCGAGCCGTCGCCCTTGTCGGGGAACACGTGCGGCCCGAGCATCTCGTTCAAGGCTTCGAGCACCTCGCCGACGCGCAGATCCTTGATGCCTTCAACGGCCGCCGTGAAATCCCGCCAGAAATCGCGCAAGACGTCCTTCCACTCGAGCTTGGCGTCCGAGATGAGGTCGAGCTTCTCCTCGAGGTCGGCCGTGAAATCGTATTCCACGTAGCGCTTGAAGAAGCTTTCGAGGAAGGCGATGACGAGGCGCCCTTTGTCCTCGGGAACAAGACGCTTCTTGTCGGTTTTGACGTAATCGCGCTCCTGCAGCACGGCGAGCGTCGAGGCGTACGTCGACGGCCGGCCGATGCCGAGCTCCTCCATGCGCTTGACGAGCGTCGCCTCGGAGAACCGCGGCGGCGGCTGCGTGAAGTGCTGCTCGGCCTCGATGCTCTTGTCCGTGACGCGGTCGCCCTCGTTGAGCGCCGGAAGCCTGCGGTTCTCGTCGTCGTCCTCGGCGTGATCCTCTTTGCCCTTCTCGACGAGGCGCACGCGGTCGTCGCGGCCCTCCTCGTAGACTTTGAGGAAGCCGTCGAATTGTATGACGGAGCCCGTTGCACGCAGCGTATAGGCCTTTCCGTCGCGCCCCTTGACCTCGATGTCGGCGGTCGTCTGCTCGACCTCGGCCGACGCCATCTGGCTCGCCACCGCGCGCTTCCAGATTAGCTCGTAGAGGCGCGCCTGATCGCGATCGAGATGGCGCGCCACGTCGGCGGGCCGCCGCGTGACTTCGGTCGGCCGGATGGCCTCGTGCGCCTCCTGGGCGTTCTTTGCCTTCGTCTTGTACTCGCGGATAAAGGGCGCGACGTACTTCTGCGAGTACTCGCGCGCGATCATGCCGCGAATGGCGTTCACCGCCTCGGGCACGATTGTCACGCCGTCGGTTCGCATGTACGTGATGAGACCGACCGTTTCGCCGCCGATATCGACGCCTTCATAGAGGCGCTGGGCGAGCTGCATGGTCTGCTTGGCAGAGAACCCGAGCTTGCGCGAGGCGTCCATCTGCAGTGTCGATGTGGCGAAAGGCGCATAAGGATTGCGCTTCACGGCCTTCTTCTCGACGCGCGCCACGCGGAACTCGCCTTTTTCGATGGCCGCCGTGATTGCCCGCGCGGAGGCTCCGTCCTTGATGTCGAGCTTCTTCAATGCCGTGCCCGCGACGGCGTAAAGGCGCGCAGGAAACTCCTCGCCCTTCGCTGTCGCGAGAACCGCCTCGATGCTCCAGTATTCCTCGCTGCGGAACGCCTCGATCTCCGCTTCGCGATCGCAGATGAGCCTCAGCGCCACCGACTGCACGCGCCCCGCCGATCGCGCGCCGGGAAGCTTGCGCCACAGCACGGGCGAGAGCGTGAAGCCGACGAGATAGTCGAGCGCGCGCCGCGCGAGGTAGGCCGAGACGAGCGGCCCGTCGATCATGCGCGGCTCTGCGAGCGCGGCCTTGATCGCGTCCTTTGTCACGGCGTTGAACGCGACGCGCTCGACCTTCACGTCCTTTTTGAGCGCCTTTTTCTGGTTGAGGATTTCAAGAATGTGCCAGGAGATGGCCTCGCCTTCGCGATCGGGGTCGGTGGCGAGAATGAGCTTGTCGGCGCCACGCACCGCGTCCGCGATCTCGCGCATGATCTTCTGGGACTTGCCGTCGACATCCCAGTGCATCTGGAAATCGTTGTCCGGCTCGACCGACCCGTCCTTGGACGGCAGGTCGCGCACGTGACCGAAGGACGCGATGACTTTGTAGCCGCCGCCCAGGTACTTGTTGATGGTCTTGGCCTTGGCGGCCGATTCCACGATGACGACGTTCATCTCGAGCTTTCTGGCTGTGAATGTTCCGGCGTCACTGGCTCCGGGGCCGCCTAAATCGCCCCAAGAAGGTCCTCCCAGGAACCCGCTCAAGGCGCGGGAACATGGGAGATGTAATGGCCGCTGTCAAACCGTGGCCAAGCCGGTGACTAGAAATGCGAATTTTACCAGAGGCTTAGAAGTAGGTATGCGCCCTAGATATAACAAGAGAGCGACCATCGGGCCGCTCTCAAGGGGCGTGTGATTCCACGAAACGAGTCAATCTTCAGTTGCCGATTGCCGCCTTGATGTCGTTTGCGGTCGTGGCGGCTTCGGCGAATTTCTGCGCTTCGCACTGACCTTCCATCTTCGTCAGCAGATCCTCGACTTTGGCCAGCTTGTCGTCGCCGAGCTTCTTGTCCTCGGCCGATTTGGCGAGATCGATGGCGTTCTTGAAGCAGTCATCCGAGGACTTCGGCGCATCCTGCGCTTGCGCCCCGACGCTTAGCCCGGCCGCGAGCGCCGCGGCAACCATGAGACGTTTCAGCATTGCATTCATCCTTTATTGCTCCCGGCGCGGGGCCCCCTCCGGTCCGCCGCATCAGGACCGTGCATAGGCGGCGTGCTGCCCGCGACCTGTGCAACTCAATCGGCAGAGAATGTGGCTCTACGACGACAGGTGCCGCGCGATTGCCCCACACGTCGCAGCCCTGGTTTCAAGCCGATCCGAGCGCGAGCCGGTTCGGAACGAGGCGCGCCACGGCAGCCTCGAGTTCGTCGAAATGGTCGATGACGGCATCGGCGTCGAGCGAGGCCGACGGCACGTCGCAATATCCAAACGAGCACGCGACCACGGGCACGCGCGCCGCCTTGGCGGTCGCGACGTCGACCGTCGTGTCGCCGATCATGATGGCACGCTCGGGGTCGCCGCCCGCGAGGCGAACGACGCCTGTCAGGTGGCCGGGGTCGGGCTTCGAGACGGGAAACGTGTCGCGGCCCGCAAGCGCGGCAAAGAAATGATCGATTTCGAGTGTCTTGAGCAGTGCCCGCGAGAGGTTCTCGCGCTTGTTCGTGCACACCGTGAGACGCACGCCCGCATCGCGGAATTTCACGAGCGCGCCGACTGCGCCCGCGAACGGCCGGCTTTCGACCGCGATGTTTGCCTCGTAGTAGTCGAGAAAGCGCGCCAAGAGCCGTTCGACCTCGGCATCAGAAAGCGTCGTGCCGGAATGCCTGAGCCCCTCGACGATCATGTGCCGGGCCCCGCGCCCGATGTGCGGCCGGATCACGCTGCCGGCGACGGGTCCGAGGTCGAGGTCGGAAAGCGCATGGTTGGTCGCGGCAATCAGGTCGGGTGCGGTGTCGACGAGCGTGCCGTCGAGATCGAAGACGAGAGTGAGTTCGCGCATGAGGCCTCTGAATAGCTGTCACGAGACGTTAATCTTGCCCCGCGGCCGTGTCATGCAATTGATCGCGGGCGGCTTGAAAGCAAGCCCCCGGGAGCCTAGGAAAGCCCCATGGACGGAAAGCTCTCATCGCTGATCAAGGCGCAAGGCGTGAGCAAGGGCGGCCTTGGGGCTGCAGGATGGGCGGGCTGTGAATGAGCGCGGATGACTGGAAGCGCATGGCGGCCGAGCGGGCCCTGAGCTTTGTCGAGCCGAAGATGCGGCTTGGCCTCGGCACGGGATCCACCGCTGCGAAATTCATCGAGGCTCTTGCGGCGAAGGTGAAGCAGGGCCTCGAGCTTGTCTGCGTGCCGACGTCCGAGGCCACCCGCATGCAGGCACATGCTGCGGGCATAACGATTGCGACGCTCGACGAGGTCCCGTTTCTTGATCTCACCGTCGATGGTGCCGACGAGCTCGACGGAGACCTGCGCCTGATCAAGGGCGGCGGCGGCGCGCTCCTGCGCGAGAAGATCGTCGCCACGGCCTCCGAGCGCATGGTCGTCATCGCCGATGCTTCGAAGCGCGTCGAGGCGCTGGGCGCCTTTCCGCTGCCCGTCGAGGTGGTGCGCTTCGGTCTCACGGCCACGCGCAACATGATCGAGATGCTGGCGGCCGATGCCGGCTGCCGCGGCGATATCAGGCTGAGGTTGGGCTTCGACAGACAGCCCTTCGTCACCGACGGCGGCAACTACATCTTTGATTGCGCGTTCGGGCGCATCGACGATCCCGAGTCGCTCGACGAAGCCTTGAAATTCATTCCCGGCGTGGTCGAGAACGGCCTTTTCCTCGGCATCGCCGATGCCGCCGTCATAGCCGGCCCCGATGGCGTGATCGTGCTGGAGCCGGACGACGACAGGCCGGCGGATTTCGCATGACGGCTTACGACTACGATCTCTTCGTGATCGGCGGAGGGTCGGGCGGTGTGCGCGCCGCGCGCATCGCGGCCGGCTACGGCGCTCGCGTCGCGCTCGCCGAGGAGTATCGTCTCGGCGGCACCTGCGTCATCCGCGGTTGCGTGCCCAAGAAGCTCCTCGTCTACGCGAGCCGCTTCCGCGACGACTTCGAGGATGCCGCGGGCTTCGGCTGGACCGTGGGCGAGCCAGCCTTTGATTGGCCGTCGCTCATCCGCGCCAAGGACCGCGAGATCACGCGTCTCGAAGGCCTCTATGAGACCAATCTCAGCGCAAGGAACGTGAGGATTTATAAATCCCGCGCCGTGCTCGACGGCCGCAATGCCGTGACATTGGCCGACGGCACGCACATCACCGCGCGCGTCATCCTGATTGCGACCGGCGGCGCACCGAACATCGACCCGAACCTGCCGGGGCGCGAGCACGTCATCACCTCGAACGAAGCGTTCCATCTCGCCGAGCTCCCAAAGCGCATCGTCGTTGCGGGCGGAGGCTATATCGCGGTCGAGTTCGCGTGCATCTTTGCGGGGCTGGGTGCCGAAACGACCCTGATCTACCGCGGCGAGAAGATCTTGCGCGGTTTCGACGAGGACCTGCGCGACGGTCTGATGGAAGCGCTCGCCAAACGCGGCATCCGCCTCGTTATGAAGGACGTCTTCACGCGTATCGACAAGACAGCGCAGGGACTGAAAGGCGTCTGCAAGAGCGGTACGGAGCTCGATGCGGATCAAATAATGTTCGCCATCGGTCGCTCGCCGAATACCGCGGGGCTCGGGCTCGAGAAGGCAGGCGTGAAGACCGGACCGCAAGGCGAGATCGTCGTCGATGCCCATTCGCAATCGAGCGTGCCTGGCATCTACGCCGTCGGCGACGTGACCGACCGCCTCAATCTCACGCCCGTCGCGATACGCGAAGGGCACGCTTTCGCCGACACGATGTTCGGGGGCAAACCCTCGAAGGTCGATCTTGACCTGGTTCCGACGGCGGTTTTCTCGACGCCGGAGATCGGGACCGTAGGCCTCTCCGAGCAAGACGCATTGGCGCGCTTCAACAACATCGACATCTACAAAGCCCGCTTCCGTCCCCTGCGGAACACCCTTTCCGGTCGCGACGAGCGCATGCTGATGAAGCTCGTGGTCGAGGCCGCGACCGATCGCGTCGTGGGCTGCCACATCCTGGGCGAAGACGCGGCCGAGATCGTGCAGATGGCCGCCATCGCCATGCGCATGGGCGCGACCAAGGCCGACTTCGACGCCACCATGGCGCTGCACCCGACCGCCGCCGAAGAGCTGGTCACGATGCGCGAGCGGTGGATAGCGCCGGCCGAGGCGGCAGGATGACAAGGAAATTGAAGGGACGATGATGGATCGCCTGAAGGGCAAGATCGCCGTGGTGACGGGCGCGGGCGCGGGCATCGGCCTCGCCACGGCGCGGCTGTTTGCGGCGGAGGGCGCGCACGTCTACGTGACAGACGTCAACGGCGAGAGCGCGGCCGCAGCGGCCGCCGCACTGAAGGGAGCAGGTCTCGGCGCGACAGCCATGACCGTCGACGTCTCGCGCGGCCAGGATGTGACGGCGTTGTTCCGCGCCATCGAGCTCGCGCACGGCAAGATCGACGTCCTCGTCAACAACGCCGGCCTCAACGTGCGCGCCGACTTCCGCCATCTCTCCGACGCCGACTGGGTCAAGATCCGGGAGGTGAACCTCGACGGTGTCGTGCGTCTCGCGCGCGACGGCTTCCCGCTCTTGAAAGCTTCGGGCGCGGGCTCCCTCATCAACGTTTCGTCCATCATGGGGCACCGGGGCCTGCGCCAGCTCGCCGGCTACTCGGCGACCAAGGGCGCGGTCTCGGCGCTGACGCGTGCGCTCGCCGTCGAGTACGCGCCCTACAACATCCGCGTCAACGCGCTCGCTCCCGGCTTCATCGAGACTGCGCTCACCGAGCGCGTCCTGAAGAACCCGGCCATCAACAAGGCGCTGATCGACCAGACGCCGCTGCGCCGCTTCGGCACGTCCGAGGATATTGCGCGCGCCGCGCTGTTCCTGGCTTCCGACGAGGCGGCCTTCGTCACGGGGGCCGAGCTCGCCGTCGACGGCGGCATGTCGGCCGGTCTCTAGATCACGGGCTTTCCAAAACGCCCAACGCGCCGCACGGAGCCGGTTGCCCGGCCCGCACGGCGCTCGATAAAGGGCTTGAGTGCTTCGATGGCTTCTGGTCAGGCCGGGCTAGGCAGACTGCGGCCGAGCACCTTGAGGCGCGACTCGGACGCCGGGCGCAGGTGTTTCAGCGGCCGCCGCAGCGCCCTGATCGACACCAGCATCTCCGCCGCACACTCGAGCACGAGATCGGAGCCTGGCGATTTGCGGATGGAAGGCTTTCTCAGCGGTCTGACGCGGAACGGTGGAAGAGGACGCAACATGACAAACCCCCGTCGTTGAACTAGTGACCATTCCTCCCTGGTAGGCTCCAGGGCTTTTTTGATAATCGAGCAGTCCATATGCCAAGGCGATGACGGCGGTACGAAGGCACGGGGGCCGGGACTTTTGCCCTGTTCGCCTGACGGGCGGCCGCACTCATGCTCCGTCGTCTGCCCAGAGTCTGCCGAGCGTCGCGGCGCCCTTGCCCGGCCTCGCGACAGATCGCGGAAAGGTCTGCGCGCGAACCCGCATAACTCAATTCTCCGGCGGAACCTATATCTTCACTCTACCGGGGCCTTGTCTGCTCCGGGGCGCCGTGCAGTATGAAGCCAAAGTTCAGCGGCCGGACCAAAAGGTTAGCGGGCCGCGCAAGGGAAGTGAGAAACGCCATGCGCTACGGAGACGAGGACCGCGAGAGCAAGAACGTCGAGGACCGCCGCGGCGAGGACGGCGGCGGCTTCGGCTTCCCGATGGGCCGGGGGCGCGGCATCCAGATCCCGATCGGCGGCCGCGGCGGCATGAGCCTGACCACGCTCCTGATCATCGGCGGCATCATGCTCCTTTTCGGCATTAATCCGCTCGAAGTATTACTTGGGCCGCAAGGCGGCGGCGGCGGCTTCCAGGTCCCGCAATTGCCCAGGATGGATCAGGGCGCACCGCGCCGCACCGCCGAGCGCGCTCCCGACATTCCGGGCCTCCCCGGCGGCAACGGCGGCGGTGTGAAGGTTCCTCAAGCCGAGGACCAGATGAAGGTATTCATCTCCAAGGTCCTCGCCGACACCGAGGACGTTTGGACGCGCGTCTTCCAAGGCATTGGCAAACGCTATCAGGACCCCCAGCTCGTCCTCTTCTCCGGCGGCACGCGCACCGCGTGCGGCATCGGCCAGTCGGCGATGGGGCCGTTCTATTGTCCGATCGACGAGAAGGTCTATGTCGATCTTTCCTTCTATGACGAGCTGAAACGGCGCTTCAACGCGCCGGGAGACTTCGCCCAGGCCTACGTCATCGCCCACGAGGTCGGCCATCACGTCCAGAAGCAGCTCGGCATCGCCGACAAGGTGCAGGAGCTCAAGGAGCGCTCGAGCGAGCGCGATGCCAATGCGCTCCAGGTCATGATGGAGCTGCAGGCGGATTGCCTCGCCGGCGTATGGGCGAACCTCAACGATCAGGTCAAGAACCGCCTCGAGCCGGGCGACATCGAAGAAGCCCTGAATGCGGCGACGCCAGATCGGCGACGACATGATCCAGAAGCGCCAGCAGGGCTACGTCGTCCCCGACGCTTTCACGCACGGCTCGGCCGCCCAGCGTGTGCGCTGGTTCAAGCGCGGCTTCCAGACGGGCGAGATGCAGTCCTGCGACACGTTCAACGCCGACAGTCTCTGAGCGCTGCTGAGGGCGGCATAAAGAAATCGGGCACCGGCTCGTCACCGGTGCCCGCTTGCTGCGCGCAGTCTCTACCCCCGTAGGAAGCGCACCCCCGCAAATCTAGAACGCGTTGCCCGCGTAGTCCCCGACCTTGCACGGCGTACCCTTGAGGGTCAGCTCTTTGCAGAGGCGATTGGCTTCGCCGGCCGTGGCAACCGGTCCTGCGACGAGGTCATAGGCACCTGCCGCGGGATCCGCACCCGAGACGTAGCGCGGCTGGAGCGGCCCGAGGCTGTCGCTGTGCGTGATCTGGAGCGAGCTCCATTGCGTCCTGAGCGCCTCTACCGAGGCACCCGTCCCGATCTGAAGTCCGTACGTCTTGGCCGGAATGACGACCGGAGGCCCGAACGTTACCGGAGCCGACGCGCCGCCCTCCACGCTTCCGGTCTCAAGCCCGATCTCGGCGACATCGTCGGCGGGCCGCGGAGCGGGCTTCTTCGCTGCTGTCTTGGTAGCCGCGGGCGTCGCCCGACTTGCGGCAGCCGGGATGTCGTCCGTGCCGGTGAGCGACGCATTGGCCCGCGGCTCCTCCTTGCCGGCTTGCGGCAGTCGGCCTGACGGCTTGGCCGCTTGACGCTCGGCGCGCTTGTCCGCCAGCGCACGCGCCACCGCAGACGTGCCCATTGGGGCGGCTTCCGGAGCTTTTGCCGCGTCTTGCGGCCGCGACTCGAGCGCTGCGATGCGGTTTATGAGCTCACGATCTCGGCCAGCCTGGCTGGCGAGCGCATCCTTGAGCTCGTTGATGTCCGAGCGCGCTTGCTGAATGCCTTCGCGCAGGAAGGGGACCTCCGCCGCAGCCGCGGCGATGGCGCGCATTTCCTCATCCGGCACGCCATGCGATCCGCCCATGAATTTCGCCACCGAGCCAGGCTGGGCGAAGAGAATCACGAGGTAGGCGAGCGACAGGCTTGCGAGCAGCGCCCAGATCATGACATAGGGCGTAAAAGTGCGGCGTTGCGACTGCGGCAGGCTATGCTTATCCGTCATGTCTCGTGTCCAATACGCGCTGATTCGGGAAGGAGTTAGCCAGACGGGTGGCCCTGAACCCATTGACACGGCCACGGACTCACGAACGCTTCTGCGAACTTGGTGTCAGAGTCCCTCCCATGGGTCAACGCGGCCGCTCTGCATCTGTGGACGACCTGGGGATAGAACGACAGCCTACGGATCAAAGCCGCCCGGCAAGGGCCTGCGGGACGGTCTTGCTGCAACGCCGCAGACAGCGGTAAGGGATTTTGCGCGATCGCATTCGGCTTGGCTTATCTGCTGCTGAATCATGCCCGGACGGACACACTCGCGATGAGGCTAAGGGCTAAATGAACCGCCGACCGCTCCTTGTCATCGTGCTCGCCGCCGGCAAGGGCACCCGCATGCGCTCGGAAATGCCCAAGGTGCTGCACAAGATTGCCGGGCGGTCCATGCTGAGCCATGCTCTCGCGCTCGCCTCCGCCATCAAGAGCGACCGAATCGCGGTGGTGGTCGGGCCCGGCATGGACGATGTCTCGGCGGAGGCCCGTAGCGCGGCGCCATCCGCTGAGATCTATCGTGCAGGAGAGCCAGCGCGGCACGGCCGATGCGGTGCTTGCCGCACGCAAGGCGATTGCGAGCCACAAGGGCGACGTCCTGATCCTCTACGCCGACACGCCCCTTCTTGAGACCCAAACACTCGACCGCCTTCTCGGCGCGCTGGATGGCGGAGCCGATATGGCCGTCATCGGCTTCGAAGCTGAGAACCCTGGCGGCCTACGGTCGCCTGCTCTTGGCACCGGACGGAGCGCTCGTCGCCATTCGCGAGGCCAAGGACGCGAGCGAGGCTGAGCTGCGGACGAGCCTCTGCAACTCGGGCGTCATGGCATTCCGCCTCGCCGATCTCGAGGCCGTTCTTGCGTCGATCGGCAACGACAATGCCAAGCGCGAATTCTATCTGACGGACGCGGTCGAGATCGTCCGCAAGCGGGGCGGCAAAGCGGCCGCTGTGACCTGCTCGGAGGATGAGGTCCTGGGCGTCAACGCCCGCGACGAGCTCGCTGCGGCAGAGGAGATCTGGCAGCGGCGCGCCCGCGCGCGCATCATGGCCGAGGGCGCAACCCTGATCGCACCGGAGACCGTTTGGCTGTCCTGGGACACCGTGATCGGCCGCGACGTCCTGATCGAGCCCAACGTCTTCTTCGGACCGGGTGTCAGCGTGGAGGACGGCGTCATCATCCACGCCTTCTGTCATTTCGAGCGCGCCCGCCTTCGATCGGGAAGCGAGGTCGGGCCCTTCGCACGTCTGCGCCCCGGCGCGGATGTGGGGCCCGATGCCAAGGTCGGGAACTTCGTCGAGATCAAGAACAGCCGCCTGGAGGAGGGTGCCAAGGCCAACCACCTTTCCTATATCGGCGACGGGCAGGTCGGCGCCCGCGCCAACATCGGCGCCGGTACGATCTTCTGCAACTACGACGGCTTCATGAAGCACAAGACGGAGATCGGCGCGGGTGCCTTCATCGGCTCGAACACGGCCCTTGTGGCCCCGGTAAAGATCGGCGCCGGCGCCTACATCGGCTCGGGCAGCGTCATCACCAGGGATGTCGAGGCGGACGCCTTGGCGCTCGAGAGAAGCGCGCAAGAGGAGCGGCCGCAGTGGGCGGCCAAGTTCCGCGCCCTGATGGCCAAGCGCAAGGCGAAGGCCGGTTAAGCATAGCCGTTAGGAAGTGACATACGGTGTGATTTGAATTCTGGCGCCGTTCTCCCGTACGCAATGTGAGGCGCTCGACCAAAGGATTGAGCTTATGTGCGGGATCGTCGGAATACTTGGCTCGAAGGCGGTCGCGACCGACCTCGTCGACGCGCTGCGCCGTCTCGAATATCGCGGCTACGATTCGGCTGGGATCGCGACCGTCGAGAACGGCCACCTCGCGCGCCGGCGCGCTGAGGGCAAGCTCAGAAACCTCGAGAGCCGTCTCCTGCGCGAGCCGCTCGAGGGTCGTACCGGCATCGGCCACACGCGCTGGGCCACCCACGGCCGCCCGACCGAGCGCAACGCCCACCCCCACATGAGCGCCAACGTCTCGGTCGTCCACAACGGCATCATCGAGAACTACCGCGAGCTCAAGGCCGAGCTTACGGCGCGCGGCCACAAGTTCGAGACCGACACCGACACCGAGGCCGTGGTCCATCTCATCACCGACGAGATGAAGAAGGGTCTAGGCCCGGTCGACGCCGTGCGCGCCTCGCTGAACAAGCTCCAGGGCGCGTTTGCGCTGGGCATCATCTTCGCCGGCGAGGACGATCTCATGATCGCCGCGCGCCAGGGCAGCCCGCTCGCCATCGGCCACGGCAAGGGCGAGATGTACCTCGGCAGCGACGCCATCGCGCTCGCCCCCTTCACCGACAAGATCACCTATCTCGAGGAAGGCGATTGGGCGGTGATGCGCCGCTCGGGCCTCGAGATCTTCGATCGTACCGGCGCCCGCGTCACGCGGCCTCACATCAAATCGGTGGCGAGCTCGCTCCTCGTCGACAAGGGCAATCATCGCCACTTCATGGCCAAGGAGATCCACGAGCAGCCCGACGTCATCAGCCACACGCTCGCCAACTATCTCGACATGGGCGCAGGCCGCGTTGCGTTTCCCGATCTTGGGGCTCGACCTCGCCAAGATCTCGCGCATCACGATCTCGGCCTGCGGCACCGCCTACTACGCGGGCCTCGTCGGCAAATACTGGATCGAGCGCTATGCGCGCGTCCCCGTCGAGATCGATATCGCCTCCGAGTTTCGCTATCGCGAGGCGCCGCTCGTCACGGGCGGCCTCGCCCTCTTCGTCTCCCAGTCGGGCGAGACTGCCGATACGCTGGCGACGCTGCGCTACTGCAAGGACCATGGCCAGCGCATCGCCTCGATCGTCAACGTCCGCACCTCGACGATCGCCCGCGAGTCCGACGCCGTCCTGCCGACGCTGGCCGGCCCCGAGATCGGCGTCGCGTCGACCAAGGCCTTCACCTGTCAGCTCGCCGTGCTCGCCTGCCTCGCCATCGCGGTCGGCCGCGCGCGCGGCGCGATTTCTGAGGCGAAGGAGCGCGAGCTGGTCAAGGCGCTGACCGAGGTCCCGCGTCTCATCTCGACCATGCTGCGCAACGAGGAGCAGTTCGAGCATCTGGCACAGTCGCTGTCGAAGGCGCGCGACGTGCTCTATCTCGGCCGCGGCATCAACTATCCGATCGCGCTCGAAGGCGCGCTCAAGCTCAAGGAGATCTCCTACATCCACGCCGAGGGCTATGCCGCGGGCGAGCTGAAGCACGGGCCGATCGCCCTCATCGACGAGAACGTCCCCGTGATCGTCGTCGCACCCGACGATGATCTCCTCGACAAGACGATTTCCAACATCCAGGAGGTGGCGGCGCGCGGCGGGCAGATCATCCTCATCTCGAGCGCCGATGCCGAGCGTGCCGGCTGCAAGATCGCGACCCACATCAAGACGCCGAAGGCGCATGCCTTCACCAATCCGATCATCAACGCCGTGCCGGTCCAGCTCATCGCCTACCACACGGCCGTCTTCATGGGGACCGACGTCGACCAGCCCCGCAATCTCGCCAAGTCCGTGACCGTGGAATGAGGGGAAAAGCGAATACTGAGCTTTGCCCCGGAATTGCCTCGACGCCCTGCTTGAAATAGGCTCCGAATCTGCCCAGTGCGGCGTCCTTGGGGGAAAAGCAGGATTGATCCGGATGGGTATCGCGAACCAGACACTTGCTTGGTTGGCGCTCTCGGCGGTCGCTGCCGGGTCGCCGCTCGCCGCCGCGGCGGCTCAGAAGGCCGCTGCCCCCGCGGCGCAGAAGGCCGCTAACGGCCCGCAGGCGCAGGGAAATCCAGACGCTCAGGATACTGAAGGTGCCGCCCCCGCCGCCAAGAAGAAGGACCCCGCCGTGGCCGAGCGGTCGTATGCCGCCGGCGTCAAGGCCTTCGAAGCCGGCAAGATGGCGGAGGCGATCCAGTCCTTGTCGGCGGCCCTTGCCAACGGCGGCTTGCCCGCCCCGCAGATGGCCAAGGCGCTCTATTATCGCGGCGCGGCCTACCGCAAGCAGGAGAAGCCCGCCCAGGCCATCTCTGATCTGACGACCGCCGTCTGGCTCAAGGGCGGCCTTTCCGACGCCGACAAGGCCCAGGCGATCGAGCAGCGCCAGCAGGCCTACCGCGAGGCCGGTCTCGGAGAGACGGCGCCTCCGATCGGGGCCACACCGCTCGATGCTCCCGCCTCGCCCGCCGCCAAGCCGGCTGCCAATACGACGGTCGCCACCGCGCCCCAGTCTTCATTCTGGGGCAACCTCTTCCCGTGGGGGTCGTCGTCCGAGCAATCCGCACCGCCCGCGCCGGCCGCGGCCCCTTCCGTAGCGCCCGAGGCAGCTCCAGCGCCCGCCGCCGAGACGCCTGCCTGGCAGACGACCGCGCCGCAGCAGCAGCCAGTCGCTGAGCAGCCGGCTGTCGCCCCCGCCCCACCCGCGCCGGTCGCGTCCTACACCGAGCCGCTGTCGGCTCAGGTCTCGTCCTCGTTCGCGACGACGGGAACGCCGCCCGCCACGCCTGTCGCCCCTGCGCCCGGCTTGACGCAGACCGCGAGCGTAGACCCCCCATCCGCAGCACCGAGTGCCGTCCCCGAAGCAAGCGCCCCGGCCGCGCAAAGCTCGAACCCATTTTCCGGCGTCGACAAGGCCGTGACCGGCTTCTTCGACAACATGTTCAGCTCCGGTCCGTCGGCGACGCCGCCCGCGACGCCCGTCGTCACCCGTCGCCACCAGCGCGACGGCGACACCACCGACCACGGCCACCTCGTCCTCACCGCCGCAGTGGCATGATGCGACGATCGTGGCCTCGGCCGAGCCCGCGAAAGGGCCCGCCACCGACGCGCCGCTGCCTTGGGCGACGCAGAGTGCGGCAGCGCCGCCGCCCGCACCCGTTGCGCCGCCCCCGGTGATCGTCGCCAAGACGCCGAAGGCGCCGCCGGTTGCTCCGCCTCCGGTCGCCGTCGCGCCGCCGCCTGTTGCGGTCGAGCCGCCTCCGGTTGTGGCGGCAGCGCCCGAAGAAGCGCCCCCTCCGGCTCCGGCCCCTCCGGTGCCGGTGACCGCCTCCGCTCCCGCCGGCAAGTATCGCCTGCAGGTTGCCGCCGTGCGCTCGCGTGACGAAGCAGAGCGGCTCGCCTCGAGCGTGATGAAGCATCAAGGGGTCGGCGCCGCCGTGCAGCCCGAGATCGAGGAGGCCGTGCTCGGCAGCATGGGCACATTCTATCGCGTGCGCCTCGGGCCCTACGCCGACGCCACCGAGCCAGGCCAGCTGTGCAAAAGCCTGCGGCCCCAGGGCTTCGATTGCCTAGTCGTGACGCAGTAGGAAGCCGGCGCCTCAATGGCAAGGAGTTGACGGGGCAGCCCCGCGGCCGCACGATACCGCCGCATGAACGAGTCGACGCCTGAAAAAGGATCGGTCGATCGGAACGGCGGTCCTCTAGATAACGGTATTGGCCTTTCGGCCGGCCTGCAGCGCCTTGCGACGGATGACGCCGCGGTGCCGCACCGCTTTGGCGCGCGCCTGCGCAACTACTTCCTGACCGGCCTCATCATCGTCGGCCCGGTCACCATCACGATCTACATCATCTGGTGGTTCATCAACGTCACGGACGCCTGGCTGAAGCCGTTCGTGCCGACCTTCTATCTGCCCGAGACCTACCTGCCGTTTCCGGTGCCGGGCATCGGCCTCTTGTTCGGCATCATGGTGCTGACGCTGATCGGCGCGCTGACCGCCAACCTCCTGGGCCGCTCCTTCATCTCCTTCGGCGAGATGATGCTCGATCGCATGCCGATCGTGCGCAACGTCTATCGGGCCTTGAAGCAGATCTTCGAATCCGTCGTGTCCACCGCCGGCACCCAGCAGGGCTTCCAGAAGGTGGGGCTGATCGAGTTCCCGTCGAAGGGACTTTGGTCGCTGGTGTTCGTGACGGGCGAGACCAAGGGCGAGATCAGTCTCACCAAGCCAGGCGGCGAGTCCGACCTGCTGACCGTCTTCATGCCGACCGGCATTGTGCCGCCGACGGGGTTCATCTGCTTCGTGCCGCGCAAGGACGTGATCCTCCTCAAGATGAGCTCCGAGGACGCGGCCAAGATCATTATTTCCGCGGGCATGGTCGTGCCCGACTATCAGGCCCGCCTGCGCCAGCTCGCCGAGAAAGCGCGCGTGGAAGCCGCGAAGCTGACGCCCGAGAGCCCATCCTCCACCACCAAGGAGAACGGCAGCGCCGCGACCCAGCCGCCCGTGCGCGCCGGCAGCGCCCGCGAGCGATCAGGCGGCGCGGAAGAGGCGCACGGCCTCGTCGCATTCGAAGAGATAGAGCAGCCGCCGCAAGGCCTCGCCGCGCGGCGTCTTCAAGTCTGGATCGGCGTTGATGACGAGGCGGGCATCATCGTGCGCAGCCGCGAGTAGCTCTTTGAAATTCGGAATGCCGGCGACACGGAACTCGGCGTCCCCGCTTTGCCGGGCGCCGAGCACCTCGCCGCCGCCGCGCAGCTCGAGGTCCTTCTCCGCGATAAGAAAGCCGTCCTCCGTCTCGCGCATCATCTTGAGGCGCGCTTCTGCCGTCTCTCCCAGAGGGGCCTTGTAGAGCAGGATGCAGTAGGACTGCCGGTCGCTGCGCCCCACGCGCCCGCGCAGCTGGTGCAGCTGCGCAAGCCCGAAACGCTCCGCATGCTCGATCACCATGATCGTGGCATTGGGCACGTTGACGCCGACCTCGATCACGGTTGTCGCCACCAGGATCTTCATGGCGCCGCTGGCGAATGCCTCCATCGTCGCGTCCTTCGCCGGCCCGCTCATGGCCCCGTGCAGCAGCCCGACGCTGTCGCCGAAGATCTGTTTCAAGTGCGCGTGACGTTCCTCCGCCGCCGCAAGCTCGGACACCTCCGAGCTCTCGATCAGCGGACAGACCCAGTAGATCTGCGCGCCTTGAGCCACGGCTCTGCGCAACCCGTCCACCACGTCCTCGATGCGGTCGATTGCCGTTGTCGTCGTCACCACGGGTTTGCGCCCCGCGGGCTTCTCGGTGAGCTTCGAGACGTCGAGATCGCCGTAGTGCGTCATGAGCAGCGTGCGCGGGATGGGCGTCGCCGTCATGACCAGCATGTTGGCGCCGCCGTCGCCGCTCTTCGTCTGCAAGGCGAGGCGCTGATGCACGCCGAAGCGGTGCTGCTCGTCGATGACGGCGAAGGCGAGATCGCGGAAATGCACGTCCGCCTGGAAGAGCGCATGCGTCCCGATCAGGATGTCGATGTGGCCCGCTGCGAGCCGGGCGAGGATTTCCTCGCGCGGCTTTCCCTTCTCGCGCCCCGTGAGGAGCGCGATGCGCAGGCCGGCCTTCGCCGCGAGCGGCTCTATCGTCTCGAGATGCTGGCGCGCCAGCACTTCCGTCGGCGCCATCAGCGCCGCCTGCGCCCGCGCCTCGACGGCGATCGCCATGGCCATGAGCGCGACGACCGTCTTGCCCGAGCCGACGTCGCCCTGCAGCAGCCGCAGCATGCGCCGCGGCGCCGCCATGTCGGCCGCGATCTCCTTCAAAGCGACGCGCTGCGAGGCCGTAAGCTTGAACGGCAGCGCGTCGGCGATACGCCCGCGAATAGCCCCATCCCCCGTGACCGGGCGCCCGCGCTGCGCCTTGTAGTTGTCGCGCACGATCGCGAGCGCGAGCTGATTGGCGATGAGCTCGTCGTAGGCGAGCCGCTGCCATGGCGCGCCGCCGGGCGAGACGTCGCCGGCATCCTCCGGCCGGTGCAGCCGCGTGAGCGCCGCCTTCAGGCTCGGCCAGCCGCGCGCCTTGAGCCATGCCGCGTCCTGCCACTCGGGCAGCTCCGGGAGCCGTTCCAGCGCTTGCCGCGCGGCCTTGATCAGCACCTTGCCGGATAGCCCCGCGGTCAGCGGATAGACCGGCTCGAGAAGCGGCAGCTCATCTCGCGCCTCGGGTGCGACGATATAGTCGGGGTGCGGCATCTGCAGCTTGTCGCCGTAGCGTTCGACGCGTCCCGAGACGTAACGAATCTCCCCCACCGGAAGCTGCCGCTCGATGAACGACCGCTCGGCATGAAAGAACACGAGGTCGAGGCGGCCCGTTTCGTCCTCGGTCGCGACCTTGTAGGGCGCCTTGCGATTGCCGCGCGGCGGCGCCCTGTGCTTCATCACGCGCACTTTCAGCGTCGCGATCGTGCCCGGCACCGCCGCCGCGACCGTCGGCTCCGCGCGCCGGTCGATGACGCCGGTCGGCAGATGCCAGAGAAGATCGAGCACGCGCGGAGCGGCCACCCCGGGAGGCAGCCGCACGGCCTTCTTCACCAGTTGCGCCAGGCGCGGCCCGATGCCTTTGAGCGCCTCCGCCGAGGCAAATAGCTGTGAAAGCTCGTTGGGCCGCATGCTCTGCGCTACGATCGGGCAATGAAGTCGGGTTAAGATTGTGCCGGCACCAGCGCGCGGCGCATGGCCTGCGTCCGCACGCCCTATGCGGCGGGCGGCGCCGGCGCTATATCACATTTCCCATTGGGTCGGAGCAAAGCGGGCGCGCTCCCAAGCGTCAAGCGCGGAGCCCCGCTTTTCCAGCACGGTTCTTCAGCATGGGCGATGATCTCGAAACCCGCCGCCGCCGCGCGGCCTGGCGCTCATCGCACAGGGGCACGAAGGAGCTCGATATCTTGATCGGCGGCTACGCCAAGGCACGGCTTGCCGCGATGAGCGAGGCGGAGCTTACGCACTTTGAGACCTTTCTTGCCGTGAACGACCCTCAACTCCAGGCGTGGCTGCTCGCCCCACAGGAGAGCGCCGAGCCGGGCTTTGCCGATCTGGTCGCCACCGTGAGAGAGTTTCACGGCCTCGCCCGGGAGAAGGATCGGCCGGAAAACAACTAGGGCTGCATGAGCACCAAGACTGCGCAGATCGAAAAGAAGTCCGACCTGACCTTCTCCGGCGTTCCGGAAGGGCTGGACGCGCTCGTCCTCGCGCAGCTCGCGGCCGAAGCGGGCACGGGGACCGCGCCGGGTCTCGTCGTGCACATCGCACGCGACGACCGCCGCCTCGATGCGCTCGAGGCGCAGCTGCGCTTTTTCGCTCCTAAAGTGCGCATCGTTCCCTTCCCCGCCTGGGACACCGTCCCCTACGATCGCGTCAGCCCGAATGCGGAGATCGTGGCCAAGCGCATCACGGCGCTCTCGCGCCTTGCGCTCGGGACGCGCGCCGAGCCGGCAATCGTCCTCACGACCGTGAACGCAGCTCTCCAGCGCGTCGCCCCGCGCGCCTTCATCAAGAGCGCCATCAAGAGCGTTTCGCCGGGACAGCGCGCCGACATGAACCGGCTCATGAACCGGCTTCGCCTCGCGGGCTATGTTCGCACCGGCACCGTGATGGAGCCCGGCGAGTACGCGGTGCGCGGCGGCATCCTCGACCTCTTCCCGCCCGGCCGCTCGAGCCCGGTCCGCCTCGATTTCTTCGGCGACACGATCGAGAGCATCAAGGCCTTCGATGCCGACACGCAGCGGACGACAAAGCCCCTGCGCAAGCTCGTGCTGATGCCGGTCTCCGAGATCGCCTTCGGCGACGCGCCGACCGCGCTCTTCCGCGCCCGCTACGTGGAGATGTTCGGCGGCGCAACGGGCGACGACCCGCTCTACGAGGCCGTGAGCGCCGGCCAGCGCCATCCCGGCCAGGAGCATTGGCTCCCCTTCTATCACGAGCATCTGGAGACGCTGTTCGACTACGTGCCGGGCGCGGTCATAAGCTTCGACCATCTGGCCGAGGAGACGGTGAAGAGCCGCTTCGAGCAGATCGCCGAGCACTACGAGGCGCGAAAGGAAGGGCTCGAGGCCGCGCGTTTCGGCGCGCCGCCCTATAAGCCCGTCCCGCCCGAGCAGATGTTCCTCGACGGAAAATCATGGGCGAGCGCAATTGCGTCGCATCACCTCGTTCGCCTCACGCCGTTCGAGGAAGCCAAAAGCGAGGCCGTCAGCTCCTGGCATGGGCGCGCCGGCCGCAATTTCGCCGCGGAGCGCAACGACCCGAATGCCAATCTGTTCGATGCCGTGTCGCGCCATGTCCAGCGCCTCAACGAGGAGGGGCGCCGCACCGTCGTCGCCGCCTGGACCGCTGGCGCGCGCGAGCGCCTGGTCACGCTGCTTTCCGACCACGGGCTCAAGAATCAGGCGAAGGTCGAGAGCTTCACCGAGGCCCTCGCGCTTCCCGGCGGCGTCACCGCGCTTGCCGTGCTCGGCCTCGAGCAGGGCTTCGAGACGCCCGAAATTGCCGTCATCGCCGAGCAGGACATCCTCGGCGACCGCCTCGTGCGCCCGCGCCGCAAGACGCGGCGCGCCGCCGACGTTCTGACCGAGGCGACGAGCCTTTCCGTCGGCGATCTCGTCGTCCACGCCGACCACGGCATCGGCCGCTTCGCCGGCTTGAAGACGATCACGGCGCTGGGTGCCCCGCACGACTGCCTCGAGCTCAAGTACGCCGGCGGCGACACGCTCTATCTGCCGGTCGAGAACATCGAGCTCTTGTCGCGCTTCGGCGCCGACGAGAGCGACGCGCAACTCGACAAGCTCGGCGGCATCGCCTGGCAGTCGCGCAAGGCGCGGCTGAAGAAGCGCCTGCGCGAGATCGCCTCCGAGCTGATCAAGATCGCGGCCCTCCGCCAGCTCAAGGAAGCGCCCGCCGTCGCCGCGCCGGCCGGCGCCTACGACGAGTTCGTCGCCCGCTTCCCCTACGAGGAGACGGAGGACCAGGCGGCCAGCATCGACGCCGTGCTCGCCGATCTCAACTCCGGCCGCCCCATGGACCGCCTGGTCTGCGGCGACGTCGGCTTCGGCAAGACCGAGGTCGCGCTCCGCGCCGCCTACGTCGCCGCCATGAACGGGATGCAGGTCGCCGTCGTGGTGCCGACGACGCTGCTTGCCCGCCAGCACGCGAAGACGTTCCGCGAGCGCTTCCAGGGCCTGCCGCTCAACATCGCCCAGGCCTCGCGTCTCGTCTCCGCGAAGGAGCTGGCGGAGGTGAAGGAAGGGCTCAAGAAGGGCACCATCGACATCGTCATCGGCACGCACGCGCTGCTCGGCAAGCAGATCTCGTTTGCGCGCCTCGGGCTGCTCGTCATCGACGAGGAGCAGCACTTCGGCGTCACCCACAAGGAGCGCCTGAAGCAGCTCAAGGAGGACGTGCACGTCCTCACGCTGTCCGCGACGCCCATTCCGCGCACGCTGCAACTGGCGCTCACCGGCGTGCGCGAGCTGTCGCTGATCACGACGCCGCCCGTCGATCGCCTCGCCGTGCGCACCTACATCTCGCCGTTCGATCCCGTGATCCTCGTCGATGCGCTGAAGCGCGAGCGCGACCGTGGCGGCCAGACGTTCTACGTCGCGCCCCGCATCTCCGACCTCGACGAGGTCGCCGAGTTCCTGCGCGAGGCCGTGCCGCAGCTGAAGTTCGCCCGCGCCCACGGCCAGCTCTCGCCCTCCGAGCTCGAGGACGTGATGACCGCCTTCTACGAGGGCAACTACGACGTGCTGCTGTCGACCGCGATCGTCGAATCCGGCCTCGATCTGCCCAACGCCAACACGCTGATCGTGCACCGCGCCGACATGTTCGGCCTCGCCCAGCTCTATCAGCTGCGTGGCCGCGTCGGCCGCTCGAAGCGGCGCGCCTACGCCTACTTCACGACGCCGCCCGGCCAGAAGCTCTCGGAAGGCGCCGAGAAGCGCCTTAAGGTTCTCCAATCGCTCGACACGCTCGGCGCCGGCTTCTCGCTCGCCTCGCACGATCTCGACATCCGCGGCGCCGGCAACCTCTTGGGCGAGGAGCAGTCGGGCCACATCCGCGAGGTCGGCTTCGAGCTCTACCAGTCGATGCTCGAGGAGGCGGTTGCCGCCATGAAGGGCGGCGATCTCGGCGAAGCGGCCGACCGCTGGAGCCCGGAAATCTCGCTCGGCACGTCCGTGCTCATTCCCGAGAGCTACGTCGCCGACCTGCAGCTCCGCCTCGGCCTCTATCGCCGCCTGTCGTCGATCGAGACGCGCCCCGAGATCGATGCGTTCGCCGCCGAGCTGGTCGACCGCTTCGGCGCCGCTGCCGCAGGAGGTCGAGCATCTCCTCGACGTCATGGAGATCAAGGGGCTCTGCCGTGCCGCCGGCATCGGCCAGCGTGGATGCGGGGCCAAAGGGCGCCGTCATCACCTTCCGCGGCAACGACTTCGCCAACGCGCAGGGCTTGGCGCAGTTCCTCATCGGCTCGCGCGGGCAGGCCAAGATGCAGCCCGACCACAAGCTCGTCTTCAAGGGCGACTGGGATCTCCCCGAGAAGCGCGTCAAAGGCGTGCGCGGCCTCGTGGCCGAGCTGGCCGACATCGCCGCCAAGGGCAGCAAGGCGGCGTAAAGCTCACGCGCCTGCGCGGCGCGCGTGGCCCCTGGCCGTCGGCGACGGAGCACCGCCGAAGGCGACCTTCGCCACCCGGATGGCCTGGTGATAGACGAGCGGGAAGATCACGGTCAGGAAGGCGCCGATGATCATGAGGTCCTTCATCTCGCCGCTGTAGCCGCGATAGAAGACGAGGATGCCTGATACGAAGCCGGCCGCGCAAAGAAACGTGATCAGGACCGAGTGCAGGTGGTGCGCGACCACGTACCAGCCGCCGACGATCGCGAGCAGGACGAACACGCCCAAGCCTCCGAGCACCGCCGGGTGCTCGACGAGGTACTGGCTAAGCTCCTGATACATCGCAACTCCCCCAGATCCAAAGCCGCCGCCTTTGAGGCGCAGAGCCTATAGCGCCGCGAAGCGGCCAAAACCGGGCGCAACCAAAGCAACGAATATGACAATCGCCGCGCGAACGGGCCGTATACCAGCCGATTTTGTACGCCTTTGCCTAGCCGTTTCCAGCGGGTGAGCGCCACCCGAGGATTTCTGGTCACAGGATTATTCGCCTGTGGCCCGAGTTGCATAAAGACGCGCCAGCTCGCTGCGCTTGATTTTGCCGTTTGCCGTGCGCGGCAGCGCCTCGACGAAGCGGATCTCGCGCGGACACTTGTAGGCGGCGAGCCGCTCCGCCGCAAACGCGGCAATATCCGATGCCGAGGGGTGCTGTTCCCCGTGCGGCACGATGAACGCGCCGATGACGCTGACGTCGGCGCGAACCTGGATCTCGGCGCAGGCCACTTCGGCCACGCCGGGATGCCGGGCGAGAACGGCTTCGACCTCGAGCGGCGAAACACGATAGCCGAGCGCCTTCATGAGGTCGTTGTTGCGCCCCGTGTGCGTGACGTAGCCGTCCGCGTCCATCACGCCGAGATCGCCGCCGATGAACCATGGGCCCCGCAGCACGGCCGCTTCCTCGCTCGGGCGCCGCCAGTAGCCGAGCATGAGCCCCGGGTCAGCGCGATCGACCGCGATCAGCCCTTCCGAGCCGGCGGGCAGTGGCTCCTCGCCGCCGTCGGCGGGAATGATCGCGACGCGGCGGCCGGGCTGCGGCTTGCCGATCGCGCCGGGCTTGCGCGGCACAGAGGGCGCGCTCGAGATGTAGGTCGAGATCTCGCTCATGCCGAGCGCCTCGTAGATCTCGGTGCCGGTGCGCGCGTTCCACTCCTCGAAGAGCGACGGCGGCGGCGTCTCGCCCGCCATGAGGCCGTGGCGGAGCGATGGGATCGCAGCGCGTGTCGGGTTGGCGTACTTCAGGATCTGCCGGTAGACGCCGGGCACGGCGGCGAACAGCGTCGCTTCCGTCGATGCGATGAGCCGCGGCCAGAGGGCGGGATCGCGCTCGCCCGTGTAGATGATCGCCGTCGCGCCGTTGGCCCAGGGGTCAGTGAGCCCCGTGCCGAGCGTGAAGGTCCAGTTGAAAGCGCCCGCATGCAGCACGCGGTCGTCGGGCCTGAGCCCGTACCAGCCCTCATACATCGGCCGCCGGCCGAGTGCCGAGCGCTGCGCATGCAGCACGCCCTTGGGCTCGGCCGTCGTCCCCGACGTGTAGATCAGAAACGCAGGATCGTCGGCGGCGGTCGGCGCATAGGCCGCGCGCTCTCCATGCCGCATCATGCGCGACACATCTTGCGGCCTGAAGCGACGCACGCCGGAAGGCACATCGAGCGCGAGATCGTCGGTGGCCGCAATCGCTGCCGCGCCGCTGTCGGTGATGAGGAACAGCGTCTCCGCGGCCGTGAGCTGGCTCGATGCCGGGAGCGCCACGAGGCCGGCCGCGATCGCCGCAAAGAAGAGGATCGCGTATGCGCTCGTGTTCTCGAGACGGATAAGGATGCGATCTCCCGGCGCGAGCCCGCTCGCCTTGAGCGCGGCCGCGCACCGCAGCATGGCGTCCTCGAGATCGCCGTAAGTCCAGATTTCCGCCGGGCTCTTTGCCGCGGCATCGGCGATCACGATCAGCGCCGGCTTGCTCGGATTGAGACGCGCCGCCTCGGCCAGGCAGTAGGCCGCCATGTTGAACGGCGCGCGATTTCGCTCGTGGTGCAGGCTCATTGGCGGCAAGTCACAGGCCAATCGGGAATCACGGCGCGGCCCTCTTGCCCGCATCCGCGGCCCACCAGGTGTCGATGTTGAATCCGAACAGCGGGGTCGTATCGGCGTGGGCGAGCCGCGTCCAATAGGCGACCCACTGCTTGGGCACGAAGAAGAGCGGGATCACATAGTCGCCCGAGAGCAGCACGCGGTCGAGCGCGCGCACGGCGGATACGAATTCCTCGCTCGACTCCGCAGCAAGCAGTGCCGCGATCATCGCGTCCGCGGCCGGGTTCTGCACGCCCGCGTAATTGTACGAGCCGGGCTGCGTCGCCACCGCCGACGACCAGCGGAAGAGCTGCTCGTTGCCGGGCGAAAGCGAGGAGGGCCACGTGAACTGGATCATGTCGAAGTCGTAGTCCTTGAGCCGCGACTGGTATTGGGCGCTGTCGACGACGCGCACGCGCACGGCGATGCCGAGCTTCTCGAGGTCGCGCTTGAAGCTGCCGACCAAGCGCTCCTGGCCGGGATTGGAGGCGAGAATCTCGAACGAGAAGGGCTCGCGCGTCTTCGCGTTGATGAGCCGGCCGCCCTCGAGCACGTAGCCCGCCGACTCCAGGAGATCGTAGGCGATCCGCGCATTCTCGCGATTGTGCCCCGAGCCGTCGCTTCCGGCCGGCCGATAGGTTCCGTCGAGGATCGCCGGCTTCACGCGATCGGGATAGGGCGCGAGCAGCGCCCGCTCCCGCTCGTCTGCAGGCTTGCGTGCCGAGGAGAGATACGAGCGCTCGAAGAAGCTCTCGCGTGCGCCTGTAGAGCCCGTGGAAGAGGCTGTTGTTCACCCACTCGAAATTGAAGAGGCGGATGAGCGCTTCGCGCACGCGCGGATCGGCGAATTGCTGACGCCGCGTGTTGAAGACGAGCGCGGTCATGCCGGCGGGCAGCCCGATCGCGATCTCGTCCTTGATGACGCGGCCGTCGGTGACGGCGGGAAACGTATAGCCTTGCGCCCACAGCGCCGGATCGTCCTCGCTGCGAATGTCGATCTGGCCAGTCTTGAAGGCCTCGAACTGTGTCGAGGCGTCGCGGAAATACTCGAAGCGGATCTCGTCGAAGTTGAAGCGGCCGCGGTTCACGGGCAGATCGCGGCCCCAGTAGTTGGGGTCGCGCTCGTAGGTGATGGCGCGGCCGGGATCGATCTTGCCGATGCGGTACGGGCCTGAGCCGATCGGCGGCACGAGGCTCGTCGCCTCGAACGTCTCGGGATCGACGGCGTGCTTCGGCAGCACCGGCATGAGACCGAGGATGAGCGGCATCTCGCGATCGCCCTCGGCAAGGACGAAGCGCACCTCGAGATCGGACAGGCGCTCGACCTTCGACACCTTCTTGTAATACGTGCGATAGTTGGGCCGCGCCTTTTCCTTGAGGAGCGCGTGCGAGAAGATCACGTCGTCGGCCGTGACCGGCTTGCCGTCCGAGAAGCGCGCCTTGGGATTGATCCGGAATGTGACCTCGCCGCGCGCCCGGGCGGCACGTCGATCGTCTCCGCGATCAGGCCGTAGAGCGTGAACGGCTCGTCCTGACCCCGCGCCATCAGGCTCTCGATGACGAACTCGCGCGTGCCCTGGACGGGCTCGCCTCTGACGATCAGCGGGTTCAGGCTGTCGAAGGAGCCCGACGTCGCGAGCGTCACCCGCCCGCCCTTGGGCGCGTCGGGATTGACGTAGGGAAAATTCTGGAAATCGGCGCCGAGTTTGGCTTCGCCATGCATGGCGATGGCGTGCTTTGGCTCGGCCTCCGCCGGCTGCAGGGCAAAAAGCAATAGGGGGACGGCGAGCGGCGCCCAATTGAAGCTCAGCAAACTCCGTCTCCCGGATTGGCGTTGAGGCGCACGCGTGCCGATTTCGGCTTTGGCGGCACGGACCTAGCACATGTCACGAGTGCCGAGGGGGTGCGCCGGGGTGAATATGGGTGCGTGGCGCGTTTGCAACGAGGTTGTGGCATCAGCTTGTGCATGAGGAATAGGGACCTTTTGCGGCCACGGGAATGCCGCAATCCGGGCTTTAGTGCCGGGCCGGTTGGCGCCGCGGGCGACCGTACCCGCGCGCCCAGGCATTGAGCGTTGAGCGCCGCGAAGAGGGGCTGAGCCGCCGGGGTTGGCTTCCGAGTTCCGGCTCACAATGAAAGGTCGAATTCCTGATGTCATACAGAGATGTGATCGCCATTGGCATTGGACGCAAGGCGATGGCCGCGAGCGCCGCTGCCGCCGCCCTGATGATGGGGCTTTCCGCTGCTGTAGGCGTTGCAGAGGCTCAGACCGCCGCGCCGGCCGCCAAGGACCAGAAGGCCCCGGCTGCCGCCCCGGCCGCCAAAGATAAGAAGGCAGATGCTGCTGCCGACAAAAAGGATGCGGCCGCCGCGCCTGCCGGCAAGCAGAGCGCCTGGGTCAAGCTTTGCGAGAAGGCCCCGCTCGTCAAAAAGGACAAGGACGGCAAGGAAGTCAAGAAGAGAAGGAAATTTGCCTGACGCACCATGAGCGCCTCGACGGCAACTCGGGCATGGTGCTTGTCTCCGCGGCCATTCGCCATGTCGAAGGCCAGGACAAGGAGCACCTGATGGTCATGGTGCCGCTTGGCATGGCGCTGCCGCCTGGCCTCAAGGCCGCCGTCTACACCAAGGAGCAGTGGGAGAAGACCTCCAAGAACGAGAAGATCGACGAGAAGGAACTGAAGCCGATCGATCTCAAGTATTCGCTCTGCCATCCCTCCGGATGCACTGCCGAGATCGAGGCCACCAAGGAAATCCTCGACCAGATGAAGACCGGCGGCGGCATCATGATCCTGGCCATGAACGCGAACGCCCAGCCGATCGGCTTCCCCGTGCCGCTCGACGGCTTCAATGAGGCTCTCGCCGGCAAGCCCGTCGACAACGCCGAGTACAAGAAGGCGCGCGGCCAGCTGATGGCGCAGATCCGCGAGCGCCAGAAGGAAGCCTACGAGAAGTTCAAGGCCGACCAGATGAAGAACCTGCCGCCTCCGCCCGACGCTGGCGCAGCGCCGGCAGCGGCTCCGGCAGCCAAGCCTGCTGACAAGAAATAGGCTCCGTTCGTTTGTGAGCTTGGAGAACCGCCCGGGAATCGACCCGGGCGGTTTTTCTTTGTGGAAATGGCCTTCGGATCAGCCGCGTGCGGGCTACCGCCGCTCTCTCAGTGCGGCTGCAAGAACACGGCGCGATAGCGCCCGTCCTCCTCCTCGACGAAGAAATCACCGAGCTGCGGATGCCTGAGCGGCTGCCCGCTGTCGTCGGGAAGCAGGTTCTGCTCGGAGACGTAGGCGATGTACTCGGTCTCGGCGTTCTCGGCGAGCAGATGATAGTACGGCTGGTCCTTGTACGGGACGAATCTCGGCCGGGATCGCGAGCCACCAATCCTCGGAATTGTTGAAGATCGGGATCGATGTCGAAGACGACGCCGCGGAACGGGTAGAAGCGGTGGCGCACGACCTGGCCCAAGGCGAACTTCGCCTTGCGCATGCTTCGTCGACGTTTTTTCGTCGCACGTTTGCTGGCCACCGCCGTCATTCGAGAGGACGGCCGGGGAGATGTCAACCGGTGGGCATGCTTTCGCGTCACTTGTGTTACCTCGCCAGTTCACAAGCCAACAGACACGTCGAAGGCGCCGCCACACGGCCCCGGGAAGTTGCTCGAATGGCGGGCACTATGCGCAATCGAGCTCCGTAAAAACTGTTTCGAGCCCTGATGACGAGCCCTCACCAATCAAAAGCCGTAGGCTGCGCCCCGCTCCGGATCCTTCGCCGCCACGAGGCGGGCGAGGTCGACGATGACCTTGGCCTGCTTCCAGGTCGCGTCGTCCTGCATCTTGCCGTCGATCATGACGGCGCCGGTGCCGTCGGGCATCGCCGCCAGGATCTTCTTGGCGAACGCGACCTCCTTGACGTCGGGCGAGAACACGCGCTTGGCGATATCGATCTGCGAGGGGTGCAGCGACCAGGCGCCGAGGCAGCCTTGCAGAAACGCGTTGCGGAACTGCGCCTCGCAGGCCGCGCCGTCCGAGAAGTCGCCGAACGGCCCGTAGAACGGCTTCAAGCCATAGGCGAGGCACGCGTCCACCATGCGTGCCGACGGTGTAATGCCAGAGATCCTGCTGGTAGCGGGCGCGCTCGGCGGCAGCGTCGGCCCCAGCGTCCGCGAGCACGACATAGTCGGGATGCCCGCCGCCGACGCGCGTCGTCTTCATGCCGCGCGAGGCAGCGAGATCGGCCGGCCCCAGGCTCATCCCGTGCATGCGCGGCGACGCGGCGGCAATGGCCTCGACGTTCTTCACGCCCTCGGCCGTCTCCAGGATGGCGTGGATCAGGATCGGCTTCTTGACGGCGTGCTTGGCCTCGAGCTGCGCCAGCAGCTGATCCAGATAGTGGATGTCCCACGGGCCCTCGACCTTGGGCAGCATGATGACGTCGAGCTTGTTGCCGGCTTCGCGCACGATCTCGACGACGTCGTCGAGCATCCACGGGCTGTTGAGGCAGTTGATGCGCGTCCACAGGCCGGTCTGGCCGAAGTCCGTCTCGCGTGCCATCTGGATGAAGCCGCGGCGCGCCGCTTCCTTGTCGGTGGCGGGGATGGCGTCCTCGAGATTGCCGAGCACGACGTCGACCTGCCCTGCGATATCCTTGATCTTCGCGCGGATCTTCTCGTTGTGCGGCGGCACGAAATGGATCATGCGCTCGAGCCGCACTGGCAACGCGCGAAATGGCTCCGGCGCCCCGATCGCGAGGGGCGCGAAGTGCTTCGCAGGCGTGCGTATTGCGCTCATCGGCGGCTTGACCTCGGAATGCAGGGGATGCGGAGGATATTGCGCTGCACTCTAGTCTCGGATCGCCGAGAGTCAACGCGGGTGTCGGGCAGGTGGCGTCATGCAATGTCGGGCGGTGCGAGATGCGGTTGTCCTCGGTCCGTCCGCCAACGCGGGCTCGTCTTATTGCTGTCTGCCCTTTGCGTTTTCCACCTCGACGTGAAGTGCCCGCTCGAAGACGGAGCGCATATTGCTGTCGAGCCACTGCTTGAGCAGAGGACGCAGAAGCGCGGCCGCAGTCTGATCGATAAAGCCCTCTGTTATCGGCGTGAAGTGATTTGGCCCCGCTTCCCCTTGCGGCTCAGACGGGCCGCCAGTCTTGGCGGCGCTCGGCTGGGCTCCCGGCGCACGGAACTCCGCCGGAATGATCGGTCCGTAGCTGAGGCCATCTGCCGGTATCCGCGGTCGAGGCACATCGCTTGTCGAAACACCTGAGCGCGTTTCTCCCCGTGATTGCCCCATGCCTCCGACAACAAGCGTGTCCTTGCAGGCAACCATCTGACGCGGAACGTCGGCCGCTGTCGATGGTTGCGAGAATAGGAGGGGCGGCGGAGTTGTGGTCGATATTGCCGGAGCTACGCTCGCTGACAGACACCGAGGGTTCGCTTTCGGCTGTATCGGGCACACGCGCCCAGGAGGTGGCCTGCAATTCCGCACCGGCATCAAACTCCTGCGCGCGAACTCCCTGCTCCAAGCCCGCTGGCGGCTGCTCGAAGGACGCCTCTCTTCTCTCTCGTCCGCGATTCTCGGGACGCTGCTGCCAATCGATGCGATGCCCGTCGAGGTCGATGTCGCCGATTTGTGGCGGGAGGTGATGCGCATGGGAATGAGGTGATCGGAACATCGCTGGGAGTTCGAATGCCTCGCCGTCGTCGATCAGCTGTGGCGAGTTTAGGGGCGGAGGAACATGAGACGTCGCAATTGTATTCGGTGTGGGTGAAGTGCTGTCGGCAATGATGCGTCGGATCGACGCAAGTATCTCTTCTATGCTGGGCTCCGCGCCCTTGCTGTCTGAACTCATTGTTCGAACCTCACGCATACGCGTCAAAAAATATGACGTGCGCTTGCCTCGTATAAGACAAGCGGGACCACACGTCGCAAGCCAACGTGGGCCTGCGACGCGTTCAATCATTGGCTGCAGTGGTGAACGTCAACGATCCTTACAAGCCGTAATGGCCATCTTATGGCGAGTTCTAGGTGATCGTTGGTGCGGAGATCGCATGGCGCAAGCGCAGGAGTGAAGTGCTCCGGTGCTCGCTGAGTGCCCCCGCATCATAGCGACTAGTCCACGCACGAAGTTAGTTGCGAGTTCTTAAGAGATGGTGATCGAGGAGCGCGCAAACGCACGGCGTGCACGACGCTCTCGCGACGATCGAAGCCCACGCGCAAATATTAGCGCGCGCCCCAACGCGGCCAACAAATTTTCGCGACCATTGCTGCCTACATTCCGCCGTACCGCGTTTCGAGGGCAACGGGAGTATAGGTGATGACGGTGAAGGAAGGGGACTTGCTCCCTGAGGCGGCGTTCGTCGTGATGGGACCCAACGGTCCCGACCTCAAATCGACGCACGACATTTTCGACGGCCGCCGTGTCGCGCTGTTCGGTCTGCCGGGAGCCTACACGCCGATATGTCACCGCGAGCATCTTCCCGGCATCGTGGCGCTCCACGGCACGCTTACGCGCCACGGCATCGACACGGTCGCTTGCACCGCGGTCAACGACGTCTTTGTTCTCGAGCGTTGGGCGGCCGATCATGGGGCACAAGAAAAGATCCTGATGCTCGCCGACGGCAACGCGGTCTTTGCGGTGCGCTCAGGGTTGACGATTGACCTCTCCCAATACGGCCTCGGCATTCGCTCGAACCGCTACGCCATGGTCGTCGCAGACGGGCGCGTCGCCATGCTCAGCGTGGAAGACGGTGTCATGACCCACGATAAGTCGAGCGCGGCCTCCCTTTGCGAGTGGATGGACCACGCTCAGGTCTGAAGCTGCCGGCCGCAACGCAAAAAGCTTAAAGAAGTGTGAAATTTATCAAGCAATAAGAGCAGCTTAAACTTTGTGCGCTATGTGTGACAAGTTTAGTCGGAGCATGCGGCGTGCTTTTCGGGGAAGTAAAGCGTGTCTTCGCGTCTTTCGGACGGCTGGCAGAGCGTCACCCTCTGATTCCGGCAGCCGTTATCATTTGCACGGCAGTCGCCGTTGAGCTGCTCCTCGTAGATGCACTTCCCCGGACTTTTCTGATCTTGGCCCTCACAGCCCTATGCGTCATGACGCAGGCGGCCGCCAGTCCCCACTGCGAGTTTGATGCGCAACGGTCTACGTTGCCCGATGCTGGAATAATGGTCGGCCGCCTCGACGCCTACCGCCAAGCGCTCGATGAGCACTTCTGCATCAGCGTGACCGACTTTTCCGGTTGCATCCTCGAAGCCAACAAGCGTTTCTGTGAGCTCACCGGATATTCTCAAGCCGAGCTCGTCGGACAATCCTACGACATCCTGAGCTCAGGCCGGCAGTCGACCGAATTCCTGGACGACATGTGGACGGCCGTTCGTGCCGGAAAAACGTGGCGCGGAGAGTTCTGTGATCGTGCAAAAAGCGGTTCGGACATCTGGCTTGAATCGATCGTCATCCCGCGTCTCGACGCCCAAGGCGCCATCGATCATTTCGTCACTATCAGCACCGACATCACCGAGATTCGCGGACAAGCAACTACGCTCGAGGCGATGATCGACAATTTCCCTGGCGGCATCGCGCTTGTCGACCGCGATTTTCGCCTGGTCGCCAGCAACAAGCTCTACCGCAGCTTGCTCGATCTCCCCGACGGTCTCTTCGCCGGCGGTGAGATCCCCGTGACGGATGTGCTGCGCTACCGAGCGGAGCAGGGGCATTACGGCCCGGGCGACGTCGAGCAGTTGGTGTGCGCGCGCCTTGATCGTATGCGCAGCTCCACATTCGAAGTGGACGAGCGAGCGGAGCTCAACGGGAAGACGCTCGAGGTGCGCACGGTTCCCATTCCCGGCGGGGGATATTTGAAGACGTACGTCGACATCACGGATCGTCGCAAGGCCGAGACCGAGCTCCGCCGCGCGCACTGCCGGCTCGAGGCTTTCGTCAAGCACGCTCCGGCTGCAGTCGCCATGTTCGACACCGAGATGAGGTATGTCGCGCATTCCGACCGTTGGCTGCACGACTACCAGTTGACCGAGAAGTCGCTCGTCGGCCGCCACCACTACGATGTCTTCCCGGAGATCCCGCCGCACTGGCGCGCGAAGCACCGCCGCATCATGGCGGGAGCCACCGAAAGCTCTCCTGAGGAGCGGTTCCTGCGCGCTGACGGTTCTGTGAACATAATCCGCTGGGAGGTGCGTCCCTGGTACCTCGAAGATCAGACGATCGGCGGCATCATGATGCTGACCGAGGAGATCACCGAGCGCAAGATGCTCGAGGACCAGCTCTGGCGCCTCGCCAAGCTCGACAGCCTCACCGGCCTGCCGAACCGGCTGCAGTTCAACGAAAAGCTCAACGAGCTGATCGAGACCGCGACCTCGGAAGGCGGGCAATTCGCAGTCGGCCTCATCGATCTCGACCGCTTCAAGGAGATCAACGACATCCTGGGCCACGACGCAGGCGACGAGCTCCTGAAGGAGGTCGCGACGCGGCTCGAATCCGCCTTGAAGCCCTATGGCATCGTCGCCAGGCTCGGCGGCGACGAGTTCGCAATCCTGATCTCGAGCGACAACACGGTCTCCTGGCTGAGCCGCCCCATCGAAGCGGTTTTTGCCGCCATGGAGCGCCCCGTCATGCTGGGCGGCGTCCCCCGCAAGGGCACCATCAGCCTCGGCCTGACGGTCTTCCCGAACGACGCCACCAAGCCGAGCGACCTGCTCAAGAATGCGGATCTCGCGCTTTATCGCGCCAAGGAGCGTCGGGCGCGATCGCTATGAGCTGTTCATCGGTGAGATGCGCACCTCGATCGAGAACAGCTACCAGCTCCACCACGATGTGCAGGATGCCCTGGCGAGCGAGGCCTTCTGCCTCGTCTACCAGCCGATCGTCTCCGCGAGCGGCTCGCAGCGCGTCTCCTTCGAGGCATTGCTGCGTTGGAACCATCCCAAACGCGGCCTGCTGGCGCCTGGCGACTTCGAGGAGGTTTTCGACGACCCGAAGGTGGCCTCAGAGATCGGCCGTCGCGTGATCGACCGCGCCCTTCGCCAGGCCGCGGCGTGGGAGGCCGAGGGCCTCGAGTTCGGGCGCATTGCGGTGAACGTCACGTCCGCCGATTTCGCCCTCGGCGGCTTCGCCGAATACGTCGATTCCAAATTGCGCGAGCACGCCGTAGGCCCCGAGAGGCTTTCGATCGAGGTCACCGAGCGCGTCTTCCTCGGCCGCAGCGCATTCGGCGTCGCCGAGGCGCTCGACAAGCTGCACGACTCGGGCGTCGAGATCGCCCTTGACGATTTCGGCACCGGCTTCGCCTCTCTGTCGCACATCAAGAAGTTCCCCATCGACCGCCTCAAGGTCGACAGGTCGTTCGTGCGCGACATGGAGACGAACCCGGATAACCTGGCGATCGTACGCACGATCATCCAGCTCGGCAGCAGCCTCGGCATCGCCATTACGGCCGAGGGGGTCGAGACTAGGCATCAGCTGACCCTGCTCAGAACGCTGGGGTGCGACTGTATCCAGGGCTACCTGTTCTCGAAGCCGCTGGACCCCGCCGCCATTCCGGGCTTCATCGCGCGCGACGAGGGGCGCAACGTTCTCGTTGCCTAACCAAAGGTTAAGCTCTCGGTCCTAGTCTGGAGAGGCACAGCGCCCGCTCCAGGCCCCGTTCGCGTTTGCCTTTCCAGCTTTGCGCAAGCTGCCGCCGCAATACTGCCGACGGGGGAAGAATCCGTCGGCCGCCCGTACGCCGTGGCGCCGTGCCACGGAGCGCTTTCGCTCACAGCGGCGCGCTCGCACTCAGAGGTACAGTCGATGTCCTCCACCTACCTCGACTACCGGGTCTTTACGCGCGATCTCGCTAGGACGCTCAAGGTGACCGCGGCAGAGCCGCAGGTGTCGCGCGAGGCCGAATACTACCGCAATAACATCGGCAAGGTGAAAACGGTCGACGAGTTCCTCAAGAACGACCGCCTCTACAACTATGCCATGCGGGCCAACGGCATGACCGACATGATCGGCTCCAAGGCCTTCATGCGTAAGGTGCTGACCAGCGACCTCGACGATGCGAAGAGCTTCGCCAGAACCCTCGTCGATACGCGCTACCAGACCTTTGCCCGCTCCTTCAACTTCGCCAAGGACGGCAAGGTCGAGACCAGCGTCTCGGAGTTTCAGACCCAGGCTCAGGAGGACGCGACCGCCGGCCTCTATTCGGAGCATCGCGTGCGCCGCGGCGAGCTGGCAGCGGCCGAGGTCAAGAACTATCAGGAGCGCATCGGCGTCATGCCGTCGGTCGACGGCCTGCTTCGCGACCAGCGGCTGCTTGATGTTGCGCTGACCGCGTACGGCTTCGACCCGGCGACCAACACCAATGCCTTCACTTACACGTCGACGGACACGCTCCGGGCCGTGCTGACCAGCGATCTCGACGATCCCGAGAGTTTGGCGAACAAGCTCGGCGGCCCCTACAAAGAGCTCGCAGCGGCTTTTGGCTTCAACTCCGACGGAACGCTGCCCGAAGGCGCGGCGCCCCAATCTTCAGCTCAGATAGAGCAGACGCTCTCCCGCTATTACGAGAACACCGGCAACGCGACGAGCCCCGCTGCCGCGGCGTTCCAGAGCGAGCAATACGGCAATGCGATCAGCGCCGTGACATCGGTCGATGACGTCCTGGCCGACAGCAAGCTCTTCAATTACATCGTCACGGCCTTCGGGCTCGATCCGACGCTTCAATCGCCGAGCTTCATCCGCCAGGTCCTGACCAGCGATCTTTCCGATCCCGAAAGCTTCGCCAACCAGCAGACCGACACCCGCTACAAGACCATGGCGTCCACATTCAATTTCAACACCGACGGCACGGTCGACGAGACCGACGGTGCGCAGACGCCGGATCAGGTCGAGAGCACGGTCAACCTCTACCTCGATCACTACGACGACAAGGCCGTGAACTCGGAAGCCCTCGACACGACCTACTATCGAAACCGTCTGGCTTCGGTCAAGGATGTCGACGACCTGATGGGCGATGCCAAACTCTATAAGTATCTGCTCGAGTCGTACGGGCTCGATGCAAGCGTCGAGTCCAAGGTGACGATCAAGCGCGTCCTCGAGAGTGACGTTTCCGATCCGAAGAGCTACGCCAACACCCTGTCCGACGAGCGCTATCGCAAACTGGCTGCAGCGGTGAACTTCGCGGCCGACGGCACGGTCACGACGGCGCGTGCGGCTCAGGGCCAGGATGACGAGTTGGCCACCGTCAAACTCTACAGCTCGCGAGCCCCAGCGAACGCGACTGATCTCGAGAAGTCGCGCATCAAGACGGAGAGCACCTATTTTCACGATGCGATGAGCAAGGTGGATAATGTCGAGGATCTGCTCGCCGACAAACGCCTTGTTGCCTACGTGCTGAAGGCTTACGGCCTTGAAGGCGAGACCGTCTCGAACAACGTGCTGCGTCAGGTGCTGACCAGCGATCCGCAGGACCCCAAGAGCTTCGTCAGCAAGCTCAACGACAGCCGATATCGTGATCTTTCCGCCGCTTTCAATTTCCGCTCCGACGGCAGCATCGCCCGTGCGCCGCTGCAGCAGGCCCAGACGCGCGCCGAGGCGATCAAGACTGCCGATCTATTCCTCAACCAGACCATGGAGACGGAGGCCGGCAACCAGAGCGAGGGCGTTCGCCTCGCGCTCTACTTCCGGCGCAAGGCGCCCAACATCAGCACGGCTTTCGATATCCTGGCCGACAAGGCGCTCCTCGAGGTGGTACGCAATGCCCTCGGCCTGCCTGCGTCGATGTCGCAGATGGACATCGACGTCCAGGCGAAGCTGCTCGAGAAGCGGCTTAATTTCGCCGATTTCAAGGACCCGGCGAAGCTCGACAAGTTCATGGCGAAGTTCGGCGCCCTCTACGACCAGAACAACAACACTTCGACGGCCACGTCTCCCGCCGCCCTCATCCTCGGCACGAGCGGAGACGATACTCCCGTCGGCTTCAGCGAGAGCCTGCTCTCGAGCTTCCAGGGTCTCCGCCTCGGCCGCACATGACGTGGCGCCGGCAGGTACATGCCATCCGGTAACGCGTTGGGTTGACATGATGGCGATGCTGCAACGATAGTCGTGCCGATTTTTTGGGAGCATCGAATGCGGCGCTTCGGCAATGCGTGCAGGGCTATTTGGTCCGGTTGCTGGCGCTCGTCGCCGTGGCCGCGGCTTCACTCGCGCCGTCGTCGTGGCCTGCTCTCGCGCAGGAAGGCGAGTTCACGACCAAGGCCAAGAACGCCATACTGATGGACTACGAGACGGGATCGGTCCTGTTTCAGAAATCGGCAGACGAGCTCGTCCCGCCCGCGAGCATGAGCAAGCTCATGACGCTCGCGGTGCTCTTCAAGGCGCTCAAGGACGGCAAGGTCAAGCTCGAGGACGAATTCCAAACGAGCGAGAACGCCTGGCGCACCGGCGGCGCGCCGTCGGGCACGTCCGCCATGTTCATTCCGATCAACAACAAGACGCCGATCAGCGAGCTGATCCAAGGCATCGTCGTGCAATCGGGCAACGACGCCTGCATCACCGTTGCCGAAGGTCTCGCCGGCTCCGTGCCGAAATTCGCCGTGCAAATGGAGGAGGAGGCCCGCCGGCTCGGGTTGAAGAAGTCGACGTTCCGCAATGCCAGCGGTCTCGACGATCCGGAGCATCTGATGACGGCCCGGGAGCTTGCGCTCCTCGCCCAGCACCTCATCCGCGACTATCCCGATCGCTACGCGGTCTTCTCCCAGAAGGAGTTCGCCTACCGGCGGCACAAATTCTACAACCGCAATCCGCTTCTCGGACCCGAGCTCGGCGTCGACGGCTTGAAGACCGGTCACACGTCGATCGCCGGATACGGCGTGGTCTTCTCGATGGTCAATGAGGGCCGTAGGCTGATCGGCGTCATCATGGGACTAGCCGACGAGAAAGAGCGCAAGGAGGAGGCGCGGCGCCTCATCGAATGGGGCAAGCGCAGCTTCGCCCAAGTCAAGCTCTTCAACGCCGACGAGCAGGTGGGGAGCGCCCGCGTCTGGGGCGGCGAGCGCTGGTTCGTTCCCCTCACTGGCAACGGGGACGTCGACGTCGTGCTTCCGCGTTTCCCGTCGGGCCAGAAGCTGCGCGGCGAGATCGTCTATCAGGGGCCCTTGAAGCCGCCGATCAAAAAAGGCGATCAGGTCGCCGTCCTGAGGGTGACGAGCACGGTCGGTGGTAACCCTGAGCCGACCGCCGTGACGGAGGCGCCGCTCTACGCCGGCGACGATGTCGAGCCCGCGAGCTTCGTCTGGAAGGGCGTCGATTCGCTTCTCTATCTGGCCTTGCGCATGGTGAGGCTCTAGTCTGGCGAACATGACGCCGGGAAAATTCATCACCTTCGAGGGCGGCGAAGGCTCGGGGAAATCGACCCAGGCTCGAATGTTGGCGGAACGGTTGCGCCTGCGCGCGATCGAGACTGTGCTGACGCGCGAGCCGGGTGGTTCGCCGTTTGCCGAGCGCTTGCGCAAGATCCTGCTCGACCCGAAGACCGAGCCGCATTCTGCTCTGGCCGAGACGCTTCTCTTCTACACCGCTCGCGCAGACCATCTCGATTCCGTCATTCGTCCGGCCCTGAAGCAAGGACGCTGGGTCATCTGCGACCGCTTCTCGGATTCGACGCGAGTCTATCAGGGCCAGAACGTCGCGCTGCGTGAGCAGTTGTTCGACGCGCTCGAGCTGCTCGTCGTCGCACCGACCCGGCCGGATCTGACGCTCATCATCGACGTTCCGGCCGAGATCGGCCTCGCGCGCGCCATGGTACGCGAGGGCAGCAAGGACGACCGCGGCAGCAGAGCGGCCGCGGATCAGGGCGAGAACCGGATGGCGCGCGGGCTCCTGTCCGACCGCTACGAGTCGCGCGATCTCGCTTTTCACCGAAAGCTCAGGGAAGGCTTTCTGAAGATCGCCGCCGCCGAGCCGGTGCGCTGTGTGATCATCGATGGCCAGCAGCGTCCCGAGGACGTCGCAGACCTGGTCTGGGAGGCGGTCAAGCTGCGATTCATCGACGGGGACTCCTGACCATGGCGCGCGCTCCCGCCGTCCAGGAGATCGAGGAGCTGCCGGAGGCCGATCGCCTCGAGGGTTTCCCGCATCCTCGTATGACTGCGCGCCTCTTTGGTCATGAGACTGCCGAGCGCACGCTGGCGGAGGCTTTCGCGTCCGGGCGCATGCACCACGGCTGGCTCTTGAGCGGGCCCGAGGGCATCGGCAAGGCGACGCTCGCCTATCGTTTCGCCCGCTTTGTGCTCGCTGACGCCGCGAGCCGCGATATGTTCGGCCAGAGCTTCGACGTGCCGGACGACGGCACGGCCGCACGCCAGGTCCGCGCGCTGTCGCATCCGGGGCTGCTCGTCATTCGGCGCGCCTACGACATGAAGACGAAGCGATTTCCCTCGACCATCCCAGTCGACGAGGTGCGCCGCTTGAAGACGTTCCTCGGCCGCACATCCGAGGCCGGCGCCTGGCGCGTCGTCATCGTCGATCGCGCCGACGAGCTCAACATCTCGGCTGCCAACGCTCTTCTGAAATCGCTCGAGGAGCCGCCGCCGCGCACGCTCTTTCTGCTCGTCTCCTCGGCACCCGGGCGGCTGCTGACGACGATCCGCTCGCGCGTGCGCAGCCTCGAGATGCCCGCCCTCGCGAGTGCGCCGCTGCGCCAGGCCGCGACGCAGGCCATCGTGGCGAGCGGCGACGAGATCGCCGCTTCCGCCCCCGCACCCTCCGAATGGGAAAGGCTCGAGAAGCTCTCCGGCGGCAGCGTGCGCCGGCTCCTCTCGCTCCACGCGGCGCGCGGCCTGGCGCTGTTCGACCGCGTCTCGGCTCTCGTATCCGCGCTGCCCAAGGTCGATTGGGGCGCCGTGCACGCCCTCGGTGACGAGATTGCGAGCCCCGCCGCCGAGCAGCGCTACGAGCTCTTTTTCGAGCTTTTGATGGACTACCTCGCGCGCCTCATCCGCGCTCGCGCCGCGGGAGAGGCCGCAGACGAGGACCGGGCGCTCGCCGAGAGGCTGATCGGCGAGGGACAGCTTGCCACCTGGGCCGGCTTGTGGGAAAGAGTGGCCGCCGACAAGGCCGACGTCGCAGCCCTCAATCTCGACCGGAAGTCTCTGATCCTCGAGACTTTTGTCCGCCTCGAGGCGGCGGCACGTCCCTAGCACGCATGCAACCGAGACGCTCGCACTTATGACCAGGTTCAAGACGAGGCCGATGCCGACCGCCCGAATGTGATGCCGGGCAACGGCTTAACGCGCCCCTCGAGTACCTCACGGTCATCAGAACTCAGGAAGGACATCGGTCCCATGAGCAAGCGAGCGAAATTCTACATCACGACTGCGATCTCCTACCCGAACGGCGTCCCCCACATCGGGCACGCCTACGAGGCGATCGCGACCGACGCCATCGCGCGCTTCGAGCGCCTCGACGGCAAGGACGTCTTCTTCCTGACCGGCACCGACGAGCACGGCCTCAAGATGAAGCAGACGGCGGTCAAGGAAGGCCTCACGCCGCGCGCGCTCGCCGACCGCAACACCGAGCGCTTCGTCGAGATGACGAAGACCCTCGATTTGTCGAACGACGACTTCATCCGCACGACCGAGGCCGCGCCACTATGAGGCGTGCGCCGAGATCTGGCGGCGCATGGAGAAGTCCGGCGACATCTTCAAGAAGAAGTATGGTGGCTGGTACTCGGTGCGCGACGAGACCTACTACAAGGAAAGCGAGACGGAGGTGCGCGAGGGCGCGCGCTATGCGACGCCGACCGGAACACCTGTCGAGTGGAACGAGGAGGAGACCTACTTCTTCCGCCTCTCCGCCTACCAGGAAAGGCTGCTCGATCTTTACGAGAAGAACCCCGCCTTCATCCTGCCTACTGAGCGCAGAAACGAGGTTGTGAGCTTCGTGAAGAGCGGGCTCGAGGATCTCTCGATCTCACGCTCGACGCTGGACTGGGGCATCCCGGTTCCCGATGCGCCGGGCCACGTCATGTACGTGTGGGTCGACGCGCTGACCAACTACGTGACGGCAACCGGCCTCCTAAATAAGCCCACGGGCTCGCGCGCCGACTATTGGCCCGCCGACGTGCATGTCATCGGCAAGGACATCGTGCGCTTTCATGCCGTCTACTGGCCGGCGTTCCTGATGTCGGCCGGTCTCGCGCTCCCCAAACGCATCTACTCGCACGGCTTCGTTTTGAACCGCGGCGAGAAGATGTCGAAGTCGGTCGGCAATGTCGTCGATCCGTTCGATCTCGTGCGCACCTACGGTGTCGATCAGGTGCGCTACTTCTTCCTGCGCGAGGTCATGTTCGGCCAGGACGGCAACTACTCGACCGACGCCATCGCCAACCGCATCAACGCCGACCTTGCCAACGACCTGGGCAACCTCGCGCAGCGCTCGCTGTCGATGATTGCGAAGAACTGCGACGAGAAGGTTCCGGAGCCCGGCGACTTCACGGACGCCGACAAGACCATCCTCGCGGCTGCCGACGCGCTCTATGCCAAGGCGCGCGAAGCCATGGACCGCCAGGCGGTCACGAAATACCTCGATGCCGTCTGGGCCGTGGTCGCCGACGCCAACCGCTATTTCGCGGCCGAGGAGCCTTGGGCGAAGAAGAAGACCGACCCAAAGCGCATGGAGACCATCCTCTATGTGACGGCCGAGGTCGTGCGCCAGATCGCGATCCTCGCCGCCCCGGTCATGCCGGCCTCCGCCGCGAAGCTGCTCGATCTCTTGAGCCAGGACGCCGCAGCGCGCTCGTTCGCGGCGCTGGGCGAGAACGGGTCGCCTTGCGCCCGGCACGCCTGTTCCGGTTCCCCAAGGCGTGTTTCCGCGCTATGTGGACCCCGAGGAAGCGGCCAAGACCCCGCCTGCCCCGGCGCCCAAGCCCAAGAAGGGCCAAAAGTTGTAGGCGAGAGAGCAGCACCCCACCTTTCCCTCTCCCCTTGGGGAGAGGCGAAATTGGCGCACACGGTTAATGCAGATGCTCATCGATCACCACTGCCACCTGGATTTTCCCGACTTCGCCGCCGACCTCGACGGCGTGATCGCGCGTGCCCGCGCGGCAGGCGTCGCCCGCATGGTGACCATCTCGACCCGCATCCGTAAATTTCCGCAGGTCCTGGCCGTCGCCGAGAAGTACCCCGACGTCTATTGCTCGGTCGGCACGCATCCCCACAACGCGCACGAGGAGCTCGACATCCCGGCAGACGAGATCATCCGGCTCTCGCAGCACCCGAAGGTCGTGGCCATCGGCGAGGCGGGTCTCGACTACCACTACAAGCACTCGACGCCCGAGGCCCAGGCCGAAGGCTTCCGCCGCCACATCGCCGCCGCCCGCGAGACCGGGCTTCCCCTCGAGATCCACACCCGCGAGGCCGACGCCGACACGATCGCTATTCTCGAGGATGAGCATGCGCAGGGCGCGTTCCCGGCCATCCTGCATTGCTACACCGGCGGGGCGGAGCTGGCGCGCCGCGCCGTCGAGCTCGGCCTCTACGTGTCCTTCACGGGCGTCGTCAGCTTCAAGAAATCCGACGCGCTGCGGAGATCGCGTGCGACGTGCCGCTCGATCGTTTGCTGGTCGAGACCGACGCTCCCTATCTCGCCCCCGAGCCGTTCCGCGGCAAGACCAACGAGCCGGCGCTCGTCGTGCACACGGCGGCGGCCCTCGCCAAGGCGCGCGGCGTTGCCGCCGAGACCATCGCCGCCGCCACGACCGACAACTTCTTCCGCCTCTTCAAGAAGGTGCCGCGCCCGGCCGCCGAAGAGCACAGCCGCCGCATGAGCCTGCGCGTCACGATCTTGGGCTGCGGCTCCTCGGGCGGCGTACCGCGCATCGGCTCGATGTGGGGAAGATGCGATCCCACGAACCCGAAGAACCGCCGCCGGCGCTGCTCGATCCTCGTCGAGAGAAAATCGAAGCGCGGCACGACGAGCGTTCTCGTCGACACCTCTCCGGATCTGCGCGAGCAGCTTCTCTCGGTTCGCGCCGACGCGCTCGATGGCGTGCTCTACACCCACGATCACGCGGATCATACGCACGGCATCGATGACTTGAGGATGGTCGCCTACGCCATGAAGAAGCGCATCGACTGCTATTTCGATGCCGCGACGCGCGAAAGCATCGTGTCGCGTTTCGCCTATTGCTTCGAGACCCCGAAGGGCTCGAGCTATCCCCCCATTCTCGTCGCGCGCGATCTGCTAGCCGGGACGCCGGTCGTCATCGACGGCGACGGCGGCCCAATCGAGGCGTTGCCCGTACTGCAGACGCACGGCGACCTGCCCACGCTCGGCTTCCGCTTCGGCCCGCTCGCCTATTCACCGGACATCTCCGACATGCCTCCGGAGTCACTGGAGCCGCTGCGGGGCCTCGACATCTGGATCGTCGATGCGCTGCGCTACACGCCCCATCCGAGCCACTTCAGCTTGAAGCAGGCGCTCGAATGGATCGAGCGCCTGGCGCCGAAGCGCGCCGTGCTCACGCACATGACGGCTGACCTCGATTACGAGACGCTGCGCCGCGAGCTGCCGCCCCACATCGAGCCCGCCTACGACGGCATGGTCATCGACGTCGGCTGAACTCAGGCGTCGTTGCTGGTGAGCGAGCCCTGCGCCTGCTTCCACGCCCTGAAGCTCACGACCTCGCCGTTGGCGGCCGCCGACGGCAGCGCCACATCGACAAAGAGCGGCGCCACCTCGTCGGGGGCGGGCAGCGTGAGCGGATCCTCGCCGGGAAAAGCCTTGGCGCGCAAGGCCGTGCGGATGGGTCCCGGATCGATGACGCTCACTTGAACGCGCGTCGTTGCGCATTCCGCGGCATAGGTCGTGGCGAGCGTCTGCAAGCCGGCCTTGGATACCGCATACGGTCCCCAATAGGCCGTGTCGCCGGCCGCGGCGCCCGAGGTCACGAAAATCGCCCGGCCAGCATCCGAGATCTTGAGCAGGGGATCGAGCGTCCGGATGAGGCGCCAGTTGGCGTTGAGGTTGATGTCGATGACGGCGCTCCAAGCCTCCGCCGTCACATGCGGCAGCGGCGAGAGCGGTCCGAGGATTCCGGCCGCGGCGACGAAGATGTCGAGCTTTCCGAACCGCTGATAGAGCGTCGGTCCGAGCTGGTCGATGCGGTCCCCGGCCCTGAGGTCGAGCTTGAGGATGGTGGCTTTGCCGCCGACATTGCGAATCTCGTCGTCGACCTCCTCGAGAGCCCCCTCCGTGCGGCCGCAGATGATGACCTGCGCCCCCTCGCGCGCGAAGGCGAGCGCGACCGCGCGGCCCAACCCGCGAGAGGCGCCCGTGACCAGGGCGAGACGGCCCTTCAACTGCTTCGGAGACTTCATTTACAGGCCTTAGACGGCGGGCAAAAGCGCCGCCTCGGCACCACCTAGCGCCAGTTGGCGCCTTGCGGCAAGCATTTGCCGCAAGCGTAGTTTCAGCCCCATTTCTGCAGGAGTGAGATCTGCAACTCAACCACCTACCGCGCCACCATCCGGGTCCGCAGGCGGGCTCCGCGCGAAGTTCGACGATCTCGCTCGAAGGACGACCCCTACATTCTCGTGCGGGAAGGAGGACGCATGTTATGGTCGAACAGCAGCTTCACCGGTAAAAGCGGTCGAACATTCCCGTAGAGGCACGTCCTCTATGGGCCAAATGCGGTCCTCTTTGAGCGAGGCTCAAGAGTTACGCGGTGAGTGATCCGACGGTTCGCTACATCGGTTGCGACCGGTCGTGTCCAAGGCGGCGACGCCAGTTCGAGGGCGGCACCCCCACCAGCTTCTTGAACGCACGACTGAAAGCTGCCTCCGACGCGTAGCCGACTTCGGCGGCAACGGATGCAATATTGGCGCTGCCACCGCTCAAAAGCTCCGCAGCGATCTGCATTCGCCATTTGGCGAGATACTGCATTGGCGGCACGCCGACGAGGTCGGCAAAACGCTCCGCCAGCACCGAGCGCGATAGCCCCACGTCCTTGGCCAGTTCCTCGATCGTCCAGTTACGCGCCGGGCCTCCGTGCATCAGCGACAATGCCTTGCCGACGAAGGGATCGCGCAGACCCGCGAGCCAACCGGCCTGCTCCGGTGGCAAAGCCTCTAGATGCCGGCGAACCACCTCGATGAACATTAGCTCGCTCAGTTTGGCGAGGACACTTTCGCCGCCGGCGCGCTTGTCCGCCGATTCCATCATGGCAAAACGGATGAACTGGCCGAGCCAGCCTGTATCGCTGCCCTGCGGGTCTCCGGTCTTGATGACGGGCGGCAGGTTGTCCAAAAGCGGATTGAACGGTTTGGTATCGCAGGCGAGGAAGCCGCAGACGAGCTTGGCCGAGGTCGGCCCTTCGCCGCCATAGTTGAGGAGGATCGGCAATTGGCTGGCGCAGACAGCGTCGATCACGTTCGGCGTGAACGGATCGGCTCGCATGCCCGGCCCGCTCGCCATGACATGCGGATCGCCTTTGGTGAAGACAATGACTTCGCCGGCTTCGACCGTGATCGGCTCGCCGCCGATGAGATTAGCGAAGCACCGGCCTTCGGTGACCACATGATAAGCAATCAGATGCTCGGCACCCGGCAAGATCTTCGGCAGGATCATCTCCGGCCCCGGCTGCTCGGCAACCCACGGTGCCTTGGCCGAGACGTCAAAGAACATCGCGCCGGTGAGCCGGACCCTTCTCAATACATCAGATAGCGCGTCGGCTGCCATTCGGGCTCCGCCTCACGCCTGAGCATGTGATCAGGACGCCCTATCAAGTGGACTTCCGACGCCGTGTCAAGCAATGCGGACGCTCGGTCATTCGCACTCTCCACGTCAAAGTCTAGATACGACCCAAGCTCGCTTGGCGCTCCTTCGGCAAGATCGCCGCCATCATCAAACCCAACCAGGAATGAAAAGAATGAACGTTCAGACAGCGACCCCTGCCACTATCGATCTAGCCACGATCAAGAGCCGCCAGCAGGTCGCCTGGGGCTCCGGCGACTACGCCATGATAGGCACCACGTTGCAAATCGTCGGCGAAATGCTCTGTGAGGCCGTCGATCTGCGCAGCAACCAGCGTGTCCTCGACGTCGCCGCCGGCAACGGCAATGCGACGCTCGCCGCAGCCCGCCGCTTCGCCGACGTCGTGTCGACCGATTATGTCGGCGCGCTTCTCGACCGAGGGCGCGAGCGTGCCAAAGCCGACCGCTTGACGGTGACATTTCAGGAAGCCGATGCGGAAGCTCTTCCCTTCGCCGAAGGGAGCTTCGATGTCGTGCTCTCGACCTTCGGCGTCATGTTCGCGCCGAATCAGGAGCAGGCGGCGAGCGAACTCATCCGCGTCTGCCGTCCCGGCGGAAAGATCGGCCTCGCCAACTGGACGCCGGAGGGCTTCGTCGGCCAGGTGTTCAAGACCATCAGCAAATACGTTCCACCGGCACTCGGCGTGAAGTCGCCGGCGCTGTGGGGAAACAAGCCTCATCTCGACACCCTATTCGGTTCGAAGGCGGCCGTCGCGGCGGAGAGCAGGAACTTTGTCTTCCGCTACAAGGGACCCAAGCATTGGGTCGAGATCTTCCGCGGCTATTACGGGCCGGTTCTGAAGGCATTTGCGGCGATCGATCCGGAGGCGCGCAAGGCGCTCGAGGCTGATCTCTATGCCCTCCTCGACAAATTCAACGTTGCCGAGGACGGCACGCTGGTCGTCCCCTCCGAATATCTCGAAGTGGTCATCACCAAGAGGCGTTGATCGCGGATCAATCGGGCGCGGCGGGCACGCCGTCACTCCTTGGATCTCATTCAAATAGGAGCAAAGTCATGGATCTCTATGTCATTCGCCGCCCGAGCGCATGGGCCAACTTTCAGGACCTCAAAGCCGCCGGCGCGAGGTGGGCCAAGATCGGTAACGAGGCGATGCCCGACCGAGTCCGTTGGATCCGCAGCTATGTGGTCAGGGAGCCCGACGGCCGGCTCGGGACATTCTGCATCTACCAAGCAAAAGACCCTGAATCGATCCGCGAGCACGCCCGGCGCGTCGGCATGCCTGGCGAGCAGATTTTCCCGGTCGGCAACACCGTCGTCATGCGCGACGACCCGGCCGATGAAAGCGCCGCTGCCTGAGATCTGCGCGCGGGGCGCAACGGGCACAACGTCGAGGTCAGCGTTTTCGTTGCAGGCGTCCGACTTGGAGCAAGTCTAGTGAAGCGTACCCGCATCAGGGGAGCAATGGCGCCGGCCGGAGGCATCCCAAGGAGTGACACTCTGTGGACCAAAATGCACGAGCCTATGGTCAGGGCGCACGCACTGAGATGGGCGAGTACCTTGGTCAGCAGGGGCTCATCAGACCTTCGTTCTATAGCGGCAAGCAACCCGGCCCTCATGAGAGAGTGGCTACAGGAACTGACGTGGTGCCGAGAACAATGGCAGCGGGAGATCGAATTCTTCGATCAGGTGATTGAGGAACTCAAAGTTGCACGTCGTCATACAATTCGACAGGCCCCCGCCTAAGCCGGCAATCAGAAAGTAGGACCAGGGTGAGGCGCGAAGAGCGTCTCACCTCGGTCACGAGACAGCCAGAACCCAGCACGCAACTATTGAACATGCTCGTGTTGAGGCCGAGGCAGAGGCAATAGCGTTTGCGCCGAAGGGGCGGAGCCGCAACCGTGAATTGATTGAAGTCCGCTTTGGGTCAACAGCAGATATCAGGGAAATACAAAGTCCACTTCGGCCGTGCGCGCAGAAGCTGACCTCCAAACGTGACTGCAGCGGGCCAATAGCAACCGCTGCTAGCGTCAAGCAAGGTGCCCCGGAATGAACTGCGCGCCTCAGCCGGCCTCGGCGAGGAGCGAGAGTTGCCGCGAGCTTGCCGATCCGTTCTGGTCGGTAAGCTCGGTCGGATACTCGCCCGTGAAGCAGTGGTCGGTGAACTGCGGGCTCCTGGCATCGCGGGCCTCGAAGCCGACTGCGCGGTAGATGCCATCGACGGAGAGGAAGGCCAGGCTGGCGGCCCCCATGAATTGGCGCATGCTCTCGAGGTCGAGGTTGGCCGCGATCAGGTCGGCCTTGCGCGGCGTGTCGATGCCGTAATAGTCGGGATGCGTGATCGGCGGCGAGGAGATGCGCAGGTGCACTTCGCGTGCGCCCGCATCGTACATGAGCTGCACGATCTTCTTCGATGTCGTTCCGCGCACGACGCTGTCGTCGATGAGCACGATGCGCTTGCCGCGGATGACGCCCGCATTCGCCGAGTGCTTGAGCTTGACGCCGAGCTGGCGGATCCGCTGCTCGGGCTCGATGAACGTGCGCCCGACGTAGTGATTGCGGATGATTCCGAGCTCGAATGGCAGGCCCGATTCCTGCGCAAAACCGATCGCCGCGGGAACGCCCGAATCCGGAATGGGGACGATGACGTCGGCTGCGGCGGGCGACTCTTTGGCGAGCTGCGCCCCCATCTGCTTGCGAATATCGTAGACGGAGCGTCCGCCGACGATGCTGTCGGGTCGCGCGAAGTAGATGTACTCAAAGATGCAGGGTCTGGCGATCCGGCGCGGGAAGGGGCGATGGCTCTCGAGGCCGTCCGCCGTGATCACCACCACTTCGCCGTTCTCGACCTCGCGCACGAACTCGGCGCCGACCATGTCGAGTGCGCAGGTCTCGGAGGCGAGCACGTAAGCCTCTCCAAGGCGGCCGATGACGAGCGGGCGAATGCCGATGGGATCGCGCGCGCCGATCAGCATGTCGTTGGTCAGGCCGACCAGCGACCAGGCGCCTTCGATCTGCCGGATGGCCTCGACGAACCGCTCGACCATGCGCCGTTTGCGCGACCGCGACAGGAGGTGGAGGATGACCTCGGTATCGGAGGTCGAGGGGAAGATGGCGCCCGAGTTGATCAGCTCCTGGCGCAGAGTGAGGGCGTTGGTGAGATTGCCGTTGTGGGCGACCGCGAACCCGCCCGTGTCGATGTCCGCATAGAGCGGCTGGACGTTCTTGAGCGCCGGCTCGCCGGTCGTCGAGTAGCGGTTGTGACCGACCGCCATGCTGCCCTTGAGGCGGTGGATGACGCCCGCCTCGTTGAAGTTGTCGCCGACGAGACCGAGGCGCCGCTCGGAATGGAACTGGGTGCCGTCGTAGGAAACGATACCGGCCGCTTCCTGGCCGCGGTGCTGCAGTGCGTGGAGGCCGAGGGCGGTCAGAGCCGCGGCATCGGGGTGCCCAAAAACACCGAAGACCCCGCATTCCTCGCGAAGTCTGTCGTCGCCCATCTTGGAAAGCCCGAAATCGAGGGCCTGTTTACCGTCGCCGAACCCGTGCGCCATGGCTGCCTCCCGCTAAAGCATCCGCCGCTCGATGACTTTACGCAGTACAAGACGCGCCGGGTCTCTATCAGGATCGGAGCCCGGGCCGCCAGACGTGTGACGTATATATGATAACCCCCGAAGCGTTAAAGCGCTTTGTCACATAAGTCGCAGGGCTAAGAGGAATTTACTGTGCCGGTGGCTCGGTAGCCGCAGGCGCCGGCGTCCCACCGATTCCGGCCGCCGGCAGGTAGGTTTCCAGCACAACCCTGATCGAGTCGCCCGTCGCCTTGATATAGGGCAGCGATTTCGAATCCCGGACCCAGGGAAAGTGCGCATTCTGATCGGGGATGAAAAACTCGTAGAACATGTACGGGATCACGATCAGAAGGAAGCCGCGTGCCACGCCGAAGATGAAGCCGAGGATCCGGTCGATCATGCCGACCCGGCTCTCGAGCGTCCAATCCGAGATTCGCGCCGTGAGCAGATGAACGATGATCAGGACGATGAGGAAAATCACCGCGCCGATGGCGATCTGCGC
>CAVQUQ010000007.1:0-309035 GCA_963716835.1 uncultured Alphaproteobacteria bacterium | reverse complement strand
ATCAAATCCGCAGCCACCCTTGCTTGCAGCGTTCCCGCAGACGACGAGATCGCACGCGGCTAATGTCGCGCCTCTCCCTCACCTCACGCATTGTTATCGACGCGCAGCGCGAGCGATTCCCGCCGCGACGAGCGCTAGACGCCGCGCAGACGCACGAAGGATCGCGCCGCGCCCGAGCGGATCTCACCGACGAGATCGCCAGCCAGCCCAACCCACAGGCTCAGGAGGCCGATGCGCCGCTGAATGAACGACAGCCTCGACATGGCGGCGGTGTAGGACAGCCGGTCCTCGAGGTAATAGAGCGCTTTTTGCATGACTGCCTCGCATAATCATCCCACTGATCGTGCGGGCCAGGACAATCTAAGTCGCTAAATCCCAGGTTAATGCAAGTTGCATCAACTCCCGCAATTCACAGGCACTCGCGGTGAGCACAAGTTGCTGAACAGGCGACATAAATATGCCTCCGCCGCTGCAAAGGACGCGAATCGGATTATGCTCAGGGAACGGAATCAATCGGGACCATCAGCATGATCAGCGAGCCCGAACGCAGACGGCGCGAGCGCGTGAAGGCGGCCTTCCGCCTGATGACCAGGCTGTCGCAGCAGCTGCCGCGCATCTACCCGCCGCAGGATATCTTCAGCCGGATGGTCGAAATCGAGCCGTCGACCACGCTCGAGGATCTGGACCGGCTCGAGCGCGAGCATAAAGAGCAGGTCGAGGCGCTGATGCGCATCGACAAGTTCCTGAACAAGCTGCCGCGCGACGAGCGCGAAAGCGGCCGCATCAGGGAGATCGTCGAGCGGCAGGCGATGGCCGGCAACAAGGCCGCGCGCAAGCTGCTCAAATCCGGTGATCTGGAGCTGATCTCGTAGGGCTCAGAGCCGCGGCTCCTTGCCGGTCGTCAGCTACCCTTGAGATACCAACCCCACGCATCCTGGCTCAGGTAGGCCGTCGTCTGCTTGGGCTCGAGGTAGTTGTTCAAGCCCCAAAGGCCCAGCTCGCGCCCGATGCCGCTCTTCTTGATGCCGCCCCAGGGGCCCTCGAGGAACGTCGGCTGCGAACAGTTGATCCAGGCGACACCGGCTTCGAAGGCATCGGCGACGCGGCGTGCGCGGTCGAGGTCGGCCGTCATGACGCCCGCGGCAAGGCCGAAATCGCTGTCGTTGGCGAGCGAGACGGCCTCGTCCTCGGACTTGAAGGTGGTGACAGAAAGGACGGGCCCGAAGATCTCCTCCTTCCAGATGCGGGCGTCGCGCGGAACGTCGGCGAAGATCGTCGGCTCGACGAAATAGCCGGCGTTGTGCGCGGCGGGCCGCGAGCCGCCGGTCACGAGCTTTGCCTCCGCCTTGCCGATCTCGAGATAGCGCATGACCTTGTCGTGCTGCGGCTTGCTGACAAGGGGGCCGAGCAGAACATTGGGCTGCATGCCGTCGCCGATCGGGATCTTCTTGGCCTCGGCGGCGAGGCGCTCGACAAGGCGTGGCGCGATCGCACTTTGGGCGATCAGGCGCGAGGTGGCGCTGCAGACCTGGCCCTGGTTGAAGTAGATGCCGACCATGACCCATTCGACGGCCTGCTCGATGTCGGCATCGTCGAAGACCACGATCGGCGACTTGCCGCCGAGCTCGAGGCTCACGCTTTTGACGTCATGGGCCGCGGCTGCGGCAACCGCAATGCCGGTCGGCACGGAGCCGGTGAAAGCGAGCTTGCGCACGCCGGGATGCCTGGCAAGCGGCGCGCCCGCGTCCGCCCCGAGGCCCGTGACCACGTTGAGCACGCCCTTGGGCAATCCGACGTCGCTCGCGATGCGCGCCAGCTCGAGCGCGGAGAGCGGCGTATACTCCGAGGGCTTCAGCACCGACGCACAGCCGGCGGCGATGGCGGGCGCCACCTTCCAGGCGGCCATCAGCAGCGGATAGTTCCAGGGCACGATCAGGCCCGCGACGCCTGCCGGCATATAGGTGATGCGGGTCTCGAAGCGCGGATCGGGCACGGCGATGGTCTGGCCCTGGCGGCCGTCGAGATCCTCGGCGTACTGGGCATAAAGATTGAAGCAGTAGGCGCTGTCGCCGATATCGGCGACCGCTTCGGCGAGCGGCTTGCCGTTGTCGCGCACCTCGATCTCGGCCAGCTCCTGCTTCTTGTCCTCGATCGCCTTGGCGATGGCGCGCAGGTAGACGGCGCGCTCCTTGCCGGTGGTGCGGCCCCACGGGCCTTTCATCGCTCTCTTGGCGGCCTCGACGGCATGGTCGATGTCCTCGGCAGTGCCGGCCGCAACCTGATGAAACACGCGCTCGTTGGCGGGGTTGATGACGTCGAGAGTTCCGCCCCGGCGCGCGTCGCACCAAGTCCCGTCGATGAACAGCTTCGTTTCCATGGGTTCCTCTGGGTGGCAGGTGTGGGGCGTCAGCGCGCGGCGTACGCGGCCAGCGCGTCCGCGAATCCAACCGCAAGCATGTCCGCGTGCTCCTTCTCCAGGCACAACGGCGGACGGATCTTCAGCACGTTGCCGTGGCGACCCGCCGTGCCGATCAGAATATTGCGCTCGCGCATCAGGTTCACGATCTTCTGGGCCGCCTTGGCGTCCGGTGCCTTCGACTTCGCATCGCGGACGAACTCCACGCCAATGTAGAGCCCAGCGCCGCGGACGTCACCCACCCTCTCGTGACGCTTGGCGATCCTATTCAGCTCGCCCTCGAGATATCTGCCGATCTCGAGGCTGTTTTTCTGCAGCCCCTCGCTTTCCAGCGTCTCGAGCACGGCGAGGCCGGCAGCCGCAGCGGCGGGGCTGCCGCCAAATGTATTGAAGTAGCCATTGCGAGAGCCGAAGGCGGCAAGCAGATCCGGCTTTATGGCGACGCCGCCCACGGGATAGCCGTTGCCCATGGGCTTACCCATGACGACCATGTCGGGGACGATGCCGTGGCGCTGGAACCCCCACATCTGCTCGCCAGTGCGGGCGAAACCGGGCTGGACCTCGTCGGCGATATAAAGGCCGCCGGCGGCGTGCACGGCGTCGACCGCCTTGGCAAGGAATCCGGGCTTGCCGGGGAAGACGCCGTCGCTCGAGAAGATGCTGTCGGCGATCATGCCGGCGAGGCGGATGCCCTTCTTCTGCATGGCGTCAATGGCGGCCTTGACGTCGGCGGCGAAGCGCTCGCCCAAGCGATTGCTTCCGCCGCGATACGTATCGGGCGCAGGAATGGCGAAGACACGATCGCTCTTGGGCTCGGTGCTCGCCGACGAAGGCGAGACCTCGGTCGCGGTCGTGGTGTTGCCGTGGTAGGCGTTCTCGGTGACGATGACGCCGTCGCCGCCGGTCAGCGCGCGCGCGATGCGCAGCGCCAGATCGACACTCTCGCTCCCCGTGCAGGTGAAGACGATGTTGGAGACCTCGGGCGGCATGGTCGCCAAGAGCTTTTCCGCGTACGTGTAGACGATGTCGTAGAGGTAGCGCGTGTGCGTATTGAGAGTGGCGAGCTGGCGCGAGACGGCCTCGACCACGCGCGGGTGGCAATGGCCTACTGACGGCACGTTGTTGTAGGCATCGAGGTAGCGGCTGCCGTCGGCGTCGTAGAGCCAGACGCCCTCGCCGCGGACAAGATTGAGTGGACGGTCGTAGAAGAGCATCGAGGTGGGGCCGAACGCGCGGCGGCGGCGCTCGACCAGCTCGGCGACCGCAGGCGACAGCCCTGCCGTCTGGCGCATATTGAAGGCATTGAGCTCGAGGATCTTCGGTGTTGCCGGCATAACGCCTCCAAGCCAAGCGATGCTGGATCGGCGGAGCCTCGCCGGCTTTCTCAAGCGGCCAATCTAGTCGAGCCGGGTGCCCCCGTCTTGACCCCAGACTAAGGGCGCTGTCCACTCCGGAAGGCTAGAATATTCGGCTGATGTCAAGGGTTAGATGGCCTGTCAATTTGCCTTGCGGTGCTGTCAAAAGGCTCGGCGCTCGGCTAGCGTAACCTTAAGACGACGCCGCAGAAGCTTGCGGGCCGCAGAGATCTCTGGCCACGCATGGGAGAGCCGTCACATGGCAGGTGAGCCGCACCCTATTGCCAATCGCTGGAAACGCTTCTCCGATTGGGATGAGCGGCCGCTGCGGCTCGACAAGTTTGCCGTCGAGGACGCGGAGAACGGATTTGCGGCCTTCACGAGCCGGCACGATCCAAAGCCCGCAGTTGCCTTCAGCGCAGGCCATGTCGCGTCGTTGGACGGCACCGACGCGCGCGACTTCGACATGATCGATACCTTCATTGCGCGCTATCACATCGATCCCGAGATCGCGCCCGAGGCGATGGCGATGCCGTCGCTCGAGGTTGCGCGCATGCTCGTCGACATGAGCGTACCACGCCGCGAGCTCGTGCGCCTCGCACACGGCATGACGCCGGCGAAGCTCGCAGAGGTCGTCTCGCACTTGTCGGCGCTCGAGATCGCGTTCGCCTACGGCAAGATGCGGGCGCGCAAGACACCCGGCAATCAGGCGCACGTCACCAACGCCAAGGACGACCCCTTGCAGATGGCGGCGGATGCGGCGACCGCCGTGGCATTCGGCTTCGACGAGATCGAGACGACGATGCGGGTTGCCCGCAACGCGTGGTCGAATGCGGTTGCGTGCGCGGTCGGCGCCGCGGTCGGGCGGTGGGGCACCCTCTTCCAGTGCTCGAGCGAGGAGGCCGAGGAGCTTCGCATCGGCATGGCGGGCTTCACCTCGTACGCGGAGACGGTGTCCGTCTACGGCACGGAAAAGAGCTTCGTCGACGGCGACGACACGCCCTGGTCGAAAGCGTTTCTCGCCGCGGCCTATGCCTCGCGCGGCATCAAGATGCGCTGCACGTCGGGCGCGGGCTCCGAGTTGCTGATGGGCTTCCACGAGCGCAGGTCGATGCTCTACCTCGAGGCGCGCTGCCTCTGCCTGCAACGCGCCATGGGCGTGCAGGGCACGCAGAACGGCGGCATCGACGGCGCGCCCGTCACGTGCACGGTGCCCGGCGGCATGCGCGAGCTGATGGCCGAAAACCTCATCGCCGTGTGGCTCGACCTCGAATGCGCCTCCGGCAATGACGCGCGGGCGACCGAATCCGAGATCCGCGTCGGGGCAAAAATCCTCCCCTTCCTCCTCGCCGGCTCCGATCTCATCTGCTCGGGCTTCGGCTCCATCCTCAAGTACGACAACTCGTTCAACGCCTCGCTTCTGAACGGCGAGGAGCTCGAGGACTACCTCGTGCTGCAGCGCGACTTCGAGGCCGACGGCGGCTTGAAGCCGGTCGAGGAGACGCGCATCCTCGAGCTGAGATCGCATGCGGTCGAGGTCTTGAGCGGCGTGCTCGAAGAGCTCGGACTGTCGAAGCCGACGGCCGATATGAAGCAAAGCGTGGTTGCGGCATCCGGCTCGGACGAGACACGAAGCTATCTGCCGCGCGACGTGGCGCTCATCAGCGAAGCGATCCAGACGCGCTCGATCACCGTCGTCGACGTCATCAAGGCGCTGGCCAAGCGGGGCTACCGACAAGAGGCCGAGAACCTGCTCAAGATCGTGCGGCTGCGTGTGTCAGGCGATTACCTGCAGACCTCCGCGGTCGTCCGCGAGGGGCGCGTGCTCAGCGCCATCAACGATCCCAACGACTATCTGGGGCCGGGCACCGGATACCGCGTGAGCGCGGCGCGGCGCGAGGAGCTGGTCGCCATCCGCGACGTGCTGACGCGCGAGGAGGTGCTGAGGGCAGAGACCGTGCACAAGGCGGCCGAGGCCAAGCGTGTCGGATATCAGACGGTCGGTCCCGCCGGCACGAGCAGCGAGCCACTCGATGTGGTCATCGGCATCAGCCCGGCATTCGGCATCAAGCTTTTCCAGACGGTCGCCGGCCATCCGCTCTCGGCCATTCTCGGAGCGCTCACCGCCGGTATCGAGAAGGGTGGTGCCCATGCGCGGGTCGTGCGCATGCGCCACACGGCCGACACCTCATTTCTGGGCCTCAGCGCGGCGCGGCTCGCGGGCTCCGGCGTCGGTATCGGCATTCAGGCGAAGGGCACGGCCGTCATTCACCAGAAGGACCGCCTGCCGCACAACAATCTCGAGCTGTTCTCGAACTCACCCATCACGACGCTCGAGCACTACCGGCGCATGGGCGCGAACGCGGCAGCCTATGCGAAGGGCGAGCTGCCCGAGCCGGTCGTCGTGCCGACGCGCGGCGAGGCCATGGGCTCGCGCTATCACGCGCGCGTCTCGCTCATCTATGCGATCGAGACCGAGATGACGGCTGAGGGCGCCACGCCTGAGGAGGTCAGCGTGACGCTCCACGGGGCCGCGCCATGAGCGAAACGAAACTCGGCATTGCCGACTATCCCTTGGCCGAGAACCGGCCGGAGATCGTGCGCGGCAAGCGCGGCAAGGGTCTCGACGAGATCACGCTCGACGCGGTGATCGATGGGCACGTGTCGCTCGACGATCTCAGCATCACGAGCGCGGCTCTCCGGCAGCAGGCCGAGATCGCGCGCGCCGCCGGGCGGCCGACGCTGGCGCAGAACTTCGAGCGCGCCGCAGAGCTGGTCGACGTGCCGCAAGACACGATCATGCGCATCTACGAGTTGCTGCGGCCCGGGCGGGCGCAATCGAAGGATGAGCTGCTCGCGGCTGCAGGCGACCTCGAGAAAAAGCACGGCGCGAAGGCGATGGCGGCCTTCATCGCCGAGGCCGCCGAGGTGTACGAGCGGCGCGGGCTCTTCAAGAAACGGTTCTGAAGGAGACGGCATGAGCTGGAAGACGGCCTATCGATCCATCTACTACGACGGGGCTCCCGAGCCCGACGATCCCGATCTCAACCCCGCGCACACCGCCCTCCTCGTCATCGACGTCCAGAACACCTATCTCGTTCGGCCCGACCGGGCCTCGCTTTCAGCGGACGAGCAGCGCCGCTACGACGCCTGGACCCCTTTTCACGAGCGCATGCATAAGATCGTGCTGCCGCGCACGCAGGAGCTGCTCAGGCTCTTCCGGGCCAAGGGCATCGAGTGCCTGTTCGCGCGCATCGCCTGCCATACCAAGGACGGGCGCGACCGGTCGCTGTCGCAGAAGATGCCGGGCTGGAACAACCTGCTCCTGCCCAAGGGCGAGCACCCCTCGCAGATCGTGGCCGACCTCGCGGCCGAGGGCGACGAGATCGTGGTGACGAAGACCACCGACAGCGCGCTCACCGGCACCAACCTCCGGCTCATCCTCACCAATCTCGGCATCAAGACGGTGGTCTGCTGCGGGATCTTCACCGACCAGTGCGTGTCCTCGACCGTCAGAAGCCTGGCGGATGAGAGCTTTGCCGTGGTGGTGGTCGAGGACTGCTGCGCGGCCGGGTCGGACGAGCTTCACCATAAGGAGCTCGAGATCATGAACATGATCTACTGCCACGTGATGTCGAGCGGGGAACTCAAGGGATTGATGGGACTTAAATGACCCGGCGGCGGTCAAGTTTCCCCATTTGCTGGTCAAATTGGGAATGGAAACAGTGATATAGAGTTATAGATTACGACTGTGGTCGCGGCTCGCGATGTCCGAGTAGCGGGATCGTCACACCGGGCATTGGGTCTTGCGACCGGCTCAATGCAGAACGACGGGACGGATGGCTGTCGTCAGCATTCGTTCCGGGCAAACCCGAGGGAGACTTCAAGTGGCCGAGAGCACAGCTAGCGCCCTAGAGGCGCAAGAGAGTTTTGACGTCGAGAAGCAGAAGGGCGTGGACCTGCTGCACGGCAAGGCGATCGGCCTCATTGGTGTCTTGTTTCTCACGGTGACAGGCGCCGCGCCGATGTCGGCGATGCTCGGCAACGTGCCGTTTGCGGCAGGCTTCGGCAACGGCCTCTACGTACCGGCCGCCTTCCTCCTGGCGACGATCGTGCTCACGATCTTCTCGGTCGGCTACGCAGCCATGGCCACAAAGGTGTCGTCCGTCGGCGGCTTCTACTCTTTCATCAGCCTGGGGCTGGGACGCGATCTCGGCATGGCCGCCGGATTTTCGTCACTCGCCTGCTACAGCGTTTTCGAAGCCTCGCTCAATGGTCTCTTCGCCTTCTTCGCCAATTCCTGGATTTCAACTCACTTCGGCATCAACGTGCCGTGGATCTATCTGGCGCTGTTCTGCGGTCGTCCTGGCTTGGGTCCTCAGCTACTTCGACGTCAAACTGTCGGCAGCCGTGCTTGGCGTGGCCCTCATTCTCGAGGTCCTGATCCTCTCGATCTTCGACTTCGGCGTCATCACGGCTACCAGCGGAACGAGCTTCAATCTCGATGCGCTCAATCTGCTCAAGGTCGCGACACCGGTCGCCGCGCAGAAGGTCGGCGACGTCGAGCTAGCGGCCGGCGCGGCCGCGGTCGGCATCTTCATGGCCTTCTGGTCGTGGGTCGGCTTCGAGATGGCGCCCAACTATGCCGAGGAGTCGCGGGACCCCAAGCACATCGTTCCGCGCTCGCTTTACTACTCGGTGATCGGCCTCGGGCTGTTCTACATCTTCACGAGCTGGTGCGCCGTTTCGGCGTATCCGACCGAGGGTGACATGCTGGTGAAGGCGGCGAAGGATTCCGGCAACTTCTTCCTGTCGCCGATCGGGCAGTTCGTTGGCCCCTGGGCCTATGAGCTGATGAGCGTCCTGATCCTGACGAGCTCGTTCGCCTGCGGTTTGGCTTTCCACAACACGGCGGCGCGCTACGCGTACTCGCTCGGCCGTGAGGGCGTTCTGCCGAGCGTCCTCGGCCGGACGCACCACGAATACAAGAGCCCGCACGTCGCCTCGACCGTGCAGTCGGTGCTGGCTGCCGTTTACCTGCTCCTGTTCGCCTTCTTCCTCGGCACCGACGATCCGAATGCTCAGGCCTATGTGGCGATCTATACGATGCTCGCCGTTCTCGGCACGATGCTGCTCCTCATCCTGCAAGCCGTCGTGTCGATCGCGATCATTGTGTATTTCCGCAAAAACCACCCCGGTGAAGTTGGGATCATTCCCGGCTTGATCGCGCCGCTGATTGCGTTCTTTGCCCAGGTCTATCTCGTCTATCTCCTGGTCGTGAACCTGGAGACGTTTGGCGGCGTCGGCAGCTTCGGCAGCAGAATTCCCTTGATCGCGCTGGTGATCCTCGGTGTCGGCTTCGCCTGGGGGCTGGCGTTGAGGGTCGTGTCACCGATCACGCATGCCAAGATCGGGCGTCTGGTGTTCATGGGCGGCTGAGAGTTCGTAGTCCAGCGGAGGCAGTGTTATGCCTCCCCGAGCGAGACTGAGAAGCGGGCGTTGCCAAGACAGCGCCCGCTTCTCTTCACAGTATGATCCCCGCAAACATCTTCGGGAGGCAGTTCCATGCTGACATCGATCGCGGGCCGCTCCGTCATCGTCACGGGAGCAAGCAAAGGCATCGGCAAGGGCATCGCGCGCGTGTTCGCCAAGAGCGGCGGCAAGGTGCTGATCGTCTCGCGCCATCTCGACGAAGCCGAGGCTTGCGCCGAGGAGCTGCGCCGCGCCGGGGGAACTGCGAAAGGCTACGCGGCCGACGTCACCAAGATCGGCGACATGCAAATGATGGCCGATGCGGCGGCGGCAGCGCACGGCGGGATCGATATCCTGTGCGCCAATGCCGGCATCTTCCCGCAGATGAAGATCGAGGAGCTGTCGTCGGAGGACTGGGACTTCGTCATGGCGACGAACCTCCGCGGCACGTTCCTGCCGATCAAGACGTGCCTGCCGCACCTCAAGAAATCGGATCAGGGCCGTATCGTGCTGACCTCGTCCATCACCGGCCCCGTGACGGGCTTTCCGGGCTGGGCTCACTATGGCGCGACCAAGGCCGGGCAGCTCGGCTTCATGCGCACGGCGTGCATCGAGTTCGCCAAGTACGGCATCACGGTCAATGCCGTGCTTCCCGGAAATATCGCGACCGAGGGTCTGGCCGCACTCGGGCCCGAGTATGAGAAATCGATGGCCGCCTCGATCCCCTTGAAAAAGCTCGGCACCGTCGAGGACATCGGCTACGCGGCGCTGTTCCTCGCCTCCAAGGAGGCCGGCTACATCACCGGGCAGACCATCATCGTCGACGGCGGCCAGATTCTGCCCGAGAGCATGGACGCACTCGCGCAGGCTTGATGCAATCAATGGAGAAGGCGCTGCGCCCGATCAGCTCCGCTGCTGCTCGAGCAGGCGGGCGCGCAGCGAGCGGGGCGACAGGCCCGTCCAGCGGCGCACGGCGCGGCTGAAAGCGGAGAGCTCCGAGTAGCCGAGGATGAACGCGATCTCGGAGAACGGGAGCTGGCGCTGGCGGACATACGAGAGCGCCAGATCGCGCCGCGTCGACTCGATCAGCGAGCTATAGCTCAGCCCGTCGTAGTGCAGCTCGCGCTGAATGACGCTCAAGGGCAGGCGCAGCTCGAGCGCAATCGACTCAAGCGTCGGGAAGCCCTCGGGGAGCCGCGCGCGCACGGCGGCGCGAACCCGATCGACCACGCTCACGCGCAGGTCATTGCGCTCGGAAAGCCGCTCGAGGCAAAGACGCATCGCCGCCATGAGGCGCGAATCGCGCGCCGGCATGGGCGTGGCGAGGATCTCGGGGCGGAAGAGAAGCGCGTTGGTCGGCTGCAGGAAGAACGCCGGGGCGCCGAACGCCCGCTCGTGCTCGCGCCAGCCTTGAGGCTTCGGGTGCTCGAGGTGAACCTCCTCGGGCGACCATAGGGGGCCCATGGCCTCGCGGATGACGTTGAGGAACATGCCGAGCGAAAGCTCCGCGTCCTGGCGGCGCTCGATGATCTGCGGCGCGTCGATGCGATACTCGAGCCGCATCAGGCCGCCCGGATCCTTCGCGAGGCGCATCGAGGAGGACTGCTGGTGCAGCGGAAAGAGGTCGACAAGCGTCGTCAGCGCTGCGCCGAGGTTCGGCGCGGAGACGGCCGCGTAGCCCCAGAGGCCGAGATCGCGCGGGTCAAACGTATTGCCGAACCAGAGGCCGAAGTTGTCGTTGCGCGTCAAGCGCGCGCTTTCCTCGAACAGCCGGCAATAGGAATTGAGATTCAATTGCAGGGTTGGCGACCCCGCCATCTCGGGGGAGATACCGGCATGGCCGAAGATGCGGTCGACGTCGCCGTGCTGGCGCTCGATGAACGACACGATGCCTGTGGCCGCGGCGGCAAGAACGGAGGGCTCAGCATCCCTGCCCATCGCGCTACCGGCGCCGGGTACCGCAAGCTCAGTGAGGCTCGCTGCCATGGTTCCCTGATGAGCAATTTCCTATGCTCAGGGGAAAGGCTAGCAGAAGCCTGCACCGGGTCAAGCAAGCGACATGGTCAATCTGCGGGCCTCGTGCTCATTCGGCATGCAGTTCTTAACCAAAGACACGCTTCCAGAAGCCGCCTGCTCTCTTGGCGGGTGCTGCAGCCGGCGCGCACGTCTCGCCAAAGCGCGAGAGATAGCGCGCGCAGAGGGGAACGGTGCCTCGCGTGTAGTCGACGCCCATGGACTGGGCCAGCTCCGTCTCCGAATGCGAGCCGATCCAGGCGACGAGGAGCAGCCGGCGCAGCATGACGAAAGTCTCGATCTCCTCCTCATCGGCGGGGCTCAGCGTGCCATGGCGCCGGTAGCCGCGCACCCAGGCCTTCAAGAGCTCGGGGACCTCGGGCTTGTGCTCGAAGAAGGAGACGGTGGTGGCGCAATCGTAAAGGAACCAGGAGAAGCCGCAGTCGTCGAAATCGATGACCTTAACCGCGCGCCCGTCCATGAGCAGATTGGCGAGGCGCATGTCGCCGTGGATGAGACCGAAGCGCTCGGGCGACTTGCCGAACCGCTCGAGACGGCGGCCGATGAGAGCGACCGTCTCGCCGAAGACGCGCAAGATCTCGGGCGTGAGCCCCATGCCGTCCTGCCAGCGGCCCCAATGGGGCGTGCTGCCGAGGCTCGTCTCGAAGTCCCAGGTATGGCGCTCGAACCACGGGGGGCGCCGCCAGGAGCGCACATGCGCATGCATCCGGGCCGCCGTCTCGCCGAGGAGCTCGAAGCCTGCGACGTCGTTCTCGGCGGGCTCGCTGCCCTTCTCCCAGGCGAAGAGGACGACGTTGCGCGGACGCGGCAGGCTCTCGTGCTCGACGGTCTGGATGAAGTCTCCGTCGCGCCCGCGCAACGGGGTCGGCGTCAGCGCGGCGCCGTCGGCCTTGAGCGCCTGGAGCCAGGCGAGCTCGGAGGCGATCGCGGTGCGCGAGTGATAGACCTCGCGGTGAACGCGGAGCGCCCACACCTCGCCGCTCGCCGGATCGTCGACCCGGTAGGTCGCGTTCTCGGAAACGTTGATCAGCTTGAGCGTCACCCCGCCGGGGAGGTCGTAGCGCCCGACCGCCCGCTCCGCCAGGCTCGCCAGCCGCCGCAGAAGCTCGTCGTGGGAAAGCTCTCCGTTGAGCGCCATCTGCCATCTCCGGAAACGCGGCAGGGTGCCGCCCATCCTTGCCGCCGACGACACCGTTCAGGCACGGAAGGAGGCCAGACGATTACACTACGGAGCTTCGAAACGGCAGACTTGACCTAGCGCAGCCGACAGTTGACCGAGACACGTCACGCGGCGTTGCAGCATCTTCGCGCCGCGAAGCGGGACAATTCGCGGACGGTCTTTTGCAACGGGCGATCTAGGCTGCAAACTTGGCGTCGATGCGCCCCATGGCGTGCGACAGAGCGCGAAAGCAATCGGCATCGAGCGCCGTGCCAACCATGTCAGCCATGATCGCCAAGGCGTGGGCGACGGGCATGGCCGCGCGGTAGGGGCGATCGGCCGTCAAGGCGTCGAAGATGTCCGCTGTGGTGATGATCCTGGTTTCGAGCGCGATCTCGTCGCCCTTGAGGCCGCGCGGATAGCCCTTGCCGTCGAGGCGCTCGTGGTGGGCGCCGGCGATCGGGGCAAGCTCCTTGAAAGCGGCGATGCGCGACAGGATCGCTTCCGAATAGGCGGCGTGCTGCTGCATGGCGGCCCATTCGTCGGCGTCGAGCTTGCCGGCCTTGTCGAGGATGGCGTTGCTCACGCCGAGCTTGCCGATGTCGTGCAGCAAGGCTGCGCGCTTCAGCCAGCGCCGGCGCTCGGCAGAGAGGCCCAGATCCTCAGCGATCATGTCGGTGAAGAGCGTGACGCGCTCGCTGTGCCCGCTCGTGTAGGGACTCTTCGAGTTCGATGACCTGGGCAAAAGCGGCCGCGATGTCGTCGAGGTAATCCTCATCGACGGTCTTCACGCTTTGCGCCGGCTCGAGGGCAAAGATCGCGTGCTGTAGGCTCTCTGAGCGCAGCATCGCCCAGAATTCGGGCCGGCCGGCGATGCGCTCGAAGGCCTCCACCAGTTGCGGATCGAACCACGTGCCGGAGCGGCGCCTCACCTCTCGCTGGGCGCCTTCGATTCCGTTCGCCGTATGAAAGACGTCGACGACCTGGGCCAGAAGCGCGATGCGGGAGAACATGGGGATGGCCGCGCCGCTCACGCCGAGCGGCATGCCGCCGCCGTCCCAATGCTCGTCGAGATTCTGGATACCCTCGGCCACGTCCTCGGAGAAGCGCATCTTGCGGGCGATGCCGGCGCCCCGCGTGCAGCGGGTCTCGATCAGCTCGCGGGCGATCTGGCCGCTGTTCTGGGTGACGTTGACGAGGGCGCGGAACCGCTCCGCCAGACCCGCCGTCAAGCCCGTGTGGCTCAGCACGAAGCGCAGCGCCTGGGCGAGGCTCGCGCCATCGACGGTCTTGACGTCGTGCTTGAAGCTCAAATCGTCGGTCAGATAGAGCTGGCAGATGCGCGCGGCGTTGCTCGAGCAGCCGAGGTCCTTGAGCAGGAGCGTATAATAGAGGTTCCAGCTTTCCTCTTCGGAGAGGCCGACGTCGCGGCCGATGTGCATCCCGATCCAGCAGCAGCGGACACAGTGTCCGGCCGGCTGGCCTTCGACGAGATCCAGCGCGTGGCTCAGCGCGCTGAGCAACCCGGCAAGCCGAATCTCCTGCCGCTCCGGCACGGGCCAGCTCCGTGATCGATGATGCAATAGCTCTCAACTAAGCATGCGGTGCTTAACATTGGGTATCGAAGCCACCGCCGCCGCCGAGCGTGGCATGTCGGAAACGCTCGACGAGAATTCTCGAGCAGCAGCGTCTGCATTCTTGGCGTGAACGCCGTTCGCGTGATTTGAACGAGCGCTTCGGAGCACATGCCCTGCGTACGCTCGTAGCGCGACAAGAAATTAGTTGTCTTGGTCAGTTCGCTGATGTTTTCTCGGCGCGTAAGTCAGCGATTCGTCGACATCATCTTTCGGGCTGGCAAAAAAGATCCCCCAATCCGGCTCGCCTTTCCCTGCGTGGAACGCCATGAACTCGCGTTTGCTGGGCTCGCCAGCACAATCGGCCGCCATCCTGGCAGCATGCGCCGGCTTCATCGGCGTCTTGCTGCTGCTGATCCTTGGCGATTGGTCGCTGTTCGACCTGTCGTCGCTGACGGTGCTCAAATCCGTTAAGGCCAACGCCGGCGGAGTTGTGCTTACGACGCACTACAATCCTCTCGCTCTCGCACTCCCCGCAGCGCTGGCCTTAACAGGTGTCGCCGGCATCGGCTTCGTGCTGCTCCGGGGGGGAGCCGGCAACGGCGGCGCAACGTCGGGAGCGCAGTCAGTCCCTGCCGAGAACGTAGCCAAGGCTGGCCTCAAGCTCGAAACCGAGCTGTCGAAAGTCTTGGCGTTCATCCGCTCGCACCTCGGATTGAGCGAGGCCTACGCCAAATCGCTCGCCAACGCGCAGAGCCGGCTGGCGTCGCTGACCGAGCCCAAGCAGGTGCGGGTCATCGTCAGCCTGCTCGTCGCCGAGAACGAGCGCATGCGGCGGGACACGAGCGAGCTCAAGAGCAAGCTCGAGGAGGCCAAGGCCCGCATCGAGAGCCTGCACACGAGTCTCAGCAAGGCGCAGGAGATCGGCCTTCAGGATCCGCTCACGGCGGTCGGCAACCGGCGATGCTTCGACGAGACGCTGGAGAAGGAGATCATCGAGGCCGAGTCCAGCCGGAAGCCCTTGTCGCTCGTCATGTGCGACATCGACAACTTCAAGGTCATCAACGATACATTCGGCCATTCGGTCGGCGACGAGGTCTTGAAGATGTTTGCCGCCTTGCTGGCGGACAACATTCGCGAAAGCGATACGGTGACGCGCTTCGGCGGCGAGGAGTTCGGAATCATCCTCCCGCAGACGGCTCAAGAGAGCGCCACGGGCCTCGCCGAGCGCATGCGGCGGCAATGCGAGTCGAAGCAACTGATCGTCAGAAACGCCAATCAGACGATCGGGAAGGTGACGGCGTCGTTCGGCGTCGCGCAGCATCGCGAGGGCGAGGGGCCGGAAATGCTCATCCAGCGCGCCGACGCGAAGCTCTACGAGGCCAAATGCGCCGGGCGCAACCGCGTCGCTGCGTACGGACGGACCACCGCCTAATTTCTCGGGCGATGCGTCGCCCGCAACGCCGCCGCGAAGCCGGCGCTTGTTCCCTGGGTAACAGCCACACGCTCTCCGTGCATTAAGCTCGCGCGAATTGAGCTCGCGATGACCGTTGGCCGGTGCGCGTCCTCCGGCAACGCATCGCTGACAGCCCTGGAGGCAGGAATGGTGCGTGCAATCCCTTTGGTCGGTCTCGCGCTTATGCCGCTCGCCTTCGCCACGGCGAGCCAGGCGGGCATGACGAAGGACCTCGCTGACTGCACAGCAGCCGACCGTGCGTCGAGCGCTGCCGCGTGCACGCGCGTCATGAACAGCGGCAGGCTACCGGACGAGCAACTCTACATCGGCCATTACAATCGCGGCTGGTCCTACTTCAATGCCGGTGACAATGACCGTGCGCTCGCCGACTTCGACAAGTCCATCAAGTATCTCTCGACCTATGCGGACACCTACTACAGCCGCGCGGTCGTGCAGCACGAGCGCGGCGAGCGCGAGAAGTCGCTCGCTGATCTCGACCGCTATCTCGAGCTCAAGAGCAACGATTGGGAGGCCCACTTCAAGCGGGCGCTCATGTTCCGGCGGCGCGGGGAGCCAAGCACCGCCTTTTCCGAGCTGCAGAAGGCGGCCAACCTCAATCCGACCGAGCAAAAAATAGTGGCGCTCCGCGCGCTGGCCCTTTCCGACATGGGCGAGCAGGGCCCGGCTCGAGCCGATGCCGACAAGGCGATTGCCGCGGCGCCCGAGAACGCCAGCGCCTACTATGCGCGCGCCATGATCTCGTTCCGCGAGCACAACCTCGATGCCGCGAGCACGGACGCGGAAAAGTCGCTCGCACTGCAGGACAAACTCTCTGCCGCGCATGTACTGATGGGGCGCATCGCCGAGGAGCGCGGAGACAAGGACGCTGCCGCGACGCGATACCGGCGCGCGCTCGACATCCCGTCCAAGTCTGTCGACGCCAGGTCAGCGCACGAGGAGGCGCGCGAGCGTCTCAAGGCCATCGGCGCCGAGGCTCCGGCCAAGGTCGTGGCCTCGACCACCTCGACCACGTCCGCCGCCGAGCCGGCAGTCGCGCCCGCGGACTGCCGCAAATTCATCCCCTCGGCCTCGGTCACGATTTCCGTCGACTGCAGCGAATGAGCTTTCGCGTTTGTTCCTCGAGAGACAGCCTCGCGGACCCGGCTGGGCGATGATGAAGACCTGAAAGCTCCTGAACCCCTGGCCACAAACAGCCGTGGCCGGCACCTCTCATGCGCAGACCTCTGCGAGAAAGGACCGACACGCCATGCCGATCTACGCCCATTCTGCGAAAATCGCCGCGGCTGCCGCAGCGCTGCTGTGGTCTGCCTCCGCCCAGGCCGCCACCGATCCGACGGGCATCTGGTTCGATCACAACGGCCGCGGTGCCGTCGAGATCAAGCCCTGCGCCAGCGGCAAGGGTGTCTGCGGCTATGTCGTCAATGTGAAAGATCCCGCCAACGCCTCGCGCTGCGGCCTGCAAATCCTCGGCGAGGTGACGCCTGGCGGCGGCGGCTGGATCTACAGCCCCGAGCGCAAGAACAAATATGATGTCGAGCTCACGCGTCTCAGCGACGACAAGCTGCGCGTCGTCGGCAATGCCGGCTCGCGATTCTTCAGCCGGACGTTCACCTGGAACCGCGCCCCCGACGACATCGCACGCTGCAGCGAGACGACGGCGGCCGCGGCGCCGGCGAAGGATGCAACGGTCGAGCCAAGCCGGCCGTCACGGGCACGGGCCCCGCAGCGGCCCCGGTCACGACGGGTGCGGCGAGCGGCTCAGCGGCGCTTGTCGCCAACACGTCGGCACGAACCACGGGTGCCGTTGCCCCGGCCGCCGCCGATGTCACGGGTGCTCCCACGATAACGCCGGCGCCGGCGAAGCCTGCGGCCGCGACAGCCAAGACGGCTGCCGCGCCGAGCGCGACTGCTGGTGCGACCGAGACCTCGAGCGACACCGGCTCGAAGCGCAAGTGCAAGTACAAGATCCCCTACATCGGCCGGACGGTCTCGGTGCCCTGCCGCGACTGAGGTTCGGAATCAGACGAAGAAATTGAGGGGAGGCCGCATTGGCCTCCCCTTTTTTGACTCGTCAGTTCGCTACATCGAATTTGATGGGCAGCCTGACCGGCCCGGTATTGCCGCTGTCCGGCAGCCAGGTCGGCGCGCCGTCGTAGACCGGGTTCTTGAGGCGCTGCGAAAGGAGGCGGAACGCCTCCGTCATGTCGGCGCGGGCGACAGTCTGGCCAAGGCAGTAGTGGGGGCCCGCCCCGAAACCGTAGTGGCGCTTGTGCTCGTTCGTGATGTCGATTGCGGGCGAAAGCGACGCACGTGGGTCCGTACCGGCAGACTCGGCGAAGAGATGCAAGGTCGTTCCCTTCTTGATCAGAAGGCCGTTCACCTCGATGTCCTCCAGCGCCTCGCGCGTCACCCACGTCGTCGTCGGCCGCAGCCGCATGACCTCCTCGACCGCGTTGCGGGCAAGGTCCGGATTGTCGGCCAAGAGCCACCACTGGTCGGGGTTCTCGATGAACATGCTCATGCCGAGGCCGAGCTGGTTGCGCGTGGTGTCGATGCCGCCCGAGATCGCCAGCACTATCATGTCGGCGAGCTCGTCGTCGTCTAGCGTCTCCTTGTTCTCGTTGGCCTTGATGAGGTTGCCGACGAAGTCGTCGCGCGGCGTCTGGCGATGATCGTCGATGAGCTGGTGGGCGTAATCGAACATGCGCGCGGTGGCGGTGTTGATCTTTTCCTGGTTGGCGGCGTAGGTGACGCCGAGTGCCAGCCCCATGCCGGCCGCAGCGTCCGCGAGATCGCGCCAGTGCTCCTGCGGGAGCTGCAGGAGCTCGCAGATGACGCGTGTCGAGAACGGCTCGGCGAACTCGGACATAAACTCGCAGCGCCCGCGCGGCGCGAAGGCGCCGATGATCTCGTCGGCAATCTCCTCGAAGCGCGGCAGAAGCGGCGTTACGAGGCGGGGCGAGAAGGCCGGGTTGACGAGCCGGCGCAAGCGGTCGTGGTCGGCGCCGACGCGGTTGAGAAGCATCCTGTGCCACCAGTCGGCGAAGAGGCCCGTCGCGTTGTTGTGCTCCGGCCATTTGTAGCTGCCCTGGCGCAGGCGCGCGTCGCGCAGCAGGCTGCCCACCTCCTTGTAACGGAGGATCGCGAGCCCGTAAGGCGTGTGCGCGTACCAGCTCGCTTCGCGTGCCTCGTGCACCGCCCGCGAGCGGACCGAGAAGCTCGGATTGGTGAGGTCGAGAAAGGAGGCCTCGCCCGTGCCTGCGGCCGTGGCCTCATGCGCCACGGGGCAGCGCTCCTTCTCGTTCATGCTGGCCGCAGGCTTCGTCACCATGAGCTCACCTCACCCCGACTCGAGATAGCGGCGCACCTCCTCCGGGCTCACGGCCCGTCGCAAGGACGCATCCTCGGTTTCGCACACTGCCGCAAAGTGATCAATGAACGCGCCGCCGAAGATGCGGCGCGCGGCGGCACTCGCGCGCATGCGCCGCGTGGCCTCGAGGAGATCGGCGGGAAGCCGCTCGACGCCCTCGGGAATCTCCGACGGCCCCCCGGTCTTGATCGGCTCGGCGTCGAGCGTGAGCTTGCGCTCGATGCCGTCAAGCCCAGCGCCGAGCATGAGCGCGAGGGCCAGAAACACGTTGCAGTCAGCGCCGGGCAAGCGGAACTCGAGGCGCGTCGCCGCTTCCGTCTCGGCGGCGGTGCGGACGGCGGCGGCGTAGTTCAGAGGCGCCCAGCTCATGGTCTTCGGCGCCCAGCTTCCGGGCGCAAGGCGGCGATAGTCGTTGACGGTGTGCGCGCAGAGGGGGAAGGCATGCGGGACAATGTCGATCAATCCGGCGAGGAAGGATCTCGCCGCCGCGGACAGGCCATGCTCGGCCTTAGCGCTCGCGAAGGCGTTGCGGCCGGTCTTCTTGTCCTTGAGCGACACGGAGACATGTCCGCCGATGCCGGGGAAGCCCTGGCCGAGGAGCGCCATGAACGAGGCCGTATAGTTGTGCTGGCGGCAGAACGCTTTCGTGAACAGACGCAGGAAGGCCGCGTCGTCGGCGGCTTCAAGTGCCGGCTTGTGCTTCAGCGTCGCCTCGAAGCAGCCGGGTCCGAGCTCGACGCCGAGCGAATGGATGCCGACACCGCCCTTGACGAGGAGCGCCTCGAGATCGGCGACGAAAGGGCGCGAACGTCGCCGCGGTTTGCCCAGACCAGCAACGGTTGTCGGCCGCGAATGGCGACAAGTTGCTGAACCCCTTGGTGCGGAGCGACTCGGCGGTCTCGTTCAAGACGATGAACTCGAACTCGAATGCGGCCTCGACGCCGAAGCCCGCGGCCTCCGCACGGCGCACCTGCTCGCGCAGCACTTGCCGCGGCATGATCGCGGCCTGCGGTCCCGTGTAGTCCGCGACCATCGCCGCGGCGCCGGGCTCAAAAGGATATGGCCTGATGGAAGAGGCGTCGTAGGCGATCGTCTCGCTGCCGTAGGGGCCGGGAAACCGGATCTCCTCGGCCGTGTCCCACTTGGGAAGCACATTGGCAAACACCGCCGTCTCCGCGCCGGCGAGAAGCTCCTCGCGTCTCAGGCGGCGCTCGCGGAACATGGTCGCGTAGTCGAAGACGCCGACGTGGACGACATCGGCTCCCAACCGATCGAGCGCTTTTGCGATGCGAGCGCGAAGCGATGGCTCTTTCGCCAATAGGCTTCTCCTCCCCTCGCTCTAGCGGGTCAGGCGCCGGCGCGCGGCACCCATGAAGTTGTCGTAGAAGCGCCGCGCATTGGCGCGCAGCTCCGGCATCGCCGCGGCCACCTCCTCTTCGACACGGCGGGCGCCATCCGGTCCGTGAAGACGCGTCACTTGAGCCGCGCCGCCCGGAGTTTCCGCCCACTCCTTGACGAGCTCGGTCGTCGCCTCGACGTGATACTGCAGCCCGAATGCCGCCGACCCGACAGAGAACGCCGTAATCGGACAGCCCCCGGTCGAGGCGAGGAGCTTGGCGCGGGAGGGAAGCTGCTTGATCTCACTTCCATGCCAGTTGATCGCTCGCTTGCTGGCGCCAAAGCCGGAAAACACCGGGCTCTTCTTGCCTGCAGACGCAAGCTTGATGTCGGTCACGCCGACCTCGCCCACCGGCGCGGGGGCGACCTTGCCGCCGAGCGCATCGGCCAAAACCTGATGCCCAAGACAGATGCCGAGCAGCGGCTTATCGAATTCCTCGACCCATTTGCGGATGGCAGCCTTCTCGGGTGCGAGCCACGGGTGCTGCTTCTCCTGCCATGTCTCCATGGGGCCGCCGAGCACGAACAAGATGTCGAAGTCATCGAGATCAGGAATTGTGCCGCCGCGATCGAGCTCGACAACAGTCGGCTCTATGCCCTCCTCCGCCAAGCTGTCGCCCAGCGTGCCGAGGGGGCAGAAGGCGGCATGTTGAAAGACGAGAACGCGCGGCTCCATTCCTCAGTCCACCTCGAGCTTCGGTTGATCCGCGAGACCAAATTCTCATCGGGCGGCGGCATAATCGGACCAATATTAGACCACTTAAAATGTTTGGCACAGCCATTTTCCCGTGCTAATCTTAGATTTCTTCTAGCGTGCCGCTATCAGCGTGAACCAGTTTATGCAATGTGGTTGCGTTTGGTATAGGGGGTGACATGTCGCTGCCGAGCAGTGCCAAGTACGTGGTCATCGGTGCGGGAATCCACGGCCTCAGCACGGCCTACCATCTGGCCAAGGAGCTCAAGGCCCGCGGCCGCGGCTCGGGCACCGACATCCTCGTCGTCGACAAGAAGGCGTGTGGCGCCGGAGCGTCCGGCATCGCCTGCGGCGTGGTGCGCAACAACTACTATCAGCCTGCCATGCGCCGCCTGATGGCGCACAGCGTCTCGGTCTGGGAGCGCCACGCCGAGGAGCTCAGCTACCACTCCGTCGGCTACATGCAGATCAGCCCGGAGAGCATGCACGAGCAGGTCGGCACGATCTACGAGCAGGAAAAGGCCATCGGCTATCCGTCCGTCTTCATCGAAGGCGCGAAGGACTGCGACCGCTACATGAAGGACATGCTCCACGACTGGCGGGCGCAGAACATCACCTCCGTTCTGCACGAGAAGAAGGGCGGCTACGCCAACAACATGCGCAGCGTGGAGGGCCTGGTCAAACTGGCGCGCTCCGAGGGCGTGCGCATCGAGACCGGGGTCAAGGTGACAGGGTTCGAGCGCGCCAACGGGGCTTCCAGCGCCGTGCGCGCGGTGGTGACGGACAAAGGCAAGATCCTCTGCGACGCGGTCGTCGTCGGCGTGGGCCCGTGGGTGAAGCAGATCTGGGACATGCTCGAGCTGCCCGAGTCGATCACGGTCAAGGGACGCGACGGCAAGCTCTACGACGGACGGCAGATGTGGACGTTCTGGTCGCTGCAGGAGGGGACACTCGGCGTCGACCCCAAGCACCAGAGAACCAACGACGGCAAGATGCCACCCGTCATTCACGTCGACACGGACGCGCCGCTCTACTCCGATATCGATGGCTCGCTGATCACGGACAAGCTGTGGGGCATCTACTACAAGCCCGACTTCTATTTCGGCGGCGTTCAGGGCGGCGCCATGCCGTTCAAGATCGAGACCGCTCCCGACAAGGTGGCCGTCGACCCATATGGGCCGGAAAGCCCCGATTTCATCGTCGGCGAGGATTTCCGGCGCATGTGGTGCTCGGCGCTCGCCCATTGCCAGGAGCGCTTTGCCGGCCAAAGCAGCGTCTACCGCGACGAGCCGTCGGGCGGGATCGGCTGCTTCACGCCTGACAACTTCCCGGTCTTCGACTGGTTCTGCGAGAATGTCTTCGTGGTCGCCGACAGCAACCACGGCTACAAGATGATCGGCGTCGGCGAGCTCGTCGCCAAAGAGCTCACGGGCGACAGAAGCGACCTGCTCGAGCCCTTCCGTTTCGCGCGCTATGCCAAAGGCGAGCTGCACCCGGTTTCCAACAGCCCCTATCCCTGGAGCTAAACAAAATCAGCGGCGAGGCAGGGTGCGCCGCCTGCCTCACCGGTCATCGCGGGGCGCGAGTAGAGCAGTAACGGGAGGGGTCTAATGCACCCGGCAAGCGATCTCGAGTATCACGTCAACATGCCCGGCCGCAGCGATCTCGTCCGGCAGGTCCGCGAGAAGATCAACAAGCTCGGCATCACCTACATCTACTATCAGTTCATCTCGGTGACGGGGCGCATCGTCGGCAAGGGCATCCCCGCGGATCACTGGGAGCGCACGGCGGAGAAAGGCTTCCAGCTCGTCTACGGCGCGACCGCCAACCTCTTCGTCGACCGCCACGGCCAGTACATCGGCTACGGCCCCGAGGCCTCAGAGCTGATCGGCATTCCAGACCCCGAGACGTTCGTTCAGCTTCCCTGGGACAAGCGCGTCGCACGCGTGTTCTGCACCTGCTTCCGCAACCGCGAGGAAGACGACAAGGGCGGCGCGCATCTCTCGTCAGACTGCCGCGGCAACCTGCGCATTCACCACGCCGAGTTCCAGAAGAAGCACAACATGCATCTGCGCATGGGGTGCGAGCCGGAGATGATGTGGCTCAAGAAGGACGAGCTCGGCCGGCCGAATGGCGGCTTCTCCAAGCCCTACTGCTATCACATCGACCAGTTCGAAAGCCTGCGCCCCGTCTTCATGAAGGTGATCGAATACGCCAATCAGATGGGCCTCGACATGATCCAGGGCGACCACGAGGATGCGCCCGGCCAGCTCGAGCTCAACTTCACCTACGATGACGCGCTGCGCACGGCCGACCGGCTTGCCACCTATCGCCAGATCTGCTCGCAGGTGGCGCGCGAGAACGATCTCATCGCGTGCTTCATGTCGAAGCCGTTCATGGGCGTGTCGGCGAACGGCTGCCACACCAACATCTCGCTGTGGAGCGGCGGCGAGGACAAGATCAACATGCTGGGCAACAAGGAAATCCCCGGCATGAACGACGCCTTCATGTACCGCAACGGCGGCACCAACCACTTCATGCCCGACAGCAACGCGCACCCGAAGAAGCCCGGACCCGTCGGATTGAACTGCATCGGCGGCGTCATCGATCACTTGCCCGCGCTGACGGCCATCGGCTGCTCGACGGTCAACTCCTACCGCCGGCTCTGGGATCAGGGCTTCTGGGCGCCGGTCTACGCCGACTGGGGCTACCAGAACCGCACATGCGGATTGCGCGTCTCGGCGCCCGGGCGGTTCGAATACCGCGCCGTCGACAGCATGGTGAACCCCTATATCCTGGCATCCGCGCTGCTGCAGGCGTTCGACGACGGGCTCACGCGCAAGCTCGATCCGGGCGAGCCCGAGAGCCGCAACATCTATCAGGCGATGAAGGAAGGCAAAAGCGTCAAGAAGCTGCCGCTCACGCTCGGCGAGGCGCTGGAGCGGCTCGACGACGACGCGGTGATCAAGAAAGCGATGCCGGACGAGATGTACCGGGTCTTCACGCACTACAAGGGCGACGAGTGGGCGCGGTTCAACGCCCAGGTCACCGAGTGGGACGTGGCGCGCTATCTCGACTGCCTGCCGTAAGGGCGAAACCTCGCTGCCGGCGGCGCGCCGGGCAACCGCAACCCGGATCTATTCTGATCCGGGCTGGCGGAAGCGGCGCTGGCGACCTCGGGAGCGCAAACAACGACTGGAACGGGAGACGACTTTCATGTGTGGAATTGCGGGCTTGATCCATCGCGGCCGCACCGCTGACATCGGCGAGGAAATGACCAAGATGCTTCAGTCGCTGAAGCATCGCGGGCCGGACTCGACGGGTTACGCGCTCTATGGCCCCGGCGTCGGCAAGGGCAAATACGTCCTGCGCTTCAAGGTGGCGGAGCAGGAAGAGCTACGCCACGGCTTCAAGATCAGGGAGCTCGTCAAGGAGCGGCGCGCCGAGGTCGATCACCGCCTGAAGGAGCTCGGCGCGAAGATCCTCGAGCAGGAGGACGCCACCGGCTATGCCAACAAGTATGTCATCGAGTATGCCGGCGATCTGAAGAAGCTCGTCGACTATCTCGAGGACGTCGAGGCGGTCGAGCTCTTGTCGATCGGCCACGGCCTCGAGCTGGTGAAGGATCTCGGCGACGCCAAGACCGTCGCCGATCAGTACAAGCTTCACGGCTTCAAGGGCACGCACGGGATCGGCCATACCCGCATGGCGACCGAATCGGACGTCGACATCCGCTCGGCGCATCCCTATTGGGCCTATCCGTTCAGCGACGTGGCGGTCGTGCACAACGGCCAGCTCACGAACTACTGGAACAACCGCCGCGAGCTCGAGCGCCGCGGCCGGCGCTTCATGTCCAACTGCGACAGCGAGCTGATCGCCGTCTATCTCGCCGAGCGCATGGACCAGGGCGACAGCCTCGAGGAGGCCATGCGCCGCTCGATCGACGAGCTCGACGGCGTGTTCACCTATCTCGTGGCGACCGCCGACAGCCTCGGCATGGCCAAGGACACGATGGCAGCCAAGCCCATGGTTCTCTACGAGGGCAAGGACTTCATTGCGCTCGCCAGCGAGGAAGTCGCCATCCGGTCCATCTTCCCCAACGAGATCGACACGTTCGACCCCTATGAAGGAGAGGTGCGCGTATGGCGGAACTGAAAAAAGCCGTCGGCCAGGGCATGCATGCCGAGCAGCTCGCGGGCCGCACGCAGCAACGCTTCTTCGACGTCAGCGCAGGCAGTGACCGCTTCGTCTATCCGTGGGCGTACGCGGTCGACTTCAACAAGCGCGCCGAGTTCGATGCGGCCGGCATGGACACGCGCGGGATCAATTCGCAGATCCGCAAGCTCATGAGCGAAGGCAACGGCACGATCGTGGTGCACAACCCGGGCGCCAAGCACTCGCTCGGCGTCGGCATCCTGAACCGCGTCAAGCTCTACTTCGAGGGCTCGCTCGGCTACTTCGGATGCGGGCTTCTCGATGGACCCAACGTGCACATCAAGGGCCGTGTCGGCTGGTCGTGCGCGGAAAACATGCTCGCCGGCACCGTCGTCATCGAGAAGAACGCCGGCTCGTGCTTCGGCGCGGCCATCCGCGGCGGCGATCTCGTCTGCAAGGGCGACGTCGGCGCGCGCACGGGCATCGATCAGAAGGGCGGCACGATCCTCGTCGGCGGGCGGACCGGTGCGTTCTCGGGCTTCATGATGCAGCGCGGGCGCATGGTCATACTCGGGGACGCAGGCGCCAACCTCGGCGACAGCATGTACGACGGCACGATCTACGTCGGCGGCAAGATCGCGAGCCTCGGCGTCGACGCGGTCGAGGGCGAGATGACCGATCTCGACGTGGCGTGGCTCGAGCGCAAGCTCAAGACGTACGAGATCAGCCCGCCCAAGGACCTGCGCAAGATGACCAAGATCGTCGCAGGAAAGCAGCTCTGGAATTACGACAGTCTCGAGCCCACCGAAAAGAAGCTGGTGCTCTAGGAGGACAAAGACCCATGGCACCCCCCAAAGCAGCACCCGCCAAAGGCCGCGACCCCGAAGCCTTCGAGCCTCAGGAGCGCAACTCGCAGCTCCTCGGCCACAGCCGGATCTTCACGCCCGAGGTCATCGACGACATCCACATCAAGTCGGAGCTCGGCCGCTACCGCATGCGCGGCTTCTCGCTCTTCAAGAAGATCCCGCACTGGGACGACCTCACGTTCCTCCCCGGCACGCTGACGCGCTTCGTCATCGAGGGCTATCGCGAGAAGTGCATCACGAAGACGGTGCTGGGCCCGCGCGCCAAGCGGCCGCTCGTTCTCGATATTCCCGTCTACATCACCGGCATGAGCTTCGGCGCTCTATCCTATGAGGCCAAGATCGCGCTGGCGCGCGGAGCGACGATGGCAGGCTCGGCGACGTGCTCGGGCGAAGGCGGCATGATCCCCGACGAGCGGCGCTACTCGGCCAAGTGGTACTACCAGTGCATCCAGAGCCGGTACGGCTTCAACCCGCACCATCTGCGTCTCGCCGACGCGGTCGAGTTCTTCATCGGCCAGGGCTGCAAGGTCGGTCTCGGCGGCCATCTCATGGGCCAGAAGGTGACCGATCAGGTCGCCGAGATGCGCTCGCTGCCTGCCGGCATCGACCAGCGCTCGCCGGCGCGCCATCCTGACTGGCTCGGACCCGACGATCTCGCGCTCAAGATCGAGGAGATCCGCGAGGCCACGAACTGGGAAATCCCGATCCAGCTCAAGCTCGGCGCGGCGCGCGTCTACGACGACGTGCGCATGGCGGCCAAGACCGGCCCCGACATGATCTACATCGACGGCATGGAAGGGAGCACGGGCGCCGGCCCGCATCTCGCGACCGAGGACACGGGCGTGCCCGGCATCGCGGCCATCCGCCAGGCGCGCAAGGCGCTGAACGACGTCGGCAAGTCGGGCGAGATCTCGCTCATCTACGCCGGCGGCATCCGCAACGGCTCGGACATCGCCAAGGCGCTCGCGCTCGGGGCGGACGCGGTCGCGATCGGCCACTCCTCGCTCATGGCGCTCAACTGCAACAAGGCCATTCCCGAGGCGGACTACGAGGCCGAGGTCGGAGTCCCTGCCGGATATTGCTATCACTGCCACACGGGGCGCTGCCCGGTCGGCGTGGCGACACAGGATCCGATCCTGCGCAAACGCCTCGATCCCGACAAGGCAGCCGAGCGGGTCTACAACTTCCTGCACACGCTGACCATGGAATGCCAGATGATGGCGCGCGCCTGCGGCAAGACGAACATCCACTCGCTCGAGCCCGAGGATCTCGCGGCCCTCACCATGGAAGCCTCCGCCATGGCGATGGTGCCGCTCGCGGGAACGCAGCACACCGTCGGCCGCCCCGACATGACCCGATACTGAGAAGGAGCCGGCCGATGGCCAAGATCAATCCCAACAAGCCCGTCGCGGTCCCGACCCAGCCCAGTGACATCGACCACTTCATCAAGGGTGACGGCGTCGACACCGAGCGCGAGAAGCTCATCGGTCAGCACATCGGCTACCGCTACGACGTGAACCTCGTGCCGGACTATTCGCGGCTGACGCCGTTCCTCAAGGACTATATCGAGACCATGGGCTGGAGCGACCTCAATTGGCTCGAGGACGTGCACATGGGCTACGAGGAAGGCCGGCCCGCCGTGTTCGACCGTAACGTCAATGGCTGGGTGCAGGTGCCGGCGGACATCAAGCTGCCCAACAACCAGCAGGATCGCGACATGCTGGCGCGCGAGCTCCTGATCAAGTTCCAAATGAGCGAGAACCATCCGCTCGTCGCGCTGCGCGGCGCCTACGCCAAGTTCTGACGGGGCCGGTGCGCACGACGTAAGGAGCGCGCAGGGGCGATGACATGGGCAATTGTCCGTCTGCCGGCGATCTCGCACGCGGGCGCGTTCCCCGAGATGCCCCGATAGCCTACCGGCCCTATTGGTGGGAGGCGGCGCCACGGCCGAGAGGAACCTCACGGCCGCTTCAGCGCGCATGCGACGTTGCCATTGTCGGCTCCGGATATACGGGGCTCTCGGCGGCCCTTACTCTCTTGCGCCGCGGACGGCAGGCGGTGGTGCTCGAGCGCGGCGTTCCGGGCTTTGGCGCGAGCACGCGCAACGGCGGGCAGATCGGCAGCGGCAATCAGAAGTTTCGCGTCAAGAAGCTCATCGAGCTGCGCGGCCGCGAGAAGGCCGTTGCGCTCCTGCGCGAAGGCACGCGCATGCTCGACTACATCGCCGACCTCATCGCGAGCGAGCGCATTGACTGCCAGTTCACGCGCTGCGGGCGGTTCCGCGGCGCGACCCGGCCCCAGCACTACGAGGCCATGGCGCGCGACATGGAGGACCTGCGTGCGGCGGTGGGCGTCGAGAGCTTCATGGTGCCGCGCGCCGAGCAGCACTCAGAGATCGGCTCCGACGTCTTTCACGGCGGCTCCGTGCTGCCGAACGACGCTTCGCTTCATCCCGGGCTCTATCACGCCGGCCTCATGCAGCGCGTGGAGGAGGCCGGCGGAATCGTCGTGGGAGAGGCCGGCGTCACCTCGATCGCCAAGCAGGGAGCGGGCTTCCGGCTGTCGACGGCTGCCGGCGAGGTTCAGTGCCGGGATGTCATTGTCGCCACCGACGGCTATATGGATGCGCGCATACCCGAGTTGCATCGGCGCATCGTGCCGGTCGGCTCGGCCCTCATCGCGACCGGCGAGATTCCGGCAGAGCTCTACGACAGGCTGCTGCCCAAGAAGCGCGTCTACGGCAACACCAATCGCGTCATCTATTACTTCAGGGGCGCGCCCGGGGAGCGGCGCATCATCTGGGGCGGGCGCGTCGGTCGCATGGCTTCGCCCAGCTCGCCCCGCGCATTCGGCCATCTGGCCCGCGAGATGCTCGGCGTTTTTCCGGATCTCAAGGATGTGGAGATCACGCACGCCTGGGACGGCTTGATCGGCTACAGCCACGACGAGCTGCCGCACATCGGCCGGACGGCGGGCGGCCTCTACTATGCGGTCGGATACTCGGGGACCGGCGTGTCGCGGGCGACCTACTTCGGGCACAAGGTGGCGTTGAAGCTTCTCGGCGATCCGGAAGGGAAGACCGCGTTCGACGATTTGCCGTTCGAGAGCTTTCCCGCCTACGAGATTGCCAAGCTTATGGTGCCGGTCGTCGAGACCTGGTACCGCCTGCGCGACCGGTTCGACTTCTGAGCGAGCGGCCCTCTCAACTCCAAGGACAGCTGCGCGGCGATGCAAGGCTGCGAAGCGATCGCGCGCAGACGCGCTCAATCGGAGGGGCGGAGCGCCAAAATGAGCATGAAGACGGCGGCAATGACGCTCGATACGGCCATGAGGCCGTGCGGATCCCAGGCTTGCATCGCGGCGCCAGTGAGAGGCGGACCGGAGATGTTCGAGAACGTATAGACGACGACCAACGCTCCGCTGGCGGAGGCGAGCGTCGTGCCGCGGCAACGGTGGCCGATGTCGACCATCGCCAACGTATAGAGTGCCCAGATGGCCCCGCCCCACACGAACAGGATGGCACAGAGCAGGACGGGAATGCCCACCGAGTAGACGGCACCGATGGGGCCAATCATGCAAATGATGCCGCAAAGCGCCATTACCGGACGAGTGCCCAATCGGTCCGCAAGCAACCCGACGGGAAGCTGGAGTGCAATGTTGCCCGCAACGAATACGCTGAGAAGGGCCAGCGCAAACGCCGGGTCCAGGTTCAAGCGCAAGCCCCAGATCGGGAGAAACGTGAAGAATGCGGTGTCGACCAGACCGGCGAGAAAAGCCGCGGCATACACGGCCGGCATGGCCGCGATGATCTTTGTCGTCGCGAAGTGCTCTTCGGTTTCGAGACGGGGCGAGTGGTGACGAACGGCGACGACTGGCGCGAGCGCGGCGGCGCACAGGACGCCGAAAACAATGGCCGGCGCCCATCCTTCGACGCCGACAACCAAGAGGACCAGCGGTCCCATGGCAAAACCTGTCGATAGAATTGCGCCGTACAGTCCCACCACACGTCCGCGCGAGTTCGCGTCGGCGACGACGTTGATCCAAGTCTCGGTGGCAACCCAGGGCACGGCTCCGCCCAGGCCACTGATGAATCGCAGCACGATCCATCCCGCAACGCTGTCGAACAGAGGCATCAAGAAGATAGTCGTTGCGCTGACGAGGGTGCCGACGATGATGGCATTCGCAGCCCCCATGCGCCGCATGATCCGCTCGACGAACGGAGCCATGACCATGACGCCGATCGGACCGGCGGCCGACACGATGCCGATGACCGTCGGGTCGGTCCCGCGCTCGTTGAGGATCAGCGCCATCCACGGGATGAGGGCGGCAAAGGAAATTCCAAATATGAAGACGCCGGCGAACAGCGCGGCCAAGACCAACCGGCGGTCACGTGGCGCGAGGGCCGCTTGCTCTTCGCCATCCCCCTTCATCGTGAGCCATCCGCCTTCAACTGTCTAAGCAGCTCTGCCGCATAACCGGAATCCGAGATGCCGGACCGGAGGCTATTTTGATTGCCCTGTCAATCAAAATGCCGCTATTGTTTTTGCCGTGAGCGAGAAGCTTCGGAGCTAAGGTCGACACGTCACGGACTTCCGGTATTGGCTGGGTGTAAGACCGACGATCCGGACGGCCTCACGCCTTCACGCGCGTCTTCTCGGGATCGTAGAAGGGGAAGCGCACGACGGTCGCCTTGAGGCGCTTCTGCTTGGTGTCGAGCCGGCCGATCTCGACCGCCGTGCCAAGCTCCGCGTGCATGACGTCGAGGCGCGCAAGCGCGATTGTCTTCTTCAGCGTGGGAGAGCGCGTGGCGCTGGTGACGACGCCGATCTGCGCCCGGCCGACAAAGACCGGGTCGCCGTGGGCGGGCTTCTCGTTGCCCTTGATCTCGAGACCGACGAGCTTTTTCTGCGGATTGAGCCGGCGGCGCTCGATCGCCGCCTTGCCGATGTAGTCCTCCTCCTTCTTCGTCGGCACGCTGAAGCCGATACCGGCCTCGATCGGATCGGTGTTGGAGCAGAACTCGTAGCCGCCGAACACGAGGCCCGCCTCGATGCGCACCATGTCGAGCGCCTCGAAGCCGAAGGGCGAAATGCCATGCGGCTTGCCGGCGGTCATGATCGCGTCCCAGACGGCGGGCGCGTCCTTCGGGTGGCAGAAGACCTCGTAGCCGAGCTCGCCGGTATAGCCGGTGCGCGAGACGAGCACGGGCGTGCCGTCGTAGCCGCCGAAGCGGCCAATTGTGAACCGGAATAGGCCGAGCTCATCGAGCGTCGGGCGGCCGGGGGCCGTCCACAAAATCTCACGCAGGATGTCGCGCGACTTCGGCCCCTGCACGGCGACGTTGTGGATCTCGTTGCTCGCCGTCTTGAGCAGCACATTCTTGCCCTGCTTCGCCGCCTGCTCCTTGATCCACAAGATGCTCGCGTCGTCGCCGCCGACCCAGCGGAAGTTGTTCTCGCCCAGCCGGAACAGCGTGCCGTCGTCGACCATGCCGCCGTGCTCGTAGCAGAGCGCGGTGTAGTAGATCTGCCCGACGGCGAGCTTGCGCACGTCGCGCGGGAAGAGGCCCTGCAGAAACTCCTCGGAATCCGGCCCCAGGATCTCGAGCTTTCGCAGCGGCGAGAGATCCATGATCACGGCGCGCTCGCGGCAGGCCCAGTACTCGTCGATGGCGCCGGCCTTGGCGAAGTGGTGGGGAACCCAGTAGCCGCGATACTCGCCGAAGGCGCGGGTGAGCGCCGACGTCCTGCGGGTGGAAACCCGACTCGCGGGTGAGCTGGAGCGGTGCGTCGGGCGTCATGCGGTATCCAATCGCGCGCTTGAAGCCGGCGTCCTTCGGATAGACGCGGACCTGGATCTCGGAAAGCCGCCAGCCGTTGGCGGGGTCGATGTCGTCGGGGCATGAGGAGGCGCCGCACACGAGATCGGTGAGCGCCCGCATGAGCACGTAGTCGCCGGGCCGCGACCAGGGCTCATCGAACCAGATGTTGTTATTGGCATCGACGTTGGTGTTGTAGAAGAAATTGATTGCCGGCCAGCCGCGCTCTTGACCGATCTGATAGGCCCGGAGCGCGCCGTTGAAATTGTCCGAGCAGTTGGCATGCCCGAAATAGCCGGCGTCCTCGTAAGTGCGGATCGTGCAGGCGAGCCCGAACGTGTCGTGGCGGCCGACCGTGTCCTGCACGACCTCGACGAGCGGATTGCGGTCGCGATCGAAGAACTTCGAGAACAGGCCGGGCTTCGGGTAGGCGAGCCCGGTCATCGAGCGCGTCGTCGTCGAGTCGAGGCCGAGCACGGTTCCTTTGTCGAGCGCGCGGCGGTGGAAGGCGAGGAAGTCCGAGCACTGGCGGCCCGCGACGTCGACGATCTGGATGTACTCGCCCTCGAAGACCTCGAAGCTCTCGGCGCTCGCGATGTTGACGCGGATGTCGAGACGCGGCTCGGCGAGCGGCTCGGGCAGGCGCGGCTCGCCGGGCGTGGCGGCACGTGCGCGGCGGACGAAGACCAGCACGTCGCTCGGCGGTGTCTGGTCCCAGACCAGCATCGGCTCGGCGGGCGCGGCGACGACGACGACGACCGGGCGCTCGGCCTTCAGCATCGCAGTCTCGCCGGCCGGTGCGTCCTTGCCGAAGAGCTTGGCGGCGGTGACGCGGCCGATATCGAGCTTGCGGCGGAAGAGGCCGAACCGGACGCGCGCGGCATCCTCGCTGTCGCCGGCGAGGATGCGCTCTATCCCGGCCGGCTTGCCACGGCCCTTGAGACCCAGCGCCGGAAGATCGCCGCGGCCGTTCTTTCCGAACGCGGCGATCTCGACCGGCTGGCCGCCCTCGAGAAGGGCGATCTCGACCGTGTCGTCCCGCTCGAGGGCGAACACGGCCGAGCCGCCGCCTTTCACGATGTAGCGTTCAACGCCAACCTCGAGCGCAGGGCGGCCCTCGGCGACGACCGTGGGCCGCCACGGAGAGGCGATTGCTGTGCCTTGCATCGACCGTGCTCCTCACATCTCAGTCGGCGACGGCGCTATTCGGCGGCTGCCGCCTTCTTGCCAGGCTGATTGAGGAAGGCTTCCATCGAGTCGTCGAGCGCCTTCATCCACGGTGTGTGGTGGATCGGTGCAACCGTACCCGTCAATGTCGAGCGATGGGCCTGGTCGCGGTAGGTCAAGATGTTATCCATCTTGTGGTGCTCCCAGTCCTTGAACATGCGCGCCACCTCGTCGACGTCGAGACGCGGATAGTCGGTCGGTGTGATGAGATCGCGGACGTACTCGGTCTGGAAGTCGATGGCCTGCGAAGCATCCGCGACAGCCTCTTCCAGGGCGATCCACTTCTGGATGTCGGCCGACATCGCGTCGTACGCCGGAAGCTTGATGCGGCCGAGCACGACGTCGCGGGCATACCAGGCCTGGGCGTCGAACATGTTGAAGGTGTAGAACTGATCCTGCATGCCGATGTACATCAGCTTGGGATTGCCCCACCAGAAGATGCCCTTGTAAAGGCCCGGCGGATAGAGGCGGTTGCGCGACTTGAGCCGCAGCGTGTCATCGATGAACGGGTGGTGGTGGAGGTAGCCGGTGCACAGGATGATGGCATCCATGTCCTTCTTGGAGCCGTCCTTGAAATGACAGGTCTTGCCCTCGACTTTCTCGAGCAGCGGCACCTCGGTTATTCTCTCTGGCCACTTGAAGCCCATCGGTTTCGTGCGCCAGCAGAATGTCACAGACTTGGCACCGTACTTGTAGCACTGGATGCCGATATCTTCCGAAGAGTAGCTCGCGCCCACGCAAAGCACGTCCTTGCCCGCAAACTCGTCCGCGGCGCGGAAGTCATGCGAGTGAAGGACGCGGCCGGGGAATTTGGCGAGTCCTGGAAACTCCGGAATGTTGGGCGTCGAGAAGTGTCCGCTCGCGGCAAACACATAGTCGAAGTCTGACGATGAGTTGGTGTCCGTCGGCAGATCCTTGACCGTCACAGTAAATTTGCCGGTCTTGTCGTTGTAACGTACCCACTTCACGGACGTGTTGAGCTTGACGTAGTGGGAGATGCCGCTCTTCTCGATGCGGCCCTTGATGTAGTCGTGCAGCACGGCACGAGGCGGGAACGACGGGATCGGACGCCCGAAGTGCCCCTCGAAGGAATAGTCCGAGAACTCGAGGCACTCCTTGGGGCCGTTCGACCAAAGATAGCGATACATGCTGGCGTGGACCGGCTCGCCGTACTCGTCGGTGCCGGTGCGCCACGTGTAGTTCCAGATGCCGCCGCTATCCTTCTGCCGTTCGTAGCAGACGACTTCGGGAATAACGGCGCCCTTTAGGCGTGCGCTTTCGAAAGCTCTCAAGACTGCCAAACCGCTCGGCCCGGCTCCGATGATGGCTACACGGACGGTCATCGCTACCTATTCCCTGTCTGTTGAAGAACTCAGCTCTGGTTACTTCCAGTCTCGAACCGAGAATACGCCAGCCTACTCTTGGACCCAAGAAGGGAAGGGCGTGATTGTTACCAATCCGCCCTTCCGAAGTGGAGGACAACACTTTGCGTTGCCGTTACGCCGGCATCTGGAACAGCCAGTTCGCGATCAGCACGACCGCCAGCCCCGCGGCTAGCGCAAGGTAAGGCAGCATGCCCGCCTTTCGCTCGCCGAGGTCCTGCCCCTTAAGACCCAGCTCCTCGAGCGCGCCCGCCGGGAATTGCCCCTTGTCCTGGATGTAGTGCCGGAAGGCAAAGACCGGGATGATGAGCGCGGCGAAGGCAAAGCCGACCCAGAGGGCATTCGAGTAGCCCCAGACCTTGGCGCCGGCGCCCATGAAGAGCGCGTTGACGAAGGCGAGGATCGTGTTGAGGCCGATCAGCCAGGTCGGTGCCCGGTACGGGCGCTCGATATGACCGCTATCCACGCGATGCATCCAGCCGGCATTGAGGTTCAGGAAGTTGAAGATGATGTAGCCGACGTTCGACACCGCAAGGATGAAGTAGTAGCCGGCCGCGTCGGACGCGATCGCGAGCAGGAACAGGTTGAACACGAGATCGGTCCACATGGCGCGGGTTGGGGCGCCGTGCGAGTTGGTGTGGCTCAGGTAGCGCGGCAGCCAGCCGTCGACGGAACCCTGGTAGAGGGTGCGCGAGGAGCCGGCCATCGCCGTCATGATCGCGAGCACGAGCGCAAGGATCATCAGCGCGACGAAGATCTCCTTGATGATCAGGTTGCCGCCCGCGACCATGTTGGCCATGGCGTTGGCAACGCCGGTGCCGGCGACGATGCCCGGATCCTTCATGCCGTCGACGCCGAGCACGCCCTGGAAGGTGAACGGCACCAGAATGAAGATCAGGAGGCAGAGCAGGCCGGAGTAGAAGATCGCCTTGAAGGTGTCGGTCTTGGGATCGCGGAACTCGCGCGTGTAGCACACGGCCGTCTCGAACCCGTAGGTCGACCAGGCGGCAATGAAGAGGCCGCCGAAAAAGAGCGTCCAGCCCACGTTTTCGCCGACGCCCGGCAGGTATGGACCGGCAACGTTGGCCGCGTTGAAGCCGCCGTTGAACAGCGGAACGATGCCGACGATCAGCATCGGAACGATGACGAGGATGCCGATCCACTTCTGGGCGTTTGCGGTGCCGAGGATGCCGCGATGCTGGATGGCGAACACGATCAGCATCAGCACCGTGCCGATGAAGAAGGCGGAGTTGAAATTCAGGGTGCCGAGGCCCGGGACTGCGACGCTCAGCGCATTGAACGACTGAATTGCCGGCGTATGAAGTGCTGTGATCGCAGCAATCGCGTCGGCCGCCGCCTTGCCCGCATTCGCCTTGTCGGCGAGCCATGCGACCACTTCCGGCGAGGTCTCGGTGAAGGCCGGAATGGGTGCGATGGCATTCAGAATGTATCCGGCGGCGATCGCGCAGCCGAGCGAGAGGACCGGCGACCAGGCGAACCAGTTGCACCACACCGAGAGCGGCGCGATCAGCTTCGAATAGCGAAGCCAGGCCGTCGCGCCATAGATCGAGGCGCCGCCGGACTTGTTCGGAAACAGGCCGGCGATCTCGGCGTAGGTGAACGACTGGAGGAACCCCATGATCATGGAGATCGTCCAGACGACGAAGGCGAGCTTGCCTGCGGTGCCGGCGATGCCGCCGATGGAGAACAGGACGAGAGCGGGAACGCCGCTCGCGACCCAGAAGGCCCCACGCCAATCGATGGCGCGATGTAGTGTGCCGCCAGTCGCTCCTGCGGCGCTCGAGCTGTAGGTGGTCGTCATCTGCCAGTCCCTCCCGTTTGCTCCCGTCATTCGCCGCCTTGGCGGCACTGTCCCCTCACGCGCAAACCCCGCGGGCGATCGTCTCGCACACGGTGTTCACAAAGCTCTCGGATTGATTTCGGGTTTTGGCCGAGGCCTCAGCGGCCCGGCGGCTCGCGCCAGCCCCGGAAGGCTCCGCGCCGGCGTGCCGCCGCGCGCGCTCGGATGACGTTACGCGGCGGCCAAACGCGGTCCGGCCACGACCGTGTGGCATGAAGAGGACACTGACGTCTTGCAGCGCCGGCACTCGAGCCTCCATACCAAACGCAACCGCTTTCAGGCATGGTTCATTGCAATTTCAAATAACATATAACAAATACTGTGCCAAACAGATAACGTGGTATACTATTGGTATTTCCTGCTCTGGGCCGCATCGTCCGATGACGGAAACTGCGGTGCCTGCCTACAGATGCCTCGATTGCTACAGGAATAGGCATGGTCAGCGAAACGGAAGAAGCCTCAACGACCGCTTCCGCACCGCGAGGTGCGCGCTCGATCGCGCGCCAGCTCCAGGAAGCCATCACGAGCGGCACCTATGGGCACGGCGACCAGCTCCCCACCGAGCGTCAGCTCGCGGTGAGCTACGGGGCGTCGCGGACGACGATCCGAAAGGCGCTCACCTGGCTCGAGGACCAGAAGCTGGTCGAGCGGCGGGCGGGCAGCGGCACGTATGCCAATTATGAGCCGGAAATTCGCGGCGAGGACATCGCGGAAAGAACGAGCCCGCTCGAGCTGATCGAAGTCAGGGCGGCCATCGAGCCGCAGATGGCGAGGCTTGCGGTGCTCCATGCCAGCGCCCGTGACCTCGAAAGGCTGCAAACGCTCGTCGAGGAGCTGCAGGCTGCCGAGCGCAAGGATGACGCTCTGCGCTATTCCGCAGTCGACGAGCAGTTTCACTTAGCAATCGCGTCGGCTACGTCTAATCCGCTGATGATCTGGCTCTATGAGCAGATCAATGTCATTCGGACGCACGCCCTGTGGGGGCAGATGCGCCAGAAGATCATCACGCAGGAAAACATGCGCCTGTACAATGTGCAGCATGCAGCGGTCGTCCTTGCGATCCAAAGACGCGACGCGGCCGGGGCAGCCGAGACTATGGTCCTGCACATGGACAAGGCACGCAACGATCTCATCGGCGCGCACAGCAGGTAGCGTGCCGGCCGAAGCAATTCGGATTGCCCAAAGAGGGAAAGTCTAGCCGCGCGCCAGCTGCATGAAGTTGAGGTAGAGGATCTTTGCGTTGTCCTTGAAGCGGCTCATGTGGGGCTCAGCCGCCTCTGCCATACGATCGAGGCCGCCTTCGCCGTGCGTGCGGGCGAGCGCTTCGGCATATGCCGGCACGGCGCCCCAATCGGGGATGGTCGTGTCCTCCAGCTCGACATGATACTGGATGCCCCAGGCGCGCGCGCCGGCGCGCATGGCCTGACAGCGGCAGACGGGCGAGCTGGCCAGAACAACCGCGTCCTCCGGCGGCTGAGCGACGGCGACCGAATGCCATTGCAGTGCCTTGAAGCTCGGCGGCAAGCCGGCGAAGAGCGGATCGCTTTTGCCCGCGGAGGTCAGCTCGATGTCGAGGATGCCGATCTCCGGCGGGCGCTGCGGCCCGCAGGTGCCGCCGAGCGCGTCGGCAAGAAGCTGATGGCCGAGGCAGACGCCGAGAAACGGCCGGTTCAGCTCACGCACCCAGCGGCGAATGGCGCGCTTCTCCGCGACCATCCACGGGCAATCCTCGACGTCCCAGACGTCCATGGGTCCGCCCATGACCCACAAGGCGTCGTAAGGCTCAAGCGCCGGTATCGGCTCGCCCGCATCGAGCTCGACGGCATCCCAAGCGATGCCGTTCTCCGCCAGAAAGGAGCGGAAGATGCCCGGATGCTCGCAGGCGATGTGCTGCAATACAAGAAGCCTCACAACTCTCCCCCACTCTGTGAGTCCGATCCGTCGAGTGGGGCAGTTTTTCGCACAGCAAAGGAAAGAACGCCATGCCTGATCAGCCGCTGACAGGACGCTGCCTCTGCGGCGCGGTCGCGTTCGAGCTTCTGCCTCCGGTGCGCGACGTGATCGTCTGTCATTGCCGCCAATGCGCACAGTGGACCGGCTATGCGGTCGCGGCGACTGCGGTGACGTCGGAGAACTTCAGGCTGACCCAAGGGGAGAAGAGCCTCAAATGGTACTCGGCCTCGCAGCATGCGGAGCGAGGGTTCTGCTCGGTCTGCGGCTCGAGCTTATTCTGGAAGCCTTCGGACGGGTCGCGCATTTCCGTGCTGGCCGGCGCTCTCGATCCGCCAACGGGCCTCAAAACAGCTGCGCACATTTTCGTCGCCGACAAGTCGGACTACTACGACATCAAAGACGACGCGCCGCTCTACGCCAAAGGCGGCGGTGAAATCTCGGCTGCTCCGCGCAAGGACTAGAAGCAAGAACGCCGGCCGGCACGATTGGGAATGCCGGCCGGCGGTTGTTGTCGTCGTCGCGCTATTCGGCGGGTGCCAGCGCGGCGCCCGACGGCGCCTCGGTCTTGCTCGAGCCGATGATCTCCTTGTGGTGGCTGTACTCCATCGCGATCTGGACGACGAAGAACAGGATGAAGAACGCCGCCAGGCCGATCGAGAAGATGACCTCCATGCCGGCGAACGGATAGGCGACCGTAATCTCCGGAAGCTTGGAGAGAGATGACAATCCAGTCGACATCGATTGCACTCCTATGGGTTCAGGGTTCAATGATCAGATCTTGGCTTCTTTGCGCTGAATGGCTTCGAACGCCGCCTCGCCGCCGGTGATGGCGGGATAGGAGGCGAAGTCGCCGTCGAGGCCCTTGACCTCGACGGCCGGGTGCACGCGCAAGAGGCCGAAGCCCTTCAAGATCATGCCCAGCACGTAACCCGGGATGAGACCGAAACCGATCGCGAACACCAGCGAGACGATGATGTTGCCCATGGGAGTCACGATCGGCAGGCCCTCGGCATTGGTGCCGAACCAGCCGGCGCCCTCCGAGAGCGTGATCAGCGCGCCGGCGCTCGGCATCACCGCGGGATAGCCCCACAGCGCGAAGCCGGCGACGATACCGCCGAAGAGACCGCAGTAGCCGTGAACCGCCACCGCGCCCACCGCGTCGTCGATCTTGAACTTGCGCTCGACGAGGCCGTGCATCTTGTAGGCCATGACCGTGCCGACGCAGGCGATCGCGAGCGCCAGGATCGGATGGTACAGGTCGTTGCCGGCGCTCGCACTGATGAGGCCGGTGAGACCGCCCGAATAGGTCCAAAACGCGTTGGCATTCGAGATCAGGTAGGCGGTGATCATGCCGCCGAAGAGCGCAAACAGGAAGTTCAGCGTGACGCCGGAGAGCGTGATCGGCACGCCGTAGATGTTGGTCGCAGTCCAGTAGGCGGCCTGGCCCTCGGCGGCGACGTTCACGATCGGGATGTGGCAGGCGGCGTAGAAGCCGAAGAAGCCGACATAGATCATGAAGATGCCGATGGTGATCAGCCACGGGTTGTGACCCGGGATGTCGCGCGTGGAGCCGTCGGGACCGAACTTGCCAATGCGCGGACCAAGCGCCAGCAGAACGCCGAGCGTCGCAAAGCCGGCAGGAGCGTGGAGCACCGCCGAGCAGTACTGGTCATGGAAGCCGAGGTACTGAGTCATCCAACCGTTGCCGGACCAGCCCCAGGCGGCAGGGATGACCCACGAGACGGCGCCGACGTAGACGGCGATGATGAGGAACCCGGCCGTCTTCACGCGCTCGATCAGAGCGCCTGAAACGATCGAGGCCGCCGTCATGCCGAAGAGTGCGAAGGCCGCCCAGAAGACGCCTGAAATGCGGTCAGAAAGGTTCGGCGCGAGCTTCTCGGACCACGGCTCGAAGCCGGTCGTAAAGCTCACGGTCGGCGAGCCGACCGGCCACGCTTGCAGCGCGATGTACATCCACATGCCGAAGAGCAGGAATGCGAGCCCGACAACGGGGATCGCCATCGTGTTCTTGAGCAGTGTGTGCTGCAGGTTCTTCGTGCGCGAGGCACCGACCTCGTACATGCAGAAGCCGATGTGGATGAAGAACATCAGCACAATAGTCATGAAGAAGTAGAATTCCGTAAACAGCGTGATGATCGCTGTCCCTTGGTCTGCCATGACAAATCTCCCCTGGAACGCAGCGCACCCCCCAACGCGGCGACGACCCGACGTCCCTCGGGTTGCGTGGGGGATAAGCTTGTTTCCTGAAAGGCAAGTCCTGTGCCAGACATCAAACCGGAATGAAGGAGAACACGTGCAGCGCGCCGGAACCCCCGTGGACTCGACATTTGCGACCGGTCGCACGCTTGGCGATCGAGAGCGCGCGGGGCCTCACCGCGCTCCTGCATCGATGGTAGTTTTGCACAGAGGCAAGGCTCGCACGCCTAAGCCTCAGGCACTGACTACCTAGGTATTTCTGCCGACCATCCGACAACCGAAGGCCTCATGCAGATGATCGTCGAGTACATCCGCTACGAGATGAAGACGCATACGGCAGACCAGCTGATCGAGAGCTACCGGCGCGCAGGCGAGCATCTCAAGGCCGCGCCGGAGTGCCTCGGTTTCGAGCTCACACGCTGCGAGGAGACGCCGACCTCGCTCATTCTGCGCATCCTGTGGCGCTCGACGCGTGACCACGTCGAGGGCTTTCGCAGGGGACCCAACTTCGCGCCGTTCCTGCGCGAGATCCGCCCCTACTTCGATGAGATCGCGGAGATGCGCCACTACGCGGAGACCGGCGTCGGCTGGTCGAAATAAAAAACGGCCCTTATGGGCTTGCATCGGTCGCGAAATCGTCGAGAGCAAGCTCTCCATTCAGGTTCGGTGGCACACCCTGGGCCTCGGCGATGAGATGTCCGAGCGCGACGAAGTCTTTCTTGCGCGTCGAGGTCTTGCGCCAAGCGAGACCGATGGTGCGCTTGGGCTCGGGGGGTGTGAAGTGCAAGAGCTCGATGCGCGCGTCGGCCGGCTCGCTCGCGGCAGCGATCTCGGGAAGCAGCGTGACACCGTAGCCGTTGGCCACCATCTTCATGATCGTCGAGAGGCTCGAGGCGCCGAACTCGGAGAGCATGTCGCGCTCGATCGACCGGCAATAGCTCAGCGCCTGGTCACGCAGGCAATGGCCGTCGTTGAGAAGCAGGAGTTTCTCGTTCTTCAAGCTCTCGGCACTGATGCGGCGCTTCTTGCCGCGCCCCGGCACTCTTGGCCGGGCAAGCAGAAACCGGTCGTCGAAGAGTTGCATGGCCTCGGCTCGCGCGTCGGGGACGGGGAGCGCAAGGATGATCGCGTCGAGCGAGCCATCGATGAGCTCGCCGACGAGGTCTTGCGTCAGTCTCTCGTGCAGCTTCAATTGCAGCTCGGGATAGCGCGCCTGAACCTCCGGCAGGATCTTCGGCAGAAGATAGGGCGCGACGGAGGGGATCACGCCGAGACGCAAATCGCCGACGAGCGTCTGGCTGCGATGGAGCGCGTAGTCCTGGAGATCGCGGACCGCGTTGAGAACCGCATGGGCGCGAGCTGAGATCTCCCGTCCCTCCGCCGTCAGCTCCAAGGCTCCGCGCCGGCGCTCAAGCAGCTGCATGCCGAGCGCATCCTCGAGTTCCTTCATCTGCATCGAGAGAGCCGGCTGCGTGACGCAGCACTTTTCCGCGGCCTTGCCGAAATGGCGAAGCTCGGCTAGGGCGACGAAGTATTGGAGCTGGCGCAGCGTCAGCATGCCGCATCAGCTACGCTAATGGCGGTAGAGGAGCAAATCAGCAGAGCTGATCCAGGCACTAAGAAAAAATGCGATCACGAACGTGTGACCCCGGAACGCCTGATAATTTAGGTTATCTCGCCGCCGGGGCGCGTGCCCCGCACGCCCTATCACTTTCGCTGATCCAGCGCAGAAATGGGTGGTCGATAAAAATTTCTTATCTTAGAACTCATCAAAATTCACTTCTCCTAATGCGCTGGCCGAACCAGTATCGCCTCGCTTGAGGGCACCCTGGAGGCACTATGGACGCGAAAACCGATGACAAGGGCCCGGCAAAATGCCCGGTCATGCACACGAGCCAATCGAATCGTGACTGGTGGCCGGACCACCTGGACATCCAGGTTCTCCATCGGAACTCCATCTTGTCCGATCCGATGGGAGAGGCGTTCGACTACGCCAAGGAGTTCAAGACTCTCGACCTCAACGCCCTGATCAAGGACCTCACTGCGTTGATGACGGATTCGCAGGAGTGGTGGCCGGCCGACTTCGGTCACTACGGCGGTCTATTCATCCGCCTGGCGTGGCACAGCGCGGGCACCTATCGCACCACCGACGGCCGCGGCGGCGCCGGCGCGGGCCAACAGCGGTTCGCGCCGCTGAACTCCTGGCCGGACAACGCGAACCTCGACAAGGCGCGCCGGCTGTTGTGGCCGATCAAGCAGAAATACGGCCGGAAAATCTCCTGGGCCGACCTCTACGTTCTCGTCGGCAACGTCGCCCTCGAGTTCGATGGGCTTCAAGACGTTCGGCTTCGCCGGCGGCCGCGCCGATGTGTGGGAGCCTGAAGAGCTCTACTGGGGTCCCGAAGGCACGTGGCTCGGCGACGAACGCTACAGCGGCGAACGCGAGCTTGCGGAACCTCTCGGCGCGGTTCAGATGGGCCTTATCTACGTCAACCCGGAAGGTCCGAACGGCAAGCCGGATCCGATTGCGGCGGCCAAGGACATCCGCGAAACGTTCTTCCGCATGGCGATGAACGACGAAGAGACCGTCGCGCTGATTGCCGGCGGCCACAGCTTCGGCAAGACCCACGGCGCGGGCGATCCGTCCCTCATCGGCCCGGAGCCAGAAGGCGGCGCCATCGAGGATCAGGGCCTCGGCTGGAAGAGCAAACACGGCACGGGTTTCGGCGCCGACACCATCACTGGCGGTCCGGAAGTCACCTGGACGCAGACGCCGACGAAGTGGAGCAACCTATTTTTCAAGAACCTGTTCGACAACGAATGGGAGCTGACCAAGAGCCCTGCCGGTGCGTTTCAGTGGAAGGCGAAAGGTGCGGAAGCCACAATCCCGGACGCCTACGACAAGTCGAAGAAGCACGTACCGACGATGCTGACGACAGACCTCTCCCTGCGGTTGGACCCGGCCTACGAGAAGATCTCGCGGCGATTTTACGAGAATCCGGACCAGTTCGCGGACGCGTTTGCCCGCGCCTGGTTCAAGCTCACGCACCGTGACATGGGCCCGATCGTGCGCTACCTCGGCCCGCTCGTCCCGAAAGAGACTCTGATCTGGCAGGACCCGATCCCCACCGTGGATCATTCGCTCATCGGCGAGCAGGACATCGCGGAGTTAAAGGCGAAGATCCTGTCGTCGGGTCTGACGGTTTCCCAGCTTGTCTCGACCGCTTGGGCGTCGGCGTCGACGTTTCGCGGCTCCGATAAGCGCGGCGGCGCGAACGGCGCTCGCATTCGCCTCGCGCCGCAGAAGGACTGGGAGGTCAATCAGCCGGCTCAGCTCAAAACCGTCCTTCAGAAGCTCGAAGCCATCCAGAGGGACTTCGGCAAGAAGGTTTCGCTCGCCGACCTGATTGTTCTCGGCGGCTGCGCGGCGATCGAGAAGGCGGCGAAGGGTGCCGGCGTCGACGTGAAGGTGCCCTTCACGCCGGGGCGCATGGACGCGTCGCAGGAGCAGACCGACGTCGAGTCCTTTGCTCCGCTCGAACCGCGTGCCGACGGCTTCCGCAACTATCTCAGCGGCAAGAGGCAGTTCATGGCGCCTGAGGAGGCGCTGGTGGATCGCGCGCAACTGCTGACGCTGACTGCTCCGGAAATGACGGTCCTCGTCGGCGGCCTGCGCGTGCTCGGCGCAAATGCCGCGCAGTCGACGCAGGGTGTCTTCACCAAGCAGCCCGAGACGCTCTCGAACGACTTCTTCGTCAACCTGCTCGACATGGGCACGGTGTGGAAGGCGACCGACGGGTCGGAGAACGTGTTCGAAGGACGCGATCGCAAGACAGGCGAACTCAAGTGGACCGGCACGCGTGTCGATCTGATCTTCGGCTCGCACTCTCAGCTGCGTGCGCTCGCGGAAGTCTATGCGTGCGCGAGACTCCAAGGAGAAGTTCGTGCGCGACTTCGTGGCGGCGTGGACCAAGGTGATGAACGCCGATCGCTTCGATCTCGCTTGATCTCGGCTGAACGGTCTTCCTACGGCGCAGGCGGCTCTGGACAACGCTGCCTCGCCGACGCCGGTCCGATCGGCATATTTCGAAGGAGCAGAAGAATGGCATCGACCTCGGCCTTCAAGGCCTCTGCCAAGGCTGGCAGCGGCATGGTCGGCGAAATCATCACGGACGCCGGCGTCGACGCGCTCAATCGCTCCCTCGCCGAGCACGGTGTGGATGCGAGTCAGATCATCACGATCTTAGAAATACCGGGTCAGGCGATCGCCAATGCCGTCCCAGCACGCTTTAGAGTGTTGTACCGCTCGTATTGAAAGTGCCGCTCGAGCTTCGATCGCTCCAGACTCATTCCCGCACCAGAACATGATCGACGAACTGGTTCGCCCAGGCTTTCGAGCGGAATGACCTCACGAGATCATCCGGATCGTAGATGCTCTCGACCCAGTCGAAGAACGTGATCGGCCGGCGCCGGTCATACTCGACGTAGCGGTCGAAGAGGTGGTCGAGGATTCCCGTCTCGGCCTGGCGAATGTGGCCATAGCGAAGTGACAGCTCCTGCTTGGCGACGGCGAGCGGCACGCCTTCCCTGATGTGCCGGTAGAGGACGCTCATCAGACCGACGCGATCCGCGCCGGACTTGCAGTGCATGAGCATCGGGTATTCGATGCGCTCGAAGAGCTCCCGCGCCGCCATGAGCTGGCCCCTGCTCGGAGCCGTGCGCGAACGAATTGGGAAGTTGTAGAGAGCGATACCGTGGCGCTTGCAGGCCGCGCGCTCGAGCCAATAGCTGCCGCACAGACGCTCACCCCGCAAGTTGACGATCGATCGCAAGCCTCGGCGCGCCAAGGCGCAGATATCGTGAGGCGCGGGTTGCGCGGAGCGCCAGGCGTGCGCGCCGAGGCGGTGCCGATTGAGGTAGACAAGGCGAAAGATTCCGTGGTCGGCAAGAAGCATGTCGAGATAGCTGACCGTCGGCCCGCAGGTCCGCTGAAGCCATGGGGGCGTAGATTCGAGGAGCGATCGGCGCCAAGCAATAGCGGTCGCGTTGATGGCGCTCTTCGCGCGCCCGGCGATCCGCCACGCAAGCGCACGCGGGCGGCCCGGCACCTCCGGGTGATGCAGCCTGCTTTCCCGGCTTCTCGTCGAGAGCCCCGACATGCCACTCCCCCCGACGGCCCCACGAACTTCTAGGGGGCAGGGTCGCGACAGGGCGTGACACGGCGTTGAAGCTTTTGTTTCGGATGGATGAAGTGTGACGGGGCGGCGCGGAATGCAGCGCGGCAATTTGCTGATTGCGCTTATTTCTTGCTGTCACACTCGGCTGGCAAGCGGTCGCCGAATTTTTGGCGCAGGCTGAAATGGGCAAGCGCTTGTCGGCGCGAATAGGTTGGCAGCTGACCACGGCCCCGCGAGATTGACACTCGCCAGCCGGCCGATCATGCAGCGACGGCCCAGCGCTGCGGCCGCCATTCTTAGTGAGCCGGCTCCGACGCAGGCGTCGCGTTCACGCTCTCGGTTTTCAACGTTGCCAACTCGGCGGTTGCTCCGCGGAGCTCGGCGTCGAGGTCGACAGTTCCGCAACCCTTCTGGGCGCGCACTTCGTTCAACGCTGTTGCCTCGGCGCGGCCCTTGTCGAATTCCGCCACGGCGGCGACGCCGGACTTCGAGTCTCCTATGACCCTGCCCACGAACAAGGCCATGGTCGCGGGTGCCTCCTTGATCTCCTCGGCGGCGCGCGTCGGCAGCGCCTTGAGCTGGTCCAGAAGACTCTCGGAGCGCTCGCGAAGGCGCCGGCAATCGAGACGCTGATCCTCGGCGCTGAGAACGTACGAGCCGCTCGGCTGATAACCGGCGTGCGGTACACCGGCCACGTCGGTCAGGGTGGAACATCCCGCGAGGCCGAGCTCAAGGAAGAGCGCTCCCGCACAGATCGCTCCTCGCGCTCGGGCGAATCGGATGGATGGTCTCTTGTTGCTCAAGGCGGCAGCGCCCCCGAAGTGCTGTCACGGCCATTCTAATCAAAGACGGTGGATCGGTGGACCCACCCGCCCGCTTTGCTTCTGTACTGTGTTCGCGGAGCTACACGAAATGCTTCTTTTCAATGCACCGTACGGTGCGGCGGAACTTTTCCACATCGTTAGTGAAGGCTAGAGGGGCACATGGTGCCGGCGCGCCCACAATTGAATGTGCCAGGGCCCTATGCTTAATGAGCCCCTTTCGGACAGAAGGACTTCGAATCCCCTTGTTCTCCGGCGAGATCCCAGACCTCAGGCGCGCGTGGGCTTCCGACGCTCCTGCCGTCGCGATCGGCACGGTAACGGCAATTACTGCGGCAGCGATCCTCTTCTCCCCTCGCCTCACGGCCATATTTCTTCCGCTCATCGTCCTGCTCTGGATTTGGGCGCGTTGGGGGGATGGCGACTTTCGCGCAGCTCTCCCGAAATTCGATCGACTTGCGATCAGCTTCGCGGCGCTGCTCGGCTGGGCGCTGCTCAGCTCGTTCTGGTCCGACTATCCCGGGGCGGCCATCGACAAGATCGTGATGATCGGCGCGATCGCGTTTGCCAGCCTGACAACCGTCGGGCTCGTGTGGAGCGAAGACCGACAAGGTGTGCTGCGCGCGAGCGAAGGATTGTGGCTCGGCTTTCTCATCGGTCTTGCCTACTATTGCGCCGAGGCCGCCACCAACCAGGGCCTGCGGATTTGGCTCGTCAATGCACTTCATGTGAGCCCTTCGATCCTGCAACCTGAAAGAGCGTTCGTATGGGTCGAGGGCCGGCTCGTGGCGATCAACGACGCCGCGTTCACGCGTGCAGCCACGCCCATCACGCTCACACTCTGGCCGGCGATGATGGCAGCACGAGGTGCGATCGTACGGCCGTGGAACACGCGCATCGCGCTCATCATCCTCGCGCTCGCGATTCCGACGACGTTCCTGTCGCCGCAGGAAACGTCGAAATTGGCGCTTGTCGTCGGCTTGATGGCTTTCGCGTTGACGTGGCTCACACGCCGCTGGGCTCAGCGCCTAATCGCTGCGGCGTGGATCGTGTCCTGTCTCGCCATCGTGCCGGCGGCGCTGCTGGCGCACAGGCTCGAGCTGCACAACGCACCCTGGTTGCAGACATCCGCTCAGCACAGGATCATCATCTGGAACTATACGGCGGAGCACGTCATGAAGTCGCCGCTGCTCGGTATCGGCGCGTACATGACGTACCTGACAGGGCTCAAGCGCTCGGCCGACGCGGTGCCAGACCCGGACGAAAACGCAAGTCTGGGAAAGTCGCTGTCGCGCCATTCGCATAACTTCTTCCTGCAGACGTGGCTCGAGCTCGGGGCCGTGGGCGCCGTTCTGCTGATGTTCGCGGGGCTTCAGGTCATACGCCGGCTTTCGCAGTTGGCACACGGCATCCAGCCTTACGCTTTCGCGACTTTTGCATCGGCGGCGGTGCTGATGTCAGCCAGCTACGGCATCTGGCAGGCTTGGCTTCTGGCACTGTTTGGGCTCACGCCGATCTTCTTCGCGATCGGTGCGCGCGCACTGGAAACCTCTCGCCCGACGGTCTTTGGAAGCACCAGCTAGAGGCGCGCCTGCCTCGATAACCATCGGGCGGAGCGGATCGGCGCTCATACGCGACGTTCGAAGATGAAGTCCGAGCAGACCACGCGCCCGTTGCTCACCTCATGGTCGAGCATGTCGGTCAGCGCGAATCCGTGCCGACCCAGCAGATCGAGAACATGCTGAGGAGCGTAGGCGTAAGACTTGCCGAAGTGCAGCTCGACCATCACGCAGTCGACGGCAGCCAGGATTCCTTCCGCGCCCTTGAGGACGGCGAGCTCGTAGCCCTCGGTGTCGATCTTCAGCATGCACGGCCGCCGGATATCAGCAGCCGTGAGCAGCGTGTCGAGCCGGCACACCGGAACCTTGATGCTCGGAAAGGTGCGACCGGGCTTGTCGGCCGTGCCCAAGAGCGACGAGCTCGCCGGTCCCGATAGGTGGAACTCGGCTTCGCCGTTCTTGCTTCCGGCGGCGACGCGGTGCAGTCGACCGGGGCGCGACTTCAGCACGCCCTGCTCCAGCCGCTCATAGAATCTGGGCGACGGCTCGAAAAGGTCGAGGAAGGCGCCCGGAAACCGCTGCCAGAGATCGGGCGTTCCGAAGGCGACGCCCACGTCGAGGATGTGGGCGAACTCCACATCAGAGCGAAGAGCTGAGAAATCGACGCGCTCCAAGACGCGCAGGCGAAGCGGGCCGACCATGTCGTTCAGCTTCAGCTTGAGCTTGCGCCGCAGCCAGGCGCCTGGCGCCCGGCTGAATGCCGGCTTCAGTGGAACGTCGCTGCGAAGTTCTGCCAATGTGCGGCTCGCATTTGTGGACTGCGGAACATAACTCTCCCCCGGAGAGAGCGGTGCTCCCTCAGGCTCTTGTTCACAGGAATTCTTGGCTATTTCCCGCGCAGCTAACGATCCAGCCGCACGTGTGTGAACGGTCCGGGCTCCGATTGCCCCATCGCGAATTGCTGACGGCGCCACCAGCGGTTGTGCTTCATCGCCGCCTCGATGTCCTGGTGTCCATTGAGCTCAATCGGGGACGGGTGACTCCGCACGCGCGCGAGCACGACGTCGCGGAGAAAGTCGCTCCGCACGAGATAGCAGCAGTTGCTCCAGCTCAGATGCTGGGAGGTCGTGATCCAATTGCCGTTGGCACTGCGGCTCACGACGCCAGGGTGGCGATCCGACGGCGTCTCCTCTGCATAGATCGAGCCGCCACGCATCGTCGGCTTGCGAAGATCCTCGTAGAGGCGGCGCCAAAGCGGCGGCATGGGATTGCGCCGGCCGCTGCCCAGCGGCTCGATGACGCGAAAGCGGCGCTCGTAGCGCGAGCGACGCCAGAACGGCTCGCCGGGCTCGCGCCGGGAGCGCATGAGGAATACCGGGATGTCGCGCTCATCCATGTCTGCGAGTGCGCTTCGCATCATGGCGATGAAGCCGCCGCGCGATGTCGCGATCGGGCAGTCATTCTCAACCGACAAGATGTGAGGCGACTGCACCTCGGCGGCGAGACGGTCGATCGCGCCAAATATGCCGACGTTGACGGGCGAGCCCAGGGCGCGAAATCCGTAAGCCTTCGCAAGCTCGCGGTCATTGCCGTCGATCTCATTGAAGTAGATCAGCCGTTCGCCAAAGAGGTCGAGGATGCCGGCCTCGGCAAACGAGTCGAGGGTGTGCCGGAGCGTTGCGTGGGCCTTCCAGCTCAAGAGGCACAATGCGACGGATTGGAGGAGCGGCTCGCGAGTGGGCTGCCGCGCCGTCGAAGCTACGGGCCGAATTGAGCCTGCCAGGCTCGAATTGCTCATTTTGCGTCCTCGCTCGACGCTGCCCGGCCAGTTGCCTCAGCCAGTGGACGCAGCGGTCGTTGCTATTGCCTTGATAGCTTTCCGGCATCGGAGGACGCAGAACGAGATGCCGTGAACCGAGAGTACATCCGTCTTGAACGCGATGAACCGGCCTCAATGGCCGCATAATGAACATGTTGTGGAGAAGTGCAGCCAGAACACACGCGGGCTGCCGCGCGAGGGCGCATTCAACCCACGCAGCAAGCCTTTGAAGATCTGTACGCTACGCTAGATGCTCTACGCCCGAGGCATCGAGCAGCCGAATGCGTCGATAGAAGATGATCAGATAATAAAGGATGAAGAGGTACATTACGGATTCGACGGCTTCGTTCGGCCTTCCGAGCAGCCACAAGTAGTGGCCCCGTTTTGTCACGTGATCGACCGCCTTGAAGAGCAGGTATGTGATGCCGACCGGCAAGGCAGCGACCGGCGGAATGAAGAGAGCCAGCAGCGGGTGCGTGAACGGTCCCTTTGCGAGCTGCCATAACGGCAGCAGGACCGCGCCGACGAAGATACCGATCTCGAGCACCAAGCGCGGGCGCTGATTGAACCACGGCGAGACGTTGTGCAGGTTCGTTTCGTCCTGGCGGTTGATCTCGGCCCAATACTCAGGCGTGGACCAGTTGAAGAAGTGCTGGCCCCAGCTCATCTCCTCGCCGGCGATGTAGAGACATGTGAGAGCGAAGATGATCGCGGCAGCGGTGAGCAGCTTGTTGGTGCGGACAATACGAAAGCGGAAGAGCGCGAGGGATATAAAGAACCCGACGACAAGCACGGCAAATTGCGTGAACTCGAGGAAGCCGTAGCCCTCGGGCTGGATGTACTTGTCGTAAAAGTCGGCGCTGATCGCATTGATTACGAATAGCCCTGCCGAGCAGGCGAAGGGTATGACCAGCCACCACCAGGCTTCGTCACGCCCAGGGCTCCACTCCGGCGAAGACGTGATCGCGGTGGGGAGAGATTTCTGATCTGCGCCATTAATAGTTGTCATACTGATCATCCGGCCCTGTTCGACATTGCGCGCTCAAAAGCTTCGTCCCCGGGCAAAGCCATGACAAATTCGTGACAGCGGCGCAAGCTCAGGCGGTGGGGGCCAGCTCTTCCTGTTGCGCTCGGGTCTCGCCACCCGCCGCGTCGCGCGCTATCGCCCTCCCCTTGACCAAGGCATAGATGGCCGGAATCACGGCCAGCGTGAGGATGGTCGACGAGACCATGCCGCCGATCATCGGCACGGCGATACGCTGCATCACCTCGGATCCGGTCCCGGTGCTCCAGAGTATCGGCAGCAGGCCGGCCATGATCGCCGTCACCGTCATCATCTTCGGGCGCACGCGCTCGACCGCGCCCGACATGATCGCCCTGTCGAGATCGGACCTTGAAAACCGTCTCCCCTCGCGGGCGGCGACCGCGCGCCGCTCGGCAAGGGCGTGCTCGAGGTAGATCAGCATGACGACGCCGGTCTCGGCGGCGACGCCAGCGAGCGCGATAAAGCCCACGGCAACGGCGACCGAAAGATTGAAGCCGAGCCACCACATCAGCCACAGACCGCCGACGAGCGCGAAGGGCAGCGAGAGCATGACGATCAGCGTCTCCGTCAAGCTCCTGAAGTTGAGATAGAGCAAGAGGAGAATGATCATGAGCGTGAGGGGCACGACGATCATGAGGCGCTGCTTGGCGCGCTCGTAGTATTCGAACTGCCCGCTCCAGACAGCGTAGTAGCCGGGCGGAAACTTGACGCTCTCGGCGACCGCGCGCCGTGCATCGGCGACGTAGCTGCCGAGATCACGGTCACGGGCGTCGACGAAGATGTAGGCCGCGAGCTTGGCGTTCTCGGTGCGGATGGACGCAGGCCCCTGGCGAAGCTTCACGGCCGCCACCTGGCCAAGAGGAATCGAACCGCCATTGGGCAGCGGGACCAAGACCTCGCGCGCAATGGCGTCAGGATCGCTGCGCAGGTCGCGCGGATAGCGCACGCTCACGCCGTAGCGCTCGCGGCCCTCGACGGTGGTCGTCACCGTCTCGGCGCCGAGACCCGAGGCGACGACGTCCTGCACGTCGCCGATCATCAATCCATAGCGCGCGAGCTGTTCGCGGTCCGGCTCGATCTCGAGGTAGTAGCCGCCGATGATGCGCTCGGCGAAGGCGGAGGACGTGCCGGGCACGGTGCGCAGCACGGCCTCGATCTCGCGCGCGAGCTTCTCGATGACGGTGAGGTCCTCGCCCAGCACCTTCACGCCCACGGGCGTGCGGATGCCGGTCGCGAGCATGTCGATGCGGGCCTTGATCGGCATCGTCCAGGCATTCGAGACGCCCGGAAACTGCAGCGCATTGTCCATCTCGTTGACCAGCTTGTCGGTGGTCATGCCAGGGCGCCATTCCGTCTCGGGTTTCAGATTGATCACGGTCTCGAACATTTCCGTCGGAGCCGGATCGGTCGCCGTCTGAGCGCGGCCCGCCTTGCCGAAGACGGAGGCCACCTCGGGAAACGACTTGATGATCTTGTTCTGGGTCTGGAGCAGCTCGGCGGCCTTGGTGATCGAGAGGCCGGGGAGCGTAGTCGGCATGTAGAGGAGCGTCCCCTCGTTCAGGTTCGGCATGAACTCCGAGCCCAGCTTCGTCGCCGGCCAGACGCTGGCCGCGAGCACTGCAAGCGCCAGCGCGATGGTCAACGTCCTCGCCTTGAGGACGGCGCGGATGACGGGGCGGTAGATCCAGATCAGGAAACGGTTCAGCGGATTGCGCTGCTCGGGCACGATGCGCCCGCGCACGAAGAGGACCATGAGTGCCGGCACGAGCGTCACGGAGAGCAGCGCGGACGCGGCCATGGCGAAGGTCTTGGTGAAGGCGAGCGGCTTGAAGAGGCGCCCTTCCTGTGCCTCGAGCGCGAAGATGGGGAGAAACGAGACGGTGATGATGAGCAGCGAGAAGAAGAGGGCGGGGCCGACCTCGCTTGCCGCCTCGATCAGCACCTCGGTGCGCGGCTTCTCCGGCGGCGCGCGCTCGAGATGCTTGTGCGCGTTCTCGACCATGACGATCGCGGCGTCGACCATGGCGCCGATGGCGATGGCGATCCCGCCCAAGCTCATGATGTTCGACGAGAGCCCAAGCGCATGCATGCAGATGTAGGCGATGAGGATGCCGAGCGGGAGCGTGATGATGGCGACGAGGGCGCTGCGCACATGCAAAAGGAAGATCACGCAGACGACGGCGACGATCAGGCTCTCCTCGACGAGCGTTCGCTTCAAGGTGTCGATGGCGCGATAGATGAGATCGGAGCGGTCGTAGACGGGCAGGATCTCGGTGCCGTCGGGCAGGCTGCCCTTGATCTCCTCGATCGTCGCCTTGACGTTGGCGATGACCGAGAGTGCGTTCTGCCCGTAGCGCTGAATGGCGATGCCGGACACGACCTCGCCCTCGCCGTTGAGCTCGGTGACGCCGCGCCGCTCGTCGGGGGCGAGCTCGACGTTCGCCACGTCCTTGAGCAGCACCGGCGCGCCGCCCGAGGCCTTGAGCACGATCTGCTCGAGGTCGGCGATGCCTCTGATGTAGCCGCGGCCGCGGACCATGAACTCGGCCTCGGCGAGCTCGACCACGCGCCCGCCGACGTCCATGTTGGAGCGCGCGGATCGCCTCCTTGACCTTGCTCAGGGGGATGTCGAGCGCCTTGAGCCGGCGCGGGTCGACGATGACGCTATACTGGCGGACGAAGCCGCCGGCGCTTGCGACCTCGGCCACGCCCGGCGCCTTGGAGAGGGCAAAGCGCACCTGCCAGTCCTGCGTCGTGCGCAGCTCGGCAAGCGTGCGTTTCGCGGCCATGACAACGTACTCGTAGACCCAGCCGACGCCGGTCGCGTCCGGCCCGAGGGTCGGGGTGACACCGGACGGCAGATTGCGCCCCGCCGCCGAGAGGTATTCGAGCACGCGCGAGCGGGCCCAGTAGATGTCGGTCCCGTCCTCGAAGATCACGTAGACGAACGAGACGCCGAAGAACGAGAAGCCGCGAACGACGTGCGCTCTCGGCACAGGCAGCATCGCGGTCGAGAGCGGATAGGTGACCTGGTCCTCGACGACCTGCGGCGCCTGGCCGGGATACTCGGTGTAGATGATGACCTGCGTGTCGGAGAGATCAGGTATCGCATCGAGCGGGACGTGCCGGATCGCATACAATCCCGCCGCCGTCGCCAGCAGCGCGCCGATGACGATCAGGACCAGATTGCTCGCCGACCAGCGGATGAGGCGCGCGATCATGGCTTGGCTCCGGAGCTGTCCTTCGTTTCGCCCGGCATTGCTGGAGCGCCCGCGCTATCCGCCGTGAAGCCGTCGAGCGCCGCCTTGAGGTTGCTTTCGGCGTCGATCAGGAAATTTGCCGACACGACGACGCGATCGCCCGCGGCGATGCCTTCCTTCACCTCGATATAGCCGTCGCCGGAGAGGCCGAGCTTCACCGGCCGCGGGTCGAAGCGTCCGTCGCCGCGATCGACGATCACCACCTGGCGGTTGCCGCTGTCGATGACGGCGGATCTCGGAACGGTGACGCGCGGCTCGCCGTCTGCTCCGGCTTCGATCACGACGTCGGCGTACATCTCGTGCTTGATCAGATGCTCGGCGTTGGGGATCTCGATGCGCACCTTGGCGGTGCGGGTCGCGGCATCAAGCTCGTGCAGGATGAACGTGACCTTGCCTTCGAAGGTGCGACCGGGGTAGGCGCGGAACGAAACTTTGACCGGCAGGCCGACGCTGACGAGCCCGATGTCCTGCTCCGGCACTTCGGCCACGACCCAGATGTGACTGAGATCGGCGATGCGGAAAAGCTCGTCGCCGGCTTTCACCATCTGGCCTTCAATCGCGCCCTTCGTCATGATGACGCCCGAGACCGGCGACGGCCAATCGATGGACATGACGGGCTGGCCGGTGCGTTTCATCTCGTCGATCGCCGCCTCGGGCAACTCGAGATTGCGGAGCTTCTGCTCGGCGCCTCTGAGGCTCGCTTCGCGCGCCTGCACGACGCGATCGCTCGTGGCGACGCGGTAGTCCACCTGAGCGGCGACCATGTCGGGGCTGTAGATGCGAAACAGCGTCTCGCCCTTCTCGACGTGCTTGCCCGTCTCGTTGACGACCAGCTTCTCGATGAAGGCGTCGGCGCGCAGCGACACGACGCGCAGCGTGCGCTCGTCGACCATCGCCTTGCCGGGGGCGCGGATGGGGCGCTCGAGACGGCGCAGCTCGGCCGTCTCGGTGCGCACGCCCGCGCGCTGCACGCGGTCGAGGCTCAGCTTCACGCCGCTGCTCTCCGCCTGCTCCTCACCCTCGTAGACGGGGATGTAGTCCATGCCCATCCAATCCTTCTTGGGAACCGGCGAGGTGTCGGCGAGCCCCATGGGATTGCGGTAGTAGAGGATCTTGCGCTCGCCTGCCGGGGCCGGCGCGGCCGGTTCATGGACGCGGTTCGCGTGGGCGTCCGGCGCGGGCTCATCGGCGCGCGCGCGCCATTCGCGGTCGAGCACGGGGTAGCCAAGCAACGCGAGGACCGCGAGCGCGACTGCGCCCGCTGCAACGGCAAATTTCGAATTCATGATCGCCTTCCTTCTCGGCATGGAAACCGGCGCGCAGCGACACGGCCGTGCGCGGAGACGGCTGAGGTCGCACAAGCGCGCGCTCACTCAGCTCACTGCGAAGGAATCAGGCTCTGGGAGGTGGGGCGGGAGGTCTCGACGACCATCCGGGCGGCTCGGCGGAAGCCGCCGCCGGTACGTGCGGGCGCACGATCTCGAAGGTCGCGATTGCCGGCTCGAGAGTGGCGGCAAGCTGGAAGCATTTGAGGAGGCACGCCGCGCTGCAGCTCCCCTTGGTGCCGCAATCGGGGCAATGGCCGCTGCCGGACCCCGTCTTGGACGCCGGCGTGTGGGAGGCCGGCTTGTGGCAGTCCACCATAGCCGACTTGGCGTGGGCCTGGGCCTCGATCGTGCTCGTCGCAGCAGCAAGCGCGCTCGCGACCGGGGCGAGAGCGAGGGCAGACGCCACCAGGGCGGCGAGGATCAGGCGCGACAGGCGCATTGGGATGGGCCTCCGGAGCCAATACTCGGAAATGCCGGGTACTCCCGTCAAGACGCTTAAATGTCTCGCATAGGTCTCGACTATGCCTTGGGCATCCCTACGGTTTTGTAAGAATAGTTCCCGGCCTTTTCCCCTTGAAAGTTACAAAGTTCCAATTAGTTTCGCGCTCGCGAGCGCACTCCGATCCACGCCGACAGGCGATCGGGCCAAAAAGACGCTCGTTTCACGCTCGAATAAGAGCGTGGCAGGTCGCCGTACGGCTGACCTGCAGACACCCGAACCGGGGATTGGGAGGCGGCTCGATGACAGGGCTCATTGAGGCAAAGGGGTTGCGGAAACGCTTCGGCGATATTGTCGCCGCAGACGGCATCTCTCTCGTCGTCAAGAAGGGCGAGGTTCTGGGCTTCCTCGGGCCCAACGGCGCCGGCAAATCCACGACCATGAAGATGATCACGGGCTTCCTCGAGCCCGACGCAGGCAACTCGCGCATCTGCGGCATCAACATGCACGAGAGCCCGAAGGCCGCGAAGGCCAAGCTCGGGTACTTGCCCGAAGGCGCGCCCGCTTACGGCGAAATGACACCGAGATCGTTCCTCGCCTTCATCGCCGAGGTGCGCGGGTTCACCGGTCCCGCCATCAAAGCGAGAGTTGCAGCGGCTGCCGACCGCGCCGGCCTCAATGCCGTGCTCGAGCAGCGCATCGAGACGCTCTCCAAAGGTTTCAAGCGCCGCGTCGGCATTGCGCAGGCGATCCTGCACGATCCGCCGGTCCTGATCATGGACGAGCCCACCGATGGGCTCGATCCCAACCAGAAGCATCACGTCCGCGAGCTCATTCGCGAGATGGCCGCCGAAAAGGCCATCATCGTCTCGACGCATATCCTGGAAGAGGTCGAGGCGGTCTGCACGCGCGCCGTGATCATCAACAAGGGACGCATCGTCGCCGACGGCACGGCCCAGGAGCTCATGGGCCGCGTGCCCAACCGCGGCGCGGTCACGATCCGCGTTACGAGCGATCGGGCCGAAAAAATCGCCGTCGCGCTTGCGGGACACGCGGCGGTCGCGCGCGTCGAGAGGTCGCCGGCCAGCAATGGCTCAGTCGAGCTGCGCGCTCTGGCGAGGAACGGCGCCATCGCGGTGGCCGAGGTCGGCGCCTTCCTGCGCGACAGGCAGCTTGCGGTCGACGAGATTTTCGTCGACCGCGGCACGCTCGACGACGTCTTCCGCGAGATCACCACCTCGGAACAGGTTTCCCGTCATGCTTGAGACGCTCAAAATGGCGGCGATCATCGCCAAGCGCGAGTTCGCGGCCTATTTCGCGACACCGCTCGCAGGGGTCTTTCTCACCATCTTCGTCGCCGCGACGGGAGCCTTCGCGTTCTATATCGGCGGCTTCTTCGATCGCGGCCAGGCCAACCTCTACTCCTTCTTCGCCTACCATCCCTGGCTCTACCTCCTGCTCGTGCCGGCGGTGGCGATGCGCCTCTGGGCCGAGGAGCGCAAATCCGGGACGATCGAGCTCCTGATGACGCTGCCGATCTCGCCGTGGGAGGCCATTCTCGGCAAGTTCGCGGCGGCGTGGGCCTTCATCGGGCTTGCGCTCGTGCTGACGTTCCCGATGTGGATCACGGTCAATGTGCTCGGCGATCCGGATAACGGCATCATTCTCACGAGCTACATCGGCAGCTTCCTGATGGCGGGGGCATTCCTCGCCATCGGCTCGTTCGTCTCTGCGCTCACCAAGAACCAGGTCATCGCCTTCATTCTGGCGACCACCATCTGCTTCCTGTTCGTGATGAGCGGCATGGAGCTCGTGCAAAATGCGCTTCGCGCATGGGCGCCGGGGATCGTGTCGCAGGCCATCTCGTCGATGAGCTTCCTCACGCATTTCGAGCAGATCACGCGCGGGGTCCTCGACCTGACAACGATCGTCTTCTTCGTATCGCTGATCGCGTTCGCGCTGTTCGCCAACGCCATCGCCGTCGAGCAGAAAAAGGCCGCCTGAAGGAGCCAACTCGAAATGTCAGAGCCAACCTCCTCTTCAAGCTCCGCCGCCGCTGGCCTGTGGGGCAGCCTCGTGGAGCGCGCATCGAAGCTCAGCGGGCGCACGCTGGCGTGGGGCGGGCTCGCGCTCGGCGTCGTCATCCTGCTTTCGATCAATCTCATCATCTCGATGTCGCTGCGCGGCTGGACGGCAGATCTCACCGAGGACCGCCTGTTCACGATCTCGAACGGCACGCGCGCGGTGCTGCGCTCGATCGACGAGCCGATCAAGGCACGCGTCTACTTCTCGAAGAAGCTCGGCGAGGTCGCGCCGAGCTACGCCAACTACTTCGAGCGCATCCGGGCGCTGCTCGAGCAGTACCGCGATATCTCGGGCGGCAAGCTGGTGCTCGAGTTCCAGGACCCGGAGCCGTTCTCGGACGCGGAGGACCAGGCCGTCGGCGCCGGCCTCAGGGGCATGCGCATCAACACCGAGGGCGAGACCGGCTATTTCGGTCTCGTCGCCTCGAATGCGACCGACAATCAGGAAACCATCGCCTTCTTCTCGCCCGATCGCGAAAGCTTCGTCGAATACGACATCACCAAGCTCATCTACTCGCTCACGAACCCGAAGAAGCGGGTCGTGGGGCTCATCACCGCGCTGCCGCTCGACGGCGGCAAGGCGCCGATGGGCAGCGGCGAGGAGACGACGCCGGCGTGGCTGATCATGGATCAGATCCGCGAGTTCTTCGAGGTCGAGAACATCGCGCAGACGGCGACGGAGATCCCGTCGCGAGTCGACGTGCTGCTCGTCGCGCAGCCCACCGGGCTCACGCCGGCCGCGGCCTACGCGATCGATCAATACGCGCTCAAGGGCGGCAAGGTGCTGGTGTTCGTCGATCCGCACGCCGAGGCCGCCTACTTCCAGCTCCTGCAGCAGCAAGGCGATGGCAAGGCGGAACTGGCGAAGCTCCTCAAATCCTGGGGCGTCGACTTCGACGCGAAGAAGGTGGCGACCGACATCAAGCATGCACGGCGCGTGCAGTTCGGCGGCCGCGGCGGCGAATCGAACGTGACCGAGTATGTCGCGTGGCTCGGGCTCGACCGCTCGGCGATCGACCAGGGCGACGTGCTGTCGAGCGGCATCGAGGTCATCAACGTCGGCTCGTCCGGCTTCTTCACCAAGGCCGACGGCGCGACGACGCAGGTGACGCCGATCCTGCGCACGAGCACGGACGCCATGGAGGTCCCGGTCGCGAGCGTCGGCCAGTCTGCCGATCCGGTGGCGCTGTTGCGCGGCTACAAGCCCGGCGGAAAGTCGCTGATGCTTGCGGCCCGTATCGCGGGTGAGGCCAAGACCGCATTCCCGGACGGCGTGCCGAAGGCTGACGCGAAGAAGGACGACGCACCGAAGGCCGACGCCAACAAGCCGGGCGAGACGCCGCCTCCCGAGGCGAAGAAGGACGACGCGGCGGCGAAGGCCGCCGGCCCCGGCCCCAATCACGTCGCCTCGGGGCGCATCAACGCCATCGTCGTCGGCGATACCGACATTCTCGCCGACCGGTTCTGGGTCGAAGCACGCGAGATGATGGGCCAGCAGGTGGTGACGCCGCTTGCACACAACGCCGCGTTCGTGGTCGGCGCGCTCGAGAACCTCACGGGAAGCGACGACCTCATTGCGCTCAGGGGCCGCGGCGTCAAGGAGCGCCCGTTCACGCTCGTCGAGAGCATCAGGCGCGACGCGGAGCTCGATTTCCGCGAAAAGGAGCAGGCGCTCACCGAGAAGCTGCGCAATGTCGAGCAGGAGCTGAAGAAGCTCGAAGCTGCCGGCGAGGACGGCTCGGTCATCCTGACGGACACGGAGCGCCAGGCGATCGAGAAATTCCGCGGCGAGATGCTTTCGACGCGGCGCGAGCTGCGCAACGTGAAGCTCGCGCTGCGCCACGACATCGACAGCCTCGACGGCTGGCTCAAGTTCACCAATATCGCGCTCGTGCCGCTCGCGATCGGCCTCGTCGGTATCGGCTGGTCGATCAGGCAGAGCCGGCAGAGAAAGAAACCATCATGAACCGCGCACTCAAGGAGCGGGCAGCATGAAACCGCAGCACTTCGTCTGGCTCGCCATCGCGGCAGTCCTGTCTCTCTCGGCAGCGATCGTGGTCTACACGACGGCGGCGCCGTGGTCGGTCGACGCCAAGGGGGGCGGGCTGCTCTTCCCGACGCTCAAGGCCGATGCGGCGAAGGTGCAGCGCATCGAGATCAGCCAGGGCACGACGACGCTCGCGCTCGAGCGCGCAGGCGATCAGTGGCGGCTCCAGAACCGGGACAGCTATCCGGCGACCCCGGAGAAGTTACGGGCCCTGATCACGAGCCTGACGGAAGCCGAGCTCGCCGAACCTAAGACGCGCAACCCGCAACACTACGCGCTTCTCGAGCTCGATGATCCAAAAGGCCAGAATGCCAGCTCGCGTCTTGTCCGGCTCCTCGACGACAAGGGCACCGTGCTCGCGGAGGCCATCGTCGGCAAGAAGCGCTCGGGCGGCGGAGGCCTGGGCAAGGGCGGCACATACGTGCGCAAACCCGGCGACGAGCAGACTTGGCTCGCGACGGCAGACATCAGCGGCGGCACGAGTTTGCGCGACTGGACGAAGGCCCGCATCTTCGAGACTGCAGCGGACAAGATTACCAAGCTCAGGATCGAGCTGCCGGGCGAAGCGGCCTACGACATCGTGCGCGACGCCGATGGCCAGCACAAGCTCGCCGAGATCCCCACCGGCAAGAAAATCAAGTTCGTGAACGTGGTCGACAACATCATCGAGGCGACCGCATTCATGGAATTCGAGGATGTCCGCAAAGCGACAGACAGCGGCGGCGACGTCAGCACGGCGACGCTCGAGACCGACGCGGGCCTCAAGGTGACCTTCAAGTTCCGGCGCGACAAGGACGCGACCTGGCTCGCGATCTCGGCTGCGGGCGACGGCGACGCCAAGAAGACGGCGGACGACATTACCCAGCGCACGGCCGGCTGGGAGTTCAAGATCCTCCCCTCCAAGGCCGACGCCACGCTCAAGCGCCGCGACGACCTGCTCGAGGACAGCTCCTCATGAGGGTGCGCCGCGCTCTGGTGGCGCGCTCTCCAGGGTGATGGGGGCGCTCACGGCCGCTTGCCTGAGGCACGGCTTTCAACGGCTTTATGGCCGCCTTCTCCCGTTTCCTAAGGGCGCGTGAACAAAATCGCCGGCATTTTCGACAATTCGCCTGAGCGGCGGAAAGAGATTCCTACCTCTAACCGCATCTCGATCGCTGCAGGCTGCCGCGCTCAATAATTAATTCAGTGTACATGACTAAGTTGGCCGCTGACGCAACCCAGCTACAGAGGTTTCGGCGTGCGGCTCATCCGGCTCATGCGCATATCGACCGGCTCGACAGGCCCTAAGCCTCGCCGCGTCTTGTCGCGCTTTGGCGCCGACAGGCGGGGCACGTCGGCGATCGAGTTTGCGGCCGTCGTACCGCCGTTCCTGGCGTTGATGCTCGGGATCATGACAGTCGGCCTGCAGTACTTCACCTCGTCATCGCTCGAGAACGGCGTGGCGCAGGCCGCGCGCAAGATCCGGACTGGCCAAGCCCAGAAAGAAGGCAAGACGTTCGCCGACTTCCGTCAGATGGTCTGCGACGAGGCCGGCAGCTACGTCAAGTGCGACAACAATCTCATCCTCCACGTCAAGAGCGGGTCGGTCTTTGCCGATCTCGACCCGCCGACGCCATGCTTGACGAACGGCTCGCTCACCCCGAGCTCCGGAACGGGCACCAACCCGATTGCCAACTATTCGGGCGCGGCGAGCGCAACGGTTCTCGTCACGGCCTGCTACGCGTGGGACTTCGGCGGGACGCTCTGGCAGGACATTTGGAACATGATGTCCGTCGGGCCGTGGTCCACTTCGGGGCCGCCTCACTTGGCGGGCAAGACGATCATTCAAGCCACGTCCACCTTCCGCACCGAACCCTATCAGTGAGCGCGCGACCCGCCATGCCACGCTTCCCTTCCGTCTCGATCCGACAGGGCCTGCAGGGCTTCGCGCGGAAGTTTGCGGGCGACGTGCGCGGGCTCGCCGCCGTCGAGTTCGCTTTTGTGGCGCCGATCCTGCTGTTCATGCTCATCGGCATGGTCGAGGTCAGCCGGGCCGTCGCCATGGACCGCCGCATGAGCCGTGTCACGACGATGGTCGCGGATCTGGTGGGACGCGAGCAGAAGATGACCTCGGCCGATCTGACGGCGATCTACAAGATCGTCAACCAGGTGATGAGCCCCTATGACGCGAGCACGCTCATGGTCTCGGTCATTCCGGTGAAGGCGAGCCCGTCGGACGCCACTCAGACCAAGGTCTACGCGTCGACGACCAATCGGCCGTCCTACAACGGCGGAAACCTGCCTGCGAAATGTGCGAGCTATTCCTTGTCGAGCTCGCTCCTTGCCAAAGGCGCCAGCTTGATCGTCGTCGAGACGAGCTACAAGTTCACGCCCCTTTTCCTGAACTACGTTCTCGGCGCGGCAAACTGGACCGACAAGGCCTACGCAACGCCGCGCAACAGTTGCGTGGATTTCGACAGCGACAAGTGCGTGTCGGCCTGCTTCTAACTTCGGCCGGCCCCCCAAATCGCCAGTCGCGGCGCCGAGCGACAACGCCGTGTCCGGAGGCCGCCTGCGGCCCCGCATCGGGCCCCGAACCAGTCCGATTACATCGCGTTTAGGAAAACAGTGTTCCCGTTCGGGTCGTTGCCGACACTGTCTTTACAGGCGCACTCTCCATGCGGGACCGAATTTGGTTCCCAAACTGGAATGAAAGCGAATACGGACAAATTATGGGACGGCGATCGGTTCACACCGCCGACGAGTTGCGCGAGCTCATACTTGAAGCCTCTACCGAGCTTATCAGGGAAACAGGCTACACGGGGCTTTCTGCGCGGGAGATCGCTCGGCGCATCAACTATTCGCCCGGAACGCTCTACAACGTCTTCGAGAACCTCGATGACCTTGTGCTGACCATCGAAGGGCGGCTCCTGGATCAGCTCCTCACCGCCCTCTCCGAATCGGCGTCAGGCGCCGATCCTCGCGAGCGGGTGCATCTCCTCGCCGCGCGCTATCTCAAGTTCACGCACGAGAACCCACGCCTCTGGAATCTTCTGTTCGAGCACCACCTTCCCTCGGGGCGGGAGGTGCCTGGATGGTACCAGCAGAAGCTCGAGAGCCTGCTCGGCGAGGTCGAGCGGGCACTGACCCCGCTCATGACCGGCATGGATCCGCAGGCCATCCGCCGCTCGGCGCGGGTGCTGTGGTCCGGCGTGCACGGGATCACATCGCTTTCGACCGCAGAGAAGCTCGCAATCATCCCCAAGGATAGCGCGAGCGACTTGCTCGACGACCTCGTCGGCACGTACCTCGCCGGTTTGCGCGCGATGCCAGACAAACGGGCCGAGGCGTCGCGCTGAGACGTCGCCTTAGGGTGCCGTTGGTGCCGCGCCCTTGGTGGCCTCGCTCGGCAGCGCGCCGGTCGTGATCTCGCTGCCAGACGCGGCAGGTGTGGCCGCGGGCGCCCTTGCAAGCAGACTGCCAGGGCCATCGATTCCGAACCAGGATTGCTCGGGAAGCAGGCGGCGGTTAAGCCCCGCCCACATGTCGCGCGAGGCAATGCCGTCGATGAACGGGCGCGGCGAGGGAGCCAACCAGATCGCGAGCACGGTCGCCAGCGCCATGGCCGCGGAAGCGCCCGGATGGCGGCGGTCAAACAACTTGAGTGCCGTGCCGAAAGAGGATTTGACGCGCGTGTCCATCACGTCGACGGAATAGATCTCATCGAGAATAAGATGCACGAGGAAGCCGATGAAGAGAAATCCCGCGGCGAGCCAGGCTACGCCTTCGTGCTTGCCGAGCGCGTACTTGAAGACGATTGCGGTGGCTGCCGCCGAGAACAGGCCGGCGATGATCGAATGCCAGATGCCGCGGTGCACGGCGAGGCGATGAAAGACGGAATGCAGCCCATAGCGTACGAGCAGAAGCGTCCCGAGCCAGAGGATCCAAAGCTCGGCGATCGAGAACTGCGTCGCAGCATTGAAGAGGACTGCAAACGAGAAGAAGATACCGAGACCGGCGAACATGGCCCGGCTCGGGCGCGAATCCTTCAAATCGATGTCTGGCAAAACGGAACCCAGAACGCCGGCCATGGTTACGGCGACGAGGTTTTCGGGGGCGACCACGTCGGCGGCGAGCGTCAGCGTGGCGAGCGCGCCCGCGGCCACTGTGCCGACGGCGATATGCGTGGTGAAATTGGCCATGGGCATTCACCTCCTGTGAGCGTCACCTGCCAGCCGGCAGCGGTATTGAACACGCCTTAGGCAACAGATTCGGCCCGCTCCTGGGAGGCGGCGGGGCAAGAATGGATGTGGATAAGGGTAGACCCCAGCGGGAGCACCCGGCGTCCACGCGGCGCAGATTTGAGTGGCAAGATCGGCGCAACTCTGGCACCAGCAAGCCGTCAAGGCGGGAGACGAGGATGGCGCAGCGGCCGGCGAAAGGTCTTTTTGCTCTCGACCGGACGGGGCTTGTCGCGGCAAGCAGCATCGCCGTGGCGCTCGCGGTCATGGCCCTCAAGTATCTCGCATTTCTCGTGACGGGAAGCGTTGCGCTCTACTCGGACGCGCTCGAGAGCATCGTCAATCTGGTCACCGCGATCACGGCGCTGGTTGCAATTCAGATCAGCGCGCAGCCCGCCGACAAGCAGCATCCCTTCGGCCACACCAAGGCCGAATACCTCTCTGCGGTGCTCGAGGGCGCCCTCATCATCGTGGCGGCGCTGCTCATTTTTCGCGAGGCCTACGACGCGCTCGCCACGCCACGCACGCTCACCGATAGGGGCCTAGGCTTTGCTCTCAACGGCGCCGCCACGGTGCTCAACGGGACTTGGTCGTGGTTCCTGATCAGCCGTGGGCGGGTGTGGCGCTCGCCGGCGCTCGTGGCCGACGGCTGGCACCTTTTTACCGATGTCCTCACCTCGGTCGGCGTGCTCACCGGCCTGCTCCTCGCGGCGCTGACGGGGTTCTCGATCCTCGATCCTCTCCTCGCGCTTGGAGTTGCGGCCTACATCCTGTGGACCGGCTACAGCATCACGGCTTCGTCGATGAGCGGGCTTATGGACGAGTCGGCGGGATCGGAGATCGAAGCGCGCATTCGCCAATCCATAAAAAACGCCGGCCACGGGGCGCTCGAAGCGCACGACATCAGAACCCGGCATGCGGGGCGGGTGACGTTCATAGAATTTCACCTCGTCGTCCCCGGCGCGATGCCCGTCGTCGAGGCGCACGAGATCTGCGACCGGCTCGAAGCAGCGATCGAGGATGAGATCGAGGGCTCGCAGGTCGTGGTCCATGTCGAGCCCGAGTACAAGGCCAAGGGGAGGAGCAAGGGCGCGGTCAAACTCTAGGGCGCCTTCACAGCGCTCGTCTGCACTTTTGACGGATAAGTCTCTATTCCGACTTCCTTAACTCAGGCCGGTGCATCGCCTGGAGGGGCGGGCCTAACTCTGCTAAAATGCGACCGCAAATGAGTGGTATTTGCCACCTTGCCGGAGCCCGACGCTCTTTCCGAGTTGGCTCTACTTCCAGGACAACTGCCATGAACATGAACGCATTGTCGTTCGCGGCCCTAACCCTTCTCGCGTCCAGTTCCGTCGCATTCGCTGCCGCACCACCACAGCCCATCGGCTCGGCACTAACGGTCGTCAATCTCGTAACGGCCGAGATCGATCGCGATACGCGCACGCTCAGCGCCGGCGACAAGGTTCATCAGGACGAGAACATCGACGTGAGCTTGGACGCGTCGAGCGAGCTCAAGCTCGACGACGAAACGAAGCTCGCGCTAGGCCCGGGCTCGAAGCTCAAGCTCGACAAGTTCGTCTACGACCCGAAGAAGAACAGCGGCTCGATCGTGCTCAATCTGGTCAAGGGCACGTTCCGGTTCATGACCGGTGTGGCGAAGAAGCCGACGTACGTCATCCGCACGCCTGCGGCGGCGATCACGGTCCGCGGCACGATCTTCGATCTCTACGTGCAGGACAACGGCGAGGTGTGGGGGCTCCTGATTGAGGGGGCGTTCCAGGCCTGCAACGACCGCGGCAGATGCCGCCTTATCGACGAGCCCGGCAAGCTCATCCGCATCACCGGGGACGGCGATGTCGGCAGCCCAGTGAAATGGGCGGGGCTCGAAGGCAAGGATAATATCCCCTTCGACAGCGCCTTCCCGTTCATCGTCAAGCCGCCCACGATCGATCCCAACCCGATCTTCACGCGCGACGTGATCATCCTCGGCAATATCCCCGACAAGCCGGACAAGCCGCGCAATACCGACAACGACAAGCCGAGCAAGAAGACCGAAAAGGCCAAAGATACGCCGAAGAAGACGCGCACGGCGAAAAAGGGCAAGACGGAAGAAGCGGGCGGCATGAGCGGCATGGACATCGTCATCGGCGTCGGCATCGGCGGCGGCTTCGGACGCAAGGGCGGTCACAGCGGCGGTGACGGCGGCGGAAGATGCCCCCGTCGCGCAGCACCGGCGGCTTCAACAAGCCCAATTGACGAGACGGTGACCGTGCAGGATGGCTGCCATTCTCAGGCGGCCGCCTCCGCGCGCTTCTCGTAGCGGGTGAAGAGGCCTTCGAGCTCTGGCCAGCCCAGCGCGCGGCACGCCGCGAGCGTGGGCGCGATCTTTGCCTTGTCCTTTGACCTCACCGCAGCGGCGAGTGCAGCGTGACAGTGTGCGAGCTCGCGGAAGCGGCCGCTCGCGGCAACGGTCTCGTCGCCCAAGAGCGCAAAGAGACGGTCGGGGATTTCCTTGCCGCGCAACGTCGCCGTATCGATCTCGAGGAGAGCAAACCCCTGCGCCTTGAGTGCGGTGCGCTCGCCTGCGATGATCGGCACGGCGTAGGATTTCGTCGCCTCCTCAAGACGGGCGGCGACGTTCACAGCGTCTCCCAGAACCGAATAGTTGAGGCGCTCCGGGGATCCGACATTGCCGACGCAGCACGCACCCGTGTTGAGGCCGACGCCAATGCGAACCTGCGGCGGCGCTTGCTCGCCCTTCGCAGCCGCTTCGGTTGCCCACACTGTGTTCATGCGGCCGAGCTCGGCCTGCATGGCGAGCGCCGCCCGGCAGGCATTGGCGGCATGCTGGGGGTCGGCGAGAGGGGCATTCCAGAACGCCATAACGGCGTCGCCCATGAACTTGTCGATGGTGCCGCGCTTCTCGAGGATAACTTCGGTGAGCGGCGTGAAGAGCTTGTTCATGAAGCGAATAAGGGCCTTCGCGTCCATGCCTTCGGAGATGCGCGAGAAGCCGCGCACGTCCGCAAACAGGAGCGTCACCTCGCGCATCTCGCCGCCGAGCTTGAGCTTGTCCGGGTTCCTCGCGATCTCGTCGACGAGCGGCGGCGCCAGATAATGGCTGAAGGCGGCGCGGACGCGCGCGCGATCTGTCTCCGTCTTGACGTAGGTGACGAGCGAACCCGTCAGGTAGAGGGCCAGCAGCGCCAGCGCGGGATAGACCGGATCGAACAGGTAGCCGCCCTTCGCAAACGCGAGCCATGAGCCCGCCGAGACGGCGGCGATCGAAAGCACGCCGATCACCGCGGCAACGATAGGCCCCGCGCGGCGGATCAAAAGCGCAACGAGCGCCCCGGCCGCAACCAGGAAGAGCAGTTCCGCGCCGGTCGCGAGCGCCGGGCGCAGCAGATGCTCGCCGGAGAGCATCTGCTCCAAGGCCTGGGCGTGGATCTCGACGCCGGGGACCGACTGCTCGAGGGGGGTTGCGCGCAGATCGAGAAGACCGGTCGCGCTGGCGCCGATGATGATGTGGCGGCCGGCGATGTCGGCGGCGTCAAAAGATCCATCGAGGATGCGATGCGCGGAGATGTAGCGGCGCGGATCGGCGCGGGCAAAGTTGAGCCAAAGCTGGCCGTCGGCATCCGTCGGCAGCACGGTCGTGCCGACGCGAATGGTCTCGACTCCCGACTGCTGGCCGAAGGCGGTGACGCCGCTGCCGCCCGACGAGCGCACGAAGAGCGTCGTCTCTTTTGCCGCGACCCGCAGCGTCTCGACCGACAGCGAAGGATGCAGCGTGCCCGCAATGTTGAGAAGCAACGGCACGCGTCGCACGATTTGATCCTGCGACGGGAGCCAATTGACCGCGCCCCGCCCCTTGGCGGCCTGCGCAAGAATTGGGAGCGCCTGCACCCCGCCGCGGAAAGCCGGCACGAAGAGCTTCGGATCGTCGCCGGCAATGGCGAAACGGGCGATGGGATCGAGGGGCCTGGCCGCTACCGCGTTGTCGCCGGCAAGGCCCAGCACGACGGGGGCCTTGGCGATCTCGGCAGGCGAGGCGATCGTCGTTCGACGGCAGGCGAGCTATCAGGTCGTTCAAGGGAGCGAGCTCGGGGGCGGAACGAACATGGCGGGCGATCTCGGCCGGCGACAGGCGGTCCGGCTCGGCGAGAATGAGATCGACAGAGATCGTCGCCGCGCCGGCCTTGCCCAGGCGATCGACGATCTCGGCCAGCTCTCGCCTCGGCCATGGCCACTGACCAACGCGGGCCAGCGAGGCCTCGTCGATATCGACGATGCGAACCGGAAAGCTCGGGTCCGGCGTGCGCGGGGAGAGCCTCAAGATAGCTGTCGAATACCGAAAGGCGCAGGCGCGCCACGGGATCGGGATCGGCCACGCGCAGCGCGACCGCGAGCAGAAGCACGAGAGCCGTCAGAATCAGATGGATCGGCGGTTTGCGCACGTCCGCATCTATCGGATCAATACTAGATCACAACGGTGGCCTTCTGCCCCATCAGGGCCTGGATCTGACGCAATGGCACGGCAGCACGCCAAACGTGCGGGATGCGAAACTGCTCCTGGGCGCCACCGAAGATCACCATCCTGCCTTCGATGTCGCTCGTGCCGAGACCCAATATTCCGAGACCCAAAATCTTGTGTGCGAGCAGATCGTCGCTGTGGCGGATGAGTTTGACGTTCATCACCGAGTAGCCCTCGGGCGCCTTGCCCAAGACGCCCGCGAACTTCTGGACGCGCTCGATCTGGGTGCCGCGGAAGCGCCAGTAGCTCATGCGGTCGAAGATAAAGACGACTGCGAACCACACGACGAACAGCACGCTCGAGATGAGCAGGTAGAAAGCGAGGTTCATGTGCACGAGAAGCGAGGGCGGCGTCGAGAAAAGGCCGGGCAGGTTCATGAGGAAGTATATGCCCGCCACCGAGAGACCGATGATCAAGAGCAGAAGTATGGCATGCATGCCGCGCGCGCGGACATTGGTCGCGACGATCACGAACAGCAGCAGAACCGTGAAGGAGAGGCCGACCCAGGGGCTCGGATGAATGTAGAGCGGCTTGCTGCCTTCGCCGATCGTGAGCTGCACGCCCTGGGCGTAGGTCAGCAGGGCGCAGATGAAACCGTAGGCCCAGATGATCCACCAATAGAGGATCGGCGAGTGCTGGTAGATACGTACCTCGGAAACCCCGCCAGAGGCGGCGGCAGCCGGGGCCGGGCCCGGCGTGGAGTCTGGCATGACCATGTGTGATCCTCAACTCGCAGCGACGGCGCGAACTATTGCTCTCTGGCGAGAATTCCCCCGGCGAGGGCCGATGGCTACTTGTCGCATCGGGTCCGCGAGACTGTCAACGAGAGGCGCGGTCTTGGTTACCCTCGCCATATTGCACTGCGGCGACGGCCGCGGGGTGCCCTTACGCTACGCGCGCTCGACCTCGGCCCAAAGGTCATAGTCGTCGGCGTGGACGACGCGAGCCTTGACGATGTCGCCCGGCGCAACCCCTGTCTCGCCATTCAGGAAGACGCTGCCGTCGATCTCCGGGGCATCCCACTTGGAGCGCCCGATCGCGCCCTCCTCGTCCACCTCGTCGATCAGCACATCGATGATGCGGCCGGCCTTTTCCGCCAACAGCTCGCGGGAGATCTCTTGCTGCGCCGCCATGAAGCGGTGCCAGCGTTCCTCCTTCACCTCCTCGGGCACGGCGCCGGCGAGGTCGTTTGCCTTGGCGCCGTCGACCGCCTCGTACTTGAAGCAGCCGACGCGATTGAGCCGCGCCTCCTTGAGCCAGGCGAGCAGGAAGGCGAAATCCTGCTCCGTCTCGCCCGGGAAGCCGACGATGAACGTCGAGCGGACGGCGAGATCGGGGCACGTCTTGCGCCAGGCGGCGATGCGCTCGGCCGTCTTCTCCTGGTGCGCGGGCCGGCGCATGGCCTTCAATACGGCGGGGGACGCATGCTGGAAGGGGATGTCGAGATAAGGGAGGATCTTGCCGTCCGCCATCAGCTCGATCGCGCCGTCGACGTGGGGATAAGGGTAGACGTAATGGAGGCGCACCCAGGCGCCGAGGTCGCCCAGCGCTTTCGCCAGATCATAGAAACGGGCCTTCAGCGGCGCGCCCTTCCAGGGGCTCTCGGCGTACTTGATGTCGAGGCCGTAGGCGCTGGTGTCCTGGCTGATGACGAGCAGCTCCTTGACGCCGGCTTTCACGAGGCGCTCCGCCTCGGCCATGACGTGGGCGGCGGGGCGGCTCGCGAGATCGCCTCTGAGCGAGGGGATGATGCAGAACGAGCAGCGGTTGTTGCAGCCTTCCGAAATCTTCAAATAGGCGTAGTGGCGCGGCGTGAGGTGCAGACCCTCAGGCGGGACGAGATCGACGAAGGGATTGGCGACGGGCGGGGCCGCGTCGTGCACGGCCGAGACGACGGCCTCGTACTGGTGCGGGCCGGTGACCGCGAGCACGCCGGGGTGTGCATCGAGAATGCGATCCTTCTCGACGCCGAAGCAGCCGGTGACGATGACGCGGCCGTTCTCGGCCATCGCCTCGCCGATGGCGTCGAGGCTCTCCTGCTTGGCGGAGTTCAGAAAGCCGCAGGTGTTGACGACGACGACGTCGGCGCCCGCATAGTCGGGGGCCACCTCGTAGCCCTCGGCGCGCAGCTTGGTGATGATGCGCTCGCTATCGACGAGGGCCTTCGGGCAGCCGAGCGAGACGAAGCCGACCTTGGGCGGTTTCAACTCAAGGCTACGTGGCGTTGCCGGAGCGGCGCGGCTTTTCGTGAGTGGTTTTGATGTCATCGGGCCAATAAGAGGCGAACTGCGGTTGAGGCGGCTTCTAGCACGGCTCGCGCTCGCCGCGCACCTTTCTCCGCCACGCTAAACGCCCGATAGCCAGCGGCGGACCAGGGTATTGGCGATGGCGTGCGGGCCGGGGAGCGTGAGAGCGTCAGAGTGCCGCCCCTCGAGCATGGCGACGACCTCGTCGCGGACAAACCAGCGCGCCGTTTCCAGCTCGGCGCAATCGACTTTCAGATCCTTGAACTTGGTAAAGGCCATGCAGCCCAACATGAGCGAGTGGGGAAACGGCCAGGGCTGCGACAGCTCGTAGCGCACCTCGTCGACGTCGAGGCCTATCTCCTCCTTCGTCTCGCGGCGCACCGCGTGCTCGAGATCGTCGCCGGGCTCAACGAAGCCGGCGATGGCCGAATACATGCCGGGCGGAAAGCGGGTCTCGCGCGCGAGCACGCAGCGCGTGCCGTCGGTGACGAGCATGATGACGACGGGATCGATGCGCGGAAACGCCTCGCGCCCGCAGCTCGTGCAGATGCGTTTCCAGCCGCCGTCCGTGTATCTGGTGGGAGCGCCGCATTTGCCGCAGAAGCGGTGCGTCTCATTCCAGTCAGCGAGCGATTTCGCCTGCGCGAGGAGCGAGAGCTCGTCCGCGCTCATGGCACCTTGGAGCGCGAGCGAGCGCAGATCGACCATCGGGCGGAGTGCCTCGGCGTGGCGCTCCGCCAGCTCGGGGGCGAGCGCGATGGCGAAGCGACCAGAGTTGCCTTCGGGGTCGACGCCGAGAAACAGCGCGTCAGAAACCCCAATTCCCAGTGAGTCCAGTGCGCTCGCATCGAGCCAGCGAATCGACGTGAGAGTGCGATCGGCGCTCGATTCGATGGCGCACTTTCCATCCGCAAGCAGGAGAAATCTGGCCTCAGGCGCTGTGTGCAGCAGCTCGACTTGCGCGCCATCCGCGCGCGCGAAAGCTTGCCGGTCGAGCCCGGCCGCGGCACGCAGTGTGGGACGAATGTCACGCAAGTTGCTCGTCAGATGTGGCTTCTCCCATTTCCCGTGGATGATCCGCTCTCGATCAGGGACCGTTTACCAACAAATCCCGCGTGAAATCTGCGGAAACGTAACGTTACGCATCGATACATCGCCGCCACAAAGCGGCCAACCTCTTCTCCGAGCTTCGATTTGAGCAAATCAGGGGCATTTTTCGCATGAAATTTTCGCGCCACGCATCAGCGATCCTTATCGGTCTCGGCATCATGGCCGCGGCAGGGAGCAGCGCCGCGTGGAGCCAGGAGCAGCTCGTCATGCCGTACGCCTGCGACGCGCGCGGCGGCGGCGTGCGCCTCTACCCGGCGCCCCAGCAATCGTACCGAATCTACGGGAAGCGCGAGAAATGGCTCTTCCGCTACTGCTCGCCCAACGCGCCCGACCGCTGCCATCACTGGATGCTGCACCAGTTCGATGTCGACTGCGGCGGCATCCGCGTCCCCTGGATCCGCGTCGCCGAGGCGAGTTCGCCGGACGGGCGGGCCTGGGTCGAGCAAGGGCGGATGACACTCAAGCTCGGGTCCGCCGAGGCGAGCCCGCGCGAGGAGCGCATGGCGCGGCGGCGCTGGTGGTGGCGCGATCGCGGGGCGTACCCGGCCGATGAGCGCGAGCGCTTCGACGGGCCGTCCGGCCCGCACAGCGAGATGGTCGAGTTGCCTGCCGGATTTGCGCCGGTGCTCGGGACGCGCGCGCAGTTCATCGGCGCGCAGCCGGACGAGATCTCTTCCGGGCCCGCCGAGCGCGACTCCGAGATGGCGGCCGTAGCACCGGCAAAGCCAACGGCGCCGGCTCCTCCGAAGCGGGAGGCCTCGCCTGCCGCGAAGCCAAAGGAGGCCGCGGCTCCGGCGATCAAGCCGCCAGCACCGACACCCGCCAAGCGCGAGACCGCCAAGTCCGCCGAGGCAGCGCCCGCGGCCGAGAAGATTGCGCCGAAGGCGGACGCGGCCGCGAAATCCGAGCCAGCGCCGCAGGCCAAAAGCGGAAAAAGCAGCGACGCCGGCGCCGAAGGCGGAGCCTGCAAGCGGAACCAGCATCGCGCCAACGATCATCAACAAGCCGCAAGGCGCGACCGCGCAGCCGTCCCCGGCTGCCTGCCGCGTCACCGCATGACGCAGGCCCTGCCACAGTTGCAGAGGCGACGGGCGATCGGTCTGCCTCTGCCGCGCCGGCTCAAGTTGGCGCGGCCACGAGCCCTGCCACGACAACGGCTGCGGAACCGGCCGCGCAGATCGCCGGCGAATCTGACGTCAACTCGGCCGCCGCCGATGGCGCGAGCCCGATCGCCACGGGCAGCCTGCGGGAGCAACAGGCGAGTGAACGATCGCCCAAGCTTTTTGAGGCGCGGACATTGACGATCGGCTTCGTGCTGTTCGGCGTGCTCGCGGCCTCGTCGTTCGTGCTCTGGTCGCGGCGCCAGGAGCGTGCGCGTCTCGGCACGCTCGTGCGCCGCGATATCGCGAGCGTCTCGTTCGGGGGCGAGCCGCGGCCGGCGTCGTTGCCGGCGCCTCTTTCGCAGCACTCAAACCAGGCGGATGCGGATAGCGCGATCACCCAAGAAGCAGCGCCTTCCGAGACGAGCCTGGAGATGCCCGCGACGCCTCAAGAGGCGCTGCACGTTCTCGGCGCAAGTCCGGACGCCTCGATCGACGTCATCAAGAAGATCGTCGACGGTCTGCGCCAGAGCTGGCACCCGGATCTCGCACGGTCGGACGACGACCGGCTCTACCGCGAGCAGCGCGTCAAGCAGATCAACGTGGCGTGGGATATTCTCTCAGGCCGGCGCTCGGCGGCCTGAGGCGCCGGCTTACCTGGTCGGTAATTCCAGGGCAAGGCTTTAGGTTGCGCTGGCCGCCAACGCGCCCATACTCGCCGGCATGAGTGCCAGTGCCGAAGTGACAAGCGACTTCCGACGCACCGTACTGCTGGTTGCGCTGCTTAACTTGGCCTATTTCGGCGTCGAGTTCGTCGTCGCCATCGTCATAGGGTCGGTGTCATTATTCGCCGACAGCATCGACTTTCTCGAGGATACGTCGCTCAATCTGCTGATCCTGATCGCTCTCGGGTGGAGCGCCCTTAACAGGGCGCGCCTCGGGATGGTGCTGGCGGCCATCCTCCTTGTGCCTGGATTGGCAACGCTGTGGAGCGCTTGGGAGAAGCTCAGCAGCCAAATCCCGCCTGAACCCGTGGCACTTTCGTTGACAGGGTTGGGGGCGCTCGCGGTCAATATGTCATGCGCGTTCATGCTGGCCCGGCACCGCCATCACAGCGGCAGTCTCGCCCGCGCGGCGTTCCTGTCTGCCCGCAATGACGCTGGAGCAAACGTTGCGATCATCGCAGCAGGCCTCGTAACAGCGCAAACCAATTCCATCTGGCCAGACCTTGTCGTCGGTCTTGGCATCTTTCTCGTCAATCTCGACGCGGCCCGCGAGATTTACCTCGCGGCGCGGAGAGAGCACGCCGAAGCCCGTTCCTGACTTCCAACTTTACCGCCACCGGTTAAGACTTCGCCTTGACGTAGCTCCCGGGCGCGGCCTCGATAACGCCGAGGTTCTCGCCCGGCTCGCGGGGCGCGATCCAGGCGCCGGAATGCTTGGCGAGCCACTGAGCCCAGTGCGGCCACCAGGAGCCCGGATGCTCCTTGGCCATGCTCATCCACTCCTCGAGCGTGTCGGCAGCCGCCTTGGCCGCAGTCCAGTACTGGTACTTCACCTTGTCGGGCGGGTTGACGACACCGGCAATGTGGCCGCTGCCGGCAAGCACGAACTCGACGGGCCCGCCGAACAGCTTCGAGCCGATGAAGACCGACTTTGCCGGCGCGATGTGGTCCTCGCGGGTGGCGAGCTCATAGATCGGAAGCTTCACCTTTTTCAGGTCGAGCCTGACGCCGGCGAGAGCCATCTGGCCCTTCGCGAGCCGGTTCTCGTTGTAGAACTCACGCAGATAGAAATTGTGATTGGCGGCCGGCATCCGCGTCGAATCCTGGTTCCAGAACAGCAGGTCGAACGGGAACGGCTTCTTGCCGAGCATGTAGTTGTTGACGATGTAGGGCCAGATCAGATCCTTGGGGCGCATCATGTTGAAGACGCTCGCCATGCGCGAGCCGTCGAGATAGCCGCGCTCGGCCATCATCTCCTCGAGCGAGGCGAGCTGGGCGTCGTTGGTGAAGAGGAGGAGATCGCCGGCCTTCGAGAAATCAACCTGGGTGGTGAGGAACGTCGCCGAGCGGAAGGGGGCCTCGCCGCGCGCGGCGAGATAAGCGAGCGCCGAGCCGACGAGCGTGCCGCCGACGCAATAACCGAGCACGTTGATCTTCTCGAGGCCCGTCTCACGGCGAACCTCGTCGGACGCGGTGAGCACGCCTTCGAGCATGTAGTCCTCGAAAGACTTGTGCGAGAGGCGCTCGTCGGGATTGACCCAGGAGACGACGAACACCGTGAAGCCCTGGTCGACCGCGAATTTCAGGAAGCTCTTCGTCGGCGTCAGGTCGAGAATGTAGAACTTGTTGATCCAGGGCGGCACGACGAGGAGCGGAACCTCGTGCACCTTATCGGTGGTCGGCGCGTACTGGATCAGCTGGAAAATGTCGTTCTGGAAGACGATCTTGCCGGGCGTCACGGCGAGGTTCTTGCCGACCTCGAAGGCGGCCGTATCGGTCTGGCTGATCTTCAGAAGATCGCCGGATTTTTCCATGTCGTTGACGAGATGGGCCATGCCCTGGACGAGGTTCTGCGCGTTGGTGGCCAGCGTCTCGCGCACGACCTCGGGATTGGTCATGGGGAAATTCGAGGGCGAGAAGGCGCTCGAGAGCTGGCGGAAATAGAAGTCCGCCTTCTGGCGCGTGCGCTCGTCCAAGCCCTCGGTCTGCTGCAGCACGTCCTCGGCCCACTGCGTCGTGAGGAGATAGGCCTGCTTCCAGAAGTCGAAATAAGGATTGGACGACCACTCGGGATCCTTGAAGCGGTTGTCGGACGGGTCGGGCTCGGCGACCGGCTCGACGTTCTCGCCCATCATGCGGCGCAGCGAGTTGTTCCAAAGGTCGGCATAAGAGCGCATCAAGGCGCCATTGGCCTCCGCAAGCTTGGCGGGGTCCGTCATCCAGATGCGGAAAATGTCGGCGACGGTCTTGGTGGCTTCGGACACTTCGCTCGCCGCGGAGAAGGGGCTCATCTTCGCGTCGGGGCGCTCGAGCAGGCCGCTCATGGCACGGCCGCCCTCCTCGAAGAGGCGCAGCATGTTGCGCGCGAACTCTTCGGGGTTCTCTATCCGGTAGGATGTCGTGCCGGGATGGCTCTGGTCGGTCATGATCTATAAGGTGCTCAAGGTGGCCTTCAGGGATACGCGATCCTTGTAACAGGCGCTTGCGTCACGCCTCTCTTAGACTAAGGCGCATGTCGCAGTGCCGCATATTCGGGCACACCATGGGATACAATTATCGAGCGCTCCCTGCGTCAGGTCAAACACTAACGGGTTGCGATCCCCAGGAAGCTCGCGGGGTTAAGGCATTGTGCGGCGACGCTAATTGAACTCGCCGCCCGACTCCACGGCGTGCCACGGCCATGTTTCGGATCGTCCACTGGACTATCCCCTGCTGCTCGGCGTAAACACGGCAAAAGAGTGAAACTTCCGCGACCTCGCAAACAATTCGGTCGCCTTGCGGAGCCTACCGTCAACCAATTTGAGAGAACACCCCTGTGATCGAGGGATTCCACCGCATCAAGCGCCTGCCGCCTTATGTTTTTGCCGAGGTCAACCGGCTGAAGGCAACGGCGCGCGCCAATGGCGCCGACATCATCGACCTCGGCATGGGCAATCCGGATATGCCGACGCCGCAGCACATCGTCGACAAGCTCGTCGAGACGGTGTCGAAGCCCCGGACGCACCGGTATTCGGCTTCGAAAGGCATTCCAGGACTGCGCCGGGCGCAGGCCGCCTACTACGAGCGGCGCTTCGGCGTGAAGCTCGATCCCGAGACGCAGGTCGTGGCGACGCTCGGCTCCAAGGAAGGCTTCGCCAACATGGCGCAAGCCATCACCGCGCCCGGCGACGTCATCCTCGTTCCCAATCCGACGTACCCGATCCACGAGTTCGGCTTTCTGATCTCGGGCGCCGCGATGCGCCATGTTCCGGCCGGCAACGGGGAAGATTTCCTGCGTGCGGTCGAGCGCGCCGTGAAGCATTCGATCCCGCGCCCGATCGCGCTCGTGCTCTCCTACCCGTCGAACCCGACGGCGATGGTGGCGAGCCTCGATTTCTATACGGCCGCCGTCGATCTCGCGAAGCGCCTCGACCTCATCATTCTCTCCGACATCGCCTACGCCGAGATCTATTTCGACGGCATCCCGCCGCCGTCGGTTCTCCAGGTGCCGGGGGCGATCGACATCACGGTCGAGTTCACGTCGCTGTCGAAGACCTACAACATGCCCGGCTGGCGCATGGGATTTGCCGTCGGCAACGAGCGGCTCATCGGCGCGCTGGCGCGCGTCAAGTCGTACCTCGACTATGGTGCCTTCACGCCGATCCAGGTCGCCGCCGCGACGGCGCTCAACGGTCCGCAGGACTGCGTGCGCCACATCCGCAAGACGTACGAGAGCCGGCGCGACTGCCTGGTCGAGAGCTTCGGGCGCGCAGGCTGGCCGATCCCGCCGCCGCCGGCAACCATGTTCGCGTGGTGCCCGATCCCCGAGCCGTTCCGGAACTTGGGCTCGGTCGAGTTCGCAAAGCTCCTGATCGAGAAGGCCGACGTCGCCGTCTCGCCGGGGCTGGGCTTCGGCGAATACGGAGAGGGATACGTTCGCATCGCGCTCGTCGAGAACGAGCACCGCATTAGGCAAGCGGCGAGAAACATTAAAAAGTTCCTCGCCCAGGGTCAGGAAACCATGCATAACGTGATCCCGATTCCGCAAAAGGTCAGCCGGTAGTCCCCTCTCGTCCTATGTCAGAGCCCTTGACCCTCGGCGTCGCCGGTCTCGGCACCGTCGGCGCTGGCCTCATCCGCCTCCTCGATGCACACGCGGACCGTCTCGCCGAGACGATCGGCCGGCCCATAAAAGTGGTCGGCGTGTCGGCGCGCGCGCGGGCCAAGGACCGCGGGCTCAAGCTCGAGGGCGTGAAGTGGTTCGACGATCCCGCGGCGCTCGCGGCCGATCCTTCCATTGCCGTGTTCGTCGAGCTGATCGGCGGCGAGGACGGCCCCGCCAAGGCCGCCGTCGAAGCGGCGCTCAACGCCAAGAAGCATGTGGTCACGGCCAACAAGGCGCTGCTCGCCAAGCACGGGCTCGCGCTTGCGAAACTCGCCGAGAAGAACGGCGTCGCGTTGAACTTCGAAGCCGCCGTCGCCGGCGGCATCCCCGTCATCAAGACGCTGCGCGAGGCGCTGGCCGCCAACTCCGTGCGGCGCGTCTACGGCATCCTGAACGGCACCTGCAATTACATCCTGACCAAGATGCAGGAGGGCGCCGGCACATTCGACGAGGTGCTCAAGGAAGCCCAGGACAAGGGCTACGCTGAATCCGATCCGACGTTCGACATCGGCGGCTTCGATGCCGCGCACAAGCTCGCGCTCCTGACGAGCCTCGCTTTCGGCACCACCGTCGCCTTCGACAAGATCCACGTCGAAGGGATCAAGACGATCAGCGGCGCCGACATCGAGGCCGCGGACACCTTGGGCTTCCGCATCAAGCTGCTCGGGGTTGCGATCGAGACAGCCTCCGGCATCGAGGCGCGCGTCGGACCTTCCATGGTGCCCAAGCATTCCGCCATCGCCGAAGTGTCGGGGGTCACGAATTGCGTCGCCATCGACGGGGACTATGTCGGCAGCCTGCTGCTCGTCGGATCGGGAGCCGGGGCCGGCCCCACGGCTTCGGCGGTTGCGAGCGACATCCTCGACATTGCGCGGGGCCTCGTGCTGCCGCCGTTCCTCAAGCCGACGGCGACGCTCAAGCCCTACAAGCGTGCCCAGCTCGGTGCCCACCAGGGCGCCTACTATGTGCGGCTGTCCGTTTACGATAAGCCCGGCGCCATGGCCACGATCGCCAAGCGCATGGGCGACCAGAATGTCTCGCTCGAGAGCATTGTTCAGAGACGGCCGCGATCGGCCCTTCCCGGCATCGGCGCGCGCGCGGTGCCAGGCACTGCCGCACCCGTCATTTTGATCACCCACGAGACCACGGAAGAGGCCATCCGCCTGGCGCTCGCGGCCATTGAAAAGGATGGTAAGGTCTCGGAACGGCCGCAGATGATCAGAATAGAGACATTGTGATGCTGGGCCGAGGGGACGAGGGGCGTGTGATGGCTAAGGACAACGGCGAGCATTGGCTCGATCGCGTGCTCGTTCTCGAGGTCGCACGGGTGACCGAGGCGGCTGCGATCGCCGCGGCGCGCCTCCGAGGCCGTGGCAACGAGAAAGCCGCCGACAAGGCGGCCGTCGACGCCATGCGCCGCGAGCTCGGCCGTGTGTCCGTGCGCGGTACGGTCGTCATCGGCGAGGGCGAAATGGACGAAGCGCCGATGCTCTACATCGGCGAGGAGGTCGGCAACGGCGAAGGGCCTGAGGTCGATATTGCCGTCGACCCGCTCGAAGGCACGACGATCTGCGCCAAGGCGATGCCGAACGCGCTCGCGGTGCTCGCCATGTCGGAGCGCGGCGGCCTCCTGCATGCACCCGACATGTACATGAACAAGATCGCCATCGGGCCCGGCTATCCGGATGGGCTCGTCGATCTCGACGCGCCGGCCGCGCGCAATCTCAATGCACTGGCCAAGGCCAAGGGCGTGCACATCGGCGAGATCACGGCCTGCATCCTGGACCGGCCGCGGCACGCCGAGCTCATCAAGGCCGTGCGCGAAACCGGTGCCGCCGTGCAGCTCATTCCGGACGGCGACATCGCGGGTGTCATCTGGACGACGGACCCCGCGGAAACGGGCATCGACATCTATCTCGGCTCGGGTGGGGCGCCGGAGGGCGTGCTCGCAGCCGCCGCGCTGCGCTCAATCGGGGGCCAGATCGAGGGCCGCCTGATGCCGACCAAGGACGAGGAACGCAAGCGCGCCGAGAAGATGGGCATCAGCGACATCAATCGCAAATTCAGGCTGGAGGACATGGCGTCGGGCGACGTCATCTTCTCGGCCACGGGCGTGACCGACGGATCGCTGCTCCAAGGCGTCAAATTCCGCGGCGACTTCGCCGAGACGGAGAGCGTCGTCATGCGCTCGAAGACGGGCACCGTGCGGCGCATCAAGACGACCTTCCGCGACATCGGCACCCGGTTCACAGTTTAGGCCGCGTTATGCCTCGCGCTGGCATGCCCGGCATCGAGGTCGTCGAAGGCGACATCACCAAGGTTGCGGCCGATGCCATCGTCAATGCGGCGAACTCAGCACTGGCCGAGGGCGGCGGCGTGTGCGGCGCGATCTTCAGGGCGGCCGGACGCGAGAAGCTCGCCGCGGCGTGCCGTGCCATCGGACATTGCGCCACAGGGTCGGCGGTCATAACGCCTGCGTTCGGCATCACAACCGCCCGACACATCATTCATACGGTCGGGCCGGTCTATGCGTCCTATGACGGCGACGAGGCGCGTCGGCTGCTTCGCTCGGCATATCGGTCGGCGATCGAACTCGCGGCAGCGCACGGTTGCAAGAGCGTGGCGTTCCCGGCCATCAGCACGGGGATCTATGGCTATCCCCTTGAGGAGGCATGCGCGGAGGCGGCCGATGTTTGCCGCGAGATGGCGGCATCGACCGGAGTCGCAATCAAACTGGTCGCTTTCGACAAGCGCACCGCGGACTGTCTGCGCGTGGCCGTTGCGCAGCGATGAGCGCTATTTCGCTTCGAGCTTGAAACCCGGCGCGTCGATTGTCAGACCGCCCTGCCGGCTATCGTAGTAGAGGTAGCCGAGGACGGCGACCGCCACGAGCAGCAGTACAATGATGATAGTCTTGGCGTCCATCGAGCGCTCCTCGGATTGCGGTGCCAGTGCCGAGCAGGAGGTGCCACAACCTCGCGCAAGCCGCAAGGTCCGCGCCCCTCGTGGGTGTTGCGGTCGCTGGCTTCCGGGGAATGTTCGTAACGCGTAGGATCTGTGGAGAACGCCGCGGCGCGCTCGATTTACGTGGCAGCCGATGTGACGCTTCTTCTGTGTGATTCGGAGGGGTTGGGGGCATGGGGGCTTTGCGGAAGCGGCGGGATGCCGAGGCATCGGAAGCCTCTGCACCAGCCTTCCTCGGCGTGACGCAATCCGCGCGCGGATTTCTCTGGCGGGAGCATCTCGAGCCCGGTCAAGCGAAGGTCGCGCTCGCCATCAGCCAGACGCATGGGCTGCCCGAGCTTCTGGGCCGGGTGCTGGCCGCGCGCGGCGTTTCCCAGGACGACGTCCCGGTCTTTCTCGATCCCACGCTCAAAGCGCTGATGCCCGACCCGTCGAGCCTCACCGACATGGACAAGCTCGTCGGACGCCTCGCGAACGCGATCGAGAAGCGGGAAACCGTCGCCGTCTTCGGCGACTACGACGTCGACGGCGCATGCTCCTCGGCACTTCTCGCGCGCTTCCTCGCTCATCACGACGTGCCGCACCGCATCTACATTCCCGATCGCATCACCGAGGGCTACGGGCCCAACCCGGCGGCAATCGAGCTCCTCATCCGGGAGGGCGCGCGGCTCATCGTCACCGTCGATTGCGGCACGACGAGCTTCGAGGCGCTCGAGGGCGCGAAGGGCCTCGGCGCCGATGTGCTCGTCATCGACCATCATCAGGCCGACGAGCGGCTCCCCGCCGTGCATGCGCTCGTCAATCCGAACCGCCAGGACGACATCTCCGGGCAAGGTCATCTGGCGGCGGCCGGTGTTACGTTCCTCGTGCTGGTTGCAGTTGCGCGCGAGCTGAGACGGCGCGGACACTATGCAAAGGGCACGGCGGAGCCGGCGCTCATTGGCGAGCTCGATCTCGTGGCGCTGGCGACCGTCGCCGACGTCGTGCCGCTCACGGGATTGAACCGCGCCTATGTCACCAAGGGCCTTGCCGTCATGGCGTCGCGCGAGAACATCGGCCTGCGCGCGCTCTCAGACGCGGCTGGCCTCTCCGAACGGCCGACGACCTATCACCTCGGCTTCATCCTCGGCCCGCGCATCAACGCCGGCGGGCGCATCGGCGACGCGGCACTCGGCGCGCGGCTGCTCTCGACCGGCGACGACGCGGAAGCGGCGCGCATCGCCGCCATCCTCGACAGGCTCAATCGCGAGCGCAAAGCGATCGAGCAGGCCTCGCTCGAGGAGGCGATTGCCGCGGCGGACCATCTGCTCGAATCCGCCCCCGAACGCGCGCTGCTGCTCGTCGGCTCGGAGACGTGGCACAAGGGTGTGGTCGGGCTCATTGCGAGCCGCCTCGCCGACCGCTTCCGACGCCCGGCGTGTGTGATCGCCTGGGAGAAGGACGGCAGCTCGGGGGCGCGCGTCGGCACCGGATCCTTGCGCTCGGTCGCCGGCGTCGATATCGGCGCGGCCGTGCGGCGTGCAGTCGCCGAGGGGCTCCTCATCAAGGGCGGTGGACACGCGATGGCCGCCGGGCTCACGGTCGCGCACGACAAGCTTGCCGCGCTCGAGGCTTACTTCGCCGCGGAGCTCACCGACACCGCGCGGGCCGCTCGCGAGAGGGCGGCGCTCGCCATCGACGGCGCGCTGACGCCGGGCGGCGTCACGGACAAGCTCATGGAGCTCATCGAGCAGGCCGGCCCCTACGGGCAGGGTAATCCGCAGCCGCGCTTTGCCTTCCCCGCTCACCGCGTCAAATTCGCCAAGATCGTCGGCGAGGCGCACGTGCGCTGCGCGCTCGAGGCGGGCGACGGCTCACGGCTCGACGCGGTTGCCTTCCGCGCGGCCGGGCAGCCGCTCGGCGACTTGCTCCTTTCCACGGGCGGCATGCCGCTGCATGTGGCGGGGCATTTGCGGCGTGACACGTGGGGCGGGCGCAACCGGCTCGAGCTTCTGATCGAGGATGCCGCCGACCCGCGCAAGCAAGGCTGAAGCATCCTGCCGGAAGCGTCGCCTCTGCGGCTCTTTCGCGCCGTTCCGGCGAGGCCGGATTCCTGGCGGCGGGGCGGCTTGCAAGGACCTTGAAACGTCCCTATACCCTCTCGGTCTCACGGGGGTTCGGCTCGCCAGCTAGCGCGAGCGGCCCTTGCGTTCGAGGCTCATGGTCCCTTCGTCTATCGGTTAGGACGCGAGATTTTCAATCTTGAAAGACGGGTTCGAACTCCCGTAGGGACCGCCACCTGTCTACATTTCACCGAGACATCAGTATCTTGTTGCGGTGGGAAACAGAACCCACGTGCAAAGTGGGAAACTTTCATTCGCCTTTTGTCCTCCCGAGAAGCGGCATCGCATCACCCGCCATCTTTTTGCGACGCGCTGCCTTGGTTTAGCGCTCGGCCTCCTGGATCCACCTCCATCCGAAGATGCTCATCAGCTGGTGATCAGTGGCGCCGTTCTCGGCGGCGCGCGTTGCCCCCGCTTTGCGTAGACCGTGCGCTGAGCAGTGCGGGAGGCCCGCCTCGTTACACCGCTCGCGGAACTTGTGGCCGAAACCAGCGATAGAGAATGGCTCGCCGAACTCGGTCACGAGATAAGTGAGGTCGCCGGTCGGGCTCGCGTCGATGATGCGTTGCAGCTCGGGCAGTACGGGAATCTCCACCTCACTGAGCGTCGGCTTTGGGCCATGTGCAGACATCGGCGCTGTTGACTTTCGTTCATGCGCGGCTGGTCATAAAAGCAACGCGCAACGCAATTATCCCCACAATAACGGCGAGCGCGTCTAGGCGATCCTAATCGCGCTTGGGCCATGTGTGGGACGTCTGCGCTCAAAGCGCAATTCGTCGTTGGCCTCCAGGCCTGAGCAGGTCCACCCAAGGCGCTCATATAAGCGGGCCGCTCGAGTGTTCGGTCGAGTCGTAAGCCAGACGAGATCGGCGCCATTGTCCCATAGCCACTCGCTCGCCGCGTCGAGCAGGCGGCGACCAAGTCCGCGGTTCTCGTACTCCGGCAGAACGAAAAGCGCGAAAATTGACCCGCTTGGTCTGGTGAGCGATGGAGAAGGCCTTGATTTGGCCGCGTTGCTCGGCGACCCAACCCTTGGCGCCACGCTCGAAGGAACCGGTAATGCTCGCAGCCGTAACGCCCATCCGTTCGAGCCGCTCGGCGCTGATAGTGTTCTCGGTGACGGACGTTCGAACTTGGAAAATGCCGGCAATGTCGTCACCGGAAGCCTCACGTAGCGCAATTGCATCCATTTCTTGCCTTCTCTGGTTGGGTCGGTCGCGAGGCGCAGCCCAGACGAGGACCGACCGGGTTTTCTCAGAAATCTGAAGCCAACAAGGTGTAGGAGTCGCGCCGGCGCCGGGAATAGAGCTTGGTCGCGACCGCGAGAATCTGCTCGCGATTGCGATCGAATGCTTGCAGAAAGCCGCCTTCGTCCCGCTTGGCGTCCGGCGTGATGTGGCCGAGGGCCCCTTGTTCAATGAAGAAGCAGATCTCGAAGGCCCCATCGTGCCCCCAGAACCGCACACGGCCCCCGCGCTGATCGTATGTTCGACTGGGATTGGGAAAATTGAGCGTCAAATCGATGCCCGTTAGCCGATTGTTGCTCGCACGTCATTTTTGACTCTTCACCGGCACTGTGGTGGCCACTCCCAGGCCGCCAAAGAGCGGCCGTCAAGTGCCCTGTTCCCTCGATTTCTTGAGATGATGCTCTGCGCGCTGGAATAGGCTCTCGGCCTCGATCGCATCTCCGGCCGATGCAGCGGCACGTCCAAGCGCCATGAAGTGCTCGTAGCTCCGTTTGTCATTTGCGACGTCGATGATATCGGACCGGAGCCTGGTCGGTCGCGACGCCGTGCGCTGCGAGCGACCAGTAGCAGTATCGGGGTCGCGGCCGTGATGTCTGTTTCTCATTTTACCCCTGGTGCACATTGGCACAGCCAGATCTATTCGTGCTCCGCGCGAGAGAAGAATTGAATCAATCGTTTATGCTTCGGCGCGCAATTTCGCGGTTGTTCGGAAGGAAGTGCCACGAACAGCGTCTGTCGTGCGCCGGCCTTACTTGAGGGCACCGTTACGCCAGCCTGAACTCGATTTGCAGCGGCGACAAACGCGCTCGCCGGCCCATGCACTTAGGAAGGTCTCTCGGCAAACGAGACATCCGCGCGCCTTCAATTCCGCAACGTCATCCGCACCAGGTCTTGAGCGGCTCGCTCGCATCGCTCGGCTCTGCACCTCAAATGAGTCTCCACGCCTGGAAGTCGCGTCGAGCTCATCCGACAGCGCGCGCGAGCTGCCGTCTGCGAGCGCACTCTTCAACGGATCCGTAATCGGAAAGCACTCCCAGCACAAATCGGACACGGCACCGACCACTCGGCGCCGACGAGATGAGGTGATCTTGAGTGTCTGTATAAGCGGAAGCGGCGAGCGAGTGTCGACGATGTTTGACCTCGTTGCCGGACATATGAGATCTAATTGCCGCGATATCAAGTCAGTCTTTGATTTAGGACCGATGTGAACGCCGATATTGATGAACGTATTTATTTAGATGGTATTTCAGGACCTCACGTGTCATAGCTGCACGCATGCGCCAAAAATCATCGCCGGCAGGCTGGGTGGTCAGTGTGACCGACCCGGTACGTCACGACGGACGGACTGTGGTTCAACTCTACGATACGGCAATTCCGTGTGTGACCGCTGCCGTGCGAGCAGTCACGGACGTTGCGCGCGCCGGGCCAGATGCCAGATTCGAGGCGCTTGAAGGGCTCTCGTCGTCGGAAATTGTCGGGCTCGAGCTGAAGCCAGGCGAGGCCCGGTTGCAGTGAGCTCTCTGGAAGAGCCATTGGCCCTAGTTTTCAGAATCCTTTGCGCGAGCTGCCGCCAATTCTGACGGATCGATCGTTATGACTTGCTTGCTCCCGGTTTCGGTACCGAGCGCCGGCAACGTGATTGTGGTCGCGACGCGCCGATAGGCCACAAACGACAAGGAATCGATCTGCTCCTCTTCCGTCTCGATTAGATAGGTTCCCGGCGGCAGCACCTCGTCGACGCTGGGTAGCAAAAAATTCCGATTGAAGGTGACGCGCTCCTCGCTTGTGCGGTTGTTCATTGTCGTCATCCTCCGCGATCTCGAAGACTAGTGACTTGTCCCGGGGCTAGCGCCGACGGTTCTCAGCTGTCCTGCCACGATTTGCGCCTGCCAGTCAGGATCCAATGACACGCTCAGTATTGTCCGGCATTCGCTGCATAGGAACTGTATTGCGGGCAACGTCTTTTCCGACGCCTCATCACGCGCTCGAATCGAACTCGACAACGACATTGGCAATGACTTGGCACTTCGGGCACTTCCCTGACATCTGCGTCTCCGGTTCAGAGCGTTCGTTGTGACCCTATCACAGCGGCCCGACCCGCCCCAGCACGGTGCTCACGGCTTTCTACGTGTGCGTGCGGGGATGCCGAGGCAAGGCTACCCGGAACCGAACAACCGACGGCTTCGGCATCGAAGCTTTCAATCCACCTACAAATCTCTGGTGCGCTGCCCGAACCCAGGAGCGCGCGGCTTCGATCGAAGAGAGCGCATCCGAGACGCCAGCCGCATCTGCGGCGGGTCTCCGGCCAGTCACCTTGAGGTTCGAGACCTTGAGGTGAACTGAACTCTGTTTTGGGGTCGGAGGCGTTCGCTTGATCTGGTAGGCAAGGAGAAGCGCGGCTGCGAACGCCAAACCAAAAACGTAGATCATGTCCGCCTCCCGTGGATCGCTGCAGTCCGTCCGAACGACGCCGTATGCGCCAGCAGGTTGACGCACCCCGGCTTCAAATGACTGGCACAATCAGAGGAGATTTCCTCACTCGCTTGGACGTTTCGCGTCTTTGCGACCGAGTTGCTTCAGCGCCGCGACCTCGCGCGCCCAGTCTTTGAACGGCCGAGCAGGTGTTCCGCCCATGCGCGCGCCCGCTTCGACGTCGTCCTTCACATGAGCCATGCCGGCGATCTGCGCTCCGGAGCCCACCTTCACATGGCCGATCACGCCCGAGTGCGCACCCATGACGACGAAGTCGCCGAGCTCTGCCGAGCCGGCAACGCCGCTCTGAGCGACGATCACGCAATGGCGGCCGATGACGACATTGTGGGCGATCTGCACGAGATTATCGATCTTCGTGCCCTCGCCAATTGTCGTGTCCGACAAGGAGCCCCGATCGATTGTCGAATTGGCCCCGATTTCCACATCATCGCCGATGATCACGCGCCCAATCTGCGGGATTTTGCGATGTCCCTTGGCGCTCATGGCGAAGCCGAAGCCATCCTGGCCAATGCGGGCGCCTGCATGGACGATGACGCCATTGCCGACGAGCGCATGGGTGATCGTCGCGCCGGCGCCGACGTAGCAGTCGGACCCTAGCACCACTCTGTAGCCGACCACGGCGCCTGCGGCGATCGTCGTGCCCTGACCGATGACGGCTTCACGCCCGACGACTGCTCCCGGCTCGATGGTGACGCCCTCGGCAATCTGCGCGCTCGGATGAACATGCCCGCCATCGCGATCGGCTGCTGTCGCGGCGGCCTTGCTGCGCAGGCCGTCGGCATAGAAGAGGGCGACGGCCTGCGCAAACGCGATGTAGGGCTTGGGCGTCGTCAGCGCTGCAGTTGCACCGGGCGTCCGAGCCGCGAAAGCGCTGGCGAGAACGCACGCTTCTGCCTGCGTGCTCGCGAGCTGTCCGATGTATTTCCGGTTCTCGAAGAACGTCAGGTGCCCCGACCCGGCGTTGCGCAGCGATCGCACATCGTGGATCGTACGTATCCCATCCGCCGAATGCGCCAGCTCGGCGCCAATGGTGTCGGCCACCACGCGCAGCGGAAACGGACCCGCGCGGTTGAAAAAGCCCATATGCTCCATCTTTGATCCCTTCCCCCTACATCCCGTGTGCGTGACGTCGTGCACAGAGTGCTGCCGATACGGCAGCCATGCCCTGAGACATCGGTGGTGCTCGACCGTGATCGTGCGCGCTGACCGCGGGGCGCGAATTTCGATTGCGGCTACGCAGCAGCCCATTGGCTTCCCGCTGGCGCGGAGAAGCTCAAGCCGCTGCCGATCGTTGTAGCGGGTAGTCCGCACTCTCGTAACAGCGACGGATCTCTGCCGCGCCGAAGCGGACCCCGTCGACTTCCATGATCGTACCGAACAGCGTTTCGGGAGACAGCACCTCGACCGCGTAGCGGACCGCCTCAGCCATGCTCGGGAACCGGTGATAGGTCATCGGACGCCTGCTGGCGCCACGGCTCTTGCTGGCAAAAATCTCAGCCGGCGCACTGAAATCAATCTCATCCATCATCCACAGATGGTGATGCGTAGCATGATTTGCATCGACCGGCGCGTGGTAGCGAAGTCAGGGCAAGGAGAGCGGCTGCTCGGAATCATCCGGCCGTTAGCCGCGGAGTTCGCGCCGGGCAGGCAACCCTTCAGCAACCCTGCAACAACGCGCGAAATGCGCGGAGCAACCCAAAACAACGCGCCGTGAGCTGAAGCAAACAGTCACTATATCCACGTTCTTTCGATACCCAATTTTTCTCTGAAATAATTGAACGGGATTTGGAATTATTTATTGTGGAACTTATTGCGAACACAATCGAAGCGCATTCTACTAAACATGATTTGGACGACAATCGTTCAAGTTGTTTTTTTTAGATTTTCATGAGGTATAAAATGACCAGCAATGTTCAGCCTGCAGCCGCTTCCCCGCAGACAGCTCCCGCAGGCATGCGCGGCGACATTCAAGCAAAGTGGGGCAAGTTCAGCGCCACCGAGGTCGCCGCCATCAAGGACAAGGACGATCTCGTTTCGCAGATCCAGACCAAGTACAGCCTCGACAAGTCGCAGGCCCAGACGCGACGTCGACGCCTTCGCCAAAGGTCGGCAGCTCTAAGCTCTTGTTTGCGTAAGCTGTTGACGCAGTCGCTCTCGGCTTCGGCCGAGAGCGATTTTCCGTGAATTGAAGGGAAAGTCACATGCTGCACGCGAATGATATTCACGTCAGCCGAGATCGAGGCAGTGCGTGGCTCGTAACAGAGCGCGGCCGACGATCAGAGATGGCCCGCTACAGGATGCGCGAGCACGCCATGGCGTTCGCACGTGCCGTTGCCTACGGCCGCCGCGCCGAGATGATCGTCCACGAGATCGACGGCAGGGTTGTGCGTCACGCAAGAACCTCCCTTACCTATCCGACATTGTTGGCTTGATGCTTCGGCGCCCACCGCGCGTGCATCGTTCAGCGAGCTCTGCGGACTGGTCGCATCTCGTCCACCGCCCCCAGCGAAATCCCATCGACCTTCTGCGCGTCTCGAGCTCGGTCATGGTCCTGTTCGGCGATGAACACGGCAATACAAGCAGAAATGGGAATCAACAAAAGGCCCATGAGGATCAGCCACCCTATCATATCGGGCGGTCGCATAAGGCCGACGATCAATAGGCCTGTGATGCAGGCCACTGACCAAGTCCAGATCGGAAAAAGCCAGATTGCGTTGTCGCACAACCAGCAGCGGCTCGCGTCTTGGCTTGAGGACATGCGGTTAACGCCTTGCGCGGTGTAGCCGCGATTACGCTCTGTGAGCGTGTTCGCCGGCAATGACAAGGACAATCACGCTCGATGCATGTTTGAGGCGCGTTGCGCAGGTCCGTCGCTGTCCACGCGCGATCACGAGCGCGCGCTCATGCGAGCAACCGTACAACTTTCAACATGCGCCGCCGCAGACGTGGTAGGTAGGGCGATGAAAAGCAAAACGGCATGCGGCTGGCTGGTGGAGGTCTCGAGCGGCAAGGGCGGCAAGGACAATGCGCCGGTTCAACGCTTCAACGTTGCTGAGCCGAACAAGGCAGAAGCCGAAAAATCAGTTCGTCGGCGGGTAGCAGGAGGAGAGGGTGCAACCGTCATGGCCATCGAAAGCCTCTCGCGACATACGGTGTACAACGTCCTTCGGCTGAAGCGCGGAGAGATGATGCACGTCGTATGAATTGCCGCGCCGTTTCGGCGTTTCTCATCTGGCTTCCGCTTTTGGACCTTGGCGACGTTCGACGTCTTTGTCTGCTCTTGAGGCTCTAGCGGACTTACTATGCGGAGGGCGTCGAGGACAGCTCATGACCCAATGCGGACTCCTCAGACGTGACGTGTCAGTGCGCGCAGGCGTCTTCATTATTTGGCGCCAATTCCTGCCGCCGATAGCCGGTGCCGCACACCTCCCTTGAGTGAGGTTGCCCCTTGTTGTGCTACCCGACCCATGATGAGCCCATCGTACGCACCGGGCGGGATAGCGGCTCTGCGGACTGAGCGGACGGTCAGCCACCGAAACTGGCAGGGTTGCGGCTTTCATTCTCGCCAAGGCGAAAGGCGGAGCGGAGATCGCGGCCGACAGTATCGATCACCCAACCGCTGTCTGGAGTTGCTGTTCTTGCGGAACCGATAACACACCAAGAGGAAAAAATTGAGCCGAAAGGAGAAATCACCATGAGAAGAGCCTTCGCAATCACTACGTGACGCACGATGGCGTCAGCCGATCACCCGGAGCCTTCCAATGATCCCCACCATTACCGCCTTTGAACGGTCACCCGATGGCGGCAAGGGACTGGCTCGTGATACGCGCGTTCGCTGGGCGCTGGAGGAAGTGGGCCAACCTTACGATGTTCGTCTTGTTTCGTTCAGGGCGATGAAGGAACCCACACATTTGGCGCTTCATCCTTTCGGGCAGATTCCGACCTACGAAGAAGGCGATCTCGGATTGTTCGAGACGGGGGCGATCGTGTTCCATATCGCGGAGCGCCATGCGGGCCTGTTGCCAGACGATGCGAATGCCCGGGCGCGCGCGATCACATGGATGTTCGCCGCGCTCAGCACGGTGGAGCCGCCGATCCTTGAACTCGGAACCGCCAGGCTCCTTGAGGGCGACAAGTCCTGGTCCGCGCAACGCATGCCTCTCGTCGAGGATCGCGTCCGTAACCGGCTGGGCCAACTTTCCCGTCGCCTTGGCGATGCCGACTGGCTCGATGACGCGTTCAGCGCGGGCGACCTGATGATGGTGTCGGTGCTGCTCAGGGTGAAAGCGTCGGGTATGCTGGACGAATATCCAAACCTCTCCGCCTATGTGGCCCGCGGCGAAGCGCGGCCCGCCTACAAGCGTGCCTTTGACGCTCAATTGGCGGTTAACACCGGCAAGCCACCGACCGGACGAGATGACCTCGACATCCTCAGCGGATGACGTCCGCTAGAAACCCACGAGCTGACGCGACGGCGACGACCACTGAGGTCCGCTTTGGGCCAATAGCAGACGTGTCGCTCGTTGCTCTCGCTGGGAGCCGCGCTCATTGAAAAGGAGGGTCAATAGTTGGAGAGAATGTCGTTAAGGAACAAAGAGAAAATCTCGCGCTCCGTCGTGATGTCTAGCTTGGTGTACAGCCGATATCGATGGTTCTTGACCGTCCCTGCACTCAATCCCAGTCGGGAGGCGATCGACGAGGAGGGATAGCCGCGGAGGATCAGCCAGACGATCTCCTTCTCACGTGGCGTCAACCGGTGGCGATCCGCGAACGCGCCATAGATGACTTCCACATCGACATTGAAGTAGCCGGGGCTAGTCCGCTCAACGATATGAATACGTCCGCACGGAGCCACGGCGTTCGTGGCCGGCAGCGTTTCCCAGTGGAGGACGTGGTCTCCGTCGATGAAGTGCTCTCCCTCCGAGCGCGCCTCAGCGAGGACCTCCACATGCTGCGAATCCATGCGATGGGAAAACTCCACCCACTTCTCATTGTTGTAGAGTGCGCGGCCGTCAGCATCCGTGATGAGAATTGCCATCTTGGCATCAAACGGAGAGCCGCACCTTGAGCCGAACATCGTCTTCTCGATGTGCAATCGGTGCAGCGCATCGATAAGCGTGTAGAGCTGATGCAGCCGAAAAACCTCGGCCGTCTGAAATGCCTCCCGATTTCTGTCGAAGCAAAGGGCGATGCACACCCCGCTGACCACGGGAAGCATCATTGACAGCTCGTCGTAAATCATCACGCTGGCAAAGAATTCATCGTAGAAGCTGTCGACCGGCTGGTTTTCACGCAACCCCTGAAAGGTGAGCACGCCCGCGGTCTCTGTCGAGCGCACAACCCGATAGAGCGGATCGAAACGGTAGAGGCCTTCGAGATAGCTCGTGACGAAATCGCTCGCGAGGGATTGGTTTACGAGGAAGGAGGGCTTGTCGAACCGGCTGTAGCGCATGACAAGACGCCGGTCGCAGCGCACGATCCCGCCTATGAGGTCGAGGGCCACATCATAGAAGTCGCTCTGGCCGACACGCACCGCGAGCCTGCTCAACGATGGGAGCAACTCGTCGGCCGAGAACGCGGCCTTTCTGCTCCGTCCGGACCTCGCGCTCTCCGCTCGTGCCGGCAACTCGTTGTGTCGACTCTCTCCCTTGCCAACTATCGAGAAGCGAGCAGCGCTCATAAGGACCTCACGCGTTTCTGCAGCGCAACATGGTGGACAGCAGCTTGTTGCCGGTCATTAGAGGATTGAAATACGGGAGCTGTCTACGCAGATCTTGCGGAAAGGCGAACTTGGCCCCGTCCCGACTCCGCCTGGGTCCTGTGCGAGGCGACCAGCCCAAAATCCGTGCACCCCTTCTAGTGCAAGTCGGCACCATTGCCGGCGCGCACCGGCAGCCGCACGATCTCTGACCGGCGAAGAATTGAGCGGCGGAGACGGTCGTGGCCCAGGACGCTACCCCAGACTTGACCATGTGGAGCGGATTTCTCCACTCCAGCATCCTCGGCACCTTCATGCGTCAGCCGCATGTCGCGCCCAAGCGAGATGCGCTGAAGGGCGCCGGCGTCAACGCCGCGTTCATCGGCTTCCCCTGGGACTCGATGTGCATCAGCCGAACGGGCACCAACCTCGGACCCAAGGCGCTGCGCGAGGCGACGGATCAGTTCCTGCTCTACAACGCCAACACGGGTGTGGACCTGAGCGAACACTTCAAATTCGCCGACGTGGGGGACGTGCCCGTCGTCATGGGCAATGCCACGGTGACTATGGACAGGGCCGAGGCCCTGATCGGAGAGGTGCTCGCTGCCGGCGCTCTTCCCATCACACTGGGCGGTGACCACTCGATCACCATTGCCGGCGTGCGTGCGTTCGCGAAAGCCATACCGAAGTGCGGCCTGATCCTCTTTGATACGCACTTCGACACGGCCGTCGACGTCGGCGGCGAGCGGCTCAGCCATTGCTGTCCGATCACGCGTGCCGTCGATGCCGGGTTCGATCCGAAGAAGATCGTCATCATCGGCCATAGCGGTTGGATGAATCCTCGATCCGAGCTCGCCTACTGTCGGGAGAAAGGCATAACGCTGATACCACTAGAGAAGGTGTGGCAGGCCGGCCCGGCCGCTGTTGCCGTGCAAGCCGTGGCCGTCGTCACGAACGGCACGGATGGCGTCTATCTCACTCTCGATATCGACACGCTCGATTCCAGCTGCGCCCCCGGCACCGGTGTTCCCACGCCCTGCGGCATGACCTCGCGCGAGATGCTCGGCATCATCGCCGGGCTGGGCGGCGCCAACGTGCGGGCATTCGATCTCGTTGAGGTTTCTCCCTCCTGGGACCACGACGGCATCACCTCCCGCCTCGGTGTCCGCATCATCCTTGACACCCTTTCGATGATCGCCGGCGCCGGTCGGCGCAAGGAATGACGGCCTCAACTCGGAGCGACAGCCCATGACCATTCACTTGGCACGAGCATTCTCTGCGGCAATTCTCGCATCGCTGGTCGCAACGATTCTCTCGGGAGGCGCGTGCGCTGCCGATGCCCCGGAGACGAAGGAGCCGATCAAGCTCGCCATCGCCAATACGACAGACGCCGACATCATCACCTACGCCTTTGCCGAGGGGCTCAAGAAAGCGGGATACGCCGTCAAGATACAGCCCAGCGACTACGCTGCGCACTACGCCGCCGTCGGCACGGGTGACATAGATATACTGGTTGATGCGTGGCCGACGTACCCGGAGCTTCGCGACGAGGTGATTTCGACCGGAAAGGCCGCCGACTATGGCTCGACCGGAGTCAAGGCGAGAGAGGGGTGGTGGTATCCCCTCTACGTCAAGGAAAAATGTCCGGGTCTGCCGGATTGGAAAGCCCTCAAGGAGGAGGCCTGCATCAAAGCCCTGTCGACGGCTGAGACCGCGCCCAACGCGCGCTTCATCGACGCGCCTGCCGACTGGGCAACGAACTCTGATAAGCGCGCCGCCTCCCTTGGCCTCAAAGTCACCGTCATCAATTCCGGCTCGTCGCCCGCCCTCGCGGCGGCATTGCAGGGGGCAATCGACAAGAAGGAGCCCGTTCTCGGTTGGGGCATTGATCCGTTCTGGGTCACGGCGCGAAATCCCGGAGAGTGGGTTGAGTTCCCCGCCTTCGAGGATGCCTGCCTCACTGACCCCAAGTGGGGCACCAATCCGGCCGAAACCCACGACTGCGGCTTTCGCAGAGGCGATGTGACGAAGATCGCCAATGTCGCGGCGATGAAGAAAATGCCCTACGCAGCCCGCATCCTCACCAACTTCAAGTTCGATGCCAAAGACGTGGCCGCGGCGGTCTATGCGGTCGACGTAGAAGGCACATCGCTCGAGAAATACGCCGCCGATTGGGCGGCCAAGAACGCGAGCACCATAAACTCATGGCTCAAATGACACGAGCATAGGACGCGCAATCTGTCAGGTTGACGTGGTCTCTGCCCAGAGAGCGCGTGGAAAGAGCAATGACCGCTGTCGCCGCGATCGAGGCCGTTCGGGCCGGGCCCCCGGTCATTGCATGTCGCAACGTCTGGAAGGTTTTTGGCCGCCCAGGCAATGCGGTGTCGCGGCTCGACCCGAATGTGGATGATGCCGCACTCGCCGCGAGCGGGCTGAGCGCCGCCGTGCGCGACGTCTCCGTCGAGGTCCGGTGCGGTGAGACCTTCGCACTGATGGGCCTCTCGGGAAGCGGAAAATCGACGTTGGTGCGCTGCATGACGCACCTCGGCCCCGCGACCTCAGGCGAGGTTCTGGTCGACGGACAGGAGCTGAGCCGGCTTTCCTCGGAAGAACTACGCGTGCTGCGGCGCGATCGGATGGGCATGGTCTTCCAGGACTTCGCGCTCATGCCGCACCGAACAGCCCGCGGCAACATCGCGTTTCCGCTCGAGGTGGCGGGGGTCGCGGCGGACCGGATCGCTCGGCGAACGGATGAGCTCATCGATCTGGTGGGACTGCGCGGGCGCGAGACGTACTACCCGAACGAGCTTTCCGGAGGGCAGAAGCAACGCGTCGGCATCGCCCGCAGCCTCGTCAACAATCCCGGCATCTGGATCCTCGACGAGCCGTTCTCGGCGCTCGATCCGATAATCCGTTTCGAGCTTCAGAGCGAGCTTCTGCGTCTGCAGAAGGATCTAGCAAAGACCGTCGTCTTCGTAACTCACGACTTCGACGAGGCGATCAGGCTCGCCAGCCGCATCGCGATCATGCGCGATGGACGGATCATTCAGGTCGATACGCCCGAGCGCCTCGTGCTGCATCCGGCAGATGATTACGTTCGCCGGTTTACGCAACGCGTCGACCGGCTGTCGATCCTGACGGTCGGCTCGATCGCTGAACGATCCCTGTGGGGAGAGGGCGAGCCGCTCAGCGAGACCGCTCTGATCAAGAACGCTCTGCCTCGCTTCTTCTCGAGCCAAGCGGCGGTGCCCGTCGTCGATGAGCAGGGACGTCCCGCGGGCGCCGTCACGAAGGACTCGGTGATCGCCGCACTCACCTTGTCACGGGCCATCTCTGAGAGCGGTCGATGACTACTGTCGAGCCGCTGCCATACGCGTACGTGCGAAAGATAGTGATCTCGCCCGTCGCTGTGCTCCTAGTTCTCGCCGGATTGACGATCGTTGCGCGCCTAGCTTGGCCGGGAAATCCGTCTCACGTCTTCCCTGCACCCTGGCAGATCGACCTGATGCGGCCGACGACGCAAGCAATCCGCTATGTCTCTCACGATCTGTCGATTGCCGGTCTGCAAGTCCACGAAATCACGAGGTCGCTGGCGCGTCTCATCGAGTGGCCGCTGCTTGTTGTCCAGGGACTGCTAGCTACGGAGCTTTCGATCACGATTCCGGTGTTGGGCGAAGCGCAAATTCCGGCACTTCCCTGGAGCGTCGTGGTAGTGATTGCGGCCATTTTTGCCCATTGGGCCGGAGGCATGAGGCTCGCCGCGCTCGCGTGCGGCACGCTCGCCTACGTCGCGATCTTCGGGCTGTGGACGTCGGCCATGCTCACCTTGAGTGCGGTGATCGTGTCCGTTGCCTGCGGCATTGTCCTCGGCGTTCTCCTCGGCGTTCTCGCATTCAGGAAGCCGCGCGTCGAGGCGTTCGTCAATCCGGTCTACGATACGCTGCAGACGCTGCCGGTGTTCTCCTATCTCGTGCCGCTGGTCGTCTTCTTCGGGCTCGGACCTGTCACAGCACTAATCGCGACCATCATCTATGCCATGCCGCCAATGGCCCGCATGACGACGCTGGCCCTGCGGGAAGCATCGCCGACCCTGAGCGAGCTTGCGCGCATGTCAGGTTGCGCGCCGCGCGGCGAGATCTGGCGCGTCATCTTGCCGTCTCGAATGGGCGACCTGCTGATCGGTGTCAATCAAGTCATCATGCTGTCGCTCGCCACGGTGGTGATCGCCTCGACGATCGGCGCGGGCGGGCTCGGCAACGATGTTTTGCGAGCGCTCAAATCGCTGCGCTTCGGGCTGGCCCTGGAAGCGGGTTTCGCCATTACCTTGATGGCCATCACGATGGACCGGATTTCGCGCGCTGTCGCCAAGCGGCGTCCGGACCACACGCGCCTGTCGGCGAGTTTCGCCGTGCGTCACTTTCACCTGGTCGCGACGGGCGTGGCGACTGTCCTGCTCTTGGTTGCGAGCGCGTATCTCGAGCCTCTTGCCGTGTTCCCCGAAGCCTGGACACTCTCGTCCTCGAATACGGTCGGCGAGGCGGTTCAGGCCTTCAATCGCGACCACGCAATCGCGATCACCGCGGTTCGAGATTGGATGACGGTTTCCGTGATGCGCCCGGTTCGCGACCTCATCACGGGCCTGCCGTGGCTCGGAGTGGTGTTGCTCGCCGCAGCTGCGGGAACCGCACTCTACGGCCTACGCGGGGGGCTCGGGATCTTCGTTCTGCTGCTTACGCTGGCTGTCGCCGGCCTGTGGTCACATGCGATGCTGTCGCTCTATTTGGTCGTCATCGCATCGGCCTTCGCCGTCCTGATCGGCGCACCGTTGGGAGCGCTTGCTGCCAGCTCCCTCATTGCCGGACGCGCCATCTCCGTCCTCGTCGACACATTGCAGACGCTTCCCGCTTTCGTCTATCTCGTGCCTGCCGTCGTCCTTTTCTCGGTGGGCGAGCTGCCCGCGCTCCTGTCGATCATGCTCTATGCTCTGGCACCGGCCATCCGCTATACCCAGCATGGTCTCGGCGTCGCAGATGCCTCCGTGCTCGAGGCCGCGGCGATGGCGGGAGCGACGCGCTTGCAGGTGCTGACGCGCGTCCAGATTCCCCTCGCCATGCCTGTTATCGTATTGGGTTTCAGCCAGACCCTGGTCATGGCTTTCAGCATGCTCGCGATCACATCGCTGGTCGGATCCAGGGGTTTGGAAATCATGACGCTCGAAGCGCTCGGCAAAGTCGATCCGGGCAAGGGGCTGATTGCGGGCCTCGGCATCGTCGTGTTGACCATCGTCGTCGACAGGCTGGTCTCGGGAGCCGCAAACCTATGGAGCTGGCAGCGCACAAGGGCGCTAACTTGATGAAACGGATCGCGGTCTATCAGGCGAGCGCTGCACAGGGCGACAAGGCCGCCAATCTCGAGCGAATACTCCGCGCAGCGGGGGCAGCGGGCGCAATGGGTGCCGATATCCTCGTGCTGCCGGAGTTGTTTCTCACCGGCTACAACATTGGACGGCTCGTGCACGAGCTCGCCGAGCCCCGGACAGGACAATCGCTCGCGGCGATGGGCGCGGCGGCCAGGCAGTCGGGCTGCGCTTTGTGCGTCGGCTTTCCGGAGCGGGACGGGGACAGCGTCTACAATGCGGCGGCTCTCATCGACGCCAGCGGCGAACTGGTCTGCGTCTACCGTAAGATGCATCTCTTCGGCGATCAGGAGGCGGCACTGTTCTCCCGGGGTGAGGAGCTCGTGGTCGCCGGCCTTGCGCATAGCCGGGTCGGTCTAGCGATCTGTTATGACATCGAGTTTCCGGAGGTCGCTCGCGAGCTCAAACGCCAGTGTGCAGAGGTCGTGCTCGTCCCGACCGCCAATATGATGCCTTTTACACAGGTGCCGACTGCCCTCGTCCGGGCCCGCGCGCTCGAGAACGCCATGACCGTCGCCTATGCCAACCTCTGCGGGTCGGAGGGCGACATGCAATTCACGGGGTTGAGCGCCATCGTTGGTCCGGACGGCCTTGATCTCGCACGCGCGGGCAGCTCGGAGGCGTTACTCATCGCCGAGCTTCCGTCAGCCGCGAGCCTCGGCCCTCTCTCATCGCAACTGGCCGATCTCCGGCTTGGGCTCAAGTGCTCGCAACGATAGTCAGGGATTTCGTCATGACGCCCCGCCAACAACGCTGAGATATCTCGTGTGCGAAGGCCTGCGATCTGCCGTTCAACGTGTGTGAGGATCCGCCAGCGGCCTTCTCGGTGGGAAGCGGCTCGCGGGAACGCGCGAAGATGAGCGAAGCTTTCATGTTTCGCACTCGGCGCCAAGTGATTGACCTGGCGCACTCTCGCCAGTCCCGTTAGGGACCGCCACGATAGGAAGGGGAATTCCGGCCACCCCATCCATTTAGGATATGGGGCGCAACCATCTCGAGCGATCAGAAGAGAATGCTCTCGAGATCCTCGGCGGCGTGCTCAGCGACGGGCGCAACTCCGCGATGCACATTGCGCTCGGATGCCATCGTATAGCGCTGCTGGAATGCCATGTGAGGCATGTCAACTTCAGCTTACTGGACCCCATTCGTGCCGGCTGGCGGTTGCGGTTGGCGGACGTCAAGCCGCGCGTGATGGGCTCAATGCTGAAACCGGAATTCTCCTATGTTGTTCAAATTGTTATCCGCGGTGTGTCGCCGAAGCATTGTAGTCATGAGGTCCTGATATGATTTCTGCACAGTGTTACGCAAAGACACCCCTGGCTTCATCGAGCCCTGCGTTCCGACCTGCGCCGATGCGCCGCCTCCGGGCGAGCAGTGGCAGCATGAGCCGAAGTTTGATGGCTGGCGCTGTCAGGCCGTGAAGACCGGCGGCAAGGTCCGCCTATTCACGCGGAGCGGCCAAGACATCACGAGGGGCGCTTCCGCTCTGATCGAAATGCTGTCTGAGCTTCGCGCAAAGCGGATGGTCCTTGACGGAGAGCTTATTTCCTCGAACGCAGTCGGCGTGCCAGATTTCGCGGCTCTCACGCGCGCGCTGCGCGATGACTCACGTGCGCTTATCTTTGCCGCGTTTGATTGCCTGCACCTCGAGGGCCATGACTTGAAGTGCTTGGCACTCGAGAGAAGACGCCGCGAGCTCGTACGCCTCATCGCCAGCTCGCAGGTGCCGGTCATGGTGATCCCGGCCTTCGACGACGGCGCGCTGCTGCTCAACGAGTGCGGGCGGGCCGGAACTCGAGGGCGTAGTGTCGAAGCGCCGCGATCTGCCCTACCGTTCCGGCCGGCGGCCCGAATGGGTCAAAGTGAAATGCCCGGCTTGGGTTGAGGCAAAAAAGGATCGTCGGGAGACGTTGAAGCGGCTGGCCTGAACCAAACTGGTGCAGTCAAAATGAGCCCCGTCCCCATGGGTCCGTCGCATGTTTGTGCGATGTCATCCGTCGTTCACATGCGCGCGGCAAGTTGCGCTGGTCGGACGCTCAAGCACAGCCAACCAGGACGGGAGACGACAAATCAACTCATGAGCCAAGTTGTGGGCTTGTTCCCAATCCCGGTGATGCGCGTCGAACGGCTACTTGATGACGGTCTGATAAGCCAGCTCGTCGCCGAGATTGCCCCATCCGCCACAATTGCCAACGCAAAGTCGGATCACCTCTCCCATACTGAGATCATGAGTCCCGAGATGAGAGGCTCGTTCGTCCGAGCGAACGAGCTCATTCAGCCCAAACTCGTCGAATTTGGCGCGCTGCTTTTTGGCGAGGATCTCGACTGGTCCATCAAGGAGATATGGGTCAATCTTCTGGAGACTGGCGGCCGCCAGTCCATTCACACCCACGCCAACAGTTTCGTATCGGGCGTGCTCTATCTGACCAACCCGCATCCTTCAACGAATCTTGTGTTTCACAAGAGCCTCGGCGGCACAGATTTCATTTTCAGCAACCAGCACAAGAACGTGCAGTATGGACCCTTCAACGGGAACAAGATGGCGATGCCGACAATCACGGCCGGCGACCTCATCCTGTTTCCCAGCTACCTGTTGCACGAGGTGCCGACCAATCGCGGCGAGCGGCGCATTTCCGTCGCCTTCAATGCCGTCCCCGCGCGCCTCGACTCGTTCGGCTACGCCATAAATTTCTCCTGAGGGAGCGCGCGGCGATGGAACTCCGCCAGGTTGGGCGTCCGGCAAGGGGGGCGGGGACAGAATGAAGGCGATCACGATGCGCAGATGTGCATTGCTGCTGTTCGGCCTGATGGAGCACGCAACAGAAGCGCGCGCGCAATGCAGTTTCGATTCGTCTGTGCCGGCCGAGGGCGACGTCCTCGCGGAATTGCCGTCGCAGATGGCCATCAAGTTCCTTTTCGAGATTGAATTGCAGAATGTTCGTCTCCTCCGCAGCGACGGTACGGTGTGGTCGATCGACTGGACGAGGGCCGAAGGGAATGTCTATGGGACCGAATTTCGGCCCACGACGCCGCTGCCGCCAGGTCGATACCAGATCGAATGGACGGGCTACGTCCGCCAGCACTATCACCCCGACGGGAGCGTGATCAGTTTCACGGTCGGTTCGCCCACCGCGATGGGCGAGAGTGCCGGTGTCAAGCCGGCGGCAACCCTGCGAGCAGATGGCGTGCCTCGGGGCGCGCCGGGCTGGCCGCGTCTAGTGCCTCGAGCAGGCGCCGGGCCGCCTGCGGATCGCTGAGACCGAGTTCGCGTGCCATGCTGATCAAAGGCAGATAGGCTGCGTCGAAGTCGGCACTCATGCGTACGACCTCGACGAGCTGCGGGGCAATCTCGGCAATGAATGAGCGGGCTGGGCCCGCAACCTGTGTTCGTGCGCCGATCTCGAGAAAGCGGTCGCGCGCACGCCAGTAGTCGGCAAGCCGCATGCGGGCTCCGGCCTCCTCGCCGGCTAGGACGTCCTCGGGCCGAGGGTGGAAAGTACCGAGCAATGACACGAGACGGGCTCCCGGTGTTTCCGACGCGGCATATGCGCTACGCGGCGCTTCGAGCGCGACGAGAGGCATGTCATCACTGTTGACGGGCCCCGCGCCGGCAAAGGCACTTAGTTCCTCCGAGCCCGCAAGATAAAGGCCGAACAGCGCCGTCTCGTTCTTGAGGTCGAGTGCGGCCAGGCGTGCCGCCAACGCATCGTTCGCTATTCGATGGCGGAACCAATCGACCGGATAGACCTTTGGCGCGAGGCCACCGACAAGAGCGATGAGCGGCGTCTCGGTGCTGAACTGCGCCAGGTAGGCCGTGGTGTCGGGAAACACTGCGAGAAACGTGCGGACGATAATGCGCAGCGTTGGGAGATCGAGCTGGTGCAGCGGCAGCCACTGACAGAAAAGCCCATCTTTGGCGAGGCGCGCACGGATGGCCGCGAAATGCTCGCGCGAATAGAGAGCGCCCGACCCGTCGAGCGACGGATGGAAAAGATCGGCAACGATGACGTCGTAACTTTCCGCGCTCGCGCGGACGAAACGGCGCGCGTCGGCGACATGAATGCGCAGATTGGGATTGGCATCATGCCCGAGGCGGGGTGCGCTCTCTTTGAAAAGCGGGAAAGAATTCGACGACCTCGGGCACGAGCTCCACACCGTCGGCAACAAGTCCTGGATGATCGCCCGCGGCCGAGAGAGTTGCACCTGTCCCCAGCCCGAGAAACAGCGCCCGTTTCGGATTTGAATGGAGCAGCAGCGGGATATGCGCCTCGCGGTGGTCGGAGCGAATCGACACCGTGCCGCCCATGCGGAAGTGATTGTTGACCTGGAGATGACGTATGCCGTCCCGGTCTCGGACAACGGTGACCGACGCCATCACACCGTCCCGATGCCAGACGACCCCGCCGCCGGGCGGGATTTGCGCGAAGCGCAGCGAGATCGGCGACAACGCCAGCGCGACCGCCGCCGCTGCCGTCAGGGTCCCGGCGACAAGGGTCGGTCGCCGCAAGTCGGGCAGCAGGAGGAGATACAGCAAGGCAATCAGAGCAAGTCCGTTCAGGGCACCGATGGTCGGCATGACGAGCGGACCGAACAGCACCGGCGCGAGCGCTCCCCCGAAGGTGTTGACCGCGAGCGCCGCACTCAGATTGCCGTCTCGATCTCGGGCGCGTTGTGCCAGCTGCGTGAAGAGCATTCCCATGGCAATGGTCGCCGGCAGGAAAATGGCAGCGGCGACACCGAGCTCGGCGCCAAGCCGCCCCGACATCGTCGGCGGCGCTATTTCCCGTAGTGCGGCAAGGATCGTCCCGGAGCAAGCCAGCGCGACAGCGCCGCCAACGCAGCAAAGCGAAGTCGCAACAACCAATGTGGTCGTCAGGTAATCACCCGGCGTAGCGCTTGGCAATTCGACTCTGCAGGGCGGCGCCGAGCGCCGTGCCGAGCAGATAGGCGGCGAGAAGCACGGCGAAAGTGTAGAGCGTGTTCTCGAGGATTTGGCTCACGACTCGGATCGTGAGTACCTCGTAGCCGATGCCGAGCAAGCCCGTCAGGAAGAGCGGAGCGAGAAGCCGGCCGTCCGGCATGGGAGTGCGGGTGAGGCGGGGCGCAGGCGCCACCTCGTGGCGCGATCGGCCAACACCCAGCCCCATGGCAAGGGCGCAGACCAAGTTCGACGCCGCACACACGGCAAGCGTGCCCGCAAGCCCAAATGCGGGGATGAGCAGGAACGTGTTGACGAGCGTGCCGCCGACCGCGCCGAGCGTGTTGGCGCCATAGACGTGAGCCACCGCGCCGCCAGCTCGCAGACGCGGGGCCAGCACGGCCTCGAGCGCCGGCAACGTGCCTCCCATGGCGAGCGTTGCCGGGAGCAAGAGCACGAACGGCAAGGCGAATGCGACAATCATTTGCCACACCGGCGAGGCGTCGATCGGTACCAAAACGGGCACAAGCTCGCCGGCGAACCCAAACAGCGGAATAAGAATGATGGCCCAGGCTCCGATCACGACCTCGAGGCCGGCGTACCAGAGAGCCGGCCGGGCGCTTGCCGCAATGCGGCGGCCGGGCATGAGGCTGCCGAGCGCAAGGCCGGCGAAGAGTGCAGAGATCACTCCGAGAACGGCGATGAATTCTTGGCCGAGCGACACCGCGAGCAGGCGCGTCCAGACGATCTCGTAGCCGAGCCCAGCAAAGCCGGAGAGCGTGGCAACGGCCATGATTGGCAGCGTACCCATGCGCCAGCTTTGGCGCACGGCGCAGGCGGTCGGAGCAGCTCGATCAAGCATTGTCGGGACAATCGGGCTTGGTGCGAACGGGCTTGGCGCGAAAATCAAAACTGGGGGCCACGCAATGGGCCCCCAGTTCCAGGACGAAAACCAACGGCGCGACTGCGGGTTACGCGGTCGCGCCGCTCATCGGTCACTTCGTAGCGTCGGCCGTAACAACCGCGGCGCACTCGACCACCTTCTCCTTTGTGGACCTCTCGGCGCACTCGTGGGCCTTCTCGACGTAAAGCTTCGGCTGATCCTTCACCCGGATGAAGATCGGGTTGGCGTAGAACCAGAGGTCCGACCAGCCCGCAACATCGAAGCTCGAGAACTTATTGCCGGCGGCATCGACCTGCATGTGGGCGGGGCAGGCCGCGTCCTTGCAGGGGATGACAGACACCGGCAAGTCGCTGAGCGGGTTACCTTTTGCGTCTGTCTCATTAGGTGTCCCGACGGGCAGGTTGGTGCCGCGCACGCGGATGTACTGGTTGTTCTGAATGTTCTTGATGACGAAGCTGATGGTCCGCTTCTCACCCAACTCCTTCCACTTGTTTGCGTAGCCTTTGCCACCGAACGTCCGGTCGATCTTGGCCGACGCATTGTAGATGAAGTCATCAGGCGAGCCCGCGGGTCTCTTGTAGGCTGGATTGCTGGGGCTGATGAGGCCTGTGATGTTGCCGCGGATGAAGTCGACGTGGTCGAGCACCGGCTTGTTCAGCGGCACCGTCTTGCCGATCTGCTTCAGCGACGGGTTGGCGAAACTGTAGGGCGAGTTATTCGCTCCACGCGGATCGGTGACGGTCAGCGTGATGCGCACGTCCTTGCCCCGCGGCACGACCAGCGTCTCCCCCATCTTGGCCACCTGGTTCCAGCCGAGGTGACGGTACTTGCTGCCACCTTCGATCTCCGCCTCGAAGGTGAGCTCGCCCGAGATCAAGTCACCCGTGACTGAGAACGAATTGCCCGCACGGACCGAATCGACGACGTGCTGCGGACGCAGGGCGTTGAAGTCGTGGAAGAATGAGTGGTGCGTCGGCCGCGGGATGTAGAGCTTCTGGTACTCGCCGGGGTAGAAGTCCTGCGTCGAGGACTTCTCGAACGGACTGAACATTCCGCGGTTGTGCCAGTCGGAGCTGGCAAAGAAGAAGAAGTTGCGACCTTCGCCGAGGAGGCCGTCCCACACGCCGCCCACCTTGGCGCCATAGATGCCGCTGCCGCCATAGGTCGTCACGCCGACGGAGTTGCATCCCGCGCCGCAGAAGTTCACCTGGTATTCGCCGCGGGTGGCAGCTGCCTGGTGGCCAGGCATGGTCTCGAAGCCGACGGCGACCGTCGGGCCGACATTGTTGAAATCGCGGAAGTGCTCGATGTTCCAGCCGCGGCCGGTGTGGTCGGGATTGAAGGCGCCTGCGCGCTCCGTATGCGCAGGGACGTAGTAGCTGTCGAGAGGAAATTTCGCCTGCAGCCACGCCACGCTCGGAACAGCCTTGGTGGTGTGCATCAAGGTACCGGAACCTACGACGTTGGAGGCGTTTGCCACCTTGCCGAGCCAGAGGCCGCTTTCGGGCGTGCCGGGCGTGCCGCCCTTGCCGCTCCTGTCGTTGTCACTGCGGTCGAAGCGGTATTCCCATTCGGACAATTCGCCGGCATTGCCGATGTTGCCGTACCAATTGAATGGCCGCTGAGAGCCAAGGATGGTCGTGCTCAAGTGCTCGTGCCCGGGCACGTTCGACTCGAGGCCCGTGTACAGCATCGGATTGTGCAGCTTCTTCGACAGCCGAGCGATCTCGGGGTGCACGATCTGGTCGATCATCTGCCAACGCCACATCACGCGCGGATTGTGCGGAACCGGCGGAAACGCGGGATCATTGAGCTGGCCATTAGAATTCGACGTCAGCACGTCGCCCTCGATGGCAGCGGCGCCGATGGTCTGCTCCCAATATTTGCCTTCGCCGGTGTTGGGGCCGTTCCCCTCCGGGTCGTTTATGCGACAATCGCGCGTGCCGCTGCCGCCGTGGTCCGCCGAAGCCAGCCACTCGAGGTCGTAGGTCTTGACCGAGGTCGTGACCATGGTCTCGACGGAGACGGTGCCGTCCGTGCACGTCGTGTGATTGTGGAAGTCGCCGGCCATGTAGCTGTCGGTGTCGCCACTATCATGGCCACCGAAGCCCGTGGCATATGCCGGGGCCGCCGTGGCGAATCCCGCGACAAGGGCCAAGGCGGTAGCGTGAGCCGCGATGCGGCTCGACGAATCTGGTTTCGACATACGCTCATCCCTCTTTTGGAAATGCTTTCGCCGTCCGCGGCGAAGCGCACCTTCCATATCCTCGAAACTTGACATTGGCCTGAAGCTATGATGACAGCGAATGGCTACAATCGATGACGACATGACAGGTGTCGCGTGTGTCCCGTGCACGACGCGCGAGAGAAGCGCCGTTTGTCATCGGCACGACATCTATGTGCGATTAATCCTCTGTCGCGCGCATGGGACGCGCAGTTGCGCGGTCGCCGCTCGGCCCGCCGCAACGAGGGCTGGGGTTCTCTATGTCATCGCTATCGTGGCGTTTGGGTTCGGCCGTCGTCGGCCAAAGTGGAGCGTTGTCGGCCTCCGGCGAACGCCGCTCGCCGATTGGCAGCCTCCTGCGCGAGCCGCTGCTGCATTTTCTTCTGATCGGCTCTCTGCTTTTCGCGGTTCACGCGGTGGCCACGCCGTCCGTCAGCAAGGAGCGGCTGATCGAGGTGACGCCGGAGGTCCGCCAGTCGATCGTCGACCTCTACAAGAGCAAGCGTAACACCGAGCCCGGCTCTGAGCCGCCCACCGGGCCAAGCGCCGAGGATCTCGATCGTTTGATCGACGTCTGGGTCTTGAACGAGGTCCTCTACCGCGAAGCCATTGCGCAGGGCCTCGACAAGGGCGACGAGATGATACGGGAGCGGGTCATCCAAAAGATGCGCCTGTTGATCTTCGGCAATTTGGCGATCAAGGATCCGACCGACCAGGAGCTGAGCCAGTGGTTCGAAGCCAAGCGCGGACAGTATGATCTTCCCGACGTCGCGAGCTTCTATGAGGTCCCCTTCACTGGCCCGACTTCAGAAGCGGACGCCAGAGCGGCGCTTGCGCAAATCGAAGCCGGCAGCGAACCCGAAGAGGTGAGGCTCAAGGCCCACATATTCGCCGAACGGCCGCGCCCAAGCCTCGAGAGTGCCTTCGGCAAGGCCTTCGTCGATCAGATCACGGCTCTGCCGATAGCAAAGTGGCAGGTGGTCCAGTCTGACTTGGGCTGGCACGTTGTGCGCATGGATTCCCTCGCACGGGGCCGCCGCACGGAGATGGGGGATATCGCTACGCAGCTGATCAGCGACTGGAAGGCCGAGCGCGGGCGCGAGCTCGGCACCACCGCCATACGCGATATGGCAAAGTCCTACGTGATCCGCCGCGTCGAGCCGTGAGCCTGGACATGGCGCACCACACCGCCCGCCCGAACGGCATGCTCCTTCTCGCCCTGCTCGGCGTTCTGGCCCACTCGATGCTGTCGGCACCCGTCGCGTTGGGCCATGAGGCGTCCATGGCAGTGATGGTGCTGCGTGAGATCGGCCCCGGACGCTTTCTCGGCCGATGGTCCATCCCTCCCAAAGACGAGAGCCTACAGCCGATCTTTCCCAAGCACTGCATCTGGAACCCGCCCGAGCTCAATTGCGGCGAGCGCGGCTTTGTCGGCCGCCTCAGCTTCATGGGGCTCGGTAGCAAGCAATCGGTGGCAATGATTCGCGTGTTTCCCGCCGAGGGTCCGTTGCAGGCCTATACGGTCAGCGCCGCCAATCCGATCGTGACCGTTGCCCGCGACCCGGGCAAGGACATCGCAGCCTGGCTCGATCTCGCCAATACCTACGTCAATCTCGGCATCGACCACATCCTGCGCGGCATCGACCACCTGCTCTTCGTGCTTGGCCTTATCTGGCTGGTTCGCGGGCCCTGGATGCTGATCCGCACGATAACCGCATTCACGATCGCGCATAGCCTGTCGCTCGCTGCCGCGACCTTCGGCTGGGTCGGCGTTCCGGAACGACCGCTCAACGCCGCGATCGCGCTCAGCATTGTCTTTGTCGGCGTCGAGATCGTGAAGCTGCAGCGCGGCGAGGCCGGGCTTACCGCGCGCTATCCCTGGTTTGTGGCGTTCGCGTTTGGCCTGCTGCACGGGCTTGGATTCGCGACTGCGCTCACCACGCTCGGGATTCCGCAGATGGTGCTGCCGTTTGCCCTGCTCTTCTTCAACATCGGCGTCGAGATCGGGCAGATCGCTTTTGTGCTCGTCGTGCTGGCGCTGATGTGGGCGCACCGGCAGAGCCAGGCGACGCTGCCGCGGTGGGGCGACGCGTTGCCGGCCTATGTGATCGGCTCCGTCGCGTCGTTTTGGTTTCTTTTGCGGGTCTGAGACAGCCGCAATTCATGATGAGGAGAAGACGACAATGAAGGAATTGACGCCCAAGTGGGTCCTGACGCTCGCCGCCCTGCTCATGCTGCCGCCGTTGGTGCCGGCATTTGCCCATACCGGCGTCGGCGTGGGATCGGGGCTCGAGAGCGGCTTCATGCATCCGATCACTGGGCTCGACCATCTGGTGGCGATGGTGGCGGTCGGCCTCTGGGGCGCGCAGCTCGGCAATCCGGCGATCTGGGTGCTGCCCATCACCTTCCCGCTCGTGATGGCGGTGGGTGGCCTCCTCGGCGTGACCGGCATCGACGTACCTTTCACCGAGATCATGATCGCGCTCTCCGGCATCGGGCTCGGCCTCGTCGTCGCGTTCCAGGCCCGGCCACCGCTGTGGGCCGCGGCGATCCTCGTCGGCGTGTTCGCGATATTCCACGGCTATGCGCACGGGAAGGAGCTGCCTGAGGCTGCCGATCCGCTCGCCTACGGCGTCGGCTTCGTCGTCGCCACAGGGCTTCTCCACCTCTGCGGCATCCTGATCGGCGTCCTGATCCGCTGGCCGGTCGGCGCCTGGGCCATTCGCGCCGCCGGCGTGGCGATCGGTGCTGTCGGTACCTACTTCCTCCTCGGTGCACTGGAAATTGTGGCTTGAAACCTCTTCTGCGTTGGTTGTCGGCGGCGGTCGCGCTCATGGCCGCCCCGGCAACCGCCCACGCGCATCTCGTCAACACCCGGCTCGGCGACTTTTACGGCGGCATGATGCATCCGCTGACTGGCGTCGAGGACGTCATTCCGTGGTTTGCGATCGCAATCCTCGCCGCGTTCCAAGGTCCGAAGACGGCGCGATGGCTGGTTGTTGTCTTCCCGCTCGGCCTGCTGGCCGGCGCGGCCGCTTCCCTTGTGGTCCCTGCGCTCCCCGTCACACCGGTTCTCAGCGTGGCGATCATTGCTGCAACCGGCCTGGCTGTCGCGGTCGCCATCGCGGTGCCTGCGCCGGTTCTCGCCGGGCTGGGTGCAGTCATCGCCTTGTTGCACGGATATTCTAATGGTCTGGCGATGACGGGAAGCACGGATCGCCTTCTGTTCATCTCGGGGGTGACCGCAATCGGGTACGTCTACGTCACGCTCGTAACGGGGCTTGCAATCTGGTTTCTCCAAGGTGGCGGCGCCTGGCGGCAGATTGCATTGCGCGCGAGCGGAAGCTGGGTTGCGGCAGTCGGGATAATGGCGCTCGGGCTTCAGCTTCGTGCGCCAGCGTTGATGTGAAGCGTGCGGCGGCCAGAGTCGCGTCTGTCTGAATGCGGGGTGTATTGCGTGAGTGCGAGCGACGGCATCGGCCTTGACGCGTCCGATCGCTTTGAGCGTCAATCCCCACAACTTGGCACGCAGGTACGCGCAACAGGGTTTGGGCACTCGCCTGGACACCTGTCGTGGCGCCCGCGGCCGCATCGACAGAGATCGGATATCCGAAAAGAAGGTCGACGCGAAGCGCCGGAGCAGGAGCGCAACGCTCACGATCGGAAGGGGTACGATCGGCAGAGTCCAGTGCACGCCAAACGTCGCCATAGAGTTCGGACTTGTATGTCGCCGGCGCATCAGCCGAGATCATCGTCGTCTGCTACGTTGCGTCGGGCGAGATCATTGTTGAGCAGAATGACCGTATCAACGCCGCGGGCCAAGGTGACATCGTCGTATTCGACGGGGCCAGGCCCGTCACTGTGACGGCCCGACGCCTCGTACCTCACGATCTCATAACGCTCACGATTCCGAAGCAGCAGTACGCGGTCATCCGAAATGCAGATGACGGCTTTGGAAACATCCTGTTGACCCGCTGCAATTCGAGGGAACCCATCTTTGGCTGCCTGGGATTGATTGCCGAGCAGCGTCTCGACGCTGCTATCTCTGCAAGAGGCAAATTGACAGCCCTCTACCAGGCTTGCGTGTCGTTGCTGCCGCTCGCCGCTGGCTGTCTTGACGATGGCGACGAAGACGAGACAATTCCCGAGAACAGTCACTATCTACTGCCGAAGATTCTCAGGTATCTGCGGCAGAACGTATGCGATCCGGAGCTGAACCCGCAGCGGGTGGCACAACACTTCGGAATATCGGTGCGATATCTCCACCGCATCTTTGCGGCCTCCGGCTCGACATTTCGCTCCTTTGTTGTCGCCAAGCGATTGCAGCACATTCGGGACGAGATGGTGGCTGCGCCGGCTCGAACGCAAGGAATAGCCACCTTGGCGCGCAAGTGGGGCTTTGAGGACATCTCAACCTTCAACAAGGCCTTTCGAAAACATTTCGGATGCGCTCCGGGCCGCCTGCGCCAAGCAGCGATGCGCTGATCTCCAGCCGCTATGTCCTCGCACCGCGTGCTCGCGGTGATCGGCGCAAGCCGCTCGAAGCGGTGAGCAGATCCACAATCTTGCGTGCTTCTAGTCCCGCCCCGAGTACGCCTGCATCTGCGCGTCGGGCGCCTCGCCGTTTGCGCGCGGCTGGGCCGCCGTCGAAGGCGGTGCTCCGTAGCTCGAATTGATGATCACGACCTTTTCAATTTCGGCATCGTCACTTTGAGAGCGCACGATCAGATAGTTCCAGTTGCGCAGAAGCCGCTCCAGAACGCTCCGGAGGTCGCCGGACATCGTCGCCGAGATCGGCTCACTCTTATCGACGTTTTGCAGGCCGCCGACCTCAAACCCGTATTTGCTACGAAGGTCCTCGAGCACGGCTTCCACGGTGGCGTTCTCGATTGCAACTGTGATGCTCCGGCGCGGATCGTCGCCATCGATCGTTATCGAGGCCGCGTGGAGCGGCGCCTGCCAGAGCAGAAATGCGGCGACAAACGCTGACCAGCCCGCGCGTGACATGACCTGCTATCCGGTGATGTGAGCTTACCTTGGGACGTGCCAATTGTGCGCCGTTTGCACGTTTATGACAAGGCAAGCCCGCGCGGAATTGACACTTTCTCCTGGGAGCTCAGTTACGGCACGGCGATATACGGAATGAAGCTGCAGTTGTTGCTTTACTTTCATAAGCCGCGAATATCATCAATAACCCGCCCAGGGCGAGCCCGGGCGGGTTTGATAATCGATAAGAAACTTCGAGACTAAAGCGAAGTGGCGGCTAGTGATTGCTCTGTGCCGTCTGCGTCGGGACGGGCGGCAAAGTGTTCGGCTCGGTGAAGTTGGGGCAATGGGGGTGTCCGAAGCCGGTGGTGCTGAGATTGCGTTTTCCTTCAACCGTCGGCGCCGGGATGTCGTTGAGGTCGAATATGATGTTGTCCGGACGGAGCGAATCTCCGGAAACGCCACCAGTAACGAAGTCGAGCCTTAGGTTGTTGCGGGAGCGCCAGGCAACGCTGTGATCCCGGCACGAGGTATCGCCGCTGACGCCAATGGCGCCCACCACCTGATGGCGATAGTTGTAGAGCGCGAGGCCGCCGCCGAAAACGTTCACACCACCGATCTTTTCGCCAACCATGGGGTCGTTCGGCAAGCCGTTGAAGGCCGAATTGCCGCCGTACGCAACCAGCGGATTGACGGGATTGCTTTCCTGAAGGCCGAAGAGACTGCCGCCAGGCTGAACGGCCGCGTAGAGGTTGGCCGTCGAAAGGGCCAACGCGTCGAGGCTGAAGGCATTGGCTGTGTTCGCCTTCTGCGCCGAGATCACGCGGCTGCCGGGCCACTGCGATCCGCGATTGGCGCCCGTGAAGGCCACGGCGCAGACGATACCGTCGCGATTGACGACCGTGCCCCACATTTGAAGTTTGAAGCCGGATTCAGCTTCGTCATGAACGGCAGCAATGAGAGCGCTCTTGAGCGCCCCATAGCTGACCGGGCAATTGGGTGCGGTCTTATTATTGTCAGCAAAGGCCGCGGGAGAAAGCATGGCGGCCGCTCCGATAACGACGCCGATGCTGGAAACAGATATTTTTGCAAGACGCGACGCATTCATTACGTGAACCTCCAAAGACTCCTCACCGAAATTATGATTGGCAACCTTGTTAGAATATCACGGCCGGACAAAGGCGAATGAAAATTTTTGCATTCAGATCCCGAAGTAGCCGCATGGGCAAACAAATGAGACTGCTGACAATTGCATGGTGCTGGCCTATTTCGCCCGACGTGAGCATAATGAAAGAAAAAGTTTGGACGTTGCAAAGATCGCACGTCGCGGATGGCGTCAAAAATGCGCCAACGCGTCATCACACCTGTGTGGAGATGGGTGACGTTCCCCAGCGCTGCATGCGATGACCGACCCACGCCAGGCCGCCAATCCCAGCACTGCGTCATCCGCCGGCTAGCCCGGACAGCGCTCCGCAATTTCCGATGTGCGTGCTTGCAGCGTCAGGGACCGCGTGACGCTGCGGTCAGGTGGAGCGCAAAATCGGGCGAGCGCATCAGGCGCTTGCAACGCTCGAAGCGGTTCACGGCATAGGCCCAAAAATCGTCGACGGGGTTCTTGTTGGCGTGCTGGATCAAGCCCCACAGCGTCCACAAGAGGTCGCACATCGCCTTGTAGATCACCATGCGGCCGCTATCGAAGGCGCTCGGCGTGCCGGCGAAGTAGGCCTCGAGGAGCCGGCGGTCCATGGCGGCGTCGAAGTTGCCTTCGACCGAGAGGTCGCCCAGGTCCCACATCGGATCGTTGTTGCCCGAGTATTCCCAGTCGACGATCCACATGCGTTCGCCCGTATCGAGGAAGTTCTCGCAAAGCGGATCGCAGTGGCAGGCGCGAAGCTCGACGGGGTGGGCGGCAAGCGCCTTGCGGACGCCGGCTGCCTCGGCCACCACCTCGTGATAGCCCTCAGGCAGCTCCGCCCCAAGATTGGCAAGAAGCTTGAGATAGTCGTCGATCATCGAGAACAGCTCGAAGCGGAACGCGAACGGCTTCGACTTGTCGTGGAGCTCGCGGAAGGCCGCGCCGGCACGCTCGACGGCGCCCGGCGTTTTCGTGAAACTCCTCCGCCGTCATGGTCTTCGAGCCCTCGATAAAGCGGGTCACCATCACGCCGTCGTCGCCGAAGTGGACAACCTGGGGCGAAACGCCGGCCGCTGCAGCGGCCTCCGCGTTCGCCTTCTCGATGTTGCGGTTGATGTAGGCTTCGGTGCCGGCACCTGGCAGGCGCAGGCAGTAATTGCCGCTGCCCGTCGAGACCTTGAAGACGCGGTTGGTGAGTCCGCCGAGGCGTACGAAGATCGCGGACCGTGCCTCGTCGGAGAAGCGGGGTATGGCGTCCAGCGCGCGGCGGGCGTCGGCGATGTCTGTCTCGGCGGTCATCCAGTTGCCTCCCCCTTGAGCCGTGCGTTCGCCGGGTCGTAGACGCTGCGCGGGGCGCGTGCCGCTGCGTAACGCTTGCCGTAGGCGACGATCTCGAACGCGGCGTTCTTGGGCAGCCCGGCCGGCGCGTAGCCGAATGCGATCGTCTTGCCGACGGTGTAGCCATAGCCGGCGCTGGTCAAGGTGCCCGCGACCTTGCCATCGCAGATGAGGGTTTCGCCACCGATCAGCGGCGCGAAGCCGTCGACGGTCAACGTGATGAGGCGGCGCTCGGGACCTTTCGCCTTGATTGCCAAGAGCGCGTCGCGGCCGATGAAGTCGCCCTTGTCGAGCGCGACGGCAAAGCCGAGCCCCGCCTCGAAGGGGTTGGTGTCGGGCGTGACGTCGGAGGACCAGTAGACGTAGCCTTTCTCGAGCCGCAGCGTTTCGATGGCGCGGTATCCGACATCGGCGATGCCGTGCGCGGCGCCCGCCTCGCGCAGGGTCTCGTAAACATAAAGCGCCTGCTCGGCGGGAATGTGCAGCTCCCAGCCCAGCTCGCCGACGTAGCCGACGCGGGCGGCACGCGCGCGGGCGAGGCCGATCTCGATCTCGCGCACGGTGAGATACGGGAAGGCAGCGTTTGACACGTCGTCCAAGGTCACGGCCGCGAGGACGTCGCGCGCTTTCGGGCCGACGAGGTTGATGACGGCGAACGCCGAGGTCACTTCGCGAATGGTCGCCGATCCGTCTTGCGGCAGATGGCGGCGCACCCAGCCCGCGTCACGCACGCCGAAGGCGCTTCCCGTGACGAGATAGAAGCGGTCAGGCGCGAGGCGCATGATGGTGAGATCCGCCTCGATGCCACCGTGCTCATTGCAGAGCTGCGTGTAGACGCAGCTGCCGACGGGCCGATCGAGCCGGTTTGCGGCGATGCGGTCCAGCGCGCTCGCGGCGCCGGGGCCCTCGATCTCGAACTTGGAGAATGAGCTCTGATCGATGAGAGCGGCGCGCTCGCGCACGGCTTGGTGCTCGAGACCGACGGCGTCGAACCAGCCGGGCTTGTCCTCGAAGCTCGGCTCCTCGCGCGCTGGCACTTGCTTCGGTATCGAACCACAGCGGGCGCTCCCAGCCGGCTTTCGAGCCATAGACGGCGCCGCGATCGAGAAGCGTGCGGTGCAAGGGGCTGCGGCGCACGCCGCGTGCGCTCTCCATCTCCTCGCCCGGCCAATGGATTGCATAGTAGCTGCCGTAGGCTTCCGAGCTGCGCTCGGCGAGATAGCGCCGGTTGGCCTGTTGGGTCGCGAAGCGGCGCACGTCGAACGGCCAGAGATCCATGCCGGGGTCGCCGTCCAAGATCCAATGCGCCATGGCGAGCCCGGCGCCGCCGGATGCGGCAATGCCGGCGGTGAAGCCGCAGGCGACGTAGAAGTTGTCGCGCTCGGGCGCGAGGCCCAGGATCGGCTCGCCGTCGGCAGAGACCGGAATGGCGCCGTTGATATAAGTCTGAATGCCCACTTCATTGAGTATCGGCAGGCGCTCGGCGGCGCCGATCAGGATCGGCTCGAAGCGATCGAGGCTCTCCGGAAAAAGCTGCCGGCCCCAGTCGAAGGGCACCCCTTCGGGCCAGCAGGCGGGGGCGCCTTTCTCCCAGCCGCCGATGGCAAACGATTTCACGTCGGGCTTCAGATAGAAGATGCGATCGGGATCGCGGAAGGTCGGCGTGTCGTGCGTGACATCGATCTTCTTCTCGGTGACGACATATTGGTGCTCGACGGCGCCGGCGGCCAGCGCGACGCCCGCCATCTCGCCGACGCGCTTGGCCCAGATGCCGGCCGCGTTGACGACGATCTCGCAATCGATCGTTCCCTGGTTCGTCAGGACGCGCTTGACGCGACGGCCATCGGATTCGAATCCGGTGACCAGGATGCCTTCGCGGAATCGCACGCCGCCGCTCTTGGCGCCTTTGACGAAGGCCATGGTCAGCGCATAAGGATCGATATAGCCGTCCGATGGAATCCACGCGGCGCCGACGATGCCATCGAGCGACATCCAGGGGAAACGGTCCTGCGCCTCCTTGGGCGAGATCTCGTAGGCTTCGAAGCCGAAGCCCTCGGCCTGCGTCAGGGAGCGGCGGATCTCCGTCATGCGTGCGGGGCTCGAGGCGACGCGCAATGATCCCGACTTGCGCCAGTCGATCGCCTGCCCGGTCTCGGCCTCGAGCCTGTCGAATACCGCGACTGAATTTTGCATCAGCCGCGTCAGGTTCTTCTTCGAGCGCAGCTGTCCCACGAGGCCCGCCGCGTGCCACGTAGAGCCATGTGTGAGCTGCGCCTTCTCCAGCACCATCACGTCGCGTTCGCCGGCGCGGGCGAGGTGGTAGGCGATCGAGGCGCCGACGACGCCGCCGCCGATTATGACGATGCGGGCGCGGTCCGTGCTCATGGATCAGGCTCTTGGGGTCAGGCTCTTGGAGGGCTCAGCAGGCGGCGGGCGCCCGGCGGCTCGATCGAGCACTCGGTCATACGCCCAAATTTGCACGATTCACGTGCAATTATTCAGGCGCTGTGACCAGCTTGGAGGCCGCGCGGGTAATTGACTCCTTAATAGTATCGGTAAAGAATTGTAACTGGAAGTGAAATCAACCTTCTACAGACAGTGAACAGAAATGGCGTGGAGGCTGCCCCAATGTACGCGTCCGTAAGAAAAGTGATCGTTGCCGGAACTTGCGCTCTCACGATCTCGGCCGTCGGCATGGGGGGCGCCCAAGCCGCAACTCCCGAATCCGCCGACCCGATCAAGATCGCCCTCTTCGACTGGACCAGCGTCAATATCAACGCGAAGATCCTCGGCGGAATCCTCTCCAAGCTCGGCTACACGGTCGAGTATCCGACCGCCGACTACCTCTCGAGCCTGACGACCGGCCTCACCAACGGCGATATCACGGTCGGCGTCGAATACTGGGATACGACGGCCGGCGAGGCGATGAAGGCCTCGGACGCGAGCGGCAAGACGGAAAAGCTCGGCGCGCTCGGACCCAAGGCCAAGGAAGAGTGGTGGTATCCGCTCTATATGAAAGAGAAGTGCCCGGGCCTGCCCAACTGGGAGGCGCTGAAGGACCCCAAGTGCGCGGCCGCCTTCTCAACTGCGGAGACGGCACCCAAGGGGCGCTATCTCGGCGGCCCCGTGACCTGGGAAGGCTTTGACGACGAGCGCGTCGCGGCGCTCGGCCTGCCGTTTACAGTTGTGCATGCCGGTACCGATGGCGCCATGTTCGCCGAGCTCGAGTCCGCCTACCAGCGCAAGGCGCCGATCCTGATGTGGATCTACTCGCCACACTGGGCGCCGGCGAAGTACGAAGGCGAGTGGGTGCAATTCCCTGAGAATGAGAAGGCGTGCTACGAAGATCCCAAGTGGGGCATCAATCCGAACGCAAAGTACGACTGCGGCAAGCCGCACGGCGAGATCTGGAAGTATTCCTGGGGCGGCATGAAAGACAAGTGGCCGCTCGCCTACAAGGTCTCCAAGGCCTACAACATCGATGTCAAGGAGCTGAACAAGCTTTCCGGCGAGGTCGACCTCGACGGCAAGTCCATCGACGACGTCGCCGCGGCGTGGGTTACCGCCAATGAGGCCACATGGAAGAAATGGGCGGAGTAGCTATCGACCGGTGATCGAGCCAACGACCTCAATCGCAACAACGTGCGCCGCCATGGTGCGAAGCCGGGCGGCGCACGCTCAAACGCGATACCTCCGACGGAGCTCCACCACGTGAACGAAACGTCGCCAGCCTTCAAGGTGTCTCCAGCCGCGAAGGAGGCCGACGGCCGGCCGGTTAAGCTTCGATGCCGGGACGTATGGAAGGTGTTCGGCGCCGGAGCCACTGAGTTCCTTGGCTCCCGCGATGGGCGTGCCACACCGGAGGAGCTGGCCGCCGCGGACCTGATCGGAGCCGTCCGGCGCGTATCCGTCGAAGTGCGCGAGGGCGAGAACTTCATCGTCATGGGCCTCTCGGGCTCGGGCAAGTCGACGCTGCTGCGCTGTCTCTCCAGGCTCATAGAGCCGACATTCGGGAGCGTCGAGTTCGACGGCCGCGATCTGCTCAAGGCAAGCCCGGCCGAGCTCATTGAAATCAGACGGCACAAGATGGGCATGGTGTTCCAGCACTTCGCCCTCCTGCCGCATCTCACCGTGCTCCAGAACGTCGCCTTTCCGCTCACCGTGCAGGGCGTCGAGCGCAAGGCGCGGGAGCAACAGGCGCAAGAAGTGATCGATCTCGTCGGCTTGAGGGGTCGCGAGCGCTTCTATCCGCGCGAGCTCTCCGGAGGCCAGCAACAGCGTGTGGGCATTGCGCGCAGCCTCGCGGTGAAGCCCGAGATCTGGTTCCTCGACGAACCGTTCTCCGCACTCGACCCCCTCATCCGCCGCGAGATGCAATCCGAGCTCATGCGGCTGCAATCGGTGCTCAAGAAAACGATCGTCTTCATCACGCACGACTTCGACGAGGCGATCAGGCTCGCCGATCGGATCGCGATCATGAAGGACGGCGAGATCATCCAGGTCGGCACGCCGGAGGATCTGGTCCTTCACCCGGCGACGGCGTACGTGGCGGAGTTCACGCAAGACGTGCAGCGCGCAAAGGTCATGTCGGCCGCGCGATTGATGCGGCCGCCGACCGCTGGGCAAGACTACGGAGGACGCGTCAAGACCGGCGATCGCATAGCGAGCTTCGCCGCGGAGATCGTCGCCGTTCGGAAGCCGTTTGCCGTGACCGATGCCGGCGGCACGATGGTGGGCGAGGTCACGCCTGATGCCGTCATCAATCTGCTCGCGGCGCATGAGCAACTGCGCGAGGCGCGCCAATGACGCTCGCCGCCGCCGAGAGCATCGAGCGGCCGACCGGCATTTCGACGTGGACATTTGTTTGGGCCGTGGCGATCCTTGCTGTTGCCGCTCTCTATATTGTGCCCAGCATCGCGCCATGGGCCGCGAAGTATCCCACCGACGCCTTGATACCGATCGCCGACTGGATCTCGGCTTTCATGGCCTGGCTCAGGGACAATTTCAGCTGGCTCACGCGCGGCATCACCGACCTCTTCTCCATTCCACTCGGATGGGCATTCAACCTGCTCTCCAAGGGGTGGAAGATCGGGGTGGGGCCCGATGCCTTGGTGCTGCCGCGCCTCTCCTGGATCGGCATCTGCGCGGCGTTCGCCGTCGCCGGTGTCGCCTTCGGCGGCTGGCGGCTCGGTGCGCTCGCGGGCGGGTGCCTCGTCTATATCGCGCTCTTCGGCCAGTGGGAAAGCGCGATGCTCACGCTGGCGCTCATCGTGATCAGCGTGCCGCTTTGCATCGTCGCCGGTCTCGCCCTTGGCATCTTCGCTTTTCGCAGGCCCTGGGTCGACCGCATGTTCATCGAGCCGCTGCTCGATCTGATGCAGACGATGCCGACCTTCGCCTATCTCATCCCCATGCTGCTCCTGTTCGGCAACAGCCCGGTCTCCGGCATGCTGGCGACGGTCATCTTCGCGCTGCCGCCGATGGTGCGAGCGACCACGCTGGCGCTCAGGCGCGTGCCGCACGAGATCGACGACTTCGGCGAGATGGTCGGATGCACGCGGCGGCAGAAGCTCTATCGCGTTCTGCTGCCGGCCGCGCGGCCGACGCTGATGATCGGCGTCAATCAGGTCATCATGCTCGCCCTCAACATGGTGATCATCTCGTCGATGATCGGGGCGGGCGGGCTCGGATACGACGTTCTTCTGGCGCTCAGGGCGCTCAAGATCGGCCAGGGGATGGAAGCGGGCCTCGCCATCGTCGCGCTCGCGATCGCGCTCGACCGGCTCAGCCAGGCCGCAGCACGCCAGCGGCCGACGGCACAGATGGCCGACGGCTCCTTCTTGGCGCGCCATCCCATGCTGACGCTTGCGCTCATCGTGCTCGCCGCCACGACGGCGCTCGGGATCATCTTGCCGGCGTTCGCGGCGGTACCGAAGTCGATCACGATCTCGACGGCGCCCTGGTGGAAGGCTGCCGTCGACTGGGTCAACATCAACTTCTTCGACATCATCGAAGCGTTCCGCACGACGCTCCTGCTCTACGTGCTGAACCCTATTCGCGCCTTCATGGAAGGATTTCCCTGGCTCGGCGCCGTGGCGCTGCTCGCTCTCGCGGCCTATCAGCTCAAGGGCGCGCGGCTGGCGGCGCTTGTCGCGGCACTGACATTCTTCTGCGCCGCGACGGGCCTCTGGGAAAAGACGATGGCCACAGTCTATCTCTGCGGCGTATCGGCTATCATCGCCGCGCTCCTCGGCATCCCGCTCGGCCTGTGGGCTTCGCGCAGCGACCGCTTCGAAGCGATCATAACGCCGATCATCGACACGCTGCAGACGCTGCCGTCGTTCTGCTTCATCATTCCGGTCGTGATGCTGTTCCGTGTCGGCGACGTGACGGCGATGATCGCCACGGTCCTGTTCGCAATCGTGCCGGCGATCCGCTACACCAACCACGGCATTCGCCAGATCCAGCCGGCCCTCATCGAGGCGGCGACCGTCTCCGGCTGCACGCCGCGGCAGATGTTCTGGCGCGTTCAGCTGCCGTTGGCCCTGCCGGAAATCATGCTCGGCATGAACCAGACGGTCCTGCTCGCGCTCTCGATGATCATCATCTGCGCCATGATCGGCACGCGCGATCTCGGGCAGGAGGTCTTCATCGCGCTCGCCAAAGCCGATGCCGGCCGCGGAATAACCGCAGGCTTCGCCATCGCCTTCATCGGCATCGTTGCCGACCGGCTGCTGCGCGGCGTGACGGACAGGATGCAGGCGCGGCTGGGATTGACGTGAACTGGGTCAGGTCCGGTGATGATTGCGCCGCTTTTTCCTGCGGTGCAGCTCGAGCTCCAGATGCGCCAGGTCGTCCTCGAGCAGCGGGGCGTATTTTTCAGGCAGCCGGGAGAACTCCGCCTGCACCTGCTCGAGCTCCTCGTCGGACATGTGGTCGAGGTTGACGAGCGCGGTCCTCGCGCCCTCGACACCGCGCAGCAGCTCGTCGAGCTTGAGGCTCACAATGCGCGTTGCCCGGTTCTGCGTGTTCTGGATCAGGAACACCATGAGGAAGGTGACGATGGTGGTCCCGGTGTTGATGAAGAGCTGCCAGGTGTCGGAATAGCCGAACAGAGGGCCGGTCACGCCCCAGACGGCGATCGTCACGACGGCTGCAAGAAACGCCCAATGGCTGCCGACCGCGTTGGCGGTGCTTTCGGCAAACTGACGGAACGCTTCCTTCATGGTGCGGCTCCTGAGGCTGGGTTGGTCGAGGTTCAGGCGATTAGCTAGAGATTAGGTCTTAGGCGGCGGCGCGGGAAGCGGCGGCGGCGAGGGCCGCCGTGGGGAACTCTTGGGCCGCAATTCGCGTTTAGCTGCCGCGAATCTGCTTCGCCGCTTCATTGATTGGGGAGTTCCATGGCCAGGTGGGCTGCGGCGCTCAGGGGCGTCTTGCCCAGCTTCGGCGGGCGGGACGAGTCCCGTGAGCAAGCCATCAACGGTTATGTACGCGAAGCGCCCAGCGAGGCGGTGCTCGAGAGCGCACGGGCACTGGCGCCCGTGGTCTGGCTGCTCGGCAAAGTCCAAAGCGGCAAGACGTCGATCATTCGTGCGATCACGCGCAGCACGGACGCCGAGATCGGCGACGGGTTTCGGGCTTGCACGCGGACATCGCGCATCTACGAGTTCCCCGGCGACGCGCCGGTGCTGCGGTTTCTCGATACGCGCGGGCTCGGTGAGGCCGGCTACGATCCCGCCGAGGATCTGGCGTTCAGCGAGACCAGCGCGCACCTCGTGCTGGCGACGATGCGGGCCATGGATCCGCAGCAGGACGCCGTCGTGAGCGTGCTGCGGCTCGTGCGCCAGAGGCATCCCGATTGGCCGGTCGTGGTCGCGCAGACGAGCCTGCACGACGCGTACAAGCCCGGCCGCGGGCATACCCTCCCCTACCCGTTCGATGCCAAGGCTCCGGCCTCGGCGATCGACGAGATCCCGATCGACCTCATGCGCAGCCTCGCCTTCCAGCGCACGCTGCTCGAGGGCCTGCCGGGGCGCGTGGCACCGCTTTTCGTGCCGATCGACCTGACCCGCCCCGACGACCGGCTCGAGCCGGCGGATTACGGTCTCGACGAGCTGACGGAAGCGCTGGCTGCCGTCGCGCCGGCGGGGCTTCTCGCGGCGCTCTCGGCGATGCCGGGGTTTGCAGCCGACCCGCGATCGCGCGCTGCCGATCCGATCGTCATGGGCCACGCCATGGCCGCGGCCGGCGGCGACCTCGTGCCCATTCCGGTGGCGGGCGCGCTCGCCGTGACGACCATTCAGGCGCGGCTCTTGGGGCAGCTCGGGCGCCTGTACGGGATCGATTGGGACCGGCGCGCCTACGCCGAGCTTTCCGCGGCGCTCGGCGCCGGCACGCTCATTCGCATGGCATCGGGAGCCGGCCTGCGGCAGCTCGCGAAGTTTCTGCCCGTCTATGGGCAGACGGCGGGGGCTGCCGCATCCGCCGCCGCGAGCTTTGCCGTCACCTACGCGCTCGGCAAGGCCGCCGTCTACTACCTGCATCGTCGCCGTCTCGGCTCATCCGACGGCAAGGGCGTCGCCGAGGTCTATCAGAGCGCGCTGCGCGAGGCCTTCCGCATGGCGCGCGAGCGGCGCGGCGCGGCCGCGCAACGCGAGGCCAGGCCATGACCCAGGCCACGACCGGCAAAGCGCGAGCAGAGCGGACGGCGCGCATCGTCATCGTCGCGTTGGGTCTCCTCCTCCCGGCGCTGTCGCTCATCCCGCTCGGCAGCATCTGGCTGTGGCAGCACGGCTACCTCATCTATTGGGCCGCATTCACGCTCGCCGCCGTCGGGGCGGCGTATCTCGGACAGCGCTGGCTCTTCTCGGAAAAGATCCGCCCGGCAGCCAGCGAGGCGGTTGAACCGGCGGATACGAGCGAGGAAGGCGCAATGCTCGGCTGGTCGCCGCTCGAGGAGCAGGCCTGGGCGGACGTGTGCGCGCTCGCGCGGCGCGTCGATCCGGACCGGCTCGCGAGCCAAGAGTCGTTTCTCAGGCTCGGCCAGGAGACGATCGATGCGGTGGCGCGTCGCCTGCACCCCGAGAGGGGCGATCCTCTGTGGCAATTCACGCCGCCCGAGGCGCTGGCGATCATCGAGCGCGTCGCCCGCCGGCTGCGCCTTTTCCTGATCGAGCGCGTGCCGTTCGGCGACCGGATCACGGTGGCGCAGGCGCTCGCCCTCTATCGCTGGCGCGGGGCCGTGGACTACGTCGAGCGCGCCTACGACGTGTGGCGGCTCATCAGGCTCGCCAATCCCGGTGACCGCGGCGACGCAGGAAGCGCGCGAGCAGCTCTCGAAAGCACTCGTGCAGTGGGGGCGCGAGGAGATCGCGCGCCGCATCGCGGAAACGTACGTGCGCGAGACGGGGCGGGCGGCGATCGATCTTTACGGCGGCAGACTGCGCGTGTCGTCTGAGGCGCTCGCCGGGTACGTGTCGCCGGCGACGGCGGCCGACAGCGCGGCTATCGGCAACGTCCGCGCCGAGCCGCTGCGCATCCTCGTCGCCGGGCAGACCAGCGCCGGCAAGTCCAGCCTCGTCAACGCGCTCGCACGCGAAGCCAAGGCGGCTGTCGATGCGCTCCCCGCCACCGCTTCGTTCACGCCCTATGTGCTCGAGCGCGAGGGCTTCCCGGCGGCGCTGCTGATCGACAGCCCGGGTCTCGTGCCGGACGCGCGGAAGTTCGAGGCGATCGTCGAGAAGGCGGCGGATTGCGATCTCGTGCTGTGGGTCATCGCCGTGCACCGCGCGGATCGTGACGTCGACAAACAGGCGCTCGACGTCTTCCGGCGGCATTTTGCGGCGCGGCTCAACCGGCGGCGGCCGCCCGTCGTCTTCGTCGCCACGCATATCGATCTCGTGCGCCCCTTCGACGAGTGGGCGCCGCCCTACGACTTCGCAGCCGGAACCGATCCCAAGGCTGCGAACGTGCGCGCGGCCATCGGCGCGGCGGCCCAGGACCTCGGCTTTGGCGCCGATGAGGCGGTGCCCGTCGCCATGCCGGACCACGCCGATCCCTACAACATCGAGGCCGTGTGGGAGCGCGTCGCAGACGCCCTGCCCGAGGCGATGCGCGCCCAGCTCCTGCGCTGCCTCAACGAGCTCAAAGGACGCGGGACCTGGTCGTCGGTGTGGTCGCAGGCAAGCAAGGCCGGGCGCGCGATCGCGGGCTCACTCACAAGAAAAGAAAAAGCCAAAAGGGAGCTTTCATCATGACCATCGCGGACACGGTTCCTGAAACCCGGCGCCGCGCTGTTGCCGTGGAACCAAAGGCGGATGAGGGCGAGAACGGCGGCTTCGGCGACACGTGGCAGCTCATCGCCAATGTGTCGGTCACGGGGCTCTTCGCGCTCGCGGTTCTGGCGGCGCTCTACTTCATGAAGGAGGTCGTGGTCCCGGTCATCCTGGCCTGGGTGGTGGCGAACATCCTCTTGCCGGTGGTTGCCTGGATGGAACGGCGCGGAATGCCCCGCGTCGCGTCCGTGATCATAGCTGCGCTCGCTCTCATGACCGTCCTGCTGACGGTTGCGACGCTGCTGTCCCTCCCGCTGACCTACTGGCTCGGACGCGCCACGGAGCTTGGTGCACTCATCAAGACCAAAATGCAGCTGATGTCAGAGCCTCTGACATTCCTCAAAGAGGTGCTGGCCGCCGTCGGCCAGGCAACCGGCCAAGGCCAATGCGGCGCTGCATGTCGAGGAGAGCACGAACATCGTCGGCGGCATCGTGTCGATTCTGACGCCGGCAATCAGTCAAGGTATCCTGTTTCTCGGCGCGCTCATTTTCTATCTGATCTACCAGAAGCAGATCAAAGCGAACTCGGTTCTCATTCTTCCCACGCGCGACGCGCGGTTGACGGCGCTCAGGATCCTTTCCGACATCGAGCGGAACACGACGATCTATTTCGGCACGTTCACGATCGTCAACGTCTGCCTTGGCGTGGTAACGGCCGTTCTGGCCTACGCCGTCGGTCTGCCCAATCCCATGCTGTGGGGCGTGCTCGCCGCGGTGGTCAACTACATCCCCTACGTCGGCGTGGCGATCATGGTCATCGTGCTGTTCCTGATCGGCCTCTTCACGTTCCCGAGCATGTCGGAGGCGCTCGTCGCGCCGGCGGCCTATATCGGCATCACCACCATCGAAGGACAATTCATCACGCCGACGCTCATGGGCCGGCGGATGACGTTGAACCCGTTCGCCGTCTTTCTCGCGATCGGCTTCTGGACGTGGATGTGGGGCCCGATCGGCGCGTTCGTGGCCGTGCCGATACTCATGACGACGACCGTCACGTTCCGTCATCTCTTCCCGGATGAAGCTCCTGAGCTGCCAGGATGAAACCAACGGCCGTCTCGCGCGTTGAGTGCACCAGATCGGCAGGCGATCAATCAGACAACCCACAGGAGCATGCCCAATGACCACAGCAAGCACGGCGCATCGCGGTGCCGGAGACTACAGCCGCAAGACGGCCGACGACCTCGCGGATAAGGCTTCGAACATGGCGGACAAGGCGGGCGAGCAGCTCGACAAGGTCGTTCAGAATGTCGAACAGGCCGCGCGTTCGGTCGCCGAGCAAGGCCGGCAGGCCGGCGAGCAGGTGCAGGTTGTCGCCGAGAACTTCAAGACCGCCGTCGACAAGTCGGTCAAGGAGCAGCCTCTGACGACGCTCGGCGTTGCCGCCGCACTCGGCTTCGTCATCGGCGCGCTCTGGAAGTCGTAACGCTCGGGCCTGACCGCTGGCCACACATTCGAGAGGCATCGATCCATGTTGCAAGGCATTCTCCAACGCGCCGAACGGAAGGTTGATTCCGTCGTCGCGAGATATATGGGCCGGGCGACGGTGGCGGTGCCTCTCGTGGTCGCCGGCGGATTTGCCACCGCCGCGCTGACGGTGAAGCTGGTCGAGCTTTACGGAGCCGTCACGGCTTATGCTCTGATGGCCGCGCTGTTCGCCGTGCTGTCGGTGCTGACGGCCGCATTGGTCGGGATGGGCTCGGAGGGCGCCGCGGAGGCTTCGGTACAACCATCATCGGAGGCCAGTGCCGAGGCTATCGAGGACGTCGAGAGCCTGCTGACGCCTGAGGTCCGGGCGGTCCTCGCGACGGCGGCGCCGATCGCACTCCCCGCCGTCGCCCGTTCCGTCCTCCGCAACCTCCCACTGGTTCTTTTGCTGGCTATTGCGGCCTACCTATTCTCAAAATTCTCAAACGTCTCGGAAGACTTAGCCACTGCGTCCGCCGAGCCTGCCGCGCCCGGTTAACGGCCATTACGGGTTGTATTTGCTGCAACCCCGATGCCAAATCGAGAGTGAGTGCCGCGCCCGCGGAACCGGGCGCGGGTTTTTGCGTTATGCCGGACGTCTCGGAGCCTCCAACCGACATGACTGGCACAGATTTGCTCGATGCACTGCCGGTTGCGGTCTATATGACCGACGCAAAGGGTTGCATCAGCTATTACAACGACGCCGCTGCGGACCTATGGGGACGACGCCCCGAGGCCGGCGAGCAGTGGTGCGGCTCATGGCGCCTCTTCTGGCCCGATGGCCGGCCGATGAGGCACGACGAATGCCCGATGGCAGTGACGCTGCGAACAGGGGAACCCGTTCGCGGCGTCGAGGCCGTGGCGGAACGGCCGGACGGCACGCGCATCCTGTTCGTTCCATACCCAAGCGTGGTGCGCGACGAGTCCGGAGAGATAACCGGCGCCATCAACCTGCTCATGGACGTCTCGGATCGGATGAAGTCCGATCTGGCATCGGCGCGTCTCGCAGCTATCGTCCAATCGTCGGATGACGCGATCGTCAGCAAGACGCTCGAGGGCAAGGTCACCTCGTGGAATGCGGGCGCGGCACGCATCTTCGGCTATAGCGCCGAAGAAATGATCGGCGAGCCGATCATCAGGATCATCCCGTACGAGCTGTTGAGCGAAGAGACGGAGATTCTCGCCAAGATCCGGCGCGGCGAACGCATCGAGCACTACGAGACCGTGCGTCTGACCAAGGACGGCCGGCGCATCAACATTTCGCTCACCGTTTCGCCGGTGCGCGACAGGATGGGCAATGTCGTCGGCATATCGAAGGTTGCCCGCGACGTCACCGAGCGCAAGCGCGCCGAGGATCTGCAGCGCCTGCTCGTCGGCGAGCTCAATCATCGCGTCAAGAACACGCTCGCGACCGTACAGGCCATCGCGCACCAGACTTTGCGGCGGGCCAAGAGCCCGGTCGATTTCGTATCGAGCTTCAGCGGGCGTGTTCAAGCGCTTGCCAGGGCGCATACGCTGCTCACGCAAAGCACATGGCTCGGCGCGAACGTCATGGAGATGGTGCGCGATCAGATCCTGCTCGGCAGCGAGGCCGACGAGCGCGTCACCTGCGAAGGGCCGTCGCTGATGCTCGAGCCGCAGGTGTCGCTGCACCTGGCAATGGTGCTGCACGAGCTCGGCACGAATGCACGCAAATACGGTGCGCTTTCAGTCCCTACGGGGCGCCTGTCGGTGAGCTGGGAAATCGAGACGGCCGGCAACCGCAGTCTCAACCTGCAATGGCGGGAGAGCGACGGACCAATGGTCCAAGCCCCGACCGAGCGCGGCTTCGGGAGCACGCTCATCGAGCAAAGCCTGCAAGCGCACGGCGGTGTCGCGTCCATCCGCTACGGAGCCGACGGCGTGACGTGCGAGATCAAATTGCCGCTGCCGGAAAGGGAGCCCGGCAGTGCCGGTGCGTACGCCATGGCGCGGGGCGGTGGAGCTGGCGCGCTCGCGCGCGCGACGGGGATGGCGCGGTCCGGCTTGAGCGGGATACGCGTCCTCGTTATCGAGGATGAGCCGCTTGTCGCGATGGACATCGCATCGCGCCTCTCGGAAGCGGGCTACCAGGTGATCGGGCCTGCGGGGACCCTCGAGAAAGCCAGATCGCTCATCGAGACTGCCGAGTTCGATGCGGCGCTTGTCGACGCGAACCTCGCCGGCGACCCGGTCGACGAGCTGGCGGCGGCGCTCACCCGGCGCAAGGTTCCGTTCGCCTTCGTCACCGGCTACGGACGCGACGCGCTGCCCCAGGGGTTCCGGGAGGCGGCGATGGTTGGCAAGCCCTTCACGGAGGGCGCCTTGCTGGCGACGATCGAGCGCATCGTGGAGCGGGGAGCCGATGTCGTTCCCCTGCGGCAGCGGCCGCTTTGAGGGATCACGTCTTGCTGGGTGCCTGCCTGGGTGCCGGCTCAGCGGTATCCGTGCGAGGCGTGATTATCTCGGCAAGCATGTTCAGGATTGCCGCGGGATCCTGGGGCTTGGTGAGGAGCGGAACCTTGGGCCACGATCGGGCCGTCGGCGCGTCGTCATGGCCTGAATAGAAGAGAAAGGGCACGGCGCGATCCGTCAGTCTCTGCACCACCCCGCGCACCGATTGACCGTGCAATCTGAGATCGACGACGGCGGCCGTGATATTCGGCCTCTCCACAAGCTCGCGGGCCTCATCGATGGTGGACGCGATGCCGACGACATCCGCACCCGCCTCGGCCAGGGCCAGCTTGAGATCGAGCGCGATCATCGGCTCGTCCTCGATGATCAGGATGCGCTGAGCGGGAAGCATGGGCGTCCTCATGTTGCTGATGCGTGATCCTCGTCTGCGTCCGCATTGAACGCCCGGCCGCACCGGAACCCATCCCTTTGGCTCGGCGTTAGCATGTTCGAGAATGTCGTTCAAAGCATGTCTTGCCTGACGGTGGAGCGGATCAGGTGGGCGCGTTTCACCGGCAAGGGACAAATCCGGCAATGGCTATACTCGTCTTCTATGTGACAATCACCCTCATGACATTGGGGGTGCTCGCGTGGTTCTTGATCAGAGAACAGTAAGGCCGCCAAGGGGAACCATCCTCCACTCCGCAAAGCTCGCCGCGTGCTTGAATTGGAGGCACGCAGAGGGTGCGTGACACTCACCGGCTGCAAAGGCAGGATTTCGCAATGGCTGGACAGGCTGCCGCTCAGCCGCTCGATTATGCGCTGATCGGCAATGGGCGCATCGGCGCTCTCGTCGACAACAACGCCCGGCTCGTGTGGTGGTGCTTTCCGCGGTTCGACGGCGATCCGGTGTTCTCGCGCCTGCTTGCGGGGGATGAGGAAAAGGGCTTCGCCGACGTCGTGATCGATGGCCACGTCCGCACGCAGGCGTCGTACGTGCGCAATACGGCGATCGTCGAGACGCGGCTCGAGGATGCGAGCGGGAACGGGGTCAAGATTACGGACTTCGCGCCGCGCTTCCTGCGCTTCGAGCGCATGTTCCACCCCGCGCGCATCATCCGCCATATCGAGCCGATCGGGCTGCCGCGGATCAAGATCCGCATCCGCCCGACGTTCAACTACGGCGAGCCCGGGACGATCCAGGTCGTCGGCTCGAACCATATCCGCTGGAGCGGCGGCGAGCACGTGCTGCGGCTCACCACCGACGCGCCGCTGTCCTATGTCGTGCACGAGACGTCGTTCGCGCTGACGCGCCCTCTCACGCTCATTCTGGGGACCGACGAGCCGCTCGAGGCGGCGGTCGATACGGTTGCGCGCGAAGCCCTCGAGCGGACGCGCGACTACTGGCTCAGCTGGGTACGCGGCCTCGCGGTGCCGCTCGACTGGCAGTCGGAGATCATTCGGGCGGCGATCACGCTGCAGCTCTGCACCTTCGACGAGACGGGCGCGATCGTGGCCGCGCACACGACATCGCTGCCGGAAGCGCCGGGATCGGGGCGAACCTGGGACTACCGCTATTGCTGGCTGCGCGACGCCTATTTCGTCATCAAGGCGCTGAATCGGCTCGGCGCGACGCAGACGATGGAATCCTATCTCGACTACATCACGACGGTCGCGATCGGGTCCAAGGGGGCGTTGCGGCCGGTCTACGGCATCGTTCACGACCAGCCGCTCGAGGAGCGCATCGCCAGCAACCTCGCGGGCTTTCGCGGCATGGGACCGGTCCGCGTCGGCAACCAGGCCGCCGAGCAGCTGCAGCACGACTCCTACGGCAGCGTCATACTCGGCGTGTCGCAGATGTTCATCGACGAGCGTCTGCCGCGCATGGGAGATGAGTCTCTCTACCGGCGGCTCGAGGCGCTCGGGCATCAGGCGCGGCGCGTCTTTCTCGATCCCGACGCGGGGATTTGGGAGTATCGCGGCCGGCTCAGGATCCACACCCATTCCGCGACCATGTGCTGGGTAGCGCTCGACAGGCTCGCGCGCATCGCCATGCTGCTTGGCCTCGCCGAGGAGGGCGACCGCTGGCGCCAGGCGGCCGACGGCGTGCGCAAGGAGATCCTTTCGCGCGCCTGGAGCAAAAAACGCGGCGCCATCGCCGGCGCGCTCGACCACGACGAGCTCGATGCCAGCGTTCTATTGCTGCCCGAGCTCGGCCTGCTCGCGGCCGATGACCCGCGCTACCTCGATACCTGCGATGTGCTGGGCCGCGAGCTCGGCCGCAACGGCTTCATGATGCGCTACACCAACGACGACTTCGGCGCGGCGGAGACGTCGTTCCTTGCCTGCCAGTTCTGGTACATCGACGGGCTTGCTGCCGCCGGACAGCGCGAGAAGGCAAGAGATCTCCTGATCGATGTTCTCGCGCGCCGCAACGCGTTCGGTCTGCTGTCCGAGGACATCCATCCAGAGACCGGCCACTTATGGGGGAATCTGCCGCAGACCTATTCCATGGCCGGGATCGTGAACTCGTGCCGGACGCTTTCGCGCCCGTGGGAAGAAGCCTGGCCCGTCAGTTGATTTGAACAGCGCCTGGAACCAAATTGAACAGCAAGCGTTTGATTTCCGAGCCGTTTCTCAAGTGGTCCCCTTCGCGTGGGGGTTGCCACTCTTCGGAGCAGTTTCTTGGCGCGTCTCGTCGTCATCTCGAACCGGGTCGTGGAGCTCGGCAAAGCCGCGCAGGCCGGCGGCGTGGCCGTCGTCATGGCGGATATCCTGCGCGCGCGCGGCGGGCTCTGGTTCGGGTGGAACGGCAGCATCACCGAGGACCCTGCCCTCCTCTCGGCTCCAGCCAAGGTCACGCGGAGCAGGTCGCGCAGCGCGATCGCGACCGTGCCGCTCTCGCGGGAAGAGCATCGCAACTACTATCTCGGCTATTCCAACTCGGTGCTGTGGCCGGTGTTCCACAACCGGCTCGACCTCGCGCGCTTCGATGCCGGCTATTACGGAAGCTACGTCGACGTCAACGAGCGCTTTGCAGATGCTCTGCTGCCGTTGCTTGAGCCGGACGACATCCTCTGGGTCCACGACTATCACTTGATCCCGTTTGCCGCTGCGCTTCGCAAGCGCGGAGTCGAGAGCGCCATCGGCTTCTTCCTGCACATCCCGGTGCCGCCTTGGCAGACGTTTCTCGCCATACCCGAGCACCGCGAACTCGCGCACGCGCTCAGCGCCTACGATCTGATCGGTCTGCAGACCACAGCCGACGTGTCAAACCTCATCAAGTTCCTCGAGGACGGCGCGGCGGGCCGCATACTTCAGGACGGACGGATCCGGATCTTCGATCGCGAGCTCGCGATCGAGAGCTTTCCGGTCGGCATCGATGTCAGCGAATTCGCCGGCACTGTTGGCTTGAGCGGGATGGCGCCTCAAGATCCCCAACGCATCATCGGCGTCGATCGCCTCGACTACACCAAGGGACTGCCGCAGAAGCTCGCCGCTTTCGGGCGATTTCTCGAAAAGTACCCGAGCTATCGCGGCAAGGTGGTGCTGTCGCAGATCGCGCCGCCGACGCGGGAGACAGTCGAGGCCTACACCGATATCCGCAGGACGCTCGAAGCCATGTCGGGCAAGATCAACGGCATGTATGGCGAGCTCGATTGGGTGCCGATCCACTACATCCATCGCTCGGCGCCGCGCCGGCGCTTGCGCGAAATCTATCGGAGCTCACGCATCGGCATGTTCACGCCGTTGCGCGACGGCATGAACCTCGTCGCGAAGGAGTACATCGCCGCACAGGACCCGGCCGATCCGGGCGTCGTCATCCTTTCGCGCTTCGCGGGCGCCGCCGAGCAGCTCGTCGACGCGCTCATCGTCAATCCCTACAACGTCGAGGAAATGGCGGACGCGATCCGCACGGCGCTCGAGATGGACAAGCCCGAGCGCATCCGCCGCCATTCACGGCTGCTTGCGGCGATCAAGACCTACGACACGGCGACCTGGCACGAGTCGTTCATCGCGGCGCTCGAGGCCTGCGTTCGCAAGCGCCGGATGACGGACGCCGCAAGCCCATCGATTCATTCGGCACTCGAGAGCCTGCATCGCGCCGTCAAGGGCAACGACAAAACCTCGTTGCACGGGGCCGCCGGAAAGGGTTGGAGCAAGCGCACGACGAAGGCATGATCCTGCGCTAAGGCGATACAAGGGTTGCGATGTCGTGAGGAGACCGACGAGATCATGAGGGCGCTCACCATCGGCGGCGCAATGATCGACACGATCGCCATCATCGAGAGCGATCGCATCGAGCGCATGAGCATGCTCAATGCCGAAAGCTCGTTCCTCCTGCTCGAGGAAGGGCGCAAGACGGAAGCGCTCGAGGTCTCGACCCACTGCGGGGGCGGCGCGGCGAACGCCGCCGTCGCGCTGGCACGTCTTGGATTTGAGGTCTCGGCCCTGGTCAAGCTCGGCCGCGATGAGCGGGCCGATTTGATCCTCGCCCGGTTCAAACAAGAGGGTATCGACACGCAATGGGTCGTGCCCGATGCACGTGCACCGACGGGCGCATCCGTCCTCGTCTCGTCGCACGAGCGCAATGCCGCCGTGTTCACGTTTCGCGGGGCTAACACCTTGCTCGAGCCCGCCGATCTGAAGAAAGCTGCCTTTGCCGTCGACCTGGTCTATGTCGCCAACCTCAGCAATCAATCGGCCGATTGCTATCCCGAGATCATCGCGCAAGCGAAGGCGCATGGCGCGTTGATCGCGGTCAATCCGGGCGTGCGCCAGCTTTCAGCGCACGGCGCCACATTCCATGCGCATCTCAAGTCGCTCGATATCCTGGCGCTCAACCGCAAGGAAGCCGACGCGCTCGTCACGGCGTTGGTGTCGAAATTCGGCGAAGGAGGAGCGGCGCTGCCATTTGCTCCCGGCGAGCAGCCGCCGCGTCTCGCCGTGCGCGGGCTCGTAGGCGGTGGCTTCGAGATGGGGCTTCGCACGTTCCTCGGCGCGTTGCTCGATCTCGGGCCGCGCCACGTGCTGTTGACGGACGGCAGCGCGGGCGCCTTCGCCGCTACGAACGCGCACATTTACTTTTGCCCCGCCGTCGAGGCCGTCGTAGCGGGCACGGCCGGCGCGGGCGACGCATTTGCGACGACGTATGCCGCGTTCGTGGCCGCTGGGCAATCGCCCGAGACTGCGCTGCGTGCAGCATCGATCAATGCGGCGGCCGTCCTCACCCACGTCGATACGCAGACGGGCCTCATGCGGCGCAAAGAGCTCGAGGCACAGATCGGGAAATCCACAGAGCGGCTAAATGTCATGAACTGGCCGCTTTAAGGCCATATCCGAGGGCTTATATTCATAACATGGACGACAGGGATGATACCGAGCGAGCACGATACTCCTTCGTGCGCCATGAAATTTTGGCTCATGAGGCCGGGATGGCGGTGACGGAGAATGCGTCACCGAGGAAATCCCGCCTCGCACACTGTACGCGGTTCGCGCTCGGCAATCCCCGCAAGATCGCACTCTTCCTGGACATGGACGGGACACTGCTCGACCTCGCGGCGACGCCGGAGAGCGTCGTCGTGCCGGGCGGCCTGGTCGATCTCCTGCGTCGGCTTGCCAATGGACTGGGCGGCGCGCTTGCGATCGTCACCGGTCGCCGGATCACGGAAGTCGACCACATTCTAGCGCCGCTTCGATTGGCTGCTTCGGGTGTCCATGGCGCGGAGCTGCGGCTTTCGGCGTCGGGTCCCGTGGAACGCATGACGGCCGATCTCTCGGACGACGTCGTCCAAACCTTGCAGCAACTTGCCGGCCGTGCCCCGGGTGCTTTCGCCGAGCCCAAGGGATCCGGGCTTGCGATCCACTATCGTCGCGCCCCCGAAGCCGAGTCCGCGATCGCAGCCGACCTCCAGCAATTTCACGTGCTCAATCCCGGCAAGTTCGACATCTGGCCGGGGCGCAAGGTTTTCGAGGTCATTCCGAAGGGATACTCGAAAGGCACCGCCATCTCGATGCTCGCGGCCGAGGCGCCGTTCAAGGATCGCGTGCCGGTCATGATCGGGGATGACGTCGGCGACGAGCCCGCATTCTCGGCAGCAGAGCGCCTCAACGGGTTTGCTCTCAGGGTCGGCGGCGAGAACTTCGACGCGTCGCGATCCGATTTCGAAGATCCTCAATCCGTTTTGCAGTGGCTCGAAGCGCTGGCGCGACGAACGGCGGACGGCCACGCGATTTGAGCTAGGTCACCGTCGTTTTGAGCCTCAGCTCGAGGACGGCTATTTTCCGTGCCGCGGCGGTCTTCTTGTCGGTCACTTCGTCGGCCGGCAACGCCAGCGGGTGGAGCGCGATTGCTTCCGACTGCTTGCCGACGAGCGGGGCGGAATTCTCGGGATCGCCACCGCCGCCACCCTGAGCCGTATAGCTCTGCTCGAGACCGCCGGGAACGGCGGTCGCTTCTGCGGGACCCTTGACGATCCAGGATAGCGCAAGGTCACCCTGACTTGCTTCAGGCCCGCTGAAGTACACTGTACCGACGTAAAGCTCTTCTGTGTTCGCCGCGCTCGAGTGGAAGACGCAAAGGACCGATTGAGCGCGTCCGGCTGCGGTCTCCTGCTCGACCTTCTCTCCGAGCGTGCAAGTCAGATTGCCCAGGTTCGCAGGCGGCTGATTGGATTCCGTCTTCTGAGCCCATGCCGCCTGGCTGAGCATGAGCGTTGCAAGCGCCGCAGCGTATCCGATCTCGCTTCTCAACATCGGCGTCTCCTCCTGCTCTAACTGATGAACCCCGGCCCGCTTTGCAGGCCGGGGCACTCCAATCGATGCAGCGGATCGACTAGCGCCAATAGCGGCGATGATTGCGATAGCGGTCACCGCCGAAACCGAAGCGCAAATAGACGCCCGGACGGCGGTAGCCGTCATAGCGGCTCACGCCGCCGTGGCACCATTTGCGACCGTGGTTCCAATGGCAGTGACGATAGCCGCCGCGATAGTCGACCGTCTGCACCTGACCCGCGGTGTCGCTCACGGCGGACTTGACCGCGCCGAGCGAAGCCGCGTTCGCCGAGGCCGTGGTGGCGAAAGCAGCCAGCGCCGCGAACCCAGCAGTAGAAAGCAACGTCCCTAGTGATCGCATCAACATCTCCTCTTGGTCGCATCACCCCGACACGCGATCCTTGAGGAAGGAACGTCGTCTTGCATGAATGGTTCCGATCAAGAGCGTCACATCACGGGCAGAGAAATCACCCTTTCGACACATTCGCTGCTGCGATCGTCCACATCCCGGCGATTCTCGCCGGGTTGACCCTCCAGCTCTCGGATGCTCTAACGACATCATCGGTTCAATCGGCAACGGTAAGTCTCGGGGAGCAGGAGACCGTTGAGAGGGGTTATCTTTGCAGCAAGTCTCGCGCTGCCGTTCGCGGCCTGCGCGATTGCGCACGCGGGGGACGCACAGAGGCCCGATCCCGAGTTTCGCCTGCTCGTGCTCGACGGCAGCACGGTCCGCTGGGTGATCCCGCAGGGGCGCGAGCGCACAACCGTCACCTATGCATTTCTGACGCGGCCCGCTGAATTCAAGGGCGCGCGTAACTGCAGCAAAATGCTGCCGCCTGCCGCAGCGCTCGATCGCTCGAACGTGAACCATTCCGCATTTCGTCACGAGGTGCGTGCCGCGTTCGATATGTGGCAAGCGGCGGCGAATATCGAATTCCGCGAGACTGAAAGCGTTGACGAGGCCGGCATCCTGATCGGCGCCGAGGCAGAGCCGCGCGGGCGGGCCTTCACCAACGTCACGCCGCATGGCAGCGCGGGGGCGGGCGTCAGCGGGATCTCTCAGTCGCTCATCTGTCTCAATCCCGAGACGCGCTGGAAGATCGGCTTCGACGGAAACCTCGAGGTCTATGATCTGCGCTATACGATCGCGCACGAGATCGGCCACGCCATCGGCCTCGATCATCCGAGCGCCGAAGGACAGCTCATGTCCTATCGCTATGTCGAGCGGGAGCGGGGGCTCAGGCCCGGCGATGCGGCGGGAGCGGCTCAGCTCTACGGGCTGCCGACGCTGCCTGATACGTTCGTCGCAGCCCGCGCCGGCTCGCGCACTGACACTCCGGCGCCGCAGAACGCGTCTGTCACGCCACCGAGCGGCGGCGCGCGATTTGGACTCGGCGAGACGGAAGCGCGCCGCGCCCCGCCGAGCCGCTAGGCCTTTCGGCGGCCATCCTATTTGTTGAGTGGGACGTTGAGCTGGAACCGTCCCATCCAGTTGTCGGGCTGAGCCTCGCCACCGCTCTCGACACCGCCTTTCGCCTCGAGATTTATTCCATCCTTGACGCCGACGGCCACGCCCGCCTCGGCCTTCATGTGCATCTCAGGCGCGGCGTTGACGGCCGCGGGATTGATCTTCGAGAAGTCGTCGAATGACAGGAAGCCGCCAACGGCTGCGCGCGGCTCGATGAACGTCTCGCTGTCGACGTCGAAGCGGCGCTTGACCTCGGGCATGACATCGATGCGGCCTTGTCCGGCAGGCGTCAGAGATTGCGGCTCCGCGGACGTGGCCGCCGTGTGCGTGCGCGGCGTGTCCTCGAGATAAGAAACCCCCACGCTCGGGGCCAGCGTCCAGGCGCCGATCTGGCGCGTTCCCCGCAGCGTGCCGCGCATCATGCGCCGATCCATGGTCTCGGAATCGACGGTGAGACCGCTCAGGCCGCTTTCGGTCTCGCCCCAGGCCATGCGGCCGTCGAAGATCACGCCGGGGCCGAAGCGCACGCTGGCGTAAGGTCCGGCCATCCAGCCTCCGGCCGACACCTCTTTACTTGCCCTGCTCCCCGATTTCGTCGGCGCGGTCCAATTGGGCCAGAGCACCGATCATGATATCGGGGCCGACCATGTATTTGCTGCCGACGTACATGACGCCGAGATTTCCCTCCGTAGGCGCGCCGGCAATATCCGCGGTCTCGTATGGCAGAACGCGGCCCTCGAGCCAGAAGTCGAGGATCGACGGCTCGGTCTTTGCGCCGGGATTGGCGGCGGCGGCGAGCTCGCTGACGCTGATCGAGACAGAGGCCGGCTTGGGCTTGCCGAGGCTGTCGAGATCGCTCGGAGGCTGTGCCGGCGCCGGCAGAGGCGCGTTGGGCCTGTCGATGCGAATGCGATCGGGCTCCTGACCGGTCAGAAGATCGTTGCGGCGGGAAAGAAAGGCGCTGCGGGCGGCGGCGTCCTCGACGGAAGCGCACCGGACGCGCACGGTCGCTGCCGCGGTGTCTGCCGTAAACTGAAACGCATACGAGCTCGCCGCGTTGGCCGAAAAAACGACGGAGGTCGTGGCGGGGCCGGAATAGAGCGTTCGCGGCGCGCCGGCACCGCCAACGAGAACGACCGAAGCCGATTTCTCTGTCGTGATCGCGATGCTGAGGACGTCGCCCGCGTCGAGCGTGACCTCGCGCATGCTGCCTTGCGCCGGCGTGATGGTGCCGTTCATACCGCCGCGGTTTGCAGCCAGGCAGCCGCTACTCGTTGCAGCATCGGCCGCGCTCGCGCCGATCGCGAGCTGCCCCAACGTCAAGACGAAGATTGCCGCTCCCCAAGGGAAGGCGGCCTGAACGATTTGCCGCATCGTTCGCGCACCTCTTTCGCTGTGGTTCGGAGTGCCTCGTGTTGCAGAGCAAAAGCGACGAAACGATGACTTGGTTCCGGAACAATCGCCGCTGTCATGCGGTTAGCGCATAGTTGTAAGGAGATTCTCCGATGCCTGCGAAATCGAAAGCTCAGCAGCGCGCCGCCGGTGCGGCGCTTGCCGCCAAGCGCGGCGAGACCGCCAAATCCAAGCTCAGGGGCGCATCGCGATCGATGTACGAGTCGATGTCGGCCAAGCAGCTCAAGGATTTCGCCAAGACGAAACGAAAGCGCCTGCCCGCCAAGAAATCGCCCGCGAAGCGAGGACGCTAGCAACGCCGGCGCGCCTGTCAGTCGCCGGCAAAGAAACGGCGCGCGGCCGGGGAGATGCGCTGGCGCGTCTCAAAGTAGCCCTTCCACGGATCGTCCGTCTTCTCGATCACGCCCAGTGCCGCGGGAAGCGTGAAGGTGTCGGCGCGCTCGATCTTTCGCCAGCCCGCCCCATGAGACCGGCATGGCGACCGGCGCGTGCGGTTTTGCCCGCACCGAGTAGGGCGCAATCGCGGTGGCGCCGCGCTCGTTGCGCAGCCAATCGATGAAAATGCGCCCCTTGCGCCGCGCCTTCGACATGGTCGCCACAAAGCGATCCGGCTCGGCCTCGGCGAGCTTCGTCGCGAAGGCTTTGGCGAAGACCTTTACGTCGTCCCAGTCGTGGCGGCGCTCGAGCGGGACGACGACGTGAATACCTTTGCCGCCGGTCACCAGCGGGAAGCTTTCCAGGTCGGCGCTCGCAAGCAACGCCCGCACAACGGTTGCGGCGAGACGGACGTCGGCGAAGGAAAGGCTCTCGTCAGGGTCGAGATCGAAGACGAGCCGGTCGGGGCGCTCGATCTGATCGGCGCGCGAGCCCCAGATGTGTAGCTCGAGCGTGCCAATCTGGGCGGCCGCAACGAGCCCGGCGCGCGATTGGATCGTCATGTAGCTCGCGCTCTCCCCGTCGCCCTGCTTGATGGTCACACCGCGCAGCTCGGCCGGCATGCCGCGCGTGCGATGCTTCTGAAAGAAGCACTGCGCCGCCGCGCCGTCCGGGCAGCGGACGAGGCTTAACGGACGGTTGCGAATATGCGGCAGCATCCGGTCAGAGACGGCCGCGAGATAGGACGCGAGGCCTTCCTTGCTGACGTTCGCCGCAGGGAAGAGGATCTTGTCGGGATGCGTGAGCTTGACGCCGGCGATCTCGGCTTTCTCGCGGGGTTTGTCTTCGCGCTGCTCGCCATTGCGGAACTGAGCGTTCATGCGGACCTCCGTCGCGCGCTTGTCCTCGCGCAGGCCGAGAAAGCTCGGATGCCTCAGGACGCCGTCTGAAGTTCGTTCGGTATAGGCAATTAGGTTTGATCGAGCCCGTCGCCCGGGCTCCTTATCGTCATCGGCGTCCAGCAATTTGGATTTGGACCGCCGCGCCGTCCTGCGACCGCGTTTCGCTGGCGCGGGCTTGTTCGCGGCAATGTCGCCCATGCTCCCCCCGGACGCGATGCTCCTGTTCCAGAGCTCGACGGCATCGCGATTGCGCTCGGCGTGGGCATCGCGCTCCTTGATCAAGAGCCAGTTCTCGCGCGTCTCGCGGGCCTTGCTGCCGAGGCGCACGAGGGCAAAGCCGCCTTTCAAGCGCTCGCCGTCGAGATCGAATTTGAGCACGCCGTGCTCGAGCCCCTGGCGCGGATCGCCGCGCGGCTGCCAGCGGCCGCGGTCCCACAGCATGACCGTGCCACCGCCGTATTCGCCTTTCGGGATCGTGCCCTCAAAGCTCTGGTACTCGACGGGATGATCCTCTGTGCGCACGGCGAGGCGCTTGTCGGCGGGATCGAGGCTCGGACCGCGCGTCACCGCCCAGCTCTTCAGGACGCCGTCGAGCTCGAGGCGGAAATCGAAGTGGAGGCGGCGGGCGTCGTGCTTCTGCACCACGAAGCGGCCACCGTCAGCGGCTGACTTGTCGTCGTCGCGGCCGGCGGGCTCGTCCGTTCGAGTGAAGTCCCGCTTCTCGCGATAGACGTCGAGCGGTGTTGTGCTGCGCGACACGGCTTGACCTTCCGTTGTTCGGGCCGTTGTTCGGCGACGCCTTTACGCGCGCCGCTTGCGCCCCTCCGACTTCTGCGATCGCCGTTTACTGCCGGCTCCAGCCGCCTTGCTGCGACCGCCGACGCTCTTCTTCAGCGCTTCCATGAGGTTGATTACGTTGCCCGACTGACGACGACTGTCGTCGTCGTCGGTGGTCACGATCTTCTTGCCTTTGCGCTTGCGCGCGACGAGCTCGGCCAGGGCATCGGCATAGCTGTCCTTGAAGCGGGCGGCGTCGAAGGGCTTGGACTTCCTCTCGATCAGCTCGCCCGCAAGCGTCACCATCTCCTTGTCGAGGCGAGGCGCGGGGAGATCGTCGAAAAACTCCTCGCTCGAGCGCACCTCGTCGGCATAGCGAAGGGTCTCGAGCAGGAGGCCGCGCCCGCAGGGCTTCACCGCTACGAGATACTCGCGGCCGCGCATGGTCATCTGGCCGAGACCGACCTTCTTGGCACCCTCGAGGGCGGCACGGATGACGAGGAACCCCTCGGTCGAGACGTCGCCTTCGGGGACGAGATAGTACGGGCGCTCATAGAATCTCGGGATCGATCTCGCAGTGGTCGACGAACTGCACGAGATCGATCGTCCGCTTGCTCTCGAGCTTGACCTCGTCCAGCTCGTCGGGCTCGAGGATGACGTAGGTGTCGTCGGCGACCTCGAAGCCCTTGACGATGTCCTCCATCTTCACGGGACCGATGCCGGGGACGATCTTGTCGTAGCGGATGCGCTTGCCCGAGGGCTTGTGAATCTGATGCAGGGCAAGGTGGCTGGCGCTCGACGTCGCCGCGTAAAGCTCGACGGCGATCGACACCAGCGACAGGCGAAGAAAGCCCTTCCAATACGAACGCGGACGGCGAACTGCCATGAGCTCCTGCCAGACGCAAACACCAAAGCCGTCTTGTAGAACGCAGGGGCCGCGGCCTTGGTTCCTGGATCTTTTTTGCCCGGTTCGCGTTATGTCCCGGCAGCCCTGGCCAGGGGCGCGCCCTGCTTAGGACCCTCATGAGCGAACAAACGAGCAAACTGCCGGTGCTCAACGCGCACGGCGCCAAGGTGCTGCCCAGTGTCGAGGTCGACAGCTACAACCTCGAGATCCGCGACGAGGACGGGTTTATCGGCGACCGGGCGAGCAAGTCGGCCTTCCAAGCGATCGTCGACAAATGGCGCGAGCCGCTGCGCAAGCTCGGAGAGGATCCGCTCGGCGATACGCCTACGGAGGACATCAGCAAGAAGAAGCTCGACGCGCTCCTCGCCGACGGCGAGCCCGAGGTGGCCGGCGTGATCCACAGCGCGGTCGAGGAATTTGCCGGCGAGCTGACGGCGGTCATCCGCCGTTTTCTCAAGACGCCATCCTGGCGGGACACGGAGTGCATCGTCGTCGGCGGCGGCTTTCGCGCGAGCCGGGTGGGCGAGCTTGCCATCGGGCGCACGGAAGTCATGCTCAAGGCCGACGGCCAGCCGATCGAGATCGAGCTCATCCGCAATCATCCGGACGAGGCGGGCCTCATCGGCGCGGCGCACCTGATGCCATCGTGGATGCTCGAGGGGTTCGACGGAATACTCGCCGTCGATATCGGCGGGACCAACATTCGCGCAGGCGTGGTCGAGACCAACCTCAAGAAATCCGCCGAGCTCGCCAAGGCCAAGGTCTGGAAGTCGGAGCTGTGGCGTCACGGGGACGAGAAAACCAAGCGCGACGAAGCGGTCGACCGCCTGATCGACATGCTCAAGGATCTGATCAAGGAATGCTCGAAAGCCAAGCTCAGCCTGGCGCCGGTGGTCGGCATCGGCTGCCCGGGCCGCATTCGCGAGGACGGCTCGATCGAGACCGGCGCGCAGAACCTGCCTGGCAACTGGGAGAGCAGCCGGTTCAATTTGTCGGACTGCATTCGCCGAGAGATCGGCGAGATCGGCAAGCACGAGACGGCCGTCGTCATTCACAACGACGCAGTCGTTCAAGGGTTGAGCGAGCTGCCGGTGATGGGGGCGTTCGAGCGATGGGGTGCGCTTACCATCGGCACCGGCCTCGGCAATGCGCGGTTCACCAACAGGCGCAAGCCTACGAAAGCTAAGGGCAAGAGCAACTAGGCCAAGATGGTGCGAAGTTGACGGCAGCGCCGACGATTTGCTTTCGACCGCGCTGCCGTACCCCGCTGCCGTAACTCGCGTAAAATCAGGTCATGGGCGTCGCCTTGAGGCCGCGAACGTGGCTCAAGTGCGTCTCGAGTGTCGGGAGCGTCTCGCGCGCGAAGCGGGCAATCGGTCCGTCGTCGCCATTCGCATTCGTGTAATCGGAGAAGAGCGCAACCGCCTCCTCGTGGGCTTCGAGCTGCTGCTCGACATAGAGCTTGTCGAAGTCCTGTCCGGAGGCGAGTTCTCAGCTCTTCGAGCTTGCGCGTTTGCCGATCATGCATCCCGGCCTGGGGCGGCATGCGTCCGCTCTCGATTGCTGCTGTGCTCAGCTTCTGCGCGGCGATTTCATGATCGGAGATCATCTGCTCGGCAAACGCCTTGACGTCATGATTGGTCGCCTTGCTCGCGGCGATCCGGCTTGCCTCGATTTCGAACTGACCTGCGGTCGCGGCAGTGGTGAGAAATTTTTCCGTATCCGCGGTGCGGTCACAGCCTCCCAGGGAAACTGCGCCGATCAGTGCCATCAGTAGCCACAATCTCATCAATCAGCTCCAGCGTTTCTCGTCGTCGAACGTGAACGCTGAATTGATAGAGCGGTTCCGGGATTTTTATTGCGGCGCACACGTTGGGGGGAGCTTGAACGCGTCCGAATGTCGCCGTCTAAGGCGCTCGGTCTCAGGCGCTCGGCGATCCCTCGAGGAGCTTGGCGACGACGGAGCGCACAATCTCGAAATCGAAGGGCTTCGATACCGTTACGACATCGGTATAGTGCTCTGCCAGCGCATCGGCGCCGTGGCCGGTGGCAAATGCAAACGGGATGTTCCTTGCCGACAGAGCCTCGGCGACCTCATAGCTATCGTCGTTGCCGAGCGAGATGTCGAGTATGGCCGCGTCCGCCGCCTCGCTCTCGAGAAGTGCCAAGGCCTGGGCCACCGAGTGCGCCGGGCCCAAGGTCTCGAGACCCTGCTCTGCCAGCCAGTCCGCAATCATCATGGCGATGAGCGGCTCGTCGTCGACGACCAATATCTTTGGCATTTCCGCAGAAACAACTCGCGCCTGAAGCATACCTGAACTCGCACTCGCGCCTCCTATGGCGCATTGGAAGCAGATGAGCACAGAAAGCGGCCGCCTTCATTAATAAAAAGCATATGGCTTTCGTTCCCCTGATGCGAGCCGCCGAGACATGCTAAGAGCCAATGCAGCGGCGAATTCAGGCTTTCGAAACATGCCCTTGGCACGGCTCAGGACGACCCTCTCCCGGCTTCTCAAAATTGACGACGGCGATCGGCTTGCACCCGTTCTGCAGGTCCTCCTCGCCTTGACGTTCGGCCTGCTGCTGTTGGCCGGCTTCGCCTCCGCGCTGATGGCAACCCGCGCCGGAGAGGCGAGCCGTTGGGTCGCGCACACGATCGAGGTGCGACAGGTCGCGCGCGAGCTCATGAGCGCCGTGCAGGATGCCGAGATCGGCCAGCGCGGCTATCTGCTCACGGAAGATCCGGACTACCTCGAGCCCTACACAAGAGCGGTCGCCGCGATTCCCAGCACGCTGGAGCGGCTTCGCAGCCAGACCCTCGACAATCCAAGCCAGCTGGCAAAGTTGAGCGCCATCGAGCTTACCCTCGAAAAGCGGCTGTCGATCCTCGATCGGACCCTTGGTCTGGCAAAGCGGGGCCAGCGTGGCGAGGCCATCGCGACCGTCAAAGCCGGCGAGGGCAAGGACGCCATGGAGGCGCTCAGGACGCAGATCGCGGATTTCATGCAGACCGAGCTCTCGCTGCTTTCGGAACGTCAGGCCAGCGCAGACAGCATTCGGCGCTGGCTGCTCGCTCTCATCGGTTTCACTCTTGCCACAGCGGCGGCGCTTGGCCTTCTCGTCGCCAGCTCAGCGCGCCACTACATCGAGAGGCTGCGTCAGCGGACGCAGCGAGCTCGAAGCGGAGGGCAAGCTCAGAAAAGCGACCGAGGATACGCTGCGCCAGGCGCAGAAGATCGAGGCCGTGGGGCAGCTCTCCGGCGGCATCGCGCACGACTTCAACAATCTCCTCACCATCATCATGGGCAACCTCGACACGATCGGGCGCCGGATCGCGGCGGCCAAGCCCGATAGGGACGCGACGGAGCTTGCGGAGGTTCTCTCCCGGCCGGTGGAGACTCGCGATGCAGGGCGCCCGCAGCGCCGCACAGCTCACGCAAAGGCTGCTTGCGTTCTCGCGGCGCCAGGCTCTCGACCCGGTGCGGCTCGACATCAACAAGCTCGTTGCCGGGATGTCGGAGCTTCTGCGGCGCACACTCGGCGAGACAGTCAATTTCGAAACCGTCCTCGCCGGCGGTCTGTGGCAGACGCTGGTCGACGCCAATCAGCTCGAGAACGCCATCATCAATCTCGCCGTCAATGCGCGCGACGCGATGCCCGAAGGCGGGAGCCTCACCATCGAGACCGCCAACACGTATCTCGACGAGGCCTACACTGCACGCTTCGGCGACCTCGAGCCGGGACAGTTCGTCCTGCTCAGTGTGACGGATACCGGAACTGGCATCACGACGGACGTGCTGCAAAAGGTTTTCGAGCCGTTCTTCACGACCAAGGAAACCGGCAAGGGCTCGGGTCTGGGGCTCGCGATGGTGCACGGGTTCGTCAAGCAGACGGGCGGACATATTCGCATCTACAGCGAAGTGGGCCACGGCACGACCGTCAAAATCTACCTGCCGCGCCTGATGGACGAGACGAAGGTCGCATCGGCGCCGGCGCCTGCGCCGGTGCAGCGCGGGGCGGCAGCGCGGGCGCAGAATGGCGAGGCCGTGCTGGTGGTCGAGGACAACGACGGCGTGCGCGACTACGCTGGCGCGTCGCTCAAGGATCTCGGGTACGAGGTCTACGAGGCCGCCGACGCCGCCTCCGCCCTCGAGCAGATCAAGAACGGGGCCAAAATCGATCTTCTGTTCACCGACGTGGTTCTGCCGGGCGGAATGAGCGGACGTGTGCTCGCCGACAAGATCACGGAGAAATTCCCCGACCTGCCTGTGCTCTTCACGACGGGCTACACGCGCAACGCCATCGTCCACCACGGCCGCCTCGACCCGCACGTGCATCTCTTGAACAAGCCCTATACGCAGCAGGATCTCGCACGGAAGGTGCGGCAGCTGCTCGACGGCGAGCCGACGACTGGCGGCCGGCCGGCGCGATCGCGAGAGAGCTGACTTTTCCACACCCGTCACTGGGCGTCTGGAACCTCGGCCGCATTCAAGCGTTTCAAAACCGGACAGATTACCGGGAGAAACGCAATGATCGACGCAGCAACGCTCACGACGGTTTTTGTAGTGGCTTCCTTGATTCTGGGCGCGGGTGCCTCATGGTTCGCGTGCTGGGCGCTCGAGGGCGAGTAAGGCTCGCGCATTGGTCCATCCCTACTTGAGAGAGGTCCCATGTCACACGAAGATCCCCAAGTCTTGACGACGTCGGAAGCGAGACAGGCCTCGCCGCGGAAGCTCAATTTCCGCGTGCTCGTCACATCGCTCCTGCTCGCCATCGGGGCCGGCGTTCTGCTTTACGCGGTCTTTTACAGTGGCGAGTTCTAGTCTTCCGTCAAATAAACGGCCGCGGCGCTTTGTCCACGGACTCGTATTCGGCGAGCTCTCTGAGGCGCCCCTCGTCACGTATCGTGAGATCCTGGCGTGTCCAGCCGATCCAGCCGGTGGCGCGCAGGCGCTTCAGCGTCTTGTTCGTGTGCACGATCGAGAGGCCCATGGCGTCGGCCAGATCCTGCTGCGTGACGGGCAGGACGAGCTTGTTGCCGCGCACGAGCCCCGACCGGCGCGCGCGATCGAAGAGATGCAGGATCATGTAGGCGATGCGGCCGTAGGCCGAGCGCTGGCCCACGCTCGCGAGATGCTCAGCCAGGATCGATTCCTCGCGCGAGGCGAGCCAGGTCAGGTCGAAGGCGAGCCCCGGATAGCCCTTGAACAGCTCCCAGATGCGCTGGCGCGGGAAGACGCAGAGGCGCACATCGGTGAGCGCATCGACCGAGTGCTGCATCTCCTTGAGGAGGGACGCCTGCAGGCCGAGCAGGTCGCCGGGGAGCGCGAAATTCAGGACCTGACGTCGCCCTTCCGCCAGGAGCTTGTAGCGCACCGCCCAGCCCGAGAGCACCGTGAACAAGTGGGGGCTGTTGCTGCCGTCGAGGAGGATCGTCGTTCCGGCTTCGGCGACGAGCTCGCCCGACTTCAGGGACTTCACGAACGCGAGCTCTTCCGATTCAAACGGCCGGAAGGACGTGAGAAGGCGGAGCGGGCAGCTCTCGCAGGGCGTCACAGTGGGCGGACGCGTCTCGCCGCGCGATGCCAAGGATTGCCCGCGCTTGCCGTTTCCTTTTCGAGAGGCTCCAGTCGCCTTCGTACGCGCCATCGTTTCTTATTCTTTCAGATGCGCGTTCCGACCGCTACCGGGCAGCGCCTGGCTCAGCCCGCAGCCGCGCTACGCCCTGCGGCGCTCTTCTGTGCTCGTGCCGAAGTCTCCGTGCCCGGAACGCGGGCGCAGGTGCCGAAGAAAAGCGCCTGGCTGATGAGTGCGCGAACCGTGTTGGCCTCGAACGGCTTGGTGATGAGGAAGGTCGGCTCGGGGCGCTCGCCGGTCAGCAGGCGCTCGGGGAAGGCGGTGATGAAGATGACGGGAACGTCGAAGCCGAGCAGGATCTCGTTTACGGCCTCGAGGCCGGAGCTGCCGTCGGCGAGGTGGATGTCGGCCAGCACCAATCCGGGTTTCGTCTTCCTCACCTCGGAGATCGCCTCGCGATGCGTGCGGGCGACGCCGGACACCTGATGTCCAAGACCCTTGACGAGGGTCTCGAGGTCCATGGAGATCAGCGGCTCGTCCTCGATGATGAGAACCTGGGTGGCGGTCTGCTCCGCGATCTCCTCGCCGGCCTGGTGGATGAGGCTCGTCACCTCGTCCTTGCTGCATTCGAGGATATCCGCCGTCTGCGAGGAGGTGAAGCCCTCGAGGGAGGCGAGAAGGAAGGCTTGGCGCGCGCGCGGCGTGATGGCCTCCAGGCTGTGGTCGGCGCGGCTCTTCAAATCCGAGGCCGGAACATTGTTGAGGGCGACGGAATTCCAAACCTTGAGGAAGCAGCGATAGAGCCCAACGCGGGGCTGCTGGTCGGCGGGGAAGCTCGCAGGATCCTCGATCAGCGATTCGAGGACGGCAACGACGTAGGCGTCGCCGCTCTCCTGACTCCCGGTGAGCGCGCGGGCGAAGCGGCGCAAATAAGGCAGATGCGGCGCAATCGTTTCTGCTAGCGGCATGGAGTGCTCCCTTCGTTACGGCCCGGTCTACAGCCGTGCCCCCAAGGCCCCTTTAACGCCGCTCACGCTGAATGGTTCCGAGAGGCGGAACTTTTCTCTAGCTCAAGGGTTTGGCACAGAGGGTGCCCTACCTCACGGGACTAGGGTCGGCGCCCTGCGGGGTCTTCGCAATTGTGCAATCGCTGCGTGAGGTATCGCTCCAACAACAACTAATCACCTCTAAGAAGAAAACATGATAAGAAATGACAATTCCGGTGCGGGCGATCCGAAAACCAACGGCGATCAGCGGCCGGCTCTCGATGCGAGAGAGCGGGACGGGCTCGGCGCACGTTTGCGACACGAGCACGGAAGAATTGTAAGCGAGCAGCTGCCACCCAGGATCCGCGCATTGCTCGATAAGCTTGCCCTCAAGGGCAGCGACGACAATCAGTCTTGACCGCCCCATTTTTTGTCGCCGCCGCGGGAACGGATGCACGAGCCATCATGTTGCTATCTGACACGCGCCTTCCAAGCTGACACGGGGACGTCCGATTTCGGCGGCGCTTCAACGTAGCAGGGCCGCCATGAATCTGACGACGCTCCTGATTGCCATTCTGGTGGTGGTGCTGCTCGGATCGGTCCCCGCCTGGCCCTACAGCCGGTCCTGGGGCTACGGGCCCTCGAGCATCGTCGGAGCGCTCCTGGCCATCCTGCTCGTGCTTGCCCTGGTTCACCCGGTCTAAGACGGAGCGACGCTCGCGGGCCGCGATGGGTCTCAGTTGCTGATCAGGGATTGGCGCGCGGCGCCGATGGCGCGGATCAGCTCGCTGTCGCGGCCCTCGCGCTGTGCCGTCACAGGCATGCCCTCGTCGCCCGCCGAAAGACGCGCATTGACCATGAACTCCCAACGATCCAGCAGCTCGAGCTTGCGATCCCGGCTCAGCATGGCGTCGCAGGCAAGCGCAAAGGGGCTACCATACTCAAGCTCCGGATCGGTGAGAGGCGTCTTGGCGAGGGGGGCTTCGGGCTTGATGTCGGTCATGTCCTGTCACCTGCGGCTTCGCGCGGCCGAGCGGTCGCCGCCCTGCGCAGCTAAAACGCATAGGCCCCGCGGCGGTTCCCGTGCGCCTTCGTAGCATGTACGGATCGGGGCACGCAAAATGAGGGGAGCGCCGGGCGCTCCCCTCGTTCATTTGTCCGTGAAGAGCTGTTAGCTGCGCTTCTCGGTGGCGTACTTGAAGTCGGGCGCCTTCTCGAGCGCTTCCTTCGTGCTCGCGAGCGAGACGCGAATGTTGCCGTTGGCATCGCGGCTGAACTTCAGGTCGCTGAACGGGACGGCGACGAGTTTCTCGCCCATGCCGAGGAAGCCGCCGACACCGATAACGGCAGACGAGATCTTGCCGTCGGAGCCGAGGATCAGATCGTTGATGTCACCGATCTTCTCGTCGCTGGCATTGTAGACGTTGAGGCCAACGAGCTTGGTCGAGCGCCACTCGTCCGCCGTCTGCTCGGAGGCATAAGCACCGGGCGCAGCCGCGGTTGCATCCGGTGCAGAGGGTGCGGCCATCTTATCCTCGCTCGGCGCAGCCGGCGGAGCAACGGACGGCTCGGCGGAGGGCGCGGTCGGCGGCGCCATCCTCTCGGCCGGAGCGGGTGCGGGCGGTGACGTCTCCTGCGCGACAGCCGTCAGCGTGCCGAACGCAAGAAGCTGCGGGAATAGCCACTCCCGAAAGCAGTTTCGATTTCATGCGATAAACTCCCTATAGATTTCACAAGATGATGTCAGGGGCGGCACCACATCAGCCATGCGGCTACCGGGCAGAACTTCGTGTCCCCTTCCAAGCAGACGGATCTGCCTGCTCGCGGGAGGAACGCCTGTGGCGTGTTTGTGTTCCAGCACGACACATCGGCCGCGGCCGCGCTCAAGCGGCCACCGGCAACGAAAAAGCCCGGGGCGTCTCGTGGAACTATTTCATGACGAGGGGCGCGAGCGCGGGGTCGTGGCCGAACTCGCCGGCATCCTTGACGCCGAGCAATTCAGCGAGCCGCGTGCGGGCGCGATTGACGCGGCTCTTGATGGTGCCCACGGCGCAGCCGCAAATCTCGGCGGCCTCTTCGTACGAGAATCCTTCCGCGCCGACGAGCAGCAGCGCCTCGCACTGATCGGGTGGAAGCTTGGTCAGAGCGATGCGAAAGTCGGCGAGATCGAGATGACCATACTGCTCGGGAAGGACCGCGAGCGAGCTCTGATGCACTTCGTCGGGGTCGTCGACCTCGCGGCGCAGCTTGCGGTGCTGCGAGAAATAGATGTTGCGCAGGATGGTGAACAGCCAGGCGCGGAAATTGGTGCCGGGCGCGAAACTATCCATGCTGTTCCAGGCCTTGACGAGCGTCTCCTGGACGAGATCGTCGGCGCGCGCGGCGTCGTTGGTGAACGAGCGCGCGAAGGCTCTGAGCCGCGGGATGGCATCAACGAGCGATTTTTCGAAGTCCGGATCAGCCATCGTTACGACCCACCATCCTTCTTGCCGGTTTTTTCCTTCTTCTTGAGCTCGTCGAGCAAATTCAGAAATTTCTCGGGAACGGCCTCCTTGACCACCTGCTCGTAGTTCTCACGCAGCTTGCGACCCAAAAGCCCCTGAATTGCTGCATCGACCGCCGGTACGGCTTCGGTGCCCCCCCGATCACCCGGCGCCTCGTCTTCCGTCTTGTTATTCTCGGACCCTGATGCAGTCATGGCCGTTCACGTCCCTCAGTCTTGAGCCCTCGGTGCGCAATGCCTACGTTAGGAACACTTTCGGGTATCAATTCATGCCGGCACCCTAGCCTGGTAACAATCCCACGGTGACACCTGGCGATTCCGGAGCGGCCCGTTCCCCGATCCAATCCCGCAAACATGGTGCAGTCAATGTCGATATCCAATAGCATCGCGCCTCATCTGCCGTATTTGCGCCGATTTGCACGGGCGATGAGCGGCAGTCAGGAGCTCGGCGACGCCTACGTCGTCGCCACTCTCGAAGCCATCGTCGCCGATCCCAGCCTCATATCGCAAGACGTCTCACCACGGTTGGCCCTTTTCCAAAGCTTCTTAAAGGCGTGGCAATCCGCCGTCGTTCAGGCTTCGGGCGCGAGCAGCGAGCCGCGTTCGGCTGCGGAAAGGAATCTCGAGGCGCTGTCGCCGATCGCGCGGCAGGCTTTCCTCCTGATGTCGGTCGAAGGCTTCTCGCCTGGCGACGTTGCAATCATCCTTAACAAGAGCCGGGACGAGGTCGAGCAGCTCGTCGATACCATCGGGCGCGAGATCGCGCGTCAGGTGGCAACCGACATCCTGGTCATCGAGGACGAGCCGCTGATCGCCATGGACCTCAAGGACGTGGTCGAGAAGCTCGGCCACCATGTGACAGGCTCGGCGCGCACGCATCGCGAGGCCGTCGCAGCCTTCTCGGCGCATCGTCCAGGGCTCATCCTCGCCGATATCCAGCTTGCCGACGGCAGCTCCGGCCTGAACGCGGTCAATGAGATCCTGACGTCGTTCGATATTCCCGTCATCTTCATCACGGCGTTTCCCGAGCGGCTGCTGACGGGCGAGCGGCCGGAGCCGACGTTCCTCATCACCAAGCCGTTCGATCCCGGGCATGGTCAAGGCCGTGGTCAGCCAGGCGCTGTTCTTCGAAAGCAACGCGCGGCTCAAACGCAATAGCAGCGGGTCGCGGGCGGTCGCGCAAGAGCAGTAGCGAGACGCAGTAGCGGGACGACGCGCGAGCGCGCGGCGGCATGCGCAGCTCAGCGCGTCCATGCGCCGCAACGAATCCGACAATAGCGGGAACCTCTTGGCGGGCGGCGGCGTTTAAGAGGCAGCATCGCCGCCACGACTTGCGATGCATTTCTCAATCACAACGGGAACGTAACGCTAGGAGCATCTCATGAACTGGGACCGCATTGAAGGCAATTGGAAGCAGCTCAAGGGCAAGGTCAAGGAGCGTTGGGGCAACCTGACCGACGACGAGCTCGACGTGATCGCTGGCAAGCGCGACCAGTGGGTCGGCAAGGTCCAGGAGCGCTACGGCATCGCCAAGGACGAGGCCGAGCGTCAGGTCGACGAGTTCGCGAAGCGCAACGGTCTCTAAGGCGTCCGCGCCGGCTGCGCGTTAGTCAGTCTTGCAGTCGGCGCAGTCTCGAAAATGCCGGAAGACATGCTTCACCGCATCGTCCTTCCGGCATTTTTTTGTTCCGTTTTTCCTTGATCACAGCGCCGGCGATTTCGCGGTGCCGTCCTCACTCTCGTCGGCCGCGTTGGGAACCATGATGCCGGAAAGCGGCGCCTCGTAGCGGTAGGAAAACCCCGATTCCCCGAAGACGATCTCGGGCTCGCTCGTCGAGCCGTGCACGAGCACCTGGCGCAGGAGCGTCTGGCCGAAGCCGTTGCGCTTCGGTTCCGATACCGGGGGGCCGCCCATTTCGCGCCAGTTGAAAATGAAGATCTGCCCGTTGTCGCGCTTGGCGATCTCCCAGGCGACGATGACGCGCCCGTCGTCGACCGACAACGATCCGTGCTTGACGGCGTTCGTCGCCAGCTCATGGACCACGAGAGCAAACGTTTGCGCGATCTGCGGCGTGAGCCGCACCTCGGGGCCGCGAACGGAGGCGCGTGCGCCGAACGCCGACAACTCGGCAATCACGAGCTCCTTCAAATCCGCGCCGCTCCAGCCGCTGTTCAGGAGAAACGTGTGGGCACGTGCGAGTGCGTGCAAGCGCTTGGTGAAGACCTCGCGGCCGTCGTTGATCGTGCGGTCGTTGGACAGACTGCGGTTGGCGATGGATTGCACAATGGCGAGCGTGTTCTTGACGCGGTGACTGAGCTCGCGCGTGAGGAGGGCCATCTGGGTGTTGGCCTCGGCCTCCTGGATGTGGCGCAAGGCGAGCGAGGCGGCGAGTGCCGACAGGAGGAAGCTCAGCGCCGCGCCAATGGCGAGCACGATCCACGTTGTGTAGGAGCTCGTGGTCGCGTCGAACTTGGGAAGAGCGGTGAAGCGGAGCACCCATGAGCGGCCATTCTGGTCGAAGGATGCAATATTCTTGAAGCCTCCGGCGGAGGTCTCGGTCTTTCCCGCGCCGGGCATGCTGTCGAACAGAAGCTGGCCCGAGACCTCCGGATCGCCGTCGAACAGCTCGATGCGCATCAGCTCCTCGAGGCTCGCCAGCGAGCCTGTTGCCAAGCCGCCGATGAAGTCTCCCATGCGCAAGGGGCTGTAGACAAAGCCGCGAAGAGAGGCCCGCCGCTCGTCCTCCGCCTCCGGCGTCGCAGCGTCGCTGTAGACAGGAAGGTAGAGGAGAACTCCGGCCTGCACATCGCCCGTATCCGGCCCCTCCTGCACGAGAGTGACCTTGCCCGTCGCGGCAATCGCGCCGCTGTCGCGGGCGTGCTCCATCGCCGCCCTTCGCACGGGCTCCGAGAACATATCGAAGCCCAGCGCCCGCTTGTTTCTTTCGTCCTGCGGCTCGAGAAAGATGATCGCCGAGTAGATGTCGCGGGGAGCCTCAGGGTGAACCTTGTATTCCGGCCCATAGACGGCGCGCATCGCTGCGCCGTGGGTCTCCAAGTCTTTGGGGGCGATCATCACGGCGTAGCCGACGCCGCGCGTGCCGGGGTAGTTCTCGGCAAGCTCGAGCGAGTCGACGAATTCGCGCCAGTCGTCCTTGGTTACCTCGAGGCGGGTGTTCAGAAGGCCACGGCCCGCCCGCAGCACCTGCTCATAGCCCGTCACCGTCTGCTCGAGCTCGGCCACGAACCGCTGCGTCATGGCATCGAAAGTCGCCTGAGCGGCGAGCTGGTCCTCGCCGCGGGCAAAGGCCCAGAAGAGGACGGTCGCCGCAAACGAGAGGCACGCGACCAGCCACGCAGGACGCATTTCCCTGCGCGCCGCGAGCGTGCGCCACCGTGGCCAGTCGATTTTTCTCATTGCGGATTTCTCTCGCCGGCGCGCCCCGCCACGCACCAACATAGGGGCTGGTGCACACACATAAAAGCTTAAGTGGGCACAGGAGTTCCGGATTACCTGGAACCTTTCGCCGTCCGGTCGATTGAATAGCGACGCAGACGTCTTGAGGAGCGGCCATGGCGACGCACATTACGCCCAGCACAGACTCGCAACGCGCGACGACCACGGCGCCGTCCGATCGGCTCGTGCGGGCGTCTATCGCGGCCGGGTTTGCGATGGCCGAGGGACTGCCGGACGATCCGGTGCGCGATGAAACCGAGCAGCCGGAGCATGAAAGCGCGCTGCGCCGCACCTGGCACACGTTCGAGCATTACCTTGCCCACTTTCTGACGTGGTCGCATGCCCGGCACACCGGCATTGGCGCATGGCAGCAATAACCCGAGAGCCAGACGGTAGGACTGCAATGCCCAGCACACACACATTCGAACGCGTCTTTCTGCGCGCCTTGCGCCAGATCTACGATACCGAGGGTCAGCTCCGCGTCACGTTGCCGAGCCTCTCGTCGCCAGCGCTCGACCCGGAGCTCGTTGCCACGTTGCAGGACATCGAGGCGCAGTCGGAGCGTCAGGCGGAGCGGCTCAAGGACATCTTTCGCTCGCTCTATCTCGAGCCGCGCGGCGAGGCCTGCTGGGCCGCAACGGCGATGCTGCGCGAGGCGCTGGACGCATCAACCGCCGATCAAGCCAGTGGTGCCGGAACAGAAGGCTGTGCGGCCGCACTCCTGGCGCTCAAGCGCTATGAGGTGACGCTCTACGAAGCCCTTCTGCGCTGGTCGGAGAGCTGCGGACTTTACGAGGCACTGCCGGCGCTCCGCCGCTCCATCGCGGAAGAGCTGCTGGCGGCCTCTATTCTTGCCGAAATCGCCTTCGATCCCGAGCGCGAGATTGTTCCGAACGGAGCGGCGGATCGGCGCGCACTCCACTGACTACTGCTGACTACTGCTTCAAGGTGCCAGTTGCGGGTTGCGTGACAACCGCCTCCTGCTGGCACAGAGACGGCAGGTGCTTGCCGCTGAACCAAAGCTCATAGCTGTTCGATGCATTGGTGCGTGACCACGACGTCGCGGAAAGGTCCTTCACCGTGAGATCGAGACCGAGCGAGCCAAACAGGCCCGAAATCTGCTCGGCGCGCGCCTTATCGTCGGCGTGGAAGAAGCGCAGCTCCTGTTCGGATTGGGCGTAGCCCTGGAACTTTCTGACTGCAGGGAACAAGATTGATGCCTTGTCGCCATCCTTGAAGCCGTCACGGAGGCGCTCGAGGCAAGCATAAGTCTCGTCGCTCGGAACATGGATGAAGACGCGCGACGGGCGGCGCAGAAGCGCGACGCGGTAGGCGTCGGCGACCTTGGGATTGACCTCGGCGGCGCTCTGGATCGCCACCTCGAGCATCGGAAGCAGCTCGTGGTTTTCCGCCGTTGTCGCGTAGTCGATCTGAGCGGCCAGGAATTCGACCGGCACCTTGCCGTTCTTGGCGAGGTACTCGAACATGGCGATGCCGTACTTCTGCTTCTCGGGCGACTTGTCGGTGACGAGCTCAATCATGCTCTTCAGGTCGCTCACGTTCTGCTGCCATTGGGTCCAGTACCAGCCCATGCCGGCAACCGACAGCGGCACAAGGACGATCGACATCATCCGGAACACGCCGTCCCAAAAGGCGTTGCTTATGCTGAATTTCATTGCTCATCTCCCGCCTTGGTCGTGATGAGGGCGCGCTCGAAAACAGAGGCCGGCCCCCAAAAACAGAAGCCGGCCCCCATAGGGGACCGGCTCTCGATAGTCAATTGTGCATTCCGACCAGGGCGTTTCCGTGGCGCAGGGCGCCACGCCATCCGCGTCAGATGATCCCAAGCAGATGCAGCACGATCAGACCAGAGATCGGAACTCCCAGGGCCCACAGCAGAACGTAGCGCATTTCGAAACTCCTTTTCCTCGCGCGGGGGCGCGTTCTTTCGTGGCCCAATAACGCGGGAAAAACTGCGAAGTTCCGGCGCCATCGCCGATCCACGCGGACGTCAACGGCGGAACCAAATTGCCGCATGAACGTTGTGATGGAGCAATGCACTCACTGGAAATGGAGACATGAGTCCATGGGCAATCTCTTGCACTGGGCCGTCGTATTTCTCGTCGTCGCCCTTGTTGCGGCCTTCCTCGGCTTCGGCGGCGTCGCGGGTACGGCCATGGAAGGCGCGCGCCTTCTGTTTTGGGTCGCGGTCGTGTTCCTCGTGATATCGCTGGTCGTCGGACTCATACGCAGGGCCTGACGGCGATCACCGCAAATTCTGCAGCATCAACGCGTCCGATGACCCACGGTCTTCGGACGCGTCGCGTTTCCAACAACGGGATGATGACGACTACGACGAGCTGGCCCGGCTCGCAGGCTGCACCGGGCTTTCGGCCTGAACCAGCACGGGAGCCTTGCGCGGCTGGGCCGGCTTGCTTGCCTTGGCAGGCGGAGACGACTTCTTCGCCGGCTTGCTCGACGCCCGTTTCGGCGCGGCGCGCGATTTGCTCGCGAGTTCTGCCTTGAGCGCGCTGTATTGCTTGGCAAGCTTGGCGACATCGCTTTTCAGCGCCGCGAGCTCACTCAGGATCAAGTCGAGCTTCTCGCCCTTCTTCATGCGCTTGGCCATGACCCATGCACTCCTCTCTCCGCACTAAGTACATAGCTTAGCATTACGGAGCGCGTCATGTGTGACAGCAATTGTGACGGCTTGGGCGCATGAGATTGGGTGCATGAGACCAGCCGATCTCGCAACGCGCCGATCGCGAATATTCTGTCCGACCTGGCTGTGAAAAGAAGATGTGAAAAGAAAAAGATCGGGCGTCGGCCGCCTTCCCGCGTCTACGGCCGCCCCGCCGCCCGATCATGCGATGACGAGCGCCCCGCGACGCAAATCGTCCTCGCCCTCTAATGCACCTTGAGACACCCGCTGCCTCCAGATGGGATTTCTTCTAGCCCTTTTACGCTCGATGGCAACGGAAGAATCGGCGAAGAACGCCGTATACTGCCGATAGCTGTGGGAGCGTGTCCGATGAGGCACGCACGCTTGAGAACAACGGAAAGAGCTGACGCCGGCGCGCATTACATCGTCACAAAAATCCAGCGCCGCGCGATAAGCAAGAGGGCTGCGACAACAGTTATTCCGAAGAGCACGATAGCGTCGGTGAGGTTTGCGAGCGTGCCCGCGGCGAGTGCTGAGAGAGAGAGACCGGCGCGCGCTACGAGAAGGCGCGCGCGATCCCTCTTGTCGATTTCCTCCATGATCGCGGTCGCGTGCTCGGGGCTCTGCGCGCTCGTGAAAAGGTGCGGCGTGACGACGTAGCGCGTCCCCTTCAAAGCGCTTGCCACGTCGAAGCTCTTGACGAGTGGTGCATCTGGGAAGCGGCGCGCTGCCGCCTCCACGGGGTCGGGCGAATGGTGGAGCGCGACGAACGCGGAATAGAGTTCGGCGAACGAGGGGCGATCGGTGCGGGCAATGTCCGCCGCGATGCGCTCGCAGCCTCCGCGCCAGAGAGACGACTCGGGGTCATCCTCGCAGCTCACGCGAAGGGGCAGGCCGAACTTGACATCGCCGCGGCCCTGCTCGTCGGCGACGACCACGGCCGCGACCAACCCCGCTGCGGCAAGGCTCAAGGCGGCTAGAGGGCGCCAGCGCCGCCGGAGGAAGTGCGCCATCGCGCGAAGGATCGAATTTGCGTGCATCAGCGGAGCACCCTATCGCCTCCGTGTGTAGAAAAGCTCGGCGCCGTCGACGCAGCTCGCGACACGGGCGGCGTTGCACCGCGATCGGCAACCAAAGCCGGTGATGGGCGAAGGTGACCCGCGACTAGTCCATTGGACTAATCGACTATATGAGCAGATTCTGCGTCCAGGCAATTTGCCCCGGACGCCCACTCGATTGGGGACTTCATACCGTTTTCGCAGCTGCGAAATGCCGAGGCTGCCGATCGGGAGCCTTGACCTGGATCAGGACGAATACGCTTCACAGTCCGCGCATACGGGCGTAGCGTCGGGTCATGTTTCGTCTGATTGCTTTGGCCAGCGCATTGTTTTTCATCGCTCCCGGCCTGGCTGGCGCGGGCGATGTGTGCGTGTCGTGCACCAATCCCGGCGCGGTGTACCGCTGCAGCGCCGACAAATCCGCAAAGCTCGAGAAGTACGGTGTCGAGGACAAGGTCTTGCCGCCCGTGTGCGCGGAGGTGCTTGCCAAGCTCGGTCCACATGAGAGCTGTCAGGCTGTCGGCAAGACCGGAGATCCGTGCGAAGGCATTGCCAAGACGATCGGCCTCAGCGAGCTGCAGAAGGCTGCAGCGGGAGGCAGCGGCAAATCTGTAGTGCCGAGCCTCGGGGAACGGGCGGGCAGCGCCGCCCAGTCGGCGGGCGACACGATCGGCGGCGCGTTCAAGAAATCATGGACCTGTGTGACGAGCCTGTTCCAGGAGTGCGGCTAGCGTCCTCAGTCAGCGTGACGCCGGGCCCGCTATCGGCTGCCCGCGCTGGCGGCCAGCTTCGCCGCCGCCGTGATGGCCTTCTTTAGCGCTTCGTCGCAGGCGATGTAGGCCGGCGTCGCTACGCCCCAGTCGCACTTGGCAATGCCCGCGATCATCTGCGCGCCGCTCGACTGCGCCTGATTGATCGCGTCCGACAGCTCGGCGGCAACCGCTCTCTGGGATGCATCGGCCGCGCAAATGCGATCGGCATCGGCAAGCGCGGCTGCGGCCTCGAGCGTGAGGGGTGTCGCCGGCACCGGCTCGGTTGCGAGCAGGATCGACGACAGCCGGCGCTTCCAGGCCGTCGCGTCGGCCGTGAAGCGAACGAGGGCAAAGTTGGAAACCGGTGCGCTCGCGTTAGCCTCCAAGGTGCCGGCGACCATCGACTCGCAGTCCTTGAGACGGACGCCGATAGCACCGACCTCGTCCTTGGTCTTGTTTGCCTTCTCGGAGATGCGGCCGACGTTCTCGGAAATCTCCGTCATTGCCGAACGCTGCTTCTGCAGCAGATCCGAGAGCCCGCGCACGCGCTCGGCCACCTCGGAGACCTCGTCTCCGACGCCCTCCATGATGGTGCTCACCTGCGTGACGGTCGCCGTGCCGGTGTTGACCGATTGCAGGCTCTCCTTCACCGCGCCCGTGATCTCGCGCATCTCGCTGGTCAGCGCGGCCACGCTTTCGCGAATCTGCTGCGTGGCTTTGCCGGTCTCGACCGAGAGCGACTTGACCTCGGAGGCGACCACGGCAAAACCGCGTCCAGCCTCGCCGGCGCGTGCCGCCTCTATGGTGGCGTTCAAGGCAAGCAGATTGGTCTGGCGCGCGACGGCGTCGATGGTGCCCGCCATGTTGCCGATCTTGTCGACTGCAGCCTGCAGCGTCGACAGCCTGTCGGCCACCTGCGTAGACTGGACCTGGAGCGTCTTCATGGCGTCGATGGCGCCGCGGCTGTCCTCGATGCAGCTGCGCATCGTGTCGCGCGAGTTCTCGGCCTGGGTGGCACTGGCCGCAGAGGAGCTCGTCAGCTCGGCGATCGACGTCACCACTTCCTCGACCGCGCTCGAAATCTTGCCGGTCGAACTCGGCGACCTCGCGAAAGTCGTGATAGACCCAGCCGATATTGATCGCCGCTTCGCAAGTCTGCGTTCCGAGCTCGGCTATGGCGCGCAGGTTTCTGGTGTTCGCCTCTTTGACGAGGGCCGCGACGCGCCGGCATACCTCGCCGAGGCGTCCGTCGAGCGATGCCTTGGTCGCCATTTCGGCGCGAACGAGACTTTCGAACGCCTCGATCACTGCCTGCTCGTGCAGAGCATGATCTGTCTCGGCACGGCGCCGTTCCTGGAGGAGCTCGGCGGCTGGTGGATCTCGGCGAAGGGCGAACACTTTGAGCTCTGGATCTGGAAGGTCACCGCCGGCCGACCGACATAGCGCGCAGCGCTGATTGGCCCGGCATGAATTTTGATCACGCGCTATGGCGACGACGATAGCTAGGTCCCGATTAAGAAAGGCCTAAGTATTTCCGTTCACGTTTCATGATCAAAAGTTGTGCTGCGGCGCGCCTTGACTTTTGCACTGCAACATGAGAGAAGGCGCCATCGCTCATCCAGAGCGTTTTCCGGCGCTCCAGCCGCGTGAAGGGACATGTCTCGGGCCTACTTCTGAATAAGTGGCCCTGTTCGTCCCCCTGTTGAGCGCCCTGAAAGACTTCCCATCAGACAGCCCAGGCCACGCGGGGCGTCCATAAGAGACGAGCCGTGTCTTGCGACATCGGCCGGCGATTGATGCCGGCTTTGCGCATTGGGACTCGGTCAAAAGAGAAAGTACCATCCATTGACTTCATTTTCTGAACTCGGCCTCGCCGCGCCGCTCCTCAAGGCGCTCGAAGGCGAAGGCTACACCACACCCACGCCCATTCAGGCCAAGGCCATCCCGGCCGTCCTCGCGGGCTCCGACCTCCTCGGAATCGCACAGACCGGAACCGGCAAGACTGCCGCCTTCGCGTTGCCGATCCTGCACCGACTTGCCGCCGACCGCCGGCCCGCGCCGCGCAAGGGCTGCCGCGCGCTCGTGCTGTCGCCGACGCGCGAGCTTGCGACGCAGATCGCGGACAGCTTCCGCGTCTATGGCCGCCACTATGGGTTTCATGTCGCCGTCGTCTTCGGCGGCGTCGCCCACCGGCCGCAGATCCAGGCACTCGCCCGGGGCGTCGACGTCCTGATCGCCACGCCAGGGCGGCTGCTCGACCACATGGGCGAACGCAATGCGGTGCTCGCCGGCACCGAGATCCTCGTGCTCGACGAAGCCGACCAAATGCTCGACCTCGGCTTCGAGAAGCCGATCCGGCGCATCGTCTCCCACCTGTCAGCTAAGCGACAGAACCTCTTCTTCTCGGCGACCATGCCGCGGGAAATCGCCGGCCTCGCCGACGAGCTCCTGCGCAATCCGGTCAAGGTGTCGGTGGCGCCCGTCGGGACGACTGTCGAACGCGTTGCCCAACGCGTCATCCACGTGGAGGCGAGCAAGAAGCGCGCCCTTCTCGCCGAGCTCTTTGCCGATCCGTCGATGTCGCGCACGCTCGTGTTTACGCGCACCAAGCGCGGCGCCGATCGCGTTGCAAGCCACCTCGAGGCGAAGGGCATTCGCGTGGCGGCGATCCACGGCAACAAGAGCCAGCGCCAACGCGAACAGGCGCTCGAAGCCTTTCGGGCATCGGACATCCGCGTGCTGGTCGCGACGGATATCGCTGCACGCGGGATCGACATCGATCTCGTGACGCATGTCATCAACTACGAGCTGCCGGACGTGCCAGAGGCCTACGTCCACCGCATCGGGCGCACAGCGCGCGCGGGCGCGGCAGGTGTCGCCATCTCCCTCTGTGATGTGGAGGAGCGCGAGCAGCTACGGAGCATCGAGCGGCTCACGCGGCAGTCGATCGCCGCCGAGGACCGGCGCAACGACGCCGGGCTCGCAGCGGATCAGCGGCCTGCCAGCGGAGCGCGCACGCCCCGTAAGGCAAACGGCGCGGGGCGCGGGCACCGCGAAGCGCGGCAAGGCCACGGCGAGCGCCACCGCGATCAGCGTAGCGCCAACGGCCGGCACGGCGGCGGTGAAACGCGCCACGGCGACCGGAACGGCAAGGCGGCACGACGGCGCACCCGCCATGGTGATCGCCACCGCGACGACGGGCACACAAACGGCCGGCACGACGGCGCGGGCGCGCCATGGTGACCGGAACCGCAATGGGCACACGCGTAAGACTGATGATCGCGCGGATGCGGCGCCCGGAATTGCTGGCGTGGCCTTCCTAGCGAAGCCCAACCAGCATACACGTGGCGAAGGTCGCCCACACGGCGAGCGCGCCGACGGGCGCCATCGCGCCGGCGGCCGGGGTGGCCCGTCGCGTCCAAGACCGCATGGCGCAAGCCGCGACCAGCGCAACGCGGGGCGCCACTAGTCCAAACAAGTCCAAACAATAAGAAGAGGATGTCATGTCGCGTAAGAAGCCGACGCCGAGAGAGGAATTCGTGCTCTTCAACGTCGTCTACGAGGACGGGAGCCAGACATCCAACCGCAAAGTATCGAGCTCGCTTCTAGGCGGGCTCGAGGGCGATGAGCCGGCGCGTGTGTTCATAGAGGCGCAGGACCGCGAGATTGCCGAGCGCTCCGGCCGGCCGCGGGGACCGATCAAAACGATCAAGAGGGCCGCCGGGAAATAGCGGCCCTCTTTCTATTCGCAATGCCTTCTCAATTGCTCAAGCCGGCAGGCCTGCTTCCTCAAACGTCACAAGACGGCGCTTGGTCTCGTCCCAGAGCCTGAGGCGCACGCACCTGAAGCTCTCGAGCAAGGTGATGCGCCGGACGTTGGCGAGCTCGGGAAAATCACGAAGCACCTGGGGCAGCCGGTAAAAGGGGATGCGGCTGTAAAGGTGGTGCACGTGATGCACGCCGATGTGGGCCGTGAGCCACGGCAGGAAGCCGGGAAGATCGTAGTGCGAGCTGCCGTAGAGCGCGGCCTCGTGAACGTTCCAGTTCGGGTTCTCAGCCCAGAAGGTGTCCTCGAACTGGTGCTGAACGTAGAACAGCCAGACGCCGATCGACGACGCCAGGAGCACGATCGGCAGGTGCACGAGCAAAAATGCACCGGCGCCGACGAGCCAGATCATGCCGCCGACCAACAGCGCGATTCCTAGGTTGGTGGCATGTACGCTCACCCAGGACCTCCAGCCCGACATCATGCTGAGCGGCAGCCGATGCTGGAGAACAAAGAGATAGGCCGGCCCAATGGCGAACATCACGATCGGATTGCGGTAGACCCGGTAGGCGAGGCGGCCCCACTTCGAGCGCGCCTTGTATTCGCTGATCGTGAGCGTATCGATGTCGCCCGTCCCGCGCTCGTCGAGATTGCCGGACGAAGCATGATGGATGGCGTGGCTGCGCTTCCAAACATCATAGGGCGTCAACGTCAGAACGCCCAAGACGCGGCCGATCCAGTCGTTGGTGGCGCGCTTCCTGAAGAATGCGCCATGTCCGCAGTCGTGCTGGATCAGGAACAAGCGAACGAGGAAGCCGGCGGCCGGTATGGAGATCGCGAGCGTCAGCCAATAGCTGACCTGGAGCGCCAACCAAGCGGCGAGCCACAGCAGAACGAAGGGTGCGGCCGTGATGACGATCTCGAGCACGCTGCGCCAAATGATCGGCTGGCGGTAGCGTTGAAGAACTTCGATCCAATCACGCGCCGGCGGCAGACCCGGAGCACCGGGCGTAAACGGCTGTTCCAAATTCTCCCCCAGGAGTCGATGTTGTTATGCGGCCGCCCGCCGAGGCGACTCTCGAGTTGCAGCGGAACACTTGCAGGAGCACGCATGCTTCCGCAAGGGGCGCGGGAGCCCACGTCCACGCCCGCTAAGCACATGCAGCATGCCAGTCACGGGAATAGCCGCACCTTCTGCCAGGGCTCCGACAGCGACAAGCGGCGGAATACCAGCCGATCGTGGAGACGAAATGGCCGGCTCGCCCAAAACTCTATCTCAAGCGGCAGCAAGCGAAATCCGGACCAGTGAGGGGGCCGGGGAACCTCGCCGATCGCGAATTTCACGCCAAATGCGGCGACACGCTTCTCGAGCGCGAACCGGCTCTCGAGCGGGCGCGACTGGTCGGACGCCCACGCCCCGATGCGCGACAGACGCGGGCGGGTCGCGAAATAGGCGTCCGCCTCCGCGGGCGTCACGGGAGCAATCGGCCCGCGCGCGCGCACTTGCCGCTCGAGGCTCTTCCAATGAAAAAGCAGGGCGGCCCGGGGATTGGCCTTGAGCTCGCCGCCCTTGGCGCTTTCGAGGTTCGTGTAGAAGACGAAGCCGCGCGGGTTCTCGTCCGGGCCGTCGACGCCTTTGAGCAGCACCATGCGTACGTTGGGCAGACCGGCCGCATCGACTGTAGCGAGCGCCATGCCGTTCGGGTCGTTGATCTCCTTTGCCGTCGCCTCGCCAAGCCAGGTCTCGAACAGCGTGAAGGGCTCGGCGGCGTCGGCGAAATCGCGCGCCTCTCGATCCGCCTCTTCCTCATCCGGCGGGCGCTCGGTCTTGTCTCCGCTCACGGGTGTCAATCCTCGCTTAACTTTTGGCGGCAGCCGGGCAATGCCGGGACGCTCTTTCAGCACCTTTTAACCATGCCCAGGCACAATCCCAAGCATTGATCCTTGTCTTGCGTGTAGCGGATCGTTGCGTCCCTCCAGTTGAGTGCAACGTCATGCGTCCGACCACGTCCCTCGTGCCCCTGGCTTTGGCTGCCGCGACCGGCTTCATGCTCGTCGCCGTGGTCTTCATTACGGCTGATCTCGCCCGCGCCGCGGACGACCGGTCCGATGGGCGCACGTGCACCTGTCCCGATGCCCGGGACAGGACCAAGCCGAAATTCGCCGATCTCCCGGCACCTCTCGACGAGCAGGACGAGATTGCCGCACTCGAAAGCGTTCAGCTCGCGCTGTCGCGCATGGGAGACGGCAATGCCTTCGTCTGGCGGCTCAGGAACGGCCGCCTTGCAGGCGTCGTCAAGCCGACCTCGTCGTTCCGCAATCAGGGCGGCGCCGTCTGCCGGCATCTCGAGATGCTGCTGACGACCGGTCTCAAGACGCGCAAGACCGAGGGTATCGCCTGCCGCCTCGCCAACGGGCGCTGGCAGCTCGAGGGCTGAGGCCGTTCACGCTCTCCCGAACCCCGCAGATTAACCACCTTCCGGCCCCCTCCTCCCTCGTCACTCCGGGGACAGCGCGCGTTCGGCGCGCAGCTCTAGGCTCCGGCCCGTCGAAACGTGGCCCCTGGGCCGCAAGGTCGCGGGTATCCTTCCGCAGGCGGGGGCCCCGGCATCTGGACCGTCCGGGCCTTTTGTGTAGGATGCGCGCCAGTCCGGGGACAGAAGGGATTTCAGGCTCATGTTGGAAAAAGCGCCCGGAGCAGCAACGACGACGGGCACCCTCATGGCCGGCAAGCGCGGGCTCATCATGGGCGTCGCCAACAACCGGTCCATCGCCTGGGGCATCGCGAAGGCCGTCGTTGCACAGGGAGGCGAGGTCGCCCTCAACTACCAGGGCGACGCGCTCAAGAAGCGCGTGGAGCCGCTGGCGGCCGAGCTCGGCTCGAAGGTCGTTCTCCCCTGTGACGTGACCGACAAAACCTCCGTCGACGCCCTCTTTGCCGAGCTCGCACGCGTCTGGGGGCGTATCGATTTTCTGGTCCACGCGATCGCGTTTTCCGACAAGAACGAGCTCGACGGGCGCTACGTCGATACGACGGAGGCGAACTTCACCCAGACGATGCTCGTCTCGTGCTACTCGCTGACGGCGCTCGCCCAGCGCGCCGAGAGACTGATGACGAACGGCGGCTCGATCATCACGCTGACCTACTACGGCGCCGAAAAGGTCATGCCGCACTATAATGTGATGGGCGTCGCCAAAGCCGCGCTGGAAGCCTCCGTGCGCTATCTCGCGGCGGATCTCGGTAAGAACGCCGTGCGCGTCAATGCCATCTCGGCCGGGCCGATCAAGACGCTCGCTGCGTCCGGCATCTCGGACTTCCGCTATATCCTCAAGTGGAACGAGTACAACTCACCGCTCCGGCGTACGGTGACCACCGAGGATGTCGGCGGAGCGGCCGTCTATCTTCTGTCGGATCTGTCACGCGGCGTTACCGGTGAAATTCATCACGTCGACGCCGGCTACCACGTGCAGGGCATGAAGAACGAGGACGCGCCTGACATCTCCGTCGTCAAGAACGAAGGGGCGTAAGCCGCCGCTCGCGCGCTGCTCCGGTGCGCGAGAGGCCATTTTGCCCATGCGAGACGGCATCACGATCTACTTCGTCCGCCACGGCGAGACAGACTGGAACGCGGCGCGACGCTACCAGGGTCAGCGCGATATCCCGCTCAACGACCGCGGCCGGGAACAAGCGCGCCGCAACGGCGAGGCGTTGCGCGCGATCCTGCCCGCCATCGCGGACGCCGACTTCGTCGCAAGCCCGTTCGCACGCGCACGCGAGACGATGGAGATCGTGCGCGGCTGTCTCGGCTTGCCGGCCGAGGGATACCGGGTCGACGAGCGGTTGAAGGAGCTCAACTACGGCCATTGGGAGGGATTGCTGCAGGCCGACCTGCCGGCACTCGACCCCACCGGTCTCGCCGAGCGGGCGAAGGATCCGCTGCGCTGGCGGCCGAAAGGCGGCGAGAGCTACGCCGACCTTCTGGCGCGCACGGTCGATTGGCTCGATAGCGTCACGCAGGACACGGTCATCTCGGGTCACGGAGGCGTCGGGCGCGCGATGCGGGCGCATCTCCTGGGGCTCGCTCCCGAGACAATTCCGGATCTCGAAAGCCCGCAAGACCGCGTGCTCGTCCTGACGCCGGGTTCGATGCAGTGGCTCTGAGGACGGCGCAAAAAAGAAGAGCCGGAGCAGCGGCAGCTCCGGCTCTTCCCGACAGATTACGGGCCACTCGAGCGCGGTTGCTCAGACCGCCAGGAGCCGCCCGTTAAAACGCTTGCAGATTTACGAGAAGATACGCACACGCGAATGCGATGGCCGCCCTGGGGCCGCCATCACGATGCGCCTCATGTCTGCCTCCCTTCTTATGGCGCACGACACGCGGCACTAGGTCTTCATTATCTTTGTCGCCTGAGTCTTCCAAACGAATAAGGGCTACGGCCTGCTTGCCCGCGCGCCACACGGTACTTATGAGATGGTGGCGCGCCCTGGAACGCGGGCATCGCACGGAAACCATCCGATGCGGAAATCGTGCTCCAGCTCAGAAGATTAGGTGATGAATTCAAATCCCGGCCTGCTAGGCTGCGGCACGATCATCACCGTCGCGGCGGCACGAGTTGCCGCTGCTATCGTTCCCAAGCTCCGGGGCCGCACTCGGCCTCGCTCGAAATGCGGCTTCAATGTCACACAACACCTTCGGCCACCTGTTCCGCGTCACCACCTGGGGCGAGAGCCACGGCGAGGCGATCGGCTGCGTGGTCGATGGCTGCCCGCCCGGCATCCCGATCACGCGCGAGGAGATCCAGGTCTTCCTCGACAAGAGAAAGCCGGGGCAATCGCGATTCACGACCCAGCGCAAAGAGCCGGACGAGGTCGAGATCCTTTCCGGCACGTTTCCCGACGAGGCTGGACAGCAGGTGACGACCGGGGCGCCGATCGCGCTCATGATCAAAAACGTCGATCAGCGCTCGAAGGACTACAACGAGATCAAGGACACGTTCCGGCCCGGCCACGCCGACTACACGTACTGGGCCAAGTACGGCATCCGCGACTATCGGGGCGGCGGCCGCTCGTCGGCGCGCGAGACGGCGATGCGGGTCGCGGCGGGCGCAATCGCGCGCAAGGTGCTTGCGGGCATCACGATCCGCGGCGCTCTGGTGCAGATCGGCGCGCTTGCCGTCGACCGCTCGCGGTGGGACTGGGACGCGGTCGACGCCAACCCGTTCTTCTGCCCGGATCCCGGCTCGGTGCCGGAGTGGACGCACTACCTCGACGGCATACGCAAGGCCGGCTCGTCGATCGGTGCCGTGGTCGAGGTGGTCGCGGACGGCGTGCCGCCGGGGCTCGGCGCACCGATCTACGGCAAGCTCGACCAGGACCTCGCGTCGGCGATGATGAGCATCAATGCGGTGAAGGGCGTCGAGATCGGCGCCGGCATGGCCGCGGCCGAGCTCTCGGGCGAAGCCAACGCGGACGAGATCCGCATCGGCCCGGACGGCAAGCCGCGCTTTCTCTCCAATCACGCGGGCGGTATTCTCGGCGGCATCTCGACCGGACAACCGGTCGTCTGCCGGTTTGCCGTCAAACCGACGTCATCGATCCTGACGCCGCGGCAGACTATCGATGCGCAGGGGCGGGAGACGGAGATCGTCACCAAGGGGCGCCACGATCCGTGCGTCGGCATCCGTGCCGTGCCCGTCGGCGAAGCCATGATGGCGATCGTGCTTGCCGATCACCTCTTGCGACACCGCGCGCAATGTGGAGGAGCCGAGCGGCAATAGGCTCCTTGCGACGACGAGGAACTGCGCATGCCGGATACGCCTGCTGTCGCCCGGAGCAAGACGGCGCTCTATCCGCCCGCCGCGCGGCCGGCAGATCACGTTCTATCTCTCGTCCCCTACTTCGCGCGCTTCATCCGCAATCCGCTGATCGCGCTTCCCAAGCAGGTGTTCGAAGAGCCGTTGGTCAGAGCGCGCTATGCCGGCACGGATATCGTTTGGGTGTCGGCGCCCGACCTGCTCGAGGCGATTTTTCTCAAGGAGTATGAGCGCTTTTCCAAGGCGCCCCTCGAGAAACGGGTGCTCAAGCCGTTAGTCGGTGAAGGCATCCTGACGTCGGAGGGCGCGGACTGGCGCTGGCAGCGCAAGATTGCGGCGCCTCTCTTCCGGTACAGCGAGCTCATCGAGGACGTGCCGATCATGGTCGGGACGGCAAACGAGCAGCTTGCGCGCTGGCGCCGCCTCGCTCCGGGCTGCGACGACCGACATCGAGGCCGACATGACGGCCGTGACCTTCGATGTCGTCAGCCGCACCGTGCTCGCCGGCTGCGACGCGCGGGACGGCGCCATCATCCAGCGCGCGGGACGGGCCTTTCTCGATCACAGCACGTGGGCGATCTCCTATGCGACGCTCGGCATTCCGGAATGGCTCTGGCATCCGGGGAGGCGGCGCATGCTCGCCGCCGCGCGCGAGGAGCGAGAGGCGGTCGCGCGCCTCGTCGCCCGCCGCCTCAAAGATCGTCAGGCCGGCGATGATCTCCTCTCGCGCCTGCTCGCGGCACGGCATCCCGAGAGCAACGAGCCGATGTCGGAGGAGAAGCTTGTCGACAACCTGCTGACGTTTCTCGCCGCAGGGCATGAGACGACGGCCAAGGTGCTGACATGGGCGCTCTATCTGCTGGCACGGGCGCCCGAGTGGCAGGAGCTGGTGCGCAACGAGGCAATTGCCGTCGCCGGTGCGCGCGCGATCACGGGCGCCGATATCGAGAAGCTCGCTGTCACCCAGCGCATCATCAAGGAGACGATGCGTCTCTATCCGCCGGCGCCCGTGCTGACACGCGTCGCGACCGAGGACATCACACTCGGCGGGTTTGAGATCGCCAAGGACACGCTGATCGTCATCCCGGTCTATGCCACCCATCGGCACCGTGCCCTCTGGGAGGACCCGGACAGGTTCGATCCAGACCGCTTCCTGCCAGAGCACGAGGCAGGCCGGCCGCGGGCGCAGTTCATGCCGTTCGGCTACGGCCCGCGAACGTGCATCGGCTCGGCCTTCGCCATGATCGAGGCGACCGCGATCCTGGCCACGCTTGTCCGCGGCGCGCGCTTCGAATGGGACGGACTGCACGCGCCGGAGCCCCAAGCGCGCGTGACGCTCCGCCCGCGCGGCGGCATGCCGCTCAAGGTGACGCTCATCGGCTAGCGGCGCGGGGCCGTTTATGCCGCGTGCACAGCCTTGAGGAAGCGCTCGATCTCGGAGCGCATCGCGGACGCCTGCCTCGACAGATCGCGCGCCGAGGAGAGGACGCGGGCCGCGCCGGCACTCGATCCTTCTGTCGACTGGGCGACGCCGCTGATGTTGCGTGCCACCTCAGCCGTGCCTTCGGAGGCCTGCTTGACGTTGCTGGCGATCTCGCGCGTGACCGAATCCTGCTCCTCGACGGCGCTCGCAATGGTGCCGGCGATGGCGTTCATCTGATCGATCGTCGTGGCGATGCCGGTGACGAACGTGAACGCCTGCTGGGTCGAGCTCTGGATCGCCGTGATCTGGCCGGTGATCTCCTCGGTCGCCTTGGCGGTCTGCTCGGAGAGCGCCTTCACCTCCTGGGCAACCACTGCAAAGCCGCGGCCTGCCTCGCCGGCGCGGGCGGCCTCGATCGTTGCATTGAGCGCCAGGAGATTGGTCTGCGATGCGACGCCGCGGATCAGCTCGACGATGGCGCCGACGCGGGCTGCGGCGTCGTTGAGATTGCGCATGAGGGTCGTCGTCTGCTCGGCCTGCGAGGAGGCCTCGTTGGCGACGCGGCTCGCCTCGTTGACCTGGACCGAGATCTCGCGGATCGCCATGGTCAGCTGATCGGCGGCGTCGGCAACCGTGCGCACGCTGGCCGAGGCCTGCTCGGAGGCTGCGGCGACGGCGGTCGATTGTGCCGACACATCCTTGGCGGTGCCGGTGAGCGATTCCGCCGTCGAGCCGAGCTCGGCCGAAGCGCTCGTGACGGACGCGATGATCGTGCCGACCGTCTTGTCGAAATTATCCGTCAGCTCGAGACGGCGCTGTGCGCGCTCCACCTTGGCGCGAGATTCCGAGGTCGCGGCTGCGTCAGACTTCTGCTTGTCAACAAGCGCATCCTTGAAAGCCTGCAGACCATGCGCCATATCGCCGACCTCGTCGGTGCGACCGAGGAACGGAACCTGCGTGGAGAGGTCGCCGTTGGCGAGACTCTTCATGGACTCGGTGATGCGCACGAGCGGCGCGACGAACCCTTTGCTCAGTCCGAACGCCGAAGCAATCAAGAGGGCAAGCATCAACCCTGACAAGATCCACACGGCCGACATGATCCAAAGCTCCTGAGACCGTGCATCGGCCTCGGTGCCAGCGACGAAGGTGTTCGCACCTTGGACCGTCTCGTCGATCTTTGCGCGATGGGCGGCGTAGGCCGCGGAGAGCTCGGCATAGGCGGCGCGGGCCGTCTCCATATCGCCCTTCTCGAGCGCGGGCAGGAACGTCTCCTCGGTGATCTTCCAGAAGCGGACCGCCGGCTCATGAGCGCCTTCGGTCAACGTCTGACGGGCATCGAAATCCTGCTCGAGCCAGAAGGCGTGGCGCGTGTCGTAGTCCTTGCGCAGGGCGGCGAGCCGCTCGCGGCGGGTCGCTGCGCTTGACGGGTCGTTCAGCGCCAGCGTCGCCTCGAGGTAGGATTCGATTATGTACTCGGGCGGGGGAAGGATGTCGGCGACGAGATCCTTGCCAAGGACGATGCGCGCATAGGTGTCGCCGCCCACCTTGAGCTTTTGCAAGGCGTAGTGGCTCGTGGCCAGTAGAGCGATGCAGCCGGCAATGAGGAGGGCGCTGGCGAGCTTGGCGATGGAGCTGATTTTCATGTGGGTATACCGGGGTCAGCCTAATGGCGGCGGTAACCCTAGCAAACAGTGTTTGCTCAAGCTTTAAGCTCCACTGGGGGCTTGAGATACCTCAATAATCCGAAGACGGATCGTGATCTGGGCGAGCGAATCACTCCAACTTTTTAATGAGTTGCAGCGGCGACACTCGTCTCAGCCAACTGGGGATTGCGGACGGTCCCCGCGTTGTGCCGCCCGATTGGCGCTGGTACTGAGGATCTCGAATCTCAGGCCTTTAGGGAGGCCACGATGCGATCCTGGAGCGAAGAGTTGGCACGGCTCGGCTGGATCGCTCTGGCGTCGCTCAGTCTGGCGGCGTGCCAGGATGGGCTCGCGACCGGGACCATCGACACAGCGGCGATCAATCCTCCGGATTTCGTTCCCGGCCTGCCCAAGGGCTACGAGTGCCCGCTCGTGCCCAACGGCTTCGATCCGGCCGGCTCGATCTACCGGCTCGACAAGTCCAACACCTATTACCGGGTCAAGGACTTCAGCAAGGACCCGGCGATCGGCGGCATGCCGGGCTTCAAGCGCGACGTGCAGATCTCGAACTACGTGCTGTCCGACAAGCAGACCTCGACCGCGGGGCTTTCCTTCAACATCCTCAAGAACGCGCTGCCCGGGCTGTCGGCCGGCGGCAACGCCGACTTCAACAAAGAGGTGTCCGTCGACATCACGGTCGAGGACATGGTCGGCGAGGTGATCGACGACCAGGTCGCCGACAAGATCGTCGACGCGTTCAAGGCCACGGTGGAGCCGAAGCCTGGCAGCAAGTATTTCCTCGTGCGCGAGACCATTCGCGCCGGCGCGGTGAGCTACAAGCTCAAGCAGACCGACGTCGCCAAGCTCGGCGGCAAGGCCGAGCTCGAGAAGCTCGCCGACGGCAAGGCCGACGTCACGATCCGCGACAACAACGGCGTCATGGAGATCAAGCAGAAGTTCGCGCCGGAGCGGATCCACGTCTGCGTCAAGTCGGCGGAGATCGTCATCGAGGGCGGCGCGCGCCGCGCGGTCGCGGACGCCACCGTGTCGCTCAAGTCGCCCGACGACACCAAGGTGCCGACGATCAAGCGCATCGGTGACGCGCAGCCCGCCGGCGCGGCGCAGTAAGCCCGATTAAAAAGCCAACGCGCCGGGCTTTGTGAGCCCGGCGCTTTCAATTCCAGAGTAGATCCGCCGCTATCTCGCGATCGCCGACAGAGCGGGCCCGGGGGCCCGATCCGACAGCGTGAGCTCGATGCGCCGATTGAGAGCACGGCTCTCCGCCGTGTCGTTGGAGGCAATCGGGGACGCCGAGCCGTGGCCGATCGGATGCACGCGGTACGAACTCGACACCGGCAGCGATCAGGTAGTCGGCGACGGCCTCGGCGCGGCGCTCCGAGATGCGCTTGTTGGCTTTGGGCGAGCCCGACGCATCGGTGTGGCCGTGGACCTCAATGTGCATGCGGGCGCAGACCTTGGCCAACGCGGCAAGCTTGTTCAGCGAGGCCTTGCTCGACGTCGTGAGCTCGGCCGCCGAAGGGGCGAAGTTCACCGTGCCGATGCCGCTCTCCATGGCGTGGCAAGGAGCAACCGCGTTCTGCCTGTCAGCAGGCTTGCTGATTGAGCCGGTGATGATCGAGCCCTGGCGGTCGGCGGCGTAGGACGCGACCGAAAGCTCGATCTCCCGATTGCGGGCCATCGCGAAGCGCTGCGTGCGCAAGGCCTCGGCGGCTGCGAAGGACTTCTCGGCCTCCGCATTGCGAGCGCGAGCAAATGCGACCAGCTCGCGCTCGGTCTTGTTCGCGGCAAGCGCCACGTCGATCTCGGCGTTACGGACGCGGGCAAACTCCCTCATACGGACTTTGTCCGCCATCGCCGCAACTTTTGCGGATTCGGCGTTGCGGGCGGCGGCAAAGGCCATGAGCGCACGATGAGACTGGTTGGCGGCAAGGGCCACCTCGATCTCGGCGTTGCGAGCGCGAGCGAACTCACGCAGGCGAGCCTTCTCGGCGATGGCGGCGACCTTCACCGACTCGGCATTGCGGGCGGCGGCGAAGGCCATCAGCTCGCGATTCGCGCTATAGGCTGCGAGCGAGACGTTGATCTCGGCGTTGCGGGCGCGAGCGAACTCCTTCGTGCGCCAGGCGTCCGACAGGGCGATCGACTTCTCGATCTCCTTGTTGCGAGCCGCCGCGAAGGAGCGCGTGGCCTCGTAGGTCGCCATCGACGTGTTGATCTCGGCATTGCGAGCGCGCGTGAATTCCTTCATGCGCCACGCGTTCGACGCGGCGATGGAGGCCTCGATCTCCTTGTTACGGGCGATCGTGAAGGCGCGCTGTGCGTTGGAGGCCCTGATAGAGGCTTCGATCTCGGCGTTGCGGGCACGAACGAACGCTGCATCGATTGTCTGGCAGGGACCCGAGAGCGGGCCGTTGCATTCTATTGCTTCCACGCCGGTCGCGGGCGTCACGCTCGCGGCAGCGATGAGTCCAAGGGCTAACGGAGTACGCAACATGGTGAAATGTCCTTTAGAGCCTGGTTTGAGGACATTTCACCCGATCTTATTTAAACTTCCGTGGATTTCCGGAACTAATTGTTTTCCATTTTTTCCCGATAACTATGTCGATTCCTAATAAAACATTCTGGCCGTGTTTCTTTTTGAATCTATTCCGGCTGATTTAACGCCAGCCGACGTCTGAGAGATTTATTTTCCGGCAACAGACGCCGCATCAGGACCGGGGTTGCAGCGCAATCAAAATAGAAAATGCCGCCGGGCGCACCCGACGGCATGATCTGCAGCGCTCGCTCTTATGCGGCGCTCGACGGAGACGCAAGCTCAGGCGAGCTCGACCGAGCCGGCCTGCTTGCCGCGGCCCTTGCGGTCGTCCTCGAGGACGAAGGTGATCTTGTCACCCTCCTGGATGCCGTTGATCCCAGCGCGCTCGAGCGCGGTCACGTGAATGAACACGTCCTTGGAGCCGTCCTCGGGCTGTACGAAGCCGAAGCCCTTAGCTGTGTTGAAAAACTTCACGGTACCGGTGATGCGGTTCATGAGAATCCTTATCGAGTAGCGTGATCTCAAGCCAACCCCCGAACGTCACGCGATGCGTGCGGAGATCTCGTGATTTGGAAAAGGGCAAACGGCCGGTGGCGCGCTGGTCTAATCCGTCAATCGTGAGGGCGCGGTCCACCTCGGATCGCACCGGCGCGCTGTATATGCCGCCTAACGCAGGCAAATGCAAGATTGGAGAAGTTGTACTCACAGAGAGCCTGCTTCTAGCGTTACTATCCCCGCGGATTGCGCGTGAACGCACTCAGAACACGCCGCTGCGCGCTGTCAGCGCGTCGTCGCTGCAGCAGCAAATTTCTTGTGCGATTGGGCCGTTGCCGGGTCGCCGCGGAGCGAGCCGCATGGGACGCACTGCGCCTCCATGAAGCTCGCTCCACTGTTCGACTTGATAGCGACTTTGCCGCCCGATCAGTATCCGATCGAGAAGCCGAAGCGTGGTCCGAAGCCGTAAATGCGCGGTCCGTAGTAGGGCCGATAATAGCCGCCGTAGTACGGATAGCCGTAGGCGCCATAGTAGTACGGCCGATAGTAGGGCTGGTAGTAGCCATAAGATGGGTAGCCGTAGCCGCCGTAGTAATACGGCCTGTAATAAGGCCGATTGTAGCCGTAGCGCCAGCGGCGGTGCACCTTCTGGACGAGCGTGTTGTCCATCTGCTCGTGGGCGGCGAATGCGCCCGTGCCGATCGATGCGGCTGAGGCCACATTCGGGGTGACCGCGAGGATCGCTCCGGCCGTAGCCAGGGCTGCGATTGCAATTTTCAAATGCATGGTCTCCACCTCAGAGTTCGGTTTCCGACTTCCCCCCGGCGTGAGACGAGTAATTTAGCACGCATGTAAGACGTTGTCGCCGCGAAGCTTTTGCTCGAGATGGACGTTTTGCCCGGGCGCGACCGTCACTTTCAATACGCCGGCATTTGTCCGCCGAATATTGCAATGGGTGAAAATCACCTTGGCCTCGCCGTTGAAGGCCGAAAATCGGGAGCTCCGCCCGACCACAATTGCCGAGCGCATATCTGCCGCGTTGGGCGAGGTATGCGCCGCGGTCAGATCAGGCAGTTGCTTTTTGCGATCTTGGCGGGTCCGCAGCCGGCGAGATTTCAGCGCGGGTCGGCACCGACGAGCTCGCGCAGGAGGCGGAGAAGACGGTCGATCTTGATATTAGGCCGGACGACGCGCGCCACCATAACGCCATCCAGGAATACCGATACGAGCTCGGCCAGCTCCGCGGCACGGGAATGAGCGCGGCGCCCGCCCTTCAGGCCAGAGCGCAGGATGTCGATTTCGCGCTCGTAGAAGCTCGCGATCGCTTTGTCGGTGTCTGCGCACCGGGGCTCCGAGAAGGCATAGTCGAACACAACCTTGAGGAAGCGCGAGAATTCGTCAGAGAGCGCAACGTTGCTCGACAGCCATGCATCGAGCGCGCCCTCGGCACCCTTCTCGCCGCGCCGCTTCTCGTAGACGGCCTCGGCGTCCGCCAAGGCCTTGCGGACCACGAACGCGAACAGGTCGTGCTTGTCCTTGAAGTAATAGTAGATGAGCGCGGGATTGACGCCTGCCGCGTGGCCCAGCTCCTTGTTCGAGACGGAGGCGAAACCGTGCTCAGAAAAGAGCTCGAGCGCGGCCGCCGCGATGGTGTGGCGGGCCGTCGTGTCGGGCGCGGCGGCTTCCAGGCGCTTCGCGCGTGGCTTGGCTTTGGCGGGCGGGCGCGGTGCCATGCTCGGCTAGCCCCACACGCGGCCGGGTCGCGGGGTATCGATCCGGTAGTCGGTCGCGTGCGCCGTGAAGAAGCCGCGGCCGAAGGCGCGCGCGCAGCCGAGCGGATCGTTGCGGGTCCTTCTCCACGTCGCGGCGCGCGTTGCCATAGCCGTGGACGGCGCCGACGAAGGTCGAGTGCGTGTAGCGCGCGTACTCCTGAACCTGGTGCACGATGCCCGCGGAGACGGTCGGAAACGTCTCCTCCGAGGCGAGCACCAGGCCGATGCGCTTGCCCGTCATGGCGCTGACCACGGCAGGCGAGCCGGGATAGGAGGCGGCGACGTAGCAGAACATGCGGTCGAAAAAGGCCTTGAGCTGGGCCGACATGCCGTACCAGTAGATCGGTGTCGCGGCGATGAAGCCTTGCGCGGGGAGGAAGCGCTCGAGGAAGGCGGCACGAAATCCGTCGTTGATCGCGCATTCGCCATCATCGCGGCGGCATTGGCGGCAGTCGCGCAAGAACGCGCCCAGCACATCGTCGGCATGAAGGAGATCGGCGGCGTGGCCTGCCTCAGCGAGCCCTTCGGCCGCGGCCGCAGCCAGGGCGGCAGAGTTGCCGTTGCGCCGAGGGCTGGCGCTGAGCACGAGGGCCTTCATGTAACCTCACCTCCGGAAACCGCGATGGTGGCTTCTCGGTCGCATCCAATCACATTTTAATTGATTGATCAATTAAACCTGCGACGGCCGGCTGTGGCCGCCAGAGCGGCTCAGCCTCGCGATTGAGCTCGCGCTTCTGCCCTCGCTTGTGTGCGTCGCTGGCGCCCGGTCATCGCAGCCCTCGGCGAGATTTGCGGGGATTGACGGGCACTCAAGGCCGCGTCCCGTGCTATAAAGCGCCCGCCCCTGCGAGCCTTAAGAAACGGCGGGTCCCTACATGATCGTTCGCGCGACGAAGGCACTGCTTCCACTCATGGCCGGCGTTTTCTTCCTGCTCGTCGGGGCCGACAACATCATCGACTACGACACGAATTTCGAGTTCGTGCGCCACGTGCTCTCCATGGACACGACGTTTCCGGGGAACACCCTGATGTGGCGCGCCATTACCAGCGGCTGGGTGCACCATCTGGCCTACGCCTTGATCATCGCCGCCGAGCTTCTGGCTGGCGTACTCTGCCTCGCCGGCTCTTGGCACCTCTTCCAGGCGCGGGAGGCGCCGGCCGAGCAGTTCAATGCGGCCAAGGACGTCGCGGTCGCCGGGCTCGCCGCCGGCTTCGCTCTCTATTTCCTCGGCTTTCTCGTCGTCGGCGGGGAATGGTTTCAGATGTGGCAATCGCAAACCTGGAACGGACAAGAGGCCGCGTTCCGGTTCGCTGCATGTCTCGGCCTCATGCTGATCTTTGTCTCACTCGAGGATAACGACCTTGGCTATGGCAAACATCACTGACGTCTCGATGCCCATATCGCCCGCGCTCGCCGGCGATCGCGTCGTTGCCGTCGGCCACGCGGGATACGTGCACTTACTCGACTCGGCGACGGGGCGGACGATCTGGAGCCAGGCGCTCGCCGCGGCGACGGGTGCGTCGGCGTGCGACGGACAGCCGGTCAGCGTCACGATCGTGGACGAGACGGTGCTGGCCGGATCGATGGGGCACGTGTTCGCTTTGCGGCTCGAGGACGGCTCGATCATCTGGCACACGGACCACCGCGGGCGCGGCGGAGGCGAAACCAGCCTCGCGGTCGGTGGGCCGGTCGAGGACTATGTGGCGAGCCTCGGGCCGATCGGCGGCGGACCCAGCCAGTAGCTGCAAGAACGCCGACGCGGCGCCGTCCTTGGGTCAGTCGTCGAGATCGACGAGCGCCCGGAAGGCGTGCCAGGTCGCGTGACCGGCCAGCGGGAAGGCGACCGCGAGGCCGATGAACAGGGTCGCGAGCCCGAGCGCCATGAAGCCGGCGATCAGCGCCGCCCAGAGCAGCATGGGACCGGTGTTGAGGCTCACGGCCCTCACGCTCGTGACCATAGCGGTCACGGCATCAATGTCCTTCACGAGCAGGAGCGGCACGGCGACGGTCGAGATCGAGAACACGATCGCCGCCAGCAAGGCTCCGGCCAGCGTGCCAACGAATAGGAGGCCCAGTCCGGCGTTGGTGAAGAGCAGCGTGTGAACGAACTCGCTCGGAGGGGGGACGGATGCCGTGCCCAGGAATAGCATGAGAAGCAGAAAGGCGATCTGCACCCAAAGGAAGAAGGCGAGGAAAAGCACGACGCCAAAAAAGGCAAGGCGTCCGATCGCGGGCGAAACTCCGCGGGCGATAGCGCCCAGCGTAACGCGCTGCCCCTTCTCCAAAATGCGGCTCGCCTCGTAGAGCCCCGCCGCCAACAGGGGCCCCATCAGCATGAAACCGCCCGCGAAGACCGGGATCAGCGATTGGGCATTGAGCTTATGCCAAGCCGAGGTAAATGCCCCAGGCCGCCAGAGTGAAGATGGCGCCATAAGCTACACTCGCGAAGGGGATCGCGCATAGATCGCGCCAGCCCCGGGTAAACCAATCCCACGGTGCGTCCAGAGGCACGCGGTGCACGGGAAAGCCAAGCTGCTCCAGGCTCGCGCCACGCCTTGACGCTTCGGTGTCTACCTCCATCTGCGTCTCTCCCGTCCATCCGGCGGCGCCTTCGGCGCGCATCTTGTGGAGGGAGGCTGAGACTTCTTTTGATGAACGTCAATGGCGGAGGCTGCACTCCTCATAGACGGGAGTGGATTTGGGTCTTCCGGGCGCCCTCAGCGCCAGCGGCCGAAGCCTCCTTCAGCTAGGGCGCCGGGGCCGGCGCGGGTGCGACCGGGACCAGCGGCGCATCGGCGAAAACAAATAGATAAGCCAGCATCGCCAGAATGCAGACGACGGCGCCAAAGAAGATGACGTGCTTCGATTCCACGACCGCCTCCGCGGTGCAGCAAGGAGCGCCACGCTAAGTTGGATGCGCGGCAACGGCAAGCGTCATCAATCGCTCGTGCCGCTCGAGATCACCGTGGGGAGCGCGGAGATTTCGATGCGAGGTAAGCAATGATGAGCGCCCGCTCGTTCGCGTCGGTGACGCCGGCGAAGGGGCGCATGTTGTTGTCGGGCAGATAGGCATTCGGATTGGCGATCCATTTGTCGAGCGTTGCGCTGTCCCAAACGATGCCGGAATCCTGGACCACGGAGGAATAGTTCGGGAAGCCCGCCAGCGACCCGGCCTTGCGGCCGATGACGTCGTAGAGCGTGGGGCCGATACGGTTATCGCCCGGATCAACCGTGTGGCATTCGCGGCAGTGGTTGTTGAAGGCGAGCTCCTCCGGGCTCGTCGGGTCCTCGCCGCGGGCGGCGCCGGTTGCAGCGCAAAGGGCCGCGGCGGCAAAGAATAGAGACTGACGTCGGGCGGGCATCGCTGCCTCCCTCGTTGGGACGAAACGGCGCGAAGGTCAACCCTAACGGGGAGATCGGAGCGCACCAACCGGATCGGCCACTCAGCGTTACCGAAAAGCGTGGGTAACGCTGCGGGGCGCTACTTGCGCGCGGGCGGCGCGTCATTGCCGACGATGGAGATGACCAGCCTGTCCTTGGCCTGATGGTCCTCGATCTCGAGAATGGATCCGGCCGCCTGCGGGTCCTTGATCAGGGCGATGATCTCCTCGAGGTCGACGCGCTCCTGCAGCTTCTTGCCCGCAAGCTTTGGAATGAGCTCCGAGGCGGTCGTCATGACCCAGACGGGGATGGTTATGGTCGCCGACGGAACCCCGCCCTCGTAGACCTCGATTTTGACCTTTGCCATAACGGCCTCCACCTAGAGATAGCTCAGCCACCAGTCGCTGCGGCGCTGCTTGACGCCGGCGAACCAGCGGCAGAGCGGATAGAGGCTCAAGACCACGAGCAGCCACACGGCGTAGACGCCCGAGAGCGGCAGTCCGTAACCTGCCGGCTTGTGCCCCGGCAGAGAGCCGAACAGCCACGACGCGTCGCCATAGGCGATCCACGCCATCACCACGGCTGCCGCATGGATCAGGAAAATGTGCGCCACGTAGTAGAGCATCGGCACGCGGCCGAAGGTCGTGATCCAGCTCGCGAGCTTCCCGCGTGCGTGCTCGAAGGCGGCGAGCAGCATCAGGCCTGGTCCGAGCGTCATCATCAGATAGAGCAGCGACGGCGGGTACTTCTCGACGTTGAGCACCGAGAGCACGGTCGAGAGCGCCGTCTCCTGAGCCAGCCACGGCGCGGGGTCGCCATAGATATTGGAGAGGCGGAGGAGGACGAATCCCGCCGTGACGCCCAAGCCGAGAGCGAGCAACAGCCGCCGGCGCTCCTCAGGCGCACGCAGGAACACGGGTCCCAGCGCATAGCCCGCGGCCATGACGCCAACCCACGGAATGAGCGGATAGAGCACGCGCAGCTGCGAGCCGGGCGCCAGCGTGAGCATCGCCGGCTCGTGCAGGAGGTTCCAGACCCATCCGGCGCTGCCGAGGTCTGCCGCGTGAATGCCATCGAGCAGGTTGTGGCCGGCGATCATGCCGAGACCGACGGCAGCGATGGCCGTGCGCGGCAACCACACGAGACCGGAGAGTGCGACCATCGAGGCGCCGATGGCCCAGATGACCTGCATGTTGAAGAAATCGAGACCGATGCCGAATGTCCAGCCCGTGCGCACGACCGTGAACTCGAGCACGATCAGCCAGAAGCCGCGGGTGAAGAGAAAGCGGCTCAGCTCAGCCGTGCTGCGCCCGCGCGTGCCGTAGAGATAGGCCGACACACCGGCGAGGAAGATGAAGATGGGCGCGCAGAAGTGCGTGATCCAGCGCGTCAGAAACAATGCGGGATCGGCGACGTCGCGCGGGTTCAAGCCGCTCCCGGCAAAGAAGTCGCGCGTGTGGTCGAGCGCCATGATCACCATGACGAGGCCGCGCAGGAGATCGATGGAATCGAGGCGCGTGCGCGCGTCGCGGCCTGTCGCGGCGGTGGCCGGGGACGGAAGGGCGGCATAAGCGGGCCACCTGCCCTTCAGGGCATACCTGCCCTTCAAGGGATAGTAGTGGACGTTCATTCTATCCTCTCGATCGCAAGACGGCGCCAATGCGCGCTCGTCCCGCGAGGCTGCCGCTCAATGCACGGCTATGGAGGCGAGGGTTTCGCGCGATTGCGGGCGCTATGCAGTTCCTGGAGGAACAGAGCGACGACGGGCCGGATGCGCGGCGAAGAACCGCCGATCAGGCGGCGCGGTTGGTCACGACCGGGGCGGCCCGTTACGCCGGCCGGCGCTCCTCGCTCGCCAGCGCGCGCACGCTGCCCATGGCGGCAAGCATCGCGCCGGCGAAGTAGATCGCAAGCCCGGCCAGCGTCGCGCGCGAGTAGGCGACGCGGCCTTCCACCATCTGCAAGAGAAACACGACGAGCGGCGTGACGGCGGCGGCGGTGCCGATGGTGAGCGTCGTGCTCAACGACACCGCCTTCTGCACGGCATAGACCGGAAACGCGAGGAGGACGAGACCGGCGGCGATTGCGATCAGCATGTCGCCCGCAGGCACAGGCCCCTTGTCGTCAACGCCCGCCAGGAACGCGGCGAGCGCGACGACGAGGAAAAGCGGAAAGCGCAGGCCGAACTGCGCCACGGGGCCCACGCCCAGCTTATCGAGCCTGCTGCCGTAGAGAAGCATCGCCGCCATGAGTGCTCCGCAGGCAACGGACATCGCGACGCCCGCTACGGCGACGGTGGCGCCGCCGCGCACGAAGCCCGACCAGCCGAGAACGGTGGCGACCGCGAGAAAGGCGACACCCGCGGCGAGGATCACTTGCCCCAGGGCCTCGAGCGAGTTGCGGGCGGTATCGGCTTCCTCGACGCCAAAGCGCGCGGCAACGATCGTCGCCAGCGGAACGGCGCCGCAGAGAATGGCAAAGGCCGCAGCCGGCTCGATCAATTGGATGGCGCCGAGATACGTCACCCAGCCGCCTGCTGCCGCCACGTTGATGCCGATCAAATCGGCGCGGCTTCGGGCGGCGATGGCGATGTGCTCCGGCGTCCGCGTCCAGGCCCAGAGCAGGCAGCCGTTCGCGGCCACGCCGAACACCGCAAGGCAGAGCAGGAAGCCGTCGATCCGCTGCAGGATGCCGCCGCTGTAGACGGCCTGCACCGCGTCGAGGAGGACGAAGCCGTAGCACCAGATCAGCCCGCGGTTGCTCGAGGTCATGACGGCTTTCTCGATCCTGCGCGGGTGTGAGGAGCGGCTCTCGCTGCTTGGCTTTGCCGGCGTGCGCGACCGGCGCCGCCGCAGCAAAGGTGCCCGTCTCATACAGGCTCATGTGCCGGAATGCAGCGGATATTTGTTGTATGTCAGCCCTCGGCGGGGGCGACTCTTAGAACCGGTACCCGTAGCGGATGCCGAGGCGGTCGAGGCCCTCGTTCGGATCGACCGTATAGGCGTTGGAGGTGTGCTCGAAATAGGCCGAGAGGCTGTTGTGCTCGTCGAGCCGGTAGCCGATCTCGACCGGAATATGGAACAGCACGCGCGAGCCCAGCGCCTTCTCGTCCAAGTGCTCGAGCTCGAGCTGTCCGTCATGGACCGCGGCGCCGAGGCCGAGGCCAAAGAAGACGCCGGACGGCGTCTCGTACTGCCAGCGAGCATCGATATAGGCGTGGCTGGTCGCGCCCTCGGTGTTGATCGAGCCGCCGATCGCGGGCCGGACGGTGCCGCCGAGAAACATCACGTAGGGCGAGAGCAGCGCCTCGATATTGATGTCGACGGAGTTCGGCTCGGCGCGGAAGCCGCTCCAGAGATCGGGGACGTCGTGATCGAGCACGCCGAGCTTGAGCTCGTTGACGAGCGAGCCCGCATCGACGGGCGCTGCCGCCAGAAGCGCGACGGCCGCTATCGCGAGCAGCACGGCTGCTCCCTGCGTCAGCACAAGAGATCGCTGCTTCTGCATATCGTTCAGGCTCCCGCCGCCTTTGCTTCGCAGCTTCTAACATGAAAGCGCTGCTTCGCGTCCCCAGCGCGAGCGATATTTCCGGACTGTGGCGCGAGTTAGCCTCTCATATGACGATACTGCCTCGCCGCCACGGCAACCGATGCGCGCAAGACGGGCGCAGGTGGACGTGGCGCGATTTCGGCGGAGAAACTCGTCGCGAGCGAATCAAATTGCGCGCCGCGTCTGTCAGTCAAGGCACGTCCTGACAAGTAAAACCTTCGTCAGAGTCGAAAGAATCTGTTGAAATACCGATTTGTCACGGAGGACTCCCCAATGAAAGTCACGATCCTTGCTGCCATCGTGCTCGCGTTCTCAGTGAATCAGGCGTTTGCCGTCAGTCGTGAAGTGAAAATTGCGTGCCGCGCCGACTACTTCGCCCATTGCAGCATGCACGCTGTCGGAAGCCCAGGGCTTCGCAAGTGCATGCGCGACGTGGGGCCGAACCTCTCGCGTCCGTGCATCGTCGCGCTCATTGCGGCGGGCGAGGTCGGAGGAAAGAAGGCGGTGGCGTCGGTCGCCAAGAAGCAATACGCGACGAAACTGACCACCAAAAAGTACGCTTCCAATCTGAAGGTCTCGAAGAAGAAGTACGCAAAGACCAACTCCAAGAAGCGCTACGTTCAGAAGCCGGCCAAGAAGCGTTACGTCGAGAAGTCGATCAAGAAAGAGTACGCCAGATACGCCGCTCGGGACTACTGAGCGCTGTGCACTTCGCATCTGCGTGTCCGAAGGGCACGCAGATGCGCTTCCCTCAGATTGTTTGAGCTCGGCAGTCCGCCGCTCGCAGGTCCAGAGCAATGCGCCGGCTCAGCGGCGGCGCTCGGCACCCGTCGATATCCAGCTTCCCTTGCTGCGCGGGACTGTGGTCCGCCGGGGCGGCTGCAAGGCCTTCGCCTCGAGATACGCGGCGACGCGGGCGGCGAGACGATCGACCGTGATCGCGCCGTCGATCTCATCGTCATCACCGATATGAAGGTCGAAGGTGTCCTCGATGTCGAGGACGATCATCGGCAGGTCCAAGAGGTCGATCTCGAGCTCGGCGAGCGTCGTCGGGCCCGCAACGCGGGCTGCGGGATCGCGCATGAACTTCTTAAGGATGGCGACAATCCTGGGGGTCAGGTCGTGCATGGGCGTGTCTCTGGGGCGGCTGCGAACTCGGTTTCGCTGCCACGTTAGGCGGTCCACGCGACCCGTGCGGTTCCGTGGGGAACCAATGGAACGCGCTGCGATGCCCCGTGCGCCACGCTCGAGCGCCCGAGGTGATGAGGTGGGGAAGCGGGGCGCGATGGTGCCTCGGTCTTCCGAATGTGCAACTAGGGCGCCATGACGCCCCGCTTGCCGAGCTTTGCGCCGGAAGAAGCCAAAATCCGGCGTCACGCACCCCTCTTAGCCCCAGCTTCCCGGGTACCGATGTTGCCACCGGCAATGGGCAGACGCGCCGGGAGGGAGACGGATTGCGTAACCCGCACATCCCTCAGGACTCGGACCCGCCCCTCGCCTGATAGACGCCTCTAGAAGACGACCCCAGCGGAGCGGATGGGCGCGATGATAAGGGCGTGCGGGGCGGCGGGGACAAAATTCTGTTCACGCCCGACACTGCAAAAGGCGACGCCCCGGCGCGCACGTCCGGCGGCAGCTCCTTGACCTCGGGCGTAAGAAGCCCAACCTATGGGGCAGGCTTCAGAAGGCATTGTAAAATGCATAGATCGGCATTCTTCGCCGTTGGATTGCTCGTGCTGGCAACTCCTGGCCCGGCGGCCGCTCATGGATTGGGAGAAGCAGCGGAGGTCGAGAATGCGCGCGCCAACGCGCGTGCCGGCGGCCCCGTGAGCGAGCGCGATGCGGAGCTGCTCGAGCGCTACGGCTGCCTCAGCGGGACGAACAGCGCGTTCTGCAAGCAGCTCGAGCACAGAAACTGCGTATCGAACGCACCGCCGGCACAAAAAGGACTGATGGGGCGCCGTGCTTGCCTTCCGCTGAAGGCGGAGGTTTGAGCGGAGCCGACTGTAAGAGAAATACTGCGATCGGGGTATTGGATTTCCGCTTTGAGAGCCATTTCGGACGTGCTCACGCCGAGGTGGCCACTTCTGAAATGGGCCATAAACGGACACTTCAACGACCGCTCGTATACAAAGCCGACCGCATCTTTAACTCCGGCGATGGACGAAGCGTCCCCGAAACGGATCGAAGCCCTCTTCCGAAGTACGCGCTATTCTCCATTTGCGCCGAGCGACGGGGTCATAAGGGTAAGCACAACCAAGCGCCGAAGCAGGTTTTGGGTGTGTGTCACTTTGCACGCCATCTGCGAGGAGCGACACGTCGTTGTCCCTGAGCCGTCCTTGCACGTCGTGTGGACAGGGCCCTTGCCCTCGCGGCCCTGCCCATAGATTATGTTTTTAAGACCGTTCGTCGCAAATAACTCGGCGATATCGTGCGTCACGGCTTCGCCGACCGATCCGACTTTGATGCAGTCGGCTCGAGCCGTCGCCGAAAGTGCGCAGATCACCGCCGTGGCGGCCAAGCCCAGTTTCAAAGAGCGCATTTGCCCCTCCGCAAAATCATCCATCCCCGGTCTGGAGGCTAGTTGAGCGGGTGACCCTCGACAATAGAATCGGCCTGCTGCAGCTAGGTTATCCTGCAAGGAACCGGAAAGCGTGCCGCATTTGCCACGTACTAGGCGGCCCGCAGCGTCCCGCACGATCCACGCGGAATTGAGACCTCATGCCTCTCGATGTGACCATTTCCGCTTTGGGTCAATTTCTGCAGTGCCACCAGCCAGGAGTTTCCGTCTGCTTGTGGAGGCACTGCGGACGTCGCTGGCCTAAACCAACCTGGTCTGCTCCACCGCCGCGGCGATGAAGGAGCGGAACAGCGGGTGCGGCTCGAAGGGGCGCGATCTTCAATTCGGGATGGAACTGCACGCCGATGAACCACGGGTGATCCGGGTACTCGACCGTCTCCGGCAGAAGCCCGTCCGGCGATAGCCCCGCAAAAAGAAGGCCCGCCGCCTCGAGGCGATCGCGATATCTGCGTGTTGACCTCGTAGCGGTGGCGGTGGCGCTCGGAGATCTCGGTGCCGCCGTAGACCTCGGCGATGCGGCTGTCCTGCCGCAAGCGCGCCGCGTAGGCGCCGAGACGCATGGTGCCGCCGAGGTCGCCGCCCTGACGGCGCTGCTCGAGCTCGTTGCCGCGCATCCACTCGGTCATCAGGCCGATGACGGGCTCCTTCGTCTCGCCGAACTCGGTCGAGCTCGCGCCGACGATACCGCAAAGATTGCGCGCGGCCTCCACCGTCGCCATCTGCATGCCGAAGCAGATGCCGAAATAGGGCACCCTATGCTCGCGTGCGAACTTGGCGGCCATGATCTTGCCCTCGGAGCCGCGCTCGCCGAAACCGCCCGGCACCAGGATGCCGTCGACGTCCTCGAGCATCGGCGCGGGGTCGTCGCGCTCGAAGACCTCGCTCTCGATCCAGGCGATGTTGACCTTGACCTTGTTGGCGATGCCGCCGTGGACGAGGGCTTCGGTCAGGCTCTTGTAGGCATCCTTCAGGCCCGTGTACTTGCCGACGACGGCGATCGTGACCTCGCCTTCCGGGTTGGCGATGTTGCGCGAGATCGTCTCCCAGCGCGAGAGGTCGGGGCGCGGGGCGCCGGTGATGCCGAAGGCGTCGAGCACCTCGTCGTCGAGACCCTCGCGGTGGTAGGCGAGCGGCACGTCGTAGATCGACGCCACGTCGAGCGCCTGGATCACCGCCTCCTCGCGCACGTTGCAGAAGAGCGCGATCTTCTTCTTCTCGCCTTTCGGGATCTCGCGGTCGGATCGGCACAAGAGAATGTCGGGCTGGATGCCGATCGAGCGCAGCTCCTTGACCGAGTGCTGCGTCGGCTTGGTCTTGAGCTCGCCGGCGGACGGGATGAACGGAACCAGCGTCAGGTGGATGAAGATCGAGGAATTGCGCGGCAGCTCGTTGCCGAGCTGGCGGATGGCCTCGAAGAAGGGCAGGCCCTCGATGTCGCCGACCGTGCCGCCGATCTCGACGAGCACGAAATCGATGCCCTCGTTGCCGCTGGTCACGAACTGCTTGATGGCGTCGGTGACGTGCGGGATCACCTGCACGGTGCCGCCGAGATAATCGCCGCGCCGCTCGCGGGCGAGGATGTCCTGGTAGATGCGCCCCGTGGTGATGTTGTCGGACTTGCGCGCCGGGACGCCGGTGAAGCGCTCGTAGTGGCCGAGGTCGAGGTCCGTCTCCGCGCCGTCGTCGGTGACGAACACCTCACCGTGCTGGTAGGGGCTCATCGTGCCGGGGTCGACGTTGAGGTAGGGATCGAGCTTCCGTAGGCGGACGGAATATCCGCGCGCCTGCAGCAGCGCGCCGAGGGCTGCGGAAGCTAGGCCTTTTCCAAGGGAGGAGACCACGCCGCCGGTAATGAAGATGTACCGTTGCATGGGCTTTGAACATACAGCCGCAAGCGGCCGATTCGAAGCGGCAATTTTGTCTCATCCACGGAGCGTTAATTCACGAGGCGAGGCCCGTGCCCGGCGAAGGCGCGCCCGCGCTCAGGTGGCGCCGCACTCGGCGCGGATCTGGGCCGAGGCGGCAGCTTTCGCCTCGGGCGTCGTGGTGTCCGGCTCGAGCTCCGCCTTCACCTGATCGAAGGTCTCGGCCGAGGGGCGAAAATCGGCTGCGGGCTGCTTTGAATAGTAGACATCGAGGACGACGGTCGGATGGTAGGTGGCCGGGACGTCGCTCGACTTGGTTCCGCCCTGCTTCTTCTTGCTGCAGGCGACGCCGTGGTTCACGCTCGCGACCTTGAAAAATTTCAGTTTCTGCTCGACGCCGATCTCGGCGGCGCGCGCGAGCGCGATCTTTTCGACGCGCTCTTTCGGCGTGTGCTCGTTGCCGCTCGCCTTCACCTCATAGTGCGTCGGGTCGATCGGCACCTCGGAATAGCCGACGGGCATCATTGCATTCGCGGACGAGTAAGAGGTCGTGGCGCCGCTCATCGAAAGACCGCCGGCGCAGCCTGCGACGAGGAGCGCGACGGAGCGGCAAGGCCCGCTCGCAAAGCCCAAGTCGTCGAGTTTCGCGTTGACATCAGGCTCCGTCCCCCAAAGCCCTCGCACGATAGTGCAGGGAAGCGAGGCTAACAGCCACACGCACTGCTTGCCAAGGCCGATGGAGCCGAATTCCGCTCGAGCCTACTTCAGCTTGTCGAGAATGCCGCCGCGGGGCGCTTCGCCGGCGGGCGCCGCTCCGGGCTCAGCGGGCTTGGCGTCGCCCGAGGGAGCGGACGTGCTCGCGGCGGGCGCGGGGGTCTCGAAGGGAGAGCCCACCGGCGCCGCTGTGCTGGCCGATGATCGTCAGCAACAGGCTGGTGACGAAGAAGCCGGCGGCCAGCGTCGCCGTCGCGCGCGTGAGGAGATTGGCTTGGCCGCGGCCGGTGAGAAAGCCGCCGCCGCCGCCGATGCCGAGCGCGCCGCCCTCGGAGCGCTGCCAGAGCACAACCGCCACCAGGGCCGTGGCGATCATAAGGTGAATGACGAGAAGGACGGACTGCATGACGTCTCTTGGCTCCAGGTAGATCTTGGGCCCCAGGTAGGTCTTGGGCTCCGGGCGCGACGGGGACTATGGGCGCGGGATCCGGGAGCCCGCTTTTGCGGCGCTTCTACACCAGGGCGCGGCGGCGGCCAAGCCTGGCGCGTTGAACGGGTGGCGGGAAGCTATCAGGGCGACAGCCCGGTCGCGGCGGCGCCCGCAGCCGGCGGGGAAACGCCGGCGCCGGCGGGCTTGGCCGCTGTCGGCGCCTTCTTCTTTTTCTTGGCCGCCGGCTTTGCCTCAGGGTCGCCTGGTGCCGCCGTGGCGGCAGGCGCCGCGGGATCCTCGCCCTTCTTGTCCTTGGCGGCGGCCGCGGGCGGCTTCGGGGCCTCCTCCTTCTTGAGGAGCGGCTTGCCGTCGGGGCGCGTGACCGTCAATTGGCCGCAGCGGAAGGTGAGCTGCTCGTTGAGCTCGATCAGGCGTGCAACCTCCTTGAGCCGATCAGGGGGGAGATTGGCCTTGCCCCACTCGGCGCCGCGGGCGATGTCGGCATCGAGGCCCTTGGCGACGAGGCCGTCGCGCTCCGTCTTGGCGGCGCTACAGGCCGCCTCGTCGAGCGGCGCCGCGCGGGCCCCGCCGGACACTGCCGCGAGAGCGACGATCACTGCGGCCAACGGCCATCGCATTGCCTGCATCCCCGACATCGCGCCTCTCGACCGGCGCGCGCTCCTTATTACGTTGTCCAACGACTCAGGCATAGGCCCGGATAATGGCCAGAAAATCGGCGGCCTTGAGGCTCGCGCCGCCGACCAGAGCACCGTTCACATGCGCGACCGACAGCAGCTCCTTGGCGTTCTGCGGCTTGACGGAGCCGCCATAGAGAATGCGGATCGCGCTCCCCTCGCCGCCGAAGCGCTCGGCGAGCGCCGCCCGGATCGCGCCGTGCACCTCGGCCACGTCGGCCAGCGTCGGCGTGAGCCCGGTGCCGATCGCCCACACGGGCTCGTAGGCAACGATGGTGTCGGCTGCCGTCGCGTGATCGGGCAGCGAGCCCTTGAGCTGGCGGCGGACGACATCGAGGGTCAAGCCTGGCACGACGCTCGCCTGCCGTCTCGCCGATGCAGACGATTGCCTTCAGTCCGGCGCGATGCGCCGCCAGCGCCTTGAGGCGCACCGTGCGGTCGAGATCGCCGTGGTCGGCGCGCCGCTCCGAATGGCCGACAATGACCGCGTCTGCGCCCGCGTCGGCCACCATCTCGGCCGAGATGTCGCCCGTGTTGGCACCCGCCGCCGCCTGCGTGGCAATCCTGGGCGCCGACCGCGACGGGGGAGCCCTTCAAGGCCTCGGCCATGGCCATCACCAGCGTCGCCGGAGGGCAGACCATGACATCCGCCGCGCGCCCCTGCCGCGGGCAGCGCATCCTTGACCGCCAGCGCCTCGGCGAGCGAGGCTCGAAGGCCGTTCATTTTCCAGTTTCCCGCAACGAGGGGACGAATTCTCGAGGTATTCTCGCTCATTACGGATTGGCCTCGTCCCGGCTCGCCTTGGCCGGCCCGGTTATGGTTTTAGCGCGCCCGGTCTTGCATTCGGCGACCGGCTGCGCTTCATATCATGCCGAAAGCCCCCGTCACGCGCGGGGCCGCCCGGTTTCACAAAAAACGGCGCCTCAAGAGCTCGTTCGGGCGCTTGCCGGGCCCGCAACCTCAGGACGACCTTCAATGCTCGACGCCCTACGACGCGGCGCCCAAAGCTGGCTGGCCAAGATCTTGTTCGCGGTGCTGATCGTGAGCTTCGGCATTTTCTGGAACGTGTCCGGCGTTTTCAAGGGTTACGGGCGCGGCTCCGTCGCACGCGTCGGCAACACCGACATCACGGTCAACGCGTTCCAGCGCGAGTTCCAGAACCAGATCCGGATGATCCCGACCGAGGGCGGCGGAAAGCTCTCGACCGAGCAGGCCCTCGCCTACCGGCTCGACCGGCGTGCGCTCGACCGGCTCATCGCTCAGGCGGCGGTCAAAGACCATGCGCTGGAGCTCAAGCTCGCGCTGTCGGACGCCGAGCTCGTCGAGGGCATGCGCCGCGACCCGGATTTCGCCGGCCCCGACGGAAAGTTCTCCCGGTCGGGACTCGATGGGCTCATCAGACAGATGGGGCTGACCGAGCAGGGCTTTCTGGCCGTGCGCCGGGAGGACGAGCTGAGACGGCAGCTCACGGACGCGCTGAGGGGCGCGATCGTCGCGCCGCCGGCGATGGTCGACGGCCTCAATGCATGGCGCAACGAGACGCGCACGATCGAGCACGTGACGCTCGACCGCAGCAAGGTGGTCAAGGTCGCCGAGCCCGACGAGGCGAAGCTGAAGGAGACCTACGAGGCCAACAAGCAGAAGTTCATGACGCCCGAATACCGCAAGCTGGCGCTGCTGCTGCTTTCGGTCGACGATCTCAAAAAGGACGTCGACGCTCACCGACGACGAGATCAAGGCCAGCTATCAGGACACGAAGGAAACCTACGACAGGCCGGAACGGCGGCGCCTGCAGCAGATCGCATTCAAGGACAAGGCTGCGGCGGAGGCGGCGCGCAAGGAGCTCGTCGACGGCAAGAAGAACTTCCTCGATGTCGCCAAAGAGGCCGGCGCCAAGGAGAGCGACGTCAATCTCGGGATGCTGACGAAGAAACAGATGATCGATCAGAAGATCGCCGACGCCGCCTTCAGCCTGCCGCGCGATCAAATCTCGGAAGTCATCGACGGACGCTTCGCGCCGGTGATCGTGCGCGTCATCGAAATCGAACCGGGCAAGGAAAGCACGTTCGACGAGGTCAAGGATCAGGTGCGCGACAAGCTCGCGAAGCAGCGCGCGCTCAGCCACATGCAGGAGCGCTTCGATCTCGTCGAGGAGGGCCGCAACGCCGGCAAGACGCTCAAAGAAATCGGCGAGGAGCAGAAGCTCAAGTTCATCGACGTCGAGGCGACGGACAATGCGAACAAGACGCCTGACGGGAAAACCGCGGTCGACTACCCCGACGCGACGATCATCCTCAAGGAGGCGTTTACCTCGAGCCCGGGCCTCGCCAACGAGGCCATCGAGCTGCCGGGCGACTCCTTCGCGTGGTTCGATGTCATTTCCGTCACCGAGCCGAAGCAGAAGCCGTTCGAGGACGTGAAGGGCGAGGTCAAGGATTTCTATACGGACGCCGAGACGCAGAAGCAGCTCGACGAGGTCGCCAAGAAGCTCGTCGAGCGCCTCAAGTCCGGCGAGGCGTTCGCGAAGGTCGCGGCCGACGCCGGCGGAACGGCCGAGGTGACGGATCCTCCCGTGAAGCGCGAGATGTCGCCGCCCGGCCTGACGGTTACCGCGGTGAAGCAGGCGTTCGCGCTGCCCAAGGGCGGCGCGGGACATGCGGAGACGAGCGACGGCAAGAGCCGCATCGTGTTCCAGGTCAAGGAGATCAAGCCCGCAGATCCGCTGAGCAAGGAGCAGGCGGACGTGCTTGCGAAAGAGCTCAGGGGCGATCTCGAGAACGATTTCCTCATCGCCTACATCGACGCGCTCAAAGACAATCTCGGCGTCGTCGTCCATGAGGACGAGCTCAAGCGGGTCACCGGCGCAGCCGCCGCGCAACAATAGGGAGCGCCGTCTTGAGCACGCTGCCTGCCAGAACTGCCGACATGCAGGCGCTGCCGTCACTCGAAGCGTTCGCCAGGGCTTATGCGGCGGGCGAGCCGCAGGTCGTATGGACGCGCCTCGTCGCCGATCTCGAGACACCGGTCTCGGTGTATCTCAAGCTCGCAGGCGGGAGACCATTCAGCTTTCTTCTCGAGTCGGTCGAAGGCGGCGCTGCGCGGGGCCGCTATTCGGTCATCGGGCTCGAGCCCGACGCCGTGTGGCGCGCCAACGGCGAGGTCGCCGAGATCAACCGCTCACCGGGAAAGAAGCCCAAAGGCTTCACGCGCGAAGCAAAACCGGCGTTGACGTCGCTGCGTGCGTTCCTGGCAGAGTCGGGCCTGAAGCTTCCGGCGGAGCTGCCGCCCATGGCGGCCGGCGTGTTCGGCTACATGGGCTACGACACGGTCCGGCTGTTCGAGCACCTGCCGAACGTGAGGCCGACGATCTCGGCGTGCCGGACAGCGTGCTGATGCGCCCGATGCTGGTCGTCATCTTCGATTCCGTAAAGGACGAGATCAGTCTCGTCACGCCCGTGCGGCCGGAGCCCAAGACGAGCGCGGAAAAGGCCTACAAGGCCGCCGTGAAGCGGCTCAAGGCGGCGGTGGCGGCGCTCGAGGCGCCGCTCACGCATCAGGGCGCGCTGGCGCAGAAGAAGCTCGCGCAGCCCGAGCCGCGATCGAACACGAGCGCGCGCGAATACCTCTCGATGGTCGAGCGGGCGAAGGAATACATCCGCGCCGGCGACATCTTCCAGGTCGTGCTGTCGCAACGCTTCTCGGCGCCTTTCACGCTGCCGCCGTTCGCACTCTACCGCGCGCTCAGGCGGCTCAATCCGTCGCCGTTCCTGTTCCATCTCGATTTCGGCGACTTTGCCCTCGTCGGCTCCTCGCCCGAGATCCTGGTGCGCGTGCGCGACGGCGAGGTCACCATCCGGCCGATCGCCGGCACGACACGGCGCGGGGCGACCGACAGCGAGGACAAGGCGCTCGCGGAGGCCCTCCTCCGCGACCCCAAGGAGCGCGCCGAGCATCTGATGCTGCTCGACCTCGGCCGCAACGACGTCGGGCGCGTCGCCAACATCGGCTCGGTCGAGGTCACGGATCAGTTCGTCATCGAGCGCTACAGCCATGTGATGCATATCGTCTCGAACGTCGTCGGCCGGCTCGGCAAATCCAGCGACGCCATCGACGCGCTCATGGCCGGCTTTCCGGCAGGCACGGTCTCGGGTGCGCCCAAAGTGCGCGCCATGGAGATCATCGACGAGCTGGAGAAGTCGAAGCGCGGCCCCTATGCCGGGCTGCGTCGGCTATTTCACGGCCGACGGCGAGATGGATACCTGCATCGTGCTCAGGACCGCGATCGTCAAGGACGAGAAGCTCTACGTGCAGGCCGGCGCCGGCGTCGTGTTCGACTCGATCCCCGAGAACGAGCAGCAGGAGTGCATCAATAAGGCGAAGGCCGTGGTGCGCGCCGCCGAGGAGGCCGTGCGCTTCGCCGCGCGCCGCGGCAAGGGCTCGAAGCGCGGCGGCAACGGCGGCGCATTCGCCTGAGGGATCTCACATCATCTGCCTCCGGTCTATTGCGTGAGGCTCGCGAAGCAGGCGTGCCGGCACGCGCTCGCCCGAAAAGCGCCACGAGGCTCCGTCAATCATCGTCGACGGCAGCGGACCTTCGGCTGCCGGACTTGGGGGTAGCTTGGGGGGAAGGTCGTAATGTCTCGCGTACGTACCGCGTCGGAATCTCACGCAAATAGCGAACTGCTCGTTCTCGGCCGGCGCGTCATCATCGCCGGCACGCTCTCCTACGACGGCGAGGTCGTGCTCGGCGGGCGCATCGAGGGCGACGTGCGCTGCAGGAGCCTCGAAATCGCAGAGCGGGGCTCGGTCGACGGCGACATCGTCGCGGAGCGCGTCGTCGTGCTCGGCGAGGTCGCGGGCTCGATTTATGCCAACGAGATCGTGCTCAAGACGGCGTGCACCGTCTCGGGCGAGATCTATCACCGCAATCTCGTGCTCGAGGACGGCTGCTTCTTCGAGGGCCAGTCGCGGCGCGACGCCGATCCGCTGCTCAGGGCCGCGCACGCCGAAGGGCAGGCGTAGAAGCCGGGGCTGGCGGCGCCTTCGCCGCCACGCATTAAGCTGCAGCACCAACGACCAGCGAGCACAACGTCGCCGCGCTCGACTTGTCGTGATCGGTCAGCACCTCCTCGACGCTCAAGAGCTTCACGGCGCCGTGCGCCGCCAGCATCACGTAGCGCATGGAGCGAATGCCGAGCCCGAACTGCGTGAGGTCGACCGAGAGGCCGGTCTTGAGCGCGAAATCCGCGTTGCCATCGGCCAGCATGAGCACCTTCCCGGCGCCGCCATGCTCGTTGGCCCAGTGGTCCAAAACAAAGATGTCATTGACGGCGGCGCAGGCGACGGTATCGATCCCCATGCGCTTGATCTCGTCCGAGAGCGCGATGATCCCGGGCAGATGCTGCTTGTGGCAGGTCGGCGTGTAGGCACCGGCGACGGCGAAAAGCGCCACAGCGCGTCCATGGAAGATCTCTGCGGTTGACCGGGTCTCAGGACCCTCGGGGCCCATAACTGTGAACACTGCGTCCGGCAGCTGATCGCCAGCTTTGATCATCATGGTCGGTTCCTCCCGTTTACACACGCGAAGGCGGCGCGGAGCAGGGCGCGCTGCATTCATCTCCCGGTGCGTATACGGAGGCTAGAGGCGTTTGGTTTGGTGTCGCGGAATCGCGAGAGCGACGTGGGGACGGCGCAACCGCGTCCGCGCAATATGCTACTTGGTGGTGTTGCCGTTGCGGACGGACGCCGGCCACAACATGCAGCGCGAGCCGTCCCAGTAGGTATCGCCGCCGCAGGGCAGCCGGTACTGGCCGATGCCGCCGCGGCTGGTGTCGAGACGCCAGCCATCAAAGTTCTGCGCCGGCGATATTGTGTAGCGGCGGGGAAGCTGTATGGCGCGGCCGCAATCGGCGCGGTAGGTGCGGATGTGCCCAGGAGAGCGCTCGACAAAGACGCGGCAACCGCCCAGCGTGGGGTCGTGGGCCTCGGCGGATAGTGACCGAGCCACACAAGAGCAACTGCGGCAATGACTGGCGAGGCGAATGGACATGAGCGCATCATAGTCCTTCCGTGTGAATAAAGTTCTGCTTTTTTGTGTAAGATGATGTTCGGCCAGCCGGAAATCGCAGTTGGGGTTAATGCGCTACTGCATTTACGAATTTCTTAATGCCGCTCGATCCGGCAGGGCCTCCCGCCCGGAGACATCCAGTTCCAGGCCGGCCGGTTCCAGGCCGGCGCGGAAATCAGCTAGAGTTCATTTCCAGAAATTCAGCGTGATCTGGAGCTCGTCATGATCCGGCCGGGCGTGTGCGCCATCGCGCTCTTGTGCATGATCGGGGCCGCCCACGCTCAGACGCTGCCCCTGCCGGACAACCTGATCGACCTGCGCACGGCACAAGGCGAGCGGCTTCTCAAGGACAGCGACGCGCTCGAGGCCTTCGTGCCGCTCAGCGTCAACTTCGTGACGCAGAAGAACCAGGCTTTCTGCGGCATCGCCAGCATCGTCATGGTGCTCAATGCGCTGCAGCTTCCGGCACCCGCGGTTCCCGAGTACGACTCACAGCGCACCTTCACTCAGGACAATTTTTTCAATTCTGCGACGGAAGCGATCCTGCCGCTTGCGGTCCTCATGGAGCAGGGCATGACGCTCGACCAGATCGGGGCCCTCATTGCGACGCAGCCGGTCGCCGCGCAGGTGCATCATGCGGCGGACACATCGCTCGATGCATTCCGCGATGCAGCGCGAGACACCCTCGGCAAGGCGGACCAGTTCGTGATCGTCAACTATCTGCGCAAGAGCATCGGCCAGAAGACGGGCGGGCATATCTCGCCGCTGGCCGCCTACGATGCGGAGACCGACCGGTTTCTGATCCTCGACGTCTCGCGCTACAAGTACCCTCCGGTCTGGGTGACGGCTTCCGACCTTTTCAACGCCATGAACACGATCGACGACGACAATCAAAACCGCACGCGGGGCTACGTGCTGATCAAGAGGGCCGGGAGCCCGTAGACCTCAGGTTGGGTCAGCGCGGGGCTTGCGCCGACTTGGTGCCGGAGCGGAGCGCAAGCAGCAGGTTCGACTCGCGCGGGCGCCAGCGGTAGCCGATGCCGAAGTCGAGCGGCTCGGCGCGGCCCTTGCGGAAGAGCTCCTTCATGCCGGCCTGGGCGCGGCCCGGAAAAATCGAAATGGGTCCCAGGTAGTTGCCGAAGGGGTGCAGCTCCCAGTCCTTCGCATCGAAGTAGCGCACGGGAATTCCGGAATCGTCCTGGACCACGGCGACGCTCTTTGAGAGAACGAACTCGCGCACCTTCGTGAACGCGTTCGAGTGCATGAGATAGGAGGCGCTCTTCAAGAGGCTGTCGCCGGTGCCGAGGCCGTCGCAGAACTGCAAGAAGCCGCTCTTCTTCAAGCCGCCGTCGGAGAGGTCGGTGCTGAAGTAATAGAGCGTGCGCGGGGGACCGTCGCCCTTGGCGAAGACGATCTTGACGCCGTTGGCGGCGCCGGCCTTGGCCGGCCCGGTGGCGGTCTGCAGCGTTCCCGGTCTCATCGAGCGTGACGTAGCTCACCTCGCGGATCGTCTTTCCCGAGCGGGCGAGGAACACATAGAGGATCGGCAGCGTGCCGGTGAGGCGGCCGCCGGAGAGCTCCTTCTTCATCTTCTTGGTGATGAAGAAGCTGAAGCTCAGCACGGAATTCAATGAGCCTTGCAGCTCGCGCAGGTCCTGCGCCAGGGCGTGCGGCGGCAGCTTGGCAAGATCGGCGACCTGGCCCACGGGCTCGAGCCCGCTCAGCACATAGGTGGTCGCGTCGGGGAAGAATGCGTCCGCGTAGAGGTAGTCCGGGCCGCTGAACATGTAGAAGACGACGGGGCTCGGCTGAGTGACGTTCTTCTTCGACCAGGTGCCGATGCGCGAGAGCTGGCGCGCATCGAGACCTGCCCATGCCGTATTGAAGTACGTCGCGTGACGCTGCCAGCCGGCATCGGCGGTGAACTTGGCGAGCGGCGAGGCGGCGGACGGCTCGAGCCCCGCAAGAAGGCGCGCAACGTCATCGGGCGTCGCGCTTTCGTCCGCGGCGGATGCGGCAAGCGGCGTGATCAGCCACACGCATGCGAGTGCGAGGGCGCTCAGGAACGCTCGGCGGCTTTGCATGTCGATTTCCCCCAAAGCTCGTCACCGCTCGCTGCGGCGGGAGATGAAATAGATGACGAGGCCCGCGAGCACGGTCGCCAAGCCGGCGAGCGACTGCACGGGACGTTCGATCACGAGGTAGTACATCATGAATAAGGTGACGCCGAGGAAGACCAGGGGCGTTGCCGGGTAGGCCCAGGTCCGGTAGGGGCGGACCAGAGAGGGGTGCGTCACGCGCAGCACGATCACGCCGAGCACGGCGAGGAATGCGCACAACGTCAGGCTGAACTGGATGTATTCGAGCACGGCCTCGAAGCTCCGGGTCATCATCATCAATGTGACGACGACGAGCTGAAACAGGATGGCCACGGCCGGGACGCCGGCGGCCGTCTTGCGGGAAAAGGGCCGCATGAGCGCCACGTCCTCGCCCATCGACATCGTCACGCGGGGCCCGACCCAGGTCATGGCGCTGATCGAGGAGACGAGGCCGAGGCAGATCAAGCCGCCCACAATGTGCCCGCCCGTCGTTCCGAAAATGTGCTCGCCGGCAATCTGCGCGACGTTGAGCTGTCCGGCCATCTTGTCGATGGGCGTCGAATAGAGGAAGACGAAATTCAGGCCGACGTAGAGGGCGATGACGACGAGCGTCGCGGCGACGATGGAGAGCGGGAGATTGCGCTGCGGATCCTCGACCTCGCCGGCAATGTATGTCGCCGCGTTCCAGCCGCTGTAGGAGTACATGACGAAGACGAGGCTCACCGCGAACGGCGCGCCGGCGATATAGGTAGAGGTCGCCCGCAGCCGGCGCGAACGAAATCGGTTGCGGGTCGGCCACCGCCAAGCCGGCGACGATGAGCACGACGATCAGCGCCACCTTGAGCAGCGTCGAGATGTTCTGAAACGTGCTGCCGTGGCGTACGCCCGAGAGATGCACGAGCGAGACGAGCCAGACGACGGCGAGGCCTGCCGCGAGCGGCGGCGCTTCTGGCACGACGCCTTGGAGGTATTCGCCGAACGCCATGGCCGCGAGCGCCACCGGCGCCGCAAAGCCCACGGTCGCCGACACCCAGCCGGCGAGAAAGCCGACGGCCGGATGATAGATGCGCGAGAGAAAGTTGTACTCGCCGCCCGAGCGCGGAAAGGCCGCCGCGAGCTCGGCGTAGGCGAGCGCTCCGCCCAGCGCAGCCATGCCGCCCACGATCCAGAGCAGCAGCACGGGAAAGGCCGAGGGGATGTCCTTGACCTGGAAGCCCAGGCTCGTGAAGACGCCGATGCCGATCATATCGGCCACGGCGAGCGTGGTCGCCGTCAGCACCGACACGGACCGGAGGCTGAGGCCGTTGGCGTCCGAAGGCCCGGCGCTGCTCGTGACTGCCATGGTCATGGAGGTGCCTCGAGAGGGCCAAGCCAGGGGTGCGAAGCAAAAAGCCTATTCATTCCGACACTTTTCAACAACCCGAGCGTGGAATAGTCGCAATGCCGCGTTGCGAAAATACACCTAATTGGTGGAGCGTTTCTTAGCCGATGGCCGCTCATTGTGTCCTGGGGAAAACGGCCGCAGCCGGCCGTCGCGGCGAAAGGTAAGGCTCCTGGCAAGCATTTTTGCCTTAGTCTCGTTGATAGTATCGCATTGATGCGCATGCCCGATCACGGAGCCCGCCCGCTCATGAGTGAGAGACGCTTTCAGGCAGCGGCCGCAGCCGCGCTCGCCCTGGCGGCGCTCTTCGCGCTCGAGCCGGCGCTCGCGCTCGCCGCCAACACGGTGCAGCGCTCGAACCTCAAGGGACCGACGGACAACGTTCCGGCGCCGCATAGCGTGCAGTCGCGCTCAGGGCCGCTCAAGCAGGCCAAGACGGCCATCCTCGATTTCCAGACGGCGCCGTTCCCCTATCAGGGGATGCTGCCCGGCTCGGACACGCCGTTCCTCAACGTCGAGCAAGAAGGCCGCCGCGGGCACAGCACGCCGTTCGGACGCGTCTACTGGGAGGACGAGACCTACAGCGACGATCACGTTCTGCTCCACATCCCCAAAGGCTTCGATATCAGACGTCCGTCGGTCATGATCGTCTACTTCCACGGTCACGGCGCAATCCTGAAGCGCGACGTCCTCGACCGGCAGGAGGTCGCGGCGCAGATCGCGAACTCGGGCGTCAACGCGGTCCTCGTCGCGCCGCAGCTCGCGGTCGACGCCGCCGATTCGAGCGCCGGGAAATTCTGGGAGCCGGGCGCCTTCGGGCGATTCGTGGGCGAAGCCGCCGAGAAGCTCGCGCTGCTTCACGGCGACAAGCGCTCGGTGCGCACGTTTGCGAGCATCCCGGTCGTGATCGTCGCCTACAGCGGCGGCTACCTGCCGGCTGCCTGGTGCGCGACCCGGGGCGGGCTCAAGAAACGGCTCAAGGGCGTGGTGCTGCTCGACGCGCTCTACGGCGAACTCGACAAGTTCGCGGCCTGGATCGAGAACGACCGCTCGGCGTTCTTCGTCAGCGCCTATCTCGATTCGACGCGCGAGAAGAACGCGGAGCTGGCGCAGATCCTCACGGCGCGCAACGTCGGCTACACGACGGCGCTCGATGCGAAACTCCACAAGGGGAACGTCGTCATCCTCGCGGGGGGCGGCGAGGAGGTCAAGCATCGCGACCTCGTCACGCACGCGTGGGTTGAACGGCCGCTCGCGGATCTGCTCAAAAGGCTCACCGGATTCCTGCGCTAGTTCGCATTTACCAACTGCCGCCCCGGCCCGCTTGGCGCGGCGAGCACAAGCCTTGACTGTGCGGCGCGCTCGTCCATTGTGCCGCGATGCTGACACTCTCCCTCTTGCGCCATGCGAAATCGAGCTGGGACGATCCCGCGCTCGCCGACCACGACCGGCCACTCTCGAAGCGCGGCACGAAAGCCGCCCCCGAGATCGCGAAGTATCTCAAGCGTGAAGAGCTGCTGCCGAACCTGGTGCTGTGCTCGGGCGCGGTGCGGACGCGGGCGACGCTCGCCCTCATCCTCGCCGAAATCGGACGGGCGGCGCCCGAGATCCGTTACGACGATTCCCTCTACCTCGCGGCGCCGGAGACGATCCTGCAACGCGTCAAGGACGTCGAGCCGCGGTACACGCATCTGATGGTGATCGGTCACAACCCCGGAGTGCACGCGCTCGCGCTCGAGCTCACGGGCGGAGGAGAACGCAAAGCGGTCGCGGCTCTGGCCACGGAGTTTCCGACGGCGGCGCTTGCCGTGCTCACCTTCGACGCGACGCGGTGGGGCGACATCAAGACCGCGTCCGGGCGCCTCGAGCACTTCGTCACACCGCGCCGCCTCGCCGGCTGAGGACAACGGCGCGCCGCCGCTGGATGGGGCCTCTAGAATCAGGCCACTTGCTCCCTTGACGTCGAGGGGAGCGGGGTGGCCCCGGCAGCGGCATGAATGGGCTCACGATCGGCAGAGCGCACAGCTACGGCCGCGCGGCGCGATTCCCCGCAGGCACGAAGGACATAGCCTCGGCGAATCTGCTGGCGCCGGCGTTCCTCGTTGGCCTCGCGCTGTCACCACTCATCTTCGGCGGCAACGTGCCGCTGGCGTGGGGCGTCAACGCCCTCGTGTTCGGGCTCCTACTATCCCTCTACGCCATCCCCTACCTGACGCCCGGCCGCCCCTGGCCGGTGCCGCTCGCGCGCTTCAGGTTGCCCGCGATCTCGCTTCGCGGCCGTGCTCATCTGGATCGCGTTCCAGGCGCAGACATGGTGGGTGCCGGATTTTCTCGTCGCGCCAGCGTGGCAGCGGGCGTCCGAGCTCCTGGGCGAGCCCATCGCCGGGGCTATCAGCGTCAACCCGACCGAGACGAAGCTCGGACTTGTGCGACTCGCGACGGCGGCCGCCGTGTTCCTGCTCGCGCTCGAGATCGGCCGGGATGCCCGTTGGGCGGAGCGGATCATCGCCACGGTGGCGATCGCGGGCGCCGTGCATGCCGTCTATGCCATGGGGCTCGCGGCAATCGGCCCCAAGGGCGCGGCGCTCCTGCTGCCCTCCTCGCTCTTCAATCTCAAGCAGAGCGATGCGCTCAGCCGGAACCTTCATCAACCGCAATCACTTCGCGATCTATCTCGGCCTGAGCCTGCTGGCGAGCTGGGGGCTGTTCCTCGGCAAGCTTCGCTCGGGGCTCGCGGATCACGGCTACCGGGGAGAGCGCGAGGCGCTCGCCAAGGGCATGCAGCTCGTGCGCGAGGTGGCGCGCTTCTCGGTGCTGATGGTGCCGCTTGCGATGGCACTCCTCATGACGGGATCACGTGCGGGCCTGTTTCTCACTCTGGCGGCGATGCTGGTGCTGCTCGTGATCGAGCGGCGCGCGGGGAGATCATCGCTGCCGATGAAGGTGGCGCTCGCGGTCGCCCTAGCCGGTGTGATCATCGGATTGGCGGCGCGCGGCGATGTCGTCGGCGCGAAGATCGCGGGCTCGAGCGCGGCGTCGGACGTGGGAAGCCGGCTCGCGGTTGCCGCCATCACCGTGCGAGCTATCGGTGAAAGCCCGATAATCGGGCACGGATATGCGACGTTTGCGAGCGTGTTTCCCGTCTATCGTGATGATAGTCTTCCTCTGCCGGGGAAATGGCTCGAGGCTCACAACAGTTTTCTCGAGGCGATACTCGGATTGGGAATTCCGATGGCGTTTCTGCTTTTCGCCGGATTTGCGGCGCTGGTATTTCAATGTATAAATGGAGCGATTACTCGCAAGCGCGACAGGATGGCCCCGGCAGTGGCCGTGGGCGCGACATTGATCATCGCCTGTCATGCGCTCGTCGACTTCAGCATACAGCTCCAAGGCATCGCGTTGACCTATGCCGCGTTGCTCGGAGCCGGGTATGGGCAATCGTGGACCAGCCGGGAGACGTAATCGCGCGGCATGCTTGGTAGGCTGTTCAGAAGTCAAAACCAGAGCGCCGGAAGAATTCATCCCTCGCCTGCCGGAGGGAATACGCGTCTATGCGATCGGCGATATTCACGGACGATCCGATCTCCTCGACCTCGTGCATCAGAGGATCGGCGAGGATATTTCGGCGGGCCGGCCGCCGGAATGCCATATCATCTATCTCGGCGACTACATCGACCGCGGGCACGACTCGTGCGGCGTCCTCAAACGCCTCTCGGGGCCGCCTCCCTTTGCCATGAAACGGACGCTGCTTTCGGGAAACCACGAGCAGATGCTGCTGCGCTTTCTCGAGGACGGCTCGAGCACGCCGCTGTGGCGGGAGTTTGGGGGATTGGAGACACTCTTGTCCTACCGCATCGACGTCCACGCGGCGATCGGCACGCCCGGGTTCCCCGGTCTCGGCGCCGAGCTTGCCAAGCGCATGCCGCCGCAGCACCGCGAGTTTCTCAAGTCCCTCACCCCATCGGTGAGCGTCGGCGACTACTTCTTCTGTCACGCCGGCGTGCGGCCGGGCATCGCGCTCGAAGATCAGCGGGAGCGCGATCTGCTCTGGATCCGTGACGAGTTCCTCGAGAGCGGCGCCTTCTTCGGCAAGATGATCGTGCACGGGCATTCGCCCGTGGAGAGGCCGGATTTCAGGGCCAATCGCATCAATATCGACACCGCCGCCTACCTCACGGGCCGGCTCACCTGCCTCGTGCTCGAGGGCGCCGAGCAGCGCACGCTCTCGACGTAAGGTTCGCGCCAAGTCCTCGTGCTCAATTCCAGAGTGGAATGGTGATCCTGGGCCGGCAGCCGCGCCGGCAAGGTCGTGCGCCAGCCAGCTCGATGGGGGCGAACTTGGCTCAGCAAAGACTGCCGATGCGACATGGCATGCCGGCGAAGAAAATGGCGCTTCGAGTTGCAGCGGCCGCCTTGGCGTTGCTCGCTTGCGGTTGCAGCCAGACGCCGAGCGGCTTTTCCGGGCAGAACCTCGGCATCGAGACCAAGAGCCTGCCGACGCCGCCCGCGCCAAAGCTCGAGCACGGCGACAAACTCCGCGTAACGGTCTTCAACGAGCCGCAGCTGTCGGGCGAGTTCACGGTCGACGGCGCAGGCGCGATAGCGTTTCCGCTCATCGGCCAGGTGCAGGTCACGGGGCTCGAAGCCGGCGAGGTGGAGCAGACTCTCACGGAGCGCCTGAAGGGCCGCTATCTCGTCAATCCGAAGATCGCCGTCGAGTTTCTCAGTCTCAGGCCCTTCTACATCCTGGGCGAGGTGGCGAGGGCCGGCGAATACCCCTACCGGCCGGGTCTCAACGCGGTGAGCGCCGTGGCGTTGGCCGGCGGCTTCACGCCGAGAGCGGCCACGAGCTACGTCCTGATCCGGCGTGCGAGCGACAACAAGGATCAGGAGCTCGCGCTCGATTCGAGCGTCCCCGTCTATCCGGGCGACATGATCACCATCGCAGAGCGCCTGTTCTGATCTCACGGGCACGCCCGGACGCGGCCGCGCAGGACGTGTGCGGAGCTGTTTCTCACGCGGGATGTTGCACGGCGCGCAGCGCTCCTGATGCAAGGTCGGCACAAGGTTGTATCGCTAGACGGCATAAGGGGGGCGTAGCGCTTGGATCGAAACTCGAATCAACTGATGAGTGTTCAGCCTCGGCTCGTGGAGCCCGTGGGCCTCGGCGGCGGACTCCGGAAATGTCGGGCCGTTGCAGTCGGTTGGTCGAGTCTTGGTGGCCAGCGCGTTGAGGGCACTTCAAGGGGCGACGCATGAGACCGCGGCTAGGCGTCAAGGCGCTGACGACAAGCCTGATCTCGCTCTCCGCCATTGCCGGCTCCGGCAGTCTCGCTCAAGCGCAGAATTACCAGGAGGGCACGTCGACTACCGCAACGCCGTCCGCCGTGGCCTCGAGCGTGAGTGAGCTTTTGGCGGCAGGCGTGCGCCGCGACGGGATCGGCATCAATGCCGGCGGCTTCACCTTCCTGCCGCGCGTCAGCACATCGACGGTCTACGACAACAACGTCTTTGCCACCCCGTCGAACCACGACGGCGACGGCTACGCGAATATGGACGGCCAACTCGGGATCGTCTCGAACTGGTCGCGGCACGCGCTCGAGTTCTACATCGGCGGCGGCGGCAACCGGTATATGGATCTCAAGGACGAATCGAAGGGCTACGCCAACGTGGGCGTCGCCGGTCGGGTCGACGTCAACAGAGACACTCTGGCTCACGAGCTACGGTAAGTACCGATTGGGCTTTGAGCCTCGCGGCTCGAACGAGTCGTTCCAGCCGTTCAAGGAGCCCATCACCACGCAGACGGTCGACGGCGGGGCGCTGGTGCACAGGGCCTTCAATCGGCTGTGGGTCGAGCTCAGCGGCTCGATACGGCGCGAGACATTCAGCGACGCGGAGCTCTTGGTCGGCGACGAGTTCCAGGAGGTCGATCAATCGTTCCGTGACGGCTCGATCAGGGACGTCAGGGCGCGGCTCGGCTACGAGTTCAGCCCGAAGACGTCGGCCTTCGTCGAGAGCGCGCGGGAATGGCGCGGCTACGACGACAGCCGGTTCGACGGCGACGGCTACAAGCTGCTTGGGGGCCTGCGCTATGAGCTGACGCGCCTCGTCAACGCGGAGGTCGCGGTCGGCTACATGCGGCAGAACTCCGACGGCATTCTCGACGACATCGACAGCTGGGCGTTCCGCGCGCAGCTCAGGTACGACATCACACCCTTGCTCAGGGCCGAGATCGTCGGCTCGCGCGATATCGGCTCGCCGAGCATGGACCTCGGCGACGCGGCCTCGAACCGCATCGAATCCGAGATCGGCGTTCGCGCCGACTACCTCCTGAGGCGCGACCTGACGCTGACGGTCGGCGCGGGCTACGGCTGGGTCGACTATATCGACGTCAATCGCGACGACAGGTACGTGCGCCTCACGACCGGCCTCGAATACCTGCTACGGCCCTCACTGTCGCTGTGGGCGAACTATTCGTTCCTGACGTATGATTCGACCGAAGTGCCGACGATCGACTACGACAAGAGCGTGTTCAGCGTCGGCGTCGTGACGCGCTACTGAGCTTTCCTCCCCGCGTTGCAGTACCCGCAATTCGCCAGCCGAATCGGTGATGCTCTGTAAGCTGTGTCGAGGGTGCTGAATGGCCGCCGCGACCTGCGACAACTCGAGCCGGAATATTCCCCGCGCGCCGTCTCACGGCGGTTGATGGCGCGCTGAGCCCACTGTCGTCGCTCTCCAGAATCGCCCTATCCTTTCCTGTGGCGGCTTCCTTTTTTGCGCTGTCTGGTTGCCTCTAGCCACTTCCAGACACGCCTGATCAGGAATCCGCCAGACTTTTTTCGCGCCTACGACAACGATCCGGGTTTCCGCCGCCGATGCACGGTCACTTCAAGCTAACGCCGGCGAGCGTCGTGCGCGGACAGCCCTTGGGCGAGAGCCTCAGCAGCGTCGATCCGCGCCGACTGTGGTCGGTCTTTCTGCGCCGCTGGCAGGTCGTGCTCGGCGCGACCGCCGTCGTCGCGGCGCTCATGGCGATTTGGCTCGTGCAGACGACCCCGATCTACACGGCGTCGACGCAGGTGCTGATCGATCCGCGTAAGGAGCGCGTCCTCAAGGAAGAGGCAGTCATCTCAGAGCTCGGGCTCGATGCCAGCACGATCGCGACGGAAGTCTCGCTCGTGCAGTCGTTCTCGATCGCGAAGCGCGTGGTCGAGCGGCTCAAGCTCGCCCAGCACCCCATGTTCGGCGGCGCCAAGCCCGGCTTCAGCTTCATAGGCTGGCTCACGAGCCTCCTGCTCGGCTCAGCGCCTGAGGACGACAGTGCGCCCGAGCCGGCAAAGAAAGCGTCACCCCGGGCCAGCGAAGGGGCCGGCGATCTCACCCCAGCCGTGCTTTCGTCGATAGCGGCGGTGCAGAACGGGATCTCCGTGCGCCGCCTCGCGGCGACCTACTTCATCGACATCTCATTCTCGCATCGGGAGCCGGAGCTCGCAGCAAAGGTCGCCAACGCGGTGGCCGAATCCTACCTCGTCGAGCAGCTCGAGGCGCGCTATCAGGCGGCACGGCGCGCGGCGACCTGGCTCAGCGAGCGGGTCGCGGCGCTACGCGGCCAGCTCGAAGCCTCGGAGCGCGCGCTCGCCGATCACCGCGCCAAATACAATCTCGTTACCGCGCAGACCGGCACGCTCTCCGACCAGCAGGCGGCGGAGGTCAACACGCAGCTCGTCGCGGCGCGCTCGCAGACGGTCGAGAAGAAGGCCAAATACGACCAGGCCCAGCGCATCCTCGAGGGCGGCGCCGGCATCGAGACCGTGGGAGCGGTCATGGATTCGCCGGTCATTTCCGGCCTGCGCAGCCAGGACGCGGATCTCGCGCGCCTGGAAGCCGATCAATTGACCCGCTACGGCCCGGAGCATCCGAGCATCGTCAAGGTCAAGGCGGAGCGCGCCGATCTCAGGCGTCAGATCAACCGCGAGGTGGCGCGCGTCGTGCTGACGCTCAAGACGGACTACGACTTCGCGCTCAAGAAAGAGCAGTCGCTCGGAGACGAGCCTGCAGGAGCTCACCGGCGCCGACAACCGCAATGACCAATCGGTGATCCGGCTGCGCGAGCTCGAGCGCGACGCGCAATCCAACAGAGTGCTCTACGAATCGCTTCTCAACCGATTCAAAGAGGCCGAGCAGCAGACGAGCCTGCAGAGCGCGGAATCGCGCATCATCGCGCCGGCGCTCACGCCTTCGACGCCGAGCTATCCGAACAACAAGCGGTTCATGATCCTGGCGCTCCTCTCGGGGCTCGCGCTCGGCATCGGTGCGGCGCTGCTGCTCGAGCACATCGAGAGCGGCTTCACGACCATCGAGCAGGTCGAGCAGGTGCTGCAGCTCCCGGTGCTGGCGATGGTCCCGCAGCTCAGCGAGCAGGAGCGCATCTTCGAGGGTCGCATCGTGCCCATCGCCGAGTACGTGGCGCTGAAGCCGCTGTCGCGGTTCGGCGAGAGCATCCGGAGCGTGCGCGTTTCCACGCAGATGTCGAACGTCGACGAGCCGCCGAAGCTCGTGCTCGTCACGTCGTCGGTGCCCTCCGAAGGCAAGACGACGATGATGCTGTCGCTTGCGGCGTCGGCCGCGGCGGCCGGCCAGAACACGCTGCTCATCGACTGCGATCTCAGACATCCGTCGATGTCGAAATACTTCAACGTGCACGAGCGTGCGGGGCTGACCGACCTGCTTTGGGGGCGGGTTCAGGCCGAGGACGTGTTTCTGCGCGGGCCAATTCCGATGATGACGCTGTTGCCCGCAGGGACGACGACGCGCCATCCGCCCGACATTCTCGGGTCGGAGCGCCTGCGCTCGCTCCTCGGCTCGGTTCGCCAGGCCTACGACTGCGTCTTCATCGATGCCCCGCCGCTGACACCCGTTATCGACAGCGCGCTGCTCTCGAAGCTCGCCGACAAGATCATCTTCGTCATCCGGTGGCGAACGACGCCACGCGACATCGTCGTGCGCGCGGTGCAGGCGATCGACGATCCGAGGCAGAAGATCGCGGGCGTGGTCGTGAACCATACGCAGCTCGGACTGCTCTCGAGCTACGCCCCTTACTACAACTACTACCACAAGAAATATCAGGCCTATTACACCGAGTAAGCGAGAGGAGGAAGCGGTGATGCTGCGTCTGTGCTGTCTCATTGCCGGCCTTGCCCTCGCCTCGGCGGGCGCCGTCATGGCGCGCCAGGAGCTCGAGATCACGGGCGCACGCAGCGTGGCGCGCAACATTCGCCCGGGCCGCGATGCCGCCCCCTTGCCCAAGCTTCGCGAGGCCTACAGCGCGCTCGATGCAGCAAATGCACGGGGCAGCGATCAGCTCGACCTCGCCATCTATCTGCACGGGCTTGGCGAGACGGACGCGCGGGAAAGCCTCATCCTCCGTCACGCGCGCGTCGAGCGCGCGGCTGAGAAGCTCGCCCGGTCCTCGCCACTCGAGGCGAAGGCATGGTGCGTGCTGGCGCTCGCGCAATCGAAGGCGACCGGCATCACGCCCGCGGTCATCCGGCAGCTCAGGGCATGCTACGCCCTCGGATCGCGCGAGATCGGCATCATCGACGGCAGGCTGATGTTCGTCTGGAGCATGTGGGACCAGCTGCCGCAAGACGTGCGCAACGCGGCCATGATCGACGTCGCGTCAAGCCTCGAGGATCCGCAGCTTGCGCCGTGGATGGCGAACAGGCTCGCCTACGCGGTTGCCAACGTCGCTCCCTCGCGCGCTCCGCTCGCCGAGACGCTGCTCGATACCTACGGCGAGCAGCTCAAGGAGAAGTATGCGAAGGCCGTCGACGGCTATCGGCGGCAGGCCGCGACCCGCAGCGCGACGCGATAGGAGGAACGCCCGGGCCCATGCATCGCTTTCAGCTCCTCTCGGTAGACCTCGCGTGCGTGTGCGCCGCCACCGTGCTGGCGCTCATGCTGCGCGACAATCTCGAGCTGTCGCCTGTAAGACTCCGGGAGATCCTGCCCTATCTTGCCTTGTCGCTGCTTTCGGCCGCGGTGGCGTTCCCGCTCATGGGCACCAACCGCGCGATCTGGCGCTACAGCACGCTCAGCGACTACCTGCGTGTCCTCACCGCGGTTCTCACCGCCGTCCTCGGCGCGGTGGCGCTCGGCTTCGCGTTGAACCGGCTCGAGGACGTCGCGCGCGCGCTGCCCGTCCTGCAGGGCATTCTTCTCGTCGCACTGATGACCGTAATTCGCGTCGTGCAGCGGCTCAGGCATAGCCGGCGCATTCGACCACCCGCGCGGCCGCGGCTTTCGAGCGAACCCAGAGAGACCGTGCTCGTCGTCGGCATCGACGCGGTGGCCGAGCTCTTCTTGCGCGCGGTCGCGGAAGGCGCCCAGGAACGCATCCGGATCGCCGGCATCGTCGGGCGCAACGAGCGCCAAAGCGGCCGGTCGTTTCATACGCACGCCATTCTCGGCACGCCGGAGCAGCTGCGATCGGTGCTGAAGGAACTCGAAATCCATGGCGTCTTTGTCGATCGTATCGTCGTGACGCAGGCATTCGAGCGGCTGATGCCGGCGGCGCGCGAAGCACTCAGCGAGATCGAGGCCGGCAGCGACATCGTCGTCGACTATTTCTCGGAACGACTCGGCTTGGCGCACGAGGAGCGGGTTTCGGCGCCGAGCCGCCGCATTGCTCCGGCCGCGGGCGAGGCGCGGGCGAAGAGCGAGCACGATGCTCTCAGCGCGCTCGCATACTCGCCCGCGGTCAAGCGGTCCTATTGGGCCTGGAAGCGCGCCGCCGACATCATCGGGGCCTCGGTGCTGATCCTCGTTCTGTCGCCGCTCATCGCGCTTGTCGGGATTGCTCGTCGTTGTCGACGTCGGCCGGCCGGCGCTGTTCTGGCAATTGCGTCCGGGCGCGCTCGGGCGGCCATTCAGGCTCTACAAATTCCGCACGATGCGCGCCGCCCATGACGGCGACGGCAAGCGGATTGCCGACGACGAGCGCCAATCGCGCCTGGGGCGCTTTCTGCGCCGCAGCCGCCTCGATGAGCTGCCGCAGATCTTCCACATCCTGGCCGGGGAGATGTCGTTCGTCGGACCGCGTCCCCTGCTGCCCGCCGACCAGGGACCGCAGCATGCCGGGCGCCTCGTGGTACGGCCGGGGCTCACCGGCTGGGCGCAAGTCAACGGCGGGCGCGAGGTGTCCGCCGACGACAAGGCGGCGATGGACATCTGGTACGTCCACAACGCGAGCTTTCGGCTCGATCTCGTGATCATCGCGCGGACGGTCAGAACGGTTCTCTTCGGCGAGCACATGAACGGCGACGCGGTCGAGCAGGCGCGAAGGGCGCTCGCCCTGCGTGAGGGCGCGGCGTCGGGCTTGGCCGAAGCGCTCCTGGCGGGGACCGGTCCACACATCGAAGGGGCCGGGCGGCGGCGCGTCGCCTAGCCTCTCAGTCGGTTGTGTTGCGTTGAAATGCTTCTCTCGTTCTACGGCCCAGAGACGTGTTGGAAAGAAGACGGCTCGCATTTGTCCTCCGGATGAAGCCATTTCATCCAGAGTGCGGTAGCTTTGCCTGCCGCGGGATGAGCGGTACCGAGCGATGACGGGCAAGACCGTGCTGGTCACCGGGGGCGCAGGCTATATCGGCAGCCATGCGTGCAAGGCGCTGGCGCGGGCGGGCTTCAGGCCCGTCGCCTTCGACAATCTTTCGGCCGGTCACGCGTGGGCGGCCAAATGGGGCCCGCTCGTCGTCGCCGACATTCTCGACAGCGAGCGTCTCGCCGCCGCCTTCGCACGAGTTCAAGCCCGTGGCCGTGCTCCATTTCGCGGCATCCGCTTATGTCGGCGAATCCGTCACGGATCCGGGAAAGTACTACCGGAACAATGTCGCCGGCACGCTCAGCCTGCTCGAGGCGATGATCGATCACGGCGTCAAGCACCTCATCTTTTCCAGCTCGTGCGCGACATACGGCGTTCCTTCGACGATACCCATCCCTGAAGACCACGTGCAGTGCCCCATCAATCCGTACGGTGCCTCGAAGCTCATGGCCGAGCGTATGCTCGCCGACTTCGGCTCGGCGCACGGCGTGCGCTCGATCGCGCTGCGCTATTTCAATGCGGCCGGCGCCGACGCGGACGGGGAGATCGGAGAGGACCACGACCCCGGAGACTCATCTCGTGCCGCTGGTGCTCGATGCCGCCGCGGGCCTGCGTCCGCATGTGACGATCTACGGCGACGACTACGACACGGCGGACGGGACCTGCATCCGCGATTTCGTTCACGTCAGCGATCTTGCGGACGCGCACGTGCTGGCGCTCAAGGCGCTCCTCGGCGGGGCGTCCTCGACGGCCTACAATCTCGGCAACGGCGAGGGCTTCTCCGTGCGCGAGATCATCGCTGCGGCGCGGGCCGTGACGCGGCGGCCGATCGGCGAGCGCGTCGTCGCGCGGCGGCCCGGCGATCCTCCGCGCCTCGTCGGCGATGCGACGCGGGCGGCGGCCGAGCTCGGCTGGAAGCCTCGCTTCACGCGGATCGGCGGCATCATCAAGACAGCCTGGGCATGGCACCGGAAGAAGCGGGCCGGCCTGCCGCTGGCGGCGGCGTAACGGGGATGAATCCTCGCGCTTCTGGCGACGCGCTCTCGACGGCCCACCTCAGTGGGGGTCTCGGCGCACGCACGGCAAACGGCGCATTTCTTGCCATTGGCGGCCAGTTGGCGAGGACGGGAATCAGTCTTGCGGCGTCCGTCGTTCTGGCGCGCCTTCTCGCGCCTGGAGATTTCGGGCTCGTGGCAATGGCGGCGACCGTCACCAGCCTCGCCAATCTTTTCGTCGATCTCGGGCTGTCGATCGCGACGCTGCAGCGCAAGGACATCGATCAGAATACGGTCAGCGCCCTGTTCTACATCAATGTCGGCATGGGTCTCGCCGTCACGCTGCTTGCGATCGCGCTGGCGCCGGTCGCGGCATGGGGCTTCGGAGACGCGCGCGTGCTGCCGGCCGTGATCGGGCTCGCGCTGCCGATCTTTCTCGGCGCCGCCGCAGCCCAGCAGCGCGCGCTTCTGCAGCGCGGCATGCACTGGCCGGCGCTGCAGCGCGTGGACATCATTTCGCAGCTCGCGGGCGCCGGGTTCGGCATCATCTTGGCGTGGACGACCGATCTCGGCTACTGGGTGCTGATCGCGCAGGTCTGGATGTGGTCTGCGGTCGGGCTCGCGCTCTCATGGCACGAGAGCGGCTGGCGGCCGAGCCGCGTCACCAATTGGGGCGATGCGCGCTCGGCGCTCGGCATCGGGCTCAATCTGACGGGGTTCAATCTCCTCAATTACTTTCATCGCCAGTTCGACAATGTGCTGATCGGCTGGCGCTGCGGACCGACGGAGCTCGGCTACTACACGCGTGCTTATGGCCTGTTCTTGATGCCGCTCTCGCTGATCAACGGTCCGGTCAGCACGGCGATTATCCCCGCGCTGTGCCGGCTGCAGCAGGAGCCCCAGCGCTGGCGCGCGTTGCTGCTCGTCGCGCTCAGCGCAATTGTGCTGGCATCGGCGCCGCTCACGGCGCTGCTCATCGCGGCGGCAAGACCTCTTTTCGCTGTGCTGTTCGGGCCGGCCTGGTCGGCGTCGGCGGACATCTTCCAGTACCTTGCCATCTCGATGTTCGCGGCAACCCCGCTCAACGCCATGGGCTGGCTCTACAGCTCGACCGGACGGACAGATCGCATGCTGCGCTGGAGCCTCACGGTCACGCCGGTGATCGTGCTCTCGTTTCTTGCCGGGTTGCCGTATGGCGCGGCGGGTCTCGCATGTGCCTATAGCGGCGCCATGTGGCTTTCACTTCTCCCGGGTCTCGGCTTCGCGGCGCATGGTACGCCGGTCGGTGCGGCGGAGATGCTGCGGGTCGTTGCTCCCCGACCGGCGCTGGAATTGCGAGTGCCCTTGCCGGGCTCGCGACGGCCGGCGCAATGGCGGACATTGCGCCCGCCGTCGCTCTTGCAGCCATCAGCGCGGTGACCGTCGGCATCTATGCGATCATCGCATCCGCCATCGTCGCCTGGGACCCGGCCTACGCGCCGCTCCGCCATCGTGCCAGCGGCTGGCTCAGCGGCGTCTTTGCTCGGCCGCAGCCTGCAGGCTAGCGCTCGGACTGAGGCACCTCTTGGACGTTAGAAACTATTCGCTCGCGATCGCTGCGCCCTCATTCGATGCGCCGTCCGAGACATTCATCCACGACCATGTGCGCTTGATCGCGCCGGGGGAAACGGTGCTTCTCTGCAAGCGCGGCGGAGGTGCTGCTCGTTTCGGCGGCCCCGTGCTGGCGGATATCGATCCCTGGCAGGCGCCGCGGACAATCGGTGCTCGCGCCGCCAATGCCATGCGTCATCGCTGGCGGACCTATTTTTCACCTGGCCTGCCGCAGACCGAGCGCCGGCGCGTCGTCGCCTTCCTCGAGACGCACGGACCGCGGGCCCTCCTTGCCGAATATGGAGGCATGGGCCTCCTGCTCGCACCTGCCTGCGGGGACGCCGGAATTCCTATCTATGTGCATTTTCACGGCCAGGACGCGTCGATGCTGCTGCGAAAGCCGGAGATCCGGCGCCACTACCGAAGGCTCTTCCGCCTGATGGCCGGCGCCATCGTTCCTTGCCGCTTCCTCGCCGACAAATTGGCCGGCATCGGCTGTCCAGCGGAGAAGCTCCACGTCAACCCCTGCGGCGTTGATCCGTCTCGCTTCAGGCCCGGAAAGCGTGTTCCGTTTCGAGTGCTCGCCGTCGGGCGTCTGACGAGCAAAAAAGGGCCGGAAAAAACCCTCGCTGCCTTTGGCCGCATCGCCGCACGCTTCCCGCAGGCGCGGCTCGATCTCATCGGCGACGGCGTGCTCGCAGGCCGTTGCCGGGCGCTGATCGACGAACTGGGATTGGCGGGCCGCGTCGTCATGCACGGCGCGAAAGACAGCGACTTCATTGCGCGTCAGCTGAGCAAAGCCTCCATGTTCGTCCAGCACTCGGTCACCGCGGAGGACGGAGACGCCGAGGGGCTGCCGGTCGCGATCCTCGAGGCCATGGCTTGCGCCCTGCCGGTCGTGTCGACGCGGCACAGCGGCATACCCGAGGCGGTCGAGGATGGCATCACCGGCTATCTCGTCGAGGAGCACGACATCGACGGAATGGCTGCCGCGATGGGAGAAATCCTCGGCGATCCGCTGCGCGCGGCCGCCATGGGCTCCGCCGGGCGCGAGCGCGTTTTCGACCGCTTCACGCACATCCAGGCGCGCGACCGCCTGCGCGCCATCATGGGTTTTCCGCCGATCGCGTCTCAAGACGCCGCAACGTTGCAGTGTGCCCAGTATGCGTGAGGCCGGTCTCTGGCAGGAGACGAAGTTCGAGCGCAATGCCCGCGGCGGTTGGCAGGCGAGCCGCACGAATGTGCCGATCACATCGCGGCTCGTCACCGATCTCATTGCCGAGAGCTACGCGCAGGCAATCGCGCAACATGCATCGGGGCGACTGGCGGACCTCGGCTGCGGCAAGGTTCCGCTCTACGGCATGTACCGAAGCAGGGTTTCGGAAGTCGTCTGCGTCGACTGGCCAGGAAGCGCACACGGCGGCGAGCACGTCGATCTCTTCGCCGACCTCAATCATCCTCTCGAGCTCGACGCGGAGAGCTTCGATACCATACTCGCCACGGACGTGATCGAGCATCTTCATTCGCCACAGGCGCTGTTCGCCAGCGCGGCGCGCGCGCTCGTCCCCGGCGGCAAGCTGATCGCCGGCGTGCCGTTCCTGTATTGGGTGCACGAGGCGCCGAACGATTTCCACCGCTACACGCGGTTTGCGCTCGAGCGCCTTGCGCTCGAAGCGGGCCTCGAGGTCGTCTCGCTCTCGCCCTACGCAGGCGCGCCAGAGGTGATTGCCGATGTGGCGACCAAGGCTCTCGGCGGCCGCCCTCGGCTCGCGCACTGCATGCACACGGTGACGAGGGCTTTCTTGGCTCTCCCCGCTGTGAAAAGGCTGTCGGCCGCGACGCGCGACAAGCTGCCGATGGGCTACGTCCTGGTTGCATGCAAACCCTAGCCGGATGATGCAGGATTCGAGTGCTCAACCCGCAGGCCCATCGACCTTGGTGACGCGGGCTGGACTGCCATCCGTCGCCGTCATCATTCCTTGCCGGAATGCGGAGGCGTGGGTCGGAAGGGCGATTGAGAGCGCCCGAGCGCAGGACTACCCGGGCCTGGATATCATCGTCATCGATGACGGGTCCACGGACCGCAGCCTCGATATCGTCAAAGGCTACGGCGACGCCGTTCGCTGTGAATCGGGCCCGCACGAGGGAGCCTGCGCAGCGCGCAACAGGGGTCTTGCGCTTGCTGTCAGCGACTACGTGCTTTTTCTCGACGCCGACGACTATATCGAGGCGCCGCTGCTCAGGTCTCTGGCTGACGGCACCCGTGCGGCGTCGGCAGATCTCGTCTTCGGGCCGTCGGCGCTCGAATACCCGGACGGGCGTCGGCGCGACAGAGCGGGATTCGCGGTGACGGAGACGCCGGTCTCAATCTTCGCGCGCATATTCGGCGAAGACTGGATTCCGTCGCACTCCATTCTGTGGCGGACAGAATTTGTACGCTCCATCGGCGCGTGGGACGAGCGCATGCTGCGCAACCAGGACGGCGAGCTGCTCAGCCGGGCGCTCATCAAGGAACCGCGGCTGGCCTTTGCTGCCGAAGGGTGCGCCATCTATGTGCAGCACGACGACCCTCGCCGCATCTCCTCGCGGTGCACCGCTGCCGCGATGGCGAGCCGTGTCGGCCATGTCCGCCGATGCGCGCGGATGATCGAGGGGACGGCATTTGCGGAGCGTGGGCGCCTGGCACTGGCGCAGCACGCATACGACCTCGCTCGCGAAAGCTATCGGCTCGGCTACGGCGACCTCGGCCGGGGGGCGCTCGCTCTCGCACGCAAGCTCGGCCTGAAGCGGCATCGGGGCTCCGGCGTGCGCAGGGTGGCCGCGCGCGTGCTCGGGCTAGAGTTGGCAGAGGCCGTGGCCAGGATGCGGCGACGCATGATCGAAGCACTGCCGTGACCCCGTTCTTTTCAGTCGTGATCCCCACGTACAATCGCCGCGGCATGCTCGAGCGTGCGCTGAATTCCGTGTGGCTGCAGACGTTCACGGACTACGAGGTCGTCATCGTCGATGACGGCTCGACGGACGAAACAGCGGCCTACCTGGCGACACTCGGCACCAGGATCAAGACGATCCGGCAGCAGAACCGCGGTCCGGCAGCGGCGCGCAACGCCGGCGCAAGGATCGCGCGCGGCACGTATCTCGCTTTTCTCGACAGCGACGACGAGCTGCTCCCGTCCGCACTCGCCTGTTATGAGCGGGCCATTGCGGCGAATGGCTCTCCGAGCTTTCTCAGCGGCTCACTGGCCGATTTCAGAAACGGAGATGAGCGACCTTCAGACGAAGGCGCATCCTTCGCCTTCCGGCGCTTCGAGAATTATTTTTCCGCAGCAGAAGAAGGCATCTATGTGGGCGCCTCCCATCTCGCGGTGCGGAGAGAGGCCCTCATGGCCGCCGGCGGTTTCGATGAAACGCTGCTCGTCGGCGAGGATCACGATCTCGCGTTGCGCCTCGGTGCGGCACCCGGATTTGTCACGATCACGTCGCCGCCGAGCGTGGCACGCCGCCAGCATGCAGGGTCGATCTCGCGCGACGGGAAGAGCACCTACTATGGCCTCGCAACGATCGTGCAGCGAGCGCGCAACGGGAGATACGGGGAACGCCGCGACTTCCGCCGGAGCGCGCGGGCGATCGTCAGCGCCCATGCGCGGTCGAGCACCGTCGGGCTCGCGCGAGGCCGCCACACCAAATATGCGAGCCTGCTCTACCTTCGCGCCCTGGGCCTCAACATCCGCCAGCACCGCTGGCGTTACATCGCGGCCTTTCCTCTGCTGCTTGCCTGGCATTCGCTCGCAGCAGGCCGGCGCCGCCATGCTCATGCCGGCGCGCGTCCTTGATGCGACTCCTGATCAGGGCGGCCGCCGGATTGGCGATCGCGGGCGCGTTTCGTTTTTTACAGGCTGCTCGGTGTCGAGATTGAAGGCCATGGCGCGCTCAGGCGCATCTCGATTCCCCGTCACTGGAGCTCGGTCCGGCTCGGGCCCCGCGTCGGGCTCGACGATTTCGTGGTCCTTCTTTGCAGTGGCGTCGAGAGACCGGGCAAGCTCGTCATCGGAGAGGGCACCTACATCAATCGCTTCACGATGATCGACGTCTCGGAGAGCCTCACGATCGGACGCGATTGCATGATCGGCCCGCACTGCTATCTCACCGACCACGACCATGGCTTCGATCCGGGACGCCCGCGCGACAGGCAGCCTCTTCTCTCGGCTCCGGTCGCGATCGGGAACAACGTCTGGATCGGGGCCGGCGTGGCCGTGCTCAAGGGCGTGACAATCGGAGACGGAGCCGTCATCGGCGCGGGCGCCGTGGTGACGCACGACGTGGCGGCCGCCACGATCGCGACCGGTATTCCGGCCCGCAGCCGCGGTCCACTCGGCAGGCCAACAGAGTGACTCTCGCCTCCGTCGTCATTACGACACGCAACCGCTGTGACGACGTGCTCACTGCCGTCGCCAGCGCATTTGCCCAGGATATCTCCGATCTCGAGGTGATGGTGATCGACGACGCCTCCGAGGATGGAACCGCTGTTCGTGTAGGCACTGAGTTTCCCCGAACGCGTGTGATCGCGTTGAGCGAACGCCGAGGCTACATCACCGCTCGCAACAACGGTTTCCGAGAGGCCAGGGGCAGGTACGTCTTCTCGCTCGACGACGACGCCTACTTTACGGCCCCCGACATCGTTTCACGCGTCGTCGCCCACTTCGAGCGCGACCGCTCCATCGGCGCCGTTGCCATTCCCTTCATCGAGCCGATGAGCCGACGCTCGGGCTCCAGCCTCGCCGATCCATCGCGCTCGAGGCCCGGCGACGAACTCAGAAGCTATGCCGGTTGCGCCCACGCCGTACGCCGCGACGTCGCGCTCGAGCTCGGCGGCTATCGCGAGTTCTTCGTGCATCAGGGCGAGGAGCGGGACCTGTGCCTCAGGATGCGCGCGGCCGGCTGGCGCATCGTCTACGGCGATTGCGGTCATGTCGTGCATATGGTGAGCCCCAGGCGCGAGGCGGGCCGCATCTCGCACTTCGGCATCCGCAACCAGATCCTTTTCGAGGCGCTCAACGCGCCGCTCCCGCAATTGCCGGTTCGGCTTGCAGCAGCGGCTGCCGGCGCGATCGGCTACCAGTTCTCCTGGGCGACGATGCCGGCCAAGGCTCGGGCCATCGGCGCCGGGCTGGTCGGGGCCGTGATGCACAAATCAGTTCGGCGGCCGGTTTCGCAAGCCGCGTATCGCGCATACCGCGCGCTTCCTTATCACGGCGCCGAGGATTGGTCCGGTGACCTGCCGCCGCCGTGCGCCGCTTTCAGAGCCTGCGCATGAGCGTCCTCGTGGCTCAGCTCGGCGCCAGGCGTCACTACGCCGTGCCGCGGGCGCTCGACCGGCGCGGATTGCTCGATCGGCTGATCACGGACATGTGCGCGGAGCACCCGTTCTGGCGTTCCGTGGACGCGATCGTTCCGAAAGCGATGCGACCGCGGGCTCTCGAATTCTCTCCTCGCCCGGCGCGTGGACGGCATTCCACCGTCACGCATCACGAGCCTCAACGTCTTCGCCCTTTCGCCGGCGCAGAGGCGCCGCGGCGGCGAGGCCCTCACCGACTTCTGGGCCAGGCGCAATCGGGCGTTCTGCCGTGCGGTCGTCCGGCGCGGCTTCGGCCAGGCGCGTGCGGTCTATGCCTTCAACGGCGCCGCGCTCGAGATCTTCGAAGCTGCGAAAGCGCGCGGGCTCACAACGCTGCTCGATCAGACCGCCGCACCGTGGCGCTGGAACAAGAAGATCCTTCTCGAGGAAGCATCACGATGGCCCGGCTGGGAGGACCAGCCGGCGGAGATCGACACCTCGGACGCGCTCGCACTGCGCGAGGAGCGGGAGTGGGAGCTGGCAGACGCTATCATCTGCGGATCCTCATTTGCCGCTGCGGCCGTGCTCGAGACCGGAGGATCACCGCGGCGGTGCGCGGTCGTGCCTTATGCTCGTCACACGGCGGCTCTCGAGACCTTGGAAGCAAAAGTTGCAGATCCCGACAGGCCGCTACGCGTACTCTTTGCCGGAACGCTGCAGCTGCGCAAGGGCGTGCAATATCTGTTCGAGGCCGCGCATCTCCTCAAAGGCGAGCCCGTCACAATCCGCTTCGTCGGACCGTCGCTGCTCAGCGGCGACGCACTGCGGAGGCTTCGTGGAATAGGCGAGATCGCCGGACCTGTTTCGCGGTCCGAAATGGAGAGGCAGTATGCCTGGGCCGACGTGCTCGTGCTGCCGACACTGTCGGAGGGCTCGGCAAATGTCTGCCTCGAGGCTGCGGCGCGCGGCTTGCCGGTGATCACGACGCCGAATGCGGGATCGGCGATCGTCCACGGGCGGACGGGACTTATCGTGCCCGCAAGGGACGCGCGTGCCTTGGCCGAATCCATCGCGCTCCTGCTGCGCGACGCCGCCCTGCGCTGCCGTCTCACGGCCGCGCCGATACCGCGCCACCCTGAGGATGCGCTCGAGGCGTACGGGCGTGGCCTGGAAGCGTGTCTGGCGTCTGCGGTGCGCCGATGCAGCATCGAGCCGGATTTCTCGGCCTCCTTCGACTATGCCGGCGCGGAAGCATCATGTTCGAGCTGAGCTGCGTCCTCATCATCCTCGTGTCGGCGGGCGCTGGTGTCAGCGCGTTTCTTGCGACTCGCGATCCGCTGCATCCTGCCGTGTTCGTCGCGCCCCTCTTCGCCTACTTCTACGGCCTTTGGCCGCTGGTGCTGAACCGCGACGGACAGCTGGAGGGGGTGCTGCACAAGAGCTATCTCCAGCACACCAGCTTCATTTTCCTGGTCGCGATCGCCGCGATGTACATCGGCATGCTGCACGGTGTGCGCCGTCTCAGGACTGCGCCGTCGGCCGCGCTCAATCCCTTCGGCGATCTTCTCACGCCGAAGATGAGCCGCCGCCTCACCCACCTCGCCTTGTTCATGGGAGCCCTCTCGGTCGTCGCCTACTACATCCAGCTCCAAAACGTCGGGCGGCTTCGTCAGCGCCTACTCCGCCGGCAAAGGCGGCGGGCGGGCCGAAAGCGGCATCATCGGTGAAGCCGTGCTGCTGTCGTTTCCAGCACTGCTTGCGCTTGCGCTCTCAGCCTACGCTGACGGCCGGAAGGTGACGTGGGGCCACATCGCGATGGCGCTCTTCATCGTCTCGCCGCATCTCATCCAAGGCACACTGGGTGGCCGGCGGGGGCCGTTGTTCCTGGTGCTGACGACACTCCTCTTTTCCTGGCTCATCGCCAAAGGGAAGCGCCCGTCGCTGCCGGCGATCGTCATGTCGGTGTGCGTCATCGGCTTCGCCGTCATCTTCGTCGCCTCGCAGCGCGACCGCATCTACATCGGCTCGCAGGAATCCTTCGACTACTCGCGCCTGTTCGAGGGCGACGGGCTGGCGCCGGAAGCGATCGATCCCGGCAACTCCTACGTCACGGCCATTTCCAACATCGTCGCCGCCGATTTCTACGACGATCACTACTGGGGATACCGCTATTTCGTGACCTTCTTCATCCGGCCCATCCCGAAGGAGATCTGGCCGACGAAGTACGAGGACATGGGGGCCGAGTGGCTCGAGCTTTACGGGACGGGCAGCGAGGCCGCGCGGTACACGAACTCAATCGGGTTTGCGCTTCCCGCCGGCGTATCCGGCGGGTCGATCGCCGACGGCTATGTCGAGTTCTCGTGGGGCGTCGCGATCATGTTCTTCTTGATCGGGCGCGTGTTCGGCGTGAGCTACGTCCGACACCGTCTCGAGGGAGGTTTCTGGTCGATCATCTTCTTCACCATGCTCGCGCTCAGCATCTACCTTCCATCGCAGAGCTTCTCGGCGTGGATGCTCCGGCTCTTGTTCATGTCGGGCTTCGCCTATCTCTTCTGGCGCGCCGCAATCGGGCCGGTCTCGCACGTGCCCTGGCGATAGCGGCCCGCAGCCGCTTCCCCGGCGCGGCGGACCCTGACGGGCACGACGCGAAAGGCAGACCTTGCGGATCGCCGTCATCTTCACTCGCCTGGGGCCCTACCACATGGCCCGGCTCAATGCCTTGGCTGCCGCTGTATCCGGAGCGTGGCGGCGACGTCATAGGGATCGAGGTCGCGCGTGCTGACGGCATCTACGACTGGGCCGGCGTGGAAAGCGGCGACGCGATCGTCGTCAAGACGTTGTTTCAGGACCGGCACTACGACACGCTGTCATTCCGCGAGATCCGCGCCGAGCTGTGGCAGCTGCTCGATGCGCTGCAACCCGATGCCGTCGCGATCAATGGATGGTCGATGGCGGAGGCGCGGGCAGCGATTTTTTGGGCGGAGCGGCGCGGCCGCGTGGCGGTCGTCATGTCGGAGACGAAAGCCGACGACGCGCCGCGCATCTGGTGGAAGGAGATCGCCAAACGGTGGCTGCTCGCCAGATGCGATGCGGCGCTCGTCGGCGGCGCGGCGCATGCCCGTTATCTCGAGGCTATGGATTTTCCGGCGGAGCGCATCGTCCTAGGCTACGACGTCGTCGACAACGACTATTTCCGCCGCGGCTGCGCGCTTGTCCGCCATGACGCCCAAGCGCGACGCGCGGCTGCTGGCCTTCCCGAGACCTATTTCTTCGCCTGCACGCGTTTCATCGCGCGCAAGAATGTCGATCTCTTGCTCAGGGGTTACGCGCGCTACCGCGCGCGGGCGGGCGGAGAGACGGCTTGGGGGCTCGTCATCGCCGGCGGGGGCGAGGAGGAGTCCAGATTGAAGGCGCTCGCGCGCGCGCTCGGTCTCGACGGCGTCATCTGGCCCGGCTTCGTCCAGTATGACGAGCTGCCGCTCTACTATGGGCTCGCCTCGGCTTTCGTGCATGCGGCCATCACGGAGCCGTGGGGCCTGGTCGTCAACGAGGCGATCGCCAGCAGCCTGCCTGTGCTCGTGTCGAGATCCGTTGGCGCGGCCGGCGAGCTCGTGGCGCCCGGTGTGAACGGGTTGCTGTTCGACCCCGCCGACGCGGACGATCTTGCAGAGGCCATGACGCGGCTGGCCGCGATGAGCGCAGAGCAGCGCGCGGACATGGCGCGCGCCTCGGCCGCCATTGCGAGGTGTTGGGAGCCCTCGCGGTTCGGCGCCGGGCTGCTCTCGGCCGTGCAAATGGGCAAGCGCAGCCGCGACAGACGGCGCGCGACTTGGCCGCTGACAACGCCGTTTGCACAACATTAGAAGCGGGACCCAGCGCGCGGATATGGTCCAGACGACGGTGCACAAGCTCTTCCAGCCCATCAAGCGGCCTGGGCTCTACTATGTCTGGAGCGCGATCAGAACGCTCGTCACGGCGTTTCTCACGCCCGTGCGGTGGAGCCTCATCTCCGGTCACTTCCGCAGCAGCCTCGCGCGCCGAGCCATGGCGCGAGATGGAACGCCGGTTCCCTGGTACACCTACCCGGCAATTGCCTTCCTGGCGCAACGCGATTTCCGCAACAAGAACGTGCTCGAGTTCGGCGGCGGTCAATCGACCTTCTGGTGGGCAGGGCGTGCGCGCTCGGTGACCGTGATCGAAGAGGACGCCCGCTGGTGCGCAGTGATCGGCAACAGCTCGCTCGCGAATGTCCACATCCAGCACGTGCCCGCCGCTAACCCGGAGATTCGCGATAGAGGCCGTCGTGGCCTATCTCAGGTCGACGCCAGACCAAGTACGACGTGATCGTCATCGACGGCGCCATGCGGCGCGCCATGATCAGCATCGCTCTGGAATTCCTCGCCCCCGGCGGGGCGATCATCTTCGACAACGCCGAAGGCTACGGCTTTGTCGGTGAAATTGCGAAGCGGGACGTTCAGCGCGTCGATTTCTTCGGCTATGCGCCGGGCGTCTGGCTGCCGCACTGCACGTCACTCGTGTTCCGCGAGTACTGCTTCCTGTTGCGCCCGGATGTCGCCATTCCGCTCACGCCCGTATGCTAAGACCCATGAGCAGCTTCGCAACCCCGACGGGGGCCGCCCAGATCGTCAGTCCGGCCGCCGGCATGACGGCTGACTACGCCTATCGCGACGCGCGGCCGAACCCTTCGCACCTCTACCTCTGGCCGGTTCTCCATGACGTCATCGGAGGCCACGATTTTCGCGAACGGCGCGCCATCGATGTCGGCTGCGGCAACGGCGTGACGTCGCAAATGCTGGCGGAACGGGGCTTCGACGTGCTCGGGATCGACTCGTCGGAAAGCGGAATTGCGCTGGCAAAGCAGGCTTTTCCGAACGTCCGGTTCGCGACCGATAGCGTCTACGAGAATCTTGCGGCGAAGTACGGAACGTTTCCCCTGTGCGTGTGCCTCGAGGTCGTGGAGCATCTCTATTCTCCGCGCGCTCTGGCACGCCTGCTGTTCCAGCTCACCGCCCCCGATGGCGTCGCCGTCGTGTCAACGCCGTTTCACGGGTACTGGAAGAATCTCGCTCTCGCCGTCACGGGCCGCTGGGATCGCCATCTCGAGCCGCTCAGAGAGGGGGGCCACATGAAATTCTTCTCGGCGCCGCAGCTCAGGGCACTGCTCGAGGATGCCGGCTTTCGAGACGTCAGGATTTTGCGGACTGGACGGGTGGCAAGCCTGGCTAAATCCATGGTCGCGGTTTGCCGCAAATGATGCGAGGCGCGCCGTCGCTGGTACGTGACCGCGTCGCACCGGACTCGCGGCGCACCGCAGTCGTTGGGCGGGCTCCGCCGCGAGGATCCTGCACGTCGTGCGCGGGCTGACGAACTCATCCGGGACGACGCATATCGTCGTGCCGCTCGCCGAGGAGCAGGCGCGCCAGGGCGCGCGGGTGTCGGTGTACTATGTCGCCAAGGGGCGGGAGGCGCCGGTGGTTCCCGACCCGGCGCTGGTCGAGAGCCGCTGCTTCGCGCAGAGCCTGCCCGGCTCCAATCCCGGCTTTTCGTTCAGCTTTGCGCGTGCAATGCGGGCGAACGTCGCCTCGTTCGACGTCGTTCATGTGCATGCGGTTTGGAACTTCTGCACGTACTGGGCCATGCGCGCGGCGTATGAGGCGGGCGTTCCCTACGTGGTCGCGCCGCAGGGATCGTTCGAGCCATGGGCGCTCAAGCAGAGCGCGATGAAGAAGCGCCTGCTAGGGCCGCTGACGGAAGTCCCGCTACTTCAACCGGGCGGCGGCGCTGCAGGCGCTGACGGAGACCGAGGCGGTCCAGTTCCGCCGCTACGGCCTCACGGCTCCGGCCGTCATCATCCCGAACGGCGTCGATCCGGCGAAATTCGATCGCCGCGCCCCGCCGCTCGCCGCGCAGCTCGGTCTTGCGCCCGGGACGGCGACCCTCCTCTTCATGTCGCGGCTTCATGCGAAGAAAGGGCTCGACGTCCTGCTCGCAGCGTTCGCGCTCATTGCCACGCACCCTGCCGCGCCTGACCCTTGTCATCGCCGGCGACGATGCCGGATCAGGGTATGCGGAGGAGGTCAAGCGGCTCGCCGCCGCGCTTGGGATCGGCGAACGCTGCCGCTTCGTTGGCGAAGTGCGCGGCGAGGCGAAGCTCGACATGCTGGCCGGAGCCGATGCCTTCGCGCTGCCGTCACACTCGGAGGGATTGCCGGTCGCGGCCATCGAGGCGATGGCGGCGGGGTTGCCGGTTATCCTGTCGGCGGGATGCAATCTCCCGGAGGTCGCAGCGGAAGGAGCCGGATTGGTCGTCGAGCCGGAATCGGAGATGCTGGCACTTGCCATCCGCCGTGTGTTTGCCGATCCACAGGCTGCGCGCACCATGGGCGAGTACGGCCGGCGGCTCGTCGTCCGCAAGTTTGCGTGGCAGCGTATCGCCGGTGAGACACTCGAGATCTACCGCAATCTGGCGGACACCCGTGTTGCACGCTCAGCCTAGGACGCCGCCGGCGATCGAGCCGTCAAAGGCGCCGGCCATTCCGGTCACGGCGATCGTTCTCACTCTCAACGAGGCCGAGAACATCCGCGCCTGCCTTGCCGGCCTGGCGCGGGTCGAGGACGTCGTCATTCTCGACTCCGGGAGCAACGACGGGACGATCGAGGTTGCAAGGTCCGTGCGGCCTGGCATCCGCGTGCTCGAACGCCTTTTCCGCGACTTCGGCGAACAGCGCAACTATGCGATCGACCATTGCGGAGCGGGCGTCGAGTGGATCCTCTTTGTCGATGCCGACGAGTACTGCACGGACGCATTCCTCGACGAAGTGGCGCGCTTCATCGCCGATCCCGACGACAAGGTCGGCGCCTACGTCGCGGGCAAGAACTATTTCCTCGGGCGATGGCTCAAGTATTCGACGCTCTATCCCTCCTATCAGCTGAGATTGCTCAAGAGGGGGCATGTACGCTTTCGAAAAGAAGGCCACGGCCAGCTCGAGCTTGCGGATGGGCCGCTGCACTATTTCATTGAAGGCTGGCGCCACGAGCCGTTCCAGCGCGGCGTCGCCCACTACATGGATCGGCACAACCGGTACACGACGGAAGAGGCCGAGTTGCAGCGGCGCGCCGGCCGGGAGCCGGTGCAGTTCGCGTCTCTTTTGTCGCGAAACGTCGTCGTGCGGCGGCGCGCGCTCAAGCATCTGGCGGCGCGCCTGCCGGGCCGGCCGCTCATCCACTTCCTTTATTTGTATCTGGTGCGCGGCGGGTTTCGCGACGGCTACCCGGGCCTCATCTTCTGCGCCATGCTGCTCGCCAACCAGATCTATACGCAGGCGAAGGTGGCAGAGGCCGAATACCGCGCCCGCTCCGGCGGCGGGCATGCCGACAAGGATCAGGGCCAGCGATCGGTGGTCGAGACGCGCGAGAGATAGCGCTGTGGCCGCGGCTCAGGGCGTGCTGCGGCTCACGGGAATGCCGAACCCGTTGGTGCCGCCGGTCGATCCCGTGGTTGCAAAGCTGCCGAAGCCCGCGCCGGCGCCGCTGTTACCGCCTCCGGTGCCGCCGCTCCCATCGCCTCCGCCGCTTGCGGAGTTGCCGCCTGCAGTGTTCCCGCCACCGCTCGTGCTGTCGCCGGCCGATGCCGCCGTGTCGCCTGCGGTCTCTCCGCCGCTGCCGTTGGCGAGTGCGACCGCGTAGGCGGCCTGGAACCCGGCCGGGGCGGCGGCAACGAGGGCATCAATCGCCTTGGCCCCGTCGGGATTGGTCTTTTTTATCGCCATCTGGATCTGAGACAGGCATTGCGCCAGCGCCTCCATCTGTTTCGGGCGCTGCTTGGCAGTCTCAATCAGGTCGTAGGCCTCGCCGGGCTCGGCCATGATGATCGGCGTGACAGCGGCGCAGATCCTTTCAGGCGTCTCGACGTTGGCGGCGACGATCTCGCCGATCGTCACCGGTTGAGGGAGCGCGGACTGGGTTTGAGGCGGCGCGCTCTGGAGCGGGCGGGTCGTCTCGGCGGATGCCTTCGGTATCGGCGGGCCGGATGGGTTTGGAACGTCGACGATCGTGTTCGCGGCCGCGTCGGGGTTGATGATGACCGGCGGCAGCGGGGCCGTGGTCTGCGCCAGGCCGCCGGCGGAGAACGTCACCGCCATCGCCGTGGCGAGCATGCCCCAGCGCAAGAACTTCGCCAGGCTCCGACGACACTCTTGTTCGGCAATCATCGCTCGCCCCCGCCCATGTGAGCCCAAAAGTGCTGACGCTAAGCCGACGCGAATCGAATCACTTTTGGCATGATAGGCCGGCAGGCCTCCGCTGTCGTGCGCGTCCCGCGGCGGCGATCTCGCGCAGCCGGCAACAAAAAAGGCCCCCGGACCGGGGGCCTTTTTTATTCTGCGTCAGGCGCGCCGCGCCGTTGGGCGGCAGTCCGTCAAAGGCGCCAGAGCGTCACGCCGTCCGGCTTCTGGGCGCGGTCGAGCTTGGCCTTGACGTCCATCACGATGCCCTTCCCGCCCTTGAGCAGCCGCGAGACGAGCGGCCAGCCTGACGCAAGGTACTCGCGATGTGCGACGGCCAGAATCACGGCATCGGCGGGCAGCAGCGAGGCTTCGTCCACGAGATCGATGCCGTACTCCTGGCGGGCCTCGCCGGGCAGCGCGAGAGGATCATGGACCTGGGCCGGGATGCCGAAGGAGCGGAGCTCGCGTACGATGTCGGCAACCTTGGAATTGCGGATGTCGGGCACGTCCTCCTTGAAGGTGAGCCCGAGCACGGTTACGCGCTCGGGGCGTGTCCCGGTCTGCAGAAGCAGGCGCAGGCACTCACGCGCGATCGATGCGCCGACGTTGTCGTTGATGCGCCGGCCGGAAAGAATGACCTCCGGGTGATAGCCGAGCCGCTCGGCGCAGTGCGTCAGGTAGTAGGGATCGACGCCGATGCAATGCCCGCCGACGAGGCCCGGCGTGAAGGGAAGGAAGTTCCACTTCGTGCGCGGCGGCCGCGAGCACGTCGAAGGTGTCGATGCCGAGCTCGCGGAAAATCGCCGAGAGCTCGTTCATCAAGGCGATGTTCAGGTCGCGCTGCGTGTTCTCGATCACCTTGGCCGCCTCGGCGACCTTGATCGACGGCGCCCGATGAATGCCGGCCTTGAGCACGGAGCCGTAGACGGCGGCGACGATGTCGAGGGTCGCGGCGTCCTGGCCCGAGACCACCTTGAGGATGGTCTCGAAGCGATGCGTCTTGTCGCCCGGATTGATGCGCTCGGGGGAGTAGCCGACGGTGAAGTCGCGCCCGGCGGTGAGCCCCGACTCGCGCTCAAGCACCGGAACGCAGATGTCCTCCGTCGCGCCGGGAAAGACCGTCGACTCATAGACGACGATGTCGCCTTTGCGGAGCGTGCGGCCGACCGTCGTCGAGGCGCCGAGCAGCGCCCGCAGGTCGGGACGACGGTATTCGTCGATCGGCGTCGGAACGGTCACGATGTAGAAGTCGCACTCGGCAAGGTCGTCGGGCGCCGACGTCAGACGCAGGCTTTTGTGGAGCAGGTCCTCGGGCTCGACCTCGCGCGTGCGGTCGACGCCCGAGTGCAGCTCGGCGATGCGAGCGTCGTCGATGTCGAAGCCGATCACCGGCGTGCCGGCGCGCGCGAATGCAACGGCGACCGGAAGGCCGACGTAGCCCAGACCAATGACGCCAATGGTACGTCCGTGTGACAACCGGATATCCGAGGCTCGCTCAGCCCGCCGTGCCGGTTCGCTGCTCTGCCGACCAGGGTCTGTCGAACCACTCATTCACCTCGGTGTCGACGTAGCGGCGGCACCAGAGCTCGATCATGACGATGGTGAGCAGGAGATAGGCCGCGTCGCTGCGGCCGGCCACGCTCCTGTGCAGAAGGTCTTCGGTCGCGTCCGGCTCGAAGAGACCGCGCTCGCGAAAGGCGCGCGAGCGGATCACGTCAAGGAATGGCGACCGGAGCCCGCCCGCGAGCCAGTGCCGCACCGGCGCGCCAAAGCCGGTCTTGGTGCGGCCGAGGACGGCGCGCGGGAGCCGGTCCGCCATCGCTTCCTTGAAGAAGCCCTTGGGCTCGCCGCGCGGCATCTTGATCCGGGGATCGAGACGGCTCGCGAACTCGACGAGCCTAGGATCGAGCAGCGGCACGCGGACCTCGACGGCCTCGGCCATCGCCGCCTTGTCGGTGTAGGCAAGGTTGTGATCGGGGAGAAAGCCCAGGAACTCGCCGGCAAGCGCGCGCTCGACCATCGGCGCGCCGGCCGTCTCGGCGAGCCCGTCGGTCGAGCCAGAGGCAAGATCTCGACGCTTGATCGCGCAGGCGCGGGCCCGCAACCGCGGCGATGTCGCCGGGCTGGTTGAACTCGAACAGGCGGCGCAGCGCGACCTCCGGCGGGGCCGAGATCATGTGCGCGAGCTTGCCCAAGCGATTGCGGAGATTGCCGCTCGCCACTGCCATGCCGTAGCGCGCCAGATAGCCGAGGGGGCGGGCAAGGCGAGGACAGCGGTCGAGGAGCCACGCGATGCGGTGGCGCCGGTAGCCGGTGAAGACATCGTCGCCGCCGGCGCCGCTCATCAGCACCTTGATGCCGTCGGCGCGCGCCTGCCGGCTGATGCGCTGCACGAGGAAGGGCGCGATGTCGCCGTGCGGCTCGTCGAGATCGAAGGCCATGGCCTCGAAATCCTCCGAGCGACGGCTGCCTCGGCCACGACTTCGGTGAACGGGATTTGCCAGCGGCGGGCGAGGTCGCGGGCGAAATCGACGTCGTTGCCGAAGCCCTCGGCGGCCATCGAGGCCCCGCGGAAGGAAATGCAGTAGCTCCTCGCGACCGGGATCTTGCGGCGCACGAGGGAGGCGGTCACCGCGCTGCTGTCGACGCCGCCGGAGAGGAACACGCCGATATCGACGTCGGAGATCGATTGCTCGGCCACGGCGTCGTCGAGCGAGCGATCGCAGCTCGGCCGTGAGGTCCGTCGCCGGCCGGCGGTCGAACTCGCGCACGCGGCCGATCGGCGGAGTGTGCCAGCGCACCTCGCGCACGCCCGTCGCGTCGACCTCGAGGTAATGGCCCGGCGGCAGCTTCTTCACGCCGCGCAGCGGCGTCAGCCGTCCCGGGCACCACTGATAGGTGAGATAGCTCGCGAGCGCGTCGTGATCGAGCGTCCGGTCGAGACCGGGCACCGCCAGCAGCGCCTTGATCTCGGAGGCGAAGACAAAGCCGCGCGGCGTTTGAGCGTAGTAAAGCGGCTTGATGCCGTAGTGATCGCGGGCGAGGAAGAGGCGGCGCTTGTCGCTGTCCCACAGCGCAAAGGCGAACATGCCGTTCAGGCGATCCAGCATGGCCGGACCCGAGGCGATCGTAGAGCGGCGCCAGAACGGCAGTGTCCGAGTGGCGGTTGAAGCGATAGCCGGCGGCTTCGAGCTCGCGCGCGTGCTCGCGGAAGTTATAGATCTCGCCGTTGAAGATGACCTGATAGCGCCCGTCGACGCCGGACATGGGCTGCGCCGCCGCGTTCGAGAGATCGATGATCGCGAGGCGGCGGTGGCCGAGCCCGACGCCGGCCGCGTCGTCGAACCAATGGCCGCTGCCGTCGGGCCCGCGATGCGCAAGGCGGCGCGTCATCTCCGTGGCAAGCGGGCGATCGAAACGGCCGAAATATCCGGCGATGCCGCACATGTCTATCCGACCGCCATCTCGGCGCGCGTGCGCATGGCATCCTCGATGGCGAAAGTTGCCGCGGTCACATTGACCATCTCTGAGAGCGACATCGGCGGCGGGCCTTCGCCGCGCGCCGCGGCAACGAAAGCCGCGAGCAGCGCGCGGTGGCCCTTGTCGCGCGAGATCGCCCTCTTGCGGCGGCGCTTGCCGGCGACGGAGAGCGTCAGCGAGCGGAAGTCGTCGAGGACGGCGACGCGATCGGCGGCAAAGACCTCGAGGCGCTCCTTCGGAAACGACGGATCGCCGACCGACGTGTAGAGGATCGTGCCGATCGAGCCGTCCGCAAATGTGAGCGTGGCGGCGATAGCGTCGGCGGCGGCTTCGAGGCGGGAGGCCGAGACGCGCGTGACCGGCGCGCCGGCCAGGTAGCACATCGTGTCGACGAAGTGGCACACCTCGCCCAGCACGCGGCCGCCGCCCTCCGCGCCGACGAGCCAGCTCGTCGCCGGAACAGCGCCCGCATTGACGCGATAGCTCATCATCATGGGTCCGGCGCGTCCGGCAAGCATCTCCTTGATCGCGCGCACCTGCGGCGCGCAGCGGCGGTTGAAGCCGACCGTCAAGATCCCCGGCGACCTCTCGGCCGCTGCGATCACCTCGGCCAGCTCGTCGCGGGACAAGGCCAGCGGCTTCTCGCAGAAGACGTGCTTTCCGGCCTCGAGCGCCATGCGGGCGAGCGTGGCGTGGCTCGAATGACGCGTGGCGATGACGACGGCATCGGTTTCGCGGTCGCCGATCACGGAAGCCGCGTCGGTAGCCGCGAACGCGAACCCGAACTTGGACGCGGCATGGCGGGCGCTGATGCCGCCCGACGTGACGACGCCGCCGAGCGTGACGTTGGGGATCTTCTTCAGCGCCGGAATGAGCACGCCCTTGGCGAAGTTACCGGCGCCGATCATGGCGACGCGCATCTCGCCGCGCGCGGCTGTGCGCGGCACGGGTGCGAGCGCGACGCGCCGCGTGAGCGGCGCGTCGGCCGGATAGTTCAGCAGCACGCCGAGACAAGGGCTTCCGCTCTCGAGGAGATCGTAGGCCTCCTCCGCCGAGGCGATCGGAAAGCGGTGGCTGACGAGCGCGGCCGGCGTCACCTTGCCGGCGCGAACGAGCTCGAGAAACGCGGCGAGGTTGCGCTCCTCGGTCCAGCGGACATAGCCGATCGGGTAGTCGTGGCCCTGCTCCTCGTAGGCGGGATCGTAGCGGCCGGGCCCGTACGACATGGAGAGGCGGAGATCGAGCTCCTTGCGATAGAAGGGATCGCGCACGAGATCCATGCCGACCTGGCCGACGACGACGACGCGGCCCTTGACGCGGGCGATCTCGGCGGCGGTGCGCATCGGCTCGCTCGACTTCGACGACGCGGCGACGATCACGGCGTCGGCGCCGACGCCCGCCGTAAAATCGCGAACGGCCTGCTCGACGCCCGACGTCACGGCGATGTCGGCGCCAAGCTCGAGCGCCATCTCGGCCTTGTTCGGGTCGGGATCGTAGCCCAGGACGTGGCAGCCGTTGGCCTTCAAGAGCTGCACCGTCAACTGGCCAATAAGCCCTAGCCCCAGCACGGCAACGCGCTCGCCGAGCGTCGGCTCAGCCTGGCGCAGCCCCTGCAGCGCGATGGCGCCGAGGGTGACGAAGCTTGCGTCCTCGTTGCTCACGCCCTGGGGAAGCTTCACGCAGAGGTGCTTGGGGACGACATTGAACTCGGCGTGATTGGCATGGCCGGCGCCGGCGCAGGCGACACGGTCGCCGGCCGCGAGATGCGTGACCGTCGGGTGCACGTCGACGACCACGCCCGCGAGCGAGTAGCCGAGAGGAATCGGCGTATCGAGCTTCGAGAAGACGGCGCCGATCGTCTCGACGATGCCATCGCGCTCGACCTTGCGCATGACCTGGCGCACGAGATCGGGACGCGCGACGGCCTTGCCGATCAGGCTCGCCTTGGCGAGGTTGACGAGCTGGCGCTCGGTGCCGGCGCTGATCAGCGAGACGGCGGTCTTAACGAGCACGCTCCCCGGGCGCAGCTCGGGGACGGGAATGTCGGCAACCTCGAGCCTGCCGGAGCGGTAGTTCTGGATGACCTGCTTCACGTTTTGGCGCCAGCGCTCGCGGGGCGCGCACAGGAGGCGGCGACGCCGCGGCCGGCGCGCACTCCTTGCAGAAGCTCGGCGTACCGGGTCGCGAGCACGCGGCGATCGTAGCGCTCGCTCACGGCGCGGCGGCCATTGTCGCCGAGCCTTTTGACCAGACCGGGGTCGGCGGCGAGGCGGACCACGGCGTCGGCAAGCGCACCCGCATTCTCCGGCTCGAACAGCAGCCCCGCATCGGCATCCGAGACGATCTCGGCCGCCTCGCCCTCGACGCCGAGCAATGTCGGGACGCCTGCGGCCATGGCCTCGAAAATCTTGGACGGGATGACGGTGCGAAAGAGGGGCGCCTTGCGCAGGTGCACGATGCTCGCGTTGGAGAGGCCCCAAATCTCGGGCATGCGATGGCGCGGCTGCTGATCGAGCATGATGACATTGCCAAGCCCCATTGCGTCGCGCCGCTCGCGCAGGCGCGCCTGCTCGGCGCCGCTGCCGACGAGGAGGAAGCGGATATCATCGCGTCCGCGAAGTCGATCGGCGGCATCGAGAACCGTGGTGAGGGCGTGCGCCATCCCGTGCGTGCCGACGTAGGCGGCAACGAACTTACCTGCGACTCCGAGGTCGCTCGCGAGCGCCGCGTCGTAGCTGGGCTCGGCAAAAAGCGCGATATCCGCGCCATTGGTCACGACGGACACCTTCTCGCGCGGCACGCCGAGGCCTGCGAAGTGATCGATGAACGATCTCGTGACCGACACGATGTGATCGGCCTTGCGGTAGGCGAAGCGCTCGAGCGCCTCCAGGATGCTCACGGTGAAGCCGCGCTCCAGGGCTCCCACGGCCACGATGCTCTCGGGCCAGAGATCGCGGATCTCGAGCACCCATGGCACGCGCTTGAGCCGGCTCATGGGGTAGCCCATGAGGCCGGTGAGCAGCTGCGGCGAGCTCGAAACGACGATATCGGGCTTTGCGAGGCGCCACGCCTGCGCCGTTGCGCTCACCAAGAACGACAGGTAGTTGAGCGAGCGCATGACGACGCCCTCGTTGGCGGCGAGCAACGTCCACACGCGGGTGACATCGATCCCGTCCATCGATTGGCGCTGAAACACGGCATTGCGAAATCCAGGGTACAGCTTCCCTTTGGGATGGTTCGGCGCGCACGTGACGACCTCGACCTCGTGGCCCATCTTGACCCACAACTTGGCGTGCTCGTAAGTACGAATCGCCACCGCGTTGGTCTCGGGCGGGAAGTTATGGGTCAGAAACAGGATCTTCATTGCGCCATCGGTATCGACATCGCTTCTCTGGCGCCACGCCCGTGAGACACTGGCGCAGCCGCGGGAAAGGCGGGCGGGCACGATGAGTGAATCACGGCCGCGTCGCTATCGCGTCGTCTGCGTCGCAGGCGCGCGCCCCAACATGATGAAGGTCGCCCCGCTGCTGCGCGCCTTCGCACGCGACGCGCGCTTCGATCCGCGCCTCGTTCATACGGGTCAGCACTACGACCCCGCCATGCACGACGTCCTGTTCGACGATCTCGCCATGCCGCAGCCCGACGCCTTCCTCGGCATCGGCTCGGCGAGCCACGCCGTGCAGACAGCGCGCCTGATGCTTGCGCTGGAGCCGGTGATGGACGAGATGAAGCCGGACGCGGTTGTCGTCGTCGGCGACGTCAACTCGACGCTGGCGGCGGCGCTGGTCGCGGCGAAGAAGCTTATTCCGGTCGTGCACGTCGAAGCGGGCCTGCGCAGCTTCGACCGCACGATGCCCGAGGAAATTAACCGCATCGTCGTCGATCAGATCTCGGACCTGCTCTTTGCCACCGAGGAGGACGCGGTGCGAAATCTCGAGCGCGAGGGCATCGCGGCCGCGCGCGTTCATCTGGTCGGCAATGTCATGATCGACAGCCTGATCGACGCCCTGCCGCGCGCCAGGCCCGCGGCCGAGACGTGTGCCGCGCGCGGCGCTAGCCGCTCCGTGGCTCGAGCGCGCGGCCGCCGAGGGGCACGCCTTCGCCACGCTGCATCGTCCCTCCAACGTCGACGACCGTGCAACCTGCATCCGTCTGCTCACGACGCTGCGCACGGTTGCCGACCTCATTCCGGTCGTGCTGGCGCTGCATCCACGGACGCGAAAGGCGATCGACGGCCACAACATCGCTGAGCTGCTCGATCACCCGTTCCTGCTTGCAACCGAGCCCTTGTCCTATCTGGAGACGGTCGGCGTCGTTTCGTGCGCGCGCCTCGTGCTGACCGACTCGGGCGGCTTGCAGGAGGAAACGACCGGCCTCGGCATACCCTGCATCACGCTGCGCGAGACGACCGAGCGGCCGGTCACGGTCAGCCAAGGCACCAACATCGTGGCCGGCACGGACTCGGGGCGCATCCTCGCTACGGTCAAGGAGACGTTGAAGACCGGAGGCAAGAAAGGCGCTATCCCACCGCTCTGGGACGGCAGGGCCGCCGACCGCATCGCGGCGCGAATTGCGGAGTGGCTCGCCGCGAGAGCCCAATCCGTGAATAACGGCTCCTGATCGATCAGGCGCCTCAAGCCGCGGCCAAGCGGGCATTGGCAGTTCGGCGGTAGACATTCAAGACCGTCTCCGCGACCACATCTGCCGTAAATCCCCGCTCGAAACGCTCCCGGCCATTCTCACCGAAGTGCGCGCGCAGGTCAGGATTTTCCGCGAGGCGAACGAGGGCGTCGGCCGCCGCGCCGACGTCGTTGAGCTTCACCAGGAACCCGTTCTCACCGTTCTTGACAATTTCGCGGCATCCGGTGACGTCCGTGGCCACGATAGGCCGGCCGGACGCGGCGGCCTCGATAAGGCTTCTCGGCGCGCCTTCGCGAGAGGAGAGAAGAATTGCAGCATGGTGATCCCGCCAGACGCCGGCAATGTCGCCGGTTGCGCCACGCCACGTTATGCCCGGCAATCTCGACCACTCCTGCAAACGAGCCTCGTCAATGCTGCGGCGATTCTGAGGATCGGGCGCGCCGTAAAGATCGAGCTCAATGTCCGCCCCGCGCGAACGGGCCAGGTTGACCGCCGCCACAGCCTCAGCGATCCCCTTGGGGTCGATCATGCGCGCGACAAGTGCCACTTTCATGGATGGTCCGGGAGGCTCCGGAGCGGGGCGGAAGACCCGGCCGTCGACGCCAGCTCCGCCGACGATCGTGACGCGCGACGGATCGCCAGCATCGATGCCGAACTCGCGAGGATCGTCCGCATTCTCGAACAGGAAGTGGACGTTGCTGCCTTGCAGGCCCATGACCGCGAGGCGGATCGCATGCCGGGCCATGCGCACTTTCAGATCGTCCTCGATCCAGAGGTGGCCGAGCCCCGTCGGCGCCAGGACAATCGCAGGAATGCCGGCGAACCGCGCCGCCATGCCTCCAAGCACGACCATCGGCAGCGCAATGCAGTGAACAATATCGGGCTTCTCGGCGCGCAGCAATTCGAGTGCTTGCGCAAACGTCTGGGACGTCCTCAGCGGCGAGAGACTACGTCGATCACTGGCGAACGGGAGAAGTCGAAATCCCTCAGCCTCGATGGCTGCGCCATGCTCGCCGACGCGGGTCGCAACCGACACGTCGAATCCGGCTGCCTTCGCTCCCCGTGCCATAGGCAGGAAATGCGAGCAGAAGAACCAGTCCTCGGTCACAAGATAGAGGAGCTTTTGCCTGATCACAGACGGATACCGGCCGGAGAGAAGCTGCCGCTAATTTGCGGACCGCGCGAGAAAGTCGTCATAAGCCGCTGACAGCCCTTGGCGGAGCGGAGTGCGTGCCTGCCAGCCCAGCGCCCGGAGCCTCGACACATCAAGGAGCTTGCGTGGGGGGCCGTCAGGCCGGCTCGTATCGAAGACGAGGCGGCCACCGTAGCCCACGACCTCCGCGACGATGTGCGCGAATTCGGCAATCGTGATGTCCTCGCCGGTGCCGACATTGAGAAAGCCTTCGTCCGAATAGTGCTTCATGACAAAGATGCAAGCGTCGGCGAGGTCGTCGGCGGCAAGGAACTCGCGCCGCGGCGTTCCCGTCCCCCAGACAGTGACCGCCGGCGCACCGGCGAGCTTTGCCTCGTGAAAGCGGCGGATGAGCGCGGCCGGCACGTGGCTATTTTCGGGGTGATAATTGTCGCCTGGTCCGTAGAGATTGGTCGGCATCACCGAGACGAAGTCGCATCCAAACTGGCGGCGATAGGATTGGCAAAGTTTGATGCCCGCGATCTTCGCGATCGCATACCACTCGTTCGTCGGCTCAAGCGGGCCGGTAAGCAGTGCGTCCTCCTGCATCGGCTGCGGCGCAAGCCTCGGGTAGATGCAGGAAGAGCCGAGAAACAGCAGCTTCTTGACGCCCGCCTTGTGAGCGCCGCGGATGACGTTCAAGGCTATCGCCAGATTGTCGGCGAGAAAATCCGCGGGATAATTGTTGTTGGCATGGATGCCGCCCACTCTCGCGGCGGCGAGAAACACGGCATCGGGGCGCGTCTCCTCGAGCCAACCCTCCGTCTCGCTTTGACGGACGAGATCCACCTGCGTGCGCTCGACGGTGAGAACATCACAGCGCTCCGCGGACAGGCGGCGAGCGATCGCCGAGCCCGCCATTCCGTTGTGGCCGGCGACGAATACCCGTCGGCCGGCGAGATCAAACACAGTCGGCAAGCCAACAGCTCCGCTGCAATCAGTCGTGACGGTCGTTACGCTTGCGCTCCTCGCGTACAGCGACGAGATCCGCCTCGACCATCTCTCGTGTCAACTCGTCAAAAGTCACCTTGTGGCTCCAGCCGAGCTTGCGACGCGCCTTGGAGGGGTCGCCGAGGAGCTCATCGACCTCGGTCGGGCGGAAATAGCGTGGATCGATCTCGACCAGCACATGGCCGGTCGCTGCGTCGATGCCCTGCTCCGCGACGCCCTTTCCACGCCACTCAATGCGCTTGCCGACATGACCGAATGCCTTCTCGACGAACTCGCGCACGGAATGCGTCTCGCCGGTTGCGAGCACGTAGTCATCCGGCTCGCTCTGCTGCACGATCCGCCACATGCCCTCGACATAGTCGCGCGCGTGGCCCCAGTCGCGCTTGGCGTCGAGATTGCCGAGGTGAAGACGGTCTTGGATGCCGAGCTCGATCGCCGCGACCGCCCGCGTGATCTTGCGCGTGACGAAGGTTTCGCCGCGCGTCGGCCCTTCGTGGTTGAAGAGAATGCCATTGGATGCGTGCAAGCCGTAGGCTTCGCGGTAGTTTACCGTGATCCAATAGGCGTAGAGCTTGGCCGCGGCATAGGGGGAGCGCGGGTAGAACGGCGTCGTCTCGCGCTGAGGCACCTCTTGGACCTTGCCGTAAAGCTCCGACGTCGAGGCCTGGTAGAAACGCGTGCGGCCGGAGAGGCCAAGAATGCGCATGGCTTCCAACAAGCGCAGCGGGCCCAGCGCATCGGAGTTGGCGGTATATTCGGGCGTCTCGAACGAGACCTTCACATGGCTCTGAGCGGCCAAGTTGTAGATCTCGTCGGGCTGTGTCTCCTGCACCACGCGAATGAGGTTCGTGGCATCCGTCATGTCTCCGTAGTGCATCGTGAAGCGCACGTTCGTCTCATGCGGGTCTTGGTAAATGTTCTCGACGCGGGCGGAGTTGAACGATGACGACCGGCGCCGGATGCCATGAACGCGGTAGCCTTTGTCGAGCAGGAGCTCCGCCAGATAGGCGCCATCCTGGCCAGTTACGCCGGTGATCAACGCGACACGGTCGCTCATGCTTCGGTAGTCCTTTCAATGCGCTGGCCGCACGCATTCATTCGCAGCGGCTCCTTCTTTAGGTGGCGTTCGAAGCCGGCGCAAGCGCCACGCCCGGGCGCTCGTCCGGGGCCTCAGGCGCGGCGGCGCGGGCGCAAAATATCAAGAGCCCAAGCAGCACCCAGAGACTGCGCTGATAGAGGAGCTCCTGCGCCTGGGCCATGACGGCGAAAGCCATGATCACGAGAAGCGCCGTCACGGCATCGATGTCCACTTTCGCGGCCGGAGCTCTGAGGCGGGCGACGAGGGCGGCAACAATGCTGACGCCCAAGCCAAGAAAGGCAACGAAGCCGACGATACCCGTCTCGGCCAGAAGCCAGAGCGGCGTCGAGTGGATGATGAGGGGAGGGTTGCCGCGCGCAATCTCCTCGGCGAGGAAGACGCCAAGGCCCGCGCCGAACACGGGGTGGGCTCGAAACATCTCCCAGGCGCGTTGAAACGTGTAGAGCCTTTCCAAGTTGGGCGCGTCCTTGGCGGCCTCGAGAGCCGCCTTGTCGAGCCCCGACGTCATCACACTGGCGAGCATGGAAGCGTCCCTGGTCACGGCGCCGCGCGGCTCGCAGGCAATTTCGCCGAGGAACAGTCCCGCAAGCAACGAGCCGCCGAGGATGATCGCAACGAGCCGAATGCGCGGCGCCATCCCGCTCACCAGGAGCACGCCGAGAACGGGTAGTGCAGCAATCCAGGCGCTCCGGGATGCCGAAAGAATGAGCGCGAAAACTATCACGGAGCCGATTGCAATCTCGACCTTGGGGCTGGCGAAGAGGCTATCGCGAAGGCGGCTTGCCAACACGGTCAGCGCCAGCAGTAAAACGAATCCGTAGGCATTGGGATTTTGCATCAGGCCCATTGTGTCGCCGATCCAGGCCGTGCAATCGGGCGCGAAGATCAATGCGCCTCGTGCGTTCAGCTTGACGAGGTCGAGGGCGAAGCTCGCCGCTGCCGCGACGACGAATACGCGCAACGCGAGATCGCGAGCGCGCGGGCACATCGCGATCCATGCCGCGACGACCAAGTGCGCCACGAGGGCGGCCCAACCGGCGAGGCGGATCACGGCCCAGGTCGCGCTCCCTTCCCGCGATACGCCGATCGCCAAGCTCAAGACAAGCGCGGCGGTCGCGGCTGCGATCCAGAACGCCAGCCCCGGTACGGCAGAAAGGAAGCGCTGAGGCGCTGCGCGCCAGGCAATCAGCACAGCAAGGGCCGCGCCGACGACGGGATCGGAGCCTGCAAATGTGAGCCCGGTCGCGCCAATCGGTAGGCGCACCTGGACGACGGCGCCGACCGCCAGGGCGACGGCGAGGGGCATGCGGAACCGATCTGCCGGCGCGGCACCTAAACTCGCTGCTCTTGCCGTGTCGAGCATCGATCAGCGCGCAGACTGGACAACAACGCAGGCGGCGGCGACGGTCATGGCGGCGAGAAGCGAGACCACGCCGAGCACGACCGAGAACGCGAGCGCGGCCGGAGCCGCCACGCCGAGGATGCCGAGCAGCCATACCAGCGACATCTCGCGAACGCCCCAACCGGAGACGCTGATGGGAAGGCTCGAAATCAGCATGGTTGCCGACACGGCGGCGGCGAGATCGTAGCCGTCGACGAGGACATTGGTGCCCTCCGCCGCGACCATGGCCGCGGCCACGAAAACCAGATGGCTCACGAGCGTGATCCAAATGATCTTCGCGACGGCGACGCGGTCGCGCGTATACGGCTTGACCATGCGCAAGATGTCGGGGAAGCGCTGCCGCGCGCGGTCGCCGAGCTGCGGCCAGAGCCTGAACGCGAGCCACACGGCACCGGCTGCCGCGACCGCGAGTGCCACTGCCACTCCGAGGGCCGCCAAGGACGGGGCGAGATCGACGGTGATGTGAAGCCATGCAACGCCAATGAGCGCCGCCAGAAGTAGCACCGCGAACACGGCGATGCGCTCGACGATCGAGGCGACAACGAGAGCGCTTACCGAGTGCGAGGGCGCCCGCAGCACGACGATGCGGTAGACCATGCCGGCGACGTTGGTGAACAGGATCACGTTGGCAATCAGGCTGACCGCTGTCGCCTCGAGGGCGCGTGGATAGGAGACGCCGATGCCGCCGACAGAGAGCACAAGCCGAAAACGCCAGGCGACGACGAGAACCTGGAGCAGAAACAGCGCGAATGCGTAGATCAGCATCCTGAAATCGACCTGCATCAGCTTGCTGGCCAGATCGCGGACGCCGATATAGTGGACCGCCAGTGCAACCAGCAGAATGCTGACCGCGAGCCGGAGCGGGCGCATGTCCCGTTTGGCTTGCTCGGCACCGTAGCGGGCTACTGCAGCTCGCGCCTGTGCAGGGGTCCTCTGGCGCGAACCGCTCGCCGATCCCGACGCCGGCTGGCCGGCCCGCTGCCCGGTCGGTATGCGGCCAAACGTTCCGCGCCGGACGCGCAGCCGATGCACGCTGCGCAAGAGGATGTAGAAGATCCAGCCGACGAACGCGTCGGGGAGCACACGCGCCAGCGTGAGAAGAGTAAGTGCGGGTATGAGCGCAAAGCGGCGCGGGGGTGTGCGCCATTCCCGCTCGATCGCGATCAGGTGCCGCAGCCGATAGCACTCCCGGTGGCGGGCACGAATGGCATGCCATAAGGCGCCGTGCTTGCGGGCCGAGCCGCTGAGCAGCATGCCCTGGCCGCTGACGCGATAGACAAAGAGGGGCTCGGGGATCTCGACGGCGGCGAAGCCGGCCTCGGCGAGGCGGATATTGAACTCCCAATCCTCGTAGCCCTGGCGCATGGTCTCATCGTAACCGCCGACCGCCGCCCACGCCGATCTGCGGATCAGCATGCAATAGGGCAACTGGTTGAGGACGAGCTGGTCGAACCTGTTGAAGTGGCGCGGCAGCACGCCTTCGATCTCGCCCGTCAGCCGCATGTGGCAAAATACGCAGGCGACTTCGTCCGGCGCGCTGCGAAGGACGCTCAGGGTCTCGGCCAGAAACGGCGGCTCGAGAAGATCGTCGCAATCAAGGGGCACCACGAATTCGCCGCGGGCCTCGCGGAATCCGGTATTGCGGGCGGCAGGAAGGCCGCGGTTCTCCTGGCGCACAACGCGCGCGTGCTGCTCCAGCCGGCGGAGGACCTGGCGCGTCTGCTCATCCGTCGAGCCGTCGTCGACGATAATGACCTCGAAATCGCGGAACGTCTGCGCCGCGAGGCTCGCCATCAGCCCATCCAGGAAACTGCCCCCGTTGTAGCAGGGGACGACGATGCTGACCTCGGGGCCGGTCATGTCCTGTCCACCGCCGGCCCGGCCGGAGTGAGCGAAGCCCAGATTTCTCCCCAGAGCGTCAGCATCTCGGTGATGGCGAGGCCCGCCTCTCCAGTCTCGGCCCGGAACTCGGCGATGCTCGGCTCGATCTTGTGATCGGGATCGGAATAGTAGTTGGCGCCGACGGCGCGCCGCATGGGCAGCTTCCAGTCGCGCTCGAACAGGGGGACGCGGATGAGAAACCGCTTGGCCCTGGTGCTCGACATGAGAGCGCTCAGGAAGCCGACGCGGTCGGCGATGTGCTCGAGGACGTTCGAGAGGACGACAACGTCCCAGGGCCCATCGGGGACGCTCTTTGTGGCGTCGCTCTCGACGAACGACAGATTCGACGGGTGCTCGGCGGCGCGCGCCTGAGAGAGCCGTCCCTTATCGTAATCGACGCCAACGACATGCGCGGCCGGCCTGGCGCGCGCGATCGAGCGGGCCACGGCGCCATAGCCGCAGCCGACATCGAGAACGCGCTCGCCGTCGGCGATGCGCTCGACAAAGAAGTCGTGGTAGCGCGTGAGGCCATGCTTGGGATGCACGCCACGCCCGTGCACCAGAGCGCGCTCGTTGACGACGTGCTCGAGATCGTCCTGGACGGCGAAAAGGCGCGCCAGGCCGGCGGCCGAGTCGGAGCCGCGCGATTCGAGCACGAACAGCCCCTTGAGAAAGAGGTGGCGCAGCCGTGTCGGCACCAGCCGCCATAGCGCGGCAAGCACATCCGCCACCTTGAGGAGGAACTTCTTCATCAGCAGGCTGCTCCTACCAGCGATTGAAAGATCTGCCGATGACGGTCGATCCAGTGGGCGAGTCCGAACCGCGCGACGGCGCGCTCGCGCGCGGCCTGCGCCATCGCCGCGCGCGCACCCATGATGCGCGCCATGCCCTCGGCGATGGCCAGAGGCGATGGGACGGGGGTTTCATCGAAAGTCTCGGGGACCGCCAAGCCGACGCCAGCCTCGCTCCCGACGAGCTCCGGAGCGCCGCCGGAGGCGGAGTAGAGCACCGGCAGGCCCGACGCCAAAGCTTCGAGAACCACGTTCGGGCACGGGTCGTTGTGCTTCGTGATCAGATAGGCATCGGCCGCGCGATAGACGGCGGGCGCGTCGGCGCGGCGATAGGGTCCGCCGAATTCGATTGCATGCGAAACGCCGAGCTGCTCCGCGAGCCGGTGCGCGGCGCCGAGGACGTCCGGCGCGATGCCGCCTGCGATCCTCAAGCGCACGTCGAGCCCGTTTGCACGCGCTGCGGCGAAACCGGCGATCGAGGATGTAAGCCGATACGCAGTCGAGGGTCCGATCTTTCCGGTGACGAGAAACGTGAACGGGCGGGAGGCTGCGATCGGTGCCGGCGCAAATCTCGAGGTATCGACCGCGTTGTAGAGGATCTCGCCGGGTCCGGACCGCTGGCCGAGGAACCGCGCGGCGGAGCGGCGGCAGAACTCGCTCTGGTAGAAGACATGCGAGGCGAGCTCATGGACGCGGGCCATGCGCGCATTCTCGCGCTCCCATCCCACGGGGTACCACGCCGGATAGAAGACGCCGTTCTGGTTGAGCACGATCGGAACGCGGCTGGCGCGAAGCAGCTCGATGACCTGGCGCGGCAGATAGATGGCGTTCGAGAGCACATACAGGAGCGAGAACCCCACGCGTCGCTCGGGAAAGAATTCCCGCAGGAGAGCGACCTTGACGAGGGGGCCGCCCAAGTGGCCGCCGCGCGCGCCGCCGTAGAAGACCTCGATGCTGCCGTCGCGGCGCCGCAGCGGAAGGGCCGCGACCGTTGCCGCGCCGACAAGCGACCTGTGCAGAGCGCGCACCAGACTCGCGGCGTTCATGCGGCGGCATTGGCGAGAGCAACGATCATTCTAATTCCTGGCTAATTCCTGGTGCCGGCGCTGCTCATTGGGCAAGCAGCGGACGATAGACCTTCTCGTAGTGATCGCGTCCGACGACACGCCAGTCGGCAACCATCACCGCCTGGCGCGCGGCCCGGCGCAGCGCCGCAGCGCGAGCGGGTAACGCCAGAACGCGCGCTGCGGCGCCGGCGAAAGCGTCAATGTCCTCCGACTCGACCAGCTCGCCGGTTTCCCCCGGCTGAATGAGATCGGGCGCCATGCCGACTGCCGTCGAGATCACTGGCACGCCGCTCGACATCGCCTCCATGAGGCCCATGGGTCCGCCCTCCTCGCGAGAGGTAACAAAATAAAGGTCGAGGGCATGGTAGCAGTCGACCAGGTCGGCGTGCGCGGCGGCGTAAGTGTGGACCATCGGAATGCCCAGACGCTCCAGGCCCTGCTTCACGTATCCGCGGGCGGGGCCGGTCAAGAAGGCCATAACGGGGACGCTGCGTTTCAACTTCTCCATGACGGCGAGAAATACGTCCGGGCCCTTGATGCTCTTCGGCTCCATGCCGTCTCCCCAGCCGACGCCGTCCTTCTGAAACGAGCCGACAACGACCGCGTCGTCGGGGATGTTGAAGCGCGCCCGAGCCGCAGAGCGCTCTTCGTCCGTCCGAAACCGGAAAAGAGTGGTGTCGACCCCGATCGGAATGCGCACGATCTTCTCGGGCGGTACGCCCCACGAAAGCAGGCGGCGATGCACAAGACCTGCCGCCGTTACCACCCGGCTGAGATCCGGCACGCTGGTCAAGAACGCCTCGATATGGCGCGCGACCTCCGGCCCGTCCTCGGGCTTGCCATGAAAGAACGACGTCACATAGCGATTGGTGCCTGACATGTGGGGCCCCCACGTGAGCCACATGTACTGGGAGCCGAAGTGGACCACGCGCTCGACGATTCGCTCCGGCCTTTGCGTCGTCTCGATGATGCCTGGGGCGATGCGCTCGATCTCGTCACGCACGTGCTCGCCGACCCAGCGGATCGCCCAATCGGCCGGCTCGATGACGAACTGGACCGGCGCACCAATGCCGCGCCATAGGCCGAGGCGCGCCGCCGTGCTCCAGGGCAAGCAGGCGCCCATGTCGCGAATTGAGCGGAGAAGCACTTTCACAGCAGCTCGGCCTCGTTGAGGTCGCGCCCCTGATGACGCAGGGCTTCGGCGCGCACCATTCTCGCGGCCACGTCGGCAAGGCCGCTGCGCGCGCGCCAGCCGAGCATCTCCGCCGCACGCGTGGTATCACCGCGGCTCGAGCGAATCTCGGAGGGACGGAACAGGGAGCTATCGACACGGACGTGGTCGCGCCAGTCGAGCCCGGCGGCACGGAACGCCGCATCGGCAAAATCCTCGAGGCTGTGGTCGACGCCGGTCGCGATGACGAAGTCCTGCGGTTGCGGCTGCTGCAACATGGACCACATGGCTTCGACATATTCCGGCGCCCAGCCCCAATCGCGCCTGATGCCGAGATCGCCGAGAGCAAGCGTCTCATTGCTGCCGTCAGCGATGCGCGCCACTGCGGAAGCAATCTTCCGGGTCACGAAGCGGGCGGGGCGCAATGGGGATTCGTGGTTGAACAGAATTCCGGAGCAGGCGTGAAGACCGTATGAGTCCCGGTAGTTGGCGACGGCCCAGAAGGCCGCCGACTTGGCGACCCCATAAGGGCTGCGCGGGCGGAAGGGAGTGTTTTCGTTGGCGGCATCGCGTCCCGTATCGCCGAAGCACTCGCCGGACGCGGCGTTGTACATATTGATCGGCTTATCCAGCATGCGGATGGCCTCGAGAATGTTGACGGTGCCCTTGGCGATGCTGTCGAGCGTCTCGACGGGCTGCTGGAATGACAGGCCGACAGAGCTCTGTCCCGCGAGATTGTAGATCTCGGTGGGGGCAACGTTCGATATGACCTGCAGGAGGCTGCGGACGTCGGTCGCGGCCGCCGAGTGCACGGTCACGCGCTCGCTGATACCCAGCGCCTTGAGGCCGGAGAAGCTCGCCATTTCGGCGTCGCGCGAGGTGCCGTGCACGATATAGCCGCGCTCCAGCAGGAAGCGGGCCAGATAGCCGCCGTCCTGGCCCGAGATTCCGAAAATGAGAGCGGTCGGGGGCGGCATTACGCGGCCAGACGAGCGGATGCGCCGGCGTGAGCGGGCTTGCGTGCGATGGCCATCACCATGTGTGCGATCAGGCTTCTGGGAATGAGCGGCGCCAGCACGGCACTCATGCCCCGCGTGAGCCGCCAGTCATACGGAAGGCCAAGCTCGTGCTGGAGCGAGCGCAACGTGCCCTGGCGCTTGTGGATGGGTGTGACCGACAATATCTCGAACCCACCGAGCGCCAGCTCGCGCGCGAGCTCCTGGCGCGTGAACCGGTATTGATAGAAGCGTGCCTCGCGTGCCTCCTGCTTGGGTCGTGCCAGGGTCGCGCGCACCGCGTGGCGGAAATTGTCGAAGGGCGTCGACATGAACAAGATGCCGCCCGGCTTCAGTATCCGCAGGGCCTCGCGGATGCATGCCTGGGGGCCGGCCTCGAAGTGCTCGAACACACCCCAGGAAAAGTAAGCGTCGAAGCGATTGGGGGCGAAGCCCGTCTCGCGGATATCGCCGGCGGCGAATTCCGCGTCCGGAAAGCGGCCCTTGAGTTGATCGATCACCTCGCGGCTCAAGTCGAGGCCGGTGGTCCTGAAACCCTGGCGCTGCAGATAGAGCACCCAATCGCCGAGACCGCAGCCGCCGTCGAGAATCTCGGCGCCCGGCGGCAGGCCCGCCAGATACGGCGCCATGAGCTTGTACTCTTCCCGCCGCGGGACCTTGTCGATCTGGCCTTTGGGGCCGCCCTCGCGCTCCCAGACCTTGGTCCAGTAGCGCTCGACGAAGCTCGTTTCGTCGGCAGTGTCGCCTTCGTGTCGCGATGTAATCTTTGCGCATGGGTCAGACCGGAAGCTGGTTGCGGAGAGCGATATGGGGAGCGCGCCAGACGCGACGGCGAGCGACGATTGCCTCGCGTTCGGCATGCAGCTTCTCGAGGAGGCCGAGCCACTCGCTCGTCATGCGCTCGGCCGTATGTGGGTAGACGCCCATGCGAGGGGCAATCGATGAATAGTCGGTCATCAGGCGTCCTAGTGCAGGTTCGAGATCTCCGGGCCCCTCGAACGGGACGCCGAACCCCGCGCAATACTCGGTGAGGCAGCCGGAGGTGCGGTAGAGCAACGGAAGCCCGCACAGCGCGCCCTCGTTCTGGTGGTTGCCTCCGGGCTCGTTGATCGAGCCCGTGACGTAGGCATGATGCGCACGAAGCTCGGCAGCGAGTGCCGTCCCGTCCAGAGGGGGAACGTAGCGGGCGTTGGCAAAGGCGAAGCCGCGCGGCAAATTGCCGACATAGGTGAAGGCGATGCGCTCGCGCCAGACGGGGTCGGCCAGCATGCGGTCGAGAGCACGGTAGACGTCGAACCCCTTCATCGGGTGATAGCCCCAGTGATGCGTGACGAGCCGCAAAGGCCCTTGGCCGGTCCAGGGCGCGAACCCCGTCGGGTTGAAGAGGCGGGCGTCGGCTCCATTGCGAATGACGAACCAGGGCGTGCGCAGGTGCTCGCGCCAGACTGGCAGCCGCGTCAGCCACTCGCCGACGAATACGGTGGCGTCGGCGGCGTAGTTCGCGCGCACGAGCTTGTGATTGATGAAGCGCTCGCCCTTGCGCTCGTCGCATTCGTTGATGCGATGGACGATCAGCGCGCGGCGATTGCGCAGCACGACGTATCTGAGAAGCGCGCCGGCGCCGAACGTGACGTTGGGCGAGCGGGGGCGCGGATCGGTGAGGAGCGCGATGTCGATGTCGCTGTCGGCGAGCGAATGCACCACCGCATGCCCGGCGCGTGTCAGTGCCTCGGTGAGCGCAGAGACGAACCGGTTGCCGCCGCCCCACGGCCCGGCATAGGGACGCATTCCGATCGCGATTTTCACCCTCGATGCTCCACCGATCGCGCCTGCGGCGTGCCGAAGCACGCATCGATCAGCAGGCGCGTGACGAGAGGGCGCGCCGTGTCGAGGGTGTGGTCGGAATTGCTGAAATGCGAGTCGGCAACCTTATCGGTCAAGTCGACGAAGCGCAGACGTCTCTCGTCGACGAGCTCGCGAACTCGCGCGTGCAGCGCCTTGAATGTCGGCGCGCTCGCCGCGGCCACTCGATAGGCCGAGCTCAGCGGATATTCGGCAAAGCAGGTCTCGATGCCGCGTGTGGTGAGGTCATCAACTGTAGTGAAAAGCTGTGCGAGCAGACGTTCGACCGTGCGGCCCTGCGGCAACGGCGCGTGGAGCTGCACGCGCAGCTCCGCCTCTCGGCGCTGCTCGGCTGCCGGCCATGCCGAGAACGCCAATGGCGGCGCGGTCGCTTCGGGCGCCTCTGCCGCAGCGGCTCTGGTGCCGAGGAGCCTGGCAGGATTTTCGAGCACCGCATTCCAGTATTCGAGCAGGTAGCGACGGAAATGCGGTCGCATGCTGTAGAGCCAAGGGCGGGATCGCTCCAAGAGCTCGTCCGCCATCTCGGTTTGCATCTTATCGGCGCGATAGATGGCAAATTGCTCCGGCGAGTACTGGACCACGACGCGTTTGACGTGGCCTCTCGCGGCATAGGCCCTGATCTTTTCGACCATCAGGTGCAAGGTTTCGCCTGCGTACCCTAGATTCAGAATCTCCGGGCCCGAGGCGACCGCAGACTTAACGTGCGAGTCACCGAACGCCACGGTTGACGCCGCAGTATCGCGGAACGTCGCCTTGTAGCTCTCGAAGCTATCCCCCGGCGCCACGAGCACGCGTACTATCAACTCGCTGCCCCCAATGAAGGCGAGCGCGCCGACGCCGAACAGCGCGAGGAAGGCCACGACGAACCGCCTAGAACTGGAAATAGATGAACTCCCCTGCCGCTCCGCGCAGCACGACTATCGATGCGGCGAGCGCGGCACCGGCGAATAGGAAACCCGCGGCGGCCGAGGGCTGCCAAGCGAGGCGACCCGCCCAGCCTTGGGCCGCATCGACCCGCTGAAACGCCGGATCGTGTGCCCGCAAAAGCTGCTGCGTGTTCGGTAGCAACCACATGGCCGCGAACCCGGCCACCACCCAGGCGATCTGCGTGCCGCCGCTATAGGCCGTCATCGGCGCGAAGCCGACAGGGAGCCCCCACTGAGCGAGCACATCGACGAGACCGCCAAACGCCGGCTGCCAGTGCAGCGGCAGCGCAATTCCGTTCAAGCCTGCGAGCCCGCGCACCGTGGAAAGGCTGCTGGCAAACGTCTCTGCTCGAAAGAAAACCCAAGCCACAAGCACGCAAAGCGTGGTCAGGATCAGGCTCGGCAACGGCCCGAGCGCCGGAAACCCGCGCGCGGTCAAAGCGCGCCAAGCGTGGTTGATGGCGAGAAAGATGCCGTGCAGCCCGCCCCAGACGACGAACGTCCACGACGCGCCATGCCAGAGCCCACCCACCAGCATCACCAGCATGATGTTGAGATATTGGCGTGCGACGCCGCGGCGGCTGCCGCCCAAGGGATAGTAAACGTAATCGCGCAGAAAGCGCGACAGCGTCATGTGCCAGCGCCGCCAGAATTCGATGATGCTCGTGGCCTTGTAGGGCGAGTTGAAGTTGAGCGGCAGCTTCACGCCGAACAGGCGCGCGAGCCCCAAGGCCATGTCGGTATAGCCGGAAAAATCGAGATAGATCTGCAAAGCGAAGCACGCCGTGCCGAGCCAGGCCTCGATGAAGCAGAGATTGGCGCCGGCGTCTGCGGCGCGAAACGCGTTGTCGGCCCAAATGCCGAACTGATCCGCAAACATCACCTTCTTGAGGAGGCCGATGGTGAACATGGCGAAGCCCACCGCCAGATCGTGCCAAATCTCCTCGGGCGTGCGGCGGCTTCCGGCAACGAGGCGCGCAAACTGCGGCATCATCTCGCGATGATGCACGATCGGCCCCGCGATCAGGTGCGGAAAGAAGGTGACGAAGAGGCAGTAGGCGATGAAGCTGCGCTCGGGCGCCTTGCCCTGGTAGGAGTTGACGAGGAACGCGATCTGCTGGAACGTGAAGAACGATATCGCCAGCGGAAGTATGATGTTGAGCGCGCCGCTTTCGTTGCCTGTGAGCTGGTCGAATGTGCGAACCGCGAAATCCGCGTACTTGAAGACGGCCAGCAAGGCAACGTTGGCGATGATACCGAGCACGAGCAAAGCTCGGCGAGCTTGAAAGCGTGAACCCGGGGCGACCAGGAGGCCAAGAGCGAAGTTGACGCAGATCGACCCGAGCAGCAGGGGCAGGTAGAGCGGGTTCCACCAGCCGTAGAAGAAGAGCGAGGCGAGGACGAGGAAGCCGATGCTGATGCCGGCCCGTGAGCTTCGCTCGAAAATCAAATAGAGCGCCAGCGTCACCGGGAGGAACGCAAAGAGGAAGACCGGAGAATTGAACAACATGGCGGGGCGACTATGCCGGACGAGGACTGGTGCGCTTTGCGTGAAATTTGAGGCCGAGCCTGGCCAGCGCGACGGTCCCCCTCCCGAGCTCATCCAGCCCGAAATGCGCAACGACCGTGTTCCTCGCCGCCTGCCCAATTCCCCGCGCCAGCTCGGGCTCGGCGCGCAGACGAGCGATCGCGGCGCCGAGCGCCGTGGCATCACCAGGGGGCACCATGAGGCAGTTCTCCTCGTGCCGAAGCTTCTCGGACCAAATGCCTCTGATCCTGGAGATGATCACAGGCCGGCCGCAGCTCATGGCCTGTAGCGCGACGCTTTGCCCGGAAGGCTGATAGACGTCCTTGAGCGGGACGACGACGGCGCAGGCACGATTGTAGAGCCGCCTCAGCTCCGCGTCAGAGATCGGACCGGCACCGGTGAAATTGCTGGCACTCACCCGGACGTGGCTCGCGTCCGCAGGGATGCGGACCGGCAATGTTGTGACGATGCGCGTCGGATTCTGCCCGGGAGCCGCGGCCAAGCAGTCGAAGTCGCGATTCTTGTCGTGACCGATCGCGAAGACGAAGTCGCTCGCCGGCTCGCCGGGAAGAGGCCGCCAGAACTCTGTGTCGACACCGAAGGTCAGAATTGACGTGCGCTCCGGAGCAAGACCGTAACGGGCAACAGCCGCGTCGCGATCGGCTGGAGCGAGAAAGAAGACATGATCGAGGCCGGTCAACGCGCGACGGATCAGGCGTCGCGTCAAGGGCCTCACGGCCGCGGGCGCCCTTGCCTCAATGTCGCTTAGTCCTTGAAATCCGCCCATCAGTATCGACCACGAGGGAACCAACGAGGCGGCAAGACCGAGCGAGAGCGAGAAACCATCCGTGTTGCTGATGACCACCTTGGCGTTCGGAACCTCTCGCATGCGCAAGCGCGCGGAAAGTGGACGCGCGCCTGCACCCAGCGCATACACCATGGCGCGCTCGAAGAAATGGGTGGCAGCGCCAAAGCTGCCTGGCACCGCGCCCGACGTCGACATCATCGCCGCGCTCAATCCGGCCTGGCCAAGATCGAAGAACCCATAAAAGAACTCTCTCGGAGCGGCTTCGCCCCGCTCAAGGAGATCGAAGCGGAAGTTGCGCCCCCCTTTGTTGCAGACGACGATCTCTGCGTCGGCCAGGCTCGGGCGCGGGACCAAGTTCAATTCTGCACCGCCGCTTTCGCGAATTGCGCCGCGAAGTGCAGGTCGATCGTGAGAGAGGCAGCGATCGCCAGACCCTTCACGTGAGCCACATCCGCTTGCGTACCGGTCATGTGACGCATCAGCCAGCGGCAACCAAATCCTCGGCGCGACTTTTCAAGGACGCGGCGTCGCGCAGCACCTCAACTATGCGCTCCCGCCACGGGCGATCGAACTGCGTCACAAAGCGCTCCATGGCAGCTCTCAGGCGTGCCCCGCGCGCCGCGGCGGACTCCCTGTCACCGATCTCGGCGAGCTTTGCGACGAGGCTATCGATGGAATGCGCCGTCAGGACATCGGGCAGCGCCAGGAACTCCTCGAAATGCAGCATCGGCATCATGACTTGCAGCACTTTGCCGCCGTCATCGGGAGCAAACACGATGGCCGGCCTCCCATGCAGTGCGCCCTCGACGAGAATCGTCGAGAGTGGCGACACGACGACATCCGCGATCGAGAGGAGATCATGGGTGTCACGGTAGTCGGGCAAGCTCATCGAGCGATCGCCTGCGGCTACCCGGTCGAGATAGGCCCGCATGGTGCGGTCGACACGGACATGACGCCAATGCGCGGCGGCGAGGCGCGCCCCGTCCCGTCCGCCACCGCCCCAGGGATGGGGACGATAGACGATCTGCATGCCAGGGAGACGTCCGTCCTCGATTGCGGCATCGAGCCCGGCCAAGGCCGCGACTTCGTCGGTTTGTGCATTCGAGCCCGCGAAAAGTACAATCCGCTTCTTGGGGTCGAGTCCGTGCGATCTCGCAGAACGCCCGGCGGCCAACACGCGGCGGCTCGCGGAATGCATCGAACTGAGCCGCGCCGAAACAGTCGATCCTGTGCTCGTCCATGCCGATGAAGCGACGCGCATGATCGCTGGTCTGAGGACCCCACACGAGGAGGCGGTCAGGGTGGCCAACAACCGCGCGCTTCGTGCTGGGGTTGTCCCAGGAATTCATAGCGATGACGAGTGGGATCGACCGCGCGCGGCAGGCCGCGACCAGATCATTGATGAAGACGCCCTCGAGTACACTCGGATGCAGGACGACATCCGGACGTTCGCGATCGAGCAAGGCGTCGAGAGCACGATTGGGATGGAGCGCGAGCCTGCGTGCAACGATGCGCCGAAAGAACAATCTTGCGAGCGGTGCCGAAGCAAGGGTCAAGATGGTCGCGGCTTTCCAGCCGAGCGCGAACCAACGCACCTGCCGGATTGCCCGCTTGTCGGGATCGCGGCTCGGCGCGAGCTGATCGGCAAACAGGATCCATCGCCATGTCTGCTGACGAATTGCGTCGATGGGAATGTGCTCGTAGGGCGCACGGAGCGGCAGCTTCGCCGGATCGAGCGTCAGGCGCTTGCTACCGTGGTCGGGAAACACGAAACGCACGTCCGCGGCACGCACGAGCTCATCCAGTGCACCGCCCATGACGAAATGCCGGCAGATGACGTCGTGCTCGATGAAGACGAGGACCTTCAATTCGCCGGCTCCGCCGCCCGCCGGCTCAGAATGAACTCGACAAGCTCGATGTCCCATTCGGTATCGATGGACAGATGCTCGCCGGTGACGATGTAGGCCCCGCAGCGCGCTCCCTTGATCGACCTCTGGCCAAGCAGACATTCTCGCGTGATGGCGTAGGCGATGCCGTTGCGGTGATACACGGGCTCCAGCTGCTGGCGCGCGATGATCTCAGCGCCGCGCGGGTCGTAGTAGCCAAGATTGCCTGCTGCGTTGACGGTGAGCTGCTTCAGCGGATGGGCCTTGGAGTCGGTCGGCGACACGGTCCAGACGGAATCCCAGCCGCCCTCCACCAACATGCGGATCGTTCCCGAGACCTGGGCCGGCGTGCGCAAGGGAGAGGTCGGCTGCAGCATGACAACGATGTCGTAGCGACGGCCGTCCTGCGATTCCGTCGTCTCGAGGGCGTGGATCAGCACGTCCCAATCGCCGATGCGGTCGCCTGAGATGGATTCGGGCCGCAGAAATGGCGCCTTGAGCCCCGCGGCGACAGCAGCGCGAGCGATCTCGGCATGGTCCGTCGATACAACGGCCTGATCGATTTCCGGCACATCCTGGGCGACGTCTCCAACACGTGCGACGAGCGAGCGTCCGCCAACCTCGCGCAGGTTTTTGAGCGGTATCCCCTTCGAGCCTCCCCGCGCGGGGACGACGGCGAGAACAGTGCGCCCATCGATCATGCAGTCTCGGCAATGGCGAAGACCGTATCGGTCGCGCCTCTGGCCTCTAGAGCCGCGCGGTAGTCCGCGTCGAGGCCCGTAAAGACGGACGCGAGGGCAGCATCGCCGCCGGGCTTACCGTGGACGAGCCATCCGAGATGGTTCTCTAAGCCGTAGCGTTGATAGGGTCGAACCTCGCGCACATGCCATCCGTGGGCCTCAAGCACGCGCTTCAGAGATCCTCGAGAATAGACATAGGGGTGCTGGCGCTGAAAATAGAATGCCTCGTAGGCCGATGATCGATAGAGCGACAGAAGTGGATCATCGAGGGAGGGCACTTCAATTATGAGCCGGCCGCCTGGCGCCATCACGCGGCGCACCGCATCGAGGAATGTCGCTGGCTCTGTGATGTGCTCGAAGACATGGAAAAGGCAGACAACGTCAGCTGACACGCCAGCGGCGGCGGCAGCCGCGAGGTCGACGTAATCGCCAGCCAGCGCCAATGCCGCGCGCGAGGCCTGAGTTTCGCGATCGGGCTCGACTGCAACAAGCCTGAGCCGAGGACGCTCCTGACGCAGTTTGGCGAGAAACCCACCGTCAGCCGCGCCAATCTCGAGCACGATACCCGTCTCGGGGAACTCGTTGCCAATCTTGGCAAATCGGCGTGCGATTACGTCCAGCGTCCTTTTGTATGCACCGAGGCCGAGCTTTTGCTGGCGCGGCGTGTAGTGCGCGTAATCCAGGATTGGCCTCGGGTGAAGCACGGCGAAACCGCCGTCGGAGTCCGTGAACACGGCTATCTCCTCGTCGTCGAAAACTCCGTGTCGCCGGTGGACGAACGCGATCGAGTTGTACGGCGCGGGCAGGCACTCGCTAGCGTGTTGGGGAAGGTTGACCATCACGAAATTCTCAAAAGAGCATGGATATTTCTCGCTGCTCACCCGCTTTGGGCGAACAAGACGACTTCGGTTGGCCTATGCGCGCGTAGTTTAGGCCGCCGGAACTCTCGACCCTTCGCAGCTGCTCGCTCAGCTGGAAACGTCCCCAGTGGTCGACGACCGTCTTTCTCTGGGCGCTGGTGAGTTTGTTGATCTCGGGGTCCCGATAGACCGAGTCGTTGGGGAAAGCGGTGGTCGAGATCTCCTCGAAGACGACGCCGTTCGGTGCCCAGAACCGATGCCAGACACCCGGCAAGACGGTCAGCGTGTCGCCCGGCTGCAGAATCTTGGTCCGCTGATCCAGCTCGATGTGGAGCTGCCCCCAAAGCACGTGAAACGTCTCTTCCTTGAGCTTGTGGAAGTGCCAGGGGTGCATCTGTCCCGGCAGCTGGACAAGAACTTTCTTGGCGTAGTCGCGATTGATGACGTTGATCAGGACAGCGCCCACCTCGCGGAAGTTCGACACGCCGTAGTGATGCGAGTACTCGGTGGTGAACTCATGCGAAAGGGGAATGCGCGCATACGCGAGAAGCGCCTTCACCTCGTGAATCGCATTCTTGATTACCTTGACATCCGGATCGCCCGGCACGTCGAGGGCAGCCTTGGGAAGCGGAGCGTCGGGGAGAATCGCGACGCGCGATGTGATGCCGTCCTTCCACTCTCCCGACGAGAGCTGACCTGGCTGGATAGGAAAGGCGAAGTAGATCTGGTCGCGCTGGACGATCTCGCCGACCTCGATGGGGACCTTCGCAAAGACGCCACGCTTCAGCTCGTCGATCGCCGTGCGCTCGATTTCCAGGGGGCTGGCACGCCGGCGCGAGCCGATGAGCGTCTTCGCCCGCTTCCAGGCGCCGATCCAATTCGAGACCTGATCGGGCGTCGATGAATAGGCATTGAGCTTGTAGGCGTCAGTCTCGATACCAACGTGGCGCTCGAACATCTCGGTGCCGAGGGCCGCCGCGATGGCGACCTGTGCGATGTCGTCCGGCGGCTCGTGCGTCGACCAGCCGATCGAGCGGCCAGGGTAGCGCTCGCGAAACTCGGCAATATTGCCGAGATGGCACGCCTCGTCCGGCGTCGGATAGATGGAGACGCAATGCATGAGAGCGAAGTCGCATCCGCGATGCGTGAGGAAGCTTACGAGGTCGTCGACCTCTTCCTGCTCGAGCCCGCCGGTCGAGGCGATGACCGGCAGCCCGCAGCTCGCGATCTTCTGCAAGAGCGGCCAATCGCGGGCGGAGCAGCTCGCCACCTTGATGATGTCGAACCCCAGGCGGCGGACCTGATCGACGGAGGCTTCGTCGAACGGCGTGCACACCGAGATGAGGCCGCGCTGGCGCACCACCTTCAGCAGCTCGCCGAATTGCGACCAGGAGAGCTTCGTCGAGAGGAAACGTGGAACGTGCTTGTTGCTCGGGTGGGCACGCTGCTCCCTGTGGACAAACTCGGGCAGGTCGCGGAACTGGAACTTCATCGCGGCCCTGACGCCCTGTTTTGCCGCCACGTCCGCGCAGGCATTTATGATGTCCGTGCCGTGCGCGACATCTCCCTGGTGGTTATTCGCGAGATCGAGGACGAAGAGATCCTTGAAGTCGAAGCGACCCAGCTTCTCCGCCATAGCAAGCTCCCTCATGCCTATTGGCTTCAAATGGCCGACACCGCGGCCGTCGTCCATCCCTTTGAGTAGTCGATGGCCACTTTGCGCCCAGTATTCTGCGAAAGGTGCGCTGCAGCGACGATCAGCATGGTCTCCAGGCCGCGCGTGAGCGAGATCGGGGATGCCGAAGGATCCGTCGCGAGCGCCGCCTCCAAGTGTCTCAATTCCTCGATGAAATCGTCGGGGCGCGTCTTCGATACCTTCTGCTCGATGGCGACCCTGCCGGGAAGCTGCGCGGTGACCGCGTCCACACCCGGCTCGCGGCCGCACGTCCATTCGACAAATCCACCGGTGCCCTGAATTCTCGCCCACTTGCGCGGGGGCTGGGTCACCACGTCCTGGACGCAGCGCCCGACGAGACCGGATTCGGTCTTGAAGTGCATCAGGCAGAGGCGGTCATAGTCGACCTTCGTGTCGCGCACGAAGTCGAGGGTCGCCTGGACCTCGATGATACGGCCGGCGCCCACGGCATGCGCGAAGTGCTGCCAAAGATTGGCGGCATGCGAATGCTCGCCCGAGGCTCCGCCGCCGCGCTTCCAGAACCCGAGATAGGTCTCCCACGGACCGGCGAGCCAGGGATGCGCCGCAAATATGCCGCCCCAGAACTCGCGGAACTCGACATCGATGGTGGCAATCGGGCCGATATTTGCGGAGCTCGCGAGACCGGCGGCAATGCCTGTCGCCTTGCCGACCACGTGATCGTAGCCGACAAACACGGCAACGCCTGCCTGCTTGGCCTTCTCGTAGAGCTCCTGCGCGCCGGCGAGATCGGGCCCGCACAGCGGTTTCTCGATCAGGATCGCGCGCGGCTTCTCCTCGATCGCCGCGATGGCGAGCGGCATATGCACATCCGGAGGCGTGCCGATGAAGATCAGGTCATAGCCGCCCTTCGGTGCATCCTTCGAACTCGAAGAGACGGATCGCTTGATCAAAGGTGCCGTAGCGCGAGGGATAAATCTGCGTGCGGGTCCGCTCCAGCGCCTTTGGATCGGTATCGATGAGGTCCACGGACCAGCCAAGCGCGCGCGAGGCATTCGAGAGATGATTGCCGATCGAGCCGGCGCCGATGATCTTGACTTTCAAGTGCTACTCTCCGGCGTCAGCACGACTTCCCGGCCAGCTTGGCAGAAGCCGGCTTTCCGACCCACCGCGTGCCTCTCCATGAACCTCGATGCCCTCGCCGCAGTCTCTTCCCTCGGCCTTGAGATGCGCTTGCTTCATACAACCAGCTGCTGCGCCTCGACGAGGCGGCGGTAGGTGGCGTCGCTGGCGATGAGTTCCGAGTGCGGACCCATGGCAACGATGCGGCCTTGGTCCAGGACGATCAGCTCGTCGCACCACGTCACAGTCGACAAGCGATGGGCGATGCAGGACGACCGTCATGTGGGCGTTGAGGGCCTTGATCGCATCTGCGACCTCGCGCTCGGTCACGGGGTCGAGTGCACTCGTCGCCTCGTCGAGAATAAGGAACTCGGCTTGACGATAGAGAGCACGCGCGATGAGCGACGCGCTGGCATTGACCGCCCGACAGGCGTACGCCGCGCTCGCCGAGCCCGGCTATTCAGACCTTCCGGCAGCTCTGCGACCACTTGCTCGAGGCTCGACGAGGAGATGGCGGTCCAGAGCCTCTCGGCAACGTGCATTTCCAGTCACCTCGTGCCCAAAAGCGATGTTGTCGGCTAGAGTAGCATCAATCAGGAAAGGGTCTTGCGGGACATAAGCAATTCGCGAGCGCCAGCTCGCTGCATTCTGATCATCGATCACGCGGGCATCGACCATCATTCGACCGTTGGTCGGCTGCAACAAGCCTGCAATAATGTCGACCAAGGTGCTCTTGCCCGCTCCAGAAGGGCCGACAATGCCGTAGCTGCGGTGGCGCTTAATCGTGAGGCTCAATGGGCCGAGCACGTTCGCTGTTCGCCCATGGTATGCAAAAACGACTTTGCTCGAGATCGAGCCGGCTCCAATCGGCGATCGGGGCAGCGGCCCTTGATGCTCGGTGCAGTTGGCGAGTTCCTCCAACAACTTGCGAATCTCAGATACGGCGGGCAGAGCGCTTAAGAGGCTGGAGAAAGAAGTTGTGATCTGACCAAATACCGGAATTGCGCGAATGGCGACCAGTGCGAAGAGCGCGATCAAACCGGCGACTTCCAATCTGGGCTTGCCAGCCCACAATGCGCCGAGTGAAATGCCAATCAATGCGGCGAAGCCAATGAACTTCGATGCCCAGGCGGGGGACCGTTTGCCACTGACGGTTTCGACCATCGGACGACGAATACGCCTGCATGTCTTGAGAGAAGGACCGGATTAGCAGGCTGCCTGCACCAGAGATTCTTACTTCGCGCCCGCCCAAAATGGCTTCGTTGGCTGCTACCGCCGCGTTCCGATGCGCCAAGCGCCTCCGTTCCGTATAGCCCGCGATGTGGGGACGGGCGAGGGCTGAGAGGAGCACGGCACACGATGCCGCGCACAGAGTTACGACAATTCCGGCCAACCGGCTTTCGTAGATGATCAACGCAAAAGCGAGGAGCAGGAAGAGTCCGTCGTTGGCGATCTGAAATGTTCCTCTGATGACTTCTGCGCGACCACTCGATCGACTGGTACATTAGAACGTCGCGCAGAACGGCACTGTTTTGAGTTATGATCCAGCCGTAGGGAGCAGCGACAATTCTCGAAAAGCAGATCGGAGGCCAGACGCGCCTCAGCGCGGGCGCAGAAGTTGGCCTGGAGCCCCGAGTGCACATAAGAGTAGACATTCTTGAGTACGATGACGCCGATAAGGAAGAGACCGAATGTCGCCAGCGCAGTGTTGGTGTCGCTGAACCCAAGCCAACGAAATGCCACCGCAAAACGGCCCGAACCGTCAAGCGGCGCCGGTTCCAGCATGAGGTATACGAAGGGTAGGACGCCGGCGAGGCCGACGAAACCGAGCACAGCATTGATCTGCATCGAGATTATGAGGAGAATGCTTCGGCGTCGTTCTTTGGGGGTGAGCAGGCCAAATGCGCCCTCAATCTCTCTCAGGAATCCTTGGGTCTTCAGGAGAGCTGCGAACGAGAGTGCCGCGCTCAAGCATACCGCAGACAATTCTGTATTTTCATCGAGTGGTACGGGCTGAGCTGATCGGTCACCCGCCGACCACCTTGTCTCTGGCCACGTGGGCATCATCCCGCCGTCGATGGACGACCACTGGTCTGCGTGCAACCATTTCCAGACGTTGTAGCTGTCGTTGCAGCCTTGCGGGTCGGAACCGATCCAGCGCCTGAGCATCGCGATTTCACGCTCGATGTCCGGCGTATTGCGGTCGATGAAGCCCGGCACCGACGGCCAGATGTACCAGCTACGCGATCCCCATTCATAAAGGTAGTCGCCGCGCGTCTCGGGAGCGCTGGTGAAAGTGAGGGCGATGTGGATCAACGCGTCCTCCTGGTTCCTAGCGGTCGGTTTCGGCAACTCCCAAGCGCGCGACAGTTTGGCCTCGAAATCCTGCTGGTCCCGAGCCCAGTTCACGAAGCCCCACGAGGTGTAGAGGGTGTCGCGACAAACGAGGCTCGCCGCCCCATAGCCGCGTATTCTACGCCCGCAGTGCCCGCCGGGGTCACCACGCAGTCCGCCACATCGGGAATCACGCCCGCGCCCACGCTCTCCGGCCAAAGCCACACATTGTCGGGCAATCGCCCTTCCACCATGTTGGCCAACCGCATGTTGCCGTACCTGAACTCGGCAGGATGCGCCCTCAGTATCCAATTGCATTCCTTGACCCTCGATATCACCGCAAGTGTCTTCTCCAGCAGATCCTGGTAATCCGTGAAGTAGGTCAGGCCCGCACTGTTGGGACCGTCGGTCCAGCAGCTCGTCATGACTACGACATTGGGCTTGGCGGGATCACACCCCACTCGGGCAGTGAACTCTCTCCGGGCCAGCGCCTGCTTGCCATATATGTCGATGATGCTGAATTCGCCGGCTTGGCGGGACCTGACGGCCATGTAGTACTGCTGACCCACGGCTATCAAACGCTCTCGTTGTTGTGGGGTCAGGATGGCGGGGATTGCAGCGTCAGGACGGTCAGCCAGGCTGCCGCTGAAGTCGCTCAGCGACAGGAACCTGCGCGCCGACACATGCTCGTTGACGTGGATCGTCGCATACACCGGGATACCCCGCCGCAGCGCACACCAGGCCAGGGTCGAGAAGCGCGGGAAGCTCGGATGACTGAGGATGACCGCACGCACATCGTGACGATCGAGAATGGCGTCGTATGCTTCGAGATAGTGCAGGCACTTGGCGAAGTATGCGGCGGCCTTCGGGTGGTCCGGCGTGACCGTGCCGATGGCCTCCGTCTTCAGCATGCCGTCGAAGAGATGGCACGTGGGATAGCCCCATGGTAGCTCCATATCGAGCACGTCGCGCGCGGTGCGAAGGCCGGCAAGGCGCTGCTGCGCCGCTTGCATCAGCCGTTCCGGCACTCGCCGCGCAACCGTTTCCTCGGCCGCGAGGTCCAGCGATCGCAGTGACGCCACCACCTTGGGTAACGTGCCCTCCTCCCAGATGCCGACCAGTCCGCCAGCTCTCCGCGACAAGGCGCGTCGAAGCATGGCAAGCCGGAGCCAGTGGTAGGGATGGTCCCAGAGCGCCTCGACGAGCACTACGCCGGAACCGGTCATGGGTTGGTCCAGCGCCAGCTCGCGTATGGCCGCGTTGGCGCGCGGTCGCGTCGCGCTGTACACGCGATACCAGGCTTCGCGCATGGCCGTGTCGGCCTTGCGAGATACATGCCGCAGAAGATGCCTTGCGGTCATCGCTTGGGCTTGAGCTCAGGTGATCTCGATCCAGCCCGGAATGGGCTGCAGGGGGCTGCGGTGGATCTTGAAGCGATCGAGGCCGAAGACTTCCTTCAGCGCCAGCGTGGGGCCGGGAAAGACCTGCCAGTTCATCTCGTCGAAGCCTATCACGGTGCCTTTCGTGATGTGCGGCCGAATGGCCTCCAGCGCGGCCTTGGTCGGCTCAAAGATGTCCATGTCGAAATAGGCCAGGGCCACCACCGTCTGCGGATTACGCTCAAGGTAGCTGGGCAGCGTCTGCCGCACGTCACCCTTCACGATCTCGAACTTGCGCATGTGAGGAAGGGGACACTCGGCCTCCAGGCTGGCCAGGACCTGCTCCAGATATTCGTTGTAGACCGGCGCGGTGCCATAGGCGCCCGCTTGCGCGAATTCAGATGACCCGTCCCGCGCGCTAATGCCGGCCAGACCTTCGAACGTGTCGAAACCGACAATGCGGCGGTTGTGATTGAAGGGCTCATAGATCCCGCGCAGCGCCGTCAACAAGGCGAGATTGGTCCCCCAGCGGCAGCCGAACTCCAGGATCACGCCGTGGGTATCGATGATCTTGTCGTACAGCTCCTTGAAGAAGAGCAGGCGCATGATGTCCTGCCGCTTGAGGAACAGCACGAGATGGTCGATGAGCGATGGCCCCAAGGGCGCGACGCGGAACAACTCTGCCAGCGCGGCACGGTTGTCCAGCTCGGACACTGACGAATACGGGCTATCAGACGGTGTCTTCATGGCGCCCTTATCCCGCAGCGTGTTCGATTTCGGATTTGGTGGAGCCGCACAGCTTGCGCTCGAGGATAGCGAGGAAGCTGACGACGCTCACACCGAGCGCCGTCCCGAAAGCTTGGCCCGGCTGTCCTCTGGCGCCCTCCGCAAAAGCGGTCAACGCCTCCCGGAGCGGTTGCGACCGTTCGACGGGGAGGACCGACTCGCGTTCGCCGCGTCGAACTTTCAGGGGGTCGGACCGACGTCGTCCATGATCAGTGTGCCATCGGCGCATTCGACTTCGAGCAGCCGCGTCTTGCCGTCCATCAGGTTTCCGAATCGCGACGAGGCGCGTATGCCCGGTGTGAATTCCATTTCGAAGGCGATGAGTATCCCCAAGCCCTCCGACCGGTCCTCATGGCGCACGACGGAGGCCGTCACAATGGTCCCGTCGTTGCCGGCCAGGTCCAGGATTAGCGAGAGTTCGTGCGCGCCCCAATCCCATAGCGGGTCGAAGCGCCGGAACGGGCCCCAGTTGCCGCCGCTGGACCGAATAGCCCTGATCCCGCCGAGGCCGGGCACCATCTCCTTTAGCGTCCGGTAGCTGGTGTGAAACAAGTGGGTGTGGTCCACCATAACCGGAACTCTTCGCCGTTCGCTCGCGGTCTGGATGAGCCTTGCCTCGGCGACGTCGAGCGTCATCGGTTTCTCGATGAACACCGGCAGCCCGGAATCGATGGCCTCCAGCGCGATCGGGCCGTGGGTTTCGGGCGGGCTCGCGATCAGGAGGCCGTCGAGATCGCCGGCCGCGATCAGCGTCTGCCAGTCCGCGTGGACGGTGCAGCCGGGCCCCACAAGCGACGCGCTGTCGGGATTGCGGCTCGCCAGTCGATGCAGGCGAACCTCGCTCATTGCGCCGATAGTACGCGCAATTCTGCTGCCCCATCGCCCGGCCCCGACCAGTCCCAGACGCAGCGCGGCTGGCGCCATATTCACACCTCGCCAGTGTATTGGCTGGTGGTCCACGAAAGGAAACGTTTCAATCCTTCCCTGAGGTCGACCTTCGGCTGGTATTGGAGCTGGGTGCGCGCCTTGGGATGTCCGGGCAGCGACGATTGGGCTCATCGGCCGGGTAGGTGTCGGATGCTCCATGAGCACGATTTCGATGTCGCGGCCCAGGACCGATCGGATCACCTCCACCAGCTCGAGGACGGGAGCTCCGGCTTCGGATTGCCGACGTTGTAGGGTTCGCCCGGCACGCCGCGTAGCATCGCCAGCGTGAACCCGACGATGGCGTCCGAAAGGTAGCAGTACGTGCGCGTCTGCCGGCCCGTGCCATAAACCGTCAGCGGCCTACCGCCGGCGATTTGGCTCGCGAAGTTGGGCAGCACTCGGTAGTCCCTCTCTTGCATGCCGGTACCGAATACATTGAATGGACGCACGATGTTCGTGTGGACACCGTAGCGTTGCTGGTAGATGCGGCACAAGGTCTCGCCGAGACGCTTCGACTTGTCGTAGCAAGCGCGAGGCCCGAGACACGATACGTTGCCCCGGTAGCTCTCCGGCGTTGGCACGTGCGCTGAGTCTGGGTCGCCGTAGATCTCCGACCAGCTGAAGAACAGCAACTTGGCGCCGTTGGTACGCGCAAGATCCAGCATGTTCTTGGTACCCTGGACTGCCACATCGAGCGTCTCCAGGGGGTACTCGCGGTAATAGACGGACTCGCGATGCCGGCCAGGTGCATGATGTAGTTAATCGGGCCGTCGAAGCTGAATGGCTTGATCACGTCGTGGCCGATGAACTCGTTAACCCTCCGCTTCTTGCCTTTCTCGGCCCAGGCGCCGGTCGTAATCAGGTTGTCGAGCACGACGAGACGGCACGGCTTCTCCAGCACCGTGGCGTTCAGCCTGAGGAATAGCTGTACGAAGTAGCGGCCGAGAAACCCCACCCCCCCGGCAATCAGCACGGTCTTGCCGCTGGAACTCCTGGGCAGTCTCGCCGAGGTCACCGACGATTACGAGTCGTTGGGCAGGAGTGCTGGTCCATTTCGTGAGTTACCTTATCGAGAGGTCGGGCAGTGGGACGATGAAACGCCCGCCGCGGGATCGGAAGGCTTCGTTCTTGGCGATGATGGGCTCGGCGAAGTTCCAAGCCAAAACCAGCAGGTAGTCGGGCCGACGCTCCTCCACTCGGAAGCACGGGCATATGAATGCCCGGCGTGAACAGCCCCTGCTTGAGTGGACTGTCGTCGACGACGAATTCGATTAGGGTGGCGTCGAGGCCGAAATGATAGGACAGCGTCGTTGCCTTGGCCGGCGCGCCATACGCTGCAATGCTCGATCCTCTCGCGCCTTGAGGCCGTGGAGCAACGCGATCAACTCCTCTCTGCGATGATCGATTTCGCGGCCGAAACGCTCGAATGCTCGGGCCGGTCGAGACCGAGCGACCGCTCCAGTGCGATTAGCCGCTCGACCGAGCCGTCCGCACTGTGGGGCCCCTCTCCCGCGTTGCACATATCCACGTAGAGAGCCGCCATGCGTATCGACGCGCTCTGCCGCGAACAGCTCCAATCGGGCGGCGAAGAACGGCACCAGCGGCGCGGCCGTGTGGTAGTCGAGATGCTCATGGTAGATGGTGTCGAACAGCGTCTTTTCGATCACGTCCGCGAGATAGGACCTCGAAGACGTAGATGCCATCATCCGCCAGCAATTCCCGGAACCCCTCTGCGATCTCGCCAAGGTTGTCGGCATGCGCAAATACGTTGTTTGCGACCACGAGCGCGGCCAGCCCGCGCTCAGCTTTGATGTCCGAGCCACCCCGGCATCGAAGATGCAGGCAGCGTGGGAATGCCATCCGCATTGGCCTTCGCGGCAATGTCGCGGGCCGGATCAACGCCCACGACGAACATGCCGTGCTCGCGAAGGGCGCGCAGCATGGTGCCGTCGTTGGAGCCGATCTCGTCCCAGCTTTCCTTGAGGGGACCGAACCGCTCACTCAATCGCCGCGTAGTCGATGAAGTGACGAACGAATACGGGGGATGTTCCGGATACATAAATGTAGTCTTCGAAAAGCACGCTCGGGTCGACGACATCGAGACGTGGTGGCAGGTCCGCAGAAGAAAACATCCAGCGGGAACGTCTTCTGGGGCGTGTCGCAGCGTGCCTGCGGCACGAAGGCGTTCGCCGGAGGCGTGGGCGTCAGCGATAGGGCGGGCTCAAGGTCGCTGCTGCCGCAAAGGCGGCAGTCCGTACGGCGGCGGACCAAGGACCGTAGGTCGGTCATACCTTGATCAGTTCGATCCGAACGACATCGGCTTCGTAGACATCCTGTGCGCGGGAATTTCGACCCCAGGTCAGGAAGGTCGTATCCTCAGTGAACACCATCGCGTGATCGACCATCGGTGCGTAGAACATCTGGTGGACCCGATCTTCCCACCTTTTCGGGCGTGCCCGTCGAGCCGTGGGGACGATGGTAATAGTCGATCTGGCCCTCAGCACGTAGCAGTAATGCCAGTCAGTCTTGTGAGTGGTTCGCTCGGACGGTACCCTTCTTTGATGTGATGAGCACACAGCTCTTCGATCGGCACATCAACCATAGGCCGTATGGCCCCCCGGCTGTCGACGAACGGCTCTGCCAAGGGGACGATCACATCTTTGGGCCAGGACGCGCGCTCCTCCTCTGCGTCGGAGGAATGTAGATTGCGTTGCTCATGGCTCCTCGTGTGCGTGCGGAATGAGATTTCTGGATCGGGGCCGCCATAGCCTTCGTGATAATCGCCGCTTCGGTTCCGTCCGCGACGAAGATGCCTGCCTTCCTCAAAGCTGCAGCTGCCTCTTCGAAATTGCCAGTCCTCGCCGAACTGTCTTGCCGCTACGCGGCACGAGATTTCGTCAGTTTTCGGCAGGGCCAAGATCGCCCGAGCCTGCTGGACTGCCTCGCTCATGTGGCCGGCAGCCTCGAAATTGAGTGTAAGCAGTGTCCGGATGCGATAGTCGAGGAGGAGCGCCGTCGGCATTCGCGACGCGACCTTGGACGGCAGAGTCGACGTCCCCGGCTCGACAAAGAATTCTCGAGCATCTTCACCCATGCGAACGGCCGCTCGGGAAAGCGCTCCGCAGCACTGTCCAGCCATCGCCGTTTTTGCTCGGCGCTCCAGTGCATCAGGCCGTAGGCGGAATAAAGCGAAATGATCTTCTCGTACTCCAGACATTGGTCGAGCGCGAGCGCGGGCATCCTGACATGTTTTCCAACTCGGCGGTAGTATTCATCTAGCAGAAAACCGTAGATGCGTTCGCCGGTCTAAGGATTTGTCGAATTCCCGTGAGATCCGCTGCCGAAGGTGCTCGCCGACGGCACGGCGATAGGCCGGATCGCTGATGAACCGACTGCCAAGACCGACAAATTCATCCAGCGATGTCACGGTGCACTCATGACTGCACAAGAATTCGCTCGGATGCAGATTGAGGTTGCGGTTGGCTGTCAGCTCGATCGATGGCTTGCCAACGACGGCACTCTCGATATCGCTGCCCCGCTGGTCGGAAACGAGTTCACCCAGAAATCAATCGTCTTCAGAACTCTGAAGACGTTCTTCACCGCCCGATGTAGCGGACGTTGCTCGCGATATCAGGATTGCGATTGAGGAAGAAGTCCAGGCTGTCCCTACAGCGCTCGGTGCCGATGAAGATGTGATGATAATGTGGAAATCTGCGAATGAGGGCGGCAATACCCTCCATCAGCGTGCTTGTGTCGCCGAAGAACGATTTCCACATGTTTGAGGAGGCGGACAGGACCGCATTTTCCGGTACGCCCAAATCCGTCTTGGACATGGGCTGCGCTTCGCTAACGTAGGACTTTGGGGTGGAGCGGCAGCATGACGACCTTAAGCCGGTCCGCCCCATCCTGCAGCCGCGGCGCGTAGGAGAAGATCTGCTCCAGCATGACCAGGAACGTTACGTCGAACCATGGCGCGCCGGGCCCCAGCGCAAAGGTGTAACAATCCTGGTTGAGAAGCGCCTGTAAGGGGCAGGGACGCGTCGCCAGGGCAAACAGGATCGAGGGGTCGCCGTCGGCCACAACAAAGTCGATCTCGTTCCTGGTAAGCCAATCTCTGATGAAAATGCCTCGCGCGACGTGGTCGAGCTCGGCGGGAGCCAGGCAAACCTCCACAACATTCTGTGAGCGCTCCAGATAGGCTTGCTGCTCCGTCTCGCTTGTGACGCGGCGGAAGAAGTTTGAGACCAACACGTAGTTCTTTACGACGAGCCCGCCCTTCGCATAATCGCGGATCATAAACCGGTGGGGCACTGATGCGCCGCCGAGGTCGCTAAATCCGACCAACAGAAATGCAATTCTGAACTCCCTTTTCGGCCGGTAGTCGTGCCGCCGGACTGCGGCACTGCCTGCGAGCTTGCCGATCGCGGCGTGGAGGTCGTTATCGAAATAGATCTTAAGGTCACAATTCCTGAATTTGTTCATAAACATCCAGAGACGCGACACGGCCTCCAAGACACTCGTTCGCTCTGTCCTTCTCCGCCAGGGTCAGCACTTCGCGTTTGAGCTTGCCGAACACCTCAAAGATGGTCTCGTCCACAATCGCGCCGGTCTCCATCACAACTTCCCTCGCATCACTCGCGACCCTCAATCGCGGAGAGGCTCAAGGGGGTACCGCGTGTGAGGCGGCGAGCCGCCCGGCGCCCAAGAACTTCCGGCAGGTGCTTGGGCGCCAATCCATACCCGGGGCGGATGGAGCGCACGTTGTCTTGCGTGAAGGCTTCTCCCTTCTCGATATCGGTCACGGCATAAAGCGAGCGGCGAAAGACCATATTGGCGCGCTCGGAAGGCTCACGCTCGTAGGAGACCGTGCCTAGCGCGGCATGCGCGAGGCGCGTATCGTTGACGAGCCGCGCCAACTCGTCGGGCTCGAGCGAGAAGGCCGCATCCGGACCGCCGTCGCTTCGCCGCAGCGTCACGTGCTTCTCGATCATGCACGCGCCGAGAGCAACCGCGGCGACGGCAACGGCGGTGCCCAACGTGTGATCAGACAGCCCCACGACTGCGTCAAAGGCCTGCGCAAGATCGGGAATGGTGCGGAGGTTCATGTCCGACGCAGGCGCTGGATAGGCGCTCACGCAATGCATGAGCGCGAGATCTCGGCATCCGGCATCACGGACCGCGCTCACCGCTTCTTCGACCTCGGTGTGATCGGTCATACCCGTCGACATGATGATCGGCTTACCGGTTGCGGCGATGCGCCGGATCAACGGCAGATCGACTGCCTCGAATGATGCGATCTTATATGCCGGCGCGTCGAGCTTCTCGAGGAATTCGACGGCCGTGTTGTCGAACGGTGTCGAGAAGATCGTGATCCCCATCTCCCGCGCGCTGGCTGAACAGAGCGTCGTGCCACGGCCACGGCGTATGCGCCTCCCGATAGAGATCGTATAGCCGCCTACGGTCCCAAAGACCACCCTCGATAATGAAATCCGCGCGATCGCAATCAATGGTGATTGTGTCTGCCGTGTACGTCTGCAGCTTTACTGCATCGGCGCCGGCTAACTTCGCAGCCTCGATCAGAGCCAGTGCGCGACTAATGTTGCCATTGTGATTGCCTGAGAGCTCTGCAATCACATAAGGCGGATGCGAAGGGCCGATCGGCCGGCCGGCAATCGTGAAGGTGCTCGAAATCATGCCCCGTAGCCCTCGGGCGCCTTTTCGATCTTGAGCAGGTAACGGTGACCGCGAAGATCAAAAAACGCCGGGTAGCGCTGGTTGTCGACGACGCGCAAGAGATCGAATTGCTCGGCCAGGGTCTTTTGCGGGTCCATGCGGCTGTCGGTAGGCGTTCGCCGCCGATAACGCGTCACGTCGCCAACCTGCGGCATACCGATCGGCGGCGTCGTCTGGCTCATAAAACGGCTGCATAGAGCGACGTGCATCTCGCCAAGCGCGGCCCGCAGGGCATCGTTCAACTCGTGACCTTCGCAATCGATGAACTCGCGGTATATCACGTCACCAGCGTCGACCTCGTCTGCCGCCTCGATGAGACAGACTGGAATGCGCATCGCGCCCTCCAGTATGAGCCACACCATCGGCGAGAAGCCGCGTCCTTTCGGCAGATTGCTGGCATGGACGACAAGGTTCCTGCGATTGCGCGCCAAGATGGACTTGGGCGTGATCTTTACGCAGCCAAGATAGAAGGCGACTGCACCCTCGCGTACGTCCTCGTGTTGACGCACCAGGGATGCATGGTCACCTCCCCGCTGCAGACTTTCAACGAGCTGGTTGGCGTAAGGCAGAATCCAGCTCTCGTTGTCGACGACCACGCTCGTTATGCGCGGCTTCGACCACCATGCCGGGGCATTCGTCATGCCGCCCGCTCCATGACCGTTTGCGCAACACGCCGTGCGCCCAATCCGTCGACAAGACGTGCGGCCGATGCAGCCATTGCCAGCCGTCGATCCGAGTCCGCGGTTAGCGCACGAACGGCCTGCGCAAGGGCCGGACACGTAATTTGACTTTGCGGGCCGAGCAGAACGGCAGCACCGGAGTTGGCGATCGTGGCCGCAATTCCCTCCTGGTTCTCCATTGTCGTGACGATGATGGACGGCAGTCCCAACCCCGCCCGCTCGAAGGCGGTCACGCCGCCCGCCCCAAGTGCAATGTCCGCATCAGTCATGAGGGCAGCAATGTCCGGATGATCGAACACAAGACGAGACCGTTCCCCCAGGTTACGCTCGACTTCTTGCCGATGCGGCGAACCGGCAGACAGCGCAACCGTCGTCATCACATGATCTGTCCATCCGTTGAGGGCCTCGACTGCAAGTGATGAGGCGTTCGACGGGTCGGTCGCTCCGAAAGAGACGAGGAGGTTCCTGACGGGCCGGCCATCCCGGCGGGCGAGCGAGGCTTCTCGGCGCGCAACAAAAGCCCGCCCCAGGAGTGCGAATTGGGGCCGGTGAGGACATGCGTTTGCGCTGTCACCAACCCCGCGTAGACCCCTGGATCGGCGGCGCCTGAATTGAGCAATACGTCGCAATCGTGCTCTCTTCCGGTCCGGTCGTCGAATACGACGATAGAGAGCGCCCACTCCCGACACGAGCGCTCGAAGTGCACATCGCGGCCATAGTGATCGACGACGAGAACCTTGCAGCCGTGCGGAGCCAAATGCTTGAGTGCTTGCGGCTCCGCCTCTGCGCCGCAGGTGAGCTCGAAAATCTCAAATCCACTAGAGGTAAGGCGGGGCGCGGTTTCGCGCGTGCCCTTGCGTACGGCGAATACGATACTGTGATCGGCGTTGGCCAGCTCCTCTGCCAACGCAAGGCAACGCATGACGTGTCCGGCTCCGATCGTCGGCGAGGCATCGCATCTGAAGACGGCACGCATGGCTTCAGCGCTTTTCGAAGAGCCACCAGGTCAGATTGTCGAGGCCGGTGTCGCGTTTCCAGGCGAACCCATAGGCGACGGTCGCGAGATCAGGAAAGCTGTCGAGCCACAGCCCGCCGAAGTCACGCTTGAACAGGCGGTCATCGTGACCGCGATAGGGAATCATCTCCGGTTTATCGGAAAAATATTCGATGCATCCAATCCAGCGCCTCGCGCAGCGGTGGATCTCTGAAAGCGAGGCCGGCAGATGGTCCGGATGGATGTGGATCAGGACACCCGACGTGAAGGCGAGATCGGCAACTCCGTCCGGGAACTCGATGCCGGACGCCATACCGCCGCGCAGATCTGTCTCCGAAACCAGACCGTCACGGGAAAGGATCGCGCGGGCCTTGTTGTTGGGCTCGACTGCGTAGAAGCGAGCCGCGGTCAGGGAGCGCAAGGCGCGCAGGTTGATGCCGAGGTTGGCACCGACTTCGAGGATCGATGATGGCGGCGCGACCCGTGTGTGGGACAGAATTCTGACCAGAGCGATACACGAGCGCGAAGCTGATCCGGCGTTGCGGCGTTGCGGTCGGTGTACGAATTGCCGAAATCGCCGCGCCAGAACTCGATTTGCGGTGTTGGTGTGACACCCACGTTGTAACTCCTATCGAGACTCAGACTGCCACCATGCGGTGGTGCATGGCGTTGATATTGGATAGCGACGGGTGCCGCGCGAGGATTGCCAGAACTTCCCGCATGCCCGTGATGTCGCTGCGCGGAAGCACCGCAAACAAGGCATCGAAGAAGGCGAGATCCTCCGGATGGTCCAGCGTCCACCGATGAGCCGCGAGCGATGCGTCTGCGGACGCGACGCTCGATCGCCGAACGTGGGGGGCGCGACGCAGCCAGGGCGTAACATGCTCCCGATCGTAAGCCTCTTTTGCGTTAGCAGCGCATTCCTCGAGTGCCGCGCGCGTCATGGCCTCGCAATCGAGCCCGTGAGGAAAGCTCGGCGGCATGTTGTTCGCCGCATAGTCGGCATTTTCGCAGGCGCGATGTTTCAGAACGGCGCCGCACACCTCTGGATCGATCAGGGGGCAGTCACTTGTGACGCGTATCACGACGTCGGCCTCTACCGCACGCGCGGCTCCCGCATAGCGGGCGAGCACATCGGCTTCCGAACCGCGGAAAGTGATCGTGCCGAGCTTTCGTGCAACGGCCTCGAGCGCACCGCTGTCGGGTTGGTCGGGAACGGCGCAGACCACAACGTCAGCTCCAGGTATGGCTAAACAGCGCCGCAACACGTGCTCGAGCACGGTGCGCCCGGCAAGTTGCCTCATGACTTTTCCCGGCAACCGTATCGAGCCCATGCGGGCCTGGACAATGACCGCCGTTGTCATGCCGACATTCTAACGGGCACGCCCCGTTTCGCGAGAAAGCGCTTTGCTTCGCGTGGCGTCTGCTCTGTGAAGTGGAAGATGGAGGCCGCTGCGACCGCACTTGCGCCCGTCGTCGCGAGCACGTCGGCCATATGCTGGTAGTTGCCGCAGCCCCCAGACGCGATGACCGGAATGCTCACCCCTGCCGACACATCGCGAACGAGATCGATTTCGTACCCGGTCATGGTGCCGTCGCGATCGACCGAGGTCAGCAGTATCTCTCCGGCTCCGAGGTGCTCGACGGTCTTCGCCCATTCGACGGGATCGCGGCCCGTGCGCTGCTGTCCACAGCGCGTAACCACTTCCGGCCGGCCGTCACCGCTGCGACGCACGTCAATGGAAACGACGATGCATTGCGCGCCAAATTCTGCAGCCGCCGCCCGTATCAGCTCGGGAGTCTCGATCGCCGCAGTGTTGATCGCCACCTTGTCCGCCCCGACAGCGAGCAAGTCGCGAACGTCGTCGAGACTTCGTACGCCCCCGCCAACCGTCATGGGCATAAAACAATTATCCGCGAGTTCGTCGATCTCTTGCAAGTGAGGGCGCGTCCCGTTCGGCGTCGCGGCGATGTCGAGAAATATCAACTCGTCAACCTCGCGCAGATTGTAGACTCGGATCGTCTGCAAACAGGCGCCGACGCGTCGACCGGAGTTGAAGCCAACTCCTTTCACGAGGCCTAACCCTTTGAACAGCAGGGTCGGGATGATCCGCGTCTTGAGCATCAGGCGGACAGGAAATTGCGAAGGAGTTGGAACCCGTTTTTCTGGCTCTTCTCCGGGTGAAACTGGGTGCCGAAGATCGGCCGATCGGACAGCTCAATGGCCGACGTCAGGCCGCCGCAATAGGGTGTGCGCGCGGCCTCTGCGGAGGCATCGTCGAGTCGCAGATGATAGGAGTGCACAAAATAGAAATCGCTACTGGGCGCGATTTGAGCAAAGAGGGTTGACCCATCACGCGCGCGCACCTCGTTCCAGCCGATATGCGGGACACGCTCGTTGGCGTCCGACGGAGCTATTCGGACGACGTCACCCCGGACCAGTCCAATACCCTCGATAGGACCGTTCCTCCCCTCCGTTCCCGTCGTGGCCATGAGTTGCATGCCCAGGCACGCTCCGAGGAACGGAACGGTGGTCCGAGCGCTCGCTTGCCGAATTGCGTCGAGCAACTTCCAATCTCGCAGATTGCGCATCGCGGCCTCGAAAGTGCCTACTCCCGGCAGCACAATGCGATCAGCGCGCTCAACGACGCGCGGATCGCGCGTTGGCTCGACCTTCACAGCCCCACACTCTTCGAGAGCCCGCACCATAGAGTCGACGTTGCAGAGACCATAGTTGATCACAACTGTAAGACCCAGCGCCACGCCGATACGTTGCCCTCAGTTGAGCTCGAAGAGAGGCTGCAGATTGCCGCCGCGATCGCGGATGGGCTTGCCACGATTGTCGGTCTTAAACAGTCGCTTGTTGGTGAAGCGATCGCAGACCTGCAGGAATTCGTCGATACACATACCGATCTCGCCCAAGATCTCGGCAATCGGCCGGCCAAGGCAGGTCCAAGGGAACTTGCCGTCGTGACGTCGCACCAGATCGAGCGCGTCCGCCCGGCTCAGCCGGCCACGCCGTATATGGTTGTTGGCGATGTCGGTCGCGCGGCCGAACCCGAACTTCAAATATTTGAAGTAGTCGTGAATACCGGTCTGATAGTTGTCGAGGTTCTCATAGTTTGCGAGAGATCCCTCGACCAGCGACGGCATCGTCTCGAAGCCGTAGCCTTGCGCGAGAATCGCATTTTGGTACCCATCCCACGGAAAGTAATGACCGAGAAAGATGCCGGTGACTCCGGCCTCGCGCAGCTCATCGTCGCTCGGATAGTGATATTGAATGAGATCGCGCCGAGTGATGCCCTCCAAGCCAACCATGTCGGAGACGCGTAGGCCCAACAGGCCGCCAAATTCTTCGAGCCAGCGCCGGTCGAGTACGCTGCTTTCCTGCGAGGCGGCCGGGCCACCATACTCGTTTTGCGAGTTCTCGCCCCAGACGAGCAAAGGCACCTTGAGCTGCACGGCAAGCCGAACCGGAACGGTAAAGATCGCAACATGCTCGGGCCACGAGATGTCGCCAATCTCGACAAGCGCAAGACGATTGATGCGGCGACGGATCACGGGATTCATGGTCACTGCGATGTGGTCGACGCCCAGCTTGGCGATGTTGTCGAGATTGCGCCGGCCGACATCGGAAAGGGAGTCGGTGCTTGCTGTGACGCAGACGGGGTTTAACCCGTGCTGAAGCAGGCGAATGACCTGGTAAGTTGAGTCCTTGCCTCCCGAGACGGGAACAATGCAATCATAGTTCGATCCGCTGGCCGAACGATAACGATCCGTCACCGCTTTAAACTCGCGAAGCCTGACTTCCCAGTCGACGGCCTTGCGGCTCTCAAAGCCAATGCATGCAGAGCAAATTCCGTGCTCATCGAACCAGAGGTCTGGCTTGCTTTCCGGGTAGAGGCAGCGTGAGCAATAGCGCATCGTCAAGCGGCGGCCCTTCCGCGCGCAAGACTCGCCACGGCGACAACGACCCGATCGACATCGGCGTCGCTCATCATCGGGAAAATCGGAATGGAAAGGCAGCGCGAATAATAGGCGTCCGCGCCGGGTAGCGCGATGTCACCGTAGCGGCGGCGGTAGTAGGGCTGGGTATGCACCGGAATGTAATGAACCTGCGTTCCGATACCTTGTGCGCGCAACGCATTCATGGCGCTTGCGCGGGACATCCCAAGGCCTGCGAAGTCGATCAGCAGCGCATAGAGATGCCAGCCGTGGGGTCGGTCGCCGTGCGGAACGGGCCGAACAGCCGCAGGAAAAGAAGCAAAGGCTCGGTCGTAGAGCGCGGCAATCTCGCGACGGCGGCTGTAAAACCGGGCGAGTTTCCGGAGCTGGCTGATGCCGAGCGCACAGAGCACATCAGGCAGCCGATAGTTCCAGCCAATCTCCCCCATCTCATAATACCAGGGATTGGGCTCGCCGCCGGAAAAGGCGAGATCGCGATTCTGGAAGCGCTCAGCGTCGCGCACCAGCCCGTGCGAGCGCAGCTGCCGCATCCTGGTCGCGAGCTCGGCGTCGGCTGTCGCCACGGCGCCACCCTCGCCGGTCGCGATCGCCTTTACGGGATGCGTGGAAAAGCACGCCGCGCGCGAATGCCGTGTCGCGCCGACGTCTTCGACGCCAAGCGCATGGCAGGCGTCCTCGATCAGCACGATGCCGGCTTCCGCGGCGACGGCGGCAAGAGCCGGCATATCGCAAAGCTGTCCGTTGAGGTGCACGGGCAGCGCGACCTTTGGCGTGAAACCCGCCGCTTTCGCTCTCGCGATTGCAGAACGGAGCGTCTCCGGCGTCATCAATCCCGTGTCCGGATCGACATCCGAAAACACGGCCTCGGCGCCTGTCATGCGAACGACGTTCGCGGTGGCGACGAAGGTAAGCGTGGGGACGATCGCGGCATCGCCCGAGCCAATATCATGCGCCAGCACGGCAAGATGCAGCGCCGCGGTTCCGCTGTTGCAAGCGACGGCGTAAGGCGCGCCCACGGCGCTCGCAAACGCCGCCTCGAACTCGTCGACCTTGGGACCGGTCGTCAAGACGGCAGCGCGCAAGGCTGCAACAACGGCGTCCACGTCGTCGTCCTCTATCGTCTGCCTGCCGTAGGGTAGGAAGCCGAGGGTCATGCTGCCTTTTGGCTCATCAGCCCAGAGAGGCCGGCCGCGTCGAGCCATTCGGTATTGCGGTCGGAAGAGTAGCGGAAGCCTTCCGCAACAGGCCGCGCTCCGAAGGCAAGAAGGTGGGCATTGGACCAGTCCACGAAATTCGGGCAGATCACGTAGCGATCGTCGAGCTCGAGAGTAACGCGAGCGTCATCCTCGCTGATCATGACTTCATGCAGCTTCTCGCCAGGCCTTATGCCGACCACCTCGTGCGGCAATCCAGGCGCAACCGAGCTCGCGAGCTCGGCGATGTTCATCGAGGGAATCTTCGGGACGAAAATCTCGCCGCCCTTCATCATCGCGAGGGACGAGAGGACAAAGCCTACGCCCTGCTCCAGCGTGATCCAAAAGCGGGTCATCCGACTATCGGTAATCGGCAATGCCTTGGCACCGCGCTTGATCATCTCCTCGAAGAGGGGCAGCACCGACCCGCGCGAGCCGATGACGTTGCCGTAGCGGGCGATCGAGAATGCAGTACCGAGGTCGCCGGAGAGGTTGTTGGCCGCAACCATGATCTTGTCGGAGGCGAGCTTCGAGGCACCATAGAGATTGATCGGATTTGCCGCCTTGTCCGTCGAGAGCGCGATCACCTTGCGCACGCCCGAGCGCAAGCAGGCTTTGACCACGTTCTCCGCGCCGTGCACGTTTGTCAGGATGCATTCGAACGGGTTGTACTCTGCGGTCGGCACGATCTTCAGCGCCGCCGCGTGAACGACGTAGTCGATGTCGCGCATGGCCAGCTCGAGGCGCGAGTTGTCACGCACATCGCCAATGAAGAAACGCATGCGATCGTACATTGCCGGCATCGCAACCCGCAGATCGCGCGCCATGGTCTCCTGCTTCTGCTCATCGCGAGAGAAGACGACGAGACGCCGCGGTGGAGACTTGGCGAGAAGATGGTGGACGAGGGCGCGGCCGAACGAACCGGTGCCGCCCGTTATCAGAATGCTGTCCCGCGTAAAATCGAGCGAAGGAGCGTCGAATCTGCGGTAGACGGACGATGTCATCGAGTTTTGCACGTTCGCAATCCGCTTAGAATTTCCCACGCTACCGCACTGCGGGTGACTCGAAAGCCAACCGGCCGTGCAGGACACCTGCAGCTAACGCTGCGCCGTCAGACCGTGCCGATCGAGGCCGCCGGCACGAAGACACGAACCTCGCGACCCAAGAGCTCGAGCAAGATCGCAACGCGGTGATCATCGGCTATGCGCTCGAGCACGCCCTTCGAGTCGGCGAATATTCCATCGATGAGGCGCACGCGGCTGCCCGGGCCGATTCCGGCGGGCAACCCGAGCGTGACGAAACCGTCGCCGCTTTCGCGCGCCCGGATCTCCTCAACGATGCCCTGGGGCATCGCGAGAGGCGTGTCGCCGGCGAAAACGAGATTGCTGACCCCGAACGTCGACTGTATGGCGCGCCAGCGGTCGCGCGCGAGGTCGAGGCCGACAAAGAGATAGCGTGGGAACAGCGGACGCGCGACCGTCTCGGTCTTGCGCGCGTGGCGGCGCGTGCGCTGATAGAGCGGCAAATAGGTGGAGAACCCCTGACGGCGCAAATTGATGTCGGCGCGCGTCTCGTTCTGAGGCTGAGTATGGACCACGTACCAGCGCATATCCGTCATTTGCGCTTCTCCTTGGCCGTCGGCGCGCCGACGGCTGTGGCGATGCGCAATAGCGGCGGCACGTAAACGCGCTCGGGCCCCATGACCTTGCAGGCCGCTGCATAAGCCTCGTTCGGTTTCTCGATCGTCGTCACCACGGCGGCGTCGGCAGGCGGGGCCAGGGCCTTGAGCGAGGCGGCAAGGCGCCTCCAATCAGCACTGGCGGAGATGACGCCCACGATTTCGACGCCGTGCTCGCGCGCCACGAGGCTGGCGATTTCAGCGAGATCGCCACTTCCAATCAGGGCGATACGGTGATGGCTGCGCGAAGCAGCGGCGGTCAAGATCTCGGAGCATTGGGCCCGGGCGCGGCGGAAAAAGGAGAAGGAATGGGCGAGGTAGCTCGCGGTCAGGCGCGACTTCTCGGCGAAACCGGTCGGGGTGAGATAATATTTGTAGCGCCGCGCCGGGGCCTGCCCGACCTTGACCAAGCCCTTGCGGACGCAGCGCTTGAGATAGGCGTTTGCCAGTCCGAGGGCGATGCCGAGCTCGTTGGCTACCGAGCGCTGCGTTACCGCAGGATCACGCTCGATCGCCCCCAATAAGCCGAGCACGATCTCTTCGTTACTCAACTCGCGCCGGATAGGCTTCGCGTCGGTCGTCACCCCGCATACCCCGCTCTCGCCGCCTGCCGCTCTCGCCCTTTTTGGGCGGCATGTTCAGCCTGTGAACACCGAAATTTATAACGCGTTCACAGTGCGAACGTCAAGGCAGCGTCGGCTTGTAGAGGCCATTTCACACCAAAGAAAGATGTGGAGATCTCGGGAAAAAACTTGTGTGAGGCCATGGGCACACGCGCGCTCCGTGCGTGTCCGCAATGCGATCGCGCGTTCAGGACGAGCTCATTGAACCACCTGCTCGCTCACGCGAGAGTCCGCCGGCGTCTATTGTGGTTACCCGTCAGGCGCAGAGGCACGCGGCGCGAGGTGCGGATGTTGACACGTATCCGGCCCCGTGCTGAGCGTAGTTCACTCTCGGCGACGGATTGCTTCTTCATTTCGCCTGGGCCGGGGCGGAACCAGGACCTCGCGTATGGCGACCATCTTTCCAATTATTCTCTCTGGCGGATCCGGGACGCGGCTGTGGCCGCTCTCGCGCGCCATGTTCCCAAAGCAGTTCATCCGCTTCTTCAACGGCAAGGGCGCGACGCTACTCGGCGAGACGCTGAAGCGCCTCGGCCCCGACAACGGCTTCGCGCCCCCGATCATTCTCTGCAACACCGACCACCGTTTCCTGGTCAAGGAGGAGACGGACCGCGCCGGCATCGAACCCAAAGCCATCATCCTCGAGCCCGTCGCGCGCAATACGGCGCCGGCTATCGCGGTTGCGGCTCTCGCTGCCCGCCGCCAGGACGAGAACGCGATCCTCGCGGTCATGCCCTCCGATCATGTGGTGAAGGACGGAGGCCGCTTCGTCGCGGCAGTGCTGCGCGCCGCCGAAGTCGCGGCCGCGGGCAAGCTCGTCCTCCTCGGCATCGTGCCGACCGAGCCGCACACGGGCTACGGCTACATTCGCCGCGGCAAGCCGCTCGAGGGGATGGCCGGCGCCTTTGCGGTCGACGCATTTTTCGAGAAGCCCGACCGGGCCTCGGCTCAGTCCTACCTCGATAAGGGCGGCCACTTCTGGAACAGCGGCATCTTCGTGCTCCATGCGGCGACCTTCCTCGACGAGCTCGGACGCCTCGAGCCACGCATTCTCGAGGCCGCCCAGGGCGCCCTCGACCGGGCGGCGACCGATCTCGAATTCCTTCGCCTCGAGCGCACGGCGTTCGCGTCGGCACCGAACATCTCGGTCGACTATGCGGTCATGGAGAAAACGCAGGCCGCCGCCATGCTGCCGATCGACGTGGGGTGGAACGATGTGGGGTCATGGTCGTCGTTGTGGGAAATCGCGCCGCAGGATCAGTCAGGCAACGCGGTCCAGGGCGACGCCATGCTCGAGGACACGCGCGGTTGCTTTGTCCATTCCGAGAAATCGCTGGTGACGACCATCGGCGTCAGGGACCTCGTCATCGTCAACACTCCGGACGCGCTCCTCGTCGCCGACAAGGCCCGCGCCCAGGACGTCTCGACGATCGTCGCCCGGCTGAAGCAGTCAAACCGCCACGAGCACGCGCGGCACGTGAGAAGCTATCGCCCATGGGGCTTCTTCGAGACGCTGAGCCTCGGCCCCCGCTTCCAGGTGAAGCTCCTGCATGTGAAGCCGGGAGGCATGTTGTCGCTGCAGATGCACCACCACCGCTCGGAGCACTGGGTCGTGGTCCAGGGCACGGCCAAGGTGACGATCGAAGGCCGCGAGAAGCTCGTTTCGGAGAACGAGAGCGTCTATATCGTCGCCACTCAGTGGCACCGGCTCGAGAACCCCGGCAAGGTGCCGCTCGAGCTGATCGAGGTCCAGATCGGCACCTATCTCGGCGAGGACGACATCATCCGCAGCGACGACGTCTACCACCGCGCTGCCGACGAGACGCGATAGGCAAGGCACTGAGCCGACAGGCGCCGCTCAGCACCTGCCCATGGATCTCGAATTCATTGGAAACTGGTGCGGTCGAGAAGACTCGAACTTCCACGGGTTGCCCCGCTACCACCTCAAGGTAGTGCGTCTACCAATTCCGCCACGACCGCGTTGCCCGGGAGAACGGGCTCTGGGCGCTCATATACCCAACTCGCAGCGAGCGAACAAGGCTCGCGTGCAAGGGCGCCCGACTAACAGCTGCGGTCTGCGATGGCAAGCGCCAAACGGCGATCCGTGATCCGGCCCAGGGCCGCCGGCGCGACGCTCTCTCTATATGCGCTCGCCATCTGTAGATGTCAGAGGCGGCAGAACGTAGACTGGCATCGTGCATGAGCTCGAGACCCGCCAGGGGATGGACATGCCGCCGCGCCAAGGCCGGGCACGACGCGATCGAGTGGACGGTGAGCGCGGGGCTCGTCGCCTACCAGACGCGCGCTCGACATCATGCAGGAACGCGTCGCGGCGCATCGCCGAAGGTGAGCGCGGCCGAGCTCATCTGGCTGCTCGAGCACCCGCCACTCTATACCGCCGGCACCAGCGCGCGCGGCGAGCGACCTCCTCGACCCCGATCGCTTTCCCGTGCATCGGACCGGCCGCGGCGGCGAGCTCACCTATCACGGTCCCGGGCAGCGGGTCGTCTACGTCATGCTCGACGTCAAGCGCCGCTTCCGAGGCGACGTGCGCGCGTTCGTCGCCGCGCTCGAAGCGTGGATCATCGACGCGCTGGCCGACTTCGGCGTCACAGGCGAGACGCGCGCGGGGCGGGTCGGCGTGTGGGTGCGCCGGGCGGAGCGAATGCCGGCGGCGAAGACAAGATCGCGGCGATCGGGGTGCGGGTTCGCCGCGGGATCAGCCTGCACGGCATGAGCCTCAACGTTGCGCCCGACCTCTCGCACTACGACGGCATCGTGCCGTGCGGCATCTCCGGGTTCGGGGTCACGAGCCTCGCCGACCTCGGCGTCGCCGCCCCGATGGAAGATGTGGATATCGCGCTTGGGAGGGCCTTCGAGCACCCTTGTCGGCGCCGTGAGTCCCGTGCCGGACCCCACTCAGGGCTATGACGCGCCTACGACGCTGCGTGCGAAATGAAGAGCGGCCCGGACGCGAAAGCGCCCGGCTGCGCGATGTGCGGAGCCGGGCGCTCAAATCACTACCTCGGAGCCCTCTTACGGCTGTGAGCTGGGTTCAGAAGGCTGGTCCGCATCACCAACCTTCGGGCACATGCGGGCGCCTCCAGCTCATCGTCGTAGAGCTGGCCATCCTCAATCGAGGTCACCTCCGAGCCTTTGAGCTCGTACGGGTCTTCCTCGTTGTCGTTGAGGCGGATCACACAGCCCTTCTGACAGATCCCCTCAAGTGCCGCGTATGGCTTTAAAACGTGGTCGTTCTGAGCATTGCCCTCGATGACCGTGACCTTGTGGTCCCTTGCATCTCGGTTGGTGACCGACGCCGCATGCGCGGCCGAGGATATGAGAAGGGCTGTCACCAGGGACACCGCGAAGTTCCGAATGGAGATCACGGCGGTCTCCCGGGGTCCGAGGAGAAACTCGCTCACTTCTTCTTCTTCGCAGCTTTCTTCGCCGCGCTTCTTCGCTGCCTTCTTTGCTTTGGCCTTCATCGTCGTTCGTCCTTCCGTTGTGAACCCGAGCAGAGTAGAGCCAAATCAGATCCCAACTCAGTCGGGACATGCCAATGTGGTCAGAATCAAGTCCCTCTTCAAACGGAATTTTCCGGTGACCTCTATCGGAAATTTCGATAGATAGATTTCTAGCGTCTTGCGTCGACCTGTCACGCACGATGGACGTCAACCTCGCGCGCACCTTCCTGATGGTCGCCGAGACCGGAGAGCTTCATCGACGCCGCGCGCAAGATGAACATCACACAATCGACCGTCTCGGCGCGCATCAAAGGCCTCGAGGACCTGCTCGGACGGCCTCTCTTCGAGCGTTCGAAGTCGGGCGCAGAGCTCACGGCCGCCGGCGAGCAGTTCCAGAAGCATGCGCTGGCGCTGGTGCGCGTCTGGCAGCATGCGCAGCTCGAGGTCGGGCTCTCCGACCAGCATCGCGACCACCTCGCGGTCGGCGCGCCGATCAGCTTATGGGACGGATTCCTGCTGAAATGGGTGTCGTGGCTCAGGACCAACATCCCCGACATCGCCGTCTCGGCCAGCGAGCGGGCTGTCTGCGGTGCTCACCCAGCGCCTGATCGAAGGCACGCTCGATCTCGCCGTCATGTACCGCCCGACGCAGCCGCCCGGGCATCGTCATCGAGCATCTGTTCGACGAGGAGTTCGTGCTGGTGACCAGCGTCCGACGAGCAGCGGCGCGCCGACGACTACGTGTTCATCGACTGGGGCCCGGATTTCCAGCAAGACCACGCCGCCGCCTACCCCGAGTTCATCAACCCCGGCCTCAACCTCGACCTCGGGCTCGATCGGCATCGACTATCTGCTCGCCAACGAGTGCTCGGCCTATTTCCCCATCGCGCATCGTGCGGCACCACATCGCGCGCGGGACGCCTGCGCCAGCCCAAGCGGGCGCGCAAGTTCGTCTATCCCGGTCTACATGGTCTATCCGGAAGCGCGCAACGAGGAGGCCTATGAGCCGATCCTCAACGGGCTGCGGCAGGCCGCGAATCGCCTGAGCGCACGCCGTCGGCGCACCTCGAAGCGAAAGCGCCGACGCCCTCACCGATCATCTCGACGCGCGATCACGGCCGGTGGCCCGGCGGCACGTGCGAGCAGCCGTCGACCGCCTCGGCCCTGAACGCCGCTTCGACCGAGCCGTCGCGGCGATTGCGCACCCAGCCGGCCAGACGAGCGCGCGCTCGACGAAGCCGGTAGCCGACGCCCTGCACGCGGCCTTCGATGCGGACGTGAGCATAGCGTCGCCTGGCACCGCCGGCGTCAGGCCTTCGGGCCGTCACCTCGATCTCGATCAGCATGCGCGGATCGACAGCCGGCGACGATCACGTGCAGGCCGGCCGCACCTCGCCGAAGTACTCTGCAGCACCGGCCAGATCGGCTCGAAGTCCTCGCCGCGCAGACGTAGTGCACGCGCACGACGTCGGCGAGCGAGCCGGCCTGCCGAGCGCCCTGCGATGTTCGGAAGCACTGCTCGGCCTGCTCGACGACGTGTCGGAGATGGTCATCGTCGTAGTCGAAGCCGGTGGTGCCCGAGACGAACACCCAGTGGCCGTCGACCACTGCGCGCGAATAGCCGATCTTCTGCTCGAACGGCGAGCCGAGGAGATGAGCTTGCGCTCGACCTCAGGCGAACTCGAGAATCACGGCGTCGACGGCCAGGCTGTCGCCGGGCTTGGCGTTGATCTTCTTGACGGTGCCGTCGCGCTCGGCGCGCAGGATGTTCTCCATCTTCATGGCCTCGACCACGGCGAGGGCAGTCGCCCGCCTGCACCTCCTGGCCCTCGCCGACGTGGATCGCCTTGACGAGACCGGGCATCGGGCAAAGCAGGAACTTCGACGTGTCGGCGGCGGCCTTCTCCGGCATCAGCGCCGGCAAGCGCCGCCTCGCGCTCGGTGTAGACGTAGACCGGGACCTGGATGCCGCGGTAGGCGAGATCTCACGCCGTTGAGGATGCGGGCGGACCTGCACGGCAACCGTCTTGCCGCCGACGCGTGCCGCGCCAGACCGGATCGCCAGGCCACCAGTCGGAGGCGATCTCGAAGCGTCCGCGCCGGCTTGCCGGCGTCATCCATGAAGGTGACACGGGCCTGGTAGCCGTCGCCCTGCGACCTCGACGACGCCGCTGCGGCTTGCCGACCTTGACGACGCGGCGGTGGCGAAGCGCACCGGCTGGCCCGTCATCTGATGGGTGATCTCGCGCCGGCGCAGATTGCTCTGGTGGTCGATGGTGGCGGCGACCGCCGTCAGCGATCTTGAGCTCCTCGCCCTTCGGCCGCGCGCGGCTTGAAGCCCTCGGGATACTCCTCGGCGATGAACCCGGTCGACAGCTCGCCCTTCGCGCCAGCGCGGATGCTGCATGAGGGCGGTCAGGAACGGGATGTTGTGCTGGATGCCGTCGATGTAGAAGGCATCGAGGGCCATCGGCCTGGGCATCGATGGCGGCGTCGCGCGTCGGTCCGTGGGTGACGAGCTTGGCGATCATCGGGTCGTAGAACATCGAGATCTCGCCGCCCTCCTCGACGCCCGTGTCGTTGCGGACCGTGATGCCGTCGGTCGTGCCCTCTGCCGGCGGGCGGTACTTCACGAGGCGGCCGATCGAGGGCAGGAAGTTGCGGAACGGGTCCTCGGCGTAGACGCGGCTCTCGACCGCCCAGCCGGTGAGCTTGACGTCGGACTGCTTGAAGGGCAGCTTCTCGCCGGCGGCGACGCGGATCATCAGCTCGACGAGATCGACGCCGGTGATCGAGCTCGGTCACCGGATGCTCGACCTGCAGACGGGTGTTCATCTCGAGGAAGAAGAAGCTCCGTCCTGGCCGGCGACGAACTCCACGGTGCCGGCCGAGTCGTAGCCGACGGCCTTCGCCAGAGCGACCGCCTGCTCGCCCATGGCGCGGCGCGTCTTCTCGTCGAGCAGCGGCGAGGGCGCCTCCTCGACGACCTTCTGGTTGCGGCGCTGGATCGAGCATTCGCGCTCGCCGAGGTAGATGACGTTGCCGTGCTTGTCGCCGATGAGCTGAATCTCGATGTGGCGCGGGTTGACGATGAACTTCTCGACGAACATGCGGTCGTCGCCGAAGCTCGCCTTGGCCTCGTTGCGCGAGGAGGTGAACCCGTCGGCGACCTCGGACTTGCTCCAGGCGATGCGCATGCCCTTGCCGCCGCCGCCGGCGGAGGCCTTGATCATCACCGGATAGCCGATCTCCTCGGCGATCTTGATGGCGTGGTTGGCGTCGGCGATCTCGCCCACGTAGCCGGGCACGGTCGAGACCTTGGCCTTGGCGGCCGCCTTCTTGCTCTCGATCTTGTCGCCCATGGCGGCGATCGCCTTGGGGTTCGGGCCGATGAAGACGATGCCGGCCTTCTCGAGCGCGATCGGGAACGCCTCGCGCTCGGAGAGGAAGCCGTAGCCCGGGTGCACCGCCTCGGCGCCGGTCTGCTTTGCAGGCATCGACGATCTTGTCGATCACGAGGTAGGACTGGGCGGCCGGCGGCGGCCCGATATGGACGGCCTCGTCGGCCATCTCGACGTGCACCGCGTCGCGATCGGCGTCGGAATAGACGGCGACCGTCTTGATCCCCATCTTGCGCGCGGTCTTGATGACGCGGCAGGCGATCTCGCCGCGGTTGGCGATCAGGATCTTCTTGAACATGGTCCCGTGGGTCCCGTCGTTGCGATGTCTGGAAGAAATAGCCGTTTGGGGCTTTCTAAACTCGCACGGCGGCGGCGTAAACGGCGATGAGGCGCGGCGAATCGTTAAAGCCGCCCCTTTCGCGGGCACATCAGCGCTTGATGGGGCCGTCCGACCCTCACGTTTGGACTTGGAAGATGCTGGGAGCGGTCGTGTCCGACCCGACCCTGCCTAGGCCGCCCGCCCGTCGCGCGCGAGCTCTGGCAGCGCGGCAGGATCGGGTATCAGCTTCTCGCGGCGGGCATAGGCGAGAAGGGCCTCCTCGGTGGCCGAGAGGCGGATGTCCCCCGTCAGGCGATGGGCAAGCCAGCGCCCGTCGACCTCGGTCATTTGCTCATTGGTCACGATCTCGATGCGCTGACGCTCGAGGCGCGAGAGGGCGCGCTCTTCGAACGACTGGCGATGATAGGCGTCCCTGACCGAGTTCAGGCTCAGGGCAACCATCGTGGTCAAGGCGGCGACTGGCCAGGGCTCGCGCCGCGGCCCCCTGTCGGCGCCGAGCGCGGTTCTGCGCGGGGGTGCGGCATAACCGGCCGACGACATGAGAACGTTGGCCGTGGCTTTGACGAAGAGATCCGTCCACGCGGGGCGCGCGGGCGAGCCCTGCAAGGCGGCATTGATGTCGAGAAGCATCTCGGCTTCGGCGCGCGTGATCGGCAAGGCGCTGTCGCTGCCGAGCGAGCAGAGGATGGCGCGGATGAGCTCGACCTCGCGCTCGGCGATCGCGCCCCGTATCGGCACCTGGCCTAAGCGAAGCGGCCCGTCACCGTGGACCACGGCGGCGCGCACTTGCGCGAGCGCGAACGTCACCAGGCTCGCCGGCACCCAGCGCGCCTTCTCGAGCACGCGAACCAGGAGATCGAGCTCAGTCTTGGTCGTCACCCTGCCGTCCTGAGAGATCTGGGAGACGAGCCAATGTGCCTTCTCGGCGGTCACGTATCCGGTGGGCTCGAGCTGGCGGACGAGGTAGTCCGTTATCGCGTCGACGAAGAAGTCTCGCCAGGCCGGGCCCTGCACGGGGCACGCCGTGTTGATGGCGAGAAGCTGCTCCGCCTCGTGCTGTTCGATCGTGCCGTCGTCGCGCAGAGACTGGCTCAACCGGTTGACGTCACCGTCCTTGATGCTGCCGCGGCAGATGATCTCCTCGACGGCGTCCGACGTCAGAACTCGCATGCCACTTCCCCCGCCTACGAGACAATTCCCCTGGCGGCAAAAGTAGGTCACCAAAGCTTACCAAGCGGCTAACTCGGGCTGCCCGAGGCGGACGGCGTGGTCAGCTCGCTCGCGGAAGAGCGGCGAGTGTGGCAATCGGGTCCCAGAGTGTTGAGAGGGCAAATCCGGCAATGCCCAACGCAATGGCCAGCGCGGCGCCGACCGCGAGCCGCAGGCCTGGCGTGGCGCCGCCGGCGAACCATCCAAGTCCCACCTTGGCGACGGTATTGACGGCTGCGGCAAGAAGTATGGCGGCGGCCGCTGTCTCCGATAGGAGCTCGCCTGCGCCGAGGCGCGACATCGTCAGCGTTATGGCGTCGACGTCCGCGAGCCCCGACACGGCCGCCAAGCCGAAGGCGCCCCAGCTGCCGGCCCAAGCCGTGAGCGCCTTGGCGGCGATCATGATGACGGCGAGGAAGCCCCCGAACTTGAGGACGGTATCGAGCTCGAAGGGAGCCTTGAGGACGAGCGGAGTGTCGCTTCCTTCACCGGCACTTCGCCAGAGGTGCCATCCGGCGAGCATAGCCGTCCCCAGCGCCGCGAGCGCGAGGGGCAAGAGAAGCCACCGCAGAATTGCGAAGTTAACGGTGCCAGCTACGAGGAGGATGCGGAGCATCATCGTCGCGCTGGCGAGCAGCGTACCCGCGACAAGGGCGCGCCCGCGCGCGGGGTTCTCGCGGGCCAAGCGAGAGAAGGACAAGGTGACGACCGTCGAAGAGACGAGCCCACCGGCTATGCCCGAGAGTGCCACGCCCTGGCGTCCTCCAAACCACTTCATGGCGACGTAGCCCGCGGAGGACACCGCGGCGATGAGGATGGTCATGAGCCAAAGCTCATGGGGATTGATGGCTCCGAACGGGCCCATCGGCCGATCCGGAAGCACGGGGAGCAGGATCAGCGTCATGGCGAGCAACACGAGGCCTGCTCTCAGCTCGGGCCATGTGAGGGTGCGGACCCAACCGTGGAGCGCCGACTTCAGCGCCAGGAGCGCGGTGGCGGCGACACCGGCCGCGGCTGCGGCACCAGGGTCGCCGAGGACGGCAAAGGCTCCCAACGCGAAGGCGACGAAGGCGGCGACGACGGTGGTCGCGCCGTAGGTCTTGTCGTGCGCCATCTCGCGATAGCGGAGGAAGGCGATGACGGGAGCAAAGCCGAGGAAGCTCAGGCCGACGACCGCGCTCGCATTGCCGGACGCCGCACCAATCGCGGCGACGATGCCGCCGAAGAGCCCGGACAGCGTGAACGTTCGCAGGCCCAGCGCCCGCTCGCCTTCCGCCTCGTCGCGCGCCTCCCAGCCGCGCTCGATCCCCATCATGAGACCGATCGCGAGAGAGACGGAGAGGCGGTAGACGAGCTCGAGCGTGTCCATGCGGATGTCCCAGCCTCAGGGGCCCTACCGGCTCGAAGCCGGGGGCCGGCGAATACTGGATTGATATATTCGGGGCCCGCAAGCCCTCATGCGGCAAGATCGATAACGGCCGCGTGCGCCCTTATTCCAGCCTCTCCGCCTTGCCGCGGCCCCCTACTTCCCGCACAATGAGGCTGGCCCCAAGAGCATCGGGACTTCCCCATCAATGACGGTCAGCTGGCAGGACGAGTTTGCTCGCGCGAACGCCCAGAAGGCGGCCAATGTCGTATGCATGAAGTGGGGAACCCAGTACGAGCCGTGGTGGGTGAACCGGCTCTACGGCATGGTGGCGCGCAACACCTCTTGGAACGTGCGCTTCGTGTGCTTCACGGACGACGCGACGGGGATCAGGAGCGAGGTCGAATGCCAGCCGATGCCCGAGGTGCGCTTTGATGCCAAGCTCGGGAAGTTCTGGCCCAAGCTCGGACTCATGCAGAAGGGTCTGGGCGGGCTCGAGGGCATGACGCTCTTCCTCGATCTCGACCTCGTGGTCCTCGACAGCCTCGACCCGTTTTTCACCTACGACGGGCGGTTCTGCATCATCCGCGAGTGGAAGGACCCGCACCTCGGCTATGGGAACAGCTCGGTCGTGCGCTATTTCATCGGACGGGAGAGCGCGGTGCTCGATCGCTTCTATGCGACCCCGCCCGAGGAGATCGTCACGCGCTATGCCTCAAAAGAGCAGAACTTCCTCACCAAGGCGGTCGACGAGGTGACCTTCTGGCCCGAGGCCTGGTGCGCCCCGTTTCCGCGCGTCTCTCTGCCGAGGAACCGGATCGTGCGCTTTTTCACGACGCCAACGAAACCGGAAGATGCCAAGATCCTCATATTCTATGGTGCCGTGACCCCCGCGAGCGCCATGCGGGGCGAGCACGAAGCCAAAAAGCGAAGCGAGAAGTCCCGCCGATTCAAGCCGACGCAGCGGCGCTTCCGTCCCGCGCTCTGGATCGGCGATTACTGGAAGGAATGAGAATGCAGGAGAGGGCGAGCGTCCCCGCGAAGGCCGGACAAACAGACGGCGCCGAGGCGCTGGCCGAGCTGCCCGAGGAGTATTCCTGGCTCGACGGCGGGCAGCCCTACATCGTCTGCGCGTTCTATACCCCGAACTACCTGCCGCAGATCACGTCGCTCAAGCGCTCGCTCGAAGCGCACGGGATCAGTCATTTCTTCAAGCGTTACGAGCGCCTCGCGACCTGGGAGCAAACGACGCGGCTCAAGCCCGTGTTCGTCGACTTCTGCCTCAAGAAGTTCCCCGACAAGGACATCCTCTATCTCGACGCGGACGCGGTGGTGAGAAAGCCGCTCGCCTTCTTCGACGGCGTGACCGCCGATATCAGCATGCTCTTCCACCCTCAGAAGAAGGGGAACATGCACTATCTGCGCATTTCGGGCGGGACCGTCTTCGTCCGCAACACGCCGGGCGGGCGGCGCTTCGCTCAGCTTTGGAAGGACGCGGAAAAGAACTGCGGCATGCTGACGTTGGACGAGGACATGATCTACATGGCCTTCCACGATATGGCCGGCGTCTCGATTGCGGTGCTGCCGCCGTCCTATTACAAGATCTTCGACAAGCCCGGCGTCGAGCCGGTCATCGAGCACTTCCAGGCGAGCCGCGGCCAGTTCAAGTGGCGCCGCGTGCATCCGCAAGGCCAAGCGCAGACTGACGCTGCTGGCCATCGTCGGCGCTATCGGCCTTGCGATATATTATTATTTCTTTCGATAGACCGGTCTTCGAGCGCTCAGGCGGGGCGCTCGATGATCGCGCCATACCAGCCGAGGCCGCGATAGGTCTCGTAGCCGGGCGTGCGATGAAAAGCGATCGTCTCGCCCCCCGGCCTCTCGCCAAAGCCTGAACCCTGCTGCTTGCCGCTGCCGAGATCGATGACCTCGGTCAGGATGCCCTTGCCGTCGGAGGCGGCGAGCACGAGACCGCGCGCATCCACCAGGAGGGCGCGGGAGCGGGCCTTGTCGGCGGCCGAGAAGCGGACGCCGTTGACGACCGTCTGGGCCTGGGGACCCCAGTCGAAGTGGATGGCGAGCACGCCGATCGGCTTGCCGTTCGACTTGCCGCCCTCGCGGACGCTCGCGGCGTAGGTGGCGACCAGCGCGTTGCCGAGCAGCGCGCATTGGGTGATGTCGGCGCACGCGTAATCGTCGCCGCTCGAGAGGCGGGAGGCGCGCTCGAACCAGGGCTCGCGCGAGACGTCGGCGCCGATCGTCGCATAGCGACCCGAGCGGCCGCTCGCGATAACGCGGCCCTGCATCGAGCACAGCCAGATGTCGAGATAGACGGTGTAGGCGCCGAGGATGACGCCGAGCCTCTCGCCCGCATAGTTGACGGCAGCCTCGGTGGGAGCGGCCGCGCAATCGACTGCGGCGGCGTCGGTCGCCCACCAGCGCACGTCGCAGGTGCGCTCGTAGAGGTTGCGATCGATGATCTCGATGGCATTGAGAGCGAGATCGACGAGCCTCTCGCCGCGGGCGCGGACGCTCATCGACTGGGTCATGACCTCGAGCTCGCCGATGCGCCCCGACAATTCCTGCTCGAGCGAGCCCGCGACCTTCTCAACCTCACCCGAGACGCCTTTGACCTCCTGGGCGACGATCGCGAAGCCGCGACCATGGTCGCCTGCGCGCGCCGATTCGATCATGGCATTGAGCGCGAGCATGCGCAGATTGCCGGTGATGACGCGAATCGCCTCGATCTTGCTGTCGGCGAGCTTCTTCACCTCACCGGTCAGATGGGCAATGTCGAGGATCGAAGCGGCCGCGCCGTCGGCGGACCCTGCCATAGCCATGGATCGAATGCTCCGGGAGCGGACAACTCAGCGGGAAACCCCGTCTAATTGAATGCATCCGGACTAATGAACGGTTAAAAGGCCTGCTTGGAGCACATCCAATGCCTACTTCAGGGCACGAGCCTCTCCATTGCATAGGTGAGGAGAGCCGCCTTGAGTTCTGGCGACCGCTCACTAAGGTGCGCCCCGAGCGCCGGACACTCGCGCGCCCCTTGAGCCCAGTCGAGACATGACAGCCACCGTCCGCTTCGCGCCGAGCCCCACCGGCCGGCTCCACATCGGCAACATCCGTACGGCGATCCTCAACTACCTCTTTGCGCGCAAGGAGGGCGGGGTGTTCATGCTGCGCCTCGACGACACGGACCGGGAGCGCTCGACTGAGGCCTTTGCGGACGGCATCCGGACCGATCTCCGCTGGCTCGGGCTCAAGTGGGACCGCGAGGAGCGCCAGTCGGACCGGCTGGCGCGCTATGGAGAGGCCGCGGAGCAGCTCAAGGCGGCAGGCCGGCTATATCCCTGCTACGAGACCGAGGACGAGCTCGACCGGAAAAGGAAGCGGCAGCTCGCGCGCGGGGCGCCGCCGATCTACGACCGGGCCGGCTTGAAGCTTTCGCCGGAGGAGCGCGCGAAGCTCGAGTCGGAGGGGCGGCGCCCGCATTGGCGGTTCAGGCTTGCCAACACCGGGGCAGAGAGCGGGCTCACGCCGCTGCCGACCATCGTGTCGTGGAACGATCTCATCCGCGGCGACCAGACGGTCGACGTCGGCTCGCTCTCGGACCCGGTGCTGATCAGGGCCGACGGGGCGCCGCTGTATACGTTCACGAGCGTCGTCGACGACATCGACTTCGGCATCACGCACGTGATCCGCGGCGAGGACCACGTCACCAACACGGGCGTGCAGATCGAGCTATTCGAAGCCCTCGGGTCGGAAGGGCCGGCGTTCGGGCATCACAGCCTGCTCATCGGCGCCGACGGGCACGCGCTCTCCAAGCGGCTCGGAACGCTGTCGATCGAGACCTTCCGGGAGGCCGGGCTCGAGCCGATGGCCGTGCTCAGCCACGCGGCCCTCGTCGGCACGTCGGACGCGATCGAGCCGCATGCGAACCTCGACGAGCTCGTGCGCGCTCTTCGATCTTGCCAAGATCTCGACGGCGCCCGGCCGCTTCGACGTCGAAGACCTGCGGATGCTCAACGGCAAGCTCCTGCACAAGCTCCCCTTCGCTGCCGTCGCCGCGCACCTCGAAGCGCTCGGCATCAGCGGCGGAGCGCCGTTCTGGGACGCCGTGCGCGGAAACATCACCTTGCTCGCGGATGCTGTGGGCTGGTGGCAGGTGGTCAGCGGCGAGATCGAGCCCGTGATCGAGAACCCGGAGCTCACCCAGCGCGCCGCCGAGCTCCTGCCGCCGGAGCCTTGGGACAGCGGCACGTGGAGCATCTTCACGGCGGCCGTGAGCCAGGCGACGGGCCTCAAGGGCCGCGCGCTGTTTCATCCGCTCCGCCTTGCCTTGACCGGGCGCGAGGCGGGACCCGAGCTCAAGGCGCTCTTGCCGCTGATGGGGCGCACGCGAGCGCAAGCCCGCCTTTTGGGCCAGCGGGGCTGATCAAGGTCGTCAAGCCTACGTAGAGGTCAGTGGGGCTGCCAGGGGAGATCGGCGGGCGGCGCGTCGGCACGCTTCTGCGCAGGCAGGGTGCCGGTGGTCGCAGGGGGCGCGGCTCCGGTGGTGGCAGGGGGCGGGCTCGCGTCGCCCTGGCGTCCCGGGGGTGCCGCCGTTTCGCCCGGCGCTCCGGGCTCCGGAATGTACTCGGCCGTCTTGCAGGAGCAGCCGGCGACATACTCCTTGCGGTAGCGGAAGGCGGACTTGAGCTGCGTATAGAGCTCGTTCGTGCGCGCGGCCACCGCCTGATCGACGCCGCCGCCGGGGTTCTGGTGGTAATAGAGCTCGGAGGGCGCCGCGCACTTTGACTGGCAGACCTCGGCGTCGCGCTGGAAGTGGTTCGGCAGCGTCGAGAAGCTGATCGGGAAGTAATAGCCGTCGCAGAGACGGACGCAGAGCGTGCGGTAGGTGGCGTAGGGCAGGTTGCCGAAGTTGCCGTAGCCGCCGCCGCTGCTGCTCTCCTCGTCGTCCCAGAACGACGAGAAGGGGTTCGAGCCGCCGCCCGATCGGCGCGCCTGCTGCTCGTAGCTCGAGCCGCAGTTGTTGCGCGCCAGCTCGCGAACGATCTCGTCCTGGTAGGAGCGCCCCGACGTCGACTCGAGCTCATGGCGCTGGCCCTCGAGGTCCGCCTGGCGACGGCGGTTGTTGTCGAGGCCGTTGGCGAGATCGGTGCAGCGGGGCGTGCGGCGCAGCGTCTTCGAGAAGAGGAAATAGTCGTAGCATTTGTTGCGGTCGAGCTCGCGCTCTGCGGCGCGCACGGCGTCGTCGATCTGGCGCAACTCGTTATCGAGCATGGGCAGCATGTTGCGGGATTCCTTGCCCCTCTGCCCTTCCTGCACGAGCCGCTGCTCGAGCTGCAGACAGATATTGGTGCGCGGACCCCAAGCGCCCGCGCCCTGCTGCGGTTGGGGCTGCGGCTCGCCACGCTGGGGCAACTGATCCTGCTGCGGCTGATCCTGCTGCGGCCCGTAGTCCTCCGGAGGTCTCTCCTCGGGCGGCCGGTACTGGTCAGGCGATTGATAGACGGGCTCGCGCGGCACGGGCGGGCCGCGCTCCTGCTGTCCGCTCCATGGCCACCAGCCCTGGGCGAATGCGGGCACGGCGGTAGCGATGATCGAGACGGCCACGACGCCGGCAAGCCAGCGGCGTCCGCCGGGCTCGACCGTGCGCGTCCTATTCCTCGTGCCTCGTCTGGTCATCCTGCCCGTTCTAGACTGCCCTTACGGCCGCAATTTGTGCGGCGAAGATCTTGGCCGCGTCCCGGGGCTCAAGTGCTTGATACTATGCGAGGTCCGGCATAGGCGGTCAATGCGGAGCAAATGCGGCGCATGGCGCACGCGTGCGGTTACCTGGGGGTAACGCCGCGCCATCGGATTGGTGCCATCCAGCGCTTGACGGGCCGCGGGCCGGCCAGCATAAGAACGCGATGCAAACGACCGCGCATGCAAACGCCGTCAACATCCGTTGCGGCATTATTATTACGATTATTACGACCTAGTCGTAGACGGCTGGCGCGCGGCCTCGTTCTTTGCCTCAACTCAAGACAGAGAATCGCCCCGCCAGCCGGCGGACGATCGTGCGGGCGCTGCTCACGCGCGGCGCCGCTCACCTGAGGAGAGGACATTGGCGCTCACGCTCTACAATACGCTTACGCGCCGGAAAGAGCCGTTCCAGCCGCTCGATCCCGCCAACGTGCGCATGTACGTGTGCGGACCGACCGTCTACGACTACGCCCATATCGGCAACGCGCGCCCGGTCATCGTCTTCGACGTGCTGTTCCGGCTGCTGCGGCACATCTACGGGCCCGAGCACGTCACCTACGTGCGCAACATCACCGACGTCGACGACAAGATCAACGCGCGGGCGGCGCAGGAGTATCCCGATCTGCCTTTGAACGAGGCGATCCGCCGCGTGACGACGGCGACCGAGAAGCAGTTCCACGAGGATATCGCTGCGCTCGGCGTGCTGGCGCCGACCGTCGAGCCGCGGGCGACCGAGCACATCGAGGAAATGAAGCGCCTCTGCGAGATGCTGGTGGCGCGCGGGCACGCCTACGTCGCGGAGGAGCACGTGCTCTTCAACGTGCCGTCGATGAAGGACTACGGGCGGCTCTCGAACCGCTCGCTCGAGGAGATGGAGGCCGGCGCGCGCGTCGAGGTGGCGCCCTATAAGCGCGATCCCGATGGACTTCGTGCTGTGGAAGCCGTCGAAGCCGGGCGAGCCCGCCTGGCCTTCACCCAGCGGGATCAAGACGCCGGGGCGGCCGGGCTGGCACATCGAGTGCTCGGCGATGGCGGAGAAGCACCTGGGGCCGGTGTTCGACATCCACGGCGGCGGCATCGACCTCGTCTTCCCGCACCACGAGAACGAGATCGCGCAGTCGCGCTGCGCGCACGGCACGCCGGTGATGGCGAACGTCTGGATGCACAACGGCTTCTTGCAGGTCGAGGGCGAGAAGATGAGCAAGTCGCTGGGCAATTTCATCACCATCCATGAGCTGCTCGACGACGAAGAAATTTGGCTCCAACCAATGGCACGGTCGCGTGATCCGCCTCGCAATGCTCGGGACGCATTACCGCCAGCCCATCGACTGGACGGTCGATCGTCTCGTTCAAGCACGATCGACGCTCTTCGAATTCGCTGATTTGCGCGATGCTCCCGTCGCTGCGGAGCCCCACCCTGACGTGATCGCGGCGCTGTCGGATGATCTCAACACTCCGAGTGCTCTTTCGATCATCTATGGCCTGGCAAAGTCAGCGCGCCGCAATGCGGACGTCGCGGGCCAGCTCAAAGCCACGCTGCAGTTCTTGGGGATCTATGAAAATGAGACCCAGGCCGAACTAAACGTCGGCTATGAGGCGCGGGAGATCGACGGCCAAAAGGTGCAGGCGTTGGTGGACGCCCGCCTAGCCGCCCGCAAAGCCAAGGACTTCAAGGAAGGCGACCGCATCCGCGACGAGCTCGCGGCGATGGGCATCGCGCTCAAAGACGCCAAGGACCCCAAGACGGGCGAGATCGTCACGACTTGGGAAGTGCGTGCCTCCGGCACGACGGAAGTAGCGAGATGAGCAAAGACTGGAGAAAAGACACTCCGTTTCCGCAGCACTGGCTCTTCTACACGCTGGTCAAGATCGGCATCGTCGTCTTGGCCGTCTATCTCGCCGCGCGCGGCTTCGGGTATCTGTGAGAACGCGATGGCCTATGCCGAGAATGAAGCGAAAGTGCTGACGGGCGGCTGCCAGTGCGGCGCCGTGCGGTTTGCCGTCGGCAGCCCGCTCGGCGAAGCGAGCGTCTGCTATTGCCGCATGTGCCAGAAGGCGACCGGCAGTCCGTTTGGCCTGTTTGTGCGGGTCGATAGGACGAAGCTCGAATGGACGCGAGGCGCGCCGAAGAGCTTCGCGAGCTCAAATGTCGCGCGGCGCGGCTTCTGCCCGGACTGCGGCACGCCGCTCTTCTGGGAGTACGACAACGGCATCGATCTCACGGTCGCATCGTTCGACAAGGCGGGCGACATCGAGCCCACGACACAGCTTTGCATCGCACAGCGGTTTCCGTGGCTATCGAGATTGACTACGCTCCGGGCTCGCGACCTCACTTCCGAGGCCGAATACTCCGAGTTCATGAAATCGGTGGTCAGCTATCAGCATCCGGACCACGAGTGAACGATCGTTATCCCTGGACAATTAGGGCAGAAGACTGACGCAAATGAAACACTCTTACCCGCTGCGGCCCTTCCTGCCGAGCGACACGATGGCCCTGGTCGACCTCTTTGCACAGAGCATCGAGGAGCTGACTGCTGACGACTACACGGACGACCAGCGCGTGGCTTGGGCCAGCGCGGCGGCAGACGCCGAGGCGTTCGCCGAACGGCTCGGGGGTATGGTTACCCTGGTGGTCGAAGTGGACGGTCAATATGCCGGGTTCGGTTCACTCAAGGACAACTCGACGCTCGACATGCTGTACGTTCACCCCTATTTCGCAGGGCAAGGCGTCGGCACCGCACTTGCCGATGCCCTCGAGACTCTGGCCGCGTCGCGTGGAGCGGCAGCGATCACCGTCGATGCGAGCGACACGGCACAGCCCTTCTTCGAGCGACGCGGCTATGTGGCCATGCACCGGAATTCCGTGCCGCGCGAAGACCAGTGGCTGACGAACGTGACCATGAAGAAAGAGCTTGGGCGCGGGAAGGACGACCCCGCGGCTGAGACACGAAAGGCAAGACCGGCCGAACCGAGACCAAAACAATGACCCGCGAACGACTTTACCTCTTCGATACCACGCTGCGCGACGGCGCGCAGACGACGGGCGTCGACTTCTCGCTCGAGGACAAGCGGCGCATCGCCGAAGTGCTCGATGACCTCGGCATCGACTACGTCGAGGGCGGGTACCCCGGCGCGAACGCGACCGACACGGAGTTCTTCGCCGCGAAGCCCGCGTTCGAGAACGCTCGATTCACCGCGTTCGGCATGACGAAGCGCGCCGGCCGCTCGGTCTCGAACGACCCGGGGCTGCAACGCTCTTCTGCAGTCGTCCGCCGACAGCATCTGCCTCGTCGCCAAGGCGTGGGACTATCACGTCCGCGTCGCGCTCGGGATCACGAACGAGGAAAACCTCGAGGGCATCCGCGACAGCATCCGCGCCGTCGTCGCGTCGGGGCGCGAAGCCATGCTCGATTGCGAGCACTTCTTCGACGGCTTCAAGGGCAACCGCGACTATGCGCTCCTGGTGGCGCGGACGGCCTTCGAGGCCGGGGCCCGCTGGGTCGTGCTCTGCGACACCAACGGCGGGACGCTGCCGCACGAGGTCGAGCGCATCGTGGCGGAGGTGGTCAAGGTCGTGCCGGGCAAGAACCTCGGCATCCACACTCACAACGACACCGAGAACGCCGTCGCCAACACGCTGATGGCCGTGCGCCAGGGGTGCCGGCAGATCCAGGGCACGCTCAACGGGATCGGTGAGCGCTGCGGCAATGCGAACCTGACCTCGATCATCCCGACGCTGCTGCTCAAGAGCGAGTTCGCCAATCACTTCGAGACCGGCGTCACGCCGGCGCGCCTCGCGACGCTGACGCACGCGAGCCGTGTGCTCGACGAGATCCTGAACCAGGCGCCGAACCGGCATGCGCCCTACGTTGGCGAGAGCGCGTTTGCGACGAAAGCCGGCATTCATGCCTCGGCGATCCTCAAGGAGCCCGAAACCTACGAGCACGTGCGCCCCGAGGCAGTCGGCAATCAGCGCCGCCTCCTCGTCTCGAAGCAGGCCGGGCGCTCCAACGTGCTGGCATCGCTGGAACGGCTCGGTCTCGTCACCAACAAGGACGATCCGCGCATCGCGGCGCTGCTCGAGGACGTGAAGTCGCGCGAGGAGGCGGGCTATGCCTACGAGGCGGCGGAGGCCTCCTTCGAGCTCCTGGCGCGGCGCCATCTCTCGAATGTGCCGCGGTATTTCTCGGTCGACAGCTTCCGGGTGATGGTCGAGCGGCGGCACAACGCGGTCGGCGAGCTGGTCACGGTGTCGGAGGCGACGGTCAAGGTGTTCGTCAACGGCGGGCGTGAGCCGCTGTGGTCGGTCGGCGAAGGCAACGGCCCGGTGAACGCTCTCGACAGGGCGCTGCGCAAGGACCTCGGCCGCTACCAGAAGCACATCGAGACGATCGAGCTTGTGGACTACAAGGTGCGTATCCTGACGGGGGGCACGGAGGCCGTGACGCGGGTTCTCGTCGAGACGCACGACGCGGCGACGGGAGAGCGCTGGCTCACCGTCGGCGTTTCGCCCAATATCATCGATGCCAGCTTCGAGGCGCTGCTCGATTCGATCAACTACAAGCTCTTGAAGGACGGCGCCGAGGCGGCGTGACTTCATCTCCTTCTCCCCGCAAGCAGAGAGAGGGAACTAGGCTGTAGTGGCGTCGGGCGCCGTTCTCGGCGATGTTGGGTTACCTGAAGCATTGGATCGCCCATGCCGATATCGCTGCGCAAACTCCAATCCGCCCAAAGACTGCTCCTCGCTTGCCTCGTGGGAACATCGCTCGCTGCGTCTGCAGGTGCAGCCGACCTCACGGCGCGGCAGGTCACGGAGCTGCTCTACAAGGCGCCGTTCGGCTCGAAGCCCGAGCTTGCCTCAAAAGACCTGTCCAACCTCGATCTCGCCGGGCTCGACTTCAAGAGTGCCCGCCTCGCCGGCTCCGACCTCTACGGGGCCGATCTCACGGGCGCCAATCTCGCCGGCGCCGACCTCAAGGGTGCGCGGCTCGACCGGGCAACGCTGATCAAGGCCGAGTTCTCAAGCGCCAACCTGGAAGGGGCGACGCTGCTCAGGCCCAACACGACGACTAGCTTCACCTCCGACCCGCGCGAGGCGCCGCGCTTTGCCGGGGCGCGCATGGCCGGCGCCACGATCGTCGCCCGCCTTGACGGCGCGGATTTCCGGTGGGCCGATCTCACGGGGGCCGTGTTCGGAACCGTCGATCACAGGATCGAGGTGCTGCTCACCTCGCAGGTGCTGATGAACGGGACCGATTTCTCCGAGGCGACGCTAAAGGACGCGAGCCTGATCGGCGCGGCACTGCGCTTCGCGCGCTTCAAAGATGCCAACCTCCGGGGCGCCAACTTCAAGGGTGCCGATCTCACCCGCGCCGACTTTACGGGCGCCGACCTCACGGGGGCCGACGTGAGCGGGGCCAACCTGGACGAGGCCGACTTCAGCGGCGCGAAGGGCATCGCCGAGATCAAGGGGCTGGCGCAAGCTCGCAATGTCGACCGTGCCGTCATCGCCCACGGGCCCTGATCGTCCCTTCCCCGTCGACGCAAGAGCATGGACGCGCCGCGGGACGGGCGCTATGTCCGTCAGCGTCTTTGTGAGAATCGAGACCAGATTCCCATGTCCCATGCATCCGGGCTGCATGCTCCCGGCTCTCTTACTCCTGGTCCGTCGGCGCTCGCCGACGGCACGATCCTGTCGCCGTTCTCGCGGCTGAGGCATCTTCTCGACGGCATCGCACCAGGACACGAGAAGCCCATCGATCTCACGCTCGGCGAGCCGCGCGAGACGATGCCGGCCTTCATCGGAGCGAAGATCCGCGAGGCGGAGGCGGAGTACGCGCGCTATCCCGCCATGCGCGGCACGGATGAGCTGCGGGGGGCGATCGCGGAGTGGATCGGGCGGCGCTACGGCCTCTCTCGAGTTGTCGATGCAGGGCGCGAGATCCTGCCCTGCAACGGGTCGCGCGAAGGCCTCTTCTATGCTGCCTTCGCCGCCACCGGACGCAAGCGCGTCGACGGCCGGCCCGCGGTGCTGATGTGCAATCCCTTCTATCAGGCCTATCTCGGCGCGGCGCTGGCGACGGGCTCGGAGCCCGTCTTCCTCAATGCGACCGAGGCCACCGGCCATCTTCCCGATCTCGACGCAAATTGCGGGCGACAAGGCGCTGCTTGCGCGCACGACCGCCTTCTATCTCTGCTCGCCGGCCAACCCGCAGGGCGCGATCGCGAGCCCGGCCTACATCGCCCGCGCGCTCGACCTCGCGCGCACGCACGACTTCATGCTCTTCCTCGATGAATGCTACTCGGAGATCTACGCGGCGGAGCCTCCCGCAGGCGGGCTCGAGATCGCGGCCAAGACCTCCGCAGCGCTTCCGCAACATCGTCGTCTTCAACTCGCTGTCGAAGCGCTCGAACCTGCCGGGGCTGCGCTCGGGCTTTGCCGCCGGCGACGGCGACTTTCTCTCGACCCTGTTCGAGGTGCGCAATCTGGTCGGGCCGCAGGTGCCGGTGCCGACGCAACACGCATCCGCCGCGGCCTGGTCGGACGAAGCCCACGTGGAAGCGAACCGGCAGGCCTACCGGCGCAAATTCGACGTCGCGGACGAGGTGCTCGGCGGCCGGTTCGGCTACCGGCGGCCGGGCGGCGGCTTCTTTCTTTGGCTCGATATGAGCCAGATCGGCGACGGCGCTCATGCGGCGGTAACGTTATGGAAACGTTTCGGTGTCAGGGTGATACCCGGTGCCTACCTGGCTCAGGTCGGCCGTGACGGAACCAATCCGGGCGCAAACTACGTGCGCGCGGCGCTGGTGTACGACACGGCGACTATCAGGGAGGCGCTCGAACGCTTTGTTCATGTATCTGCGTAAGAGACGTTCGCCCAATGTTGTCCGCGTCTGGACTGCATCGCCCGCGCCTGCTTCCGGCGTCGATTGAGGATCGCCTCATCGGCTGCTGCGGACGCGCGAGCGGCTGCTTTATTCTCACCGTCGTCGCCTTGCTGTGGGCCAGCGTGATCAGCTGGTCGCACGCCGACCCAAGCCTCACGCATGCGACGGGGGGCGAAGCGCAGAACCTGCTCGGTGCGGCCGGCGCCGTCGCTGCGGACCTCCTGCTCGAGACGCTAGGCGTCGCCACCCTGGCGCTGCTCATGGCGCCGATGTTCTGGGGTATCGAGCTCGTCATCTCGGAGCGGGTTTCGCTCTTCCGCTCGAAAGCTGCTTTCTATCCGCTCGCCGTCATCCTGCTTGCGGGCGCGCTCTCGGCCCTGCCGGTCGCTACCGGATGGCCGCTCCAGAACGGCTACGGCGGCATTCTCGGCGACGTCATCCTCGGCTTCGGCGTCAAGGCATTCGGCCTCATCAATCCGGATCGCGCGGTCGTGGCCGCGGGCCTCCTGTTCTTCGTCACCGGAATTGCCGCGCTCGCCCGCGGGACCGGTCTCGAGCTCAAGGACGTGACGGGGCTCATGTCATCGCTGCCTATTCGCCTTCCTTCCTATCGTCGGGAGACGCGTGCGCGTTTCATGACGTCGCTTCGCGTCCCCGGCGCGGGGCTGCGGCAGCGCCTCGCCGACGTCTCGACGCTGCCGGTCATGCGCGGACGCTCACTCTTTCGCGGCACGGCTGCCGAAGAGCGCGACCCGATGGACATCCAACTGCCGGGACTCGAGGACGCGGCCGTCCAGCGCCACGCGCACCGCGTCCTCGCGGCCGAGCCCGCACATGCCAACGTCTACGCGGACCGCCGGCCAGCAGCGGCTGCCCAGCCCGCGACCCAGGCTGCCGACGACGCCGACGATTTCGACGCCGGGCCGCTCGACGACGACACCGACATCTCGAGCCGCGCCATTGCCGAGCGCTTCGCGCCCCAGAACGTGCGGATGGCGGAAGCTCCCATGCCGGCTCCGCAGCCGGAGCCCAGGTCACACTTCCTCGGCTCAATCGCGCAGAAGAAGTCCGAGCCCGTCTATAAACGCCCCTCGCTCAGCATGCTGAAGCGCTCCACGGGCGCCAAGCCCGGCGCCGAGTTCTCGCAGACGGTGCTGCGCGGGACGGCGCGGCTGCTCGAGGACGTGCTCGCCGATTTCGGCGTCAAGGGCGAGGTCCGCGATATCAAGCCGGGGCCCGTCGTGACGCTGTTCGAGCTCGAGCCCGCGCGCGGGACCAAGACGTCGCGCATCATCTCGCTCGCCGACGATATCGCGCGCTCGATGAGCGCCAGGAGCGCGCGCGTCGCGGTCGTTCCGGGGCGCAATGCGATCGGCATCGAGCTGCCCAACGCGCGCCGCGAGCAGGTGACGCTGCGCGACATTCTCGAATCCCAGGCCTTCACGGCTTCCGATGGGGTCCTGCCGCTCGCGCTCGGCAAGTCGATCGGCGGCGAGCCGGTCGTCGCCGATCTGGCACGCATGCCGCACCTGCTCGATCGCCGGCACGACGGGATCGGGCAAGTCGGTCGGCGTCAACGCCATGATCCTGTCGCTGCTCTGCCGGCATTCGCCGGACGACTGCCGCATCCTGATGATCGATCCCAAGATGCTCGAGCTTTCCGTCTACAACGGCATCCCGCATCTCCTGACCCCCGTCGTCACCGAGCCGCAAAAGGCCGTTGCGGCGCTCAACTGGGCCGTGAACGAGATGGAGGAGCGCTACAAGCGCATGTCGCGGCTCGCGGTGCGCAACATCGATGCCTTCAACGCCCGTGTCAAAGGCGCCAAGCAGCGCGGAGAGCCGCTCACGCGCAAGGTCCAGACCGGCATCGACCCGCGCACGGGCCAGGCGATCTTCGAGCGCGAGGAGATGAACCTCGAGCCGATGCCCTACATCGTCGTCGTGGTCGACGAGTTCGCCGATCTCATGATCACCTCGGGCAAGGAGATCGAAACCGCGGTGCAGCGGCTGGCGCAGAAGGCGCGCGCGGCCGGCATCCACCTCATCATGGCGACGCAGAGACCCTCGGTCGACATCATCACCGGCACGATCAAGGCCAACTTCCCGACCCGCATCAGCTTCAAGGTGGCGTCCAAGATCGACAGCCGCACGATCCTCAACGAGCAGGGCGCAGAGCACCTGCTCGGGCACGGCGACATGCTCTATGCGTCGGGTTCGGGTCAGATGGCGCGCGTGCACGGGCCGTTCGTCTCGGACGAGGAGGTCGAGAGCATCGCCGAATACCTGCGCAGCCAGGGCGAGCCGCGCTATATCGAAGGTATCGATATATCGCGGGCGGGCCCCGAATCACCCGAGAGCGCCCTGCCGGCGGACGGGAGCGACGACCTCTACGACCGCGCGGTCGCCGTCGTTCTGCGGGACCGCAAGGCGTCGACGAGCTATATCCAGCGCCGCCTGTCCATCGGCTACAACCGCGCCGCGGACCTCATCGAGCGCATGGAGCAGGAAGGCCTGGTCAGTGCGCCGAACCAGATGGGGCGGCGGGAGATCCTGATGGGCGAGCCGACCGCGGCGGCGTAAAGCGTAATTTCTCCTGCAATCTCAATCGGGGCAACGAAAGCCGCTTAATAGTAGGAGCGGGGGCGCTGGCGCGTCCGGCCTCGCCCGGGCTAGAGCTAGGGCGTCGATTGTCAACGGCCCACGGAAGCACGGGGATTCGGCCTTGCCGACCGCTTGCCTATGCAGCGATCCGATCCGGCGGCGCTTGCCTAGATCTCGTCGCAATGTTGGGGTCAGTCAGCCGCATCGGGATTCCCGTCCGGCACGGGTTACTGGGGACCATATGGGCATTGGAATGAAGCATACCTTGTCTCTCTTGAGCCTCGCTTTGCTCGCCCTTTCGGCGCCAGTCGTCGGCGCATGCGGAGGAGCAGAAGCCGGCCGAGGAACCCGCTCTGAAAGTCCCGGCACCGGTGCCGGCGACACCGCCGAGTGCTGCGGGCGCCGGTGTCGGCGCGGCGACACCACCGAGCGCAGCCGGTGTCGGCGCGGCGGCGGTCGGCGACAACACGGGCTGGAACGCCGAGGTGGCGCCGAACAAAGGCGTCGGCCTCACGCTCGACGACAAGCAGCTCGAAACGGTCAAGAAGGTCAGCGCGTATTTCGGCGCGCTCGTGAGCCTCAAGGGGGCGTTCGTGCAGACCGCCGCCGACAGCAAGCCGATGAAGGGCAAATTCTACATCAAGCGCCCAGGCCGTTTCCGCTTCGATTACTCGCTGCCCTCGAAGCAGGTCGTCATCTCGGACGGCGAATATCTCGCCATCCAGGATCTCGATCTCAACAACGAGGATCGCGTGGCGCTCGATCAGACGCCGTTCCGCATCCTCCTGCGCCAGGACGTGGACATTGCGCGCGATGCCAAGATCGTCGAGCTGCAGGAGGCCGAGGACCTCATCGTGCTGGCCTTGCAGGACAAGAGCCCGGACGCGCCAGGCAAGATCAAGCTCTTCATCTCCACCCAGCCCGAGCTCCAACTCAAGGAATGGGTGACGACGGACCCCCAGGGCGTGGATACGCGTGTCGAGGTCTCGCAGCTCGTCACGGGCGAAGATCTCGATGGCAAGCTGTTCAAGATCGAGCCGGTGAGCCTGAACAAGTTTCATCCCTAGCCCAGAGCCCAGAGAATCGGGCCTGCCGGGCGCGTTCAGCCTTTTCTGCGGCTGGCAATACCTAAGTTGGGGATAACGGGGTCCGACTTAGTAAACTTTTCGTGATTAGTGCGATCGGCCCCTATTGAAAGCTGGCGTGTTGCGCTTATGTCAACGCTAGTCAGGTGATGTCATTTTATCGGTAGCTCCCCCCGTCTAACCGAGGACATTGCCTGGAGCGCCGGCTTCCCTCCCGGCGCTACGCGCGAAAGCGCTACAACGCCCAGCCCCGCCCCCCGGGGTTGGGCGTTTTTCTTTGCGGAGCGCTCAGCCTTGCCGGCGCTTTGCGGCACGAGGGAACAATCACATCTTTTGCTCTAGACGCCGCCTCACGCGCGCGCACCGCGTCCCTGCAGGATGAATGGGCGATGAAACATGCGTTCAGTCGGGGTTCAAGGCGTCCCCTCTAGTTTGCACGTCATCGGCGCCCGGCATGAGGCCGGGCCTCGCCGGACGGAATAGACTGGAGATAGGACACATGTTTAGGATCGGCACTCTCGCAATTGCTCTCATCGCGACGTCGTCTGCAGCGGCTTTCGCCGGCAAAGCCGATGACCGGCGCGAGCATCAGTACTACAAGATCGAAGAGGGCCGTCAGGACGGCTCCATTACCTGGACCGAGGGGCTCAAGCTGCGCAACGAGCAGCGCAAGATCTCGAAGGTCGAGAGCGTCCTCAAGAGTGACGGCTACCTTTCGAAGAAGGACCGGCGCATACTCAACAAGATGCAGAATAAGGCCGGCTACGACATTGCGAGCGAGTCGAACGACCGGTGGCATCGCGTGTGGTGGATGCCTCGCTTCGGCCGCTAAGCCGGACCGGGCCGGACCATAAGCACGCGATACGCGTTGCCTCGCGCGCCAACCACGCTGGCGGGAGCGAGGCAGCGCCGAGGGCGGGGCAGCAAATGCTGCTCCGCCTGTCGATCGCGCCTTCCCTCAACTCGCAAGATCCAAAGCGAAATTCTCAAGGAGACCCGACGTGAAGACGCCGGTCATCGCCGCCCTCGCCGCGGCGCTCGTCCTCGTTCCGCTCGCCTTCACCAGGCCGGCCGCAGCCGGCGACGTCCAGGGCGACGCCTACGACTGCCAGGAGCTGTGGGTGATGCGCAACCAGATCTACAAGAACAACGGCTACTGCTTCACGACGGAGCGCGCCGTCACCTACTTCGGCATCGGCGGCTGCAGCTACGACGTGGAAGAAGACGTGCCGCTCTCGAAGATGGAGAGGCAAACCATCGATGCGATCCGAGCCTCCGAGGCGCGCCAGAGCTGCTCCTGACAGCAACGCCTCAAAATTAGCCACGCTACGCACCACCACGCTACGCACCCAGGGCCGCGATCCGCGGCCCTTTTTTGCGCCATTCGGGGTGCTGCGCGGACGTGGGACTTGCAACGCAACATTTCCCGCCTCAAAGTCGTACCGTTCCCAGGGGCGCCGGTCATCCGGCTGAGATCGCGCAATCGAACGTGAGCACCCTTCGAACCTGATCCGGGTCATGCCGGCGAAGGGACGGGCGCGCATCTTCTCCTTCGCCAGTCCTGGTCGCCGGACGACCGCGCCGCTCGCAGCGGATGCTGCACGGCCCAGCGTTGAGAGGATTGCGTCGATGAACAAGATCACGCGTGTGTCCGAGGTCGAGGTGCCGAAGGTGACGACGGGGCCGCTTCCCGCGTCATCCAAGGTCTACTCGTCGCCGGAGGGGCAGCCGGACCTGCGCGTGCCGTTGCGCGAGATCGCGCTCTCGGAGACGAGCGGCGAGGCCTTGTCGGAGACAAGCGGCAAACCGGCGTTTCGCGTCTACGATTCGTCGGGGCGCGTACACGGACGCCGGCGCCACGATCGATGTCGCGCGCGGTCTCGCGCGGCATCGTGCAGCGTGGATTGCGGAGCGCGGCGGCGTCGAGGTCTACGAGGGGCGCGCCGTGCGTCCCGAGGACAACGGCAACGTCACAGGCGCCCGTCTCGCGCGCGACTTCCCGAACAAGCCGCGGCCCTTTCGCGGGCTACCCGGCAAGCCCGTAACGCAGCTCGAATATGCGCGCGCGGGCGTCATCACCAAGGAGATGGCCTTCGTCGCGGAGAGAGAGAACATGGGCCGAAAGGCCATGTTGGAGCGGGCGCACGCGGCGCTCGAGGACGGAGAAAGCTTCGGCGCCGCAATTCCCACCCACATCACGCCCGAGTTCGTGCGCGACGAGATCGCGCGCGGCCGCGCCATCATCCCGGCCAACATCAACCACGGCGAGCTCGAGCCGATGATCATCGGCCGCAACTTCCTGGTCAAGATCAACGCCAACATCGGCAATTCCGCGGTCACCTCCTCAGTCGAGGAGGAGGTCGAGAAGATGGTGTGGGCGATCCGCTGGGGCGCCGACACGGTCATGGACCTCTCGACTGGGCGCAACATCCACACTACGCGCGAATGGATCATCCGCAACTCGCCGGTGCCGATCGGCACGGTGCCGATCTACCAGGCGCTCGAGAAGTGCGGCGGCGATCCCGTCAAGCTCACGTGGGAGATCTACCGCGATACGCTGATCGAGCAGGCCGAGCAGGGCGTCGACTATTTCACCATCCACGCCGGCGTGCGGCTCGCGCTACGTGCCGCTCACCGCCAGTCGCGTGACGGGGATCGTGTCGCGCGGCGGCTCGATCATGGCCAAGTGGTGCCTCGCCCATCACCGCGAGAGCTTCCTCTACGAGCGCTTCGCGGACATCTGCGACATCTGCCGCGCCTACGACGTCTCCTTCTCGCTCGGTGACGGCCTGCGCCCAGGCTCGATCGCGGACGCCAACGACAGGGCCCAATTCGCGGAGCTCGAGACCTTGGGCGAGCTGACCAGGATCGCCTGGGCCAAGGGCTGCCAGGTCATGATCGAGGGCCCCGGCCACGTGCCGATGCACAAGATCAAGGTCAACATGGAGAAGCAGCTTCGCGAATGCGGGGAAGCTCCGTTCTACACGTTGGGGCCGCTCACGACCGACATCGCGCCCGGCTACGACCACATCACGAGCGGCATCGGCGCGGCCATGATCGGCTGGTACGGCTGCGCGATGCTCTGCTACGTGACGCCGAAGGAGCATCTGGGGCTGCCGAACCGCGACGACGTGAAGACGGGCGTCATCACCTACAAAATCGCGGCGCACGCGGCCGATCTCGCCAAGGGGCATCCGGCGGCGCAACTGCGCGACGATGCGCTCTCCCGCGCGCGCTTCGAGTTCCGCTGGGAGGACCAGTTCAACCTGTCGCTCGACCCCGACACGGCGCAGGCCTTCCACGACGAGACGCTGCCCAAGGACGCACACAAGGTGGCGCACTTCTGCTCCATGTGCGGGCCCAAGTTCTGCTCGATGGAGATCACGCAACAGGTGCGCGACTATGCGGCGCGGCTCAACGAGAAGGCCGAGGGCATGGCGGAAATGAGCGACAAGTTCCGCGAGATGGGCGGCGAGGTGTACGTCGACAAGGATGCGCTGACGTAAGCCTTCCCGGCGCCGCTATTCCATCGATCAATTGATATTCGCTGCGGGCGGCTTCGCCAGCTCCGCCTCGACCGCCGCGATAACCCGCTCCGAATCCGGCTCGGTCATGGAATAGAAGGACGTCACGAGACGCCCGTCGCGGCCGACGAGATACTTGTGAAAGTTCCATTTCGGCGCGTTGAGCCAGCCGAGCTCTTCGCGCGCCCATTTGTAGAACGGATGCGCGTTCTCGCCCGAGACGACGTTCTTGTCCGTCAGGGGGAAGGTGACGCCGTAGATGCCCTGGCAGAAATTCTTGATCTCGCCCGGCGCGTTCGGCTCCTGCTCGCCGAAGTCGTTCGAAGGCACGCCGATGACGGCGAAGCCCTGGCTCTCATACTTCGCATGCAGAGCCTGAAGCGCTTTGTACTGCTTTGTGTACCCGCAGAAGGACGCGGTGTTCACCACCAAGAGCACCTTGCCCCTGAAATTTGCAAAAGGCATGGGCCCGCCTTCGATCGCCGTGAAGGTAAAATCCCACGCGGTCTTGGCGGCCGCATCGTCCGCGACGGCCTCAGAGGCCATGACGGACCAAAGGCCAAGCACTGCGGCGAGTGCGGCGATCTTCGAGCGCATCCAGCTCTCCCGTCCAACGACGATGCTACTTCAACGGAGACGGCTCCGCCGAGGATCACATAACTAAGGAACACGCCGAGACCATGGCCGAGATGAGCGGCGAGCGCGTTCCGCGACATGGGCGGGGAGGTGTATGTAGAGGCGGACACCGCAAAAGCGCCCGACAAGGCGCTCCGCTGAAGATAGAAGCCCTCCCGGACGGGCGATCGAGACGCCTGAGCTGCCGCCTCAGCAAGCAGCCTTTTGACTTCATTGCAGCAGGGGCGATAATGCTCCCGGCCGCTGTTAGCTGGCCTAGCTAACTTGGCCAAATTGCTTCGTTTTACATTCTGCAAATTTTTTGATCGGAGGCATTAAAATGGCACGCGCAGCAAAAAAGCACGCCCCCCGCACTCCGCGCCGCAAAACCTCACCCTCGCCCGCTTCTCCCGGCCTCACAGCAACCACGGCCTCGGTTGTTCGCGTTCTCAACTGTATCCCTTCGCGCGACACGGAAATGGACTGGCGGTTCGACCATGCGTTGGCCGCCGGCCTGGTTCCCGCAGCAGCCGTTCCGCCCGCCAAGGATCTGCGGGAGGCTTGGTGGACGATCAACGATCAGGGCTCGACCGGATCCTGCGTCGGATGGGCAACGGCGGACTCGGTCCTGCGCTGGCACTTCGTGAAGGCCAATCGGTTGAGGACCTCAGAACTGCTGTCACCGCGCTTCGTCTGGATGGCGGCCAAGGAGACCGACGAGTTCGACACGCGGCCGTCGACGTTCATCGAGCTCGAGGGCACGAGCCTCAAGGCGGCTCTCGATGTCGCCCGCAAATTCGGCTGTGTCGCTGATGCGGTGCTGCCTTTTGCTTCCGGGAAGCTCTATCAGGGCGAGGAGGAGACTTTCTATGCGATTGCCGCGCAGTTGAAGATCGCGAGCTACATCAATCTCGGCCGCGATTTGGCGCAGTGGCGGCAATGGCTCGCGACCAAGGGGCCGATCCTCACGCGGCTCAATTGCGACAGGACATGGATGAACGCCAAGGCGACCGGCGGCAAGCTCGACGTCTACGATGCAGCGTCGGCGGACGGCGGACACGCAGTCGCCATGGTCGGGTATGATCCGAACATGTTCATCATCCGAAACAGTTGGGGCACTGGTTCTGTGGGGCGATAAGGGCTTCGGATATGCGTCCAACCTCTATGCTACCGTTGCGTTCACGGAAGCCTATGGAGTGAATGTCGCCTAGGTGATCTTGCCGGCGGGCGAACGGTTGCGGCGTCGGTGCCGAAGGCTGGTCCGGCGCAAGCGGTGGAGATGCGTGCTCAGCCGGGGCACGTGCGAAAGCGACGGTCGGATATGTATCTCGCGGCCATCGTCCTTCTGCTGCTCGTCATTCCCGCGGCGTGCGTGGCGATCGAGGCGCTGGTGCTGGCGAGCCCGGCGTCGCTCATGGAACTCATCGGCAAGTGGTTCACGTTCTGGGCCGCGCGGCGTCAGACTTTTCCTCGCCGGCGTCATGCAGGTGGCGCGGCCCGAGTTCACGGCCGGAAGCATCTTCGGCATCAAGGACCCGGCGTCGCACGCGATCGTGCGCGAGGTCGGGTTCGGAAACCTGGCGATGGGCACGCTCGGGCTCGCGAGCCTCGCGGTGCCGCAGTGGGTCGTGCCGGCCGCGCTCGCGGGCGGGCTCTACTACGGGCTTGCCGGGGTCGGCCACATGATGCGCGGCGAGCGCAACGCCAAGGAGCAGGTCGCGCTGATCTCGGACCTGCTAATCTTTGCGCTGCTGGCCGTGTTTGTCGTGAGCCGTATGTTTGCCACCTGACACGCTGGATGCCAGGCACACGCGACGGCGTACGGTGTGCAAAGAGACCTCCGATGGGGCAGCCATTCGAAAAGCAGATTGCAGAAGGCAAACGTATTGCCGAGCGTTTGCGTCGCGAGGCTCTCTGGGTGCAACGAACTTGGGCACTCTGGGAGGCTCTCAACGGCAATACCAATGTTGATCGGTTAGACCTTCGAGAGGCGCTAAGCCATCTTGGGCTCAGCGGCCAAGCCGAAGTCCTGCAAGTCACGCTAGTTCGAGATGGGCTGCTCACGCTCTTTCGCATGACGGATCACGATCGAGATGCATACAGCCTGTGCGCAATTGCTCGATTGTTTTGGGATGATGCGTTATGTACTTTTCTAACGAGCGGGCCTGGTTTCTTAAGAGTGGCTATCAAGATTTTCTCATAGAAACAGAAGTTGCAAGGCAACCCATACGTATCCAGTCGGTGCGGAACCTTGTGTCACGCCATTGGTCAAAAGAGTGCCCGAGAGAGCCTGAACTTTATCGCCTTCGGGAAAGGCTCATAGACCTTCGCAACAAGGTTCTTGCACATCCCCTCGATGCGGACGGCATCATTCAGCCACGCGTAGATGAAGTGCGGAGGTTCTTGCAGATCACTACAAATTTGGTCGAGGAAACGGAGCTTGTGTTTCTAGGATCCGCCCACGCAACGATGGGTCACTTTGATACTCGCATGAAAGAGGCGGCAACTCTTTGGGGATACTTCGAGGAGGGACCAATACGGGCCCACCAATTCGATATTGAGAAGCGGAAGGACGCCGACATCACATAAACTCCCCGATCTTCTCGCACCCGACCTCCGCATCGTCTTCGTCGGCACGGCGGCGGGGAAGCGCTCGGCCGAGCTGGGCCGCTACTACGCCGGTCCCGGCAATGGCTTCTGGCGCACCTTGCACGAAATCGGGTTGACACCACAACTCTTTGAGCCGCGCGAGTTTCGCGATCTGCTCGCACTCGGCATCGGCCTGACCGACATGTCGAAGCTCGGCGCTGGCATGGATCATCAGATCGCCAAACACGAGTTCGACGCTGAGCAATTCAAGGCGAACGTGCGCCGCTGGCGGCCGCGCGCCATCGCCTTTACCAGCAAGAAGGCCGCCAGCATCTGGCTCGGTCGAAACGCGACTCGCGCCATCCACTACGGTCGGCAGTCTCCGACAGTGCCCGAGTTCCCCGACGTCTTCGTCCTTCCCTCACCCTCAGGCGCTGCGCGCTCCTATTGGAGTATCGCGCCCTGGCTGACACTTGCGGATTGGC